>CAVTWC010000021.1:0-115212 GCA_963738105.1 uncultured Alphaproteobacteria bacterium | reverse complement strand
AAACGCCAACTGCTTCGCCTCGCACGCAAGCGCAATCTCGCAACCAGGCCGCGACAAAACAACCCGACGGGCAAATCAGCCAAACCCTGTCCAGCCCTGCCGCGAAAAATATTCCACTTAACATCGAGGCCAAATCACCGGCTTATCTGGTCCGTCTCACCCGATGAGAGGGGCGGCTCGCGATCGTCACGAACGTGCGGTGGGATGCGGTGGACGCGAAAGCTGCGACTGACGAGCGCGGCCGATGCGTACGGCGAAAGCGTGTGGTCCTGACGCCCCGATGCTGGCGTCAAGTCGGTGATGATGTCTGCGCATCACGCAAGTGATGTCGCTTCGCATCACACCGGCGACGGTGACAAGAAAGCCCGTTCACCGGGGAGAGCGCGCCATAAGCCGTAAAACCATCGCGCAGGGAAAGCCGGATTGCCTCCGCTGAACCTGTCTGCTCGTGTGCGTTTTTCTGTGCCCTTTGCACACGAGACCGCGGGTGCAGCGCGCATCCGGCTTTCCCTGCTCCCCTCTTGGGGTAGCCCTGTGCCCTCTTGTTGCTTTGCGAGGGTGAAATCGACGCAAGGCTCGGGCGTATCGCGCCGCGAGATTGCGGACGTATGTCTTCTCGCTGTTTGAAAATTCAGTCATTCTGATCGGCGGATTTACGCCCTGCCGGCCGAACGGAGGTTTGCCAGTGACCGCACCACCCCCTGCGCCCTTGAACCGCCTCCGCCAATTATGGCGCGAGGGACGGCCGACCTTCGGCGCGATCGCAACGATTCCCAGCATCCAGACCGTGCAGATCATGGCGCGCTCCGGGCTCGACTGGATCATCGTCGATCTCGAGCATGGTCCGATCGATCTC
The DNA here is from genome assembly GCA_963738105.1 of uncultured Alphaproteobacteria bacterium. Classification (GTDB taxonomy): domain Bacteria; phylum Pseudomonadota; class Alphaproteobacteria; order Rhizobiales; family Xanthobacteraceae; genus Bradyrhizobium. The sequence continues at coordinate 114,356 of CAVTWC010000021.1, read as the reverse complement.
GGCTCGGCGCACGGCATGATCGTCGCCACATCCGGCACGCCCTGCGTGCCGTTGGCGCGGATCGCCGCCAACGAACCCTGGCTTGCCAAGGCGCCGATGGATATCGGCGCGCTCGGAATCAATTTCCCGATGATCTGCAGCCGCGCCGATGCTGAAAAGGCGGTGCGCAGCGTGCGCTATCCCCCGCGCGGCGACCGGTTATGGGGACCGTTTCACGCGCCGTTTCGCTGGGGCGTGTCGATGCCGGATTATATGGCGACCGCCGACGACGACATGATCTGCATGATCACCATCGAGCATGTCGAAGCGGTCAAACGCATCGACGAGATCATGGCGGTATCAGGCATCGACGTCGCCGTCATCGGGCCCGGCGATCTCGCGACTTCGATCGGCAAGCGCGGCCGTCCCGACGATCCCGAAGTGCTGGCGCTGGTCGCGCAGGCCGAAGCCGGCATCCTCAAGAGCGGTGTCCCGATCGGCGGCGTCGCGCGTACGCCCGAAATCGCCAACCAGATGATCGAGCGCGGCTATGTCGTGCTGGCGCTCGGCTTCGACTGGTCGCTGTTCGCGCGCGGCATTGCCGCAAGCCTTGAAGGTATCAAGCGCTAAACGCACGGTTGCGCTTTGCCGTTTGGCTTCGCACTGCTACTGTCGCCGCACAGGGAGAAAAACATGATCAAGAAAATTCTACTCGGACTAACTATCGTCGCCTTCGCTTTTGCCGGCGGCGCGTTCTCCGGAAGTGCATCGGCCCAGGGCATCAAACGCACTCCGCTGCAAAAGATCGACTTTCCGGAAGGCTATACAACCGTAACCGCGATTGCCGAGGTCCCGGCCGGCGGGGCGTCAGGCCGCCACAGCCACCCCGGCGTCGAAACCGGCTACGTTCTGGAAGGCGAACTCGAACTCGTCATCGATGGCCAGCCCCCGCTCAAGCTCAAGGCGGGCAAATCCTATCAAATTCCGGCAGGCGCCATCCACGATGCCAAGGCCGGCGATAAGCCCTTCAAAGTGCTTGGTATTTATATCGTGGACAAAACCAAGCCTCTGGCTACCCCTGCCTCTTGAAGCGGCACAACCGGCTGGCCGCCGGAAGCCGGGAATGGGACCAGTTTGGTCCCAAAACCCGGGCCATATCATTTGACATAACAGCGGTTTCTCCCTAGAAACCGCCTGCTCGCGGGCCGATTTCGGCCCGCGTTGCGTTTCGCGACCCGTGGCCTTGCCCTTCAAGCTTAAGGGATGGGCCTGTCGGCTCCGGGATTTCCCGGCGCACAGGAGGGCGCGTTTCCTCAAAACTCGAACTTCTTATGAAGAGGACGCGATGACTAAGCGCAGTGAGGCGAAATACAAGATCGATCGCCGTATGGGCCAGAACATCTGGGGCCGCCCGAAGAGCCCCGTGAACCGCAGGGAATACGGTCCCGGCCAGCATGGCCAGCGCCGCAAGGGCAAGCTTTCCGACTTCGGCGTGCAGCTGCGCGCCAAGCAGAAGCTGAAGGGCTACTACGCCAATATCAGCGAGCGCCAGTTTCATGGCATCTACGTCGAAGCAAGCCGCCTGAAGGGCGACACCGGTGAAAACCTGATCGGCCTGCTCGAGCGCCGTCTCGACACGGTGGTCTATCGCGCCAAGTTCGTGGCCACCATGTTCGCCGCGCGCCAGTTCATCAATCACGGCCACGTCAAGGTGAACGGCCGCCGCGTCAACATCTCGAGCTACATGGTGAAGGTTGGCGACCTCATCGAGGTCAAGGAATCCTCCAAGCAGCTCGCGGTCGTGCTGGAAGCAAGCCAGCTCGCGGAGCGCGACGTGCCCGATTTCATCGAAGTTGATCATTCCAAGATGACGGCGAAATACACCCGCATCCCGCATCTGTCGGACGTGCCGTTCGCCGTGCAGATGGAGCCGCATCTGATCGTCGAATTCTATTCGCGCTGATCCTTCGGCGCTCTGCGAATATCAAAGGCCCCGGTTCGCCGGGGCCTTTTGTTTAGGTGTACAAGCCGCCAAACCAGGGCGTAGATAACCCAGGCGAAGCCGGCCACGACACCGCGAGAATTCTGCAATGACCTACACCCCTCCCCCGCGTGATCCCAAAGCCATCCCCGTCCGCATCAATCTGCTCTCGGATACCCAGACCCGGCCGACGCCGGCGATGCGGGAGGCGATGGCGCGGGCCGAGGTCGGCGACGAGCAGATCGGCGATGATCCGACCACCAATGCGCTGTGCGAGCGGGTCGCGGAGCTGCTCGGCAAGCAAGCCGCGGTGTTCATGCCATCAGGCACCATGTGCAATGTCACGGCCACGCTTGCTTATTGCCGGCCCGGCGATGAAATCCTGGCGCAGGAGAGCGCGCATATTCTGGCCCGCGAGGGCGGCGCGCATGCAGCACTCGGTGGTTTCCAGATCACGGCGCTCCCCGGCGCCGATGGACAATTCACACCCGATACGTTTCGCAGAGCCCTTCACCCGCGCACGCGCTACCAGCCGCCGCAGGTTCTCGTCAGTGTCGAGCAGACCGCCAATATCGGCGGCGGCACAATCTGGAAGAAAGCCGCGCTCGACGAGGTGGTCCAGATCGCCAAATCGAATGGTCTCGCCACCCACATGGACGGCGCGCGGCTGTTGAACGCCTGCGTCGCCACCGGAATAGCAGCGCGCGACATGGTATCGGGCTGGGATTCCGCCTGGCTCGATTTCTCCAAGGGTCTCGGCACGCCTATCGGCGCGGTGCTGGCGGGCTCGCGTGATTTCATCGACGACGTCTGGCGCTGGAAGCAACGGCTCGGCGGCTCGATGCGCCAGTCCGGCATTTGCGCTGCGGCCTGTGTGTACGCACTCGACCATCACGTTGAGCGTCTGGCCGACGACCATGCCAATGCGCGCGCGCTGGCGCGCGGGCTTTCCCAGATCGCCGGCATGACGGTGCAGCAACCCGAGACCAACCTGGTGTTCTTCACGCCTGACGGTGCCGGTGTCACCGGCGACAAGATGGTCGAAGCCTTGCGCCAAAGCGGCGTGTTGCTGGCGACGATGGACGGCCGGATCCGGGCCTGCACCCATCTCGACGTCACCGCTGCGATGATCGAGGAGACCGTCGGCCTGGTGCGTGAGATCGTGCGGGCGGCGTAAGCAGGCCGCGCCCGATCATCGCTCCAGCGCCTGATAGACCAGCCTCTTCAATTCGAGCTGGATCCGCCCGCGCTGCGACGCGGTCTGCATCATGCAGATCACGAACATATCGTCCTTGGGATCGATGAAAAAGAAGGTGCCGTCGACGCCGTCCCAGCGATATTCGCCCAGCGGCCACGATGTGTCGGGCGGCTGCGAGGTGCGAACCGCAAAGCCGAGGCCAAAACCGCTGTTGGGCCCCGGAAAATAGAAATAATCGCGCGCGATCCTTGTTTCCGGGCCGATGTGATCGGATGTCATCAGCGCGACGGTCTCGGGTTTGAGGTAACGCTTGCCGTCCAGCGTGCCGCCGTTCAACAGCATCTGCGCGAACCGCGCGTAATCGGCCGTGGTGCCAACCATCCCAGCCCCGCCGGATTCCCATCGCCGCGGCCGCATCGAATCGCGGATCCCGGCGACCGGACTGGTGAAGCGATCGTCCGGCATCGGCTCGGCGAGCAGCGGCCGCTTGGCCTCATCGGCGATGTAGAAGCTGGTCGCGGTCATCCCGAGCGGGTCGAGCAGGCGCTCCTTCTCGAACTGAAGTAGCGATTTTCCGGAAACCACTTCGATGACGCGGCCGAGTATGTCAGTCGAATGGCCGTAATCCCACGATGTCCCCGGCTGTTCGGCGAGCGGCAGCTTGGCGAGGCGATCGGCGAAATCGGCGTTGTCGAAATCGCCCCGGAACAGATCGGCGTTGGCATAGAGCTTCCGCACGGCGCTGTCGCCGTAGAAGCCATAAGTGAGACCCGAGGTGTGGCGTAGCAAATCCTCGATGGTGATCGGGCGCTGCAGTGGTTCGAGTGCAAGCGTCAGCTTGCCGGCCTCGTCACGCTTTTCGACGCCCACCTTCACATCCGCAAACGCCGGAATGTATTTTGCGAGGGGATCGCCAAGCGCGAGCTTGCCGTCCTCCACCAGCATCATCGCGGCCACCGAAGTGACCGGCTTCGACATCGAATACAGCCGGAAGATCGTATCATCCGTCATCGGATGCCCGCCCTCGACGTCCCGCACCCCGAATTTCTCGAAATAGACGGGATGGCCGTGCTGCTGGATCAGGACGATGGCCCCGGGAATCTTGCCGGTCGCGATCTCGTTGCGCATGTAGTCGCCCAGGCGCTCCAGCCCGGCGTGCGAGAACCCGGGCGTGGCGACCGATAGCGATTCGGCACGGAGCGCGGCCTGCGACCCCGCCCCGATGGCGCCGAACGCCAGCGCTACCGCAAGGCAGCACCGCCTCGCAAAACGGTTAGTTCTCCATCGCCTCATAGATCAACTGCTTCAGCGTCCGCTGGATGCGCTGGCGTTCGCTCGGCGTCTGCTCCAGGAGGATAAAGAACATGTCTTGCTTGCGATCGACCACGAAATAGCAGCCGCTGGCACCGTCCCATTTCAACTCGCCGAGATCGCCCGGCGGCGGCGGTTTCGCATTGCCGGGATCGGTGCGCACCGCGAGCCCCAGACCGAAGCCAAAGCCGTCGCCCGGAAAATAGAAGTAGTCCCTGCCGACGCCCGAACCGGGACCGACGTGATCGGTTGTCATCTCCTGGAAGGCCGCGGGCGTGAGATAGGTCTTCCCGTCGAACGTGCCGCCATTGAGCAGCATCTGCACGAAGCGCGAATAGTCCGCCATGGTCGACACCATGCCACCGCTGGCGGATTCCCATTTCTTGACCTTGGTCGGGTCGTTCTCGCGGCCAACCCGGAAATCGCTGTCGTTGGGCACCGGCTGCGCCATCAGCTTCACCTTCTCCGGATCGGTGACGAAGAAGCCGGTGTCGGTCATCCCCAGCGGACCGAGCAGTTTCTCCTTCTCGATCGCATACAGGGATTTTCCGTCGGCGATCTCCATGATCCGCGCCAGCACGTCGGTGGAATGGCCGTACTGCCAGAGCGCGCCGGGTTGATTCTGCAGCGGCAGCTTGGCAATGCGCTCGGCAAACTCGGCAAGGTCGAAATCGCCCTGATAGATATTGGCGGCGCGGTAGGCCTTGCGCACCATGCTGTCGCCGTAGAAGCCGTAGGTGATGCCGGAGGTATGACGCATCAGGTCGAGCACCGTGGGCGGACGATCCGGCGGAACGAGATCGAGCGTGGTCGTGCCGTCCTCGGCCTTCTTCTCGACGCCGACCTTCACATTGGCGAACGAGGGAATGTATTTCGAAATGGGATCGTCGAGTTTGATCTTGCCTTCCTCGAGCAACATCATCGAGGTCACCGCGGTGATGGCTTTGGTCATCGAGAACAGGCGGAAGATGGTCTTGTCGGTGATCGGCGCCTTGCTCACCACATCCTGGACGCCGAAGAACTCGTGATAGACCGGCTTGCCGTGCTGCTGGATCAGCACGATGGCGCCGGGGATCTTGCCGGTCGCCACCTCGTTCTTGAAGAACTCGCTGACCTTGGCGAGCTTGTCCGGATTGAAGTGGGCGCCTGCGGGAATATCAAAGCTGCCTTCCGCGCCCGCCGGCGGTGCCGCCGCCAGCGTCAACAGCGCACCACCGATCAGCGCGCGCAGCCAATCATGAGACCTCATCAACCCCTCCACGGATTAATCGCAGGAGTGTAGCGGCCGGCTCAGTTGGCACAAGGGCCGCCGATCCCGGCCAGCGCCTGTTCATGAAGCTTTGCGCTGTCCTTTGAAAAGCAGCAGAAGATGACTTGGGTGAGCGCGGGGGCAGTCGCCAGCGCTTGCGCGGTCGCGGAAACCGCAATTCCAGCCGCGCGATCCGAGGGGAAACGATAAACCCCGGTGGAGATGGCGGGAAATGCGATGGATCCCAGCGAATTGGCCTGCGCGAGTTCGATGGCGCGGCGATAGCACGAGGCCAGCAAACCATCCTCGCCTTCGGTCCCGCCATGCCAGACCGGGCCGACCGCATGAATCACGTGCGGTGCCGCTAATCGATAACCTCTGGTGATCTTGGCGTCGCCGGTCGCGCAGCCATGCAGCGCGCGGCATTCGGTCAATAGCTCAGGACCGGCCGCGCGATGGATGGCGCCGTCCACGCCGCCACCGCCAAGCAGGGAGGAATTCGCAGCGTTGACGATGGCGTCAACGCGCAGGGTGGTGATGTCGGCAACAATGACTTCAAGCCGCGCCTTGCCGATTTGGCGCGCGGCGAGACTCAGGCTGACGCCGCGGCGTTGATCGCAACGCCCTTGTCGGCCAGCAGCTGCTGCAGTTCGCCGGCCTGGAACATCTCGCGGATGATGTCGCAACCGCCGACAAACTCGCCCTTGACGTAGAGCTGCGGAATGGTCGGCCAGTTCGAATAGGTCTTGATGCCGTTGCGCAGATCAGCGGAACTCGAGGACGTTGAGGCCCTTGTACCCGACACCCACGTGATCGAGGATCTGGACCACCTGACCCGAAAAACCGCACTGCGGAAATTGCGGCGTGCCCTTCATGAACAGCACGACGTCGTTCGACTTTACTTCGTTATCGATGAATTGCTCGATGCTCATATGCTCTTCCTTTTGGGGCAACGCCCCTGCCCGCACAGCCGTTCGGCCCGGCTCCGTTTAACCCGTTACTGCCATATATGTACCCCAAACCGTTGTGCATCCAAAGTAAAATGGCGGGGAGCTGGGATGCGCAGGTTTGACACAGATGCGGCCGGAAACGGCCGAATGAGGGGTCCGTGGCGGCCGTGGCGATAACCCCTAGGTATGACCGGGGGAGGCTTTTATCCCGCGAGGGAGACCCTATCTAGGACAAGCACTTTCCGGGGAACCGGTACGCCAGAGTAACGTTCTCTCCCGAACCGGAGACCATTCGTGACGAAACCAGCAACCGCAGCGGCCGCGTTAGCCGCCCCTTGCCCGTCTTTGTTCTCGGATTCCGGCAGTCTGGCCCAGAATTTGGTGGAAGCGTTCCTTGCGGTCCGCAACGAGACTGAGCGCCGTGCCGCCCCCTTATCGCCGGAAGATCAGCTTGTTCAGTCCATGCCGGACGCCAGCCCGGCGAAGTGGCACCGCGCCCATACCACCTGGTTCTTCGAGCAATTCCTGCTCGGCGAACACAGCCCGGGCTACCAGGTGTTTCATCCGGACTACGCCTTCCTGTTCAATTCCTATTACGTCAGCGCCGGACCGCGACACGCTCGCCACCAGCGCGGCCACCTGACCCGGCCAGGTGCTGACGAGGTCACCGCTTATCGCCGGCATGTCGATGCCGCCGTGGTGAAATTTTTTCAGACCGCAAACGAGGATACGCTCACGAAATTGGTGCCGCTGGTCGAGGTCGGCCTCAATCACGAGCAGCAGCATCAGGAATTGATGCTGACCGACATCCTGCATGCCTTCGCGCAAAACCCGATTCCGCCCGCTTACGATCCGGTGTGGCGCTTCCCGACCTCGACCCGCGAGGGCGACGAATGGGTCACGCTCACCGAGGGCATCCACAGCATCGGCCACGCCGGCGAGAGCTTTCATTTCGACAATGAGAAGCCGGTGCACCGTGCGCTGGTCGGACCGGTGAAACTGGCACGCAACCTCGTGACCAATGCCGAATGGCAGGCCTTCATGGCCGACGGCGGTTACGGCGCCGCGACCCTGTGGCTGATGGATGGCTTTGCGACGGTCAATAACGAGCAGTGGCAGGCGCCCGGCCACTGGCGCCAGATCGACGGCGAATGGAAGATCATGACGCTCGGCGGGCTAATGCCGGTCGATCCCGAAGCACCTGTCAGCCACATCAGCTATTACGAGGCCGACGCGTTCGCGCGCTGGAGCGGCAAGCACCTGCCGACGGAAATGGAATGGGAAGTCGCCGCCCGCGCCGGCCACCTCAACGACGCCTTCGGCATCGTCTGGCAATGGACTTGCAGTTCGTATTCGCCCTACCCGGGCTACCGGGCCATCGAAGGTGCGCTCGGCGAGTACAACGGCAAGTTCATGGTCAATCAATTGGTGCTGCGCGGGTCATCGCTAGCAACTCCGCACGGCCACAGCCGTATCACTTATCGCAACTTCTTTTACCCACACCATCGCTGGCAGTTCACCGGACTGCGGCTCGCCGACTACCCTACCTGATTTTTTTACCCAACCGCGCAGGGGACGCGCGTCGAGGAGAGTATCATGAATGTGTATGCCAGCGCCTTGGCCGAAGCGCATTTGCCGGATGAACAGACTTCAGCATTTGCCCGCGAAGCCATCGGCGACCTGTCGCAACGGCCAAAACGGCTGTCGCCGAAATATTTCTACGACGCGACGGGGTCGGAATTGTTCGAGGCGATCACGCGACTGCCGGAATATTATCCGACGCGCACCGAGCTTTCGATCCTGCGGGATCGCGGCAGCGAGATCGCAGCGATCATTCCAAAAGGCGCAGCGCTAATCGAATTCGGCGCCGGCGCAACCACGAAAGTACGGTTGTTGCTGGAGAAGTGCACCATCGGCGCGTATGTCCCGGTCGACATTTCGGGCGACTTCCTGAAGGACCAGGCCGACGCGCTGCGCAAGGATTTCCCGGGTCTCGCGGTGTATCCGGTCGCGGCCGATTTCACCACGCCGTTCGCGCTTCCACCTGAGATCGCCGATATGCCGAAGGTCGGCTTCTTTCCGGGCTCGACGCTCGGCAATTTCGAGCCGCATGAGGCTTGCGCCTTCCTGCGCAGCGCCCGGCAGATCCTCGGCAAAGGGGCGCAGATGATTATCGGCGTCGATCTCGAGAAAGACGAACGCGTCTTGTATGACGCTTATAACGACACCGCTGGCGTCACCGCACGCTTCAATCTCAATGTGCTGGTGCGCATCAACCGTGAACTCGGCGGTAATTTCGATCTTTCCTCCTTTACGCACCGCGCGATCTACAACCGCGAGCGGCACCGGATCGAGATGCATTTGATCAGCAAGAAACCGCAGACCGTGCGGTTGCTGGGCACCAGCCTGGCGTTTCGCGCCGGTGAGAGCATCCACACCGAGAACAGCTACAAATACAGTATCGACCGCTTCACCGCGCTGGCGCGAGGCTCAGGCTGGACGCCGCGTAAATCCTGGACCGACCAGGCCGGCATGTTCTCGGTTCATGCGCTGGCGGCGTCGGACTGAGCGGACTTGAGATTCACCAGGGCCGGAGCTCAGCGAAATCGACTCCCAGGTCGCGACGATCAGCATGATCGCCGTCGTCAGGCACGACAGCATCAGCGGCGATAGCTCGCCGGCGAACCAATAGAGCACGCCCAGCGCGATGATACCGGCGCCATGCGAGAGCTGCAGGAAGCCGCGAAAGGTGAGCTTGAACAGGACGGTCCCGACCAGAAACAGCAGCGGACCGCCGATTGCGCTGAGGACCGTCTTGTAATCGGAATGCCCACCGGGATGGCTCAGCACCAGGTCGTCGGCCACCGCCGAGACGATGATGCCGGCCACGATCGGCATATGCAGATAGGTGTAGCCGAGCCGCGCCAGCCGGCCGGGTTCGCTGGATTTTGAAATCTGCTCGGAGCCGGCTTCGGCGCCCTTGTGGAAATAGATCCACCACATCGCGATGCTGCCGAGCAACGCCGCCACAAACGCGATGACATTCTCGGTGGTCCAGGTCAGGTCGCCAAAGGTCGCACCGGTCACCACGATGGATTCGCCGAGCGCGATGATGATGAAGCCGGCGCAGCGCTCGGCCATATGGCCGCCTTCCACCACCCAATCCGCGACCGATGTTGCGCCGTATTTCGGAATCCAGAACCGCAACGCCGGCGACAGATATTCGATGCCCAGCGCCACCACCCACAGCGCCAGCCGCGATTGGCCCTCCGCCAGGCCTCCCGCGATCCAGAAGATAGCCGCCACCGCGAGCCACACCAGGATGCGGACCGCATTCAGGCGCGCCAAGGGTTGGCCTGATGTCGTCGATGCCAGCAGGAAGATCGTCCGCCCAACCTGCATCACGCTATAGGCTAGCGCGAACCAAAGTCCTCGCGATTCAAACGCCTTGGGAATCGAGGTCGAGAGCACGAGCCCGCCCAGCATCAGGGCAAATAGCAGCAACCGAACCGGGGTCTTCTCGGGGTCAAGCCAGTTGGTGATCCAGGCGGTGTAGACCCAGAGCCACCAGACGCTGAGGAATAGCAGTGTCGTCTGCAGCGCGCCGAGTGCGGTAAATCGCCCCAGCAAGGTATGCGATATCTGCGTGACGGCGTAGGCGAACACCAGGTCGAAGAACAATTCGGCATAGGTGACGCGGCTATGCTGGTTGGCTATCCGGGCACGAAACAGCGCGCCGCGTTGGTCGTCCCCGGCCATACCCCGTCCCGCTTCCGGCCTACCCCTCTGGTACCCCGGTCTGGAGTGCCAAGGCGTGCAGCACGCCGCCCATCTGCCCCTTCAGCGACTGATAGACGATCTGGTGCTGCTGGACGCGTGATTTGCCCTTGAACGAGGCCGAAATCACCGTCGCCGCATAGTGGTCGCCGTCGCCGGCCAGGTCGCGGATCGTGACCTCAGCGTCGGGAATCGCTGCCTTGATCATCGATTCGATCTCGCGGGCGTCCATCGGCATCCGAATATTCTCCCATCAGGTTTCCGGTCCTGGCACGGCTTTCGCCACCGTGTGGGCCAAACTTAGCCCGGACACTCTTCTAGGTCACGCGTTGTCACACTATATTCCTGATCCAATCGTTTTAAATCCGCTGGATCGGACCCTGCCGATCACAACGGGCTGACCGAAAAGGCGCATCGTCATGAAACTCCCCGGTCCCGACCACCCGATCACCATTACGGCGAACCCGAAGCGCATCCGCGTCACCGCGGGCGACGCTGTGATAGCCGACACCACCCATGCCCTGACCCTCAAGGAAGCCACCTACCCGGCGGTCCAATACGTGCCCCGCACGGATGCCAACATGGCCCTGCTCCAGCGCACCGATCGGACCACCCATTGCCCCTATAAGGGAGACGCGAGCTATTACAGCGTCGTCGCCGACGGCAAGACGCTGGAAAATTCGATCTGGACCTATGAGACACCGTTCCCTGCGATGGCCGAGATCACCGGTCACCTGGCGTTCTACCCGGACAAGGTGAAGATCGAGGAAGTGGCGTAATAAATTCGATGTCGTCATTCCGGGGCGAAGCGAAGCTTCGAAACCGGAATTGCGAGATTCCGGGTCTGGTGCTTCGCACCATCCCGGAATGATGAGGTACTTGGCCTGCGGTTGTGCAATGGACTCCCGCTACACCCTGAAGATCGTCAGTCCAAGCACCAGCAGGACCAGGAAGATCACCACGAAAACGTAGAACAGGAAGCGGGCGACGTCAGCCGACGCGGCTGAGATGCCGGTGAATCCGAGAATGCCGGCGACGACGGACACCAGGAAGAAAATCAGCGCCCATTTCAGAATTGTCATTGCCCGTTTCTCCAGCCTTCGCGGCGCAGCTCCCGTGCGATGCTGATCTAACGGCGGGCGACGGCGCTGGTTCCCAGAGGGAGCGGCGTCGACCGGCGCTTCGACCGCGGCCCAAGCCTACGAGCGCCGCCTGGCAACGCTCGTTTGATTCAATATTTTGGCCTTGCTGAATCGGGTTCCCGGTTGCAACATCTGGCGATAACCCCGCCGGGACGCATATGACGTCGATTTCGCATTCAGAGGCGCCCGCGCAAGTACGAGCCGCGCCGAAAGCAACTTCGCGCAACGCCGCGCTTGATCATGCGCGCAGCTTCCTGACGCTTGTCGTGGTGCTTCACCACGCGGTCATTCCCTACACGCATTTCGGGCACACCGACGGCAAGTCGTGGATCGGCTTTGATTTTGTCGTGACCGCCACCGACAGCTTCTTCATGGCGATGTTCTTTTTTCTGTCGGGATTGTTCGTGTGGCCAAGTCTCGCGCACAAGGCACCGGCTGTCCATCTGCGCGATCGCCTGCTTCGGCTCGGCCTTCCCTTCGTGATCGCCGCCGTCACGGTGATTCCGATCGCGTATTATGCCATCGCCCTGCGTCACGACCCCGACATCAGTTTCGCTGCGTTCTGGTGGAAAACAGTGACGGTCGGTCCGTGGCCGAGCGGTCCACTCTGGTTCGTCTGGGTGTTGCTGGGCTTCGATCTGTTGGCGAGCCTGCTGTATCGGCTGTCACCCAATTTGCTCGATCCCATCAATCGACTATCGCAGCAATGTTTTGAGGCGCCTGCCCGGTTCTTCCTGTTTCTGCTGGCGGTCACGGCGGTGGTCTACATTCCGGCGCTGATTTATTTCGGACCCAATCGCTGGTTCGAGTTCGGACCATTTTCGGTTCAGGCTAGCCGCATACTGCTTTACGCAGCTTACTTCTTCATCGGTGCCGGCATCGGTGTTGCGCATTTCAATCAGGGCGTACTGGCCGCGGAGGGGCGGCTCGCACGAGGCAGTTGGGGCTGGCTGATCGCGACGCTCGTTCCCTATTGCCTGATGTGGGTGCTGATCTACATCAAGCGCGAGATATTGGGTAATCCCGATCCACAGCCGACGTGGTATCTTGCATGCTATGGCTTTTGCTTCGTCGCCTTTAGCGCCGCCATCCTGTTCGCCATCCTGGGGTTTTTTCTGGGCTCAAAGCGCCCCTGGGTCACGCTGGACCGCATGCAGGGCGACGCCTACGGCATCTTCCTCGTGCACTATCCGATCGTGCTGTGGCTGCAATACTGGCTGTTCGATTACGATCTGCCCGCCGTGGTCAAGGCCGCCATTGCGTTCGTGCTCACGGTCGCATTCAGCTGGGCGGTGACGGCGGCTCTACGAAAAATCCCCGGCGCAACGCGCGTGCTTTAGCACGCGACGATCTTCTTCGAATCGTCAGATGGGTTGGCATCAAAACTGCATAAGTTTTTCCCCGGGAGGCGTGTCCGAGGTCAACTTACAAAGGATGCCCCATGGGACTGTCGGCTATTTTGATCGCAACCGCACTCAGCCTCACCATGCTCGTGGCAGTCTCTGACTTGCCCTAACTACCTTCCGCTGCCCATATAGGCCGGGAACCAGCTTTCGAACCCGTCCCTCAGCGACGCAATCGTAACCGGTGTTTCGCCGGCAACCGTAACGGTATCGCCACCGGTGGTGCCGATCCGCGCGCAAGGCACGCCTGCGCCCTTCATCTTCGCCAGTATCAGGCCAGCCTCCTGCGCCGGCACGGTGACGATGTAGCGCGCCTGGTCTTCGCCGTACCAATAGGCATGCGGTACGATCGATGCCGGCGCCGCCAGCAATTGCGCGCCAATGCCGCTCGCGATCGCCATCTCCGCCAGCGCAATCAACAGCCCGCCGTCGGAAACGTCATGCACCGCAGTCGCAGTGCCTGCGTGAATCATGCCGCGCACCACGTCGCCGTTACGTTTTTCGGCCGCGAGATCCACCGGCGGCGGCGCGCCTTCTTCGCGGCCGCAGATGTCACGCAGATAAACCGACTGGCCGAGCCATCCCTTGACGTCACCGATCAACAGGATCGCTTCACCACCGGCCTTGAACGCCAGGGTCGCGGACTTGGTAAAATCATCGAGCAGACCGACGCCGCCGATCGAGGGCGTCGGCAGGATGCCGCGGCCGTTGGTTTCGTTGTAGAGCGAGACGTTGCCGGACACGACTGGGAAGTCGAGTGTGCGGCAGGCTTCGGCGATGCCCTTCAGGCAACCGACGAATTGCCCCATGATCTCGGGCCGTTCAGGATTGCCGAAATTGAGATTGTCGGTGATCGCCAGCGGCCGGCCACCAACGGCAGTGATGTTGCGCCACGCTTCCGCAACCGCCTGCATGCCGCCCTGATAAGGGTCGGCTTCGCAATAGCGCGGCGTGACGTCGACCGTCAGCGCCAGGCCCTTCGGTCCGTCCTGCACCCGCACCACCGCGGCGTCGCCACCCGGACGTTGCACGGTATTGCCGAGAATGACGTGGTCATATTGCTCCCAGACCCAGCGCTTCGAGCAGAGTTCGGGCGTTGCGATCAGCTTTTCCAGCGCCGGCATGATGCCGATCGGCGGCTTGACGTCCTGCGCGCGAATGGTCGGCAGCAGCGGCGTTTCGACATGCGGACGATCGTAGAGCGGGGCTTCGTCGCCCAATTCCTTGATCGGCAGGTCGGCCATCACGTCGCCGCCATGCTTGACCACGAAGCGCTTGCTCGGCGTGGTGTAGCCGACGACGGCGAAATCCAGCCCCCATTTCCTGAAGATCGCTTCGGCTTCTTTTTCCTTCTCCGGCTTGAGCACCATCAGCATGCGCTCCTGGCTCTCGGAGAGCATCATCTCATAGGCACTCATGCCGGTTTCACGCGTCGGCACCGCATCGAGATCGAGATCGACACCGAGATCACCCTTGGCACCCATCTCGACCGCCGAGCAGGTCAGCCCCGCCGCGCCCATATCCTGGATCGCGATCACGCAATCGGCTTCCATGATTTCGAGGCAGGCTTCCAGCAACAGCTTTTCCGCAAAGGGATCGCCGACCTGCACGGTCGGGCGCTTCTCGGCGGAATCATCGTCGAATTCGGCCGACGCCATCGAGGCACCGTGAATGCCATCGCGGCCGGTCTTGGAGCCGAGATAGACGATCGGCATGTTCACGCCCGACGCCGCCGCGTAGAAGATCTTGTCGGCGTCGGCGAGGCCGACCGCCATCGCGTTGACCAGGATGTTGCCGTCATAGCGGGTGTGGAAACGCACCTGGCCGCCGACGGTCGGCACGCCGAACGAATTGCCGTAGCCGCCGACACCCGCAACCACGCCCGATACCAGATGGCGCGTCTTCGGATGTTCCGGCGCGCCGAAGCTTAGCGCATTGAGGCAGGCGATCGGGCGCGCGCCCATGGTGAAGACGTCACGCAGAATGCCGCCGACGCCGGTGGTCGCACCCTGATACGGCTCGATGTAGCTTGGATGGTTGTGGCTCTCCATCTTGAAGACCACCGCCTGGCCATCGCCGATGTCGATGACGCCGGCGTTTTCGCCCGGCCCCTGGATCACCCACGGCGCCTTGGTCGGCAACCCCCGCAGGTGCAGCCGCGAGGATTTGTACGAGCAATGCTCGTTCCACATCGCCGAGAAAATCCCGAGCTCCGTAAAGCTTGGTACCCGGCCGATCAGCTTGAGAATGCGCTCATATTCGTCGGGCTTGAGCCCGTGGCTGGCTACGAGTTCCGGGGTGATTTGCGGCTGGTTCATGGGGCTTCTTACAGCGAGAGAGGTCTCTTTTTAGGGAGATCGGATCGGCCCGAAAAGGCCTTTTACGGGCCAATTTCCTGATGTCCAGAGCTTTACAGGCGGCACACCAAGCCGCCGGCGATTTGCACATCGCCGATGGATCGGATTTAAGACCTGAAACCCTCATTTGAAGGCTCAAATCGCGTGGACGACCTCACCAAAACCGCATACCGCCGCCGCCCCGACCTGCACATCGCCACCGATGGCGAGTTTCAGGGATGGCGAACCTGGAGCGGGGACAATTTCGAGACCAGCAACGGGCCGTTTTGGCACCGGCAGGACGACGACGGCACCATGCGCTGCGCCTTCCGGGTCGAGAAGAAGCATCTCAACGGCGCCAGCAATGTCCATGGCGGCGCCTTCATGTCGTTCGCGGACTACTGCCTGTTTGCGATCGCCTCCCCGATCCTCGAGGGACCTGCCGTGACGGTGTCGTTCGGCTGCGAATTCCTCGACGCCGCGCGCGAGGGCGAACTGGTCGAAGGCACCGGCGAGGTCACCCGCGCCGGCGGCTCGATGATCTTCCTGCGCGGCATCCTGAAATCCGGCGACCGGCCATTGTTCACGTTTTCCGGGACCATCAAGCGGGTCAAGCGGCGGACGCCAGCGGCGTCCAGCCCCACCGCCACCTGATGTGAACCAGTCTCTCCCACCGGCGCGCTACCGCGGCTGGCGCGACTATGCGCTGCTGCTGGCGCTGGCCTGCTGCTGGAGCTCAACCTATCCGCTGACCAAGATCGGCCTCGGCTCGATCCCGCCGATCACCTTCATCTCGGCGCGCTCACTGGTCGCCGCAGCCTTTCTGCTGGTGGTCTTGCGCGTGCGCGGCATTCGTATCCCAACTGACGCCAAGGCCTGGAAGCTGTTCGCCTTTCAGCAGACCATCAATTCGACAATTCCCTTTCTGATGATCACCTGGGCGCAGCAATATGTATCGGCTTCGATCACCGTGGTGCTGGCATCAACCACGCCGATCTTCGCCTTTTTCATCACCTGGGGCATCACACGGCACGAGCCGGCGACGCTGCTAAAGCTTGCCGGCGCGATCCTGGGACTTACCGGGACCGCCGTGATCATCGGCCTCGATGCGCTGGGCGGCCTCGGCGGCAATATATTGGCCGAGATCGTCATCCTGCTCGCCACCATCTCGTTTGCCTGCGCCACGATCTTCGGGCTGCGGCTGTCCGATTACGACCCGATGGTGGTCGCGGCGGGCTCGCTGTTGTTCGGCGGTTGCCTGCTGCTACCGGCATCGCTGATCATCGAGCACCCCTGGACCTTGCGGCCGACGGCGCACGCGATCGTCGCAACCGTCGCGATGGGGATCTTCTCCAGCGCGCTCGGACTGATGCTATTCTACATGTGCCTGATGCGGCTCGGCACGCTGACCACCAACGCGCAAGGATACTTACGCATTCCGATCGGCGTCGGTCTGTCGGTTCTCCTGCTCGGCGAAACCGTCCCGTCCAATCTAGCGCTCGGACTTCTGCTGGTCATGGTCGGCGTCGCCGCCATGACCATTCCGAAAGACGTCTACCGCCGCTGGATCAGCCGGTATCGCACCGGCTGACAGCCCGCCGGCCTATTGCAAACTGACCAGGCTGAGATCGACGAACCACGATTGCGGCGAGATAAACCCCTTCACTTTCGGGCTCATCGCGCGCGGGTTGAGATCGTGGACGATGTAAAGCCAGGGCGGATTGTCGACGAGGCGTTCATGCGCCCTGGCGTAAGCCGCCGAGATCACCTTGGGATCGCTCGCCTCCGCGATGGTCTTGAGCGCGTCTTCGAATTGGTCGTCCTTCCACTGCTCGAAATTGAATCCGTTCGGCGACCAGTTGGCGGCGGCAAAATAGCGCGCCATGACGCCAACGTCGGATGACGGCGAACTGATATTGAGCGCCATCGCGCCCTTCAGGCTTGGCGCGTCCGGCGTGGCGCGGGCCGCGTTCAGCAGAACCTGCCACTCGACCACGTCGAAGTCGACGTTGACGCCGCAGGCTTCTTTCAGATTCTGCTGCAGGAATTCGTTCATCGGCAACGGCAGCATCTGGCCCGAGCCGGAATTGGAGATCTGTACCTTGAAGGACAGCGGTTTCGCCGCAGTGTAACCGGCTTCCGCCAGCAGCGCCTTTCCCTTGGCTGCATCGAATTTGTAATGATTGACGGGCGAACCGAAATCCGGATCGCTGGTCTTGAGCCAGCCGACCGAAGGCTCTGCGGTGCCGTTGAGCAGCGACACCAACCCTTCCCGATCAATGCAGTAGTTCAGGGCCTGACGGACGCGTACGTCCTTGAACGGGCTGTCGGTCGCGCCAATGTTATAGAACCACGGCCAAACATGCGGATACGAGCCGGTCGTGATGGTGTAGCCCGCCGATTTCAGCGATTCGATGCCGTCGGCCGGCGGCACTTCGATCCAGTCGACCTGACCGGAGCGCAACGCGGCCAGCCGTGAATTCGCCTCCGGGATCGGCATCAGCACGACATTGTCGACCTTGGCCAGTTTGGATTTGTCCCAATAGCCGTCCCAGCGCGCCAGATCCGCCTCCTGCCGCGGCACGATTTTGGCGATGCGAAACGGCCCGGTGCCGGCGGCCGGCAAGGCCGCGACCTTGGCCCAATCATGGCCGGCTTTTTCGAACGAAGCCGGCGAGGTGAACAGCACATACACCGCCATATAGGGAAAATAGGAGGCCGGCTTGGTCGTGGTGATCGCGACGGTGTAATCGTCAATTTTCTTGTAGCTTCCCATCAGCGGCACACGGGACCGCGCTAACGCCGAGCTCGGCGGCTCAAATTGCGGGCTGGTCGTGTTGAAACAGCGATCGAGATTCCAGATCACCGCATCGGCGTTGAAATCGGTGCCGTCGTGGAATTTCACGCCATGGCGCAGATGGAAGATCCAAATCTTCTCGTCGGCCGGATCCTGCTCCCATTTCTCCGCAAGCCCCGGACGCAGCGGCGCCAATTGATCGGTCTTGGTCAGATCCCACAGCACCAGTCCTTCGAAGATCGGATAGCCGAGGAAACGCATGCCCTCAAAGCCGTTATTCGGCAGGCCGGTTGCGGTGGGAATGTCCGACGCTGTCATGGCAATGCGCAGCGTGGTCTCGGCGATGGCGGATCGGCCGCTCAATAAAGCGGCAGTGAGCGTGAGCGCGCTAACAGCCTTGCGAATAAGCATGATCTCTCCCCTTCGGTAGACCTGGATCGGTGACGGGGAGAAAGGAGCAAATTCCGGGCCAGCGAAGCTGCGGCCGGGCGCCGCGCGCACACCTTGGGCACGCCGCTCATGATTGAAACGCCCGCGGCCGCCGTCTAGATCCGGCTGATTGGAAGTTCGTGCTTCGCAAAGCCGTCGTTGGCAGGACGTGTCATTGTCAGTTCATCGTCATACTTCGACGACGTCACGAAGCCCGCTTGGTATGAACAGATGATCATGCGAAAGACGCAGGATACCGCACCTGTGTGGACGGCTACGCCGCTTTTTCCAGATGCGCGACAAGGCCTGCGAACAGGCCGCGGCCGTCAGTGCAGCCCATGATGTCTTCGACGTGGTTTTCCGGATGCGGCATCATGCCCAGCACATTGCCACGCTCGTTGACGATGCCGGCGATCGACTGGGCGGCACCGTTGATGTTGGAGCGCTCGTCCACCACACCATCCGCCGAACAGTAGCGATAGAGCACCCGCCCCTCGCCTTCGAGCCGCTTCAGCGTCTCTTCGTCGGCCTCGTAATTGCCCTCGCCATGCGCGATCGGCACGCGAATGACCTGGCCGGCATTGTAGCCACGAGTGAACGGCGTATCCGAACGTTCGACCCGCAGATGGACATCGTGACAGATGAACTTCAGCCCCGCATTGCGCATGAGCACGCCGGGCAGCAAACCGGACTCGCAGAGGATCTGGAACCCGTTGCAAACGCCGAGCACAAGGCCGCCCTCGCCCGCGAACTTCCGCACGGCATCCATGATCGGCGATCGCGCCGCGATCGCTCCGCAGCGCAAATAGTCGCCGTAGGAGAATCCACCGGGGACCACCACGAGATCGGTGCCCGCGGGCAGCGACGTTTCGGCGTGCCAGACCATCTGAGCTTCATGGCCGGATGCGAGCTTGAGCGCGCGCGCCATGTCGCGCTCGCGGTTGATGCCGGGAAAAACCAGAATGGCGGATTTCATCGATCGTTCAGCCTAGAGAAGTTCAACCCGGTAATTCTCGATCACGGTGTTCGCCAGGAGCTTGTCGGCGGCGTCTTTCAGCGCCGCCTCGGCCTGGGCCTTGTCGGTCGCAGACAGCTCGATATCGAACACCTTGCCCTGGCGCACGCTGGCGACACCATCGACGCCGAGCGATTTGAGCGCCCCCTCGATGGCCTTGCCCTGCGGATCCAGGATACCGGTTTTGAGAGTAACGGTTACGCGTGCTTTCACGTCTTGTTGCCTCAGCTTTTCACCAGCACCGGACCCGAACCCGCGGGCCGCTCATTTTCCATCAGGATGCCCAGCCGCTTGGCGACCTCGGTATAGGCCTCCAGCAGTCCGCCGAGATCGCGACGGAAGCGATCCTTGTCGAGCTTTTCGTTCGACTTGATGTCCCACAGCCGGCAGGAGTTGGGTGAAATCTCATCGGCGACGATGATTCGCATCATCTCGTTCTCGAACAGCCGGCCGCATTCCATCTTGAAGTCGACCAGACGAATGCCGATGCCGAGAAACAGCCCGGTCAGGAAGTCGTTAACGCGGATGGCGAGCGCCATGATGTCGTCGATCTCCTGCGGCGTGGCCCAGCCGAACGCGGTGATGTGCTCCTCGGAGACCATGGGGTCGTTGAGCTGGTCGTTCTTGTAGTAGAACTCGATGATCGAGCGCGGCAGCTGGGTGCCTTCCTCGATGCCAAGGCGCTGCGACAGCGAGCCCGCCGCCACGTTCCGCACCACGACTTCCAGCGGAACAATCTCGACTTCGCGAATCAACTGCTCGCGCATGTTGAGGCGGCGGATGAAATGGGTCGGCACCCCGATGTCGTTGAGATGCTGAAACAGGTACTCCGAAATCCGGTTGTTGAGGACGCCCTTGCCCTCAATGATCTGGTGTTTCTTGGCATTGAACGCGGTCGCATCGTCCTTGAAGTGCTGGATCAGGGTTCCCGGCTCAGGACCCTCGTAAAGAACCTTTGCCTTGCCTTCATAAATGCGACGTCGACGGCTCATTGGGATGTACCGTGTGTTGTTGAAATCCATGAATTTGGTGTGCTCCGGATGACAAGGACTGCGACCCACGACGGAGCTGCCGTGAAGGCCAGGGACTTGAGCAAGCAGCGAAAACAGAACAAGAACCGGACCTGAAAGCAACCTATCCGATTGGCCCATCCAGCACAATCGATCCGGTTCCTCCAGGCCCTAGTTTTACCGCTTTACCCAGCGGCGCTTTGGCCCGTTGTTTTAGCGATTCTGGCTGTTTATGTAGGCATCGGAGCCTCCAACCGCAACGAGGCGGATGCTCACCCCTTCGGCATCAGGATCGGAACCGTGCCATGACCACTTTCGACAAGCGTGAAGAGGGTTTTGAGAAGAAATTCGTCATCGACGAGGAACTGAAGTTCAAGGCCGCGGCGCGTCGCAACAGGCTGTTGGGATTGTGGGTCGCCGAGCAGCTCGGCATCAGAGGTGACGCCGCGAGTGCCTACGCCAAGCAGATTGTCGCCGCCGATTTCGACGGCGCGGGCCACGTCGCGCGCAAGGTCACCGCCGATCTCGCCGCCAAGGGCATTACGCTTTCGGAACCCGAGCTTAGCGCCAAAATGAACGAGCTGATGGCGCTCGCGATCGCGGAGGTGAAGGCGGGAAATTGAAGTGTTAGTCCCAACCGTCGTTGCGAGGAGCGTAAGCGACGAAGCCATCCAGTCTTCGTAGCTCTGGATTGCTTCGCTTCGCTCGCAACGATGGACCCAGGTCACCCCTCCTTGAAGCCATATTCCGGCACGTTGCCGCTGGCGCCGTAATATTTGTAAGGAAGGAATTTGCCCGACATCGTGATCTTGACCCGATCACCCTTGGGATTGGCAACCCGCTCCATCGCCATATCGAAGTCGATCGCCGACATGATGCCGTCGCCGAACTCCTCCTCGATCAGCGCCTTCCACGCGGGACCATTGACCATCACCATTTCGTAGAAGCGGTAAATCAAAGGATCGGTCGGCGGCATCGGCGTGCCCTCACCGCGCATCGGCACCTCGTTGAGCATCGCGGTTTCGGACTTCGACAGCCCGAACAGCTCTTGTGCGTTGGCGGCCTGGGGTTTGGTCAATTTCATCTGGCCGAGGATGGCGCCTGTTATCAGCACCTCGGAATAGCCGCCGATCTGCTCGCAGATGTGTTTCCAGCTCCAGCCCTTCTCGCGCTTGATATCGAGCAGCTTCTCGGTGAGGTCGGATCGTTTCATAGGTCTTCTCCTGACATTGATGCCAAATTAGGCTCGCAAGGAGCATGCCAGATCGGCAGCAAAAGCTCAGGTCTTACCGGGCTTCCAAAACGCCTGATTGCAGCCGGTCGAGTTCGGTCGCCAGGTCGGCCTCGATCGCGGCGGCCTTCATGTCGACGACCTTGTAGCCGCGGGCCTCCAGCCATTCGCGCCTGACGGAGCGGTCCTTGGCGATCAATTCCGTCTCATCCGGATTGATCAGCTCGATCGCCAGCCGGTGCACGAACGAGACGAAGTCCGGGATGTGCCGGCCGACCGGGGTCTGGCGCTTGAACTGGCCGGCAAAGCGGCGATCGGTGGTCAACGCCTGCCACAGGATCCGCTCGGCGTCGGTCGGATTCCGCCGCAACAGCCGCGCCAGCCCACGCACCGTACTGGTGCTGTCGGCCGGCGTGCCGCCGCCCTGCCCGTGCTCGGCGAGCAACGCGCGCAGCCTCGTCGCCTGTTCGCCATCAAGTACGCCGCCCTTGGCTGGGCCCTTGCGCCCCTCGGCGATCGCCATCACGACGCCGTGCAAGGTGTGCATGTCCTGCTTGGTCGGATCCATCCGCGTAAAAATGTTGCGCAGGTTGACCAGCATGGTGTCGCGCTTCTCGGCCGGGCGCAGGAATTCGACCTTGTCGAGTTCACGGACCAGATTGTCGAAGAACGCCTGCATTTGGTGCTGCGAGGCCGGCTCGGACCGCTCGGGCATCGCAAACGGCAAGGCACCCGCGGTCGACAGCTTGAACCATTCGTAACCCATCAACAACACCGCCTGGGCGAGGTTCAGCGAGGCGAAGCCGGGATTGACCGGGAAGGTGACGATGCGGTTCGCCAGCGCTACCTCCTCGTTCTGCAGCCCATAGCGTTCGCGGCCGAACATGATGCCGACCTCGCCAGTCCCGGCCTCAATCTGGGCCACGATTTCGCGCGCGGCGGCGTCGGGAGCTACCACCGGCTTGGCCTGGTCGTGGGCGCGCGCGGTGGTGGCAAACAACAAGGTGCAATCGGCGACCGCCTGCTCGACCGTGTCGAACAGCCCTGCTTGATCCAGGATGTGGTCGGCGCCTGAGGCCGCGCGCTTGGCGTGAACGTTGGGCCAGCCGTCGCGCGGATTGACGATCCGAAGCCGACTCAGCCCGAAATTGCCCATCGCACGCGCCGCCATACCAATGTTCTCGCCGAGCTGCGGCTCGACCAGGATGACGACGGGGCCCGCGAGTTCGTGGCCTGATTTGGTCTTGTCGGTGCCCGAGCCGGACATCTCACTTCACTTTCTGGTTCAACTCTGAAGAGCTTGTTTCAAGTTCCGAACAACCCGATTCAACTCCTCATCCACGGCCCCAGTCGATGGCCCGGCTGGCAGAATTTCTCAAGCAAAATAATCGGGTTAGCGACCAATTAGAATCTTCGCGCAGAACTTCAGGGGAACGGCGGGATGGCCCTCTGGCGCTACTCCACGAACCGCCAAAGCGTTCGCGGCGACCAAGCGCCATGACTTCCGCGCGACGACATCACCACACGCCCTCGCCCTCGCGCGCGTCCCCGATCGGCCGCCACCGCGCCGGCCAGCTCGCGGCTACCGACACCGGACAGGCGTTGCAGGCCGCGCGCAGCTGCCCTGATGCCTGGTATCGCGTGCAGGCGCTGGCGTCGGTTGCCGATCATGCCGAGCCGCGCCTGGTGCGGCCGATTTTGGATGAGCGGCTCGGGAGGCTCAATCGTGCCATGACGCCTATGGCAGGGTCGCGGTGATGGCGTGGCCGCTTGCAGTGGCCTACCGAAGGGGTCATGCCGGCTTGGCCGAGCGCGAACTCAAGCGCTGCCTGGTGCTCACGGCCGACGTCGAACCGCTGGAATCACGGGCCTGCGCCCTCGAGCTGATTTGGACCCGCTGCTTCGCCATAGAACCCCACCTTGCGATACCGGTGTGGCGACGCATCCTGGAGCTCTGCCATCCGGACCACAGTTGGCGCCCGGCGAGGCTCTATCTGCACATCGCGCAAGCCCAGAACCAGCGCAATCGCGGCGCGGCCGCTGCGGTGATCCGGGCCATGACGCCGGGCAAGGCGCGAAGCCGGCTGGAGCGCAGTTTCGGACTCGCCTGAATCCGGCGAGGCCTGCGCCAAATTTGCTCAAAGCAGGGTCGGCCCAAAGGCATGTCTGCCAGCCGCCATTCTGCCCAGCCATTCGCCTTCCACCCTTGTGATGGCGATGCTATAGGGCCTCACCGGGAGCGGCTTCGTTCCTCCCGCCCCCGCCAACACCCTCAACGCAAGGCCCGATCTCAATGGCAAAAATCAAGGTGACCAACCCCGTCGTCGAACTCGATGGCGACGAGATGACCCGGATCATCTGGCAGTACATCAAGGACAAGCTGATCAACCCGTTCCTCGATGTTAACCTGATGTATTTCGACCTCGGGATGGAATACCGCGACAAAACCGACGATCAGGTCACCATCGACGCTGCCGAAGCCATCAAGAAGGTCGGCGTCGGCGTCAAGTGCGCCACCATCACTCCGGATGAAGGCCGGGTGAAGGAATTCGGCCTCAAGCAAATGTGGAAGTCGCCGAACGGCACCATCCGCAACATCCTCGGCGGCGTGGTGTTCCGCGAGCCGATCATCTGCAAGAACGTGCCACGGCTGGTGCCGGGCTGGACCAAGCCGATCATCATCGGCCGCCACGCCTTCGGCGACCAATATCGCGCCACCGATTTCAAGTTCCCCGGCAAGGGTACGCTGTCGATGAAATTCGTCGGCGAGGACGGCAAGGTCATCGAGCGCGAAGTCTACAAGTCGCCGAGCGCCGGCATCGCGCTGGCGATGTACAACCTCGACGATTCGATCGCCGACTTCGCCCGCGCCTCGTTCAACCAGGGCCTGTCCAAGGGCTATTCGGTCTATCTCTCGACCAAGAACACCATCCTCAAGACCTATGACGGCCGCTTCAAGGACATCTTCCAGGAGATCTTTGACAACGAATTCAAGGCCAAGTTCGACGCCAAGAAGATCACCTACGAACATCGCCTGATCGACGACATGGTGGCAGCCGCCATGAAGTGGTCGGGCGGTTACGTCTGGGCCTGCAAGAACTACGATGGCGACGTGCAGTCCGACACGGTGGCGCAGGGCTACGGCTCGCTCGGCCTGATGACCTCGGTGCTGATGACGCCGGATGGTCAGACCGTCGAAGCCGAAGCGGCTCACGGTACGGTGACCCGGCATTACCGCGAACACCAGAAGGGCAAGGAAACCTCGACCAACTCGATCGCGTCGATCTTCGCCTGGACCCGCGGCCTGACCCATCGCGCCAAGCTCGACAACAACGAGGCGCTGGCGAAGTTCGCCGCCACGCTGGAGAAGGTGTGCGTCGAGACCGTCGAGGCGGGCTACATGACCAAGGACCTCGCGCTGTTGGTTGGTGCCGACCAGCGCTGGCTCTCGACCACGGGCTTCCTCGACAAGGTCGCGGAAAACCTGACCAAGGCGATGGCGGCGTAAGGGTGTCCATCACTCGAACGGCTACCCTCGCCTTCGTCCTGCTGTCGGGCTCGCTCACGAGCGCGATATCAGCCGAAACCCCGCTCCCCGGCGCCATCGCGGCGCCGGGCGAGACCGTTGCGCTGTCAGTGCATGCCGAGGGCGCGCAGGTCTATGAGTGCAAGGCCGGCACCGACGGCAAGCTGAGCTGGCTGTTTCGCGAGCCGATCGCGACCTTGATGGCCGACGGCAAGACCGTCGGCCGCCATTATGCTGGCCCCAATTGGGAAGACGCCGACGGCAGCGCCGTCACCGGCAAGGCCATCGGTACCGCACCGGGTGCTACCGCCAACGACATTGCCTGGCTCAAACTTGAAGTGATCGCCCATCGCGGCAGCGGCGTCCTCTCCGGCGTCACTACGGTGCAGCGGATCAATACCGCAGGCGGCCAGCTCACCGGCGCCTGCGACAAGCTCGGCGCCACCAAGAGTGCGCCCTACTCCGCGGATTACGTGTTCCTGCGGAAGGGCTGAGCGGCATCAAAAGAAGCAACGTCGTCCCGGCCTTGAGCCGGGACCCAACCCCCAGCGGTTATGTTGCGGAAGGCGTCTACCCCATCGTCCAAACGATAGGACACGGCGTACGGGTCCGGGCGCGGAGGCCGGGACGACTGTTGTGACAGATGGCGCACCGGTCATTTAGCGCGAAGACGTGCTCCACGCGTTCGCCGCGTATGTCTTTAAGCCCGGCATGTCGCTCACTAGCGCTTGGCTTGATCCTCCCAGTCCTCCCACTCCACATCATTGATTTCCAGGTAGCTGGAAACGGCTGCGCCGATGGTCGGGAAAAAATACTGCTCGCCAAGCTGCGAGAACAGTCCGAATCTCTTCAGCTTGTCCTTTACCGGATCTTTCAGTTCGGCAAAACAGAACTCGATACCCTGCGCGTGCAACGCCTCGTCCAATTCGGCGACAGTATCGCCGGCGGAGACGTCCACGCTGGTGACAGGCTCCGCCGCTACGACCAGCCAGCGTACCGGCGTCGGCGATTTCGCCACGGCGTCCAGTACGCGTTCCCTGAAGAATTCCGCGTTGGCGAAGAACAGAGGCGCATCCCACCGAAACAGGACCAGCCCGGGGATTCGGCGTGCATCCGGATATCTTGTGATGTCGTGATAACCTTTGACGCCATGGGCGCGACCCAACACGGCGGAGTGTGGGCGCCAACCGTCCCACAAGAACTCGGCGATGGCGATTGCGATTGCCAGACCAATTCCTGGGATCACTCCGAGCACCGCCACGCCGACAAGGCAGACCATCGCTAGCCAGAACTCCCACTGCTGAATCCGATAGATTCGTTTGAGGTCGGTGACCTCGAACAAGCCGATCGCAGCGGCGATGACGACGGCCGCCAATGCGGCGGTGGGCAAATGCTGAAGGAGGTTTGGTGCCATCAGCAGAAGGAAGGCGATGGCTAAGCGCGCCGACGACGCTGGTCAGTTGGGTACGGGCGCCGGCGGCTTCGGCAACGGGCGTGCGCGAACCGCTGCTGCTGATCGGGAAACCTTGAAAAAAGCCGGTTGCCAGATTGGCGGCGCCAAGCCCCACCATCTCCTGGTTGGGATCGACATGGGTGCCCAATCGAGCGGCATAGGCACGCGAAAGCACGCTGGTGTCCGCAAACGAAACCAGCGCAATAGCGCAGCCGCCGACCAATACCGGGACGATATCGCCGTAGGTGATCCAGGGGATGGCGAAACCCGGCAAGCCCTCCGGAAGAGGACCGAGGACCGCCACGCCGTAGCGGGCCCCAAGACCAAACACGCCGACGAAGGCGGTCGCCGCAACTATCGCAATCAGAATGCCTGGCAGCCGCTTGTTGTTCTGGAGCAGCAGGATGACCGTCAACGTGCCGAGCCCAATCCCGAATGCGACCCAGTTTGTCTTTCCTTCAAGGATTGCATCGACGATCGCCCATAGGCTGCGCAAAGGTCCGCCGCTCTCGATCGAGAAGCCGAAGAGCTTTGGCAGTTGACTGATCAAAACGGTCAACGCAATTCCGTTCATATAGCCGTACCGTATCGGCTTGGAGAGCAGCTCGGTGACAAAACCCAGGCGCGCGATGCCGGCTAGAATGCATACCGTCCCCGAAACGATCGCCATCATGGCAGCGAGCGTTGCGGCGCGAAGAGGATCGCCACCAGACAGCGGGACGACAACGCCGAGGATGACAGCCGCCAGCGCCGAGTCCGGTCCCAGCACGAGGATGCGGCTGGGGCCGAACAACGCGTAGACCAGCAGCGGTACGATCGTTGCGTACAGACCGTAGATGCCAGGCAAGCCCGATGCGACTGCGTAGGCAATTCCAACCGGGACCAGCATCGTCGCCAGGACGAGTCCAGCGAAGATATCGTGCGGAAGCCACGCCGCCTCATATCGACGGAGGGTTTCGATTCCCGGCAGCCAGTGGATCCATCGCCTCATTGGCGATCGCTCCCAGATCCGGTCGGGCTCGCCGGCCACGCGTCATGCGTTGGCTGCGATTGCCCGGTTAGAACCCAGTCTAGGCTGTAGCGTCGTCCGCTTGTCTGCCCTCAGCCGCCAGCCATCGCCTGCTCGATCGCCGACAACGCCGCGTCAGCTTTGGCCCCGTCGGGGCCGCCGGCCTGCGCCATGTCGGGCCGGCCGCCGCCGCCCTTGCCGCCGAGCGCTTCCGAGCCCTTGCGCACCAGTTCGACCGCATTGAAGCGTGAGGTGAGATCGCTCGTGACGCCAACGACGATGCCGGCCTTACCGTCCTCGGTGACACCGACAATGGCGACTACGCCGGAGCCGATCTGCTTCTTGCCGTCGTCGACCAGGCTCTTGAGGTCCTTGGTCTCGACGCCCTCGACCGCGCGGGCCAGGAGCTTGACGCCGCCCGCTTCGCGCACGCCGCCAGCCGCCGCGCCGCCGTTCGTCGACGCGCCGCCGCCCATCGCGAGCTTCTTGCGCGTCTCCGACAGATCGCGCTCCAGCTTCTTGCGCTCTTCCATCAGGGCTGTGATGCGCGCCGGCATATCCTCAAGCGTGGTGCGCAGTTCGGCGGCCGAGGTCTTTGCCAGCGCCATCGTGTCATTGGCGTGCTTGCGCGCGTGATTGCCGGTCAGCGCCTCGATGCGGCGAACGCCCGAGGCGACCGCGCTTTCGCCGGTCACTGAAATCAGGCCGATATCGCCGGTGCGGCGCACATGGGTGCCGCCGCACAACTCGACCGACCAGCCCAGCGCGTTATTGCCGTGCTCGCGGGCGGTCTTGCCCATCGACACTACGCGGACTTCGTCGCCATATTTTTCGCCGAACAGCGCGCGGGCGCCGGCGTCGCGGGCGTCATCCACCCCCATCAGGCGCGTGGTGACCTCGTCGTTCTCCAGCACCACATTGTTGGCGATGTCCTCGACGCGCGCCAGTTCTTCCGGCGTGATCGGCTTCGGATGCACGAAGTCGAACCGCAAGCGATCCGGCGCCACCAGCGAGCCGCGCTGCGCGATGTGATCGCCAAGCACCTGCCGCAGCGCTTCGTGCAGCAGATGCGTCGCGGAGTGATGGGCACGGATCGAGCTGCGCCTGGCGTGATCGACCTCGAGCGCCAGCGCCACACCCGTCCTCAGCGTGCCCTGCTCGACGGTGCCGAGATGCACAAATAGATCGCCGGCCTTCTTCTGGGTGTCGGTAACGCGGAATTTGACGCCCTCGCCCAGCATCATGCCGGTATCGCCGACCTGGCCGCCTGATTCCGCATAAAACGGCGTCTGGTTCATCACGATGGCGCCGGTCTCGCCGGTCTTGAGGCTGTCGACCTCATTGCCGTCCTTGACCAGCGCGCCGACCACGCCTTCGGCGTTCTCGGTGTCGTAGCCCAGGAATTCGGTGGCGCCGAGCTTCTCGCGCAGCGGAAACCAGACGTTCTCTGCCGCGGTATCGCCGCTTCCTGCCCAGGCCGCGCGCGCCTTGGCACGCTGGCGATCCATCGCATCGGTAAACGACGCGATATCGACGCCGATGCCGCGGTTGCGCAGCGCGTCCTGGGTCAGATCGAGCGGAAAGCCATAAGTGTCGTACAGGGTGAAGGCGGTGTCGCCGTCGAACATGTCGCCCTTTTTCAGCGAACTGCTCTTCTCGTCCAGAATGGTCAGGCCGCGCTCCAGCGTCTTGCGGAAGCGCGTTTCTTCCAGCCGCAGCGTTTCCTCGATCAGGTTTTCAGCGCGCACCAGTTCCGGATAGGCCTGGCCCATCTCGCGCACCAGCGCCCAGACCAGCCGATGCATCAAGGGATCGCGCGCGCCCAATAGCTGCGCGTGGCGCATCGCGCGGCGCATGATCCGGCGCAGCACGTAGCCACGGCCCTCGTTCGACGGCAGCACGCCGTCGGCGATCAGGAAGGATGACGCGCGCAAATGGTCGGCGATCACGCGCAACGAGGCCTTCTGCTCGCCTTGCGGATCGGCGCCGGTCAATTCCGAGATGGCGCGGATCAGCGCCACGAACAGGTCGATGTCGTAATTGTCGTGCTTGCCCTGCAGCACCGCGGCGACGCGCTCCAGCCCCGCGCCGGTGTCGATCGACGGCTTTGGCAGCGGATTGCGCACGCCCGGCGCAGTCTGCTCGAACTGCATGAACACGAGATTCCAGATCTCGATAAAGCGATCGCCGTCCTGCTCGGCCGAGCCCGGAGGGCCGCCCCAGATCTTGTCGCCGTGGTCGTAGAAGATTTCCGAACACGGACCGCACGGCCCGGTATCGCCCATCTGCCAGAAATTGTCGGAACCGGCGATGCGGATGATGCGCGACTCCGGCAGGCCTGCGATCTTCTTCCAGAGGTTGAACGCCTCGTCGTCGTCGATGTAGACGGTCGCGGTCAACTTGTCCTTGGGCAGGCCGAATTCCTTGGTGACCAGGTTCCAGGCCAGTTCGATTGCGCGATCCTTGAAGTAATCGCCGAACGAGAAGTTGCCGAGCATTTCGAAGAACGTGTGATGCCGGGCGGTGTAGCCGACATTGTCGAGGTCGTTGTGCTTGCCGCCGGCACGGACGCATTTCTGCGACGTGGTGGCGCGCTGGTACGGGCGCTTTTCGACGCCGGTGAAGACGTTCTTGAACTGCACCATGCCGGCATTGGTGAACATCAAGGTCGGGTCGTTGCGCGGAACCAGCGGCGACGACGGCACGATCTCGTGGCCGTTCTCGGCAAAGAAGTTCAGAAAGGTCGACCTGATCTCGTTAACGCCGCTCATGTCCATCCAATCGCAAAAGCACGAATCGCAAAACAGCCCTGGAACTTGCCCGTAAACGGCTATCTTTATACCGCAACGCTTTTAGACAAGGGGGGCCGCGGTGTCCAGAAACTGTGCAGGCGGATCATGGACTTGCCGCATCAGCACAACAGACGTTGATAATGCCGCAGCCGCGTTGACAGCCTTGGGTTGGGCGTGGTTTCCTCCTATATATTCGAGAGCGTCACGTCGGGAGAGATCGGCTTGAATGCCGGCGCCGAAGGAGCAACCGCCCCGGAAACTCTCAGGCAAACGAACCGCGTGACGTTGTTAGCATCTGGAAAGAGACGCCGAGGGGTTTGACCCCAACGTGTCCGCCGACGGGATAATACTCTCAGGCACAGCGACAGATGGGGCTTTCTGTGGGTTTTCACGGGGAATCATCCCCGGGAAACCGCGAGGGCTCCGTGATGCTGGCGCGTGATGAACAATCTCCCCTGAAACATACTCCCCTGCACGCCCTGCACCTTGCCCTCGGCGGCAAGATGGTGCCGTTCGCCGGCTACGCCATGCCGGTGCAATATGCCGCTGGCGTGCTCCGGGAGCACCTGCATACCCGCGCATCGGCCGGCCTGTTCGATGTCTCGCATATGGGCCAGATCGCGCTGCGGCCGAAATCCGGCAGGGTCGAGGATGCGGCGCTGGCGCTGGAGCGGCTGGTGCCGCAGGACATCGTCGCGATCGCACCCGGCAGGCAGCGCTACGCCCAATTCACCAACGCGGCCGGCGGCATTCTCGATGACCTGATGGTGGCCAATTTCGGCAGTCATCTGTTTGTCGTGGTCAACGCCGCCTGCAAGGCCGAGGACGAGGCGCATCTGCGCGCCAATCTCTCGGACATTTGCGTGGTCGAGCCGCTGCCGGACCGGGCGCTGATCGCGCTGCAGGGACCCAAGGCCGAGATCGTGCTGGCCAAGCTTTGTGCAGACATCGCGGCGATGCGGTTCATGGATTCCGGTCCGCGCCGTATCGGCGACATCGACTGTTTCGTCTCGCGCTCCGGCTACACCGGTGAAGACGGCTTTGAGATTTCAGTTCCAGCCGGACACGCCGAGGCGCTGACCAACGCCTTGCTGACCGATCCCGACGTGCTGCCGATCGGGCTCGGCGCCCGAGACAGCCTGCGGCTTGAGGCCGGGCTTTGCCTCTATGGCCACGACATCGACACCGAGACGACGCCGGTCGAGGGCGCGCTGGAATGGTCGGTGCAAAAGAGCCGCCGGAGCGGCGGCGCGCGCGCCGGCGGTTTTGCCGGTGCGGACAGGATTCTCGCGCAGTTTGAAAGCGGCGCCTCGCGCCGCCGCGTCGGCTTGCGGCCGGAGGGCCGTGCCCCCGTGCGCGAAGGCTCGGCGCTGTTCGCCGACGCGACCTCATCTGAACCGATCGGCCGCGTGACCTCGGGCGGCTTTGGCCCGAGCCTCAATGCGCCGGTGGCGATGGGCTATCTGCCGGTATCGCTCGCGAAAACCGGTTCATCCGTGTTCGCCGAAGTTCGCGGGCAGCGCCTGCCGGTACAGGTCGCGTCGATGCCGTTCGTTCCCAACAATTACAAACGCTAACACCAGCAAACGCCAGAGGATTTGTCATGACGACGCTATTCACCGACGACCACGAATGGCTCCGCATCGAGGGCGACGTCGCCACCATCGGCGTGACCGATTATGCGCAGTCGCAACTCGGCGATGTCGTATTCGTCGAACTGCCGAAAGTCGGCCGGAGCCTGAAGAAGGCGGAAGCCGCAGCAGTAGTCGAATCCGTCAAGGCCGCCTCCGACGTCTACGCGCCGATCACCGGCGAGGTGATCGAGGTCAATGACGCGCTCGCCGCCGAGCCCGCTTTGGTCAATTCCGACGCCGGCGGCAAGGCGTGGTTTTTCAAGATGAAGATATCAAACGAAAGCGAACTCGACGGCCTGATGGATGAGGCCGCCTACGCCAAGCACACGGCCTGAGGGATCAGCATGACCGCGCACCGCAAGCCTGCCAACGACGCCGCCATCGATTTCGCGCGGCGGCACATCGGGCCCTCGCCCCGCGACATCGCTTCGATGCTGGAGAGCGTCGGCGCCAAGAGCCTGGACGCGCTGATGGCGGAAACGCTGCCGTCCTCGATCCGGCAGCGGGCGCCGCTCGATCTCGGCCCCGCCTTGAGCGAAACCGAGGCGCTGACGCATATGCGCGAGCTTGCGGCCCAGAACGAGGTGTTCACCTCGATGATCGGCCAAGGCTATTCCGGCACGATCCTGCCAGCGGTGATCCAGCGCAACGTCCTGGAAAATCCCGCCTGGTACACCGCCTACACGCCGTACCAGCCGGAGATCAGCCAGGGCCGGCTGGAAGCGCTGTTTAACTTCCAGACCATGATCTGCGACCTCAGTGGCCTCGACGTCGCCAACGCCTCGCTGCTGGACGAGGCCACCGCCGCGGCCGAAGCGATGGCGCTGGCGGAACGCGCGGCGCAGTCCAAAAGCAAATCGTTCTTTGTCGATGCGGAAGTGCATCCGCAGACTTTGGCGGTGCTGCGCACCCGCGCCGAACCGCTGGGATTGTATCTGGTCATCGGCGATCCGCTCCGCGATCTCGGCAACGCCGACGTGTTCGGCGGCTTGCTGCAATATCCAGCTTCCTCAGGCGCGGTGCGCGATTTGCGTTCGGCGATTGCGGCGCTCCATGCGAAGGGCGCGCTGGCGATCGTCGCCGCCGACCTGCTGGCGCTGACGCTATTGGCCTCACCCGGCGAACTCGGCGCTGACATCGCGATCGGATCGGCGCAGCGCTTTGGCGTGCCGATGGGTTATGGCGGGCCGCATGCGGCCTATATGGCGGTGCGCGACGCGCTGAAGCGTTCCCTGCCCGGCCGCATCGTCGGGCTTTCGGTGGATTCGCGCGGCGAACCGGCCTACCGGTTGGCGCTGCAGACCCGCGAGCAGCATATCCGCCGCGAGAAAGCCACCTCCAACATCTGCACCGCGCAGGTGCTGCTTGCGGTGATTGCCTCAATGTACGCGGTCTACCACGGGCCGGAAGGGCTGACCGAGATCGCCCGATCGGTGCATCGCCGCACCTCCGTACTGGCCGCCGGTTTGCGCAAGCTTGGCTTCGCGCCGGCCTCGGAGGCATTCTTCGACACGGTGACGGTGAACGTCGGCGCGAAGCGTGACGAGATCGTTGCGCGCGCGCTCGCCGAGAGGATCAATCTACGGATTGGGGAAAAGACACTTGGCATTGCGCTGGATGAGACCACGACGGCGGATGACGTCGAGGCGGTCTGGCGCGCCTTCGGCGGCAAACTCGCTTACGCGGATATCGACGCCGGCGCGCGTGAGGTGTTGCCGGCTGAACTGAAACGCGCGAGCGCGTTCCTGACCCATCCGGTGTTTCACGCGCATCGCTCCGAAACCGAACTGTTGCGCTACATGCGAAAACTCTCGGACCGCGATCTCGCGCTCGACCGTGCGATGATTCCGCTGGGCTCCTGCACCATGAAGCTCAACGCCACCAGCGAAATGATCCCGCTGACCTGGCCGGAATTTGCCAATCTGCATCCGTTCGCGCCGCGCGAACAGGCGGCGGGCTATCACGCGCTGTTCACGCGGCTCGAACAATGGCTGTGCGATATCACCGGCTATGATGCAATTTCGCTGCAGCCGAATTCCGGCGCGCAGGGCGAATATGCCGGGCTGCTCGCGATCCGCGGCTATCACGCCGCACGCGGCGAGCCGCATCGCAAGGTGTGCCTGATCCCGTCCTCGGCGCACGGCACCAATCCGGCTTCCGCCAGCATGGTGGGCATGGAGGTGGTGGTAGTCGCGTGCGATGCGCGCGGCGACGTCGATGTCAATGATCTCCGCGCCAAGGCGGCGCAGCATTCGAAAAACCTCGCTGCCGTGATGATCACCTATCCCTCCACCCACGGGGTGTTCGAGGAGCATATTCGCGAGATCTGCGACATCGTGCATGACCATGGCGGCCAGGTCTATCTCGACGGCGCCAACATGAATGCGCAGGTCGGGCTGTCCCGGCCCGGCGATTACGGCGCCGACGTCAGCCATCTCAACCTGCACAAGACATTCTGTATTCCGCATGGCGGCGGCGGCCCCGGCATGGGACCGATCGGCGTCAAGGCGCATCTGACGCCGTTCCTATCAGGGCATCCCGCGACCGATGGCGAAAAGGTCGCCGCGGTCGGGCCGGTGTCGGCGGCACCGTTTGGCTCGGCGTCGATCCTGACCATCTCCTACATCTACATCCTGATGATGTCGGGCGAAGGCCTCACCCGCGCGACGGAGGTGGCGATCCTCAACGCCAATTATATCGCAAACCGGCTGCAGCGGCATTTTCCGGTGCTCTATCGCAACGGCAAGGGTCGCGTCGCGCATGAATGCATCATCGATCCCCGGCCGTTGAAGACGTCAAGCGGTGTCACGGTCGACGATATCGCCAAGCGTCTGATCGATTACGGCTTCCATGCCCCCACCATGAGCTTTCCGGTGCCGGGCACGCTGATGATCGAGCCGACCGAATCGGAATCGAAGGCCGAACTCGATCGGTTCTGCGACGCCATGATCGCGATCCGGCGCGAGATCTCGGAGATCGAGAGCGGACGCTGGAAGGTGGACGCGTCGCCACTGCGCCACGCGCCGCATACCGTGCACGACATCGCCGACGATAATTGGTCCCGCGCCTATGGCCGCGCCGAAGGCTGCTTCCCGGCCGGCACCTCGCGGACGGATAAATACTGGTGTCCGGTCGGCCGGGTCGACAACGTCTATGGCGACCGCAATCTGGTGTGCTCGTGCCCGCCGATTACTGACTACGCGCAGGCGGCGGAGTAGCGAACTTTTTCGAGGCGCAAGTGCCGCATTTCAAAGCAGCTCTGTTATTGCATCCATCGTCGCTCACGATGCATCTGTGCCGGCAATCATTCCTGTCGGTGGTGCCGATGCTGCGGCAGGCGTTCATGCATTCCCCATAGTTCTGTATACAGACATAAGTGTAGTTCTGACGGCACGTTGTGCATTCTTCCTGGGCAAATCCAACACTGCCAAACGCCAGGAAAAACATGGCGGCGAACGCAATTACTGGCGCTGATCTCATCAGTCTTCGCCCTCCATCATTTTCTTGCATCGCGATCGCGCCGCAAGCTAAGGTACCATCAATGCGCTGTTTTCGGCGTCCCAGCGCCATAGGCGATCATTGGTCAGTTCGGTCCCACCCCACCAACGATGGATCGGGTTGTACCGGCTGAAATCGTCGCGCCCGGCCAGGACGGCTCTGCCAAGTTCGGTGAGTGACAGCCTGCTTTGTTTGTAACCTTGGTGACGATCGCGATCGTCATGCATCTCCAACGTAAACGGCCCCTCATCCAGGCCCGACACGGCGGGCGACGGACAATGCGCTAAACCGTCCAACAGAGCGCCGACTTCCCAATAGCTGAGCACACGCCGCTCGTTGCGCTTCTCATGTCCCGGAAAAACATCGTACGGCGACGCGTTACCTTCCGATACCAATTCCAGCATCCGCATTTCGGTGGCGCCGAGCCCGGTAGCGAGCCCCGGCAGTTCCTCAAGCAGGGCGATAGCAGCCAACCGAAACAACGGCAGCGCGCTCAAATCTTTCGATAGCAAACCGAACCAATCCAGCGGCGTCGGCGCGCGATAGGCCTGCCATACCGAACTGGCGAGTTCGAGATGCGCGTTCAGTATTTTGCTCGCGGGTATCCGCCACTCGACCACTTGCTCCGCCGGGTAGTTGCCGATCGGCACATCGGCTTGCACCAAATTCAACTTCGAGACGATAGCTTCGTACGGGC
The DNA here is from genome assembly GCA_963738105.1 of uncultured Alphaproteobacteria bacterium. Taxonomy (GTDB): domain Bacteria; phylum Pseudomonadota; class Alphaproteobacteria; order Rhizobiales; family Xanthobacteraceae; genus Bradyrhizobium. Next base: position 77,939 of record CAVTWC010000021.1, on the reverse strand, counting down.
GTAAATACTCTAGCAGCCAGACCATGATCAGCTGCGCATTCGGATCGGGGTCGATCCACAAATCGACCGTATCGAACGGCTCGCAGAGATCGATCATGCGGGTGCGACGATCCGTCTCTTGAGCTTACTTCCTGTAGATACGCCCCAACCAATCATCTTCTTCCAATGAGTTGGCGATCTCGACGTCGGAAGGCAAAGGTTCTCCGCGAAAGAAGCGACTTCCGAGCGGCATCACCGCGTCGGCGATACCCGGTTGCCTGAGGCATCCCGCCCCGGAGTCGCTGGTCGTGAAGATCAAACGCTTCATGCCATCACCTTTTTGCAGGCGGCGTCAGAATTGGACCCCAGCGCCACAAGCGATCGTTGGTCAGCCTTGTGCCGCCCCACCAGCGATCTCTCCCCAAACGAAATGAAAGAAAAAACTGACCGCGAGATCGCTGAGATCTTGTTTATAAAAGTCGGGGATGGGCGAACTAGCCAAGATCAACGGCTTCATCTTGATCTCCGTACGCCAAACAAAACGGGCGCCAAAGACGTCGGCAACTCAACGTCCTCAGCGCCCGCTTGCTCGGAAAAAGCTTTAGTCTTCCGCAGGCTCCTCGCCATCGGCGTCCCGCTCGGCAGGACCGGCCAGAATTTGTTCGGCGATCAGGCCGGAGTTTTGCCGGATCGCGGCTTCGATCTTGGCGGTCATGTCGGGGTTGGCCTTGAGGAATGCCTTCGAATTCTCACGTCCCTGCCCGAGCCGCTGGCTGTCGTAGGAGAACCACGCGCCGGACTTCTCGACGATGCCGGCCTTGACGCCGAGATCGAGGATTTCGCCCATCTTAGAGACGCCCTCGCCATACATGATGTCGAATTCGACCTGCTTGAACGGCGGCGCCAGCTTGTTCTTCACCACCTTGACGCGGGTCTGGTTGCCGACCACTTCGTCGCGCTCCTTGATGGCGCCGATGCGGCGGATATCGAGGCGGACGGACGCGTAGAACTTCAGCGCATTGCCGCCGGTGGTGGTTTCCGGCGAGCCGTACATCACACCGATCTTCATTCGGATCTGGTTGATGAAGATCACCATGGTGTTGGATTTGTTGATCGACGCCGTGAGCTTGCGCAACGCCTGGCTCATCAATCGTGCCTGCAAGCCGGGCAGCGCGTCGCCCATCTCACCTTCGAGTTCGGCCTTCGGCACCAGGGCTGCGACCGAGTCGATCACCAGCACGTCGACCGCGCCGGAGCGCACCAGCGTGTCGCAGATTTCCAGCGCCTGCTCGCCGGTGTCGGGCTGCGAAATCAGGAGTTCATCGATGTTGACGCCGAGCTTGCGGGCATAGACCGGGTCGAGCGCGTGTTCGGCGTCGATGAAGGCGCAGATGCCGCCCTTCTTCTGGCCTTCGGCGACCGTGTGCAGCGCCAGCGTGGTTTTGCCCGAGGATTCCGGCCCGTAAATCTCGACCACCCGCCCCTTCGGCAGGCCGCCGACGCCGAGCGCGATATCGAGCCCGAGCGAGCCCGAAGAGACCGTCTCGACATCCATCGAACGGTCGTTCTTGCCCAGTTTCATCACCGAGCCCTTGCCGAACTGGCGCTCGATCTGGGAAAGCGCGGCAGACAGCGCTTTGGATTTGTCCATGGAAGATCCTTCGACGATACGCAGGGCAGAGGCGGACATAGGTGGTGCTCCTTATGGCGGGGATTCGCTAGCGGGACAAACCGGCGGCGGCGGTCGAGGAACCTCGTACCACGTTTGTTCTATGTTCGCAATATGTTCTTTTTTCCACATGGCGATCACGCTCCGCTCCCGTGGCGTTGTGCTTTGCTGTGGCCCGTTCTGAACAACGGCCCTCTTGACGCGACGAATGCGCTGTCCTTACCGATCGCTTGGGAATTTCGGCGTCCGCGAATATTGCGCGGTCGCGGCTGAGCCGCATCTGCTCGTCAACATCCCCACAAGCAAAAACGGCCCCAACGGCGCTGGAGGTGCCGAGTTGGGGCCGCAGGCGGAGGGACCGAAGCAGGCGCAAACGGTCGGCCGCATTACTCAGTGTCGCGGTTTGCGATTTTGGTTCACCAGCCGGCTCGCCGGCCACGTTCGTATTTTGACGAAAAACGAAACCTGTGAAACCTGGAAGACGCTTCGACCGATCCGCGGCACCCATCAACCCGGCGCCATCGATATCCGAAGGCTTCATTCGTGGTTCGTCTGGTTGGCCACAGCCTTACCCAATCTGCTTTTTATTTGAACCTTTTTGATCGCGATCAGACTTATTGCTACCTGGGGCATTGCATCACTCGGGGACTAAGCCTGCGCCGCCAAGCGAATATACTCCGCTTGGGCGGCGCTGTGCATTGGAGCGTAGCGCACCGTTTATCGATGTGGCGAGCAGCTTCGATCGGCACACACGCCTCGTTGGCAACTTTTGAATGAGCTCGTCGACTAGGCTCAATCTTTCACTGCCGCCGCTGAAAGCAAAAGGGCCCCGACTGGAATCGAAGCCCTTCTCAGTTCGCCAGCCACGGCAAGTCGTCAGAGTTACGCGAGCCTATTTCAGCGACGTATTGATGCTCGTGAACTTGTTGTTGAGGGTTGTACCGAGGCCGTTGACGGCAGCGATGATCGCAAGCGCAATGCCTGCTGCGATCAGGCCATACTCGATAGCGGTGGCAGCCGATTTATCCTTCAAGAACTTAAAAAACATGCGAGACAATCCAACCTCCTGGTTCTCAGGGAAACCCGGTTTCTCCCGGTTCCGAAAATCGAACCTCGCTGGAAAAAGCTAAAATTGAACGAACTAAGGTCATAAACGATTCATGAAGAGCGCCCGTCGGAGCTGCGAGTTCGCAATGCAAGGCGCGCCGCGGGCCGGCTTTCTCGCACGGTTCCGGCATCGGATAGTGCCCCACCCGGGACGGCCGCGTCCGCGCGGTAAGCCAATATTAACCATAAAACGAGATAACCGTGCCCGATAGGACCGGAGCCGCGGCCATGATTTCAGACCTTCAAAAGCTTGTCGTGCTGCCCGTCGCGATGATTTTGTTTCTATGCGCGGCGTCGACCTCGTCCGGGCTGACCTGGCGCGGCAATCCGCCGGCCGTAGTCGTCGCCGCTCGCTAAGGCTTTTGCTTTCGCTCGTCTTTAGCGGTTCACCGGGGCGGGCTTCGGATCGGCTTCAGCCGGCGCAAGACCTTGCCGAAGTTCCTTTGCACTGACGAAACGGGCGCCGATCCGTTCACCGCGGCGCCAGATCAGCGAACATACCCGCAGCACCTCGCCGCTCGAGGTGAAGGTAAGGCCGAATAGTTTCGGAACCGCCAGATCGCCGACCTCAAGGCAGACGCCGTTTTCGGAAACATCGACGATCGTGCACTCGATCCATGGCGCCTTGGGCGCCGGGATCAGAAACCCCGGCGTGTGCAGGTCGATCCTGACGCTCTTGCGCGTGCCGCGCTCGACGCGTTGCTTCGCCATTGGTTGCCTCAGGGGCAAATGCCTTAAGCGAAAATGCTTCAACAGCCGTTATCGAGAAAAGTTAATATTATGCGCGTGTGGAACCGGTGCCCGGAACATACCTGCTCTGTGAACTAGTCTGCGCTAGGCAGCCGCCGCATGGTGAATTCGATGTCGCCGCCGGGCAGTTCGCGCCAGCTTTCGACCCCGCTCATGTAGGCAGCCTTGGGATAGCGGGTGAGGAAATCGCGCGCCTTGGTCCGGGCCCGCTCGCGCGGCAGGGTGAAGGTTTCACGCAGAAACCCGTCGTCAGGTTTGCGCCGGCCGGCCATCCGGTCGGCCAAATCGCGCGGGCGAGAGGCCATGTCGCAAACTCCAACACAGATAACGACCGGCTCAATATAGCGCGCCCGGCGGCCAATCCGAGTCCCGCCCCGGTCAGAACAAATCGAGCCGCCAAGGACGGCGCGCCAAGGGTACCGCCCACCGCGACATATTGCTGGATAGACACAAATGGCCGCGTCAGCCGGTAACGTATCCGGTGCGGAGCCGCGTGCGACGGCTTAAAGCGCCTAGTTGACGGTGCTGCCGGTTTTGGTGCGCGGCTTGGCCGATGGCGTCTTGGGTGGTGCATCGTTGCGCACATTGCCCCATGGATCGGAAGATGTCTTGGCATCCGGAATCTTCTTCAGCGATTCCCGGTAGGCCTTGTCTCTCACTTCGTCGGCTTCCCTTTCCTCAGGCGTCTTGGATGCGGTTTCCGGAATCAGGTTGATATTGGGCATTTGTTGCGCCTTGGCGTAAGCCGGCGCCATCAGCAAGGCGAGAACAGCCGCTGCGCGTAAAACCTTCATGGGATGCTCCCTGCATTTTCTTGCCCAACAGCGTATCACCGCGGCCATGGCAACGCCAAGCACGTGCGGCGCGCTACAAATGATCCGATTTGCAGGATTTCGGCAGCCAATCGTCCCAGACCGGGCCGCATTTGGTACAACCGTTCAGCAGAAGGCCCAAGGCGATTACGCTGAAAATCAATGCCACTCGCCTGAACATCGTCCACCACTCCTACTGGCCCGGGTTATACTTCCCCAAGTCTGGCATTTTCAAGCCAAGCCTTGTCTTCAAGTCAGGCCCTGTTTTCAAACTGAGCCTTTCCAGGCAGGGATTTTCAAGAACTGCAGCCTGCGTCTACACTTTCGCGCACGGCGCTATATCCGGGGGAAACCAGCATTCATGCCAAGCGAGCAACAGGCGGCCGAATTCGACATCACGGAAGCGCGGCGGGTTCTCGGCGATGTGTTCGCACCCTGGGTGCAGGACCTCGGCCTGTCGGTTGAACAGATCGCGTGCGACCCGCCCGTCGGCTCGGCCGATGACTGGCAGCCCGGCGCCACACTGCGCATGGCGTTCTCCGAGCGCCTGTGCCGGCACGGCGGCATTGTCTGCGGCCAGGCCCTGATGGCGCTTGCCGATACCTCAATGGTGATTGCGATCCTGGCGGCCAATCGCGGCTACCGGCCGATGACCACGGTCGATCAAACCACCCATTTCATGCGCGCGGTCACGGCATCGGACGTACTGGCCGACGCCCGGGTGGTTCGCCTCGGACGCACCATGAGCTTTGGCCGGGTCACGTTGTTGAACGCCACCGACAACAAGCCGGTGGCGATGGTTTCAAGCGCATTCGCGATGCTGTGACAACGCGGCTTAAGGGTTATTTGCCGAGGATCTTCTCGGCCGCGTTGACGATGCTGATGGTCGGATTCGCCGCACAGAAAGTGCCGAACTTCTTGGCGTTGTCGATGAACACGTCGGTATCGATGATCGCCTCATCCTCATCGCCCTTGTACCAGCCGTCCATCCAGGTCAGCACCATTTTGATCCCGTCGTCGCCGCTCTCGATGAACTGCTTGCAGGTCATGGTCGAGAGATCGAGCACGACGGCTTTGGCGGGCACCGACGACAGCACGAAAGCTGCGGCGAACAGCATCGAAATGGTTGTTTTCATGATGGTCTCCAGGGGAGGATATGGAAAGGCATCGACGCAGTCGCGCCGCGGATGAACGGATTTGAGAAATGCAATTCAATGAAACGGAGCAGAAATTATGCGAGTCAACGGTTCCATTCGTAAACGAAACCTGAAGGGAAAGGCAAGCACGGCGGGGGTTGGATTCAATTGTCTGTAATTTCGCAGCGCTAATCTGAGCCATAATGACAAGCCGGTTTTCGGATTTGTGACATGATCGAGAAACGCAGGAGCCAGCGATTCCGGGTGCTGAAGGGCGCTACCATTGCCTTCGAAGGCAATGACCTCGCCTGCACCGTTCGTAACCTCTCCGACGGTGGCGCGGCGCTTGATTTCGCGAGCACGCTCAACGTGCCGCCGTCGTTCACGCTTGTGATCGAATCCAATCGGTTCACCCGCCGCTGCCGCCCGGTCTGGGCCAACGAAAAGCGGCTCGGCGTCGCGTTCGAATAGCGTTATTTTGCCATCGCCGCCGCCAGCAGCGCCTCGCCCTGTCGGGTGGCCGCGGCGAATGACGGCTGCTGCGGCGCATGCTGGGTGAAGCAACGCCTGAAGGCGTCCTCGCCCTGTTGGCGAAAATTACCAAGCTTGTCGTAGGCTTTCTGGTCGATCTTGTGGAACCGCAAATCGTCTTCCGCCGTCTCGGCCCGCTTGTTGTAACCGGTGCGGATCGCGATGCATTCGGGAATTTTGACCTCCGGATCGATCGAACCGTAGGCGACATAAACCTTGCCATCGGCGAGCGCGGATACAAACACCTCGTCCGCCGCATCCGGCACCTCGGACTGGGTTCGTCCGGCCAGAATGCCGTAGACAAAGGTCGCGTTCGCAGGCTTTACCATCGGTAACAAATTGAAATTGATCACCGCGGAGCCGCTGGAAATCGCCTGGGTGTAGAAACTTTCGTCCTTGAGCGCCGAGCCGATCCGCTGCGGCACATTTTTGGCGCCCTTGTCCCACCAATCCTTGTGGGCGAGCAGCCAACGCTCGAACAAATTCTGCGTCGTGACGATGATATGGGCCTTGGGCTCGACATACTTGCCATCCGCACCGTCGCCGCCGGCTTTCTCGCCGGTTTTGCCGAGGTCGGCGTCGAAGCGCAGACCGTCGAGCATGCCGAAGCCTTCGTCGCCCTTGTAGAACGTCTCGATATTGAGCTTGGCCGGCCCAAAACCCTTGCGCGCGGGCTCCTTCAGGATCGCACTCATCTGCACCAGGAGATCGGCGAACGCAGCGGCCTCGGCCTTGGTCGCGGCATCGTCCAGCGCGCCGGCGTCGTACAACGGCGAGAGCTTCTTGATCGCGGCATCGCGCGTCGCGATGTATTTGTCTTCCGGCGAAAGCGGCGCCGCGCCCGCACTCGCAACCCCTGCAACGAAAACAGCGACAATGCCCGCCAACGCGGACAACAGCGTTGCGACCCGCGAGCGTCCGCGCGACGCTGAGCGCGCTGTGTCCAGAAATTCAAACTTCATATCGGGTAATCTCCAGTGACCCATCCGGTCATTTGACGGTAACGCTGACGATCGGCCCCGGCGTCATGCCGATCGCAAAACGCGCGATCTCCCGCGTCTTATCGGCGTCACCCGCTTCGACCGTCACCTTCCAATCGGCAAACACCCGCCAGCCGATGGTGAAATGTCCGACACTGGCCAGAAAGACATGGTCGTCGACCACCATCGGCAGCAGCAGCGGGGTCGTGTCGGTCAGCGTGGCGGCTGTTTTTGGCGTTGGCGCAGCGTCGGCGTCGGCCTGTGTGTCGTCGGGATCGGCCCGGTCGGCTACATGCTTCAAGCGCTGATACTCTTCGCGTTGCGGCCCGGTGAGTGCCGCGAGCAAATGCGCTTCCCCTCCGGCACGATCCTGCTGCGTCTGCCGTACCAAATTGAGCGCGACGCGTTGAAATCCCTCGCAACCGCCGCTGCCGCACTCATTGTTTTCCCAATTGTTGAGACTGGCCCAATCGTTCCACGTCTTATCGAAATCGAAATGCGGCGCGAAGACGAAGTCGGCCTCGCACGGTTTCCGCCACTTGTCGCCGCCCCACGGCGTCAGCGTCAACGTCGCGGCAAAACTCGGTCCGGCAGAGAGGCTGTCATCGATGACGACGGGAAGGCCATCCACCGCGGCGAACGAACGCGTCAGGCCGCAGGAGCCACCGGTATTGTCCTCCCCACTCTCGGGCTCCGGCACCAGGCTCGCACGGCCGCGGCTCACCGAAAAGAATACCGTCGAATTGCAGCTCGCCGTGCCGGCAATGCTGTTGGCGGCCAACAGACTGCTTCCGGGCAGATCGGAGACCACCAGTTCTTCCTGGATCCCATCAAGTGCCTTCAGCAACTCCGGCGATGGCGTAAAGGGCCGTTGAAGCAGCCCCGCTTGCTTGATGAACGCCTGGCGGGAATATTCCTTCAGTCGAAAGCGAGGTGTTCCAGGAATGAATCCCGACGGCGATTTGTGCAGGAACGTGCCGACCATGTCGTCGGTAGCACCCGGCGTATTCTCATCCGATGACGGCCAATGGCTCTTGACCAGCGCTGCCAGATGCTGGGCAGCGCCGGTGCAGGACGCAGCCGCATGCGCGGTCTGGGCCAGCGTCACGGTAACGATGCACGCGACGGCGGCTCGGGTGGCGACAGCAAACAATGGCATGAAATCCTTTCGCTTCGGCGAGACGTTATGACCGACGAAGATTAATGCGCGGCTGCCGGCTTCCATTCGACCACGAGCTTTTGCGCTTCGGCGATCTTGGCCGGCGTCATCGCCTTGGCGACCAGTTGCTGATTTTTTTCGGCGTCCGGCTGGCCGCGCGCGGCCGCCACGCTCAGCCACATATACGCGTGGATACGATCGAGCGGAACGCCGCGACCGCCGCTGTAGAGGTTGCCGAGATTATTCTGGGCAACGGGCAAACCTTGTTCGGCGGCCTTGCGATACCAGTTCGCGGCCTCCGCATAGTCCTGCGGCACGCCTCTGCCGCTTTCGTACATCAGCCCGAGATTGGACTCGGCCGGGGGAAAGCCCTTTTCGGCCGCCTTGCGATACCAGTTGGCCGCCTCGACAAAATCCCGCGCAACGCCCTTGCCGTTATCGTACATCAGCGCAACGCCGTACACCGCGCCGAGCTTGCCGTGATCGGCGGCGAGCCGATACCATTTCATCGCCTCGGCATAATTCTTTGACGGCCCCTCGACGTACATCTGCCCGAGATAGTTCTGCGCCATGGCGAAGCCCTGTTCGGCCGCCTTGCGACACCAGTTCACGCCTTCCGCATAGTCCCGGGCGACACCCTGGCCGTTATAATACATCGCCGCGAGCTTGAACTGAGCCGGTGCGAATCCCTGTTCGGCGGCCTTGCGGTACCACTGCAGCGCTTCGGCATGGTCGAGCGGCACGCTGCGTCCATGATCGTACAGGCCGCCGAGATTGGTCTGAGCCGGCGCATGACCTTGTTCGGCAGACTTGCGATACCATTTCAGCGCCTCGGCATCGTTTTGCGGCAGGCCAAGCCCGCGTTCGTACATGACGCCGAGATTGTATTCGGAATTGAGTTGCCCCTGTTCGGCAGCCTTGCCGAACCACTTTGCAGCCTCGGCTGCATCCCGCGGCACGCCTTGACCGGTGAAGTACATGATCCCGAGATTGTATTGCGCGTCGCGATCGCCTCGGTCAGCCAGCGGGCGCAGCAGCTGCACCGCCTTCGTATAGTCGCCACTCTCGGCGGCAGCATTGGCGTCGTCCAATGGGGCAGCACGGACGGGAGCGGCAAAACTCGAGATCGTAGCGGCCCCCAGCAAGATAGCAGCCAACGCGCGCCCGATCGACATCTTCATGGTCATGCCCGTTGGTCGCCAACGGTAGTCCCGGGGTTCAATGGGTCCGTTGGCGCTGATGCACGGCCCGCCGCGATGTTAGTATCCGTATGGAAGGTATAGAACATGCTGATAGGTCCAGGCTCGCCGAAAGGTCGAGCATGGAGGTTTAGAGGTTCAGAGGTTCAACCCCGAATTTCGAAGCCGGCTATTTCGGCTTCGGATCCGCGGGCTTTGTCACGCCCCATGGATCGTATTTTTCCTTGGGGTCCGGTATTCGCTCGAGCGCGGCCTTGTAGGCTTTCTCATCGACCTTCTTGGCGGCTGACTGGTCGGGCTTCTTGTCGTCGCCCTGATGCCGCTTGCCGCCCATCTGGGCATGCGCGGGCATCACCATCAGCGCCAGCGTCGCCGCCGCCACAATCATCAAGGCCTTCATCGCTTGGCTCTCCCAGCCGTCCTTTTGCCGATACCTTACCCTGCGGCCAAATGATGACCAGCGGGGGATCGGCGGGCCCCACAGACTAGTCTGTTCCGCGGCCGGTTTCAGCAATTGTTGATGGCCGTGAACGAAAATTAATCTCACGGCTACGGGCAATTTTACGTGGCTCGGGATAGAACCATTCCAATGGGGCGGACCACACTTCATATCGCGATGATGATGACCGGCGCACTGGTGCTGACGGGGTGCGGCTTTGCCGACATTCGCTCACCGGTGCCCGAATTCATGCGCGCCAAGGAAAACCCACCGCTGCCGCTGGAGCAGCCGCCCGACGTCAGGCAACTCGTGCGTGGACATCTCGACTCGGTCTTCACGGTCGCGTCGGCGCCGCACGACGTGCAGGTTTCGCCTGCTCGCCACGACCTCCGCGGCGCCGGCTGGACCGCCTGTGTCAAGGCCGAACTGAATTCGGCTACCGGCAAACCACTGGGCGTACAGATCTATCGCATCAGCATCAACGAAGGGGTGATCCTCGACCGACGACGGGTCGAGGAAGAGGACACCTGCCTCTCCGAGACCTATGAGCCGATCTAGCAGCGTTTTCGAGCGAAAGCCTGCCCCGGACTTGATCCGGGATGGATACCGGTTCGCGTGAAGAAAACGCGTCAAAACAAGAATCTAGAGCCAGGTTCTGATTCGATCTCGCCGCGGCATTCGGCCGACAAGCGATTTTCCGCAATGTCAGAGCGGTGATGCGGAAGCTCTGGACAACGCCTCCACATCAGGCTCAAATTTGATTTGAGCAAACCGGTTTCGGCCAAGCGCCGAAAACGGTTGCAAAAAGACTGCAACGAGTGCCCGCGGCAACGACGGGCGCCGAAAAAGCATAGATCGGGAGGAATTGATGGCCGTTTCGCGTCGTGACGTTTTGTTGGGCACCACCGGAGCGCTTGGCGCTGCAGCATTTTCATTTCCAAAGCCTGCGATTGCGCAATCCGAACCGATCAAGATCGGTTTCCTGGCCGCGATGACCGGGCCGAGCTCGGCCCCGACCATCGGATTCAACCGCGGCGTTATCTTCGCGGTCGATGCCATCAACGCAGCCGGCGGCGTTAAGGGCCGCAAGCTCGAAGTCATCACCCGCGATACCCAGGGTGATCCCACCAAGGCAGTGAACGCCACCCAGGAAATGATCAGTCAGCTCAAGGTGCATGGCATCTGGGGCCCGCTCAATTCCGGCGAGGCGCTTGCCACCACCCCGATCATGGCGCGGGCCAAGATGCCGGATATCCACCCTTGCGTGGTCGAAACCCTGATCGACCCCGTCAAATTCCCCAACGCCTTCCGCATGGCGCCGTCCAACAGCCAATGGGACGACGCGGTGCGCAACTATTGCCTCAACATTCTCAAGGTGAAGAAGATCGCGGTGTTCGGCGACACCACGGGCTATGGCGTCACTGCAGTCGGCGCCTCCGTCGCGGCGTTCAAGAAAGACGGCGCCGACGTCGTCTATCAGGCCAATATCGATGCGACGCAGCCCGACATGACACCCGATATGCTGCGCGCCAAGAACGCCGGCGCCGAAGTGATCGTGGTGTGGAGCGTCGCTACCAGCATGGAAGCGCGCATGTTCAACACCCGCGCCACCATGAACTGGGACATCTCGTTCGTCGGCCATCCGTCGCTGGCCTCGGGCGACATCGCGGGCCTGATCGAAAAGCCCGCCAACTGGAACAAGGTTTATGCGGTCGGCTACAAGAGCTGCAGCTATGACGCAGCCGGCAAATTGCCTGAGAAAAGCCAGGGCCTTGTCGATCGCCTGACCAAGGCCAATGTCGCGCTCAACGATACCCTGCTGTGGTGGATCGCCGGCGGCATCGATGCGATCGAGCTGTTCGCCAAGGGCGTCGAGACCAGCGGATCCACCGACGGCCCCGGCATCATCGCCTATCTGAACTCACTGACGAAATATCCCGGCTATTTCGGCAATTACACTTTCACGCCAACCCAGCATAATGGCTACCCGACCGAGGAGATTGTGATGTCGGCGGCAAACTCCGCCAAGAGCGGCACCTTCGCGCTTGCACCGGGCTACGCTTGAGCTGAAAGCGGAGAGCACAGCCCATGCTCGGCTCGATCCTCGCATCTGGTCTTGCAGCGGGCGCGATCTACGCGCTCGTCGGCATTACCTACAACACGATGTTCTCGACCTCGCGGGTGATGAGCTTCACCTCGGGTCAGCTTGCCATGCTCGGCGGCGTGTTCGGCTCGATGTTCATACTGAAGTTAGGCCTGCCTATCATCGTCGGTTTCGCGCTGACGTTAGTGGGGTGCGCCATCATCGGAATCATCACCGAATTCGTCGCGGTACGGCCGGTGCTGAAAAATCTGGACCAGCATCTCTACGTGCTGTCCACATTGGCCCTGGCGCTGATGATCCAGCAGGTCGCGGCGATCAAATGGGGCACCGAGCCGCAGCCATTTCCCCGCCTGATCGGATGGGGCAGCGGCGTGTTCGACGAGAAATTCTGGCTGCCAGTGGTGGCCTGCGCCATCACCATCGCCGGCCTGGAATATCTCTATCGCCATACCCTAGTTGGGCGCGCGTTCCTCGCGATCGCGGAGGATAATTTCGCCGCACGCGCACTTGGGCTGCCGGAGCGCAATTTGCGTATCGCCAGCTATGCGCTCGCCGGAGTGATTGGCGGCGTCGCCGGATTTTCCGGCGGCGAATTGCTGCTGGCGTTCTTCGCCAATGGTGCATTGCTGAATTTCTACGGTTTCGTGCCGGTCGCACTCGGCGGCCTCGGCAACAACCGCGGCGCCCTGATCGGCGGCCTCGCGCTCGGCCTGTTCCAACAGGCCGCCAATTTCCTGGTCGGCGGCATCTTCTCGTCGGTGGCGGTGTTCACGCTGTTCATCGTCGTGTTGCTGGCAGCGCCGCAGGGCTTGTTCGGTTCGGCCACCGCGCGGAGGGTGTGATGACCGCCGTCACCACAACGCCCTCACGCAACGAGACCAGCACCTTCCGTGCCGTGCTGCCGCAGCTCGCGCCGTTTATCGGCGTGTTTGCGGTCGCGATGATCCTGCCCTTTGTCAGTAATGATTATTGGGCGCTGATCGGCACCCGTGCCGCGATTTATTGGGTGCTGGTCGCCGGCCTTAATCTTGTGGTCGGCTTCGCCGGGCATCTGGCGATCGGTTATGTCGCGCTGCTGACGCTCGGCGCCTATACCACCAGCGTACTCGTCGCCGGCAACGTGCTGCCGCCGGTGCCGGTATTCGCCGCGTTACCGATCTCGGCCTGCGTCGGCGCCATCTTCGGCGTGATCGTCGGCTTGCCGGCGTTTCGATTGCGCACCTTCTATTTCGCGATGTCGACGCTCGGTTTCGCTACCATCGTGACCCAGATCGCGCTGGCGTGGCAGAGCGTCACCGGCGGCGGCATCGGCATCGCCGGCCCCGAGTTTCCCGAACCCTTCAATAGTCCGTGGGGCTTCTATTATCTCTGCATCGGCTTCGCCGCTGTCTCGACCTGGATCACCGCCAACATCGCGCATTCCAGGTATGGCCGCGCCCTGATCGCGGTGCGCGACGCCGAAGTGGCCGCCGAAGCCACCGGCATTTCCAAGCCGCGCATGCTGATCGCGATCTTTCTGCTGGCCGGCGCGCTGGCGGCAATCGCCGGCGGATTATTCGCCAGCCTGCAGACCTACATCACGCCGGACGCCTTCACCTTCGATCTGTCGGTCCTGTTCTTCATTGCGATCCTGATCGGCGGCCGCGGCTCGATCCTGGGGCCGATGCTCGGTACCATCATCCTGACCATTCTGCCGGAGATCGCCGCACCTTTGGCGGCGTGGTCGACCTTCCTTTACGCGGTATTGCTGCTGGTGATCGTGCTGGCGATACCGGGCGGCATCGCGGCGCTGCTGGATTTTCGCAATCGTCGCCCACTCGCGAGCAATCGCGCCATCGTGCCGCGCCCGGCAGCACTCGGCGATATCGTGCGCCGGCGCCCGGGCGGCAAGACGCTCAGCCTGCGCAACATCGCGGTCAGTTTCGGCAACGTCCGCGCCATCGACGGCCTCGATCTCGACGTTCAGCCCGGCCGGATTCACGGACTGATCGGTCCCAATGGCAGCGGCAAAACCACGACGCTCAATGTGATCTCCGGCTACTACGCCTCCAAGGGAGGCGCAATGAGGCTCGGCGACGACGAGTTGCCGCCGGGCATGCCGGCGGTGCGGGCAGCACGCGGCATCGCCCGCACCTTCCAGACCCCGCGCGTGATCGGCGAAGCTTCCGTGCTGCAGAATGTGATGATCGGCGGCACTATCGAGGGACAGGCCAGCTTCGTCGAGGCGATGCTGTCGCTGCCGCGCAACCATCGCGACGAACGCATGCTGGCGGCGAAAGCCCGCGGCCTGCTCGGCGTGGTCGGACTGGAAACGCTGGCCGATGTCCGCGCCGACCGCCTGCAGCACAGCGAACTGCGTTTCATCGAGATCGCGCGCGCCCTGATGCTCGATCCTGATTTTCTCCTGCTCGATGAGCCGGCCGCCGGTCTCTCCGCCGACGAAATCGATCGGCTGGCCGCACTGATCAGGGCGATCTGCGCGCGCGGCACCGGCGTCCTGCTGGTCGAGCATCACGCCGATCTGATTTTTGCGATCTGCGACGAGATCACCGTGCTCAATCTCGGCCGTATCCTCGCCGCCGGCACCGCGGCCGACATCCGCAGCCATAAGGAGGTTGTCAGTGCCTACCTCGGTGCCTGAACCCCTGCTCTCCGTCGCGGCCCTGGAATCCGGCTATGGCAAGATTCGCGTGCTGCATGGCATCGACTTCCAGGTCGCCGCGGGCGAGGTGGTGGCGCTGCTCGGCCCCAACGGCGCCGGCAAAAGCACCATGCTGCGGGCGCTGTCGGGGCTGCTGCCCGTCACTGCCGGCTACATCAGGTTTGGCGGCCGCGACATGACCAACGCCACGCCGCGTGAGGCGGCGCGCGCCGGCCTTGTGCATGTGATCGAAGGCCATCGCGTCTTCACGCAGATTTCGGTGACGGATAATCTCTTGCTGGCGGGTTACGATCTGTCGCGCGGCGAGCGCGCGGCGCGGATCGAGGAGGCGCTGTCGTTCTTCCCCGAGATCGCCGCTAAGCGCCACGAGCGCGGCGGCGCGCTCAGCGGCGGCCAACAGCAAATGCTGACGGTGGCGCAAGGCCTGGTTCGCCGCCCTCGTCTGTTGATGCTCGATGAACCGTCCGCGGGCCTGTCGCCGGTGCTGGTCGACCGCGTGCTCGACGTCATCGCTCAATTGCGCAAGCAAGGCACCGCGGTCTTGCTGGTCGAACAATTGCTGGAAAAGGCTTTGGCGACCGCCGACCGCGTCTATGCGCTGGTGCAGGGACATGTCGTGCTGGAAGCGCCGACCAGCGATGACAATCTGGCCCATCGGCTTGAACAGGCCTATTTCGGTCATCAGGCGCTCAGCGCGTGATGTCAAATACGCCCGGGAGGAACATCATGAAGGCTTTCCCCGTCAGCCGTCGCGTGATCATGAAATCAACGGCTGCGGCGCTGATTTTGTCACCCGCCATCATCGGCCGCGCGCAAGCCGCCACCACGAAGCTCAAATTATCATCGTCGCTGCCCAACGACGCCAAATATGCCAATGGCCGGGTCTATTACGACAACCTCGTCAAGAACCTGAAGGCAAACGGGCTCGGCGAGCAGATCGACGTGACGTTTTATCCTGATAACCAACTCGGTCAGGAAATCGACGTCATCAATTCCGTCAAGCTCGGCGTGATCGACCTGATGGTGTCAGGCTCCTCGATCTCGGCCAATCTGGTGCCGTTGGTGGGAACGTTCGACCTCGGCTATCTCTTCACCAGCTACCAGCAGCAGACCAAGGCGTTTGACGCCGGTGCCGCCAAACCGGTCGAGGACGCGCTGCTCAAGGGCGCCAATATCCGGATCATCTCATGGGCGTATAATTTCGGCGCCCGCAGCGTGCTGTCGAAGAAGCCTGTGAAGACACCGGAGGATCTGGCCGGCCTCAAGATCAGGACGCTGCCTAATCCCGTCATCACCGAATGTCTTCGCCTGATGGGTGCTGCGGCAACGCCGCTGGCGTTCGGCGAAATCTACACGGCGCTGCAGGCCGGCGTGCTCGACGGACTCGAGCACGATCCTCCGACCATCCTGGCCAGCAAGTTCTATGAGACGTCCAAGAACTACGCGCTGACCGAGCATATCTTCTCGCCGCTCTCGACCTATTTCAGCGACACGACCTTCAACCGCATGGACCCGAAACTGCGCGAGGGCTTCCTCGATGCGGCGAAGAAGGCCGGCGCAGATACCCGCGCCCATGGCCTCGCGGTCGAAAAGGAGGCGCTCGCCACTCTCGTCGAAAAGGGCGTCACGGTGGTCGAATGCGACAGGGAAGCCTTCCGCAAGCGCGTACTCCCGCAAACCGATAATTTCGTCAAAGCGCATCCCGACGCCAAGCCCGTGGTGGACATGATCCGCGCGACGCAGGCTTGAGGTTTTGTTGATGTCAGCCGCCGCGCCCCTGCCAGGCGGCCGTCGCCGGATCATTGCCGCGCTGCTCGCTGTGAGCGACGCCATTGCGGCGATCCTGCTTGCCGCCGACCTCATGGTGGTCTGCGGTTCGGTGTTGCTGCGCTTCCTGTTCAACGCCCCGGTGGAATGGTCCGATGACGTCGCGCGCGGCCTCATGGTCGGATCGAGTTTCTTTGGCGCGGCCAGTGCGGTGGCGCGCGCCGAAAATCTCGGCGTCGCATTCTTTGTCGACATGCTGCCGGCGGCTGATCAGGCGTGTGGTCGATGCCGTCGGCGCGCTGCTGGTTCCGGTGATCGCGGGTTATGTGTCGTTCAACGCCATCAAGATGGGCTGGCTCACGACGGGGCAGACCTCGGGCTCCGGCCTGCCGCTGGAATGGACATTCTATCCGATGGGCATCGGCGCGCTGCTGATGACGATTTTCGCGATCGAGCTTTTCTGCAAGCGTTCCATCCGCGACATGATCGCGGGCGTGATCACGTCCGGAGTGATCGTCGGCCTCTATCTCGCCTGGGATTTCCTCGCGCCCGATACGGTGCCGTCGTCGGGCACGCTGATGCTGGCGGGTTTCTTCATTACGCTGTTCGGCGGGTTGCCGATCGGTTTTGCGCTGGCGCTGGCGGCGCTGACCTTCATCTGGGTCGAGGGCACGCTGCCCGGCGTAATCTTCGCGCAGCAGATGGCCCGCGGCATCGACAATTTCGTGCTGCTCGCGATCCCGTTCTTCATTCTCGTCGGCTATCTGATGGAAGCCAATGGGATGTCGGTCCGCCTGATCGAACTGCTGCAGCGCGCGGTCGGGCGCATGCGCGGCGGGCTGAACGTCGTAATGGTGATGTCGATGGTGCTGTTCTCCGGCATCTCCGGCTCCAAGATGGCCGACGTCGCCGCCGTCGGCTCGGTGCTGATTCCTGCCGCGCGCCGGTCCAAACAAAATCCAGGCGGCGCGGTGGCGTTGCTCGCCGCCTCCGCGGTGATGGCGGAGACCATTCCGCCCTGCATCAACCTGATCATCCTGGGCTTCGTCGCCAATTTGTCGATCGGCGGATTGTTTGTCGCGGGCCTGCTGCCGGCCGGCCTGATGGCCTTGGCCCTGATCGCGGTCTCGATCGTATTCGGAAAACCACCAGTCGCTTCCGACCGGGCCGAACCGCGAGCGCCGATGTCGGGGCTGTGGAGCGGCGCCATCGCCTCGTTCGGGCTGATCTTCATGATCTTTGCCGGCTTCAAAAGCGGCTTCGCCACCGCGACCGAGATTTCTGCGTTCGCGGTGGTCTATGCCATCGTGGTGGGCGGCGTAGTGTTCCGTGAACTTCGTCTGAAAACCGCGATCCATAGCTTCGTGCAGGCGGCGACGCGCTCCGGGCTGGTGCTGTTCATCGTCGCGGCGGCGCAGTCGCTGGCGTTTATCCTGACGCTGCAGCAAGTGCCGCATGCGATGGGCGAAATAATGCTGTCGCTGTCGGGGACGCACGGCACCTGGCTGTTCATGCTGCTGTCGATCGCGGTGCTGATCGTGATGGGCTCGGTGCTGGAAGGCGCCGCCGCGCTGATCATCTTCGGACCGCTGCTGCTTCCGGTCGCGGTCAAGCTCGGGATCAATCCGCTGCATTTCGGCGTGGTGCTGGTGATCTCGATGGGGCTCGGCCTGTTCGCGCCGCCGCTCGGGCTTGGACTTTACGGCGCCTGCATGATCGGCAATGTACCAATCGAACAAACCGTCAAGCCGATATCAGGCTATCTCGGATTGCTGTTGCTGTGCCTGCTGGTGATCGCCTTTGTGCCCGCCATCAGCACGGCACTGCCGCATGCCCTCGGGTATTGAGGTGAGGAACAAGGACACACGACATGAAGATACTGCTGACCCACCCTCCGCAGGCGAGGGCCCAATATTACGGCGAACGCAGCCTGAATGGCGTGCAGGCGTTGGCGCCGGTCGTGTTGCATGAAGCCGACGACGCACTCGATGCGAAAGGCCTGATCGCCGCCGCCCGTGACGTCGATATCATCGTGGCCGACCGTTTGACCGAAGGTCCCGGCGAGATTTTCGCACAGCTTCCGAAATTGCGTGCGTTCGTGCGCTGCGCGGTCGATATCCGCAACGTCGATGTCGAGGCGGCCAGCGCGGCCGGCGTGCTGGTGACGCGCGCAGGCCCCGGCTTCGTGCCATCGGTCACCGAGCTCGCGCTCGGTTATCTCGTCGATCTGTCGCGCGGGATTTCACGGGCGACGGCGGATTACCATGCGGGACGCAGCCCCGAGATCCGGATGGGGCGGCAACTCGCCGGCAGCTGCCTCGGCATTATCGGCTACGGCAATATCGGCCGTCATCTGGCGCCGATCGCCAAATCGCTCGGCATGACGGTTCTGGTCGCCGATCCCTTTGCGATCGTTGACGATGCCGCCGTCGAACAGGTTTCGCTGGAGGACCTGCTCGGCCGCGCCGACTACGTCGTCTGTCTTGCGGTCGCCAATGCAGACACCGAAAACCTGATCGGAGCGGCCGCGCTGGCGCGCATGCAGCCGCATGTGTTCTTTATCAACCTGTCACGCGGCAATCTGGTCGATGAAGCCGCACTGGCGGCCGCGTTGCGCGACAACCGCATCGCCGGTGCCGCGATGGATGTCGGCCGCGCGCGCGATCAGATGCCGACGCCGGAACTGGCGAAGCTTCCGAATGTCATTGCCACGCCCCATATCGGCGGGCTGACACCGCCCGCGATCGAAAGCCAATCGCTGGAGACGGTTCGTCAGGTCGAAGCCATCATCGACGGCAAGATCCCTGTTGGCGCGGTGAATTCCGGGCATTGGACCCGGCGCCCCTGAGCCGCGCGATGATCCAGATGTGATCGCGCTTTCCCGCGCGCTACATATCGATCATGGGAACGATCGGCTAAATATCTCGCATCGCTTGGCAGGCACATGAGGGTTTCATGATTTTCTGTCATCGTTCGTTGCAGGGGCTGACGGCCGCATTCGTCATTGGCGGTGTTGGCCAGGCGATAGCCCAGTCGGCGCCGCTGACCGGCAGCGCCGCGTTCGGCGACTGGCGCAGCGACAAGCCCGGCCTGAGCCGCCTGATCAAGCCGGAACACCTGCCGAAGCCGACGCCCTCCTCCGCCAATGTCTCGCATGTGGTTGCGCGTCCGGCGGCGGCGCTGCCGCAAGTGCCTGCCGGCTTCAAGATCGAATTATTCGCCGAAGGCCTGAGCGGACCGCGCCAGATGCGCGTGGCGCCCAATGGCGATATCTTCATTGCGGAAACCCGCGCCGGACGTATCAGGGTGTTGCGCGCCGCCGACGGTGAAGCCAAACCCTCGGCCAACAAGATCTACGCCAGCGGGCTCGGTGAGCCTTTTGGCATCGCGTTTTTTCCAAGTGATGATCCCAGATGGGTCTATGTCGCCAATACCGGCAATGTCGTGCGCTTTCCCTATCGCGCGGGCGACCTCAAAGCGTCCGGCAAGGCCGAGACCGTGGTCGCCGAACTGCCGCATGGCGGCCATTCAACCCGCGATATCACCTTCAGCCGCGACGGCAAGCGGATGCTGATATCGGTCGGCTCCGCCAGTAACGACGCGGAGAGCATCGGCAAGCCGGCGGAAGGGTTGCAGGACTGGATCGACCATCATCCCCTCGGCGCTGCCTGGGGTAGCGAGACCGATCGCGCCGGTGTGCTGACGTTCGATCCCGATGGCAAGCGGCTCGGCACGTTCGCCACCGGCATCCGCAATTGCGTCGGCCTCGCCGTACATCCGACCACGGGCGATCTGTATTGCTCGACCAATGAGCGCGACGGCCTCGGCGACGATCTGGTGCCGGATTATGTGACGCGGGTGCGCGAGGGCGCGTTCTATGGCTGGCCGTGGATGTATATCGGCGACAATCAGGACCCCCGGCATCCAGGCGAGCGCGCCGATCTCAAAGGCAAAGCCACCGTTCCCGACGTGCTGCTGCAGGCGCACTCAGCGTCGCTGGGGCTGACCTTCTACACCGGCCATCAATTTCCGGCCGAATATTCCGGCGACGGCTTTGCCGCCGAACATGGTTCGTGGACCCGATCCAAGCGCACCGGCTACAAGGTGATCCGCATCCGCCTCAAGGACGGCGTTCCATCAGGCGAATACGAAGATTTCATCACGGGTTTTGTGGTCAACGACAAAGACGTATGGGGCCGGCCGGTCGGCGTCGCGATTGCCCATGACGGCGCGCTGCTGGTATCCGAAGACAGTAACGGCACGATCTGGCGGGTGACGCACGGAGTAGTCTGCGCCGCATGCTCAACGACCCGTTAACATTACCGTTCGAATTGCGCCCCCGCGCCAACCGTATTTTCCAATCTTTCCGCTAGCATCGCCGGCGAACGGGATGACGGGGAAGTGGCCGATATAGCTGATACAGCGATGGTTCGTCGCGCATCGATGAAAGATGCCACGGACACGCGCGCGCCGGTGGGCGCCGCCTCGCCGCGCGGTGCTGCGCCCTCCCCGCTCGTGGAAATCCCAATCGATCAATGGCAGGCGCTGGCCGAACGGGCCGTCGAGCCGAACGGCTATTATCTGGCGGAATGGGAATTGGCGGTGAATGCCTCCGCCCACGGGCGCACCGATGCTTCGGCCTTGAGCGCGTGGCGTGACGATCGGTTGATCGGGCTGCTGCCGGTGACCTCATTGCGGCGTGCTTACAAGATCCCGCTGCCCGCTTTGGTCAGCGCTCAGCCCTACGGCACGCTGTGCATCCCGCCGCTCGATCGCGATGCGGCGCAGGAGGCCGCCGCGCAGCTGATGCGGCAGGCGCGCGAGGCAGGTGCGCATGCGTTGATCCTGCGCGACGTGGCGCTCGATGGCGCCGCCATGAAAGCCTTTGCCGACAGCTTGCGGCAACACGGCTTAGGCCCACGCGTGCTGCACGCCAATCAGCGTGCCTGCCTCGATGCAACAAGCGATGCCGATCAATTGCTGCACGACGCGCTGGGATCGAAGAAACTGAAGGAGTTGCGTCGCCTGCGGCATCGCCTGGCCGAGCGCGGCACCGTTACCTTCGAGGTTGCGCGTTCACCCCAGGACGTCGCGGCCGCGCTCGAGATCTTCCTGGCGTTGGAGGCCAGCGGCTGGAAAGGTGCACGCGGCACCGCGCTGGCGCAGAACGATGGCGATATCCGTTTTATTCGCCGCGCAACCCCCGCACTCGCGGCATCAAACCAGTGCGAGATCGTAACGTTGCGCGCGGGCGATACGCCGGTTGCTGCCGGAATTGTCTTGCGGCATCAGAACCGCGCGTTCTTCTTCAAGATCGGCGTCGACGAGCAGTTCGCAAAATTTTCGCCGGGCGTTCAGTTGACGCTGGACCTGACCCGGCACCTCTGTGCCGATCCTGCCATTGCATCGGCTGATTCCACCGCGGGGCCCGATCACCCCATGATCAACCCGATCTGGCGCGGTCGCTTTGCGATCGGCGACGTGCTGATCCCGCTGCGGTCGGCCGATCCCATCGTGCCGGTGATTCAGGCCGCTATGGCGTTACGTTATACGGCGCGCCGTTACGCGCGGCGCGCTGCAGAGATCATCCGAGGACGCAAGGCGACCTAGAGCTGCCCGCCCTCACTTCAGGGGCGAGTGCGGCGCCGGCAGCATGATGGTCGAGTGCATCTCTTCGAGCAGCGGCGGGCCCTTGGTCAGGAACTCCTGCCATGCCGGATCCTTCATGACGGCACCACGCGCTTCGGCCCGTGCATTCAAATCGGGATAAGCCCAGAGATGGCACAGTTCGTTGGGTTGACCCGCTTCGGTCTGCCAGAGCCCGACGATCTTGGAATATTTCTCGCGCGCGGGCAGCACCGCGGTAAATGCATCCAGCCATTGCTTGGCGGCACCGGCGGGCTTGGCGCGATAGTTACGGAACTCGTAGATGTTGCCGGTCGATGCCGGTGCGACTGGCGGCCTTATGGCATTAAGCAGACGAACGTCCTGGCGGACCAGCAGCGGTCGGATCAGCGGCAGGTATTCCCCGCCCCAGCGCGGATTCTTCGCAAGCTCGGCACGTAATCGCGCGCGCTCCTCGAAATCGCGGTAGCTCCACATGTGCATGACCTGATTGAGCGGGCCGATCTCGGTCGACCAATAGCCCTCGAGCTTGCCGAAATTGTTGCCGCGAATATCGAGTGACACGGTGCTCGCCGCCTTGACGATGTCGCCGAGGGTGCCGGGTCTTACGGTGTAGGTACGAAGCTCATAGATCATGCTGTCTCTCCCCAAGGTTTTTCTTGTTGCTGGAATAAATGATGGTGCGACTGAGAGATTCCGGGTTCGCGCTGGTGCGCGCTCGGGAATGCCGGTCTTTCCGCCGTCACTCCGCCGCCTGCGCGTTCACTTCCGCCGACACCTGACGAATGGCGCGCGCCAGTTGTTCGGCTGGCTGCGCGCCGGATACCGCGTATTTCTGCGCGAACACGTAAGTCGGCACGCCGGAAATCCCCTTGTCGGAGGCTTCCTGGGCCTGGCCCGAAATCAGCGCCACGTCCTCATCGGTCGCCAGGCGCTTGCGCACGTCGTCAGCATCGAGGCCGCAATCGGCCGCCGCCTGCACCAGCACATTGATGTCGGTGAGATCGCCGCCGTCGCGGAAATACAATTCCATCAGCCGCTGCTTCATCTCGGCGGCCTTGCCCTTCGCCGCGGCCCAATGGATCAGCCGGTGGCAGTCGATGGTGTTGGGCTGGCGTTTGACCAGTTCAGGATGGTAGGTCAGGCCCTCTTCGCCGGCGGCGGTCACGACCCGCCCCGCGATGCCCTTGTAAGCCTCGGGAGAGCCGAATTTCGCGGTGAGATATTCGTCGCGGCTGATGCCCTCGCGCGGCACCCAGGAATTGAGGAAGAACGGCCGCCAGTTCACCTCGACCGGAACGTCCGGCACCAGTGCCAGCGCGTTCTCGATCCGGCGCTTGCCGATGTAACACCAGGGGCAGACCACGTCAGAAACGATGTCGATCTTGAGCGGCTTCAGGCTGTTCATGGCAGCGTTCTCCCTGAGAGCCCCCAGAGATAAGCGCCAAATCGGAGCCCGGCAAGCCGCTATCGGGAATGCTATTTCAGGTCAGCCGCCATATTGCGCATACGTTCCGCCGTCAGATCGTCGGCCGGAAAGAAGGTTTCCAGCGCCAGTTCCGACAGCGTGATGTCGACCGGCGTGCCGAAAATCATGGTGGTCGAGAAGAAGCTCAAGACATCGCCGCCGAGCCGCATCTTGAACGGGATCGCGACGTTGTCCGTCGACAGCGGCCCCGAGCGGGCCGGGATTGGGAAGGCCTTGAGGTCGTGATAGAGCTTTATCAGCTCGGGATCAGCCGTCGTCTCGCATTGCCGATGCAGCCGCTCCAGGAGATGCCCGCACCATTCGGCGAGATTGACCGTGCGCGCCGCCAGCGCCTCGGGGTGAAAACTCAGGCGCAGCACGTTGAAGGGCTGGCCCAGCAACCGCTGCGGAATGCCCTCGAGCAGCGGCATCACCATGCGGTTAGCCGAGACCAGATTCCAGTGCCGGTCGACCGCGAGTGCCGGGTTTGGCTCATGCGCTCTCAGCACCAGATCGATCGCCGTCCGCGCCGATTTCAGTGCGGGGTCGTCGAGCGAGCGCTGTGGAAACGCCGGCGCGAAACCGGCCGCCACCAGCAGCACGTTACGTTCTCGAAGAGGCACATCGAGCCGCTCGGCGAGCTTCAGCACCATGTCGCGCGACGGCGCCGCGCGGCCGGTTTCGACAAAGCTTAGATGGCGCGCCGAGATCTCGGCATCGCCGGCAAGATCGAGCTGGCTGAGATGGCGGCGCTGCCGCCATTCACGCAAATGCTCGCCGACGTGAGCTGGCTGGGTTCGTTCGCTGCGTGCGGTAGCTGCCTGTACGTTCATGCTGAAAACCTACCACGCAGATTTCGGCCATTCCATTACGTCCGAGGTAATCGAATTGGCTATCGGGGTGGGCCATCTTCGCGGTCAGGAGATGACCCATGCACACCAGTTCCCGAACCAACACCCTCTCTTGGCTGCTCCACCTGGCTACCCGCCTGCTGGCGCGTTCCCTGAACATGCCGGAGCCGCTCGTGTACGACACCGGTGTCTTTGTATTTGCGCGGGTGCAGGCCGTCGAAACCAGCATCGGCCGGACGCTCTGCCCGATCCGGATGTGGCGGGTGCTGCTGGCTCGGATTCAGCTTTGACAGGACCCGCCGCGATAATTCAAGCCGTGTATAATGCCGCTTCGTTGCGGTCAGGAGTCACCGGGTGTCAGCGCAAGTAAGCGGCACGGAGGGATACGCCGAAGAAGCGGAGGAGCTCTTCAGGTGCTATGAGGGCTTTTCCAGCGTGGATGCGCACCGGGCGGTGCTGCATCTGATACCGGCCGCGCCAAGCCGCATTCTGGATATCGGCTCCGGAACCGGGCGCGATGCGGCGTGGTTCGCCAGCAATGGCCATCGCGTCGTTGCCGTCGAGCCGACGGAGGCGATGCGGCAGCCCGCGATGGCGCTGCATCCTTCTCCCCGCATCGAATGGCTCAACGACAGCCTGCCCGACCTCGACCTCGTGCGAAGCCGTGGCGAAACGTTTGACCTGATCCTGCTCAGCGCGGTCTGGATGCATCTCGATCAAGAGCAACGCCGGCAGGCGATGCCGAACGTCGCTTCGCTGCTACGAAGCGGCGGCACCCTCATCATGCTGGTTCGGCACGGGCCAGTACCGCCGGGACGGCGGATGTTCGAGGTCTCGGCCGAGGAGACGATCGAACTCGCAACGATGCAGGACATGCATGTCGTTTTGAATCTGCGCACCGAATCAACTCAGGCGTCGAACCGCGCGGCCGGGATCACCTGGACCAATCTGGCATTTGCAAAGAAATAACAGAGACCGATAACAGACACCGCCGCCCTAAACTGATGCGTGGCCATTTCCGTTCGCGCGCTTGCTGCCCGTCTTGGTACTGCGGGTCTTGGCACCGTTAGTGCCAGCGCGACCAGTACTGGCGCCGTTCGGCTTCTGCTTCTTGGCCTTGGCACTGGTCTTCGCCAGCTTTTCGGCCTGCTTCAAAGCCTTTCGTTCCGCCTTCTTATGTTCCTTCGCCCTCAGGCGCAGCCGTTCTTCCCTCGCCTCCGCGCGCTTCTTCTTGCGCTTCTTTTCGCAAGCATCGCATTTGCAGCCGATCGGCTTCAGATAGGCTTTGAAGTAGTCGGTGCCGTAATCGTAGTTGATCTCGTCGCCGGGCTCGATGTTCTTGATGGCGCGGATCACCACCTTGCGTTTGCGCGGCTTGACGTCGGATTCCGCGTTCGGCTTGCAGGCGTGATTGATGTAGCGCGCGACGTTCTTGCGCACCGAACCGTCGATGGTCCAGCGGTTGTTGAGCTCGAACAGATATTTGTTCTCGATCGCGTCGTCTTTTTTCTTCTTCGAATCCAGCAATGGTCCAAAATAGCGGATGATTTTGGAACCCTTTTTGATGGGTTTGGTGGCGAAGAGGCCAAGCCCAGTGCGGGAGCGGCCAACGCGATAGGGTTTATTGGACGGAATGGCAGGCATGATCTACGGGAACTGACACTTATGAAATTGAAGGGCTTGCGAAGCCGCTGTTCTATGACGATTCCGCGCTGATGTCAGGCCTTTCACGCGTTTGTGCCGAACCTTCCCCAGATTGCAGGGGGTCAACAGCTGCCTAATGTGAGGTCAAGGGATGCATTTCCCGATTTGAACGTCGCTTACGGAATAGCGGCGGCGTTCGTCTGAGGCTACGCCCCGGGCCGCCCGATGGTCACCTTGAGCATCGCGTCCAGCAAGGTCTCGGCGGTGGTACCCTGCGGCAGCCGGCGCAAGATGTCGGAGAGCCGGTCGTCCAGCAGCAGCATGGTGAAGCCGTGCACCAGCGACCACGCCCGCACGATCGCCGCGGCCTGATCGAGCGACAGCGCGTGCGCGGAAATCTGCTCGTGGCGGCTGGCACCGATCGCTCCGGCGAGCCCCGCAAACGAGGCGTTGGCGGCCTCATGGAGCGATGGTCGCGACATGTCGAGACGTTCGGTGCGGAACATCAGGCCGTACATGCCGGGATGCGCCTGCGCGTAACCGACATAGGCGTGTGCGCGGGCCAGCGCCTTTTCGGCCAGCACCGGGCTCGCGGCGCCAGCGGCAACCATCGCATCGTTGAACTGCCGAAAGCCGATCGCGGCGAGTTCGCTGACAAGACCGGTGAGGTCGCCGAAATGATGGGTAGGTGCCGCGTGCGACACCCCCGCCTCGCGTGCCACCGCACGCAAGGTCAGCCCCGCCAGCCCATCGCGTTCGAGCACACGTTCGGCGGCCTGCAGCAGCGCGTCGCGTAGCGCGCCGTGATGGTAGGGCGAAGCCGCGCCGGCGGTCTTCGCGACGGCAGCTTTCCGATTACCGCTTTTCGTGGCCGTACGCGTCGGTGCGGTCTTCGCGACGGCGCGCTTGACGCGGGCATTGGCGTTACTGGATTTTCTGGTCATCGTCGCGTTATAGGCAGCCATTTTTACACTGTAAAGATTTTGCTTGACGATTTCATCTTTGGCCTCTATCGATATCTTTACAATGTAAAGATCATTACGGAGGCGCTGACGATGCTCGAGCAGGTGATGACAAGCCAGGCGATGACAGGCATTGACGAGGTCAACCGGGCGCCGATCCCCTTTGAATGCGACGCGCCGTTTCTCAAAGTGGTGGGCGAGTTGCCTCGTGAACTCAACGGCACGCTCTATCGCAACGGGCCCAATCCGCAGTTCGAGGCACCGGGCGCGCACTGGTTTGTCGGCGACGGCATGCTGCACGCCTTCCATCTCGAAAACGGCCGCGCCAGCTACCGCAACCGCTGGATCCGAACCCCGAAATGGCAGGCCGAGCATGACGCCGGCCGCGCGCTGTTCGGCGGCTTCGGCCGCAAGCTGCCGGGCACGCCGGCATCCGCAACCACTGACAGCGGCGTCGCCAATACCAACATCATCTTCCATGCCGGCCGCCTGCTCGCGCTGGAGGAAGGCCATTTGCCGACCGAGATCGAACCCGGCACGCTCAAGCGAACAGGCTATTGCGATTATCAGGGTGGCATTGCCGGCCCCTTCACCGCGCACCCCAAGATCGATCCGGTCACCGGCGAGATGGTGTTCTTCGGCTATAACGCTGCTGGCCCCTTCACCCCCGCCCTCTCCTTCGGATCGGTCGATGCATCCGGCGTGGTGACGCGGTTCGATCGTTTTGATGCGCCCTACGCCAGCATGGTGCATGATTTCATCGTCACCGAAAATCACATGCTGTTTCCGATCCTGCCCATTACCGGCAGCATGGATCGCGCCATCAAGGGCAAGCCGGCTTACGCCTGGGAGCCGGACAAGGGCGCCTATGTCGGGATTATGAAGCGCAACGGTACGGCAAAGGACGTGATCTGGTTCCGCGGCGAAAATTGCTACGTCTTTCATGTCATGAACGCCTGGGAGGACGGCGATCGCATCATCGCCGATGTGATGCAGGCCGACGAAGCGCCGCTGTTCCCGCATCCGGATGGCTCACCGACCGATCCCTTGAAATCGCAGGCGCGGCTGTGCCGTTGGACCTTCGATCTCTCAGGGAATACCGACCGCTTCAACCAGGTCTATCTCGACGATATCAAGGGCGAATTCCCGCGCATCGACGATCGTCGCGCCGGCCTTGTCAGCGAGCATGGCTGGTACGCCTGCGCCAACCCGCAACTGCCGATGTCCGCTGCCCTCTCCGGCCTGGTGCATGTCGACGGCAAGGGGGCGCGGCTCGGCCACTATCTGCTGCCGGCCGGCGATGCGATTTCCGAACCGGTGTTCGTCGCCCGCGGCCACGACGCCCCTGAGGGCGACGGCTGGCTGCTCGCCACGGTCTGGCGCGCGCGCGAAAACCGCAGCGACCTTGCGGTGTTCAATGCCGGAGATGTCGACGCCGGCCCGGTCGCGCTGGTGCAATTAGGCCATCGGGTGCCCGCCGGCTTTCATGGCAATTGGGTGGGGTCTGCGTGAGGTCTCACGGATCGTCATTCCGGGGCATCGCGCAGCGATGAACCCGGAATCCCGAGATGGACAGCTCGGGATTCCGCGATGTGCCATTGCATATCGGAGGTTCGCGCTCGCGCGCGCCCCGGAATGACCGCCTTTGGCGATTTTTACACTGTAAAGATTTAACTTGACGCCCCTCCTTTCGGAGTTTACTCGTATCTTTACGATGTAAAGATTAATCTGAGGAGGCCGTCATGACGATCTTCCTGATACTTGCCCCCTACGGCGTCTTCGCCTTCCTGATGCTCGTCACTTCGGCTACCGTCAGCCTGTTTACAGCCGCTGCCATCTGCCTCGCCGTGATCGCATTCGACGTCGCGCGCGGCCGTTCGGTCAAGATCCTCGGCACTGGCTCGGTGATCGTATTCGCCGCGGTCGGCCTTTATGTCGGCCTGGTCGATCCCGCAACCGGCACACCCGCCGTGAAGTTCGCAGTCGATACCGGCATCTTCCTGATCTCGTTGCTGTCGATCGTGATCCGCCGTCCGTTCACGCTGCAATATGCGCGGGAAGCGGTCGATGCCGAGACCGCGAAACTGCCGGGCTTCCTCCACGCGAACTATCTGATCACCTGGGCCTGGACCGGCGCGGCGTTGTTCATGATGATCGGCAACGTCGCATTGTTTTATGTCCCGAGCCTGCCGCTGTGGTCGGGACTGCTGATCGCGTTCGCCGCCCGCAACAGCGCGGTCTATTTCACCAAATGGTACCCGCAATATCGCAAGGCGAAGTATGGCACTGTTTCGGCCGAACAGGCTCTGCCCGGCGCCTCGGTATCGTGCCCCCCTGCCTTCTGAACCCTTGAGGGAACGACGATGAAGAACGTATTCGCCAAACTCGCCAGCGACTTTTTCTCCACCATCGTATTTCTCGCGGTGTATCTGATCACGGACAATGTGCTGCTGGCGACCGGCGTGGCGATCGCGGGTGCAATAGCGCAAGTGATCTACGCCCGCATCAAGGGCGAACAGCTGGGTTTCATGACCTATGCCAGCCTGGCGCTGGTGATCGTGCTCGGCAGCGCCACGCTTCTAACCAACGATCCCCGCTTCGTGCTGGCAAAACCCGCGATCGCCCATTTTGCGATCGGCGCCATCATGCTCAAGCGCGGTTGGATGCTGCGTTACATGCCGCCGATCGTTGCCGAAACGATACCGGAATATGTCACCTTCGCGGGCTACGCTTGGGCCGCGCTGATGTTCGCGCTCGGCTGCGGCACCATTGCCATCGCCATGACCGGCGACATGAAGCTCTGGGCGTTCTATGTGTCGGTGGTGCTGCTCGGAGCCAAGCTGGCGGCTTTCGCCATCCAATACGTCGCGTTCCGGATCCTCGTAACCAGCCGTATTCGCGCCGCGCGCGCCTGATTACCGCGTCGCCCGCTGTTGGGCTTCCACTGATGATGCGCTATACCGCCCGCCGGAGGCTTGCCCAAAACCATTCCGGTTTGGCGAGAAAGGCACGGGAGACCAGAGATGGCGGTGGACGGAAACTGGAATATCACCATGAGCACCCCGATGGGCGAGCGCAAGGCGACGCTGAGCTTGAAGGACAGCGGTGGCACGCTGACCGGCACGCAGGGCGCTGAAGGCAACTCGGCCGAGATCTTCGACGGCACCGCCAAGGGCGACGACCTCGCCTGGAAAGTCTCCATCACCAACCCGATGCCACTGACACTGGAATTCACCGGCAAGGTCTCCGGCGACAGCATCTCAGGCGAAATGGGCATCGGCCCGATGGGCAGCTTCCCGTTTACGGGCACGCGGGCGTAAGGGGCTAGGGCCTAACGCGCGCAAGGAGTGCCCCGGATGCTGCGCAGCGCGAAGCGTTGCGCTGCTGGTCCGGGGCCCACGCGACATATCCAGCGTGGGTGCCGGTTCTGCGGAGCAGCGTAAGAACGCTGCACCGCGCCCGGGACACGATGAGGACAACATCCCCTCTCCCCACATTCAACTCCCGAACAAAGTCATTGCCCTTGTCATAACGATGACAGCGGAAAAACTTTCCGGTTATGACCGGGAATTAAAGCGCCTGGGACGGGTTGAGCCCTTTGCGAAACCCATCGGCCTTATAAACTGCAATCGCTAGGTATCCATTCAGGGGAAGAAACAACAATGAATCGAACACTGACCATTCTCGCAATCGGCGCCAGCCTGTTGGCCGGCCTCGCAGCGCCTGCGCAAGCGGCGGACGTGTCGCTGGCCCGCTTCGATTGCGGCACGCCGCAGGCACCGACATCAGTCAACGAGCGCTTCTCGGACACCTATGCCTACGGCGATCTCAAGGTTCAGTTCGTCTTCAGTTGCTATCTCATCAAGCATGGCGACGACTACATGCTGTGGGACACCGGCCACTCGATGACGGCGCCCAATGTCGCGCCGAAGGTCAGCCTGGTCGATTACCTCGCCAAGATCGACGTCAAACCCGACCAGATCAAATATGTCGGCATCAGCCATTATCACGCCGATCACACCGGCCAGATCGCCTCGTTTCCGAAAGCAACCCTGCTGATCGGCGCCAGAGAATGGGACGCGATCTCCAGCCCCAAGCCACCCGAAGGCGCGAACTTCAAGCCGTTCGAGAGCTGGATCAAGGGCGACAGCAAGGTCGAATCGCAACCCATCGACAAAGACGTGTTCGGTGACGGCAGCGTGATCATGCTGCGCACGCCGGGACATACCCCGGGCCATTCCAGCCTGCTGGTCAAGCTGGCGCAGATGGGTCCCGTCATCATTACCGGCGATGCGGTCCACTTCCACGAGAACTGGGACTCGGACGGCGTGCCTGCGTTCAACTACGATCGCGCCCAGACCGTGGCTTCAATCGAGCGCCTGAAGAAAATCGCATCGAATTTGAAGGCCACCGTCATCATCCAGCACGATGCGCGCGACGTCGGAAAATTGCCGGTATTTCCCGCGTTCGCGAAGTAGACGCCGACTCAAAAGCTGACTGCCAAAAGCGAGATGGCGCTGCCCTGATCCTGGGCAGCGCTATCGCTGCATTGTGATGGGGACCCGCCACGATGGCCCGCGTCTGTCGCCACGGGACGAGCTTTTTTGTTAGAATGCATGAATGCTCAGGCAACCCGATAGCGGCAGACGGCGCGGCCAGGAAACCGGCGGCGCAGCACACGACCCGCGGAGCACCGCGTCCTTCAAGCAACGGGTCGGCGCCCTCAGGAACATCCTGCCATTCGTTGCGATGATTTGGCAGACCGGCCCCGGATTGACAGCAGCCCTGCTACTGCTGCGGTCGACCAGAGCGCTGCTTCCAATCGCGACGCTCTACGTCGGCAAGCTGATCGTCGACGATGTCGTGCAGCTGGTGCAAATGCCTGGCAGGCCGCAGACACTTGAGCAGTGGCTGCACAGCGGCTTGCTGGAGTGGTTGGGCATGCTTCTGGCCATCGAGTTCGCCCTCGCCATCTTCGCCGACGTCCTCGGACGCATCGTATCATTGGTCGATAGCCTGCTCTCCGAACGCGTCAGTAATGCCTCGAGCGTCCGGCTGATGCAGCACGCCGCAACGCTCGATCTGGAGGATTTCGAGGACTCCGAATTTCAGGATCGGCTGGAGCGCGCGCGCCGGCAGACCAGCGGGCGGATGACGCTGCTGGGGCAACTTTTCAGCCAAGCGCAGGACATTGTGACCGTTGCATCCTTCGTTGCCGGTCTCATCTTCTACGCGCCCTGGCTCATCGTTCTGCTGCTGCTCGCGCTGGTCCCCGCTTTCCTCGGCGAAGCCTATTTCAATGCGCAAACCTATTCGATCGACTTTTTCCGAACACCGGAGCGGCGTGAGCTGGATTACGTCCGTCAAACCGCCGCCAGCGTCGATACCGCCAAGGAAGTCAAGATTTTCGGACTTAACAATTTCCTGATCGAACGTTACCTGCGGCTCGCGGACGATTTTTACGCGGCAAACCGGACGCTCGCGGTGCAACGCGCGCGCTGGGGCGCTCTCTTTAGCGCGATCGGCACGGTCGGTTACTACGTCGCCTACGCCTACATCGCCTGGCGCACACTGGCGGGTGAGTTCTCGGTGGGCGATCTCACTTTCCTGGTGGGCTCGTTCCTGCGTCTGCGCACGTTGCTCGAAGGTCTCCTGACCAGCTTCTCAACCACCGCCGGACAGGCGCTCTACCTCGACGATTTGTTCTCGTTTTTCGAGACCCGGCCCGAGATCTTGTCGCCGGATAATCCCCGTCCATTTCCCAGCCCGATCCGCACCGGCTTCGTCTTCGAAAATGTCGGCTTCATCTATCCAGGCGCGGACCGATGGGCCGTGCGTCACCTCCACTTCAACCTGCGCGCGGGAGAAGTGATCGCGCTCGTGGGCGAGAACGGCGCCGGAAAAACCACGCTCGTGAAACTCCTCACCCGGCTGTACGACCCCGACGAAGGCCGCATCCTGCTCGATGGCCACGACCTGCGCGAATACGATCTCGAATCCCTGCGCGGAAACGTCGGCGTGATCTTCCAGGATTTCGTGCGTTACAATCTCAGCGCTGGCGACAATATCGCCGTTGGAAAAATCACGGCCCGAAACGATACGGCGCGCATCGAACGTGCGGCCAAGCAAAGCCAGGCCGACCGCGTGATCGCGCGGCTGCCCGGCCGTTACGGACAAATGATCGGCAAGCGTTTCAGGAACGGCGTCGAGCTGTCCGGCGGCGAATGGCAGAAGGTCGCGATATCGCGCGCCTACATGCGCGAAGCTCAGGTCCTTATTCTGGATGAACCGACGGCCGCCCTCGACGCACGCTCGGAATTCGAGGTCTTTCAACGCTTCAAGGAACTCAGCGACGGCAAGACAACGGTGCTGATATCGCACCGTTTTTCCAGCGTCCGGATGGCCGACCGTATCCTGGTCCTCGCTGACGGAAAGGTGGAAGCCGCCGGCACGCACGAGGAGCTGATGTCGCAGTCCGGCCGCTACGCCGAGCTGTTCGAGCTGCAGGCGGCCGGGTACCGGTGATATCGGCGCACTGCTCGGCCGCTACCGCGCAATATAAAACTTAGGGATTGACCTAAGTGTTTATTCCGCGATAGGAACGGACCAACGGCATCGCGATGGTGCGTCGATGGGACAACGCCATTCGGCGCCGGTGCACGAAACGGACGGAGCAATCCATGATCCCCCGAACAGGTGGCGCCGCGCCGCAGGGCCAGGTATCACCCGCGATCATGGATGGCATCTTTCGGGCGCTATCCGATCCGACCAGGCGCGACGTGCTGGATCGGCTCAGCGCTCGTTCGGCCTCCGTCAGTGATCTCGCGGCGGACTACGATATGGCGCTGCCCTCCTTCGTGGAGCACCTCAAGGTGTTGGAGCGCAGCGGGCTCGTTCGTTCCCACAAAGAGGGGCGTGTCAGGACCTACGAGCTCGTACCGACGCAAATGAAGGTGGCCGAGAACTGGCTTGCGCGGCAGCGCACGCTTTGGGAGCGCCGCCTCGATCAACTCGACAGCTACCTCATGAAGATGAAACAGGAGAACGAGAAGTGACCTCATCCGTAATCAAGATCGATCCGAAACTCGACCTCGTGCTCGAAAGAGAAATTGACGTTCCGGTTGAACTGGTCTGGAAAGCCTGGACCAGCCCTGAGCATCTGCGCCACTGGTTCGCGCCGAAACCCTGGACCATCACGGCCTGCGAGCTCGATCTGCGCCCCGGCGGCACTATCAACTTCACCATGCGTTCGCCGGACGGCCAGGAATATCCCAACACGCAATGCTATCTCGAAGTAACCCCGTTCGAGCGGCTGATCGTCACCGATACGCTACTCGGCGGCTATCGTCCCTCGCCCAATCCGTTTTTCACGGCCATTATTGAACTCGCCAAGAGCGGCAACGGCACGCGCTACAAGGCCATCGCCATTCACGGCAACGACGAAGCGCGCAAAAAGCACGAAGCAATGGGATTCCATGACGGCTGGGGCACCGTCCTGAAGCAAATGGTGGACTACATCAAAGCGGAATTGCGCTGACCCTGCGAGTCAAGCGCCCGAGCGAGTCACGCGCCTGAAGCGAGATTAATGCGTCAGGCCTGTTGACCTCATCGCGAACCCGTCAGCGGCACCAACCGCTACGGGCTTCGCGCGGCTACAACAATGTGGTCGCGAGGGCGAACGCCACCAATAACAGGGCGGTCGAAGATGAAATCACGGCAAGAAACGGATCAGGATCGGTCATTCCGGGCAACGTCCGAAACGGCTGATTTGTTTCACCGCATCGGCGGAAACTGGTGAATATCGCAGGAAAGTCAGCGTGATTCGTCGATCTCGCGCAGCTTCTGTTCGAACTCGAAAGCCAGACTCCCGAAAGTCTTTTGGTCAAGACGGTGGAGCCTGGCCTTTGTTCAAGGCTGCGTTACCGATCGCCCCTGGAACTTTATTCTGGTCAGACTGCGGGCATGCGTTCGTGCGCCAGGCGATCACCAGCTGAATATCGCGCGCGATGGCGCGGAGATCGGCGGCCAGTTTTTCGAAAAGTTCGCGCTTCTTCGGGTCGGAGGCCAACCTGCCGATCAGATCGCAATCCTCAGCATCCATGAGCAGCTTTTCAAGCTTCGCACTCAGGTCTTCCATTTCGGGGACTACGCGCCCGCACCGTGACAAAGTCTACAACCAAATAGTCCGCTAACTGTTGTTCCGCTCCCAAACGTAAAAACATTCCGGGGTTCCCGCGGCACATGGCGCCTGCCAAATTCTTGTGCAAGCAGGATGGGTCGAGCCCTTTGCGAAACTCATCAGCGTCATAAACCGCAATTATGGCTATCGCGGAGTTTATCATCGGGCCGGCCGAAGGCCGGACCCGTTCGTTCCTACGCGCTGCGGATCAAGGTGTTCGGCAGCATGGCCTCCAGTCTCGAACCATAAGGGGTTTGAAAATGTCCCAACCGGAACACTTCGAAATACTCATCATCGGTAGTGGCGAAGGCGGCAAGTATCTGGCCTGGCACATGGCCAAAGCGGGGCGCCGCACTGCCGTCGTTGAACGCAAGCTGATCGGCGGTTCCTGTCCCAACACCAACTGCCTGCCCAGCAAGAACGAGATCTGGAGCGCGAAAGTTGCCGATCTCGTTCACCACGCCGGTCGCTTTGGCACCGTGACGGGCCCCACCTCTACTGACATGAAGCAGGTGCAGGCGCGAAAGCGCGGCATGGTCGAGGACATGATCGCCAAACATCTCAGCCTCTACAAGGCCAGCGGCGCCGAACTGATCATGGGTACGGCCCGCTTCAGTGCGCCGAAAACCATCGAGGTCGCATTGAACGACGGCGGCACCCGCGTGCTGACGGGCGATCATATCGCTCTCAATCTCGGGACCCATGCGACGATCCCGAATATTCCGGGCCTGGTGGCGGCAGCGCCGCTCACCAATATCGAGTTGCTCGAACTCGATCGGCTGCCTGAGCACCTGATCGTGCTGGGCGGCGGCTATGTCGGCCTCGAGCTGGCGCAAGCCTATCGCCGCTTCGGCAGCCGCGTCAGCATTGTCGAGACAGGACCGCAGCTCGCCAGCCGGGAAGACCCCGATGTCACGGCCGCGCTGCTCGAGATGCTGCGCGATGAAGGCCTCGTGGTGCATCTCGGAGCCAAAATTCTCGGTGTTCAGGGCCGCTCTGGACAGGCTGTCAGCCTTCAAATGCGTACACCGGCAGGCGATCAGGCCATCGAAGCAACTGATATCCTGGTCGCGGCCGGACGTACGCCCAATACAAACGGGATCGGGCTCGAGCTGGCGGGTATCAAGCTCGACGACCGCGGATATATCGCGGTCAACGATCGGCTCGAGACCAGCGCACCCGGTGTCTGCGCGA
Source organism: uncultured Alphaproteobacteria bacterium (assembly GCA_963738105.1). Lineage (GTDB taxonomy): Bacteria > Pseudomonadota > Alphaproteobacteria > Rhizobiales > Xanthobacteraceae > Bradyrhizobium. The sequence goes on along the minus strand of CAVTWC010000021.1, from coordinate 41,722 downwards.
TCGGCGAGGCTGCCGGCAGCGCACAGTTCACCCATGTCTCGTTCGACGATTTCCGGATCATCTCGGCCAATCTGACCGGTGGCAATCGCACCAAGCGTGATCGGCTCGTGCCTTACTGCATGTTCACCGACCCGCCGCTCGCGCGCGTCGGCTTGAGCGAAGCCGAAGCCGAGCACCAGGGCATTGCCGTTCGCGTCGCCAAATTGCCCGGCACCGCTGTGTTGCGCGCGCAGACGATATCGGAGACGCGCGGCTTCATGAAGGCACTGGTCGAGGCGAACGGCGAGCGCATTCTCGGCTTCACGATGATCGGCGCCGAGGCCGGCGAAGTCATGACCGTGGTCCAGGCCGCCATGTTGGCGGGCATGCCTTACACCGGCCTGCGCGATGCGATCATCGCGCACCCGACGATGGCGGAGGCCCTCGGCGCGCTGTTCTCGAACGTGCCGGCACGCAAGGCCGATTAGCGCGGCGTCAAGGCTGGAACCTATCTCGTTCGAGGACCGTTATCGTGCTCAAAGGAGCACCAGATGGCCGACACCAAGAATCCGAACGAGAAGCAGACGGGCGAAAAACCCGAAGGAAAATACCATTACAACCCGGGCAACCAGTCCGGTAAGGAAGCTGAGATCGTCCCCAAGGAAGAAACCAAAAAGGACGACTAAACGATCGAGGCCGCCTTGGTTGGCGGCCTTCTCCTTAACTCGTAAGGTACGTTGAGCTCTTGCGACCACCCACGCAGGCCCGGGGAGTTCCTGTGTGCTGTTGTGGACAGACACGGTGGGTGCCATCCCCTTAATTGGCTTCCATTGTTAACGTGACCATATTTGCGATCAGCCCGGCAACACCATGCCGGGCTTTTCAATTCGGCGGCCCGGCTTTGATACGGCGAGTGGGTGCGGGATCGCTTCGGAATGATCGTTGCGATCGGAGCATTTCGGCATGAGACATCGAGGCGCGCGGCCTCCGCTCCATAGATCGCGGGAATACCGCGCGCCCTTGACGACCCTCACTGGAGGTTCAGGCCGCCAATTCCTTTTTCACCGCCGCCGCGCTGTTGCCGACCTTGTCGACGGCCTTCTGCAATTGCTCTCTCGAAATCCCGAGGTGCTTGGTCCAATACTGGACTTCATGGGGTTCGTGCATGTTGATTTTCGAGCGGTCCTGGAAGCCCGTCTTCTTCAAGTCATCCATGTTCAGTCCTCCCTGCCAGAAAACACGCTGACAGGCGTCCAGTTCCTTCGCCAAACTGGCCGATCAAAATTGCTGATCAAGCGGCTGCACTCAGTGCCAGCGACCTTCGTCGCGGGATCAAGCCACTTACGACAAAATATCGCCTTCTTGAACGCTACGTTGCCCAGCAACGTCACCGACGAGAAGACGACAAGTGCCCTCACCGAAGCGGTTTGAAACATTCCTTGACCCAATGAACAACTGGGTGGTTTGGGATCACGAAGAGCGATACTTCGCGGAAGTCGGAACGAGGCATCTTCTGTCTCTCCCAGAGGAAAGAGCCAAGGCGTTCTGCACGATGCTGAATATCCTGTTGTCGAAAAACGACGCAGGCGATCCCGCCAGTTGAGCCCTTTGCGAAACCCATCGGCGCCATGAAGCGACGGATGGGTATCGTGTAGCCTATCATCGGGCCGACGAGGGCCGGATCCGTTGGCTCCGCCCGTCGGGGCAACGACGATCGGGCTGGCGAAAACCCCACCAACCCGACGTTCGAACCGTCAGTTAGCTTTACCGGGCATGCAGGGCGGTGACGAATAAGGCGCCGAGGCGAACGCGCCAACGTTCGGAGCCCGCACACAATTGACGTCGGTGCTGCTCACTGCCGTAGCCTGGGTATGCCGTGATGCGACATTGCTGCGGGCGGCCGAAGCCTCACTTGTGTAGGCGGCTGCCGCAACCAGAGCCGCCGCCACGAAGGTCAATTTGGTCATTGGTTTTCTCCACATCGGTGATCGGAGCCAGGCAAACTCGGCTCCTGAAACCAGGAGCGGTGAACGTCCGGAATTATTTCATCACGCGCGATCACCGATGCGCGAGCGTTTCGCCAACCAGGGCCCTCGCCCCACCTAGATCAAATCGACCCGGCAAGAACGCAGAGCTTTGGAATATCGCAGCCCCGAACAGAGTCTCTTGCCAGACGCGCACTCAAGCGCGGTGATACGACACGGAGGCTTCGATGATCGATTTGAGGCGAGTTGGTATGGCTGCAATCCTGTCAGCGGCAATGGCACTCCCGGCACTCACACAAGCAATGGCGCAAGGGCCCCTCGCCTACGCATCAAACGAAACGGCAACCAGGCCCTGGTCGGCACCGGTCGGTCACCGCCAGCCACGTTTAGCCGATATTCCCGCATCGACAGCTGCGTCGCAGCAGATCATCGATCAGGAGGATGTGATCGTCGATCGAAAGATCAAAGGCGTTTGCCGGGGGTGCTGAAACGCGCAGGATGGGTTGAGCCCTTCCGCGTCATGAGTTTATCAGCGGGCCGGCCAAAGGCCGGCCCCGTTGGCTCCGCCCAACGCGCTGGACCCCGGTTCAAGAGGCGCGCAGGGCCTGATCCAGGTCGGCCACGACGTCGTCGATATGTTCGATGCCGATCGAGAGCCGCACATAACTGTCCGACACGCCGGTCTGCAACTGCTCTTCGGCCGACAATTGCGAGTGCGTGGTCGAAGCAGGATGGATCGCAAGGCTCCGCGCGTCGCCGATATTGGCGACGTGATAGAACATTTTCAGGGCGTCAATGAATTTGCGCCCGGCTACCAGCCCGCCCCGGAGTTCGAAACCCACCAACGCGCCGTAGCCGCCTTTGAGATAGGTGTCGGCACGGCGCTTCGCTTCGCCGTTCATGGCGCCGGGAAAGATCACGCGCGTCACCTTCGGATGCTTCTGTAAATGCTCCGAAACCGCGATGGCATTGGCGCAATGCTGGCGCATGCGCAGCGGCAGCGTTTCCAGACCCTGAATCTGCATGAAGGCGTTGAACGGGCTTAGCGCCGGACCGAGATCGCGCAGCAAGGTCGTGCGAGCCTTCAGAATATAGGCAATCGGCCCGAGCGGTTTTGCTGCCTGCGACCAGATCACCCCGTGATAGCTCGGATCGGGCTGATTCAGCATCGGGAAACGGTCGGCATGCTTCTCCCAATCGAAATTGCCGCCATCAACGATGATACCGCCGATCGATGTGCCGTGGCCGCCGATATATTTCGTGGTCGAATGCACCACGATTGCAGCACCATGATCAAACGGCCGGCAGATGATGGGCGATGCCGTGTTATCCATGATCAGGGGCACGCCGAACTCGCGACCGATCCTGGCGACCTCCGCGATCGGAAACACGCAGAGCTTCGGGTTCGGCAAAGTCTCCGCATAGTAGCAGCGCGTGCGGCCGTCGGTGGCTCGACGGAAATTTTCGGGTTCGGCCGGATCGACGAAACGCACCTCGATGCCCATCGTCTTCATGGTGTTGAGGAACAGATTCCAGGTCCCGCCGTAAAGGTCGGTCGAGGCGACAAAATTGTCGCCGGCATGGGTGATGTTTTGAACGGAGATCAGTGACGCGGCCTGACCGGAGGCTACCGCGAGGCTCGCGGCACCGCCTTCGAGCGCCGCGACACGTTCTTCCAGCACATTCTGCGTCGGATTGCCGATGCGGGTGTAGACGTTGCCCAGTTCCTCCAGCGCGAACAGACGCGCGGCATGCCCGGTGTCGTTGAACTGGTAACTGGTGGTCTGGTAGATCGGCACAGCAACCGAGGTGGTTGCGGGATCGCTGCGATAGCTGGTGTGGAGAACGACGGTCTCGGCATGCTTGCTGGTTGTCGGCATCGGAAATCCTCCCTTTCGCGTTTAGGCTGGTCGATTATCGACCTGACAGGTCCCGCTGAAGCAGTCTGAGAGAAATCGCTGGGCTTTTTCTGCGGCCGCCGCGCATTGCATGGCCTGCGCCAAGGCGAGCGCCGAGCTGAACTGCGATCGAGCCTCGTCTTCGCGACCGGCAGAGCGGGCGACTTCACCAAGGCTGAAATGGCATTCCATCGTGAGCGGTCGCATGCCGAGTTCGCCGGCGATCGCGGCGGCGGCCTGATAGCGTTTTTCGGCCTCGCCAAGATCCGGCGGGCTCGACGCCATCGCGATGTCGCCGAGCAGATGTTCCAGCCAGGCAAGGCTGCCGCGTTCGCCGCGCAGCATCGCTATGTCGCGCACTTCGTGCGTCTTGCGCCGGGTAGCGTCGATCCGGTCGGGTCCAAGCCCTGTCGCCGGCAGCAGGAAATAGAAACTTGAAAGCAGCGCAAAGGACAGGACCTCATGACTATCGCCAAGCTTGTGGGCCTGCTCGATCTGGCCGGCGCGCCAATAGGCATAAATCAGACGCGTCACGACCGGGTCGACCGTGGCTTCGACACTATGCAGTTTGGTCTGTTCGACGCCTTGCTCAAGCACCCGGATGGCATCGGCGAAGCGCCCCTGGCGAATCCATCCATGCGCCAATCCGAAACACGCCGCGGTCATGCTGTAGGCGTGATTGGCCTTCGCCGCGAGCTCGAAGCCCATCAAGCCGACGGCCTCCGCTTCGGCAAATTCGCCGATCTCGGAGAGCGTCCAGGCGGCGAAGGAAGTGACGAAGGCGAGCGCCAGCCCGCCAAATCGGAACAGCTCGCGCCCTGCGTCATGGTCAAGGGCTGCGACGCTCTTTCGCAAATGATCCGCGGCATTGGCGTGGTCGCCGAGAAACAGCAGCGCCTGACCGACCCGGTAGTGCGCGAGGCCCCGCAATTCCCAGCTATTGAGTTCCTCGGCTGTCGCGAGCCCCCGCATGGCGGCTTCGAAGGCAAGTTGATTTTTGCCTTCAATCCAATAATACCCGCTCTCATAGACCGCCGCGAGGGCCAGCCGCTCCTGATCGCCGATCCGCTCTGCCAGTGCCCGCGCCTTTTCCACATGCGGCAAGATCGCCGCCATGTCGCCGACCACGAAGTGAGCGTCACGCAGCGCGAAGCGAAGATCGATGTTTTCCGCGATCGCTTCCGGCGTTTCCGGCAGATGCTCGAGCGCCGCGAGCGCAAGCTGAAACGCTTCCAGCGCCGCGCGGTTGGCCGATTGCGCCAGAGCCTTGCGTCCGGCCTGCAGCCCATATCCATGCGCCTTGTGCCAGACCTCGCCACGACCGGCATGATAGGCCAGCCGGTCGACATGCTCGATAATGCGCCCGGCGTGCTGCCGCTCGATCGCTTCGAGAATGCTTGCGTGTAACGCTTGTCGCCGTTCCGCCAGCAAGCCACTATAGGCGACGTCGTGAGTCAATGCGTGCTTGAAGGTATATTCGGGGTCGGGAAACAGCCGCGTCTCGTAGATGAACTCGGCGCCCTTTAGATTGTCCAGCCCACGCTGCAATGTATCGGCGCCGGTATCCCCGATCTCGCTGAGCAAGGGCAGCGAAAAATCCTTGCCGATGACCGATGCCGACTGCAGCAGTCGCTTGTCCTCGGGGCCGAGACGATCGATACGCGCCGCCAGCACCGACTGCACGGTTACCGGCAAGGCGATAGCCGTGAGCGGCGTCACCAGCCGGTAGTCGCCGCGGCTGCCGACCAGCGCGCCACTCTCGATCAACGTGCGGGCGCTTTCCTCGAGGAAAAACGGATTGCCCTGGGTACGCTCGATCAGCATTTGCCGCAGCATGCGCAGCGAGCTGTCGTCACCGAGCCTGTCCCGCAACAATTCGGCCGCACCCAGCGGCGGCAACGGATCGATGCGGATATGGCAGTAGTAACTTTTGGCGCTCCAATTGCCGCGAAACTCCGGGCGAAAGTTCACCAGCAGGAGCAACGCCGCCTTGGGCAGGCTTTCGATCAGACTGTCAACAAAGGCGAGACTTTCGCTGTCCATCCAGTGCAGGTCCTCCAGCACGACGATGGTCGGCTGCACCTGCGCCTCGCGGAGCAGCAGTGCCCGGCAGGCATCGAAGGTGCGCTTGCGCCGTTGCGCGGGTTCGCCGTCGGTCCAGACCGGGTCGTCCACCGGCACGTCGAGCATCGCGAGGAATGCCGGCAAGGTCGGCCGTAGCGTCTCGTCCAGCGCCAGAACCTTGCCGGTGATCTTCTCGCGGATGCGGCGCGCATCGTCGGCGCTTTCGATCTGGAAATAATGCTTGAGCAGGTCGATCAGCGGCAAATAGGCCGTTGCCTTGCCGTGCGATACCGAGCCGCTCTCCAGCACCAGCCAGTCGAGCGCGCGATGCGAATGCACGAACTCATAATAGAGCCGCGATTTCCCTACGCCGGGCTCGCCGACGACACCGACCACCTGTCCCATGGCGCCGTGGGCGCGTTCGAGCGCCGCGTTCAGTGCCTCCATCTCGTGTTCGCGCCCGACGAAGCGGGTAAAGCCCGCCGCGGCGGAGGCCTGCAGGCGCGTACGTCCCTGCGTGGCGGCGGTGAGTTCGAAAATCTCGACCGGCCGCGTCACGCCCTTGACCGGAATAGGCCCGAGCGGCTTCACCTGCACGAGGCCTTCCGCCAGCCGCAGTGTATCGGCGGTCATGCGGATGGTGCCCGGCAAGGCCAATTGCTCCATGCGTGACGCCAGGTGCGTGGTCATACCGATGGCGTCGTAGTCCATCGTCAAGTCGTTGCCGATGGTCCGCACCACGACCTCACCGGAATAAATCCCGACGCGCACCTGCACCTCGACACCGAAGCGACGGCGAACCTTTTCGGACATGTCGCGGATCGCGCTCTGCATCGCGAGCGCGGCGTAACAAGCCCTCACCGCATGATCCTCGTGCGCGATCGGCGCGCCGAACAACGCCATGATCCCGTCACCCAGGCACTTGTTGACGGTGCCTTCGTAGCGGTGCACCGCGGCCATCATCGCTTCGACCGTCGGATCGAGAATATGGCGCGCTACTTCCGGATCGGTGCCCTGGATCAGTTCCATCGAGCCCTTGATATCGGCAAACAACACCGTCACCTGCTTGCGCTCGCCTTCGAGCGCTGCACGGCTGCGCAAGATACGTTCGGCCAGCGGCTTCGGTGTATAATTTTCAGGCGCGGTGCTCGGGACCCGTGGCACGGCGGCCGCCGCCAACCGCACGCCGCAGCCACCGCAAAACTTGTCAGACGGCTGGTTCTCGAATCCGCACGCCGGACAGCCTGCCGGGAGAGGCGCGCCGCAATCCGCGCAAAACCGGCGGCCCGAGGCATTTTCGGTCGCGCATCCAGAACAGCGCATCCCTTGGACCCGCTTTCGATCTGTTCGCACTACAAGCCAGCCAAACGGCTGGAAATATCAAATCGGCCTTATCGGTATCAATCAGCCATACCGCGGCGCAATGGAGTATATTGGGCTGGTTCACCTCGCGCAACGCACCCGCCCACCGTGCTAAGCGACTTTTACTATTCCAATCAACACCCTCCGTTGTAAGTCTTTGGGATGTCGGTCCGGTTCAAACACGATGCCGAGGCATTATTCGATGCCTGCATTCCGGCGTCACGAGGCGTTGTTCGCGACCGCAGCTACCCACCGTGCACGGCCTATCCTCCGGCCTGCAACCTGATCGACAGTGGAACTATCATCGCAGGCGGCGGTTAACCGAGGTGGCGAATCGGAGCTGAACCAATGACCGGTCATCTCACGCGCAGTCGCTTCAATCGTTGTATCGCCGGCGTTATCTCGATGATGGTCTTGACCTGCGTCGTCATTTTTGGCCTGGCCCGATGGTTGGCGGTTTAGGGCAATCACGTTGTCGCTGATCATCGTCGTCAGAATGCACCCGGACGCGAAGCGACCTCGCGGCCCTTTCGTCGGGCCAGCCGACTTCGGCTTCATGCCGGTTTTTCGCTTGAGAACTAATCTACCGAAACGCGAATTACGCCCGACCTCATCATGCCGAGCGCGCGAGCCGCGCTCATCGATACGTCGATCACACGCCCCCGAATGAAGGGACCTCGATCATTGATCCGACACCGTATTGAACGCCCAGCGCTTGTAACTGTTACGATACTTCCGAACGCTCGAGTGCGATGAGCGCAGGTCATTTCACCACTATGACCCCGGCCGCCGTAATAAGAGGCGAGACCGGACTCCGCTTCGCATGCGGAAGCCATCAAGAGAAAAGCGGCAATGGTCAACGCGGTCTGATACACGACGCGGCTCTACAGAAACTAAATAATAAGTCATAATCGCCGCGTCGAGATAAAGTTCCGCGCGTCCGCATAGTGCGACTGCTCTGTTCAAGCTTCGAGCAGAGGTGGCGAGTTTCGCGAAGGGCTCAATCCAACCGGCGAGTTACAGACTGTTTTGGCTGTCCAGCCCATCAGAAAAAACATTCAGCTTTATTTTTACCCCAAATCACCGGCTTATTTCCCGCCGTCCTACCCCAAGAGAGGGGCGTATCATGATTGTCACTTACGCGGGATGGGATGCGGTGAATGCGAGCGTGCCGCACGACGAAATGGCATGCGCGCGGACGGCAAAGCCGTGTGGGCTATATTTTGGTATCCGGTGAAAGACGCTGAAAGCAACAAAACCCTTTATTTACAGGGTTTTTCTTCTACCCTCATTCATCAGCTTTCAGCGCTAAACATCGATGAGATAAGAAGAAAGGTACATCCGATCGCACTGCGACCGCAGATGCAGACGCAATGCTACTTACACTTACACCTACACTTACACCCAGAAAGAAGAAAGAGAGAGAGGCGCTCTCTCAGCGGTCTGACGCTAAGTCGATCGGCCCAAGCATTGAGCCGCTACCGGGAATGCGCATGGCACAGGGATCGCGTCGAGCAATCGTGTCCACCAAGACTTGCTGGGCGCATCAATGCGCTGATGTGGTGCGTGTTGAAATGCTCCGACCGGCTGGTGAGCGAGCGAACGATCCGGCGCGCGCTGTCGTCGGTCTATTCATGGCCCAGCGTCTGAGATGTGATCGCTCGACATCATCGAGATGGAGGCGATCACATGACAGGACCAATAAGTTCACTTACACCCGCACCGATTATCGGCGTCACCGCGCCGACATCATTTTCACTGCCGCCGGGACCGCCGCAGCACGACGTGATCGAGTGGTTGCCGGAGGAGCGGAAAGACCTCTTCCGAAAACTTCGCCAGCGCGCCACCGATGCGCACCGGCTCATTCCAGAGTTCGAGCAAATCCGCGAAGCAAGCATGGCGAAGATCGACGCCGCGAATTCGCTTAAGCGGCTCACCGATCATCCGCAGGATTTTGGCCGGGGCTTGTCGGAGACAGACCCGCTCGCAGTCGCTGCGCAAAAGCATCTCGACAAGATGACCGCCGATTACAAGCGGCTGACGGGGTTGCAGGAGGTGCGAACAGCGGCATGGCAAGCGGCCTCACAGGCACTGGCTGCCTGCGAGGCGTGGCTGCGTGATGGACGGCCTCACGGCACCGTGCTGGAGGACTTCGATGGACCGGAGCCCATGCTGGCCAAGGGCGAGAGCGGTTTGCTCGATGCCGTTGAGAACCGGCGGCGGCGTGGTCGCGAGCTGAAAGCCGATCTGCATCGCATCCGGAGCGCGCCGTTCCCGTCGAGCTACTGCAAGGCGCAGATGCGTGCGGAAATCGAAGCACTGGCGATGCGGGGCGCGCCTGATGTCACGAACCTGATCGAACACGACGGCAAGATCATCTGGCCGACGCTGCGGGTGCAGGTGCAGGTCTTGAACGCAACGCCGGGTGCGATTGGTTTCGTGGAGATGCTCGACACGGTCGCAATGGATGCGTGGCGGCACAAATCGGAATTGATTGCCGCACTGGACGACGAAATCAACACCGAAGCCGACGATCCTGCAGCTCTGACGCATGAAGCCCGCCAAAAAGCCGAAGCCGAGGTGATGGGCGATCTGCTCGACGTTGAAAGGCAGGAAGCCGCGCTGACGTGGCTGGCGCAGTCGCAAGCCTTGCCGGTCGAGTTTCGTCCCGACTGTTCGCCGCTCGCGATCTTGCAGGTGCAGTTGATCACCGTACCGCGCGCCACCGAAATGCCCGGAACATCGCCGGGTTTTTCGTGGCCGATGCGACGATGACACCACGGTCGCTCTGGATAGCTCGCAGTTGGGTTGTAGAGTTATTGGTTTGGCTCTCGTAATTCGAGGGTAACGAGCCTTGCCAAAAGCGTCGCCGGATAAAGCTGGCCAATTACGCTTTCGATATTGCATAGACTTCGTGCGAACGGATGTATCGGAACGATGTCGCCGTAGCCAGTCGATGTCAGCGTAACAAAGCTCATATAAAAAAGCGCGGCGGCAACTGACTGATCGTCGTCAAATGCTATTCCCTTGATCGCGCCATGATCTAATAGGCCGACAAAAAGAAACAGGGTTGCAAAGGCCACCGCGATCAACAGGTACAGAAGGATCGCTCCGATAATTCGGTGATGTGTGACACGGCCTCGCCTGAATACGGCCTGAGTGACTACGACCCCTAAAGTGCAGGCGATGATCAACCACGCGCCAGCCAATATGTGAAGGTGGTAGGGTATGGGGTAATAAATCCGCAGGAAAAATACGGCTAGATTGGCAACAAGCGCCAACGACATCAAAACGAGGGCAGTCGGGCTGTTTGAAATGATCACCATGCTGACGATAATCGCCAGCAACAGGCCATCAGCCAATAGATGAAAAGCAGAAATACCAACTGCTTGGAGTGGAGCGAAAACAAAAATCATTAATGCCAGCACTCCGGCCAGCACCGAGAGCAGCCAGTCGATACGTTTGCTGCGCAAGATGCGCAAGCCGCTAATGGGATGTAAAGCCATCCTAGGTTGCTCCAAGTTTGCGAAGGGCCAATCAGGTCCTTGGGACGGTTGCGCCAGACGCCGGGAAGGCTATAGGACAATTTCCAGTCCCCGAAATCGCCCCAGCGGCCTTAAGGCGGGCTTGATCCAGATCAACGCTGCCGCTCGACTGCCACCAAAAATGGCGCATGAGAAACATCGTGGACGAAACCGGCGAGATCATCGCCAAAGCTACGGATAACCATACGCTGATCGGCGGCCACCATCGCCTCGCGGTGGCGGCCAGCCTCGGTAAAAAACTGTTCTGGAAAGATACCGGCGAGCCTGTGAAGCTTGATCCCTTCTTCAAGGGTTCTCATCGACACACAGCTTGATGCGCAGGCACGACTTATTCGCGTCGTGGGGCGGTTTCCGACGCTCTGGGGAAACCGTGAGGCGGATAAGCACTTCGACGGAGCCATTGAAAACCTCAAGGACGTGATCACAGGTCAAGCAACGATACTCGCCCTTGGCCTCGTCGCAGGTAACCAGGGTGATGCGCCGATAGCCTGCTCCGCATTCAGGGCAGATAATGCGGATTTCCACATGGGCAGAAAATGCGCTCTGACCCGGGCGTATTCCAGTCAGGAAACCTGCCACGGTCAAACTGCACTACCCGGCCCGCGCCGCCTTCGACGGCAGGCACGGTTCAATGAAGCCGGAGGGACGGCGCATGATCATGGCGGGAGGATAGAGGAGCAGCCCTGCGGTTCAACCACAGGAAGTGATGGACGATCAACTTCTTCTCCCGTACTGATGAGAAGGGGGCTACTCATGGATGCGGGCTATGTCGCGGGTGTGTTTGGCTTGATCGGCGCAGCTATCGGGTCAGCGTCATCGATTGTTGCGATGATCATCCAGGCAAAGATGAAGGACAAAAGGGATCGATCAAAGCAACTGACCGACATGTCACTTGCCGAGTTTAAGATGCATTTGGACCTTGCCACTTCGGGTCATGGTCCCTCCGCGATCCTACCGCCGAGCGCCTTCCTGCATCACAATGACCTCCTTCTAAAGGCTATCGAGACCGGCACCTATACCCCGGAAAGGGCCAGAGAGATTTCCGCTCTCAGCGACAAGATGTTCGACGTGGTGCGGGATATCGACACGCAAAGGCAAAAAGGATCAGGCGCGTGAACTGGGGACGCGGCCTATTCCGGTTGTGGGTGATCTTTAGCGCTCTTTGGATCGCGGTTTTGTCTGCAATCTTCATCGTGGACGGACACTTGCTCGAAGCAAATAAGACCTACGATATCGAAGGTCGTTTTAAGGAGAAGTACGAGGTCGTAGCGCCTCCAAATGCTTCTCCGGAACAGGTGGTCGCGTTCGCTCAGCAAAACCCGCGGACCGACTGCTCTGAGAATGAGCGCGGGCCATGGTGCGACTATCCGGTTAAACTTCAAATGCCCGCAAGGCGATGGACCTCACGATGCTCTACGCCGCCGTCGGCGTTCCGGCAGGAACGCTCTTGATGGGAGCCGCGCTCTACTGGGCGCTATCAGGCTTCCGCCGAACGACGTAAGCCATGATCATGCTGCCGCAGCCCTATCTTCTTTGTCCGCGCCGCGTGCTACGATCTTCATCGCATCATCCGGCAATGGCCTCCGCAACGCCTTCGCCTCATCCCACGGTGCGCGCGTCCAAACGTCCCGCTCTTCGTCGGTCGTCAGGATCACGGGCATAGCCTTCGGATGGATCGGCTCGACTACCGCGTTCGGCGATGTCGTGAGAAAACCATAGACCTGATGCGGTCCGGGTACCGGCTTGGACTTCGTGCCGCGATCACCGTTGAACGTCGTCCAGATGCCCGCAAAGGCCGTAAGCGGCCGGTCATCGTTGAGCGCGAACCAGACAACGCCCTTTTTCTTCGTCTCCGGGTTCGGCTCTGGAGCATATTCGGCAAAGCTGTTGAACGGCACGAGACATCGGTTCTCCGGCTTCAGCCAGCCGCGCCAGTGCGGTGACGACGTGTTGCGGACGTTGGTGACCGGCGGGCCGCCTGTGCGCGGTGGCGGCGGCATGCCCCACCGCATGGTCACCAATTCGGTGCCAGCGTCGGTGTTGCGGACCACCGGGGCCGGATAATCCGGAAACACGCCCGGCATTGGCGCGAGGTTGCCGACATAGCGGTTGATGACGCGGAACAGCGCGATGATCGCGGCTTGGTTCGTCGTGATGCTGTAGAGGTTGCACATGCGCTTCGCCGACTAACGCTTCTTAAAGTCCGTTAGCTTCCGCAGGTAGTAACCCTGCCTTTGAACGGCGAGCTTAATGTCCTCGCTGACGCTCGCTACTTTTTTCCTCTTACGCCACCTGCCTGACGCGTTAGGAAGAGGAATTGGCAAACCATTGCGCACAACCAACAGATCACGCTTAGTGTTCAGATACACATCGAACATTCTAGGGCCCCCCAGCCGATTGTCAGAATATCGCGGGGAGCAGAAATAGCAAACAGCTCCGCCCTGCCGTGATGGACAGGCAAGCCGCTGCAGATTGCGTTGGATGGCGTGCCGGACACGCGGCACCCCCCGGAAGGCCAAAGCGAAACTGAGGGTTCGACAATTCCAACGCCTATTGCGGAATTGACTAGCTATTCCTGCCGCAAAGGCGTTGTCTGATCCATAACGTGACAGCCCCTCACAATTTCAAGTTTGTCGACCATCTTCGGCCTCCGTGCTCCAAATGCACTAGGCCATTGATATTGACCCGCTTCGAACCTGAGAAGCCGGGTTTCGGTCTTCGCGTCTACTATTGCGCGGCCTGCGAAGCGAATGAGACCAGCATCGCGCCTGTCTGAATTGGAAGAAAGCATCGAGCACAAGCCGGATGGGAGAGCGAACCATGAGCGGAGGCTGGCGAGAGCTTATCGGGCACTACAAGTGCGGGTGCGGAGCCATCTATAGAAAGACTTTCACCACGACACCCTTTGGCACAGACGACGCCGACTGTGAGGTTTGCGGCGATCGGATGGTTGGCTGGTACAATACGAGTGGCTTCCGCTCCTTCGAGCTGATTAGCAGGCCACAAGCCAAAACACTCTAGCAGGCTGTTGGAGAAATGCGCCAAGGCTTCCCGATAAAGTCGGCCTCATCGCCATGGGCAACAGCCCGATCCACACCGCCAGCGCAACCAGGACGTACAACCGCCGAGATGAAGATCAGGCTGCCCGGCGTTCCCATCGTCCACATCGGTCCCTCCGATGCTTTCATTCGTCAGCCCTGCTCACTAAAAACGACGGCACGCCTCGCGGTTCTGATCTGGATCAAGTCATGCGCGCTGCCTACCGCCGTCATCCCTCGGGGCGCAGGACCTTCCGCGGGAGCCGCTTCGCCCGCTTGGCGGCTGTTCATGAACGGTTTTTCAGCCAGCATTGCAAAATTACTTGCTACATCAGGCTGCTGGGGATTTTGAGGGCCCGGCCAGGGAAATACCAACGTCACCACACGATCATATTCCGCATGGTGGCGTTGGGCGTTTCTACAGCCCGGACCCGCCATCGGCACCGTCCGCCCTCAAAGGCAATCTATTCAGCAAGGCAGCAATGTCGGCATCTGAAATCGCGAAGGCGGTCGGATCGACAGCAGCGAGCGGAGGATATTGGAGCCGCCGCCGAAGCCAAGCTCGCAGCTCAAGCCGGTCGAGCCTCAACGCCGCCCGCACGAACGCCTGGAAAAACCGCTCGCGCTGCGCGGCATCAAGCCGCCCCCAGCCCTCCATCGTCGCCTCAAACAGATCAACGCGCCGCATCTCGTGAGCCTCATCGTTGGCCACCCCCCAAACGTGGTGCCGCTCGCGATCATGCGCATCGTGCGGTCGGTTGAAATTCAGCATAGGCAAGTAGAAAAACGGAAATTGCAAATATGCTCAATAGGCAGGGTCGCGCGGTCCCCGCGGAGGGTTTCGCCCTCCACAGTACCTTGGAGACCATCTTGCGGCGGGCCGCCTGTCTTGGGCGCTACAAAGCTCCCGCGCGTTCGGGGACGACCCTCCGGTCGAAACCCTCTGAGCGGTTCCTGAAGTAGTCGAGCACGAACAGGCGGATCGCAGATGAGAGATTGCTCTGGTGGCGATCGGTATCGATCTCGCGAACCAGCTCAGACAGCGTCATGCTGCGCTGACCGGAAATCTCCTTCATGCCATTCCAGAATGCATCTTCGAGACTGACGCTAGTCTTGTGGCCGCCAATCAGGATCGAGCGCTTCACGACAGGTGATTTGTTCACTGTGCGCCCTCCTGCACGTTTGGCGTTCATCATCCGCCATTTGCGGCCGGAGGTAAATGCGTATTTCTCCTGGGCGGTCCTGGGTAGGTCTATGGGTAACCCTGGCGACCGCTGACGCCAGCGCACAGGCGGCCACGCGGTGCCGGATGAACGATCAGGCTTCTGATTTCGCTCTCGGAAAGCCCCCAAAACGGATGGGGGTCATCACGTCATCGGAGTGCGACGGGAAAAATAGGTAGGAATTGCAAATGGGAGTAGAATGTTGCCCTCAAACATGGTTGGGCTAATGGCCCGGGGAAGGGCCTAAATGCCTACAGTTGAACAATGCAGAGCATTTGCGGCGAATTACAAAACCCTCGGAGATGATCCAGCGAATTCGGCCCGCCGATCCGCGGTGCTTTTGGGCATTTCGCGTAGTTGGACAGCGCTGGCGCACCAATTTGAGAACCTCGCGACCATCGTGAGTTCGGAAGGATAGTAAGATCTATTTCTTCTTGGCAAGCATGGCGCGTGCGCCATTGCAGACGGTCTTGACGGCAGCAGGATCATTGTTGGTAGCCTTCTCATAGACCGGGTTGTCTTTCAGGAAGTTACCGATCATCTGCTTCTCACCGTAGACCACTTGCTCCCAAGTGAAGCCGTTGCCCTCGGTCACGGAGATGGTCATTCCGCGAAGCTTGCCATCTTCCCCTGTGGTCATGTTGCAGCGCTTCTGCGCAATCATGTAGATCACGGCAGCCACCGCCGCATTGTTTTCCTTCTCGGTGGTCTGAGTGAACGCTGGTGTTGACGTGGCAAGGAGAACGGCAGCGGTGAGGATTAGACGCTTCATTGGGTTATTCCTTTTGGAAAATGGAAAGAGCAGCTAACGAAACCACCCGTTGACGTAGATCAAGAAACCTGAGCGGCACGTCACCGTTCAAATCCGACGTCTTGTTGTATTTGCTGCCGCCCATAGGAAACCGGGCGTAAGGGACGCTATACGGACGCCGATTTCCGTTTCCCGCGCTGCTTGTTGCGGCGAGGTCCCCCATGTTTAAGCCTCTCGTTAGCTCTTTGTTCTGGCGCGGCTCTGGTTCCGGGTGCACACTGCTCCCATCGCCGCACGGTATCGTGGCAGTTATCGGTGATGAGAACGTCGGTCGCGCTCCCGCCAATCCTCTAACGGATGGAGCAGCGTATGCCAGAGCATCGCCGTTTCACAAAAACTATTCCCCTTGAAGAAGGCCTCCCTGGGGAAGCAAAACGGCTGCGCAAGCAGGCTCAAGGTACCCCGCCGGGCATTGAGCGTGAGCGCCTTGTTCGCAGAGCCCGTCAATTAGAGACGACTTCTCACATGAACGAGTGGCTGACCTCACGCGGGCTGCAAGCACCGAAACAAGATCAATAGAGGTGGCTATTTATCGACTATTGCAAAACTCCACGATGCAGCCGGACGAGATTAGCCGCGTCACAGCAGCTTACGAGCAGACGTTGCATATCCTCTGTGTCAAGGATCGCGACGATCCCCTGACTGAAATGATTGCGAAGACGATAATCAACATCGCGCGAACCGGTGTTCATGACGCCGCGCAGCTTTCGGCTCTGGCGATCAAACAACTGGGCGTCCGGTAAGGCTGGCTCAGTTGGCGGCCCCTTTCGTTGGTCGAACTTAAGCATGGGCGCTAACCCCCATGCAGAAACCGGAGCAGAACCACACCCAAGGAGCAACAACATGACCCCACACATCGCCGATGAATTTTTCACTAGGTTGATCGAGTGGAGTGCCTTCACGATCATGGGCAACATGATGCCGCCCCGAGATCCTGATGAAGATGAAGATGACGACGAAGAGGGCGGGGAAGAGGAAGAGCACGAGGTGGACCGCGCCGACGAGCCGCCGGTCGTGCGCGAGCCGGACGAAGACTAGAGTTACAGGCAAGCCGCGCCACCGTACAGGCAGCCGCGCCGCGATCGGCCCGCCACGGGGCGCAGCCCGACCGGACCAAACCTTGCCGGGCGAAAGCCCCAATCCGTTCACCAAAGGGCGGCGGCGCTGCAACTAGGGCCTATTGGGGCCCGGCGGGTTTCGTGGCCCTTTTGCTCTTTCAGCAGAAATCGAAAAAAGCCTGTATTTTGAGGCGCTTCTGACGTTTTCAACAGGCCGAAAAAGCGGCTGGACTTCAAGCCGTGTGGTCCTGACGCCCCGACGCTGGCGTCAAGTTCTCGAGAACAACTTCTCGGGAATGACGGTGACAACCAAGCCGGTCACCGAGGAGAGCACGGAGGAAACCGTTAAAACCATTGCGCGGGAGACGCCGGCGGGTGTTTCGGTGAACCTGTGGTGACTACCAAGTGCTTACTACCTTTTGCACGCGGGCTGCGGGTGCACCGCGCACCCGGCGTTTCCTGCGCCCTCTGTTCTATTGGAGCGAAAGTTTCAGGCATCCCTCAGGCGCATCGTGTCGCGAGAAGGCGAAGTCATGTTCACGTCATTGCGAGAAGTGAAGCGACGAAGCAATCCAGTGCTACGATTGTGGCCTCTGGATTGCTTCGCTCCGCTCGCAATGACGGCTCTCAGAGGTTATGGATTTCTCGCGCAAGAGCGCGCCCCGGAATGACAGACCTTTTTCTTACGAGGCGCGAACGCCCTCACCCCAGATTCAATTCCTTGAAGAAGTCGTTGCCCTTGTCGTCGATGATGATGAAGGCCGGGAAATCCTCGACCTCGATGCGCCAGATCGCTTCCATGCCGAGTTCGGGATATTCCACCACCTCGACCTTCTTGATGCAGTGCTCGGCGAGGTTCGCCGCCGCACCGCCGATCGAGCCGAGGTAAAAGCCGCCATGCTTCTTGCAGGCTTCGCGCACCGCGACCGCGCGGTTCCCCTTGGCGACCATCACCATCGAGCCGCCGGCGGCCTGGAATTGATCGACAAAGGAATCCATCCGGCCCGCGGTGGTCGGGCCGAACGCACCGGAAGCGTAACCGTCAGGAGTTTTTGCGGGACCGGCGTAGTACACCGGATGATTTTTAAAATAATCCGGCAGCGGTTCGCCCTTCTCCAGCCGCTCGCGCAATTTGGCATGCGCGGAATCGCGGGCCACGATCATGGTGCCGGTCAGCGACAGCCGCGTCTTGGTCGGGTATTTCGAAAGCGTCGCCAGAATATCCTTCATCGGCTGGTTGAGGTCGATCTTGACGACGTCGCCACCGAGCGCCTGCTCCACCGCGGGGAGATATTGCGCCGGATTATGCTCGAGCTCCTCGAGATAGACGCCGTCTTTTGTGATCTTGCCCAGCACCTGGCGATCGGCCGAGCACGACACGCCAAGGCCGATCGGCAGCGAGGCGCCGTGGCGCGGCAGCCGGATCACGCGCACGTCGTGGCAGAAATACTTGCCGCCGAATTGAGCGCCGACGCCGAGCGACTGCGTCATCTTGAGGATTTCCTGCTCCATCTCCAGATCGCGGAAGGCGTTGCCGTCGGGCGAGCCGTGGGTGGGCAGCGCATCGAGATAACGCGCCGAGGCCAGCTTCACAGTCTTCATACACAGTTCGGCCGAGGTGCCGCCGATCACGATCGCCAGATGATACGGCGGGCACGCCGCGGTGCCCAAGGTCAGCACCTTCTCCTTCAAGAACGCCAGCAGGCGATCCTTGGTCAGCACCGACGGCGTGGCCTGAAACAAGAAACTCTTGTTGGCGGAGCCGCCGCCCTTGGCCATGAACATGAACTTGTAGGCGTCGTCGCCCTCGGCGTAGATCTCGCACTGCGCCGGCATGTTGTTGGCGGTGTTTTTTTCCTCGTACATCGACAGCGGCGCCACCTGCGAATAACGCAGATTGCGGCGCAGATAGGCGTCGCGCGCACCTTCCGACAGCGCCGCCTCGTCATCGCCGTCGGTGATGATGTTGCAGCCTTTCTTGCCCATGATGATCGCGGTGCCGGTGTCCTGGCACATCGGCAGCACGCCACCGGCGGCGATGTTGGCGTTTTTCAGGAAATCGAAGGCGACGAATTTGTCGTTGTCGCTGGCTTCCTTGTCATCGAGGATGTTGCGCAGCTGCTTCAGATGGCCCGGGCGCAGATAATGGTTGATGTCGCCGAACGCGGCCTCGGACAGCGCGCGAAGCGCCTCGCGCGACACCACCAGCATGTCCTTGCCCAGCACCTTCTCGACCCGCACACCCTCGGTCGTGACCTTTTTGTAGGGCGTGGTGTCGGGCCCCAGCGGAAAAAGCGGCGTATGCTTGTAGGGCGGAACGGGCTTCTGGTCAGGAAAGGCGGTCGGGGCGTTCATGGGGATATCTCGCAGGTTTTGGAGCCGAAAACGTCCGCTTCGAGACGCCGGCGATCGAACCGTTCTAAGCACTTTTGGCGAAAAAGGTAAGGTTTTGGGAGGACCGGATCATCTGCCATGCAGACGCGCCGAGCCCGACTTCAGACCGCACCTTCTGCGTCCCCGCGGGTATTTGCCCGGTTATGACGGGGTCAGACAACGCACGTAGTTCTGCGCGCCCCTGTCCGGCTCTTGCAAGAACCGCCGGCACGGGCTTTTATGGTTTGGGGGTATTGATGATAAAATTTCGTTTGACCACTTCGATCGCGCCGGCGCTGCTTACAGCCGTTTTCTTCACCGTGTCGGGCGCCTCGCCGGTCCGCGCCGATCGCTGCGACGATCTCGCGGCCCAGCTCAAGAACCAGATCGACGGGCTCGCGGTCGGCAAGACCGCGGCCAATGTGATCTACCTGTCGCACCCGCAGGCCAAGGAGCTTTCGCTCGGCTGCTCGGGTCGCAGCTATTCGAACCAGCTGTTCGTCAAATCCAGCGTCCGCAAGCCGCCACCGGCGTTTCTCGATCTCGCCGCCAGTGGTGCGGCCATCATCTTCACGCTGCCCAAGGATGACATGCTGAAGGGCGTCACCCGCTGCATCAAGCGGTTGGGGCTGATCCATGGCGACGACGTCTCGACGCGCTATCGCCGCCTCGACATGCGCTGCGTCAGGAACAAAACCGAAGCCTCGATTGCGATCTCGCGCAACACCAACGAGTGACGCCGTTTCATCCCGATCGATCGATTTTCAGCGAGATCGGAGGTTCTGGTTCACCATTCGCGGCAAGTTGGCGGCGATCGCACGCCTTTTAACGATTGGATTCATGGGGCGTTGGTTAGCCCCGGTCACAGTCGGGCACGTTGGCCCAGATCCCTGTGCCAATCCCTGTCCCATGAGTATGCGTTCATGAGCATTTCCAGCATTTCGGCGCCGCCCCCGGTCCAGCCCACTTACACGGCGAACCAGAACACGCCCCCCGTCGTCAAGAACGACAATGATAACGATGACGCGGGCGCGGCCCAGCCGCCGACCCCGGCCCCGCTTCCACCGGGACAGGGCACCCAAATCGACCAGCTGGTCTGACGGCCGCGGAGCCAAGCGGCAAATATCGCCGCAAGTTTGCCGAAAAACATCGCGATCATGAGCGCTGCGTAGGACGGCGCACCGCATGATCGCTCAATGGATATGGCAGAGCCTGATCTGGGTTGTCGGGATGGGCGCGCTGTTGTTCGCGCCCGCCGGCACGTTGCGCTGGCCGGCGGCCTGGGTGTTTCTGGCGGCCATGGCCGTCATCAGCCTGTCAGCGGGATCCTGGCTCGCCCGGACCGATCCGGAATTGCTGGCCGAACGCATGCGCCTGACCGCGCAGGATGAGCAGCCCGCCGCCGACAAGATATTCGTGCCGGTGATCGGCGGCGCATTTTTGATCTGGTTCGTGGCGATCGGGCTCGATCACCGCTTCCACAGTTCGGATTTCCCTGTCGTCTTGCAGGCGCTGGGGCTGGCGCTGCTGCTGGTTTCCACCGTTTTCATCATGTGGGTGATGCACGAAAATTCGTTCGCCGCCCCCTTGGTCAAGGTGCAGCACGAGCGCGGCCATCACGTGGTTTCCACCGGCCCCTACGCCTGGGTGCGGCACCCCATGTACAGCGGCGCCGTGCTGTTTCTTGTCGGCATACCGCTATTATTGGGCTCGGTCTGGGGCCTCGCGGCCTCGCCGCTGTTTGCGATATTGTTCGGTATTCGCGCCGGAATAGAAGAACGCACGCTGATCGCGGGCCTGCCGGGCTATGACGATTATATCTCACGGGTACGCTATCGCCTACTGCCCGGCGTCTGGTAGCAACCACGGGAGCTGACGATGCCTGACAGCAAGACCTACACCGGCGGCTGCCATTGCGGCATGGTGCGGTTCGAATGCACCACCGATCTGGCGCTGGTCACCGCGTGCAACTGTTCGATCTGCACCAAGAAGGGCCTGCACTTCGCGTTCCTGTCACCGAAGAGCTTTCAGCTCCGCGCCGGCGTCGAAAGCTTGCGCGAATATCTCTTCAACAAACACGCCATCCGGCATCAGCTCTGCGTCGACTGCGGCGTCGACGTGTTCGCCCGCGGCAGCAAGCCCGATGGCACCGAAGTCGTGGCGCTGAATGTCAGCTGTATCGATGGCATCGAGCTCGCGAAACTGGCGATGACGCCGATCGATGGACGGAACAGGTAGCTCGTCAGTTGCCGTGCTAAATATCCAGCGCCTTGTAGCGCCGAAATATCCCGTCTTCATTGAAGGCGATGCGGCGGTCGCTGGCGAGATAGGCCTTGATGTGTGGCCGTGCGGCAACGCGGTCGTGCAGATCGACCAGCCCTGGTATCTTGCGCTCAAAGGCCTTCATCCGCTTCGGAAAGGCATAACGCAGCCCTTCAACGAGCTGAAACATCGACAGATCGATATAGGTCAGCCGGCGGCCGGTGACGTAACCGCCGCCATTGTCCTTCAATAACTGCTCGAAATACCCTAGATATTTCGGCACCCGTTCGTTCCAGAATTCCTCGGTGCGTTTTTTCGCCGGTGCCTTCTGATCCTCGTAATAGAGCGACGGCCCGAGCGGATGATGGGTGTCGTGAACTTCCGTTACGAAATCAGTCACCGTGAGCTGCAACTGATGCAGCCATAGCCGACCGGATTCTGCCTTCGGCGCCAGCCCATGGCGCGATCCCAGATAGAACAGGATGTTGGCGGTCTGCCCGATCATGAGCTGGCCGGCCTTGAGAAACGG
This sequence comes from uncultured Alphaproteobacteria bacterium, assembly GCA_963738105.1. Lineage (GTDB taxonomy): Bacteria > Pseudomonadota > Alphaproteobacteria > Rhizobiales > Xanthobacteraceae > Bradyrhizobium. The sequence goes on along the minus strand of CAVTWC010000021.1, from coordinate 19,595 downwards.
CGGCGCGAAGGGCGGCGTATTTTTCACCTCCATCATCTTCATCATCGCGGCCACCCCGTCAGCGCCGCGGGCAACGTCGGTGTAATCGGCCCCGGCCTCTTCCAGCGCGAGACGGACATACTCGCCGCGGCCCTGAATGCTCGGCCAATAGTAAAGTTCATAGCGCATCGACCGCTCCTTCCTGCTCAGCCAAGCCTAACAAATCATTCGATGATTCGTTCAACGTGCTCAGCCGGCAAGCGGCGCCGACGCCGAATAAGCAAAAACGACGCAAGCGGCACGGCCGGGCCTGCGTCGCGTCGTTTTTACTTTTCAGTGTAACCGCCAAATCGAACTCAGTTCACAGCGAAGCAATACATCAATCCGTCGCCGCCGGTACTCTTGAGGTCGGCCTGCGAGCAGCCCCCTTCGGACCCGCGCGACGGGTGCGAACTGTTCCAGGATTTCGACGCGTCATCGTCGCGCAGGCCAAGGCGATCGGAATGCCCAAGCATCGCCGACCCCTGCGTGCTGCTCGTCCAGTTCTTGCAGGTGCGGTCGTCGCCCGCCGCGAACGCGGTGCCGTCGGGCTGCGATCCCGTCAGCACATCATGGCGGTTCGGGGTATCGCCGCGGCCGTTGATGACCTCGCCCTTTTCGCTCAACGCGGTCTGCTTGGTGAGGTTGTTGGCACCGTGGAGTTCGGCGACGTCCTTGGCAATGACGACGCCCTTTGCATTCTGCCAGGGTCCATTGCCGATGCGGTCACGCGCATTGATCGCGGGCTTGCCATCGGCCGCCTGTGTCGAAAGATAAGCATGCCAGGTCTTGACGCCGGAAGCGTTGGCGCCCGCGGCCTGTGCCAGTTCCTGACAGTGATTGTCGGCGCCGGCGATACCGCCGAGATTGGCGCCGTTACCGATGCCGGTGCTTGTTACAAAAAACGTGGCGCCCGCCGCCTGCGCATTAGACTAGCCGGCCGATCCGCAATCAGGACCAGACAAGTGATCGCGGTGAGGGCCACACAAGCACGCGAAACCACAGTAGCAAAATTCGGCATCGGATCCTCCCAATTTTTTTTGGCCGGCCGCATAGGGCGGCGGCGCATGATCTGACATCAACAATTAGGCTGGGATATTATTCCGGCTCGACGACGGCGAAACGAAAGCCATCGCCCGCAAAAAAGCGCCGCGAAATAAACCGCGGCGCTTGATTTCCCGATCGCGGCGTGACGCGATCAACTGGTCTGCTGGATCGCCGACAATTCCCAATTGGCGCCGCGCGGCCGCAGGAAGGTCCAGACCTCCGTCGCTTCGTTCGGCTGCTCGCTGCCTTCGACCAGGCGGCCGGAGACGCGATCCACTGTTTTGTCGATCATCGAGAACCGCATCGCGACGCTGGCGAAGTCGGTCTCGCCTTCACGCCAGGCTTCCGCGAGATCGCCCTGCAGCAGCTTGGTCCCTGTGACCTTGTTGACGACATTGCGCGCCTTGTTACGCTGCAAATCATCGGTGAAATACGACACCATCTCCGGCGTTGCCAGCGTATGAAGCTTCGCGATGTCCTCGTTCGACCAAGCCGACTGAATGTCGCTGAGCAGTCGTTCGAAGGCTTCATAGTCGGCCGGCAGAATCTCAAGCGGCGCGCTGCTCGATCCCAGCCCGAACCCTGGTCCCATACGGTGAACCGATGCGCCGCCTGGTCCTGCGGCAGGGGCATCGGCATAGGCCGGCGTGGTGCGGCGTTGCCACCATGACATCGCCAGTCGAACAACAATGACGATCAAGCCGATCTGCAGAATCAGGCCAAACAGCGACGACAGGCCGCCGAGCCCGCCGAACAGCCCACCGCCGAACAACATGCCAAGTAGGCCGGCGCCGAGGAAGCCGGCGGCGAGGCCGCGCAGCATGCCGCCACCCGGCCGGTTGAAGAAGCCGCCGCCTGCTGTGGCGTTACCGGGATTGCCCGGCTGGGTGAACGTGCGGTTGAACGGTTGCGTCGCGCTGGGTGCCGTCGATGTGCTCGGCGGCGCGGAGAACGTCCGCGTTCCCCGGGATCCCGAACTCATTCCACCACCAACCCGCGCGTCGGCGGTCGAGACGGCCGCCATCAACGGCAGCGCCACCGACATAACGACGGCAAGGGCTTTAAAAATAGCGCGACCGCGCTGCGTGAATCTCATGGCCTTTTTCCTCCATCCCCGGCAGGGGAAAGTGCTTCTAAGATGGGCACCGTTGCGTGAATGTGAAGCCAATATCGGGAACCGGCTCTGCGGCCCTCAGTCGCGGGGATGCGGCAATCGGGCCGTTTGTTGCGGTGCGGTCCGTTATGACGCCGCCATGGTTTCCTTTACCTTCGCAACCAACGCACTGAGCGCAAACGGCTTTGCCAGGAAATCGAACTTTTCGTTCTCCTCGAGGCTCTTCGCAAAAGCATCTTCCGCATATCCGGAAACGAAGATGATCTTGAGGTTGGGATTGCGCTTGCGCATTGACCGCAGCAGCGTCGGCCCATCCATCTCCGGCATCACCACGTCCGACACCACGAGGTCGATCGCACCGTCTCTCTCCTCCAGCGCTTCGAGCGCCTCGATGCCGTTCGACGCCTCGACCACCGTGTAGCCGCGGGAACGCAAGCCGCGCGCGTTCAGCGAGCGCAGGCCTTCCTCGTCTTCCACCAGCAAAATCGTGCCCTGGCCGGTGAGATCGACCCGCGGTTTCGGCGGCTCGGCCGCGCCGTCCTTGGCCGATCCATTGGTTGCCTGCGACTCGTGCTGCGGTTCCTGCTCGGCATGATGTCGTGGCAGGAAGATACGGAACGTCGTGCCCTTGCCTTGCTCGGAGTTGACATAGACGAAACCGCCGGTCTGCTTGACGATGCCATACACCGTCGAAAGGCCGAGGCCGGTGCCCTTGCCGACTTCCTTGGTCGAAAAGAACGGTTCGAAGATCTTGTCGACGATTTCAGCGGGAATGCCGGTGCCGGTATCTGATACGTCGATCCGGACGTAGTCCGCCGGAGGCATCCCCTTGTAGGAGAGTTTCTCGGCTTCCTGCGCCGAAACATTCGCCGTCTTGATCGTCAGCTTGCCGCCGTCGGGCATCGCGTCGCGCGCATTGACCGCCAGGTTGACGATCACCTGCTCGAATTGCGAGACGTCGACTTTGACCTGCCAGAGGTCCCGGCCGTGCACCGGATCGAATTTGACCTTCTCGCCGATCAGCCGGCGCAGCAGCATGGTCAAATCGGACAGCGCATCGCCGAGGTCGAGCACCTGGGGCCGCAACGTCTGCTTGCGCGAGAACGCCAGCAATTGCCGCACCAGCGTCGCGGCGCGGGTCGCGTTCTGCTTGATCTGCATGATGTCCTGGAACGACGGATCGGTCGGCTTGTGCGCGTTTAGTAGGAAGTCGTTCGCCATCATGATGGCGGAGAGCACGTTGTTGAAATCATGCGCGATGCCGCCGGCAAGCTGGCCGACCATGTCCATCTTCTGCGACTGGTTGATCTGGTTCTCCAGCGTGCGCCGCTCGGTGGTCTCCAGCATGTAGACGATCGCAGCCTCGGTCTCGCGCTCGTTCGCCTCGACCGCGGTGACGAAGAACTGGCCCCAGCGTTCCTTGCCGCCGTCGAGCATCGCCTCCACCGGCGCAATATCGCCCTGGCCTTCGGCGGCCTGGTTGATCGCCGCGATCAATGAACTGCGGTCGCGCGCACTAACGGTCCGGAAGATCGAATTGCTGGCGCCGGCTTCGAGGCCGAGGCCCTGTGCCAGCTTCGCAAAGCGCGCATTGGCGCGAACCACATCGCCGGCGCGGTCCACGGTCGCGATCGCCATCGGGGTATGGTCGAAGAAGCGCATGAAGCGGACTTCGGCGGCGCGCTGCGGATCGGAGCGTTCGTCGCGGGCGCGGCTGATGACCAGCGTGCGCGAGGCGCCGGGCACGCCGTCGGCCCCAAACGCCAGCTTGTGATAGAGCCGCACCGGCATGGTCTTGCCGCCGCGCATCCGCAGATCGATATCGATCACTTCGGTTTTGACTTCGCCGGGCACCGCCGCGATCGAAGTCAGCAACGACGCGCCATCGCCCGACACGATATCGGTCAGCTTCAACCCGCCCGAACCGATTTCGGCAAGGTCGTGATCGAGCCAGTTTGCCAGCGTCGCGTTGACATAGACAAGATCGCCGGCCGGATTGACCGAGAAGAACCCGCACGGCGCATGATCGAGATATTCGATCGCGTGCTGCAGTTCCTGGAATACGTCTTCCTGCCGCTCGCGGTCGCGCGTGATGTCGGCGATCGACCACACCGCGTATTTCGCCTCGCGCTTGCCCTGGCCGAGCGGCCGAACCCGCATCCGCAGCCAGCGGCCATGGCTGCCGTCATGGCCGGCAATCCGGACTTCTTCCTGCTGGCGCTTGCCCTCGCGCGCCGCCTTGAGCAGCCGAAACACCGCTTCCGACACATCGGGATTGCCGATGAAGACCCGCTCCACCGGCCGCACGTCCTGCGCGCTCGCAGCCCCCGTCAGCGCCAGATAGTTCGCGTTGGAATAGACCACATGACCACGGGGGTCGGTGACCGCGAGGCCGTCATAGGCCTGATCGGCGATATGGCCCATCACGGGGTCATCGGCGGCGCGATCGGCGAAACGAATGATCCCGGCGGCGAACGCGAACAGGTTGAACAGCCCGACCATCGCCAGCAACGCGAGCAATCCGAGAATATAAGGCTGCGCCTGCGTCCGGCCGATGGTCATCAGCGCGACCGCCGCCGCGACGATGCCGCCGGCCACCAGCAGCACCAGCACGATGCTGCCGCCGCGCCGCGCCGGCTCGTGGCCGTTCGTCGGCAGTTGCGACGGATCGTGGTCAGTATCGGCGGTCATAACCCGGGGACGCGGCCTGTCGGTATGGAGCTGACGCGCTCGTGCACGCCCGCTCCTGAGTGCCTGAATCGGACCGGCAAGCGCAAGTCCATCAGGCGGCTATTTCGTTACTGGGGCGCATTCCAGGCCGGTTTCTCACGTTTTTCAAGCCGGCCGGCCGGAAAGCCCGCGTTTGAGGCCCATGACGTAACCGATGACTTCGGCGACCGCATGATAGTGCTCGACCGGGATTTCCTGGTCGATTTCCACCGTCGCGTGCAGGGCCCGCGCCAACGGCACGTTTTCCACGATCGGGATGTCGTGCGCCTTGGCGATCTCCCTGATCTTGAGCGCGATCAGGTCGACGCCCTTGGCCACGCAGATCGGCGCCGCCATGCCGCGTTCGTAGGACAGCGCGACCGCGTAGTGGGTCGGGTTGGTGATGATCACGGACGCCTTGGGAACCGCGGTCATCATACGCTTCTTCATGCGCGCGTGCCGCAACTGCCGCAGCCGGCCCTTGATGTGGGGGTCGCCTTCGGACTGCTTGAATTCCTGCTTCATCTCCTGCAGCGACATCTTCTGACGCTCGAACCAGGTCCGGTACTGGAAGAAATAGTCGGCGATCGCAACCACGGCGAGCATCGCGACCACCGCTCCCAGCAACTTCATTGTCAGGCTGGAGATCACCCCCATGATCGCCACCGGGTCGAATGTCAGCATCGACTCCATGCGATAGCGCTCGGGCCACAGGATCGCCGTCATCACACTGCCCAGCGCGACCAGCTTGAAGACGCCCTTGGCGAAGTTCGCCGCCGCCTGCTTGCCAAAGATCCGCTTCAACCCGGAGGCCGGCGATATCTTGTTGAAACTCGGTTTCAGCGACTCACCGGACCACACTAGCCGGTGCTGCAACATGTTGCCGGCGATCGCGGCGATCACCAGCATCAACAGCGGCACGCCGAGCGCCCCGATCAGCATGTATTCGAGACGCTGTCCCAGCGCCAACAGGGCGGGCCCGTCGACCCGGATCATCCAGGAATTGGCGATCAGGTTGCGCAGCGGCATCTTCATGCTGCCGATCGATCCCGAAAACGACGACAGCACCAACGTCGCGCCTGCGATCATGAACCAGGTGTTGACCTCCTGGCTTTTCGCGACGTCGCCACGCTCAAGCGCCTCATCGAGACGTTTTTGGCTGGGGTCTTCTGTTTTGTCTGACGAATCGTCCTCGTCGGCCATTGATCATGCCTTCAATTCACGGCGTCAAATCGTGCATGACGCCGGTGAAGTAGTTGAGGAACGTTCCCATCATGGCCACGAGAACGAGCGAGAAGATCAGGAAGCCAGCCAAAATCGATAGCGGCACGCCGACGAAATAGACCTGCATCTGCGGCATCAGCCGCGCCAGCACGCCAAGCCCGATATTGAACACCAGACCGAACACCAGGAACGGCGCCGACAATTGCATACCGATCTTGAAGGCGGCGGCGAAAGCGCGGGTCGCAAGGGCCGCGATATCGCCGCTCGGCGTCAGATCGGAAGGCGAGAAAATGTTGTAGCTGTCATTGAGCGCGGCGATGACGAGGTAATGCGAGTCGGTCGCAAACAACAGCGTAATGCCCAGCATGGTGAGGAAGTTGCCGATCAGCACACCCTGCTGGCCCTGGGTCGGATCGACCGAGGTGACGAAGCCGAGCCCCATTTGCTGGGCGATCACCGCACCCCCGACCTGCAGGGCCGAGAGCGTTACCCGCGCGGTGGCGCCGAGCACGACGCCGACGATGATCTCGTGAACCATCATCACCAGCAACGGGTTGATGGCCTGGACGTCGATCTGATAGGCCGCGCGATGCAGCGGCAGAAGGATCAGCGTCAGCAACAACGCGATCCCAAGCTTGATGCGAACCGGAATGTTAGACTCACCGAACCCCGGCAACAGCATCACCATGCTGCCGACCCGGGCAAACACCAGCATGAAGGTGGCCGCGAGCACGGGCAGCAGTGAGACGTCGATGCGCATGATCCACGCATAGTGCCTCAACCACCTATGATTCGCGACGATATCCGCATCATCTCGCTGTGTAGCGCGTCCGCCATGAACGGCAGCGCCAACAACAGCGTGACGAAAATCGCCAGGATCTTCGGCACAAACACCAAAGTCTGCTCCTGGATCTGCGTCAGCGCCTGGAACAACGACACCACGACGCCGACCACGAGGCCCACGACCATCAGCGGCGATGACACCACGACAATGGTCCAGATCGCATCGCGCGCCACATCGAGGGTTTCAGCACCGGTCATTTTCGTTGTCTCGCTCATTAAATTTACATTCGTCATTTCGGGGCGATGCGAGGCGTCGAACCCGGAATCTCGAGATTCCGGGTTTGGTCCTTTGAACCATCCCGGAATGACGGCGCCAAGAATCAGATCGCCATCTTCATAATGTCTTCGTACGCCGAGATGACCTTGTCGCGCACCGACACCAGCGTCGAAACCGCAACATCGGTTTCGGCCACTGCCGTCACCACGTCCATGACATTGGCCTTGCCTGACGCCATTGCGACGGTTTGCGCATCCGACTTGCGTCCGCTTTCCAGCACGCTGCCGACGGCATCCTTGAGCAGCGCGCCAAAGGATTGGCCGCCTCCATCGGACGGCTTGGCGCCGCCGCCCGTCTCCATCATGCGCGCGAGGCTCGCATAGGCATTTGCAGCGATCGTGGGTGAAGCCATGGGCTAGGTTTCCTGTTTCAGGATTTAAGGATGTCGAGCGTGCGCTGGATCATGGAGCGCGTGGCGTGGATAATGTTGAGGTTGGCTTCGTAGGACCGCTGCGCGTCGCGCATGTCGGTCATTTCGACCAGCGAATTGACGTTGGGATATTTGACATCGCCATTGGCGTCAGCGGCCGGATTGCTCGGCTCATGCTTGACGCGAAACGCGGTCGAATCGGGAACCACGCGGCCAAGCGCGACAACCTTCGCATCCAGCGAGCGATCCAGCGCTGAGGAGAAAGTCGGCACCTTGCGCCGATAGGGATCGCCGCCGGCGGTCGATGCCGTCGAATCGGCGTTGGCGATATTTTCCGAGATCACGCGCATTCTTCCTGCCTGCGCACGCAGGCCCGAGGTTGCGATTCCCATCGACCTCGCGAAATCTCCCGCATCGTCTGCCATGCTGTCCTCTCCTCAGGTCTCGTCCGGTTCAGGCTTTGCCGATCGCCGTCTTGATGAGATGCAGGCTGCGGCTGTAAAGCGAGCTGACTGCGGCGTAATCCATCTGGTTGGCGGAGGCCTTCATCATCTCGTCTTCGAGATTGACGGAGTTGCCGGCGGGGCGTGTCTCGAAAGCCATCTTGCGGTTCTGCTCGAACGAATCAGGAGCGCCCGACGGGGCAATGTGACCGGTGCTGGTCCGCATCATCGCCAGCGAGCCCATCGATCCCCCGACATTGGCGCCGGCCGAGTTGAATTTCGGCTCGACCAGATCGCGCGGCTTGAAATTCGGCGTGTCGGAGTTGGAGACGTTTTCGGCGAGGATGCGCTGACGCTCCTGATGCCACTGCATCTTGGTCCGCAGCGCCGACAGCACCGGAAGATCGTTGATGGACATCGCTCCCGCTCTCCCGTTGCCTTCGGGCACGACGCCCTTGGTAGGCAGAATTTGCCGCGTGTATGGTTAACAGCGGGTTAAGATTGGTTTTGGCTGGCGGAATCGAAGTTCGCGGCGGTTCGTTCCGCGCCGGATACGAGCGCATTTTCGCCACGAAAGCCTCGTTAACCAGCCCGATTGCTGGAGCTGGAGGACGCGAGAAGTCGTTTTGGCCCAGCCGATTCATGGGTTATTAAGATATCGGGGCGGCAGTTCTTGCCCTGGGGAATTAAGAGATTGGGCAAATCTCTGATTTATCGCCGTTTGCCGGGGACCAAGCATGCAGGCACTGACATTCATCTTAGCGTTCGTGGCCGTTCTGGCGCTGATCGGCGCTTTGGCGTGGCTGGTTCGCCGATTTGCCGGGAACCGGTTAGGTGCCAATACCAATCGCGGCCGGATGCCGCGTCTGGCGGTGATTGACGCTGCGGCGGTGGATGGCCGCCGGCGGCTGGTGCTGGTACGGCGCGACAATGTGGAACATCTCCTGATGATCGGCGGCCCCACCGACATCGTGGTGGAACCCAACATCCTCCGTGCCACGCCCGCGCGGGACCAGATGGCGTCACGGGCCGCCGTTGGCGGCGTGGAAGCGCCGCCGCGAATTGCGCCGCTGCCCGACGCCGCGAACTGGAGCGACGACGGATCAAGGTCCGACGGCTTCGATCACGCCGAGCCGCAGATGCCGGAACCGCCACCACGGCCCCGTCCCGCCTTTGCCGACGAATTGCGTCGCCCGGCGGCGCCGGAACGGCGCATCGATCCCTTTGCAGGTCTCGCGCCCGAGCCGAGCAGCCCGCGCTCGGAGCCGCGCGTCGAGATGCGCAGCGATCCGCCGATTTTGCCTTCCAGGCCACAGCGCGCCGAGCCGATGATGCCGCGCCCGACACGCCCGGCCGAAGCCCCGAAGCCGCCGGCGCTTCGCGCCGAGCGCCCTGTCGCCCCGCCGCCGCCGCCACCCGTTCCCCCACCGGCGCCTGCACCGCCAATGTCGTCGGCCGATCAGAACCTTGCCGAGATGGCGCAGCGGCTGGAAGCCGCACTGCGCCGGCCGGCCGAGCCGAGCGAACCGCGCGTCGGTGCGCCGCCAGTCGCACCTGAGCCGCCGCCGAGCCGCCCTGCCCCCCCTGCCCCCCGCGTCGAACCGCCGACCGCGCCGCCGGTCACGCCCCCGGCCGCCGCGACACCGCCGAAGACCGGGTTTGAGAATCTGGAAGACGAGATGGCATCACTGCTGGGTCGTCCGAAGTCGCCTTCGTGAGATCGGCTTCCTTCCCGCGTAGAGTTTTATTTTTTGCCACACTGATAATAACCGCCGGATCGCTGGCCGAACCGGCGTTGGCGCAGGATATCAGTATCAATCTCGGCCAGGGCAATGGCGGCGTCACCGAGCGCTCGATCCAATTAATCGCGCTGCTCACGGTGCTGTCGATCGCGCCGTCGATCCTGATCATGATGACGTCGTTCACCCGGATCGTCGTCGTGCTGTCGCTGCTCCGCACCGCAATGGGAACCGCCACCGCGCCCCCAAACACCGTGATGGTCGCACTAGCGATGTTCCTCACCGCCTTCGTGATGGGGCCGGTGCTGCAGAAATCGTATGACGACGGCATCAAGCCGCTGGTCGCCAACCAGATCAGCGTCGAGGAAGCGCTGCAGCGCGCCTCGGTGCCGCTGCGTGGCTTCATGATGAAGAACGTGCGCGATAAGGACCTCAAGCTGTTCCTGGATCTCTCGAACGAACCGCCGCCCGCGACCCCGGATGAAATGTCGCTGCGGATCCTGATCCCGGCATTCATGATTTCCGAATTGAAGCGCGCCTTCGAAATCGGCTTCCTGCTGTTCCTGCCGTTTCTGATCATCGATCTCGTGGTCGCATCGGTCCTGATGTCGATGGGCATGATGATGCTGCCGCCGGCGGTGGTGTCACTGCCGTTCAAGCTGATCTTCTTCGTGCTGGTCGACGGCTGGTCGCTGGTCGCGGGAAGCCTGGTGCAGAGTTACGGCGGCTAACGATCTCTCCTCATCTACCGCCTTCGGGCCAGCGCAACAGCCGGGCAGCCGTGGCGCCCAGCACATTTGCGCGGTCTTCGTCGGTCAGAAACGGAAGTTCCTGCCTGAAATGGTCGAGGCATTCGCTGTAGCTGCACGGCAGCCGCGTTACGTCGGAGCCCCACATGAGGCGCTCCGAGCCAAAGGCATCGAACGTCCGCAGCAGATACGGCGCGAGATTTGCGAACGGATAAGGCTCGGTCGAGTAGCACGGCAGCGCGGTTGCCTTGACGGCGATGTTGGGAAACCGCGCGAGCGCCAGTAATTTGTCCAGATCGGCGAAAGATTCCGCGTCGCGCAGTTCGCTGCGTCGTCCCATGTGATCGACGATGATCAGAAGACCGGGATGGCGCTGCGCCAGGGCCGCCATCTCTCCGAGCAATCCCGGCGCCAGCGCCATCAGCGGAATGCCGAGCCGCTCGCAGCCGGACCAGAACCAGTCGATCACGCCGGGAGCAAGCCATCGCGCCCAGATCGGCTTGAAGAACGTCATGCGAATGCCGAGCATACCCGGTTGATCGAGCCAGGTTTCGAGGCGCTCGCGCGCGCCGTCTGCTTCAGGATTGAATCGTCCCATCACGGCGAAGCGTGCCGGAAACCGTACCGCCGCTTCCAGTGCGGTGTCGTTGCTGTCGCCGACCGGAGACGGCGGCACGATGACCGCACGATCGATTCCGGTGCGGTCCATCATTCCGATCAACTCGTCCGCGCCGAGCGGCTCCGGCCGATGCGGCCTTGCGCCGGGCACCACCACGAAAGATGGCTTGCCGATTTGCTCTGATGGCCAGGGGCGATCGGGACGATGCGCCTCCCAAAGATGAACTTGAGTGTCCGTGATTTGCATGGCGGCGATATCCTGTCGTGTCGATGCCATCACAGATGTCATGGCGGGCCGCGGGAAGGAAGTGCGCTGCTGCAGAGCAGACACCGGTTTAGGAAGCTTGCGCGCAAGGCGTACCCGCTTCAAATCTTCGGAAAACCGGCATGACTTCACGCCCTCACCGCGCGATGCGCCCGAGTTGTGCAAGCATCATCCGCCCTCAAGGCAGGGACTCAAGAGAGGGCGCAGGGAAGACCGGGTGCGCGCTGCACCCGCGGTCTCGCGTGCAAAGGCGTAGAAAAAGGCGCACACGAGCATACAGGTTCAGCGGAAGCAGTCCGGCCTTCCCTGCGCAATGGTTTTAACGGTTTCCTTCGCGCTCTCTCCCCGGTGACCGGCTTTATTGTCACCGTTGCCCCTGAGAAGCTTGCTTCTCAAGAACGTAACGCCAGCATCGGGGCGTCAGGACCACACGACTTCGCCGTCCGCTTTAGCATCGTTCGTCCGCGCCAAAAGGCGCGACGACGCCACCGCGTCCACCGCATCCCGCGCCCAACGTTCGTGACGATGGCCAACGCCCCTCTCCCGGGCACGAGACAGAACAGTATAAGCCGGTGATTTGGGTCCGATGAGAAGAGGGAATATTTTTGCAAAGGGGGCTGGACAGGCGAGCCACAAATCAACCGTCGGGCAAATCAGTCCGCTGCGAACGACGGCATGTGCCCGGCTTTTGCTTCCATGCACCTCTTCGACTTCATGAGCGCAACAAAGCGACCAGCACGTCGAGCTGATCGAGAAGTCTCGCGCATTCCTCGTTCCATCCCGGAGGCGATTGCGCCGTCCAACGCTTCCTTGCTGGGGAACAGCTGGTGCAGGGTGAGACGCGTCCTGCCCTGGCTCTCCTCGAAGGTGATGGTGACGACCGCCTCGCCTACGTCACGCATCCGCTCGTAGAGCTGTGTCAGAACCAGCCGTGAGGGCGGACTTACTTCGATGTACCGCCCTGAAAACACCTCCGGCTTGCTCGGGTCGCGCCCGAACGCGTAGCGGTAAGTTCCTCCCACACGCAGGTCCGACTCGCACTCGAAGAGCGACACGCCGAGGGACCTGGGCGCCCACCACCTTTTCAAGAACTCCGGCTTGGTCCATGCGTCGAACACAATATGCGCCGGTCCATTGAACATGCGGGTAACGACCAGCTCACGGTCGGACGTCCGCTCCACGGTTGTTTCGTTTCTCACGGCGCCCTCACCTCCTGCCTGCGGCATCCGGCTTCTCCTTTCGCTTGATCTCCTCAACGAGCTCGTCCAGTTGCTCGAACCGCTCTTCCCAGATGCACCGGTAGCGATCGAGCCATTTGTGAAGCTGCTTCACAGGCTGCGCGCGTAGTTTGTAGAGCCGCTGCTGCGCGCGCGGCTCCGCCTCCACCAATCCCGCCGCCTTGAGGACCGTGAGGTGCTGGGAAACCTGCGATTGCCTCAGCCCCAGCCGGCCACGGATGTCGTTCACCGATCGAGGCCCCGTGCGAAGCAACTCGACGATTCGAAATCGATTAGGTTCGCCAAGCGCGGAAAGCGTCGTCTCTGGGTTCATGATTTATATATCAACATACACGAATATTCGTGTCAACGAATATATAAAACGACGGAAATACCCCGGCGCGCTTCGCCCCAAAAGCGCAGCGCTGGAGCCGGACGCTTCAACTTGCGTCAATCGGGCTATGGGCTGCGCGTTAGATCCGCACGCCGCACAACGCGCAAATAATCGCGGTGGAAATCAAAGCGGCGGCTGTCAGCCCGGCCAACCACATGCGATTGGCCGTCGCGACATTGACGTGGTGCGCTGTCATCACGACCCGCAATCCGGATGCGAGATGCGCCAGGATGAAAAACACACCCAGCGCGTAATGCGGCAACAGGCGGATGTTCCAGGCGCCATGAATCAGTCCCTCCGGCGCGCCCGAGGCCCAGGCCCAATTGGTTTCGATCTTGTAGACGTGACGCGCCGCGATCAGCCCCGAATTCAAATGGGCCAGCAGGAACGCCGCCAGATAGACGCCGGAACCGATCTGGAAAACGCGATAGGCATCGGTGCGAAGACGGCTCCAGTGCCAGGCCAACCGCACGCCGCTCGACGCCTGGAACAATAGCGCCAGCACCAGCACGGGTTCGATCAGCGGGGCGCGATACACAACGCGGCCCGCTTTCATGATCGCGGCGTGGGTTTCGGGACCAAGCAGCCCAAACAGATGATTGGCGAGATGAAACAGCACATAGCAGGTGATCAAGGCGGCGGACACGCCATGCGCAACCCGCCATGCCGCGGTCGGGTGCAGCTTTCGCTCCGGTGCAGGCTGATCCCCGCCGGACCAGACATAGAGGCCCGCCGCCAGCCATATCGCAATCCAGATGGCGACGTCGGAGAGCTGAAGCCCCAGCAAGTTCGCGGCATAGCCGCAGATGACGCCGACAAAGACAAACAGCGGCGGCACGGCGACGCCGGCATAGGCCAAACGACGCGCGCGCAGATCCGATTGCGTTGGTTGCGCAACGCGGGTCCACCAATAGGCGGATGCCAGTCCCGACAAGGGCAACGCAAATGCGAGGGCGAGCATGACAGCGGCACCCGTGATACGAACGGCGGACAATGCGCCGTCGGATGGCGACACTGCGGCATGGAATCCCTGCAGCAGGAACGGATAGACCATTGCCGTTGCGGCCGGATACAGGCCAATCATCTTGCGCCGGAGCGCATCGGACGGCTCACCTGTGATGGAAACGGCGTCGGTATGGTTCATAGGCGCACCTGTTTGTCCGGCGCCGACATGTTCCCGGACCGCGGTGACGGGACCGGGATTTTCCGCGAAATATTCCCTCGGGTGATAACTTTAACCCGCTTCGCGCTGCCCTCCTGCGCGCCAACCATCAGCTCATTAGACATTCAGCTCAATAGACATGGCGATGCCGCCGTTCCCGTCCCGGCGGTTTTTGCGCCCTGTGTAATACGGATTGACGATGCACTGTGCGGCACGGCCCGAGGCCGAGGCCTGGCACTGCGGCAGCGAGGTGTAAGTGCATTCGTAGTAATAATCGACAAGGCCCTGGTAGACCTGCAGGCAGACCGGATAGGCCGGGTCATAGGTCTGGGCCCGGGCAGGAGCCGCCATCAAGACCGGCGCGATCATCAAAATCGCCAAAACCTGAATGCGCATCTGAGCCTCCTTCAAGATTTCAGGGCCAACGCCTCCGCGCAAAATAGCGCGGACTGGCGGATATGGAAAATCGACTTTCCGTCTAGACCGCGAGCGGCTCCATGCCGCTTTTCCTGATGGCTTCGGAAGCGCGCGCCGAGGTCAGAAATTCGATCAGCCGCCTGGAACCTTCGATCTCGCTAGAGCCAGCCACGATAGCGGCTGAAAACGTCTGAACAAACTGGATCTCAGGTGCGATGTTGCCTGCGAAGTCGACGCCCGCCGCGTACACAATTTCACTGGTCGGCAAGACCCCGACATCCGCGTTTCCCGCGGCGACCATCGCGGCGGCGTCCGTGCCGCGGGGTCTGACTTCGACCTTGATCTTTTCCGCAATGCCGAGCCGCGGAAAAAGATCGGTCGTAAGCCAGATACCGCTGGTGCTTCCGGGGACCGCGATGGTTTTGGCATTGAGCAGAACCTGTTTGAAGGCCTCGACAGTGCTCACGTCGGGCTTCGCAGCCCCGGCCCGCACCGCAACGCCGACGGGGACTTGCGCAAGATCGACGTCCGTTCCCGCAACGATTCTAGTCGCGGCGATCAGCTCACCGAGACCCTCTCTGGACAGGATCACCACGTCGGACCGCACGCCGCGAGCAAGCTGCGCGGCAATCGTCTGCGGTCCCGTTCCTTGCGACGCACCCGATCCGGTCGCGACCTCAAAGCCGCTCGACCGCTCGAATTCCGGCAACAATTCCTCGTACGCGCCGCTGAACCCACCGGATATCAAAACTTTTATTTGTGCCACGAGCTATTCCACTTTTCCGGATTACGTTCCAGCCGCTGAGATCATGTTGCTTTCACATCATATTGCTTGCCGAGGTGATCGCCGATCTGCACCAGCATCGCGACGCATTCGGGATAGCCGGGCCTTGCCACGGTCGCCGCATCGGCGCTGGCGCGAAACTCCCAGGAATCTCCGTTGCGCAGAACGGAAATGACGAGGCCGTCCGGACAGTCGAGCGTGAGCTTTCAGTTCAGCCTGCGCCATCGCAATCAGTTCGGCTTCGGTCCTGACGGGTTTGCTCATGATGGCGGTTTCCCCTGCACGGTTCGCCGCCGCAGGTTGCCGTTTCCGCATGCATCTGTCGAGGGGATCGACGACGCCGGCGCCGCGGCGCTATTTCACAGCGTCGGCCTTCGTCATCCCGATGATCCGCGGCAACGCGCCGGTCGGGAACGGATCGGCCTTCTGAACACCCGGCGGCAACGTCGCCCTCGCGGTCGCGTCGGGGAACCGGGTCTTCATCTCGCGCAGGAAGCCGTCGAGCGTGTCGACGCTGGCCGCCATCTTCGCGATCGTGGCGAATTCGGCGCTCGTCGTCGAGGTCGGCTTGCTGGCGGTCTCGAACGCGGCGCGGTCGGCGTCGCCGCTCATCAACGGCGCGTATTTTTCGCGGAACCGCGCCAGGCCGATGGCGATCCTCCGCCAGCGCGTAGCCGACCACGGCGCGGATCACGTCGCTCTTCTCGACCGGGTTCAGCGGTTTGAAGTCGCGCCAGCGATCGGCGTAATACAGTTCGATCTGTTCCGACGCCTCGCGCCAGCGCCGCGACGCCCAGTAGATGTCGGAGCGCAGCCGGATCGCTTCGCGGCCGGTGATGTTCGAGATGATGTCGAGCGCGAGATCATGGCGGCCGACGTCGCTCTGCGCGCGCGCTTCCAGCAGCAGCCGCTGCTGCGCAATTCACCGGAGAGATCGGCGATCCGCGTGGTGCGAAGCGCCGCGATGGCGCGATCCGGCTTGCGGTTGGTCAGATAGACCATCGCCAGCCGCGCCGCCACCTGCGCCCGCGCCGCGCCCTCGAGCCGGTGATCGACCTGATATTGCAGGAGTTCGCTGGCCTGATCGAGCAGATCGACCGCGACCAGCCGATCCGCCAATCGCCGGATCATTTCGTCGCCGCGGCGGCCGATCGGCGTCAATTCGCGGAATTCGTAGAACATCCCGAGCGCATCGACCGGCGGAAGATCGTCGCCCTTCGTTCCCAGGAATATCTGCGCGAACAGATGCCGGCGCAGCGTCCTGCCCCTGCCGCGACATCTCCGAAGTTGGGATCGAGCTGGGTCGCGGTTTTGGCCGCCGCCAGCGATTCACCGTAATGTCCGGTATCGGAATAGATCCGCGCCATCATTTCCAGCGCGCGCATTTCGAGCGCGTCGCGGCGCCACATCACTTCCAGCGTTTCGAGTTCGCGCAGCGCGTCCGGCTGGCTGATTTCGTCGCGCTTCTGCTTGAGCGCGATCTCGTACAATTTGCCTTCGGCCGCGGCCTGCCGATCGGGAGAATCGACCGCGATCTTGTATTGGGCCAGGGCATCCTTCTCATGCCCGAGCGCCTCGGCGAGCCGGCCGCGCATCACCGAAACCGTGGGCTTCAGCTCCGGCGGAAGACCGATGACGTCGAGGTCGCTGCTGCGCTTGTCGGCGCCGGAATAATCCTTGACCTCGAGCGAGCAGCGCATCGCCTCGGTAATCACGATGCGCTGCAGGTCGATCGGCAGCGAGGTGATGGCGAATTCGACGTTCTTGAATTTCTCGCGCGCGTCCGCCCATTTGCCCTGCCGGGCAAAGGCCAGCGCCTTCCACAATTGCGAATCGTAATTGTTGCCGACCACCGGATTGGCGAGATCCTTGAGCCCGCGCCCGGGACGGCCCATCAGGATGCTCGCGACCGAACGCATGATCAGCGCCGCCGGATCCTCGGTGCCCGGCTTGGCGTCGGCCAGCACGACATCGAGCACCGCCTTGGCTTCCGGATAAAGCCCGCGCGCCAGATAGAAGCGGGCAAGATCGATCCGCACCGGCGTGCGTTGATCGGCTTCCAGCGCGGCGGCGGCTTCGATCAGCGCGTCGTGGCTGGTGTTGAAGTTGCCCTGCTGGTTCTTATGCCAGTCGTCGACGTCGAAAATGGCCTTCGGCACCGTCGGTGCCCGCTCCGACGCGGCGTTGGCCGATGACAGCGTCAGGCCGCCGGGCTTGCCGATGATGATCTTGTCGGGCGCGACTTCGACGGTGACGTCGTCGGAATTGGGACGGATCGCGACGCCGTGGATCGATTCCAGCAGCGACATCTCGACAAAGTCCTGCCGCTTGATGAAGCCGCGCACCGGCGGCGGCGCGGTGACCACCAGCAAGGTATCGCCCGCATCCGGATCGAGCAGCCGGTGCAACCGTCCGGGCTTGGACAGCGCCACCGTCACATTGGCAAGCGTCGGATCGGTCATATTTCTCGATACCGCCAACGGCTGCGTCGGCGTCTGCATGGTGTCGGCGAAAGTGAGCGTCCAGTTGGCCTTGCCGTCGCCAACCAGCGACGGCATCTGGGGACGGTTGAGCCTGATGCGGATCGCCTGCCCCTTCTGCAGCGGCAACGGCTTGACCTCGGCGATAACCGCGCCGCCATTGCTCTTGATAGGCGCGATATCGATCGGCTTGGTGGTGTCGAACACCAGCCACACCGTATCGGCGCGGCGAAACAGCGCCGCCGGCGTCATCGCATCAAAGGCAAACGTCACGTGCAGGCCTTCGCTGTCGCGGATGGCGCTCACCGAAGCGGCGTTGTCATCTGGTATGATTTCAGGCGCAGGTGCTGCGGCCGCCGGGCTCGCTTTCGGCATCTCCAGCGGCGCACTTGCGCTCGCTGGCGGCGCACTTGCGCTCGCCGGTCGGCGGCCGGCATGGTCCGGCTGCACCGCGCTCTGCGTCTCGGCTGTGGGGCCGGGCTGGGCGCGATCTCGGCCTTGGCTTCGGGCTTGGGCTCCGCTTTCAGCTCGGGTTTTATCTCAGCCTTTATCTCGGGCTTGACCTCGACGCTGGCTTCCTTGTCCGGCTTCTCCGGCGCCATCTCGCCGGATTGTCCCGGCGGCGGCGCGTGATCGGCGGGCTTCTCCGGCGCGGGCGCCGCGGCCTTCGGCGCGGCTTCGCGCGTTGAGCGCGCCGCTGCCGGCGCAGCAGCCGCCTGGACGCGCAGCTATCGCCGGCGCCGCAGCCTTGGCAGCATCCGCCACCGGCAATTGCGCCGACAGCTTGTCAGCGGCCTGGAACGCGACGTCGATGATGTAATTCTTTCCTCGCGGAACGAATGCACGTCGACATCGCCGATCAGCTTGATCTCGACCGCCGAGGCTTCGCCCGCGACCTTCTGATTGATCGATGCGATATTGGCGGGCGCCGCGATCTTGGCGTCGGCCAGATCGAAATTGAGCACGGCGTTGAAGAACAGCGTGAGCTTCTGCTCGTTCAGCACCGACGACACGTTGACGCCGTCGGGCATTTCAAACACGAAACGCACGAAGGTCGGCTGCACCGAGGCGCGAACGCGGATCGGCGGCCGCTTCTTGGCTTCCGTCGCCGCGCGCGCCAGCCGCAATGCGCGCTCGGCGGCGCGCGCCCGCTCGGCCAGTTCGCGGATCACTTCGGGCGGCAGGCTCGGCGGCGCGCCGGCCCAGGAGTCCGGCAACAGATCGACGAAGATCCGCTCGCCCGCCGACATCGTGTTGATGGTGACCCGCCGCGCCAGCGACAGCCGGATCGCGGTGCCGTCGGGATCGCGCCGCGCCGACGAGACATAATCCGGCACCGCGTCGGCGATGGTCTCGACCGGAATGTCGACCGGATGCTTGAACCGGATCACCAGGATGTTGCCGGCCGTGGTGACTTCGGAATCGACATCGTCGGCGAGCTTGAGCACCAGCCGGGCATAGCCGCCGGACGCCGCGAACGTCGCCTCGCCCTTGACCGGATCGCTCTCGCTATGGCCGGGAGCCTCGATCCGATCAGGACCAGAACGGCCGCAAGCCGCCAAGGCAGCACCGAACGGTCCGCGCCGATGCGCGGAACTCGCGACCAAAATCCAGCGGCAGCGGCTCGCGCCATTTTCTGGGGGTCTCTCGGTTCACCGACCTGATCGGCTGCGGAACGCCCTCGCCCGCACTTTTAAATCTAGAATTGCGGGTTTAAGGTTTTGT
>CAVTWC010000020.1:0-101956 GCA_963738105.1 uncultured Alphaproteobacteria bacterium | reverse complement strand
GAAGGAAGATCGATGAACGCCAATCTGCGCAATTTCGCCCTCTGGGTTATTATTGTTCTGCTGCTGTTGGCATTGTTCACGCTCTTCCAGAATCCTGGTCAGCGCACTTCCTCGCAGGACATCTCGTTCTCGCAGCTGTTGACGGAAGTCGACGCCAACCACGTTCGTGACGTCGTGATCCAGGGGCCGGAAATCCACGGCACCTTTACCAACGGCTCGAGCTTCCAGACCTACGCGCCGAGTGACCCGACGCTGGTGAAGCGTCTCTATGACGGCAAGGTCTCGATCACCGCGAAGCCGCCCGGCGACAACGTGCCGTGGTTCGTGTCGCTGCTGGTCTCCTGGCTGCCGTTCATCGCGCTGATCGGCGTGTGGATCTTCCTGTCGCGGCAGATGCAGGGCGGCGCCGGCAAGGCGATGGGCTTCGGCAAGTCGCGCGCCAAAATGCTGACCGAGGCGCATGGCCGCGTCACCTTTGAAGATGTCGCCGGCGTCGATGAAGCCAAGCAGGATTTGCAGGAGATCGTGGAATTCCTGCGCGATCCCGGAAAATTCCAGCGGCTGGGCGGACGCATTCCGCGCGGCGTGCTGTTGGTCGGACCTCCCGGCACCGGCAAGACGCTGATCGCACGTGCGGTCGCCGGCGAAGCCAACGTGCCGTTCTTCACGATTTCGGGTTCTGACTTCGTCGAAATGTTCGTCGGCGTTGGTGCTTCCCGCGTCCGCGACATGTTCGAGCAGGCCAAGAAGAACGCGCCCTGCATCATCTTCATCGATGAAATCGATGCGGTCGGCCGTCATCGCGGCGCCGGTCTCGGCGGCGGCAATGACGAGCGCGAGCAGACGCTGAACCAGTTGCTGGTCGAGATGGATGGCTTCGAAGCCAATGAGGGCGTGATCCTGATCGCGGCCACCAACCGGCCCGACGTGCTCGATCCCGCGCTGCTGCGTCCCGGCCGGTTCGACCGCCAGGTGGTGGTGCCGAACCCGGACGTCGTCGGCCGCGAGCAGATCCTCAAGGTTCACGTTCGCAAGGTGCCGTTGGCGCCGGATATCAACCTCAAGACCATCGCTCGCGGCACGCCGGGTTTCTCGGGCGCCGACCTGATGAACCTCGTCAACGAAGCCGCCCTGACCGCCGCCCGCCGCAACAAGCGGATGGTGACTCAGGCCGAGTTCGAAGAGGCCAAGGACAAGGTGATGATGGGCGCGGAGCGCAAGTCGCTCGTCATGACCGAGGAAGAGAAGCTGCTGACCGCCTATCACGAGGGCGGCCACGCCATCGTCGGCCTCAACGTCGTCGCAACCGATCCGATCCACAAGGCGACGATCATTCCGCGCGGCCGCGCGCTCGGCATGGTGATGCAGCTGCCGGAACGCGACAAGCTGTCGATGTCGCTGGAGCAGATGACCTCGCGTCTGGCCATCATGATGGGCGGCCGCGTTGCCGAAGAGCTGATCTTCGGCCGCGAAAAGGTCACCTCGGGCGCCTCCTCCGATATCGAGCAGGCGACCCGGTTGGCGCGCATGATGGTGACGCGCTGGGGCCTTTCGGACGCGCTCGGCACCGTGTCGTACGGTGAGAACCAGGACGAGGTTTTCCTAGGCATGTCGGTGTCGCGCACCCAGAATGCATCGGAAGCCACGGTTCAGAAGATCGACACCGAGATCCGGCGCTTTGTCGAAGAGGGCTACAACGAAGCCACGCGTATTCTCACCGAGAAGCGCGCCGACCTCGAAGCCCTGGCGAAGGGCCTGCTCGAATTCGAAACCCTGTCCGGCGATGAGATCACCGACCTGCTCAAGGGCAAGAAGCCGAATCGCGAATCCGTGCTGGAGCCCAGCACGCCGCGCACTTCGGCGGTGCCTCCGGCCGGCAAACCGCGCCCGCGTCCCGATTCGGATCCCGGTCTGGAGCCGCAGCCGCAGGCGTAATTTCGTTCGGTACGGCCGGTTATTCCGGCAAGCCATTGTAAAAAAGCCCGGCTTCAAGCCGGGCTTTTTTTACGGCGATACGGCTCGCCATGATTCCGGTTGGCGCCCATGTTGGCATCGTGGCATGTTCCGTCATGCCGGGAGCGCGGACATAACCGCGCCCCGAAATAACAAGGGGAGGGGCGTCGATGCGTTTCGTCACGATGACTGGCGTAGTGGGCGCGCTTGCCGCGCTGGTATGGCCGGCAGCGTCCAATGCAGCCGAGATGCGCGGCGTCACCGCGACCGAAATCAAGATCGGCCAGACCATGCCCTACAGCGGGCCGGTGTCGGCGTTCGGCGCGCTCGGCAAGGGCGAGGTCGGCTACTTCAAGATGCTCAACGAGCGCGGCGGCATCAACGGCCGCAAGATCAATCTGATCTCGCTCGACGACAGCTACGCGCCGCCGAAAACCGTGGAGCAGACGCGGCGGCTGGTGGAGAGCGACGAGGTCGCGCTAATCTTTTCCTCGATCGGCACCGCCCACAACACCGCGATCGCGAAATATCTGCAGAGCAAGAACATCCCGCAATTGTTTCTGGCCTCTGGCGCCTCGAAATTCGCCGACGTCAGCCAGTATCCGCAGGCAACGGTCGGCGTGCAGGCGCCGTTTCGCTACGAGGCGCGGCTTTACGCGCGCTATGCGCTGGCGAAAAACCCGAACGCCAAATTCGCCGTGATTTCGCAGAACGACGATTTCGGCCGTGACTATCTCGCTGGACTGAAGGACGTGCTCGCAGACAAATACAATTCGGTTGTCACCAGCGCGACCTACGAGATCTCCGACCCGACCATCGACTCCCAGATCGTCAAGCTGAAGGCGTCCGGCGCCGATGTGTTCGTGATCGCGGCGACGCCGAAATTCGCCGCGCAGTCGATCCGCAAGGCGTTCGAGATCGGCTGGAAGCCGATGACCTTCCTGTCCAACGTCGCGGTCTGGGTCTCGACGGTGATGCAGCCGGCGGGGCTGGAAGCCGGCGTAGGCATCCTCTCGACCGCTTACGTCAAGGACCCCGATGATGCCGCCTGGAAGGACGATGCAGGCGTCAAGGCGTGGCGGGATTTCATGACCAAATATGTTCCCGACGCGGACCAGCACGACACCAATTACGTCAACGCCTATAACAGCGCGATGGCGCTCGAGGCGGTGCTGAAGGCCGGCGGCGACGACCTCTCGACCGACAACATCCTCAAGCACGCCTACGCCATCAAGGATCTGGAATTGCCGATGCTGTTGCCGGGAATCAAGATCAACACCAGCCCGACCGATCATGTACCGGTCGACCAGATGCAGTTCATGCGCTTCAACGGCCAGAGCTGGGAGCGGTTTGGAGAGCTGCAGAAGGGGGATTAGCAAATCGGGGCGCGTGTCACTCGCGCCCCGAAACGACGAAGCGTCAGCCCAGCTTGCCGACCTCGGCCTCCAGCAGCGACCAGCATCTGGTGCCGAGTTTTTCCTTCCACGCCGCGTACACCTTCGGCAGCCGGGCGCGGAAGGCAGCCTGATCGACCTCGTTGAACACCAGTCCGCGCTTGGCGAAATCATCGCGCAAGCTGGCGTTGAACGCGCCCTGCTGCTCGCGTTGCAGCCGGACATATTTGGTATAGTTGCGCTCGATCACGTCCCTGACGTCGTCGGGCAGCGACTTCCACAGCGCAAGGTTGGCCATCGCATTGAAGCCCGACCACATATGGTTGGTCAGGCTGACATACTTCACCAGCTCATAGAGCTTGAAGCCCTCGAGGATCGCCAGCGGGTTTTCCTGCGAATCGACCTTGCCGGTTTTCAGCGCGTCGTAAATCTGGTTGGCCGGCGTCGTCACCGGCTCGGCGCCGAACGCACTGAAGGTGTCGATCATCATCTGTCCCGGCGGCACCCTGATTTTCATGCCGGCGAAGTCGTCCGGCTTGGCGACCGCGCGCGAGATCGAGGCGACCTGCCGCATGCCGTTGTCGAAGCCGCCGACCGGAAACAGATACATGCCCTTGGCCGCCATCTCCTCCCCGATATATTTTCCGAACGGGCCGTCGATCGCCTCGTGGGCTTCGGATGCCGATTTGAATGCGAACGGCAATTGCTGCGCTTCGGCCACCGGCACCACCGTGCCGATGATGCCGCCCATCAAGGTGAAGAACTGAATTTCGCCTGCGATGAGCATCTTCAGTGCCACCGGATCGCCGCCCGGCAGCTTGTTGTTTTCGGCATAAACCGTGGTTTCGACCCGGCCATTGGTCTCGCTGCGCACGGCCTCCCACATCGCGGTCAGGTTCTTGTGCAGCGGACCGGTGGCGGCCTGGTTATGATATTGCGAGAATTTGTACTCGGCGGCACGCGTCGGCCGGACGATCAGCGCCGCGCCTGCGACTGCTGCGGCTCCCGTCATCAGCGATCGCCGGGTCACCGCGCGGCCGGTGACCGGCCTGTTTATCTCATTCCTAACCATCATTTTCTCCTGGACCCGCCTCGTGCCGGGCGGCGTGGTTTCGCGCGCGGACTGTCGTGGAAATCCGGCGATTTCGCCACGAAAATCGCCTCCCCGCGGCCTCAGACCTTAAGATTTCCTCAAGCCTGTCTGGCCTATTTGTGGAGAGGGCGCGCGTTCCGCCAACACCGCGACGCGCGCGAAAAGGATCTCGCATGGCCGCGCCCGTTTCCGCCCCGTCTATTTCGCCTGACCACGGTGCGATTCCGACGTCGCTCTTCAACGTGTGCTTCGTGCTGTTCGTCATCAACGTCTCGTTTTTTCCGGCGGCGTATTTCTCGCATTGGTGGATCTACGATCCGAAAGGATTGGGCATTCCGACCGATTTCATCAACGTCTGGGCCGCCGGCCGCCTGGCGCTCGAAGGCCATCCGGCGCAGGCCTGGGATTGGGATATCCAGCGGCCGATCGAGATCGCCCAGCTCGGTCAGGATTTTCTCGGCTATTTCGCCTGGCACTATCCGCCGCCGTTTCTGTTCGTGGCCTCCTTGCTGGCGCGGCTTCCCTATGGAGCCGCTTTCATGGGGTGGGTCTTCATCAGCCTCATTCCCTATCTGGTGGTGGTGCGTGCAATCGTCGGCCGCCCGTTCGGCTGGATGCTGGCGCTAGCGGCCCCGATGGTGCTCAACAACGCGCTGGTCGGACAAAACGGCTTCTTCACCGCGGCTCTGATCGGCGGCACGCTGTATCTGATGCCGGTGCGTCCGGTGCTGGCGGGAATCTGTCTGGGCCTGCTGAGCTATAAACCGCAATACGGATTGCTGTTTCCGCTGGTGCTGATCGCGGCATCGCAATGGACGGTGTTCTTCAGCGCCGCCGTGGTCACGGTGCTGATGGCGGTGGTATCATGGCTCGCCTTCGGCACCGAGAGCTGGCAGGCGTTCTTTCATTGGATGCCGATGTTTTCACAGGCGTTCCTCACCGAGGGCAAGGCGACCTGGTGGAAGCTGCAAAGCCTGTTCTCGCTGGTGCGGTTTTTGGGCGGCACCGAACAACTGGCGTGGATATTCCAGTGGATCCTGACCGCCACGGTCGCGGTGGTGCTGGCAGTGATGTGGCGCAGCCGGGTCAGCTACTCCTTGAAGGCCGCGGCGCTTGCGACCGGCACGCTGCTGATCACGCCCTATCTGTTCATGTACGACATGATGGTGCTGGCGATCCCGGTGGCGTTCCTGGTGCGCATCGGATTGCGCAGCGGTTTTCAGCGTTACGAACTTCCGGCGCTGGGTTGCGCGGCCGCCCTGATCTTCAGCTTCATCATGTTCGGCGCGCCAGTGGGGCTGGGCTCCACGCTGATCGTCGCGACCTTGATCATGCGTCGTGCCGCCCTCTGGCGGCGTGAAAGCGTGCCTGCGCTGATGCCGGCGGCAAGCGCCTAGCGAAAGTTTGCGCCCATGGCCATGGATGCCAGTGCCGAGCCTGCTTTGACCGAGCGGCGGCAGGCCGTTCCGCGCGCCTTGCGCCTGGCACCTTGGCTGGCGCTGGCCGTGCTGTTCGTAACCGCGCTTGCCCTCAGGCATTGGCTTGCGGCCAACACCGATGTGAGCTGGCTGCTGACGGTCGCCGAACGTGTCGTGGATGGTCAGCGGCTCTATGTCGATGTCATCGAAACCAACCCGCCGATGGCGGTTCTGACCTATATGCCCGGCGTTCTTATCGCGCGCGGGCTAGGATTGCCCGCCGAGATGATCACGGACGGCCTGGTGTTTGTTGCGATTTTTATTTCGCTCACAATCGCCGTCACCATCCTGAAGCACTCGCGCGCACTGGAAGCGTCGAGCGGCTGGCCGCTCGCGCTGCTGGCTTTTGCGGTGTTGGCGGTGCTTCCGGCCAAGACCTTCGGGCAACGCGAACATATCGCCATCATCGAATTGCTGCCGGCCCTGGCGCTCTATGCCGTCAGGGCGAAAGGCGATCGCGCGCCGCTCTGGGCCATCGTTGTCGCAGGTGTCGGCGCCGGCCTTACGATGGCGTTCAAGCCTTATTTTGCGATCGGGATCCTTTGCGGATTGATAGCGCTCGCTATTCAGGCACGATCGTGGCGCCCGCTATTCGTGCCGGAGAATTTCATCGCGGCGGCTGTCGTCGCGGTCTACGCGCTTGTTGTCGTGACGTTCTATCCCGCGTTCCTGTCGGATATCGCACCAATGGTGCGCGACGTTTATATTCTGGTCGGGGCATCGCTGGTCGAGATGCTCAAGACGCCGGCGATGCTGATCTGGGTGGCGCTGATGTTCGCAAGCCTGGTGCTGAAACGCGCGGGGCGGATCGACAGCACGTTGTTATTGCTGCTGGCGACCTCGGTCGGATTCATGCTGGCGTTCTTCCTGCAGCGAAAAGGGTGGCCGTATCATTCCTATCCGATGATTGCGTTCGCGATGCTCGGCCTTGGCGCCGCGTTCGCAGCGCGGAAGCCGCTCGATCGCGCGCTTGGCGCGTTTGCGCTGGTGACGCTGGCGGTCACGTTCGTGCAGTCGATGATCTGGTTCAACTGGGCCTTCGACAAGGCGTTCGACACGAGACCGTTGTGGTCGACGATCGCCAGCCTGGGGCCGCATCCGAAGATCCTCGCGATCACCGGTGAGCCCGGTCTCGGTCATCCGCTGGTGCGCGCGCTTGAGGGCACGTGGGTATCACGGCAGCAGGGGCTGTGGGTGGCGGGGTATCTGCACAACATCCGCCAAGGCGGGCCGCGCGACCCGGAGCAGGAAGCCATGTTCGATCGCTACGCGTCGCGCGAGCGCGCCTCGCTAATCGAAGACATCCGGAAGAACCCGCCGACGGTCGTTCTAGTGGACAATTTCTCGGATCGGTGGAGCGACTGGCTGCAGCAGAATCCCGATGTCGCGGACCAGTTGCGGGATTATCATTGGGTCGCGACCGTCAATGATATTGAGGTTCGCGCCAGGGCCAAATAAGTCCGACGCAACCGGCCCGTTCACCGAATGAATCCTGAATACTCTTGATGGTACCGGACTAAATCCCGGTTCCGAGGTATTCGGCCTGCGCATCGCACCGCCGCTCGAAAACAGCGCTGAAAAGCCTTGTCATTCTCTCTGAATAGTTGTTCAGTTTTTCAATGCGGTCAGGGGTCGAACCGCCAAAAACAGCATGATTTGCGCGCGATGGCGCGCGGGACGGGACGCGGGAATGGTGTATCGGCGAACCCATCAGGTGGTGAAACGGCTGGCGGCGCGGCGCAGCGCCATTTTGGCGGCGGCGCGGAATGCCGCGGCTGACGGGGGCATGGCGGCGGTGCAGATCGCCCCGGTCGCTGTCCGGGCCAATGTCGCAGCCGGCACCGTCTACCGCTACTTCCCGTCCAAGGCGGATTTGATCTCCGAATTGATCGCCGACGTCTCGCGCGACGAACTGGCCGCGATCCGGCGTGCCGCGGATGCGGCCCCAGGGCCGTCTTCGGCCCTGGCTGCCGCGGTCACGACGGTAGCCGTGCACGTACTGTCGCAACGCAAGTTGGCCTGGGGCATTTTGGCCGAGCCGGTCGATGTCGATGTCACTGCGTCGCGGATCGCGAGCCGCCGCGAGATCGCGGGCGAGATCGGCACCAGAATAGAAGCCGCCGTGCGCGCCGGGCATCTGCCGGCGCAGGACACCGCATTAGCCGCTTCCGCACTGCTCGGTGCGTTGCATGAATTGCTGGTCGGCCCATTGGCGCCGGACACAATGGAAGATCCGGCCAAGCTGCGCGACGCGGTTCAAACCGTCACGCTGTTGGCGCTGCGCGCGGTCGGGGTAATGGACGCCCGCGCCCGCGGCCTCGTGGTGCAGGCCGTGCTGCCGGCGAAAGCGCTGGTCGGCGCGTAACAAAGACGCAGCCGCGACATCGCTTTGACGCAACCGTCCCGTTAGGATGGGGCAGTTCGCCGCCGGGAGCGACCCAACCAGTGTAAGGAGCAACAGATGCCAACGACATCAGGATCTGCCAAATGGCAAGGCGGTATCAAGGACGGCAAGGGCGCGATCTCGACCAAGAGCGGCGCGCTGAGCGATTATCCCTATGGCTTCGCCAGCCGCTTCGAAGGCAAGCCGGGCTCCAACCCGGAAGAGCTGATCGGCGCAGCGCATGCCGCCTGCTTTACCATGGCGCTGTCGCTGATCCTGGGCGAAGCCAAGCTGACCGCCGAGCACATGGAGACCAAGGCCGACGTCACGCTTGAGAAAGTGGCTAACGGCTTTGCCATCACCTCGGTGCATCTGACCCTTTCGGCGAAGATTCCAGGCGCGGACAAGGCGAAGTTCGATGAATTGACCGCCATGGCGAAGGCCGGCTGCCCGGTGTCAAAGGTGCTGAATACGAAGATTAGCTTGGACGCGACGCTGCTCTGAGTGTTGCTGTCATTCCGGGGTGACGCGAAGCATCGAACCCCGAATGGCTATCGAGCCGCGCAGCTCACATATCCGCGTCGCTGTCGGGCCCGACATAGGCGATGCGCAACATGTTGGTCGTGCCGGGGGTGCCGAGCGGCACGCCGGCAACGACGATCACACGCTGTCCGGCCCTGGCAAAACCGTCGCGAAATGCGATCCGGCCGGCGCGGCTGATCATGTCGTCCTGGTTCTGGGCGTCCTCTGCAACCACGCAATGCACGCCCCAGACCACGGATAATTTCCGCCCGGTGACGAGATTGGGCGTGATCGCCACCACCGGCGGCTTCGGCCGTTCGCGTGCGACGCGCAAGGCGGTCGATCCTGAATCGGTCCAGCAGATGATCGCAGACAGATCGAGCGTCTCGGCGATTTGCCGCGCGGCATCGGCAATGGCGTCGCCGACTGTCGGCTCCGGCTCGGCGCGCTGCGCGTTGAGCACGCCGCGATAAGTCGGGTCGCGCTCCACTTCCTCGCCGATGCGATTCATGGTCGAGACGGCCTCAACCGGAAACTTGCCCGCGGCCGACTCGGCCGACAGCATGATGGCGTCGGCGCCTTCATAGACCGCGGTAGCGACGTCCGACACCTCGGCGCGGGTTGGCACCGGGCTCTGGATCATCGATTCCAGCATCTGGGTTGCGACCACAACCGGCTTGCCGGCGCGCCGCGCCAATCGCGTCATTTGCTTTTGCAGGCTGGGCACGCGCTCCAGCGGCAGTTCGACGCCGAGATCGCCGCGCGCCACCATCAAGGCGTCGGAGGCTTCGAGGATTTCGGGCAGCCGGTCGATCGCCTGCGGCTTCTCGATCTTTGACATCACCGCGGCGCGGCCGCGGATCAGTTTCTTGGCCTCGACGACGTCCTCGGCGCGCTGCACGAAAGAGAGCGCGATCCAGTCGACGCCGGTCACCAGCGCGGCCTCGAGGTCGGCGCGATCCTTCGGTGTCATCGCCGACACCGGCAGATCGGTATCGGGCAGGCTGACGCCCTTGCGGTCCGACATGCGGCCGCCGATCACGACGCGGGTGACCGCGTGGTCGGGGGAGGTTTCCTCGGCGATCAGGCGCACCTTGCCGTCGTCGAGCAGCAGCGCGTGCCCCGGCCTGAGCGCTGCGAGAATCTCCGGATGCGGAAGCTGCACGCGGGTGGCATCACCCGGCGCCTTGTCGGAATCCAGCGTGAAGCTTTGACCGTTCTGCAACTGAACCGCGCCGTCCGCGAATGAGCCCAGGCGGAGCTTGGGCCCTTGCAGATCGACCAGAATGCCGATCGGCCGGCCATAACTCGATTCGACATTGCGAATGGTCTTGACCAGCTCACGCATCTTGTCGTGCGGCGTGTGGCTCATATTGATGCGGAATACGTCGGCGCCGGCTTCGAACAGCCGACGGATCATGGCGCTGTCGGATGAAGCAGGGCCAAGCGTTGCGAGGATCTTGATACGGCGCAGGCGTCTCATGGCTTGCTTCCGGGCGCAGCGGCTGGCGGCGGACCAGACGCGCCCGGGGCTGCAGGCAGGCCAGGCGTTGCGGGCGAGGGCGTTGTGCCGGGGATTCCGCCCGGTTTGTTCGGGTCGACCGTCCCCGGCAGCCCCGGCACCTTCTGCGCCGGTTGCTGTTCGCCGGATTCGGTCAGCTGCACGGTCCAGGCGCGCTGCTCGCCGGTGTCGACCTCGAAGAAGCCGGTGCGATCGAAACCGCGTGCCAGGCAATTCTCGGTACCCTTGATGGTGAATTCCTTGTCGCGCGAACACATGAAGGCTTGTCCCGACCACTCGCCGCCGCGGTCATAATCCAGTGCGTAAATGTAGTAATACCGCGCGACCAGCGTGCCCTTCAGGAGCGTCTCGCAACTGCGCGAAGACACGTTCCACCAGCCTTCGGTGGTCCAGCCCTCGGCGTCCTTGTAGCCCAGCGCAATGCCCACCCGGCTTGAGGTGTTGTTGCAGAGACGAAAGTCTGCCGCCGCGGGATTGTTCCACAGGCACATCACCACAAGCACCAGCGCCGGCAGCAAACCGGCCATCAGGCGCGTGGAGAGGGGAGGAGGGCGGTGGGAATGTTCAGGGATCATTTAGCCAAGCTATATCAATTCTTTGACGATTTCGCGTGAGCCGGCGGTGGCTGTCAACAATGGAGGTGGCCCGATCACGCAATCGGCAGCCGAATCCTCGGCAATGCTACCCTGTTTGCGCCGCGATATGGCAAAATCTGTGACAAAGCCTATTTAATGCCCGATCTCCTCGCCGCGAAACGGTGGGATAACGGTCACGACAACGATCGAGAGTGCACCATGGCGATTGACGACAAAACCAGAACGGAGCTGGAAGCCGCGGTTTTCCGGCGCCTGGTCGAACATTTGCGTTCGCGCACCGACGTCCAGAACATCGACCTGATGAATCTCGCGGGCTTCTGCCGCAACTGCCTGTCGAACTGGATGAAAGAGGAAGCCGACGCCAAGGGCGTGGCGGTCACCAAGGACGAGAGCCGCGAGGCGGTCTATGGCATGCCTTACGAGACCTGGAAGGCGAAATTTCAGGGCACCGCCAGCCCCGAGCAACTCGTGGCGATGAAGAAGGCCCCAAGCGGACATTGACGCTTCGCTTTCTCCTGTGGGCGCGCTGTGGATGATTGCGATGTTTCCTTGACGCAGGCCGCCCCGATCTTGAGGGTCATCTGGACAAAAGCGCCGCGCGGCAACACGTGCGGCGCTTGATCTTTCAGCCCCAACCGCCAGTTCCCTCAGGAGTATCCGATGGCCACCTCTGCTGCCGCCCTTCAGGACGAGCCCGCGACAAAATTCGCCAAGGACCAGCTCAAGGCCATCATCGAGCGCATCGAACGGCTGGAAGAAGAGAAGAAGACGATTTCCGACGACATCCGCGACGTCTATGCCGAGGCCAAGGGCAACGGCTACGATGTGAAGGCGCTCCGCACCATCGTGCGCCTGCGCAAGCAGGACGCCAACGAGCGCGCCGAGCAGGAAACCATCCTCGAGACCTATATGCAGGCGCTGGGAATGCTGTGAGGGGGAAGCAACCTTACTTCTCGTCGTCCCGGCCTTGCGCCGGGACCCATAAACACCGGCGCCTATAAGAATTGATGGGGTGAGCTCCGAACCCAACTTGCAAAGGCGAGGGGTTATGGGTTCTCGCGTTCGCGAGGACGGCGTCGAGCGTGTGTGATGATCTACGCCAAGCTTAACGCAGCGAGGCGGTCTGCAGCACGAACGATGTCGTGGTGAGCTTTGCAGTGGCCGATCCGGTGAAGCGCTCGGACAGCAATCCCATTTGCGGATCATCCGAGAAGGTCATCGCCACCACGGCCTGCGGCTTGGCGAAATAATTCTTCATCAGCGTCATATCGGTGTCGCCGAGCACCGTCGTGAACATCGAGTTGCTCGCACTCGGTGCCAGCATCACGACGCGCAGCCAGATGTCATTGCCCCTGGCTGCGGAAATGCGCGTCGAGGTCGCAATCACGCCACTCTGGCCCTGCGTGCCCTTGGCGGCGACGGTGTTGATTTCGGTGGCCACGGCGGCGGCATTGCGCGGGGCCGGGCGTGCGCTGCGCGGGATCGGGGCGCTGGCGGCGACCATGTTGGCACGGTCAACCGTCGGGGCCGATGCCGGTGCATAGGCCAGCGCCTGCATTGCGGAGGGTACGCTGGCGGTCGATTGGGGATCGGCCGGGGCAACCGCCTGGCGCGCCTTGAGGGCGGCGACCTGCGCGGGCGTTGCCTGTTGCGGGGCTGCTGCGGCGTCGCCCCAGAAGCCGCGCGCATTGATGATGTCAGCCGGAGTCTGTGGTTTGGCCTGCGCCGTATCGGCGGTGGCCGGCTTCGGTTTCGCGGGCTGCGCGATCTGGACGTCGGCCGAGGCCAGCTGGAACGCCGAGGTAGCGAGCGGCTTGGAGCGCGGCATCGGGACGGCTTCAGCGGACCTGGTGTCGGCGGATTTGCCGTCGGCCGCTTTGTTCGCGGCTGATATCGCCTGGGCTGCGTCGGCAACCTGCTGCGCCGTCGGCATCGGCGTGCTGACCGCCTCATCGTCGTCATCGTCGTTCGATTTGCGCTTGAACAACTTGGCCCACAGGCTCGGGCTGCTCTTCTTCAGGGCGCCGTCACTGCCGTCCCGGGCTTCGATGTCGGCGCGGGCCAGTTCATAGCCCTTCAGCGGCTTCCCATCGGTGGGCAGGTGCACGGTGCGGCCGTCGGGGAAAACCCTGGCCAGCTGATCGTGGGTCATGCCCGGCCAGTGCCTGATGCTGCCGGTGTCGAGATGCACGAATGGCGATCCCGACGTCGGATAGAAGCCGACGCCGCCGCGCTGCAGCCGCAGGCCGGCGAAACGGATCTGCTCAAGCGGCACGCCGGGAATGAAGAAATCCATCGCGTGGCCGAGCATGTGCTGGCTGAAACGGGCCACGCCGGAGGAGCGGCGGTGAAGCATGGCGTTGGTGGCGGGGGAACGGTAGGAGGAGATGATCTGGATCGGCTTCTTGCCGTCGACGTCGCGGTAGACTTCCCAGAGGATGTCGAACAGATGCGGATCCATCACCGTCTGGTCCTGGGTGCGCCAGTCGCGGAGATAGTGATTGAGCTCTTTCAGCGCGGCTTCGTCATAGCGCCCGTCGCGCTTGAAGGTGACGGTCAGGTCTTCATTGGAATGGGTGTGGTGAAACGAAAGCGTGCGGGTCTCATTCAACGCGGCCGCATCATGAACCGATCCGGCGCCCGCCAGCAGCAACAAGGACGTCAAGCCGAATCCAGCTCCGGCCTTCATTAACGACAGCGAGTTGATTTGGCGTGCGAAACCAGCCGGCACGTGTGAGCCCACCCAAGACGATCAACCGGAGCAATTCCGTCGGATCGTTAAATTCTTTCACAGCCCCGCGCGGTGAAAGATGAAAGCAGCTTCAAGTGGGACGAATCAACGAGACTTGTGTCCCACCCCCAAGGTCAAGCCTTAACCTAACCCGTCGAGTGTGGCGAAAAATAGCCCACCGATTAAATCGAGATGGAGAATGGTTAACGTTAACGGTCTCGCCATGATGGCAAGACCGTTGAATGTGCTGGCGAATATACAATTGGTCCGAAAACGGTCCTTAATCAGCGAGTAATCACACGGGCTGGCGGCCGGCGGAACGGGCCAGGGGCCGGAGCGGGGCGCGGACCTCCGAACAGGCGTTCGAAGAACGACGGGCCAGAGGACGAGGTGTCGCTGGCGAAGTTCACGCCGGCCGGCAGGCTGCTACCCGCTGGACGCGAATAACTTGGCTGCGAGTGCGCGACCACGTTTTCCATATCGCGGCCGTGCGCGTTGCGGAGCAGGGCCAGCATGGTGCCATCGCGGCCGTAGATGTCCTTGCGGATCTGCAGCTTGCCGGCGTCGTCCACAAACGCAGTCTGGTAGGTGATGTTGACCGGGATCGGGGTCGGGAATTTCAGATCGACCTCGCTGTGGCCGTACATGCTGCGAATTTTTTCGGCGGTGTAATGCTCATTCGGCTCGGTGATGCCGAGCAGGACGGCAGCGTACTGATCCGGATTTTGAACCCGCATGCAGCCATGACTGAATGCGCGCTCATCCTTGGCGAACAGATATTTGTCCGGAGTATCGTGTTGATACACCAGGAACTTGTTCGGGAAATTGAAGCGGATGCGGCCGAGCGCGTTGGCCTCGCCGGGCGGCTGCGAAATATGGACGCTACCGTCGGGATTTCGATCGAGCCGCAATCCCATCCGTTGCAGCACTGTTGGATCCTGCTGCAGCGCCGGCAGGTATTCGCCGTACACGATCGACGGCGGAACGTTCCAGGTCGGATTGACCGTGATGTACTTCATCGTTTCGGTCAGCAGCGGCGTGGCGTGAATGCCCGGCTTGCCGGTAACCACCTTGGTGGTCCAGACCTGCGCGCCGTGCTGCATCACCTTCAGCGTATAATCGGGGATGTTGAGAATGACGTAGGCGTCGCCGATCGGGGCCGCGCCAAGATCGCGCGGCAGCCAGCGCCAGCGCTCCATATTGACGACCACGGTGTCGATCAGCTTGTCGCGCTTCGGGCCGTTGATGGCCTTGACGGTCTGATCGTCGAGGACACCGGTGGCCCTCAGCTCGGCGCTTTCCTGATATTTGCGCACGGCTTCGGCGACCTTGGCATCGTAGTGCGTGTCGTCGGCGTTCTCGGTGATGCCGAGCTTGGCGCGAAGCTGCGGCACGCGCGGATCTTCCATCACGACCGCAGGCTGCTTCTTGTTACGCGACGGCGTGTATCTCAGCGCCGGACCTTCGGCGATCTGAATCACCGGGCCTCCGCCCTGGCCGCGCAACTCGGCCAGCTTCGCCTTCAATTCGCGATAGAGCTTTTGCGGCGGGTTGTAGCTGTCAAGCGCCGTCGAGGCGTCCTTGGCCGACATGACATTGGCCAGCACTTCCGCAGGGTCCGTCGGATGCTCCGGGTATTGGATATCGCCGCTGACCTGCGAGTAGTGCATCCGGCCGCTCTGCGCCTGACGCGCATAGACCAGCATGCTATCGGTGAGTTTCAGATCGGCCTCCGCCAGCGCGTCCGGCGCAATCGCCGCCGCGAAATCCGGCACCGGGTAGTCGGCCGCATTGAGGCCGTCGGAAGCCGCATCCTTCAGGCGCGCGATCACGCCTTTGCCGGCCGCGGTCAGCGTGCCGGCCTGGGTCCATAACGGCGCGAAGTCGCGCGCGGCATAAAATTTTTCGACCGCGGCGCGTTCAGCCTTGCGGTCGAAATAGCGCAATGATTTTGAGCCGAACATGTCACGGAGCTTGTCTGCAACCGGCTGATCGGCGGCGGGCACATTGCTAGCGGCCTTGACCGGCTCCTTGGCGGGCTCGGCGGCCGGTGCCGCAGCGGTGGCAGCCGGAGCGGATGTCGCGGCAGGCGTGGTCGTCGCGGTGTCGCTCTTCAAAGGTTCGGTCTTGGCCGGCTCCGATTTGGCCACATCCGGCTTGCCGGTATCGGCGGCCGGCGCGGTGACGACATCGGCGGGCTTGGTTGCCGCGGGAGTGGCCGCCGCAGGCTCTGAGGCGGTGGTATCGATCTTGAAATCGCTTGCGGTCGGCGGCGGGACGTTGGCGGGTTCGGGGCGCGGAACGGCCGCATCGATCGCCAGCTCTGCGGCACTGTTACGGGCCGGATCGGCCTGCGCCGACACTGAAGCCGCCGATACCGTGATGAAAGTCGCTGCCACCGCCATCAGCACGCGGTCAAACCCAGCACGGTCCTTCGAACAGTCTCGCATCATCGCACCCCTTGGGTGGCACTGCCCCGGCATGGAACAGCCCTTTAGTAATTATCGATTCAGCTTCGCGTCTTGGTTTCGCTGCTTCCTGGCTTCGCTAAAGCGCCGGCCTGATCGGTTCTCAGCGCATTCAGTGACAACCCAAGTTCGCGTCTGAATTCGCTCCAAATCTCGTTTAACGTATTACGCCTGCACGCAACGATTCATACGCAGACGATACATGCGGCCCCATTATGCAGCCAGCGCGATGGGGGGCAACTCACGACAAACTGACTTCAAAACCCGCTTTGCAACGGAATATTGGCTTTTTGACATGCGCGCCTGCCTTTGTCTGTCACCGGCAGGCAACGGTTCAAATGTTCCGGGCGTGCGGGTCCGCGCGTGGTCCGCCTATTTCCGGGTCGACCAAGCGCCGTATCGGGCCTTTGCCTCAGCCCGCGTCGTCCGTGCTATCGGCGGACGGATCGTTGGCGGCGGCTTCGTCGAGCTTGCGGTACAGCGTCGAGCGGCCGATTTTCAAACGGCGTGCGACCTCGGACATCTGCCCGCGATAATGCGAAATCGCGAACCGGATGATCTCGGTTTCCATTTCTTCCAGCGTTCGGACTTCGCCTGCGCTGGTGAGCATCGCCAAGGTACCAGCCGACGGCAGCGGCGCGATAGGTATCTCGTTACCCGAAATCATGGCGGGTACGGTCGAGTGCGAACCGGGTCCGATGATCAGCGGCTCGACCGGTGCGGTGGGTGCTTCAGGTCCGGCCTGCGCTTGCGCGACAGCCTGCGGAAAGTCGTCGATGCCGAGCTGGTCGGTGTCGCTCATGACCACGGCGCGATAGACCGCGTTCTCGAGCTGGCGGATGTTGCCGGGCCAATCGAGCTGCGACAGCAGCGCCATGGCCTCGCCGCTGATGCCGGTGATCGGGCGGTTTTCCTCGGCGCAGAACCGCGCCAGGAAATGCCGCAGCAGATGCGGGATGTCTTCGCGACGCATCCGCAGCGGCGGTATCGTCAGCGGCAGCACATGGAGGCGATAGAACAGGTCTTCGCGGAAGTGCCCGGCTTTGACGCGGTCGAGCAATTTGCGGTTCGTCGCGGACACGATGCGGACATCGACCTTGACCGGCTTACGGCCGCCAACCGCCTCGACGGCGCCTTCCTGCAGCGCGCGCAACAGTTTCACCTGCGCGGTCAGCGGCAGCTCGCTGATTTCGTCGAGAAACAGCGTGCCGCCGGAAGCTTCGACGAACTTGCCGGTATGGCGTTCGGTGGCGCCGGTGAAGGCGCCCTTCTCGTGGCCGAACAGGATCGACTCCACGAGATTGTCAGGGATTGCGCCGCAATTGACCGCGACGAATGGCTTTGTCTTGCGCTCGCCGCTGCCATGGATGGCGCGCGCGAACAATTCCTTGC
This sequence comes from uncultured Alphaproteobacteria bacterium, assembly GCA_963738105.1. GTDB lineage: Bacteria > Pseudomonadota > Alphaproteobacteria > Rhizobiales > Xanthobacteraceae > Bradyrhizobium. The sequence goes on along the minus strand of CAVTWC010000020.1, from coordinate 84,424 downwards.
CGACGCCGGATTCACCTTCGATCAATACCGGGATCGTCGAGGATGCGGCCTTCTGCGCGGTGCGCAGCACGCCGGTCATGGTTTCACTGCGCGTGACGATATCGGCGAAGGTCAGTCTGCCTTCGCGGCTGTGCCGGATGCGTTGCAGTTCGCCCTTCAGCGCGCTGGCATTGAGCGCATTGCGCAGCGACACCTGCAGCCGCTCGAGGCCGACCGGCTTGACCACGAAATCCAGCGCGCCGGCGCGCATCGCGGACACTACATTGTCGATGCCGCCATGGGCGGTCTGCACGATGACGGGGATGTTGAGGCCGGCATCGCGGATTTTGGCCAGCACACCCATACCGTCGAGGCCGGGCATCACCAGATCGAGCACGACGGCATCGATCTGCGCCTCCGGTGCGGTCAGGGCGGCGATCGCCGCGTCGCCACTGTCGACGACGAGCGCCTCATAGCCGCATTTCTGCACCATGTTTTCGACCAGGCGGCGCGCCACGGCATCGTCATCGGCAATCAAAATGCAGGCAGCCATGGCTTTCCTCGGGCGTTACAACTATCTGTCTCGAATCGGGGCACTCTCGCTGAAGCCGATTAACGCACTCTTAAAGGTTGACGCCGCCCATCCTCGCTCGACCGTTTCAGGTTAAAACGCACATACAGGCTCGAACCAGATGTCCTCGCGCTCTTCATCCGCATCCGCCCTCCGCAAGCCGGCCGCTCAACGCAAACCGGCGCCCAAAAAAGCCGCCGCCAAAAAAACCGTCGCCAAGAATCCCGCCAAGAACAAGGCCGGCAAGCTGCCGGAATGGAACCTGGCGGATCTCTATTCCGGCATCGACGCGCCGGAAATCAGCGGTGACCTCGCCAAGATGGATACCGAATGCGTTGCGTTTGAGGCCGATTACAAAGGCAAGCTTGCAGAACATGTGGTGCAAGCGGATGGCGGCCAGTGGCTGGCCGAGGCGGTCAGGCGGTATGAGGCGATCGACGATCTCGCCGGACGGCTCGGCTCCTATGCCGGGCTCGCGCATGCCGGCGACAGCGTCGATCCCGCGATCACGAAGTTTTATGGTGACGTTTCCGAGCGGCTGACGGCGGCCTCGGTGCATCTGCTGTTTTTTGCGCTCGAACTCAACCGCGTCGACGATGCCGCGATCGAGCGCGCAATGCAGACGCCCGAACTCGGCCATTACCGGCCGTGGATCGAGGATCTGCGCAAGGAAAAGCCCTATCAGCTCGAAGATCGCGTCGAGCAACTGTTCCACGAGAAATCCCAGAGCGGCTATGCCGCCTGGAACCGGCTGTTCGATCAGACCATCTCGGGCCTGCGCTTCAAGGTCACCGGGAGCGAGCTTGCGATCGAGCCGACGCTCAATTTATTGCAGGATCGCGCGCCGCAAAAGCGCAAGGCGGCGGGGCAGGCGCTGGCGAAGACGTTCAAGGCCAATGAGCGAACCTTTGCCCTGATCACCAATACGCTCGCCAAGGACAAGGAGATTTCCGATCGCTGGCGTGGCTTCGCCGATGTCGCGGATTCCCGGCACCTGAACAACCGCGTCGAACCCGAAGTGGTCGATGCGCTCGTGAGTTCGGTGCGCGCGGCCTATCCGCGGCTGTCGCACCGCTATTACCGGCTCAAGGCGGGCTGGTTCAAACAGAAGAAGCTGGCGCATTGGGATCGCAATGCGCCGCTGCCGTTTGCCGCCACCGGCAGCATCGGCTGGCCCGAAGCGAAGAACATGGTGCTGACGGCCTATCGCGGTTTCTCGCCCGAGATGGCCAGCATCGCGGAACGGTTCTTCAGCGATTGCTGGATCGATGCGCCGGTGCGTCCCGGCAAGGCGCCGGGCGCGTTTTCGCATCCGACCACGCCATCGGCGCATCCTTATGTGCTGATGAATTATCAGGGCAAGCCGCGCGACGTGATGACGTTGGCGCACGAACTCGGCCACGGCGTGCATCAGGTGCTGGCGGCCAAAAATGGGGCGTTGATGGCGCCGACGCCGTTGACCTTGGCGGAAACCGCCAGTGTGTTCGGGGAGATGCTGACCTTCCGGCGACTGCTAAGCGAGACCAAAAGCCCAAAACAGCGTCAGGCGCTGCTGGCCGGCAAGGTCGAGGACATGATCAACACCGTGGTGCGGCAGATCGCATTCTATTCGTTCGAGCGCGCGGTTCACACCGAGCGACGCAATGGCGAGTTGACCGCGCAGCGTCTCGGCGAGATCTGGCTCAGCGTGCAGAGCGAGAGTCTGGGACCTGCGATCGACATCCGGCCGGGTTATGAGAATTTCTGGATGTACATTCCGCACTTCATCCATTCGCCGTTCTACGTCTACGCCTACGCGTTCGGCGATTGCCTGGTGAACTCGCTGTATGCGGTCTACGAAAACGCCCAGGCTGGTTTCGCCGAGCGCTATCTGGCGATGCTCGCGGCCGGCGGCACCAAGCATTATTCCGAACTGCTCAAGCCGTTCGGGCTGGACGCCAAGGACCCGGAATTCTGGGACGGCGGACTGTCGGTGATCGCGGGTATGATTGACGAGCTGGAGCGGATGGGCTGAGGGCTCCAGCGCCGTAAAACATTTGTTGAACGGCCTCAAAGGTCGTGTTATACGTCTGTATAACGGAGTCCGTACCATGGCTGAAGCTACTCGCGGCATGAACGAAGCCCCTCGCGATTTTAAACTGGAAGACACCGCTCTTCAGATCCGGAAGATTGGCAATTCGCTTGGCGTGATCCTGCCGAAGGAGCTTCTGGCCCGGCTAAATCTCAAGGAAGGCGACAAGTTCTATCCGGTCCAGCAACCGGATGGCAGCTTGCGGCTTTCGCCGTTCAACCCGAAGCATGCGCGGACGATGGAAATCGCCCGCGGGATCATGCACGACTATCGCGATACATTTGCCGCGCTTGCAAAATGAGCGAGCCAGTTTGGCTCGACGTCGATGAAGTGATCGACATGCATGCCGAGCAACTGGCGATATTCGGAGGACCGGAAGGCGTTCGGGATCGGGGCCTGCTCGAGTCGGCAATCTTACGGCCAGTCAACCAATGGCACTACGGACAGACCGATATGGCTGCGCTTGCCGCAGCCTATGCGTTCGGCCTTGCCCGCAACCACGCCTTTGTGGACGGCAACAAGCGCGCTGCATTCCACGCCATGATGGTCTTCTTGCGTGTGAACGATATCGCCTTTGCTCCAGATCCGGCGCACGCCACCGCCATGATCCTGGCGCTCGCAGCTGGCGAGGTGAACGAAGACGGCCTGACCCGCTGGATCCGGGACAATTGGCCTTCCGAATGACCCGATAAGTGGCTGATACGGCCCCGGCCGCCGTTGCCCTGCCAACCGGTTTGCGGTATTTCGACGCTAGATCACGTATATCGACTGGGGACACCGATGTCAGAGCATAACGAAGTCGCCTACACGACCGCCGACGGCAATGATTATGTGGCGCATGAGCAGACCTATGAAGGCTTCATCAAACTGGTGAAGTACGGCAGCGCCGCCGTCATCTTTATCCTCGCCATGATGGCGATTTTCCTGACCTGATTCCTTCTCCCTTTTGCCCGTTGCGCCGCAACGCGGCGGCGCGATCAGAACAGAATTGCCCGCATTCCGGTTGTGAAACCGGTATCCATCGCAGCAGAAATCGCGCTAGCTTGCTCGTGCGCGCGTGTCTCGCGCTGCCGGAGGCCCCATGAAGATTGCCGTCGCCAAGGAAATCGATCCGTCCGAACCGAGGGTCGCGGTCTCGCCCGATACGGTGAAGAAGTATAAGGCCTTGGGCGTCGATATCGCCATCGAGCCGGGCGCCGGTATCAAGTCGGGGCTGCCGGATTCGGAGTTCACGACGGTCGGTGCCACTGTCAGCGCTGACGCGCTCAAGGATGCCGATATCGTCATCAAGGTGAAGCGGCCCGAGGCATCCGAGCTTGCGAAGTACAAGCGTGGGGCGCTGGTAATCGCCATCATGGATCCCTATGGCAACCACGCCGCGCTCAAGGCGATGGCGGATGCCGGGGTTTCGGCGTTCGCGATGGAATTGATGCCACGCATCACCCGCGCGCAGGTGATGGACGTGCTGTCGAGCCAGGCTAACCTCGCCGGCTACCGCGCCGTGATCGAGGCCGCTGAAGCCTTCGGCCGCGCCTTTCCGATGATGATGACTGCCGCCGGCACCATTCCCGCCGCGAAAGTATTCGTGATGGGCGTGGGCGTTGCCGGCCTGCAGGCGATCGCGACCGCGCGTCGGCTCGGCGCCGTCGTCACCGCGACCGACGTGCGCCCCGCCACCAAGGAACAGGTCGAAAGCCTCGGCGCGAAATTCCTCGCGGTCGAGGACGAAGAATTCAAGAACGCGCAAACTGCCGGCGGCTACGCCAAGGAAATGTCGAAAGAGTATCAGGCCAAGCAGGCCGCGCTCACCGCCGAACACATCAAGAAGCAGGACATCATCATCACCACCGCGCTGATTCCGGGGCGTCCGGCGCCGAAGCTCGTGACCTCGGACATGGTGAAGTCGATGAAGCCGGGCTCTGTGCTGGTCGATCTCGCGATTGAGCGCGGCGGCAATGTCGAGGGCGCCAAAGCCGGCGAAGTCAGCGATGTCGATGGCGTCAAGATCGTCGGCTACACCAATGTCGCAGGCCGGGTCGCGGCATCGGCCTCGAGCCTCTACGCGCGCAATCTGTTCTCGTTCATCGAAACGCTGGTCGACAAGTCGAGCAAGGCGCTGGCGGTGAACTGGGACGATGAACTGGTGAAAGCCACCGCGCTCACCAAGGACGGCGCCGTCATTCATCCGAACTTCCAGCCCAAAGCCTAAGGAGCGAAGCCATGGATCATATCGCACAGGCCGTCGATCCCTTTGTGTTCCGGCTCTCGATCTTCGTGCTCGCCGTGTTCGTCGGCTATTTCGTGGTGTGGTCGGTGACCCCCGCACTGCATACCCCGCTGATGTCGGTGACCAATGCGATCTCCTCGGTGATCGTGGTCGGCGCGCTGCTTGCGGTCGGTGTCGGCATGATCTCGAGCGGATCAGGCTGGGCGCGCGGTTTCGGCTTTGTCGCGCTGATCTTTGCCTGCGTAAATATCTTCGGTGGCTTCCTGGTCACCCAGCGCATGCTGGCGATGTACAAGAAGAAAGCCAAGTGAGCGGCGTGCACCTCGTGGTGACGAAGTCAATGGGGGCCTCTAGATGAACGCCAATCTGTCTGCAGTATTCTATCTCGTTGCCGGCGTCCTGTTCATCCTGGCGCTGCGCGGATTGTCGAGCCCTGCATCGAGCCGGCAGGGCAATTTCTTCGGCATGATCGGCATGGCGATCGCGGTGGCGACCACGCTGGCGTCGCATCCGCCGGCCGATGGTGTTGCCTGGGTGCTGGTTATCCTCGGCGTGGCAATCGGTGGCGGCGTCGGCGCGGTGATTGCGCGCCGGGTGCCGATGACCTCGATGCCCGAACTGGTCGCCGCGTTCCACTCGCTGGTCGGCATGGCCGCCGTGTTGGTCGCGGCCGGCGCGTTCTACGCGCCCGAGGCGTTCGATATCGGTACGCCCGGCAACATCCATCCGCAGAGCCTGGTCGAAATGTCGCTCGGCGTCGCGATCGGCGCGCTGACTTTCACGGGCTCGGTGATCGCGTTCGCGAAATTGTCGGGCCGCATGAGCGGCGCACCGATCATCCTGCCCGCACGGCATCTGATCAACATCCTGCTCGGCGTTGCGCTGGTGGTGTTCATCGTCGGCTTGGTGATGTCGGGCAGCGCGCTTGATTTCTGGCTGATCGTCGTTCTCGCGCTGGTGCTCGGCGCGCTTCTGATCATCCCGATCGGTGGCGCTGATATGCCGGTCGTGATCTCGATGCTGAATTCCTATTCCGGCTGGGCCGCCGCCGGCATCGGCTTCACGCTGGGCAATTCGGCGCTGATCATCACCGGCGCGCTGGTCGGCTCGTCCGGCGCGATCCTGTCCTACATCATGTGCCACGCGATGAACCGCTCCTTCATCTCGGTCATCCTCGGCGGTTTTGGTGGCGAGACGGCGGCCGCGAGCGGCGGTACCGGCGAGGTGCGCCCGGTCAAGCTTGGCTCCGCCGACGACGCCGCCTTTATCATGAAGAACGCCCAGAAGGTCATCATCGTGCCCGGTTACGGCATGGCGGTGGCGCAGGCGCAGCACGCGCTGCGCGAGATGGCCGACAATCTGAAGAAGGAAGGCGTCGAGGTGAAATACGCCATTCACCCGGTCGCGGGCCGCATGCCCGGCCACATGAACGTGCTGCTGGCCGAAGCCAACGTGCCCTATGACGAGGTGTTCGAACTAGAGGACATCAATTCCGAATTCGCCCAGGCCGATGTCGCCTTCGTGATCGGTGCGAACGACGTCACCAATCCGGCGGCGGAGGAAGACAAGACCTCGCCGATCTACGGCATGCCCGTGCTGCAGGTCTGGAAGGCCGGTACGGTGATGTTCATCAAGCGCTCGCTGGCGTCGGGCTATGCCGGCATCGACAACCCGCTATTCTACCGCGACAACACCATGATGCTGCTTGGCGATGCCAAGAAGATGACCGAGAACATCGTCAAGGGGATGTAATCCCGCTTGCGGGTGCTGATGATCGTCCTGAAATGGCTCCTGATCGTAGTCGCCCTCGGCTATCTCAGCGGCCTTGCCGTGCTGTATTTCAACCAGCGCTCGATGTTGTTTCCGATCCCGCCGGTCGGGCGGACGGCACCGGAAGCAGCCGGTTTTCCGGAAGCTGAAGAGCACGTTCTGAAAACCGCCGATGGCGAGCAAGTCATCGTCTGGCACGTCCCGCCGGAACCGGGGCGCCCCGTCGTGATGTTCTTCCCCGGCAATGGCGATTTTCTCGCTGGCCGTGTCAGCCGTTTTCGCGGCATCATTTCTGACGGCACCGGTCTCGTCGCGTTGTCCTATCGGGGCTATGCGGGCTCCAGCGGGCAGCCGAGCGAGCAGGGACTCCTGCTGGATGCGGCTGTCGCTTACGCATTTACGACCGCGCGGTACAAAACCGATCAAATCGTCGCCTGGGGCTTTTCGCTGGGGACCGGCGTTGCGGTCGCCTTGGCGGCGGATCATCCGGTCGGCAAATTGATCCTGGAGGCGCCCTACACGTCGACCGCTGACGTCGCGAGTTCGATCCGGCTGTTTCGCGCGGTGCCGGTACGTTGGCTGATGCGGGATCAATTCCGCTCGGATGAACGCATCGCACGCATCACCGCGCCGCTCCTGATCATGCAAGGCAGCCGCGATCCCGTCATCCCGATTGCTTTGGGCGAACGGATGTTTGCGCTGGCGCACGAGCCGAAGCAGTTCGCGCGGTTCGAAGGAGGCGGCCATGACGATCTCGACAATTACGGCGCACTCGAAGCCGCGCACCGTTTTATCGATACGCTCGGCTGACGGCCTCGCCGCTTTGGTGCATGGTCGGCTTCGGTTCTTTGGGATGATCAGATGAGCGCACACGGACCGATGCCCCGATCGTCGTGGATTTTCCCCGCGCTGGCGGTGCTGCTTTTCGTGGCGGTGACCGCGACCGGCTACAATTTCGCGCCGTCGGCCGGCGGGCTGGTATTTGCCGTCGTACTGCTGGTCATCCTGTTCGGCACGGTATTCGCGGCCGTGCATCATGCCGAGGTGATCGCCGAACAGATCGGTGAGCCGTTCGGCACGCTGCTGCTGACCCTGGCCGTCACCATCATCGAGGTCGCTCTGATCGCGACCATCATGCTTGGTGCCACGGCCGTGCCGACGCTGGCGCGCGATACCGTCTTCGCCGTGGTCATGATCGTGTGCAACGGGCTTGCCGGGATCTGCATCCTCGTCGGCGGGCTGCGCTACCGCGAACAGGACTTTCAGGTCTCCGGCGCCAATCTGTATCTCTCGGTGTTGACGGTGCTTGCGACCATCACGCTGGTGCTTCCGAACTACACGATGACCACGCCGGGACCATTTTATTCGGCAGCCCAACTTGGCTTCGTCAGTGTCGTGACGATCATTCTGTACGGCGTGTTCCTCTATACCCAGACCATCCGGCATCGCGATTATTTCGTCAGCGGGGCCGACAGCGCCGCCGATCACGCCGGGCCGGCTTCCGCTGGTGGACTGGCGCTGAGCGTCGGATTGCTGCTGGTCTCACTGTTGGCAGTGGTGCTGCTGGCGAAGAAATTTTCACTGGTGGTCGATGCCACCGCGGCTTTGATCGGAGCGCCGCCGGCATTTGCAGGTATTCTGGTGGCGCTGTTGATTCTGTTGCCCGAAAGCGTCGCGGCTATTGGGGCGGCGCGCAAGAACGATCTGCAGAAGAGTATCAATCTGGCGCTGGGGTCGTCGCTGGCGACCATCGGGCTGACCATTCCGGCGGTGGCGGTTGCCGCCTATGCGCTGAACAAGACGCTGATCCTCGGTTTGGGCGAGCGCGACATCGTGCTTCTGCTGTTGACGTTCCTGCTCAGCATGCTCACTTTCGGCACCGGCCGTACCAATATCCTGTTCGGGCTGCTTCACTTGGTCGTGTTCGCGGTGTTCGTATTCCTGGTATTCGTGCCCTAGATGATTTTGAGGATGACGACGATGCTGAGTGCCAAATCCGACGTTCAGGTCGATACGCCGGAAGTCCGCGTCACCGAATGGCGGCTGGCGCCGGGCAGCGCGACCGGCCATCATACCCACGAGATGGACTATGTGATCGTTCCCGTGACATCAGGGGAGATGACCATCGTGGCGCCCAATGGGGAGCGCTCCAAGGCCCAGCTTGGGGTCGGCAAATCCTACTTCCGCAAGGCTGGCGTCGAGCACGACGTGCTCAACGAGACCACGACCGAGATCGTGTTCCTGGAAGTGGAACTGAAGCCATAACGTTTACGTCCGTTTACGAATTGCCACCGATCCGTCGCAGTTGATCCCTCAATGTGCCTCAAAGTTCCCGCATCCAACCCGTACGGGAGTGGCTGGCATGTTGAAATACGTTTCCAAGTTGGCGATGGACATCTTGCCGTCGGTAGTGGCGACGATCGTCGGCGCCTATATCGTCAACCACTACATCGTGGCCAAGCCCGGAGCCGATGCCCCCGTGGCTGCTGCGGTGTCGCCAGCCGATCCCAAAAGAGCCGACGCCCCGTCGACCGACGTCGCAAACCTGCCTGCGGCTGGCGTGCGTGCCAAGGGTATCTCCGAGAAGGCGATCTTCGACAAATCGGCCGCCGCCGTGAAGCCGACCGAAAAGCCGCAAGAGAAACAAGAGAAATCGGCCGAGAAGTCCGTCGAGAAATCTTCGGGGCCATCGGAAGACAAGCCGGCTGAGACGGCGAGCATCCCCGTCGAGACCCGGACACGGCCGGCCGTGCCGCGCGAAAAAGAAAAGACCGCTATCCGGACGATTCCCCTGACGGCGCCGACAGTGCAGCCCGCCGCATCCGCTGTGGCGGCGCCGAATCCGGCGCCGGCGGCTGAAGCCGCGGCCACCCCGGAAGATCGTCGCGACGCCAATGATCTGGCCCGTGCCGTGATCGAACGGCTTCGCGGCTCCAGTGGCGGTTCGACGCGCGCGCAGGAAGCAATCCGCGCTCCGGAATCGCCCCGCAGCGTCGCAGCGCCGCAAAATCCGACTGTGCCTGTCTCGGCTCCGGCGCTCCGGCCGCTGCCGCCGCCGATCATGGTCTCGACGCCACCGGCCGATACGTATGGTTCGGCAGCGGAGTCGTCAGCGGGTCAGCCTCATTCGAATTCCGCGCGTTCAGATGATCCCCGCCGTCCGACGCCCCCGGCTGAGATTCCGTCGGCGCGTCCGCTGGACCTGAATGCCACCGGACAGGCCGAACCGTCAGCGCGGGAACACACTAACGTCGCCGAAGACATGCTGTTGGCGGCGAAATCGATGTTCCACTCGGTCCTGCCGCAATAGCTACAGCCCTGCCATCGCTTAGCGGCTCCGCCGGAACTTAACGGCTCCGCCGCAACGGCGGCGCTTCGTCGGCCGCGCCGGCAGCGATCGAATGCACGCAAAAAAATGACGCGGGCACCGGGCCCGCGTCATCGCATTCAAATCTCTGAAATCCTGACTTAGCGCGGTCCGCGCGGACCTGCGCCGGGACCACCGCGGCCGCCACCGGGACCACCGCGCTCGGCGCCGGGACCCGCGCCGAATACCGGCTTCGGCTTCATCGGCAGCAGGCCTTCGCGCTGCAGCTTCTTGCGGGCAAGCTTGCGCGCGCGGCGCACGGCTTCGGCCTTTTCACGGGCCTTCTTCTCGGAGGGCTTTTCGTAATGACCGCGGAGCTTCATCTCGCGGAAGATACCCTCGCGCTGCATCTTCTTCTTCAGCGCCTTGAGGGCTTGGTCGACATTGTTATCGCGGACGAGAACCTGCACGCGGCATCCTCTTTCAGTAAATCGATTGGAATTCTGGTAAAGCAAAAGGCGGCGAAAGGCCGAGCCCTTAACCTTGAGCGCGCGGATGTATCAGACAAAGGTGGCAATGTCCACCGGCGCAAGCGCAATTATGCAGGCCCAGCGCCGCTAAATTCGGTAATTTGATCCCGATCAGCCCGTTTTGGGCCGCATCGGGGTGACTTGCGTCACATGGCCCATTTTCCGGCCCGGGCGTGGGGCGCCCTTGCCGTAGAGGTGCACGGTGGCGCCGGGAACCGTGAGCCACTGTTCATAGCCCTTGATCTCGTCGCCGATCAGGTTGGTCATGGTCACCGCGCCGTGGCGGATCGGCTTACCCAGCGGCCAGCCGGCGATGGCGCGGATATGCTGCTCGAATTGCGAGATCGAGGCGCCGTCCAGCGTCCAGTGCCCCGAATTGTGCACCCGCGGCGCGATCTCGTTGACCAGGATTTTCGGGCCGCCGTCGCCGGGAACGACGAACAGCTCGACCGCGAGTACGCCGACATAATTCAACGCGGTTGCGATCTTCCCCGCCACGTCGCGCGCCTGCGCGGCCAGCGGCTCGGAGATCGCCGCCGGCACCCGCGACGTCTTCAGGATGTGATCGGCGTGCTCGTTTTCGGTTACGTCGAAACATTCGACCTGGCCTTCGGCGTTGCGCGCGGCGATCACCGAAATCTCGCGCTCGAACGGAATGAAGGCCTCCAGGATCGCCGATTTGGTGGCGAGGTCTTCCCAGATCCGGTCGGGATCGTCCCCCGGGCGAATGATGGCCTGGCCCTTGCCGTCGTAACCGAAGCGGCGGGTCTTGAGCACGGCGGGCAACCCGATTTTGGCGATCGCGGCCCGCAGCGCGGCGGCCGACGAGACATCGGCGTAGTCGGCGGTGCCAATGCCCAGTTGCCGGACGAAATCCTTCTCGGCCAGGCGATCCTGTGTCGTCTCGAGGATCTTGCGGTTCGGCAGCACCGGCCGTCGCGCGGCGAGGATCATCGCGGAGGCCGCCGGCACGTTCTCGAATTCATAGGTGATGACATCGACATCGCCGGCGAACAGTTCCAGCGCTTCGACATCGGCATATTCCGCGCAGGTCGCGTCCATCACGACATCGAAGGCCGGCGAATCCGGATCCGGTGAAAACACCCGGCATCGCAGGCCGAGCCGCGCCGCGGCCATTGCCAGCATCCGGCCCAATTGGCCGCCGCCGAGAATGCCGATGGTGTCGCCGGGTTTCAGCTTCACCTGTTTTGGTGACGTCACGCCGATTCCTCCGGCCGTTCTTTGACGGCGTCGGTCTGTTGTTTGCGCCAGGCAGCGAGCCGTCCGGCCAGCGCCGGATCGTTCAGCGCCAGCACGCTGGCGGCGAGCAAAGCGGCGTTGATGGCGCCGGGCTTGCCGATCGCCAGGGTCCCGACCGGAATTCCGGCCGGCATCTGGACGATGGAATAAAGTGAATCGACCCCGGACAGCGCCTTGGATTCGATGGGAACGCCGAACACCGGAAGTTCGCTCAGTGCCGCGGTCATACCCGGCAGATGCGCGGCGCCTCCGGCACCGGCGATGATGATTTTGAAGCCCGCCGCCTTGGCGCCCTTCGCAAAGGCGAACAGCCGTTCCGGGGTGCGATGCGCCGAAATGATGTGTTTCTCGCAGGGAATCCCGAGTGCGGTCAGGGTCTGCGCCGAATGGCGCATGGTTTCCCAGTCCGACTGGCTTCCCATGATGATGGCGATCGGAGCAGTCATGCGGTCAATTCTTTTCGGGAATCCAAAAACATAGGGCGGATTATAGGATCGGCCCAAAGTTCGGCAAGGCGTGGCAAGGGGTCCGGAATGGACTATCCTGTCTTGGTGAATCGCGGCAAGCCTCTCGGGCACTTTCATGAAGAAGAAAACCAGGGAACCTGGTTCAAAAGCGGCAAAATCCAGGCCCGCCAAGCGCAGCAAAGCCACCCGTGGGGCATCCAAGGCGGCGTCTGCGGGCAGCAAGCCGTCCGAGCGCCAGCCAGGGCCTAAGCGCCAGCCTGCCTCCCGGCCGCCGGCGATGCCCGACGACGCCAAACCGGCGATTCGGAAATTGCGGGCCCAATTGGCCCAGGCGCAGGCGCGGATCGACGAGCTGCAGGCGTTCGCCGACACCGATTTCCTGCTGGATATTCCTAACCGGCGCGGCTTCGAGCGCGAGCTCAATCGCTCGATTGCCTTCATCAAACGCTATCATGCGCGCGGTGCCCTGATCATGCTCGATGTCGATCGCCTGAAGCCGATCAACGACAATTATGGACACGCGGCGGGCGATCAGGTGCTGAAGGCCGTTGTCGGCGTCCTGCTGGATCAGGTGCGGTCATCCGACCTGATCGGGCGGCTCGGCGGCGACGAGTTTGCGCTGTTGCTATGGAATCTCAGCGAGACCGATGCCCGGGCCAAGGCGGCGTTGCTGGAGGAATCCATCGACCGACTGAGCTTTGTGTTTCGCGGCCACACCGTTACGGCAGGGGTATCCGCCGGCGTCGCACTTCTCGACCCTCACACCGAAGCGCATCGCGCGCTCGAAGAAGCCGACCGCGCGATGTATGTGCGCAAGGCACAACGGCGACATGAAGTGAGGTGAGCGCTTTACAGCGTGCTGAGATCGTCCGGCACGTTGCCGAATTTCCGCAGCAGTTTGGCGTCGCCGAATTCGCCGATCATGGGATCGCCGGTGCGACTGAACGCGAGTGCGCCGATGCAGCCTTCGCCTCTCGACAATAGCTCGGCGCGCCGTAGCGCTGCCGACGAACTCTGGCATTCTTCCGCGGCACCCGCGACCGGTGAGCCGGCGTCGTCCTGAAGGAACGGCAACGCGACATAGTAAGTGACATCAGCCATATCGTTGCTCCCTGCTGTTGCTTCAGATCTCAATCAAACGTTCAGGCGGCGTTGCTGCTCGCGCGCGTCAATTTCGCCGGCGCGCAGCCGGCGGCGACTGCCGCCTGCAATTCTTCCAGCTCCATTTCCAGATACTCGTTCGCCATGATCAGCGCCTTGATGGTGCTGCGCAGGTTGCCGTCGCACATTGCAATCGCCTGGTCGCAGGCCTGCTCATAACGGCTGATTTCTGAAAGTTCAGGCATGGCATTATTCCCGGTGGCTGGTGGCGATGGAAATAATGTTCCTCTTTTGTTCTTTTGGAGTCAAGTGGAGTCCGGCGCGGTCAGCGGATTTTTGCCCAATGTATTCGGTGATCTGGATCAGACCGTCGCCGGTCACCGACGAGCCTTCGGGCCGGCAGTGAGAGTTGGTAACGCGCACGGCCGTTCGGCTTCATTCCGGTTAGAACCGAACGACCTCGCTTCGCGGTTAGAGCGAAGCGAGGTCGCCTGCGGTGCGGCTAATCTGGAGGACTATTCGCTGCCGCCAATGGTTACGAGGAAGACGGGTTTCCGTTTCATCCGGCCGTCACTCCGCCGTCCTTCCGGCTGCCGGGTCCTTAATCCACCGTTTACCAGCTCGGCCCAATTTTAACCGGCGATCGGTTTCGCCTGCGGCGATATCCGGAACGTGAAGCGCATGGCTTTCGTGCGCGAGGCTGCGCGAAATCGCGGCGCGGGAACGAAAACAAAATCCGGCGCTTATCGCACGTTGGTAGGGAGAGACATGATGGGTCTTGTCGCGGCTAAAAGACCCGTGGTGCTGATCGTCGAAGACGAGTTTCTGTTACGGATAGACGCGGCCGAAGCCATCAGCGCCGCAGGCTTCGAAGTGATCGAAGCCGCCAATGCCGATGAAGCCATCGAAGTTCTGGAAGCGCGCCGCGACATCACGGTGGTGTTTACCGACATCCAGATGCCGGGGTCGATGGACGGTTTGAAGTTGGCGCGGGCGGTCAGGGGCCGATGGCCTCCGATCAAGATCGTCGCCACCTCCGGTCACCTCGATGTGGGGGAGAGGGATTTGCCTGAGGGCGGAAGGTTTCTGCCGAAGCCCTACAGTTCGGCGCAGGTTACCAGCGTGCTGCGAGAGTTAACCATCGGCGGCTGAAGCCTGCGGTGGAGTGCGCCATGCATCGACGACGAACTAAAGGTTAGGCGATGATATCCGGTGTGATCTGGTCTTCGATGAAGGCGATACGGTCGCGCAATTGCAGCTTGCGCTTTTTCAGCCGTTGCAGCCGCAGCAAATCGGGCGCGGGAGACTGATGCAGCGCATCGATCGCTGCATCGAGATCGCGGTGCTCTTGCTGCAGCCGCGCGAGCTCGGCTTCAAGTTCGCGCTCATCTTCGTTGGTCATGATGTACGTTAGCTGAAAAACGCGATGAGGTTGCGAAAGGTTAGATAGTCGGTGGAAAGAATATCGTCGCTGCCGGTCGAGTCTGCAAGCAGGCCAAATGCAGCAGCCGGATCCGGAGACTTATTCCAGTTCCATACTCACGGTTGGTTACAGATAACACCGAAATATGAGTTGGGCGATTTTCGATTCTCATCGACAGATCAGGCCGCTTGTGTAAACTCAATCGACCGGATCGAGTTTGAGGTTTAATCGCACCGAGGAGGCTTCGAATGGCAGTGCAGGCGCATCTTGTTGAATTGGAACGCAAACACAAGATACTAGAAAATGAACTGCACGACGCACTCGTGCATCTCTCCACCGACGACCTGCACATTGTCGAGTTGAAGCGCCGGAAGCTGATGGTGAAGGACGAGATCGAGCGTCTGAGACACACCGCAAGCGAAACACTGCACTAGCAGTCGGGACAAACTCCACCATACCGAGATTGATCGACACCGGCGTCATCGCCCTCATCGGGCGGTGCCCAGTGTGCTGATATGCCGGTTATTGGGACCACCCGCCGATCGGCGCCAATGGGTGCCCGGCCCGCGGCGGCTATAACCCCGCCAGTTCGCCGACGTAATCCGCGATCGCCAGCGACGACGTCAGTCCTGGCGATTCAATGCCGAACAGGTTTATCAGGCCTTCGACGCCATGGTCCTTCGGTCCCTGAATCAGGAAATCCTGCGAGGCGACCGCGGGCGGTACGATCTTGGGCCGGATTCCCGAATAGCTAGGCATCAGTGCGCCATCCGGCAGCGTCGGCCAGTAGCGCCGGATCGCCGGATAGAATCGCTCCGATCGTGCCGGATCGACAGCGTAGTCGATGGTATCGACCCATTCCACGTCGGGTCCGAACCGGGCTTGTCCGGCCATGTCGAGCGTGAGGTGGACGCCAAGCCCGCCGGGCTCGGGCACCGGATAGATCAGGTGTGAAAACGGCGCGCGCGCGCTGCAACTGAAATAGTTGCCCTTGGCAAGATAGGCCCGCGGGATCAGGTCGATCGGCATGCCGTCGATGCTGCGCGCCACGGCAGGCGCGCCGAGCCCCGCGGCATTGACCAGCAGGCCGCACTCAATAGTCATTGGTGCGTCGCCGCCGGCATCCAGCTCGATGTGGCCCGCGACCGCCTTGGCGGCGATCAGCGGCGTGTGGAAGGCGTAGGCCGCGCCGGCTTCCTCAGCGTCGCCGCGCAGCGCCAGCATATAGGCATGGCTGTCGATGATGCCGGTGGACGGGGAGAGCAGGGCGGCGTCGCAATTCAGTGCGGGCTCCAAGGCCCGGGCCGCTTCGCCGGTCAGGGTCTGCAGATCGAGCACGCCATTGGCTTCGGCGTGGCCCCGGATCGATTGCAGCTTTTCGGTTTCCTTCGGCGTGGTGGCGACGATCAGCTTGCCACAATTGCGGTGCGGGATGCCGTGATCCCGGCAATAGGCATAGAGCGCCTGCTTGCCGCTGACACACATCCGCGCCATCCAGCTGCCCGCAGGATAGTAGATGCCGGCGTGGATGACCTCGCTGTTGCGCGACGAAGTGACGGTGCCGATGCCCTCCGCCGCTTCCAGCACAATGACCTCACGGCCCGCCAGCGCCAACTTTCGGGCGATCGCAAGACCGACCACCCCCGCACCCACTACAACGCAATCGACTTTATCCATTCGCAGTTCTAGTCCGACCTTGTTGGCACTTCGGCCCGGCCCATGATTTCACGATCAGGGCGCTCGGCGTCAGTGGCATTCATACACTATCGCGTTGTTTGGGATGATGTTTCGAGCGATCCGACGAACCCTTGCCGTGCCCAGGCGGTTGCCGATCTTTTGACCAGCTTCCTGTTAAGGCTGCATTAATCATGTCAGGGCAATTGCCATAATTTAAGTCATAATTTCGGTTCGCTGGGGTACGCGTTTACCCGATCCAAACCCGTGAAGCCAGACACTCCGGCTCAGAAATCCGCGAGTGAGTAATGGCTGACAAGAATTGGCAGGCAGGCAGCAAGGTTGTGATTCCTGCGCGGGCCGTCGCGTGCCTGATCGGCACCCTTATGCCGTTCGGCGCCGTCGTGGCGGCATCCAACGGCTTTGCGCCGACCAGTTATATCGGTTCGTTTGATCCCGATGTGGTGTGGGAAACGTTGATCGGCGGTATCGTCGTCTGCTCTTTTCTCGCTGCAGTCGTGCTATGGATCCTGTCGGCGCTGCGTAAGGCCAAGCGCTCGCATCTGCGGCGGGACGTGTTCGTCCGTTCCGCCCTGAATAATCTCAGCCATGGCGTGGTGATGACGGATTCGCGCAAGCGGATCGTGTTCTGTAACGACCGCTATCTCGAAATCTATGGCCTGGCGCGTTCGGATATCCAAAAAGGCATGACCGGACCGGAACTGTTGGCGATGCGGCGCCAGCGCGGCGTGCTCGACGTCAGCGTCGAGGATTTCTACGCCAATGCCGGCACCCCGGAGGGGCTGGTCACCGAGCTATCCGACGGGCGATCGGTTCAGGTGCGTTATTTCGCCTTGCCCAACGGCGGCTCGATCGCGACGCATGAGGATTGCAGCGCACAGCGGCAGCTATCGCGGCAATTGGCCTCGACCAAGCAATTCCTGGAATTGGTGCTCGACAACGTGCCGGTATGCGTCGCCGCCAAGAGTATCGAGGACGGCCGCTATATTTTCGCCAACCGCGCGTTCGAGCGCTTCTCGCGCTTTTCCCGCGACAAGATTCTCGGCAGGCGCGCCGATGAGATCTTCCAGCCGGAGACCGCGGCGGGCATCGAGGCTGCCGACGCGGCTGCGCTGCATTCGACTGAAGGCCAGTATCGCAGCGAGATCGCGGTACAGCGCGGCCCGGAGAAGCGCGTTATTGCCTCCAATCGCGTGATCGCGCGCGACCAGAACAACCAGCCTGAATTCCTGATCGCGTTGTTCGACGATGTCACCGATCGCAAATCGCTGTCCAAGGAACTAGAGAACACCAAGAAGTTCCTCGAGTTGGTGGTCGACAACATTCCGGTCTCGCTGATCGTCGAGCGCGTCAGCGATGGACGCTATCTGCTTGCCAATCGCAGCGCCGAGGCGATCCTCAACCGGCGGCGCGAGGACGCCACCGGTCTGACGGCGGCCGATATCTTCAATCCGAAGGAAGCCAAGCTGATCATCGCGCGCGACGAAGCCGCGATCCGCAAGCGCGGCCTGCTCACCGAAGAACACCCGATCAGCACCAAGGATGGCCTGCGTCTGTTCCTGACCCGGCGCATGACGGTGCTGGATGATTCCGGCGAGCCGCAATATCTGATCAAGACCCATGAGGACGTCACCGACCGCCGCCAGACCGAGTTGCGGATGGCCCATATGGCATATCATGACGGCCTGACGGACCTGCCGAACCGCGCCGCATTCCTGCAGGCGCTGGCGCAAATGATCGAGGCCTGCGCCGGCACCGACGAGGAATTCGCGGTGCTGTCGGTCGATCTCGATGGCCTGAAGGAAGTCAACGACGTGTTCGGCCATGCGGTCGGCGACAAACTGTTGATCGAAGTGGCACGCCGGATCCAGGCTGCGGCGCGTGGCGGCGTGGTCGCACGATTGAGCGGTGACGAATTCGGGCTGATCATTGACGGCAAACAGCCGGCCGCCGGCAGGGCGCTGGCCGAACAGCTTTCCGAGGCGATGGCGAAGGAATTCCTGATCGACGGGAAATCGGTTCGAACCGGCATCACGACCGGCATCTCGGTCTTCCCGCATAACGGCTCGGACGCCGCGGCGCTGCTGGCCAATGCCGGCGCGGCCTTGTTCCGCGCCAAGGCGAAATCGCGCGGCTCGATCTCGGTCTATGAGCCCGAAATGGACCAGCAGATCCGCGATCGCCGCGTGCTGCATCAGGATCTGTCGCTCGCCATCAAGAACGGCGAGCTGTCACTGTATTATCAGCCGCAGGCGGTCTCGCGTCACACCGTGGCCAGCAGCGAAGTTATCGGATTCGAAGCCCTGGCGCGATGGCTGCACCCGGTGCGCGGCTTCGTTCCGCCTGGTGATTTCATCCCGCTCGCGGAAGAGAGCGGTCTGATCGTCGAGATGGGTGAATGGATCCTGCGCCAGGCCTGCCGCGAGGCCGCATCGTGGCCGCTACCGCTGCAGATCGCGGTCAATTTGTCGCCGGCGCAATTCATGCACGGCGACGTGGTCGGCCTGGTGCACTCGATTCTGCTGGAAACCGGGCTGACACCGGGCCGGTTGGAACTGGAAATCACCGAGGGGGTCCTGATCGAGGATTTCGACCGCGGTCTGGCGCTGCTCCGGCGGCTCAAGGCGCTCGGCGTGCGGGTGTCGATGGACGATTTCGGCAGCGGCTATTCGTCCCTGAGCTATCTGCAGGCTTTCCCGTTCGACAAGATCAAGATCGACCGCGCGTTTGTGATGAATCTCGGACGCAACCCGCAATCCGCCTCGATCGTCCGCGCGGTGATCGGCCTCTGCCATGGCCTGGGAATGTCTGTTGTGGCCGAAGGCGTCGAGACCCAGGAGCAGCTTGGCTTCCTCGCCGACGAGGGCTGCGACGCCGTGCAGGGCTACTTCATCGGCAAGCCAGCGCCGATCGGCCAGTACTCCGCGCTGGTCGGCCGCGCCGACACGTTGGAGCTCGCACGCAAGATCGGCTAGAGCCGATCTTGCGTCGTATTTTTTTCCCGCGCACGCCCATATTCAGGTCGCCTGAAAACGCTATAGCTTGCGCATGGCGGATTACGACCTTGCGATCATCGGCGGCGGCCTGAACGGGGTCAGCGTCGCGCGCGACGCTGCGGGCCGGGGGCTGCGGGTCATTCTGCTCGAGCAGGGCGATCTTGGCGGTGCTGCCTCGTCGGCGACCTCGCGATTGATTCACGGCGATCTCTCGGTGCTGGAACGCCGCGGCTTTTTCCGGGTCCGCCGGGCGCTGGCCGAGCGCGACATTTGGCTGCGGACCGCGCCGCATCTGGTGCGCCCTCTACGCTTCGTGATCCCCGCCCATTCCGATGAGCGCCCCTCCTGGCTGCTGCGATCGTGGCTGCTGCTGTACGACCGGCTGGCGCCGGGCATGCGCCTGCCGGCTTCTCAGACCGTCGACGTGACCCATCATCCGGTCGGCAATGCGTTGAAGCGGCCGTTCGGCACCGCGTTCGAATATTCCGACTGTGTGGTCGACGATTTACGACTGGTGATCGCCAATGCCGTCGACGCCGCAGAGCGGGGCGCCGATATCCGCAGCGGCGCGCGTTGCGTTCGCGCCGACCGATCCGATACCTGGCGGCTGGCAGTGATCGACCGCGGCCATCGCCGGGTGGTCACGTCGCGGGCGCTGGCCAATGCCAGCGGCGCTTGGACCGCGTCGGTCGCCGAGACCGTGCTGCGGATGCCGCCGCCGGATCTTGGCGCCGAGGTGATGAGCCAGATCATCGTTCGCCGCCTGTTCGATACCGACAATGTCTATGTGTTCCAGAACGACGACGGCCAACTGATCTTCGCCAGCCCCTATCAGCGTGACTTTACGTTGATCGGCACGGTAAGGCAGCCGTTCAAGGGCGATCCCGCCATCGTGGCGATGGCTGCTAGCCAGGTGGCGTATCTGTGCGACGCCGCCAACAGATATTTTCGCGAGCGGATCGACCCGTCCGACGTGGTCAGGACGGTTTCCGGCGCCAACGCGATCCTGGCTCCCGGCGGCGAACGCGCGGCGCGCGACGTCGCGGTGACGTTCGATCGGCCGCGGGGCAAGGCGCCGCTGCTCACGCTGTTCGGCGGCGATATCACGACGTCCCGGTGGCGCGCCGAGCGGGCGGTGTCCCGGCTCACGCCGTTCTATCCGATGTTGCCGCGCTGGACCGCGAAGACGCCACTGCCCGGGGGTGATTTTGCCTGGGCGCAATTCGATCATGAGGTCGACGCGGCGCGCGAACGCTGGCGCTTTCTGACCGAGCCGCAGGCTCAACGGCTGGTCGGGGCTTATGGCTCGCGGATCGCCGAGGTGCTGGGCGACGCCAAAGACCGCGCCGATCTCGGTCCGGCGTTCGGACCGGAGTTGACCGGCGCCGAAGTGCGCTATCTCATGGCCCGGGAATGGGCGCGTTTTCCCGATGATATTCTGTGGCGCCGCTCCAAACTGGGCTTAACCATGCCGGCAGCGGACCGCGAGGCGCTGGCCGCGTTCATGTTTGCTGGGAGCGGACTCCCGGGAAGCTGTGAGCTTCCGAGGAAGCTGTGAGCCACCGGGGAAGCTGTGAGCTTCCGGAAAACGTTACCGCTTGCTATGGTCGGTTGTCGCTAGAACCGATGCGGGTTTCGAAACGAACTCGTTACAAAAAACCTCTTGGGAGAAGATCACCATGAATCGTCGATCGATCGTTGGCGCCGCTTTGCTTCTGGTTGGGGGTGCCGCTTTCCCTCTGGCGCATCAGGCCTCGGGGCAGACCGATGCCGGGTGGGTCACACTGTTTGACGGCAAGAACCTCGACAATTTCAACAAGGTCGGAAACGCCAATTGGCGGATCGAGGACGGCGCTGTCGTGGCCGACAAGGGCAATGGCTTTCTGGTCACCAAAAACACCTATACGGACTATCAGATCCGCGCCGAATTCTGGATCGATGGCGAGGCCAATAGCGGCATCTTCATTCGCTGTACCGATCCCGAGAAGATCGGCAGCAACTCGGCCTATGAGGTGAACATCTGGGATGCGCGTCCGGATCCGAGCTACGGCACCGGCGCGATTGTCAATGTCGGCAAGGTCGATCCGATGCCCCATGCCGCCGGCAAATGGAATGTCTATGAGGTCACGGCCAAGGGCTCGACCTTCACCGTGACGCTCAATGGGCAAAAGACCGTCGATGGCGCGCAGGACGCTAAATTCGCCAGCGGCAAGGTCGCGCTCCAGCACGGTCTGGGCCTCAAGGACGCCAAGGGCGTCGAAAGCGACGGCGGGACGGTGAAGTTTCGCAAGGTCGAGATCAAGCCGCTGTAACTTTGCGTCGCGGTTGAGTCCGGGCTGTTCCGTCGCTAGTTTGCAAACTACGACGGGGCGGGCCGGTATATGACCGAGGACGGAGCGAAAATCGCTGGTGATGCGGATTCGGCGCAAGCCGAACCGCAAGCCGATGCTATTCCCACCAACGAACCTGTTCCCGCGACACCCGAACTGCCTGTGATCGCGCCCGACATGCCGCTGCTGCGCATCGACGGCGTGGTGAAGAAATTCGGCGGGGTGCGCGCGGTGGACCGGCTGTCGCTCGACATCCGGGCCGGTGAGTTTTTCGCGCTGCTTGGCCCCAGCGGTTGCGGCAAGACCACGCTGTTGCGGATGCTGGCCGGCTTCGAAACACCGGATGAAGGCCGCATCCTGCTCGACGGCAAGGACATCGCGCAGGTGCTGCCGCACGAGCGTCCTGTCAACATGATGTTCCAGAACTACGCGCTGTTTCCCCATCTGTCGGTGCGGGACAACATCGCATTCGGGTTGAAGCGGGCGCGGATGCGGCGTGCCGACATCAACACCCGCGTGGCCGAGATGATCGCGCTGGTCAAGCTCGACGGGCTCGAGAAGCGCAAGCCCGATCAGCTCTCCGGCGGCCAACGCCAGCGGGTGGCGCTGGCCCGCTCGCTGGCGCGCCGGCCCCGGGTATTGCTGCTCGACGAGCCGCTGGCGGCGCTCGACAAGAAGCTGCGCGAAAGCACGCAACGCGAGCTGATCGAATTGCAGCGGCGGCTCGGCATGACGTTCATCATCGTGACCCACGACCAGGAAGAAGCGATGACAATGGCCGACCGGATCGGGGTGATGGATGCAGGCCATCTCGAGCAGGTCGCGACCCCGCGCAAGCTCTATGAGGCGCCCAATTCCCGCTGGGTCGCCGAATTCGTCGGGGACGTCAATCTGTTCGAAGGCGAGGTCGGACCCGCCGAAGGCACGCGGCTTGCGATCGCGACCAGGGACGCCGGTACGATTGTCGCGGCCGCGCCGCATGATCCCGTGACCAAGAAGCAGGTCTGCGTCGCGGTGCGTCCCGAAAAGGTCAAGCTGTCGCGCCGCGGCCCGGCGTCGGACGCGGATCATGCGCACTCGATCAACCGGCTCGAAGGCATCGTCACCGATGTCAGCTATCTCGGCGGCTTCACCACCTACAAGGTCAAGCTCGACACCGGCGCAACGGTGCGGTCGTCGATGGCCAATACCGCGCGGCTCGATATGGACGCCTATAACGTCACCCAGCGCGTGGTGGCGTGGTTCACGCCCGACGATTGCGTGGTGCTGGAGCGATGAGCGTTCGCCGCATCTTTGCGCGCCCGGCACGGTTCGCCGCGATCGCCCCTTATGTGTGGATGGTGCTGTTCTTCCTGGTGCCATTTGGTTTCGTGCTCAAGATCAGCCTGTCGCAGACCGCGATCGCGCAACCGCCTTATGTGCCGGTGTTCGATCTCACCCAGGGCTTTGCGGCGATCAAGGCGGCCTTTGCCGCGTTGTCGCTGGATGATTTCAGGCTGCTGGTTTCCGACGATCTGTATGTGCTGTCCTATCTGCGCAGTCTTGTCGTTGCGGCGGTCTCGACCTCCATCCTTCTGCTGATCGGCTATCCCATCGCCTACGGCATGGCGCGGCTGCCGCGGAAATGGCAGGGCTTCGCGATGATGCTGGTGATCGTGCCGTTCTGGACCTCGTTCCTGATCCGCATCTATGCCTGGATCAACATCCTGCAGCATGACGGCCTGCTCAATCAGATCCTGCTGGCGCTGCATCTGGTCTCGACGCCGGTGGTGTGGCTGTCGACCGACAGCGCGATGTATCTCGGCATCGTCTATTCCTATCTGCCGTTCATGATCCTGCCGCTCTATGCGACGCTGGCCAAAATGGAGCCGTCGCTGCTGGAAGCCGCCAACGATCTCGGCGCCTCGCCGCTGCAGGCGTTCTGGCTGGTGACGTTTCCGCTGTCCTTGCCGGGTGTCGGCGCCGGGGTGTTGCTGTGCTTCATTCCGATCGTCGGCGAATTCGTGATCCCTGATCTCCTGGCGGGATCGGATTCCCTGATGATCGGCCAGACCCTGTGGCTGGAGTTTTTCACCAACAAGGATTGGCCGGTGGCCTCCGCCGCCGCGGTGCTGTTGCTGGTGCTGCTGCTGGCGCCGTTGTTGTTGTACGACCGCCTGCAACGCCGCCAGCTTGAGGGCGCGCGCTGATGGAGGTACGCGGCGGAACGATGGTGTCCTTTTTCTCCCTCCCCCCTTGGGGGGGAGGGTCGGGGTGGGGGGTAAGCCGCAAGCTCCGTGCTTGGAGACCCCCACCCCCGACCCCTCCCCGCAAGGGGGAGGGGAGGATTGATGCGGCGAGTCTCGCCGATGGCTAGCGCATCGAACAGGATGTCCCGTTTCAACGTCGCCTCGCTCGCGCTGGGGCTGGCGTTCTTGTATCTCCCGATCGTGATCCTGGTGATCTATTCCTTCAATGCCTCGCGGCTGGTGACGGTGTGGGGCGGCTGGTCGCTGGTCTGGTACCGGGAATTCTTCCACGACAGCGCGATGATCGAGGCGGCCTGGATGAGTTTTCGCGTGGCGGCGTCGTCTGCGACGATCGCGACCCTGCTGGGGACGCTTGGCGCGGTGGCGCTGTCGCGCGGCGAGCGCTTCAAGGGGCGCACGCTGTTTTCCGGCATGCTGTATGCGCCGCTGGTGATGCCCGAAGTGATCACCGGGCTATCGCTGCTGCTGCTGTTCGTGGCGCTCAACGCCGAACGCGGGTTCTGGACCGTCACCATCGCGCACACTACGCTGACGATGTGCTTTGTCGCGGTGGTGGTGCAGTCGCGGCTCGGCTCGCTCGATCGCAGCCTGGAAGAAGCGGCGATGGATCTCGGTTGCGATCCGATGCGGGCCTTCCTCGCGGTGACGTTGCCGCTGATCTGGCCGGCGATCATTGCCGGCTGGATGCTGGCCTTTACGCTGTCGCTCGATGATCTCGTGATCGCGAGTTTTACCACGGGCCCGGGTTCGGCGACGTTGCCGATCCGGATCTATTCGGAAGTGCGGCTCGGCGTGAAGCCTGAGATCAACGCGATCTGCACCATGGTGATCGGCTTGATCGCGGTCGTGATCGTGGTCGCGTCGTTCGCCTCCAAACTGTCGAGCGCGCAGGGCAAGAGCGCCGCGCCTTTGTAAATGCTCACGACTTCACTGCACCCGCCGTCAGCCCGCCGACCATGTAGCGGCGGAACGCGTAGTAGATCGCGGCCGGCGGCAGCGCGTAGATGAAGCCGGTGGTCATCAGCAATTCCCACGGCGAATTGTCGGCGGCCAGGAAGTTGCCGAGCGCGACCGGCAATGTGATGTCGGTGTCCTTCGAAAGCAGCAGGAACGCGTAGAGATATTCGTTCCATGCCAGCAGCAGCGCGTAGGTGCCGATCGCCACCAGCGACGGCATCATCAGCGGCAGATAGACCAGCCGGAAGATCTGCGGGGTGGTGGCGCCGTCCATCACGGCGGCCTCATCGAGCTCGACCGGCAACTTGTCGCTAGCCTGCTTGAGCACCCAGATCGCATAGGGCGACGAGATCGTCACCATGGCGAGAATCAACGACCATTGATTGTTGAGCAGGCCGTAATTGCCCATGGTCCGGTACATCGGCACAGCGAGGAACGCCGCAGGAATGAAATAGGTGAACAGCGCGAGATTCATCACCCAGCGGCCGCCGGGAATTCGCAGCCGCGAGATCGCGAACGCCGCGGCGGTGGCAATGAACAGCGTCAGCGCGCCGACCGCGACCGCGATCACCACCGAATTCCAGAATTGAATCCAGAAATCCCGCAGGAAGTAATGCTGCTGATAGAACACGATGTGAAAGTTGTGCAGTGTTGGATGGGTCGGCCAGAGCTGCCCCGAGAACGCGTCCTCCTTCGGCGAGATCGCGAACACGAACATGTGGTAGATCGGAATCATGGTCCAGATGAAGACCGGAATGCCGATCAACAGCAGCCGCGCTTCGATACCGACTTCGCGTAGGGTTGGCAGCCTCATCGCGGGCATTTTCATCGAGAGAGCCGTTTCATCATGAAATAAACCAGTGGCAGTACCAGCGGCAGCGCGCAGACGATCGCGGCCATCGACAAGTCGAGCTGGTCGAGCCGGAGATAGCGAATGCCCAGGGTCGACAGCACATGGGTCAGATCGGCAGGGCCGCCGCCGGTCAACAGATAGACGCTGTTGAAATCGCCGAGCGTCCAGATCATCGAGAGCAGCGTGCAGGTGAGATACAGCGTCCGCAGCGACGGCCAGGTGATGAAGCGGAATTTCTGCCACCAGCTGGCGCCGTCGACCGCGGCGGCCTCGAACAGGTCCTGCGGGATCGCCAGCCGCCCGGTCATCAGGATCAGCGTCCAGAACGGCAGCGATTTCCAGATGTGCACGCCGATCGCCATGGTCAGCGCCACGGTGGGATCGTTGAGCCAGTTCGGGCCGTCATCGCCGGTGAATTTGAAAATGAGCTGATTGACCATGCCCCATTCGGGATTGAGCATGAAGCGCACCGACAGGATGGTCGGGATCGACGGCACCGCCCAGGGCAGGATGAACAATACCGAGAGCCAGCGGATCCAGCTGCGCGTCTGCACGAAGAAGCCGGACAGCAACAGCGCCACCAGCATTTTGAAATTGATGCCGATGACCAGGAAGATCAGCGTATTGACCGCGGCGCGCGCGAAAATCGGATCGTTGTAGAGCGCCACATAGCTCGCGGGGTGCCGCGCCAGCCAAAGCCCGTAGCACACCGGATAAACTACGAAGGCCGCGAACACCAGCATATAGGGCGCGAGCAGCACGATGCCCCAGATCTGCTGATTGGTCAGGCGAGCCGAAAACGGCACCTTCGGTATCTCGGATGCTGAGAGCGTGATCGCCATGGCTTTACTCTTGAAACGAGATGCCGACCGCAACTACACCGTCGTCCCTGCGAACGCAGGGACCCATAACCACAGGCTTTCGTTGTTGCGAAAAAGCCCTCGGTCGGCATCTTCCAAAACGACCGCCGCGGCGTATGGGTCCCTGCGTTCGCAGGGACGACCGACCAAATACGTCAGCGGCGGCCGGCATCGTTTACTCCTACCCCGCGACCTGCTTGATGCGGGCGATCAGTTCGTCGACGGCCTTGTCGACCGGGACCTTTTCGCTGACCACGCGGTTCATCGCCTTGGCCCAGACGTTCTCGTTGTTGAGAATCGTGAACTTCCAGTTCTTGGTGAAGTCGAACGGCGCGGTGCCACCGGTGAACTGGTTGTAGACCGCCTTGCGGTGCCGGTCGGCCTGCCAGAACGGGCTCGCCTGGCTGGCCTTGGTCACCGGGAACCAGCGGCCAAGCGCGCCCTCGACATAGGGCCGGACATTGTCTTCCTGCATCAGGAAGCTGATGAACTGCTTGCCCTCTGCCTTGTTCTTGGCGGCGGCGAAGATCAGCCCGGTCTTGACGTCGGAGCGGTAGCGGATGGTCGAACCATCCGGCGCCTTCGGGAAGGACGCGGTGATGATGTCCTGCTCATAGGCCTGCTTGCCGGCGGCGCGCTGCGCGTCGGTCAGCGCCGGATTGGTGGAGTCCTCGAACCACTTCGCCGCGATCGAGATCGTGAAGTTGTGGGTCATCACGATGGTCTTGTTGTGGAACGCGACGTTGTTGTCCGGATCCTTCCAGGTGGTCGAGGAGGGCGGCGTGCAGCCCTTGATGTAGGTGTCGGTGTAGTCCTTCAGCGCGTGGATCAGGCCGTCGCGCACCTTGGGATCGTCGACCAGCAGCTTGCCGTCATCGTCGACCAGCTTGACGTGGTAGGCGTCCATGAAGGTGTAGAACGATTGGAACGAGTTGGTGGATTCCACGCCCATCGGCTGGCCGACGCCGTAGATGCGCTGGCCGGTGGCCTTGCGAATGCCCGGCTGCACCTTGTCACACCAGAACGTCCAGTAATCTTCCCACTTGGTCGGGATGTCGGCCTGCTTGAAGCCGGCCTTCTCCAGCATGTCGCCCCAGATCTGGACGTGCATGCTCTGCTGCTTCAGCGGGAAGCCGTAATAGGCCTTCTTCTTGGCGACGTCGTTATAGAGCAGCGCGGCCTCCAGCGTGTTCGGCGCAAACGCGTCCTTCATCGGCAGCATGATGTCGGAGAGGTCTTCCAGCTTGCCTTCAAACGCCCACTTGCCCTGCGCCTGCACGTCGTAGGTGTCGGAATAGGCGACATCGGGCACAGTGCCGGAATTGAGTGCGGCGACCGTCTTCGGGATCATGTCCTGGATGGCGTATTGCGACAGCTCGACCTTGATGCCGGTCTTGGCCTCGAACTTCTTGATGGTGTCGAGCAGTGCATCGTCTTCGGACTTGTAGAAGCCCTTGCCCCACCAGACCGTAATGGTTTTTTGCTGAGCCATCGCGGGCGCTACGGCATACAGCAGCCCGATAGCGGCGACCGACAATGAAAGCGCACGAATTCGCTTCGAAATTCCCTTGGATATCACGTTACTCTCTCCCTCTTTATCTGGTCTTTTTAACCAGTTGGAGGAAAGACTAGCGGATTGCAGCAGCCTGTCCAGATGGCGCATCGATATCTTTCGGAGGGAATGCGGGGCAAATAGCCGCTTCGATGAGGCTTCGATCTTCGTCGCGGCAATGAAAAAAGCGATCGTCATTCCGGGGCGCGCTCTTGCGCGAGCCCGGAATCCATATGTGGACGGCCCCCGAGCTGCAAGAGTTCTTGATGGTCTGATCGGATCGCTTGCATCCATATGTCCGGCCTTTTGATGCGGTCGCGCTGGACCACTGGCCAAGATGGTTTCCGCGACGCGAATTCCAAACAGTCCCGCGACCTGTTTCGGCCAATGGATTCCACGGAGTGTCTCGCACCTCGGATCGATCGATCCCACCATCTGTCTCCCTTTTGCAGCTCCGGCCCGGCCACCGGGCGATGTTCGCCCGGCGGCCGATCTCTTAAGCGGCGCTCGCCGATGTCGCAGGCATCCGCGCGCCGTTGTAACTGTCACCGCTCACCATCAGCTTCCAGGCGATCCGGGCAGTCTTGTTGGCGAGCGCCACTGCCGCAAGTTTCGGCGGCTTGCGTGCGAGCAGCGCGGTCAGCCATGACGACGAACTGCCGCGCCCGCGCCGCGCCTGCTGGATCACCGCGGTCGCCCCCGCCACCAGAATGCTGCGCAACGCCTCGTCGCCAGCACGGGTGATCTTGCCGAGCCGGGTTTTACCGGCGGTGGAGTGGTCTTTCGGGGTCAGCCCGAGCCAGGCCGCAAAATCCCGGCCGGAGGCAAACGCGCGCGGGTCCGGCGCCTTCATCACCAGCGCGGTGGCGCCGATCGGCCCGACACCCGGAATCTGCGCCAGCCGGCGGCTGCAGGCGTCGGCGCGGTGCCAGGCCAGCAGTTTGGCGTCGATCGCCTTCAGTTCCTCCTGCAGTCGCACATATTCCTTGCCCTGCAGCACGAACAGCTCGCGCGCCAGCGCCGGCACGGTCTCATCCTGCGCGATCCGCGACAGCAGCGGCTCGATCTTGTCCAGTCCCCTGGCCGTAGTCAGGCCGAACTCCGCCGCATAGCCGCGGATAGCGTTGCTCAGCTGGGTGCGCCGGGCGATCAACTGCGCGCGCAGCCCGAGCAGCATCAGCGCCGCCTGCTGTTCCTCGCTCTTGACCGCCACGAACTGCATCGTCGGCCGGCTCATCGCCTCGCACAGCGCCTCGGCGTCGCGGCCATCGTTCTTGTTGCGCTTGACGTAGGCCTTGACGTGCTGCGGCGCTATCAGCTTCACCTCATGACCCTGCTTGCGCAGTTCCCGCGCCCAGAAATGCGAAGCGCCGCAGGCCTCCATCCCGATCATCGTCGGCGGTAGCTTGGCGAAAAACGCCACCACGTCATTGCGCCGCAGCTTCCGGCGCAGCGCCGGCCGCTCGGCAGCATCGACCCCGTGCAACTGAAAAAAATGCTTCGACGTATCCATTCCAATGCGGATAATCTGGTCCACGGACGGCTCCCTTGTCTGAGATCTCAACAACCTCATTCTGGCACAACGCGATGCCATAGGGGGCCGTCCACACCATCAACCCCTGTGTTGTTGTTCAACTTAGAACGTTGCCACTGGGAGTATGGATTCCGGGCCTGCGCCAAGGGGCGCATCCTCAGGTGCGCAATTGCGCACCGGGGAATGACGAAGAACACACCTTCCCGATCTCGCGACACGATGCGCCCGAGTTTTGCAGAACGTCCGCCCAGAAAAAGAGGGCGTGCGCGACCCTAAGGAGGGCGCGGGGAATACCGGGTGCCCGTTGCACCCGCAGCCCGTGCGCGAAGTAGTAAGCACACGGTAGTCACCACGGTTGCACCGGAAATCACCCGGTATTCCCGCACGCAATGGTTTTAACGGCTTATGCCGCGCTCTCCCCGGCGACGAATTCGTCTTGTCACCGTCATCGGCGAATTAGCGGTGTTGCGAAGGCCCGGTTGGGCTCGCGACACCTCCGCCGATTTAGCACCAGCGACGGGTGCCAGGACCACACGGTTTTGCCGTC
Organism: uncultured Alphaproteobacteria bacterium; assembly: GCA_963738105.1. GTDB lineage: Bacteria > Pseudomonadota > Alphaproteobacteria > Rhizobiales > Xanthobacteraceae > Bradyrhizobium. The sequence continues at coordinate 54,145 of CAVTWC010000020.1, read as the reverse complement.
CGCGACCCGTCTTCACCAGGAGGCTTCAGCGGCATGTGCACGACAGCCGAAGCACTGGTGAAGACAGAAGCAACATCGTTCGTCTGCGCGCCGGGGTCGCTCACGGAAAACCGCCCTGCGACCACTTGCGCGCCCGACGCTGCCGCGTCCACCGCATCCCGTCCCAACGTTCGTGACGATGGCCAACGCCCCTCGTGAGAGACGGGACGACGGAGATAAGCCGGTGATTTGCCTCAGGAGTGAAGCAGAATGTTTTTCACGAGGGGACTGGACAGGTGGAATCAGCTTGATCCGGTTCAGGAAATCAGTGTTTAGGCGCAACGCTAAATTCGCGACGATTTATGCGGAGGCGCCTAATCCAGTTGGGCATTGTGACCGCGCCGCGCGCTTCTCGCCAGACACGCTTACAGGCGGCACGTCGTTTTGAGCCTGCAAGGCGAAAGCCAGTTCGGATGTCCTGCGACGGATCGAGGACAGCTCAATCGCGCTTGGTCAGCATTTCACCTAACGCTGCCGCGGTCGGGGGATGGGACTCAGACCACGACTGGCTCTCGGCAAGGTGATTGTAACGCTCGGCCATCCTTACAAGTCGGTCGCGGATCGTCGCATCGGGTTCCGATTCCGCCTCTTGCTTTAATGTATTCGCCCGCTGGATAAGATCACTGCGTGCTGTCATGTTTGTCCTCACACTAAGCGATGCACAGGACAATCAAAGTCGCAGGCTGCCGGTTCCTTTGCTGGCGAAAATTTGAGCCCGCACCGAAGCGCGCTTTATCCAAGCGTTCTTTGTCAAAGACTTGATGGGCCCTGACCGGCTTTATCCGCAGGCGCTGCAGGCGCGATGCGGGGCAGCACGATCTGGATCCTCGTTCCCCGGCCCGGTTCGCTGTCGAGATTGATCCGGCCACCCAGACAATTCGTCACGATGGTGTGGACGATATGCAACCCGAGCCCGGGATGTCCCTGGTCGCGGCGCGTGGTGAAGAACGGATCAAACGCCTTGCGCCTGATATCCTGGCTCATGCCGCAGCCGTCGTCGGAGAATTGAACTTCGACGTGGTCATCCAGCGTCCGCGTTTTGATATCGATCCTGCCTTGCCGGCCATCGCGAAACGCGTGCGAGACGGCGTTGAGGAAAAGGTTCGTCAGCACCTGTCCATAGGGACCGGGATAGCTGTTCATGGCCAGATCACGCTCGCACTCGATCGTGAGTGCGAGGTTTTTGTTGCCCAGCCCCGGCCGCAGGCTGGTGACGATCTGTTCGGTCAGCTGGCCGAGATCGAATACGCACTGGTCGAGATAATTCTGATCCGTCGCCACCTGCTTGAATGACTGGACCAGTTCAGCCGCATGATTGAGGTTGGCGACCAGCTGCGCCGCCGCGGTGCGGCTGACTTCGATGAATTCGTTGAGGGTTGAGCGTTTGAGGGTACCGCGCGCAAGTTCTGCTGCGATCGTTGCTGTCCTGCTTTCGAGCGACGAAGCGACCGTCAGGCTGGTGCCGACGGGGGTGTTGATCTCGTGCGCAATGCCGGCGACGAGCCGGCCAAGGGCCGCAAGCTTCTCCGACTCGATCAGCGAATTCTGGGTCTCCCGGAGGTCTTTCAGCGCGGCTTCCGCTTCATCGCGGGCGCGCCGCACCTCCTGTTCGCTGCGCTTGCGCTCGCTGATATCGATATGGGTGCCGATCCAGCCGTAGATGGCTGAAATAGAATTGCGAAGCGGCACCGCGCGGGTCAGGAACGGGCGATACCGGCCATCCCCGCCGCGCAGGGACAACTCGATTTCAAGGGCCGCGCCGGTTTCCAGGGCTTGCCGCCAACGCGCGCGGGCTTCGTGGCGCGACGCCGGCGCCAGCGCTTCCAGCCAGTCCTCGGCGCCGGATGGTCCGATCGGCGCGCCGGTGTAGGTGCGCCAATGGTTGTTGAACCAGAAGATGTTGCCCCCGGGCTCTGCCATCCACACCAGCTGCGGGATGGAATCCGCCAACGTATGAAACTGGCGTTCGCTTGCTTGAAGTGCCGCCTGCGCGCGCTTGCGCTCGGTGACTTCTTCCGCGGCAACGTTGACGCCGACGATCTCGCCGGAGGGGCTGCGCAACGGGTGCCAATACGTGACCCAGGAGCGCTCCTCGGTTTGGTCGGCACGCTGGCCAGCGACCTCGATGCCGGTCACCGGTTCGCCAGTCGCCATGATCGAGCGCACGATCTCTTCGACGGAATCGGCCAATGCGGGGACACATTCCCGAACCGTGCGTCCCAGGTGCCCCTCGACGGAGATACCGCATATTTCAGTCAGGCGCTGGTTGATGTGCAGATAGCGGCAATCCGGCGACAGGAACGCAAGCCCGATAGGCGCGGTGTCATAGATAAGTTGCAGCGCGGGCTGCCACTCCGGAAACTTGAGAACCACCGACGTGCCGAAATTTGACATCACAGCCCTCGCTGGAGGCCGTGCCGGCATTCCCCATGGCACGCCCCATATGAGTACACAGCCTTCTGCCGCGTCGTTACTTCGTGTCACCTCTGGTCGCCCGGCCAAAGCCGGTTTGAATTCGAGACCGGGATTGTTTCAAATATTACAATCTGAGCCATTCTGGGGCGGCAGCGTGCCTTGCGCAAGCGCTGCCGCGCTTGAGGCCGATGCAGGAAGGCGCTGTCCGCTCCCTGATAAATGCGATGGGCTGCATTGTTATTGGCGTAGAGCCTTCTGGTGCTCTCGCGCATTCTGGTCATAAAAAAGAATCGCGGCTCATCGGTCCGCGCGCCGAGTAAGTACAATTAAATACGCATTCACGGCAATTTACACGGCTCGCCGGCCTCCTGGGCCTTGTCGCAAGGCGCACGGAAAGGCATGCCGATAATTATTGTCGCCGTTCCCGCGCAAGCGATTGTCGGGGCAACGGCGTCTTCTTGGGCTGACGAACCTTCCTGCTTTCATCCCCAGGGCCCGGGAGGCGCGGGGCGATTGCGAACGGCGCCCCAGGGACCGCGTCGAGCAGCCGATTCTGCACCGGCCGGCGACGCTGCGCCGTCGCGCGTCCCGAGGTCTGCAGCGAGCCGCTGCAGTTCGGCAATCCGGTTCTCGGTTGATGGATGCGTCGAAAACAGATTGTCGACACCGTGACCCGACAGCGGGTTGATGATGAACATATGCGCCGTCGCCGGATTACGTTCGGCCTCCATGTTCGGGATCTCGTGCGCGGCGTTGGCAATCTTGACCAGCGCGGAGGCCAGCCACATCGGCTGGCCGACGATGCGTGCACCGAGATTGTCGGCGGCGTATTCGCGCGTTCGGCTGATCGCCATCTGCACCAGCATCGCGCCCAGCGGCGCGAGGATCATCATCGCGATCGAACCGATGATACCGGGGCCGTTGTTGTTATCGCGATGACCGCCGAAGAACATCCCGAACTGGGCCAGCATCGAGATCGCACCTGCGATCGTCGCGGTGATGGTCATCAGCAGCGTGTCGTGATTTTTCACATGCGCGAGTTCATGGGCGATCACCCCGCCGAGCTCCTCGCGGCTGAGCGACTGCACCAGCCCGGTGGTCACGGCGACCGCTGCGTTCTGCGGATTGCGCCCGGTGGCGAAAGCATTGGGCTGCGGATTGTCCATCAAGAACACCCGCGGCATCGGCAGCCCGGCCCGTTCTGCGAGTGCGGCGACCAGGCTGACGAGCTCGGGGGCGGTGCGCTGATCGACCTCGTGAGCGCCATAGGTGGACAGCACCATGCGATCCGAGTTCCAGTAGGCGAACAGATTGGTCGCGGCAGCGATCACGAGTGCGATGGTCGCGCCGCTGGCGCCGCCGATCAAATAACCGACACCCATGAACAGGGCCGTGAGACCGGCCAGAAGGATCGCCGTTCGGAGGTAATTCATCGCGCTCTCCCTGATACCGGCGGCAGGCGCCGCGGCACATGCCGATCAGCTAAGGATCGTCACAGCGGGGCTTCAAGACCCCGCGGTGCGTCGCCGCGTCGCGCTTCGCGGGGTGCCCCGCATGGCGAAGCCGTCCACGAGGGGTAAGGCGCCGTCATTTCTCGCCATATTGCTGGCCATGAAATTACGCGGCCCGTTTTGGTCCGATTGCCTCGAACTGCGCTTTCTGTTCGTCGCTCAGCGTTGCGTAGAAATGCTCCAGCGCCGGGCGTACCAGTTTAACGGCCTGCAGCATGGCGTCGAGCCGCTTGGCCAGCGCGGCAAGCCGTGTCGGCGGGGTTATGATGTCGTCCGGCTGGCATGCCACCTTCAACATATCGGCGGCCTTGGCCGAGGCATCCTGCAGCATCTGGAGGGAGGCGCGTTGGGTGTCGTTCAGGTTCAGCCTGGCCTCGATCTCACTGCCCGGCCACTGGAACGCCGCGGGCTGCGCAGCGGCGCAGTTTTGGCTAAGCGACGCTCTTGAAGCGGACGCCTTGCGCTGATCTTCGGCGAGCGCATTAAGCCGTGTTTTCTGTTCGTCATCCAGCAGGCCATAGAATTTTTCCAGGGGCGGTCGCATCAATGCCACCGCGGAAATCATTGCCTCGATGCGCTGCTGCATCGCGGCGAGGCGGCCCGGTGCCGTTGATGCGACCTGCGTCGGGCATGCCGCGCGGATAGTCTGGGCGGCCTGTATCGATGCGTTCCCAAGTTCGTCGAGCGCAGCGCGCTGGGCTTCGTTCGGCTGGATGGCTTGCTGAATCTGATCGATAGGGAGGCCGGCAGCATCGCGACTGTCATCGGCGCACATTTGCGCAAGCGAAGGGACCCTGTCGTGCCTTCGGCCGCGCGGCGCCACATAGCCGGCGAGATCGTCATAGCCGTAAGGCGCGAAAATCCCCGCATAGATATCCGGGTATCCGTAGTCCCAGAAGCCGTAGTCGCCCCAGATGGTGTAATCATAGATGTCGTAATACGCGAACGGCCAGAACAGCGGCCCGACCCATCCATATCCGCCGTCGCCGTGCCGCCACCATCCGTTGGCGCCGTGGCCGCCGTGCCAGCCCGCCAATGCGGCAGCGGCGGCGACCTGTCCGCGTGCGGCGGGATTGCCGAGCAGGCGTCCGTTGCGCAATCCGCCGGTGCGCGACAGCGAGTTCATCGCGCTGCGGATGCTTGCGGATCGCACCGGGGCGTTGTGCGCGAAGTTCCTTCCGCCGCGACCGGCAAAAGAACCGCCGCCGCGCGAGCCCGCTCGCGAAAACGAATGTGAGACGGCTAGTCTCGCACCGGTGTGGTGACCACCGCCGAAGCCGTGGCCGCCACCTCCGCCATGACCTCCGCTGAAATGACCTCCGCTGAAATGACCGCCGCCGAAGTGTCCTCCACCGAAATGTCCGCCGCCGCCGTGTCCGCCCCCACCGTGACCGCCACCGCCGTGACCTCCGCCGCCCCTCGCCAGCGCCGCACTCGACAGCACGGCCGCGACAATCAGCACTGCAATTCCAATGCGCGGCTTCCACATGTTACGGCTCCGGCCTCCTCGCCTGCAGAAATGACGCCGGGAGCGAAGCAAAGTTCCCTTCGCCGAAGTCGGCTCTCCTTCATTAACCCTGTCGGCAAACATCCTGTCCGCGGGGCAGGTTGTTGTCCGGGCCGCCGCCAAGTTGCCTTATTAGATCGGAGAATTTCCACCGGCACTCATCCTAGTCGGAGAGAGCATTATGCTGAGAATGATGTTGTTGGGCCTCCTCATCCCATGTGGTGTAGGAGTGCTGGCGGCAATGGAACTCAAAACTCCACCGCGCACGTTAGCCACAGCCGGTCAGCCCGTTGCCGAGACAACCGTGGGCATTTCCGATTCACATGGTGCGTTGCCGAAGGCTGATCGACTTGACGTCACCTATGCGGGAGGCGAGACGCCACCGCAGCCTGATCCAGTCGATGAGCGCATTGCTCCGACGGAAGCTGCCGCGGTCGGTCCTCCGGAGCCCCCGATGATTATCAACCGCCATTGGCACGATCCCAAACCGAAGAAAGTCACCACCGCGGCCCTTTCCAAGCCGAAGCCAAAGATTGCTGCCCTTGCCAAGTCGAAGCCAAAGACTGCCAATATAAAGACTGCGAATATAAAGACTGCCGATATCAAGCGAACTGCTATTTCCGATCGTTCAAAGGCCGCCGGCGACACCGAGTCCTGCCGGCTAAGCGCGTTTGGCGGCTTGCGCAAGGCTTTGAACTTATCCGGCTGCGAGATCTAGTTCCGAGATCTAATTCAGTGGGCCGCATCCCGCATGGAACGGCTTCGCCCCGCTCAGCACGCTTGATCGCCTTCACCTGATACGCCGTCGGATACTGACGGATCGGCTCTTCAAGAATAGAGTGCGCGGTGACCGTGATTTTGACGGGCCCGGGGGAGGCTGTCATGGGGATGAAAAGTCATATCGTGGCGCCTGCCGCGGCTCTCGCACTTGGAGTTTTGTTCGCTCCACCGGTTTTGATCGCGGTCGATGCGATGATCGGCGGTCTCGGCTTGGTATCCTCTGCATCGGCTGAGCCGGGCGCGCTCACGAAACAACAATCGGATGCGCTTGAGGCCTACAACAATGCGGTGAAGAATTTCGAGCAGGTGCTGGGCCAGCGCCGGGCGCAGATCAATTCCGGTCAGGCGCTGCCGAATTTGCCGGGGCAGGCGCTCTACCTGGCGCGCAACGCCATGATCGGGGCGCGCAAGGATCTCACCGACGTGCTGCCGTCCAGGATCGGACGGCCCAACAAGTTCAAGATGCCGCCGGCCTATTTTGACGCCGACAATGAACCGCTGATCGATGAGTACACCAATCTGTTCGCGATCATGCAGGCGCCGCCCGCCAACGCGCAAAACTCAAGCGCGCCCTTCAAGGACGTGGTCGATCTCGGAGTAGCCATTGCGCGCGCCAAGGGCCTTGATGCCTCAAATGCCGAGGTGGCCGGCCGTATCAGCCTGGGGATGTTCTTTGCCGAGACCAATGGCAATCAAAACATCGGCAACGCGCGCTCGAATACCTACAAGGGAAGTTTTCAGACCGGCCCGTCCGAGGACCAGAATGGCCGCAACAAGTGGGCCGCGATCAAGCCGTCGATCGCAGCGCTCGATCCCGCGCTGAGCGCGCGCGACGACGAGCAGGAGGCGCGGGTAAGTCGACAGGATCACCGGTACAATCACTGGACCGCGGTGAGGGACGGCCTGATGAACGCCCATGCCGAGCTTTTCCTGCAAATACCCGCGATCGTGAAGACGCTGCCAAACCCGATCGATCAGATGAAACTGTTCGAGCTGATCCAGATCGTTCCGGCCCCGACCAGGTCCGCACTCAAGTCAGGCGACTTGCTCGCATATCGTGTCAACGACCCGACCATCATGAAATATTTGCGCAATAACAGCGTATTCGCCTTTGGACACGCGGACAGGGCGAGAACGTCCGCGACCTACCGCGAGATTCTCGATGCGATGTGGCTGTTCAATGAAAAATTTGAGCGGGCGCTTGCGGAATTTGATAAGATCAGGGGGCGAAAAGGGAATTGAGACGCCGTCCTCTGGACGGCTGTGCCCGGCCATGACGAAGAGTGAGTGACGAAAAACTGAGCTATGCTACCTCTGCTGCGCGAGCAGCGAATCACTCTGGGGGAGGTGGGGATTGCCATCGTCAGGGAGAAAACTCGCCGGGGCCGGCTTTGGCGGTTGGCCTCATCGCCGCACCGTCGTCGCTGCGATGGCAGCTTTGCTGTTGTTGCCGATTGAGGCTAGCAATGCCGGCTGGCTGTCGGATGTGTTCAAGGGTTCGTCAAAGGCCGCCAAGCCGCCAAAGCATGTCGCCTCGCGGGCCGCAAAGCCTGCCGCCGCGTCAAAGCGGCGTGGCGAGAGGCTTGCTGCAAGGCATGCCACCAGGTACGCCGCGCTTGGGCCGGTTGGCCCAAGGCCTTCCGCTTCGGGTTCAGCCGCGACGATGTGCGTTCCCGCGAAATTCCGGATCGTTCTGGATGTGGGACATACCGCCAAATCAGAAGGCGCCATCAGTGCCCGCAATGTCCCCGAGTTCGCCTTCAATCTACGCCTGGCGCGGCGGATCGAGCAGAAATTGAAAGCTGCGGGTTTTGCAGGGACCAAATTCCTCGTGACCGAAGGCAACGCCAGGCCGAGCCTGGTCAGGCGTGTCGCCGCCGCCAACGATCTGCCCGCGGACCTGTTTCTGTCGATCCATCATGACTCCGTGCCCAACAAATTGCTTGAGGACTGGGACTTCGAAGGCAGGAAAAGTCATTTCAGCGACCGCTTCAGCGGCTATTCCGTCTGGGTCTCCCACAACAACCCGGACTTCAAGACCAGCCTTTCGTTCGCGGAGTTGCTGGCCAAGGATATCAAGGCGCAGGGCCTGGACTATGCCCACCAATATACCCAGCCCATTATGGGCCATTACCAGCACCCGCTTCTGAACAAGGACACCGGTGTCTATAGCTACGATGAGCTGATCGTGCTGCGAAAGACCCGGATGCCGGCGGTGCTGCTGGAAGCGGGCTCGATCATCAACCGCGACGAAGAGCTCAAGATGAGTTCGCCCGAACGCCGAGACATCATCAGCAATGGCGTGGCGGCGGCCGTGAAGGAATTTTGTGATTCCCGATCGGGCGCGCCTGCCGCTGTTGCGGCGAAGGCACCGTCGCAGGACCATCCGGCGGAAAGCTCAAAACCCGAAGCTGCGTCGCGATGAGCCTTTGTGAATAAAGTACGATGCCGAGCTGACAGCGCCCGAAGAATGATCATCCGTAATGGTCTTGTCCTGATCATGATGACGCTCGCTGTCCCGGCTTTGGCGGGCTCCGCCTTGCCCACCAGTTCTTTGCCCAAGGGCTTTGTTTATCTGCGTGATATTGATCCGACGATCGTTCAGGACATCCGCTATGCGGGCTCTCACAACTTCGTCGGACGTCCCATCAAGGGCTATCGCGCCGCGGAATGTATTCTCAGCGCGCGCGCTGCAACTGCGCTTAAAACGGTGCAGGACATGCTGGCGGAGAAAAAGCTCTCGCTGATCGTCTGGGATTGCTATCGGCCGAAGCGGGCGGTCGATGATTTCCTGCAGTGGAGCAAGGATCCGACGCACGCTGAAATGAAGGCCGAATTCTATCCGCGCACCGACAAGCAGAGATTATTCGCGCTCGGCTATCTCGCAACACGATCGCCTCACTCGCGCGGGAGTACGGTGGATCTTGGTATCGTTCCAGGCTCGTTTTCATTGTCGCCGCCGGATCCCTTGCCGGCCCTCAAGCCTTGTACGTTGCCAAAAGGCGAGAGGTTTGAGGATGGAACGATCGATTTCGGCACCGGCTATGATTGTCTGGACCCGCTCGGAAGCACGTCAAACGCTTCCGTCGGTGAGGTCGCGCGCCGCAACCGCCAGACATTGAAATCCTACATGGCAAGAGCGGGCTTTCGTCCCTATGCCCGGGAGTGGTGGCACTTCGAATTGACCAATGAGCCATCCAATCGTCACGGGTTCGACTTTGAAGTTTTGGCCTCACCCTCATTGACCGACAAGCCAACACGCTAGCACCGGACTGCACCCGCGCCGCCAAGATATGTCTTCCGCGCCGAGCGCCCTCAGATTCGGCTTGTCCGAACGCACCGCTGAGCTAACATTCCTCGCTGCCTCTCCTGCAAACGACGCTTCCCGATCGTCGGCAATACCAGGAAGACCCATGAAACTGAGCGCTGCAGCCGCCTTCCTGTTTGTTGCGTCCTGCTGGCCGGCGCCCGCACAGCACAGCGGTGCCGCTCTTTACGCCCAGCATTGCGCGGCCTGCCACGACGCCGGCAACCCGCAGAGCCGTGTACCCAGCCGTAACGCGCTGCAGTTGATGTCCTATGACCATGTTCTCTGGATAATCACATCGGGCAGCATGGCGGACATGGCCAAGGAGCGGACGGATGACGAGCGCAAGGCAATCGCCTCCTTCGTCACGGGCAGAATTTCGAGCGGTCCGCCTCCGACTGTTGGCAACGAAGCCTCGGCAGAGTGTACCAACCGCTCCCTCGGATTTGGCGGCCCGCTCTACCGGCCGCAATGGAACGGCTGGGGCGCGGATCTCAGCAACAGCCGCTTTCAGCCGGCGGAGATGGCACGGTTGGCGCCGGACGAGGTGCCGAGATTACAGTTGAAATGGGCATTTGGATTTCCGGGGGCTTCCGCGGCTAACGCCCAGCCGACCGTCGTCGGCGGCGTGCTGTTCGTCGGCGGCGCGGATAGCAAACTGCGCGCCCTCGACGCGAAGAGCGGATGCACGATCTGGACCTACGCGACGGAGGCGCCGGTCCGGACCGCCGTGAGTTTTGGTCCACTCTCCGGCACCGACCAGTTTGCGGTGTACTTCGGCGATGTGCGCGCCAATGCCTACGCTCTGAATGCGACGACAGGCGCCTTGGTATGGAAGACCAGGGTGGAGGATCATGCGGCGGCCAGGATCACGGGAACGCCGAGCCTGTCTTCCGGCATACTCTATGTCCCGGTTTCCTCCATCGAGGAAGTGACTGGATCGCGGCCATCTTACGAGTGCTGCACCTTTCGCGGGAGCGTGGTGGCGCTGGACGCTGCGACCGGCCGGCAGATCTGGAAGGCCTATACCATCGCCGAGGCGCCACACCCCACGAGCAAGAATGCCGCGGGGACCCAGCTCCACGGTCCCTCCGGCGCGCCGGTCTGGTCGTCTCCGACAATCGATATCCGGCGCCAGGCGCTCTATGTCGCGACCGGCAATTCCTATTCGAACCCGCCGGCGGACACGAGCGATGCCGTTCTCGCACTCGATCTGCAGACAGGCAGGATGCTCTGGCGTCGGCAGGCAACACCCAGGGACAGCTACGTCGTGGCTTGTTACGGCGCCGACCAGACCAACTGTCCGGAAGACCATGGTCCGGACCACGACTTCGGCCAATCACCTATCCTTGTGACCTTGCGCGATGGAAAGCGCGCCCTCGTCATCGGACAGAAATCGGGCGTTGTTCACGCCTTTGATCCCGACCGGGAAGGGGAGCCCCTTTGGGAAACGCGGACAGGCAAAGGTGGGCCGTTGGGCGGGAGCGAATGGGGCTCCGCCGCGGACCAGGACCGCATCTACGTCGCGAACTCCGATGTGCGGTTTCTTCGCGATGGCACCCGCCGGCTCGATCCTGCGGCAGGCGGGGGTCTGTTCGCACTCAATCTGTCGGACGGGAAAATCACGATGCAGGTTCCACCGATCCCCTGTGGTGACCGAGATCGATGCAGTCCCGCCCTTTCTGCTGCCGTCACCGCAATTCCCGGTGTCGTTTTCTCGGGAGGCGTCAGCGGCTACCTGCGCGCCTATGCGACAGAGGACGCACGCCTGCTTTGGGAATTCGACACGGCGCGCGACTATGCCACCGTGAACGGCGTCTCGGGACACGGCGGTGCCATCGATGGACCTGGCCCTGTCATCGTCGACGGCATGCTCTACGTCAATTCAGGCTACGCGCAATGGAGCGGCATTCCCGGCAACGTGCTGCTCGCGTTCGGGGTGGGCGATCGCTAGGTCATGCTTCCCGGTATAAAACACCGGATTGAAATCGCTGGGCCATTTCGCATGGGCCACACGATCGTGCGGCCTGCACGGTTAGGTTCAGTGATCACCGAGTTGTCGGGCACGTCGATCCATTGGTTATCAAGACGGACCCGGTAATGCCCATCTTTCGATTCCCAATCGGGATCAGCCACGGTTTCGCCGTCAGCCATCGAACAGCAAAGACCATTACGACTGGCGAGACTATTAAACCAGTCTCGCAGAGGAGAATCCTTGTAGCGGCCATCGAGGTCGCGGGCACCTGCAACCCCAAAAAAACACGCAGCTAAAATACAGATAGTCAGAAGCAAGATGCATTTCATTGCGCACTCCTGAGTTTGCCAGCCGCTTTGCTTGATCTCCTGCGTGATGCGTTTTTAGTTCCGAAAACTCAAAGATAAGTCCGGTCGGAGCGCGGGCAAGGTATAGCAAGGTATAGGGGGACTCTATTGCAGGGTGTCCAGTGGCATCACCGACACTGGTATTCCAGCTTCGTCGTAAATTGCCACGCACATACCTCGGTGACGCAAATCAGGATTTGCAGCGAGCATTGACCGCGCGAAGCGGGCACCGATTTCCAGCAGGTCTTCCTTCTCAGCCCACTCCTCGTGAGGAACGGACTCGAAGGTGGTCAGATCAGTGATGCTGAGGATGAAGCGTTGCATTTCAACCTCCACGCCAAAAACGCCAGTAATCACCTGCGGTTCCATATGCGCACCGCAAAAATTCCCGGGTCTCTGGCGGGTACTGGACAATGAGCTGACATCGTCAACGTCGCCTGTCGGATCCGCTGCGCGCCCGATCTCGGAAGTCGCAAACCTTATTCGATCACCTCGCCGGCGCGGCCGAGCAGCGTTGCGGGGATATCGATGCCGAGCGCTTGGCGCCGACGAGCCTCGCGGTTTTTCATTCACAGTGCCGGCCGCCCGCGACTCTTCGGATAGCTGAACCTGTGACTAAACCAATGATTAGTCGCCTTATCCCGATTCAGTAGTCCGAGGCTACCTCAGTACGGTCACTTCATACCCGCGCGCAATAGCGGCAACGAGGGGCTCGGTGCTACCTATCAACGCGAAGTGCAAAGCAACGGAACCGGCCGCGAGCCGGCAGTTGCGGGACAAGGTCGGCGGCGTAGTGCCCGCCGGCCTGTCTCCTGATCGCGCGGCGCATTGCCGCTCCACTAATTAGCGTCCACTGCCAGAATTGGCTGCAGGAGAGTACGCCATGAAAAACATCGCCGATCTCCTCCTGCGGGTTTGGCAGAAGAGCCAGCCCAGGTCCAATGCTCAGGTCGCGGTTAAGCTCGAAAACAGGGATCGATCCAGCATGGCTGATTTTGTCCGCATCCTGCAGGCCTACGATCAAGACCGGTGTGGCAGGAATTAAGGGCGACATACGGTCGGGCCGTTGCTTCTCATATCGAGAGATCAAACGCGTCCGAACGACACAGTGGTTAAGCACTCCGCATCGCAGCTTGCAGACCGGTAAATTCCTAAAGCAACAGTTAGTAAAGCGAGCCAGCGCCGATCCAGAGGGCATCGTGCTTTACAGGTTTCGTGCACCGATGATCGCCTGCCACAATCTTTCCGCGTACGCGCAAGATCGTCGGCATGCCGCTAAGGGCCGAGCACGTAGGAGAGACGCGCGGTGCGGGATTCAGTAGCCGCCATACCGGCGTCGACCTCTGAGGCGGTGTTGAACCAGGAAGCCGCGAAGAATCGTGCGTCGGAGGCCTCCGCATTGAAACAAAAGTTGATCAGTTGACCCAAAAACGCGGGAACATCTCCCAAAATTGGCTTGATTTCTCGCCCCCTCTTCGGTGCGGGCTTAATTTGTTTGATGGGTAAGAAGAGGTGACTGATCAACAATTTTGATAGGTAAGAAGACATGACCGATCAACAATTGACTCTTCAGGCAATCAACGAAGCTCAACTCATACTGGAAGAATACCTTCGGCCCTGGCCGCAGAACAATGAGCGTATCCTAGACAAGTTAGTAGAAGTCCTTGATCGCCCCGAGTTGTTAGTCGCTCTAGGCCGCTTGCAGCAGCAAAGCGGCCTCTCGTTGCGCAAATGAGGAAACTCCCATCCATAGCTTTGGCCGCTTGGATTGCTACGCTTTTATCAGTTGGGATACCAGATGCGCAGGCCAAGCAACAATGCAGCGCCGCGGTGCCGTCAAATCCGCACACGAGTTGGTGGTCCTATCGTCTGATCGATGGACGAAAGTGTTGGTACGAAGGCAAGCCCATGCTTTCGAAATCGTTGCTGGAATGGCCCAAGGAGGCATCCGTGCAGCCGGTTTCGAACCGAGAAGCTGCCAACGTTGTGACAGAGAAACGCGGCAATCCATTGGACTCGCAAGCCCGCGCACTGAAAGGCTCTGATACTTTCGAAGCGCTGTGGCGCGAAAGGGTGGAGATGCGATAGGCGTTGCCCGAAAGGAAAGCCTCGAAGCGCCAGGATTGCCTGCGCGGCACAAACAATTGTGTTTTAGCGCCTCGCGAAGAACGCTTGTTTTCGACCAGGCGCGCGATGGAAATTAGCAATGCGAACGGCTGCAGATTTCAATCTCTATTACGCGACCCCTGACCCCTGGCATATTTCCCGCGCACGATTCAGGGATAGGGTCTTAAGCCGACGCCTGAAACCATTCATCCGGGGCAAATCCGTTCTGGAGCTCGGTTGTGGCGAAGGTCACTTGACCCACACGGTTTTCAGCAAAGCGCGATCCGTGGTCGGCATCGACATCAGCGATGTCGCAATTGCTCGCGCTAAATCGCTAAAGCCGCCGAATGCCAGATTTGAAATTGGTGATTTTTTACAAGCTTCATTTGAGGGCTACGACGTGATCGCGGCCATCGAATGCGTCTACTATCTGTCCCTGCAGGAGCAGGGAGCGCTTCTGGAGAAAGTTGCCAGAGAACACTCTGGTAAAATGCTTTTGCTTTCGGGTCCAATCGTCGACTACAGAAGATACTTCAGTCACAAGCGATTGATGCACGAGTTCAAGACTTTAGGATTCGCTCCGCTTAAGTTTTATAACTTGTCGGTCTATTGGCACCCGTTTTCATCCAGAATTATTGCTCAGCTAATCAAGCTGCCACTTGGACACCGATTGCTTGACTGGATGCCAGAGTTGAGGGTCTACCAAAGATTATACGTACTTCGAGCACCGAAGCGCTCCTAAATCGGATATTCGATAATCCGACAACAGAGACTTCGTGTGGCTTCGGCCAACAGCGACGGCGATCTCGCATCGGCGCTCGGCCGCATCAAGGCGAAGATTGATATCCGACACCGATCGATGGACCGGGAGTTGGACACGACCCGGGCGCACCCCATTCCCCGGGCGCGACTTCCGATATGGCCCTTCCTCGTTACGGGGACGTCCGGTGCGCGCCAGAAGCCCGCCCGCTAAACCAAAAGCGGCTTGTGTCGTTTGCTCAGGAAGATGAACGGAACTCGATGAGATGTTTCGCATTTTGTTGATGATAGATAACCCTTGCGCGCCGGTTTGGCCGAGTGCAATCTTGGCAAGCGATTTCGCGAGAACTTACGGAGGATGCGACCATGCGACTGGTCAAGCAGGCTTCGAAGCAGAAACGCAGGACCAAAGCCGCTACCGTTAAGGCGCTGGGTGCCGCCGGGCTGAGTTTTTCGCTGGTGGGTAGTGCATCCGCATCGACGGCGCCGACGGCCGATATTCCGCAATTTGACAACAGCTCGCCCAATCAACGCTTCGTTCTCAGCGAAGAGGAGATGGTCGACGTCAGTCTCGCCACTTTCTATGTGTTCGATAAGGAACATGGTGGCCGCGGCGTGCAGCTAGCCCGAGGGTGCGGTTGCGGCGGCTGCCACGGCGGCGGCGGGTGCGGCGGCTGCCGAGGGGGCGGCGGGTGCGGCGGCTTCCGTGGTTGCGGTGGCGGGTTTGTTGGCTGCCGCGGTTGCGGTGGCTTTCGCGGTTGCGGTGGTTGCGGTTGCGGTGGCTGCGGGCTCGGTGGCTTCTGGTTCGGCGTGGCTTGCGGCGTGGCTTGCGCTGTAGGGGGATGCTGCGGCTCGTGGGGAGCGTGCCGCCTGTGCTAAGTTCCTGACGATGACCGCTAGGTGCCGTCAGACTCGGAAGTGCCTTACTCGGAAGTGCCTTGCGCTATTCGATCACCCCGTCGGCAGTGGCGAGTAGCGAAGCGGGCACGGTGAGGTTAAGCGCTTTCGCGGTCTTTAGATTGATCCACAACTCAATTCGTGACGGCTGTTCCACGGGCAGGTCGCCGGGATCTGCTCCGTCCAATATTCTCTTCACGTAATAGGCCGATCGGATATAGAGCTGCTCGCGCGATGCGCCATACGCCAACAGGCCGCCAAATCTGGCGAAATCCGAACTCGTCGCGAAGGCAGGAAGCCGATTGGCAAGGGCCAATGCGGCGATGCGATCAATTAGATCGAAAGTCCCCGAATCCGAAATGACCTGAAGCGTGTCGGGATGTTGCGCCGGGAGGGCAGCGAATGCAGCTTCAAGGTCATCCCGCGACCGTATCTCGATGGGCGTCACCGACATTCCCAGGGCATCTGCATGTCTGCGGAGATTTTCCACGAATGCCGGATTGGTTGGGTTTGCGGGATTGTACAGAGCGGCCATCGAGCGGGCCTTTGGGACAATCGCGCGCTGGAATTCAAGCAGCTTGGGAGTGAGGTCTTCATTTGACGTCGCCAGCCCGGTGGTAAGACCGCCGGGCCTTGCGAGACTTGTAATCAGACCCATTCCGACCGGATCATTAATCGAAACCATGACGACGGGTACGGATGGAACGAGGCGTTGCGCCGCGCGCACCGAGGCGATCGTATTCACAAGGATCACGCTCACGCCGGCTTGAGCGAGCTCGTGCGCCAACTCCGGAAACTGCTCATAGCGCCCGCCTGAGAATCGTGGTTCGAAGATGTAATCGCGGCCTTCAATCAAACCGCTGCTTTCCAACCCGCGTTTGATCGCTTTAACCTGGTATGCGCTATTGATCGATGCGGCCGCACCGCTGGTCAGAAATCCGATGCGAACAGGCGCTTTTTGCGCGGATGTTTCGTATGGCCGCGCAAAAATTGCGCCACCGAGAACGCCTAGAAATTGACGCCTTCTCATCCACGGCCCCAGCGCTCAGAAAAATATATCGTAGGCTCAGGGGACCGTGACATCCACCTGGATCAATGAAGTACCGGTCACCCGTACCTTTGAACCGGTTACCTGAAGCGTGAACGAGTCCGTTCCATGGAATTCCGGGCTCGCGAAATACTGGAAGGAAGGTCCGGCAATGGCAACGCGGCCGCCCTTGGGCGGGCCGACCAGCGAGACCTGATCGATCAGCATCGCGGCATAACGCAAGCCTTGAATACACACCGATCCCGCCTCCAAACTGAAGGTCCAGTTGACCTCATCATTGGCCAATTGGAACGCGGGGGGCCGCGTCAGGCAGCTGCCCGCCTTCGCACGGTCCGAGCACACGGCAAAAACCAGCAAAGCCAGGACCAACCTGCCGACGACGCTCATGAGTTCAGCCTTTTGCAGGACCCAGCGGGGCGCGCTGGCCTGGTCAATGTCACGTATCGGATTCGTCACGTATCGGATTTGCGCTTACGTCCGCTGTAACACCTTGGCCGATTTCGAACGGATTATGAATGGCCGAAGGCCCTTCGGCCGTGACACTACGATATAGTATGGTATCAGGACACTTCGCTCTCGGAAAATTAATATCGATTCAGATTCCCGAAACATGCACAGTGTAGGTTGATCAAGTTGCGTGCGGCGCTCGATCAAGACCAGGGCATCTCCCGACGGCGTGAAATACTGGTTTACCGGAGCCGAACTTGCCGGAAGCGAGTTTGGCGTCCGAAGATT
This sequence comes from uncultured Alphaproteobacteria bacterium, assembly GCA_963738105.1. Lineage (GTDB taxonomy): Bacteria > Pseudomonadota > Alphaproteobacteria > Rhizobiales > Xanthobacteraceae > Bradyrhizobium. Next base: position 36,719 of record CAVTWC010000020.1, on the reverse strand, counting down.
ATATCATCGGCGGAATCTGGAGCGAACAATGGCCTCTAGGAAACTCACAATATTGGTCCTCGCCCTCGCATGTTGCACGTCGCTCCCGGTTTTTGCGCGGGGTGGGGGAGGTGGCGGTGGTGGCGGCTCAGGTGCTGGTGTTGGTAGCGGTTCTGGCGCAGGCACCGGGTCTGGCACAGGCTCTTCCAGTGGATCGGTCCGCTCCGGAGCTCCCGTAAGCACGCAATCGAACCCGACCTTCCAAAATCCCATCGGAATCGGCCAGGTTGCCCCGCCGGCAACGTCCACGACCTCCACAAGCGGCAATCAGGTCGGCGCAGGCGCATCGTCCGGTGTGGCGACACCGTCCAGTGTGGGCGTCACCGGCAGCCAGGGCGCCTCGATTTCCACGACCTCGACAGCCAACGGGACCTCTATCACCAGTGGCAACGTCAGTTCGAGCGTCGGCACCGTTGGTACCTCGTCGAATGGTTTGCCGATCGGGACACCAGGCTCCGGCAAAGGATCGCCGGAAGATCCTTTCTAGCCCTATCCGGATTTCCGCAACGCTCAGTTCTGTTTAGCGCTCTCGGTCGCAGCCGGCTCACTTGCCGGGGCCGCCGGCGCGACAGGCTTTCGTCCGCCGCCGGTAAAGCGTTCGATCACCGACTGCACGGCGTCGCGGGTCTTGCGGTCCTTGACCGCATCGAGCAACGGCGCCGACGCCGGTGAGCGGCGGATCAGGATGTCGGGGTCCGGAAAGATCAGCGGATCGTCCCACGGGCCCTGCACCACGAACGGCAGTTCAAATCCAGGTGGGGTGTTCGGCGCCGAGACCAGGCTCGCGGTGCCCTTCAAATCATACTCGCGGTTCGGCACCGACGCAGTGCCGGTCAGGGTCAGCCGCGCGGCCGGGCCTTCGACCCTTATATCCTCGGCGGTGGCGACGCCCTCGCTGAATTTCACCGCGACGTTCAGGGTATCGTAGGGCGTCGAGCCGCTGCGGAAATTGCCGCCGCCGGACAGCGGCCGGCGCTCCAGCCGCTTGAGTAACTGCTCGGCGTCGAAGCCCGCGATGGCACCGTCATGACCGGTCAGGGTGGCGCTGCCATCGAGCGACTGCGCCAGGCCGAACGGGCTCGAGCCCGAGGCCACCAGCGAAACGTTGAGGTTGCCGCGGCCGGACAGCTTGTTGATGCCGAACAATTCGCTGGCGCAGGCCTGCAGGTCAACGTCGGTGAACTGGAGCTGGGCCTTGACGTCGGCGACCGCATCGGAGCGCGCGATCCCGAACGAGCCGCGGGCGATGCCGCCATACATCTGCGCCTCGCCGATGCTCAGCGCCAGCGTACCGCCGCGCAAATTGGCGCCGAGCGCGGTGCGCCCCAGTTTCGAAGGGCCGACCGTGACTTTCGCGGCCGATAGCCGCATGTCGAGGTCGGTGGTCGACAGCGAGTTCAAATCGAACAATTGCCGGTTCCAGTCGCGCGCGCCGCTGGCGAGCAGCCGGAAGGTCGAGATATAGGGCGTGAAGTCGAGGTTGCCCGCGGCAAGCGTCGCCTGCAGCGTCTGGCGGCCATTATTGGTGTAGGTCATGACGCCTTCGGCGACATTGCCGTCGAGTTCGACATTCACATTGGTCAGCGCGACCGATGCGCCCACCACATTGGCGCGCGCCTTGAGCGCGAAGCGCTCGAACCCACCGCTGCCGGGCGGCGCCTGGCCGGCCCAGCGCAGCGCGCTGCGCAGCGACGCGCTGTCGACGGTTACGGTGCCTTCCATCATCATGCTGGTGCGATCGGAGACGGTGCCGTCGAACGCCAGTTTGAGCGGCGCGCTGGTGATCCGCGCCTTCAGACCGGAACGGTCGCCGGACAGCGCTGCGACGAAATCGCTGGCGCTGATGCTGCCGTCGACCCGTTCGCCACGCCAGTCGAACTGCCCGGTTGCGGCAAAAGAGCGCGAGATTGACGGCCAGGCCAGCGACAGGTCGATATCGTCGAGCCCCTCGGCCACATGATTGGCGGCATCCTCGTAGGCCAGCACGCCGTTCTGGATCCGGATTTCCGAAAACGATAATTGGTTGTCGGCGCCCGGTTTCATGGTGCGCACGATGGTCTCGATGAACGGGGTCCAGTTGCTCTCGCCGTTGGGGTCGCGGACCACATGGATATGCGGCCGCAGCATCATGACGTCGGCGATTTCGAACCGCTGCAGCAATAGCGGCAGCAGCCGCAGGTTGGCGGTCAGCACATCGACCGACAGTGCGGGGTCGGCGGTGCGGCCGCCCTTCAGCCCGACGTCATGGAAGGAGACATAGCTCGCCGGAAACACCGAGACGTCGATGTTGCCTTTGACCACCAGGTCGAGGCCGGTCACGGCCCGGATCTGGGCCTCTACCGCTTGCCGGAGCGCATCCCGGTTGAGGAACCAGGACATCATGATCAGGCCGATCAGCCCCAAGCCAAGCAATGCGGCAACCGGCATCCCCAGGCGCTTTATTCCTTGGGCCATCTTCAATGACGTATCCTGATCGGGTTGATGTCGTGGGGTCGTTTGCTGAAAGGCGGGCAGGGCCTCAAGGCGCCAGCCAGCGGGGCGCAACTTGCGGGGTTTTCTTGACGCTTTCAAGGCCATAGCAGCGCCATAATAGCCTTCCCGGCTGCTGCTTTGGTCTGCCTTCCCGTCATTGACGCGTTGCGAAGATTTCGCCTAATAATCCCAGCCAGTGTCCCGGAACCGTCATCTGCTGCCGGCGGACACATCCCACTCGATCAGGTCGCATTTCATGAACAAGGTCTACCCCGACGCCAAATCGGCACTCGATGGCATTTTGAAGGACGGCATGATGATCATGTCGGGCGGTTTCGGCCTGTGCGGCATCGCCGAAACCCTGTCGGACGCGATCCGGGCCTCCGGCGTTAAGAACCTGACCGTGGTCTCCAACAATGCCGGCGTCGACGGCATCGGATTGAGCCGGTTGCTCGAAACCCGGCAGATCAAGAAGATGATCTCGTCCTATGTCGGCGAGAACAAATTGTTCGCCCAGCAATATCTCGCGGGCGAACTGGAACTCGAATTCAACCCGCAGGGCACGCTGGCCGAGCGGATCCGCGCCGGCGGCGCCGGCATCCCGGCCTTCTACACCAAGACCGGCGTCGGGACCCTGATTGCCGAAGGCAAGGAAGTGAAGGAATTCGACGGCGAGAAATATCTGATGGAGCGCGGGCTGTTCGCCGACCTTGCGATCGTCCATGCCTGGAAGGGCGATACCGCGGGCAATCTGGTCTATCGCAAGACCGCGCGTAACTTCAATCCGATGATGGCGACCGCGGCCAAGATCACCGTCGCCGAAGTCGAGCATCTGGTGCCGGCCGGCGAGATCGATCCCGACCACATCCACACCCCCGGCATTTTCGTCAAGCGCATCATCGACGTCGGCGGCGCGCAGAAGCGTATCGAATTCCGCAACACTCGCCCGCGTCCCGCGGCGTAAGCGCGACCCAAAGCAGGAGATCATCATGGCCTGGACCCGTGAACAGATGGCCGCTCGCGCCGCCAAGGAATTGCGCGACGGCTACTACGTCAATCTCGGCATCGGCATTCCGACGCTGGTGTCGAACTACATCCCCGACGGCATGGACGTTAATCTTCAGAGCGAAAACGGCATGCTCGGCATGGGGCCGTTCCCCTATGAGGGCGAGGAAGACCCCGACCTGATCAACGCCGGCAAGCAGACGGTCAGCGAATTGCCGACCACCAGCTATTTCTCCAGCGCCAACTCCTTCGGCATGGTGCGCGGCGGTCATATCGACCTGTCGATCCTCGGCGCGATGCAGGTCGCTCAAAACGGTGACCTCGCCAACTGGATGATCCCCGGCAAGATGGTCAAGGGCATGGGCGGCGCGATGGACCTGGTCGCGGGCGTCAAGCGCGTCGTGGTGGTGATGGAGCATTCCGCCAAGGACGGCGCCAAGCTCCTGAAGCAGTGCAATCTGCCGCTGACCGGCGAGAAGGTGGTCGACATGGTCGTCACCGATCTCGCGGTGTTCACCATCGACAAGCACGGCAAGGACGGCATGGCTTTGATCGAGCTCGCCGACGGCGTCACACTCGACGAGGTGAAGTCGAAGACCGAAGCCGAGTTCCGGGTGGCGCTTAAGAACGCGTAAGCGTTATCCCAGCCGGGACCTGTAGGGTGGGCAGAGGCGCGTCGCGCCGTGCTCACCAGATAATCCTTAGATCAGAATATATTTCGTGGTGGGCGCAGAGCGCCCGTCATCGTTCGCGCGTCGGCAGGAGTCGGGGGCTCTTCGCAGTGCGGCATCGATCCAGGTGATGCCTTTTCGGGATCGATGCGATGACGATTTAGTATTATCGCGATGACGGCCCCGGTGTTAGCCTCGCTTCCGGAAACGATCCGACGTCTTCAAAAGCCGCTGCAACGACAGTGGCAAGTCGGACATCCCGGGGGGAAGCATGGCCGACGTCACGTTGGGTGCCCAAGGTAATCTTGAGGGCGCTGTTGAAGGCACCGTTCAGCGCAGCGCACAAGAGAGCACTTTAGGCTCGCGCGACGATACCCAGGGCTGGCTGGTTTCAGTCGAAAAATCTCCGCTGACCTTGCGCTATTACCTGACCATCGCGCTGATGGTGGTTCAGGAGATGTTCGAATTCTACGACTTCTTCCTGGTCGGCTATCTCGTCTCGGTGCTAGCGCCGAGCTGGCACCTGACCTACGGCCAGAGCGCGCTGATGCTGCTCTCGTCCGGCGTCGGCGCCATCGTAGGATCCCTGGTCGGCGGGCGGATCGCGGATCGCGTCGGCCGCAAGAAGATGATCTGCGGCGGCGGCTTGATCTTCTCGCTCGGCGCCGCGGGATGCGCGGCGATCCCCGACGGCGCCTGGATCCTGTTTTCGGCTTTACGTTTCGTCGTCGGCTTCGGCATGACCGCTGCGATCAGCGGGCAAAGTCCGCTGATCGTCGAGATCACCCCGACGCGCTTCCGGACGTTCATCTCCAGCCTGATGGTGGCGCCGGTGGCGCTGGGCACCATGTTCGCGGCGGTGATCGCGGCCAACCTGCTGCCGGTGATCGGATGGCGCGGCGTCGCCGCGACCGGGGCGCTGCCGATCATCACCGCGCTGCTGATCGCATGGATCGCGCCGGAATCGGTGCGCTGGCTATTGTCACGTGGCCGCAACGCTGACGCGCGCCGCGAAGCAGCCAAGATCCTTGGCGTTCCACCCGACAGTATCACGTTGCCGAATGCCAGGCAGACGGCGCCGGCAAAGGCTTCTCTATCCGAATTATTCCAGAACCAGACGCGGTTCTGGTGGGTTGTGGTGATCTGGGTCGGCGCGTCGACCGGCACCTATGGCGTCGCCCTGTGGGGGCCGACCATCCTGTCGCAACTGCTCAAGATCACGCCACATGATGCCGCGCAATATTTCGTGTTCGCCAGCATCGCTTCTTTTGCCGGCCGTATCCTGTTCTCGGTGCTGCCGTTGTATCTCGGACGCCGAGGTGCGGCGCTGGTCGGCAGTTTTGTCTCAACGGCCATCATGCTGGGAATTGTGTTTTTCTATCGCGAGTTCGTCGCCGGATGGTCGGTGGTCGCGCTGCTGATGGTGTTCGGGGCGGCGTTCTATAGCGGCCTGTTCGCCAACATCTCACCCTATACGATCGAGGCATTTCCGGTGTCGCTCGGCGCCCGGGCGGCGGGGCTGGCACAGGCGTCCAACGGCGTCGGCAAGATCCTGGGGCCGTTATGCCTCGCCCTGATCGCGGGCAGTAGCGACGTGGTGTCGCCCAAGGCCACCGCCGACTCGATCGCGCCGGCGTTCCTGTTCATCGCGGCCTGCGAATTCGCCGCGTTGGTCGCGCTATTGGTCTATCGCAAGGAAACCCACGGCACGCCGTTGCAACTCGACTAACCGGTGCGGCTTCGACCGGGGTGGGCAAAGCGCTTTTCGCGCCGCGCCCACCCCAACCGATCGAGAGTTTACAAGGCCTGCTTCACCAGTGCCGGCGCGGGCTCGTCGCCCTTCAGTTGTTCCAGGCTGCGATGCCGCGGCTCGATGCCGAAGGCCCAGACCGTGACGATCTGCACCACCAGCAGGCCGATCATCAGCGCCATCACACCGGCGACGCCGCGGGCTTCGAACAGCGCCACCACCATGAAGGGCGTGACGATGGTGGCGCCGCGGCCCAGCGTGTTGACGATGCCGGACGCGCGCAGCCGCACTTCGGTCGGGAACAGTTCGGGGATGTAGACGCCGAACAACAGCGCCACCAGTACATAGATCGGAACCGTCAGCGCGAATCCGACCGCAGGCAACAGCACCGGATCCGAGATCATCGGATAGATGATGCCGAGCACCACCGTGATCAGCGAAGCCCCGATGATGGTCGGCTTGCGGCCCCAGTGATCGGCGGTGAACGCGCCGATCGCGGAGCCGACCGGCGCACCCAGCGCCATCAACAGCGAATAGCCGAACGAGGTTGCGACGCTCAGGCCCTGCTTGATGAAGAACACCGGCAGCCAGGTCACGAAGCCGTAGAGCAGGGTGTTGATGGTGATCAGGCAGATTGAGCCGACGATCATCCGCGACAGCAGCGGCGGCGTGAACAGCGTCCCGAGTCGCCGGATATGGCGACAGTGGGTGCCGCGGCGGGCGCAGGCAACGGCTTGCCCTGCGCGGCCTCGCGCTCGATCGACTGCATCAGCGCTTCGGCTTCCTCGGTGCGGCCGACCGCTTCGAGCCAGCGCGGCGATTCCGGCAACGACTTGCGCAGATACCAGACGATCAGCGCGCCGATGCCGCCGAGTACGAACATCGCACGCCAGCCGAATGCCGGAACGATAAGGGAGGCGACCAACAGCGCAATCGGCAAACCGGTGACGACGCAGACCGCCATCAACCCGAGACATTTGCCGCGGATGCGCGCCGGCACGAACTCGGTCATGGTCGAATATCCGACGACGTTTTCGGCGCCAAGGCCCACGCCCATCACGAAGCGGCAGGCGATCAGGAAGGCCATGGTCGGGGCGAATGCTGCTGCCAGCGACGCCAGGCCGAAGACCAGCAGGTTGAACTGATAGGTAAAGCGGCGGCCGTAACGGTCGCCGAGGAAACCGGTGCCGAACGAGCCCAGCATCATTCCGACGAAGGTCGCCGAAATGAATATGGCGTTCTGCGGCAGCGTCGAGAAGCCGGTCTTCAACGTCACGCCGAGCACGGTGCCAGCGAGATAGATATCGAAACCGTCGAAGAACATCCCGATGCCGATCAGGATCAGGATGCGGCGGTGGAATGGGCCGATCGGAAGCCGGTCGAGGCGTGCGCCGGCGTTGACTGATGTGACCATGTGCGTTTTTCCCTTTATCGTCTGTTCGTTGAAAATGGCTGCCGGTCTTGTTCGCGGGGCCCGCTTCAGCCGGTTGGATTCAATTCGATCGTTTCAATTCAGCCGCCGTTGCGTGGCCGTGTCGCGATACCAGTCGAACGGCTGGTCGTGGGTCGCGACCATCACGCTCTTGGTGTTGAAATGGTCGTCGAAGCTTTCGCTGCCGCATTCGCGACCGATGCCGGAATCGTCGACGCCGCCCCAGGGCGAGGCCGGGTCGAGCCGGTGATGGTCGTTGATCCAGACGATGCCGGCCTTGACCGCAGACGCCACGCGATGCGCGCGCGCGACATTGTTGGTGCGGATCGCCGCCGCGAGCCCGAACGGTGAATCATTGGCGAGTCGCAATGCGTCGGCCTCGTCCTTGAATGGCGTCACCGAGGTAAACGGACCGAACACTTCTTCCTGGAAGATGCGCATGTCGGATTTGACGTCGGCAAATACCGTCGGCTCAACGAAGAAGCCGCCTTCATGTCCCGGCACCTTGGCGGCCACACCGCCGGTGACCAGCCGCGCGCCGTCCTCGTGGCCGAATTTTGAGTAGGACAGCACGCGATCGCGCTGCTTGGCCGAGATCACCGGCCCGAGTTGGGTCGCGGGATCGAAGGGGTCGCCGATCCGGATGCTGCGGGTCTTGGCCTGCAGCTTTTCCACGAACTCGTCGTAGATCGAGGCCTGCACGATGTGGCGCGAGGCGCAGACGCAGGTCTGGCCGGCGCCGATGAAGGCTCCGAATGCGGCGTAATTGACCGCGCGATCGACGTCGAAATCGTCGAACACCATCACCGGCGTCTTGCCGCCGAGCTCCATCGTCTGATGCGCAAACACCTTGGCGGCGGAAGCGCCCGCGATGCGGCCGGCTTCGGTGCCGCCAGTCAGCACCAGCTTGTTGATGTCAGGGTGTTCGGCGAGCATCTTGCCGGCGCTGGGGCCAAGGCCGAGCACGATATTGAAGACGCCGGGCGGCAGGCCCGCTTCGGTGAAGATCTGCGCCAGCTTCAAGGTGGTCAGCGGGGTGTATTCCGACGGCTTGACGACGGTGACGCAGCCGCTGGCCAGCACCGCGGCGAGCGACTTGCACAGGATCATCAGGGGGTGATTGAACGGCGTGCAGTTGGCGACGATTCCGATCGGCGTGCGCAACGTATAGTTCAGATACGAGCCCTCGACCGGAATCACGGAATCGCGGCGTGATAGCGCCAGCCCGGCGAAGTACCGAAAGAAGTCCGGCAGCCGCGACAGTTGCGCGCGGGTTTCGTTGACCGGGCGGCCGTTGTTGAGCGTCTCCAGCCGATACAGCGTGTCGAGGTTGGCCTCGAAGGCATCCGCCAGCCGGTTGACCAGCCGCGCCCGGGCGCGGATGTCCATGCCGCCCCAGGCCTTGCCCTCGAAAGCGGCGCGCGCGCTCTTCATCGCGCGGTCGATGTCTTCAGCGGTCGAATTCGGTATTCGCGCGATCACGTCGCCGGTTGCGGGATTGCGCACATCCAGCATCGCGCCGTCGCCGGCCTCGATTTCGCGGCCATCGACGAAATTGCCATGGATCTCAACTTCGGTTGCGGCGGGTTTGGTGGGGATGTTCATGCGTCTCTTCCTTCAACTATGACGGCGTTGCGTTTCAGCGCCGGCAGCACACGTTTTTCGGTTTTGGCGACATGCGCTTTGATCAGGCGGGTTGCGGTTCGCGCATCGCGCCGCTGCATCGCCTCGATCACCGCGACATGTTCGGCCACGAGCTGCGTCGGATCGTGGCCCTTCAAATTGGTGATGCTGACGCGGACCAGCCGATCGGCCTGTCCGATCAGGTCGCACAGGGACGCCGCCATGCGGCGATTGCCCGACGCATGCGCCAGTGCGGAATGAAAGCCGCGATTGTAGGCGATGAAGTCTTCATGCTCGCCGGCGAAATGGCGGAATTCGTCAAGCGCCTTGAGTACCTCGTCGCTGGCGTTCTCGATCGCCTCCGCGACACAGGCGGGCTCCAGCGCCTCCCGGAATCGCAGGAGGTCGCGGGCATCGGCGAGCGAGATCGGATTGACCCGGTAGCCCTGGCGCGGCTGCACGGTGACGAGATGCTCGCGCTCGAGCCGCAGCAGCGCCTCGCGTACCGGCTGCCGGCTGACGGCGTAGCGCTCGGCCAGATCCTGCTCGCGCATATCATCTCCCGGCGCAAAGTGGCAGGTCAGAATATCAGATCGCAGGCTTTCGTAGACATTATCGCGCAAAAGCATCGATATTTCCTCTTGGGAATGTCTTATTTTCGCAGCCGTGAAATATCACGTCAAGCGACAAAGGCTTGAAAAGACGAAATTTTGATTTATCAATTGGTCACGCGGGCCGCCTCGGCCGAGCCCGGACGCCTTCGACCGCCAAAATTCGCCACCAGAATTCACAACCCGAAAGAGAGATCGCATGGATCGGCTGTTCGCCAACGGCACCGTCAACGCAGCGCAGGCAGGCGAGGGGCGTCCGCTGTTCCTGTTTCACTCGCTGCTGTCGGATCGCGCGAGTTTCGACGCCATTGCGCCCGAGCTGTCGAAGTCGTTTCGCGTGATCGTTCCGGAATTGCCCGGCTTTGGGCAGTCGGCCGCCGTCACCGGCGGTCTTGCCGGGGTTGCCGACCGAATGGCGGAGGCAGTGAAGGACGGCGCTGGCGGCCAGGAGGCCATCGTGCTCGGCAACGGCTATGGCGGCTTCGTCGCGCTGCAGATGGCCATTCGCCATCCCGGCATCGCGGCCAAACTGGTTCTCGCCGATTGCGGCGCGGCGTTCTCGGAGCCGGGCCGCGAGGCCTTTCGCAACATGGCGGCGGCCTCAAAAGCCAAGGGCCTCGCCGCGATCACCGATGTAGCGATGCGCCGGTTGTTTGCCCCGGAATTCCAGGCGGCGCATCCGGACCTCATGAAGGATCGCCGCGAGGCGTTCCTGAAGACCGATCCGGAGGTGTTTCGCGACGCCTGCGCCGCGCTGGCCGAACTCGATCTGCGGCCTGAACTGTCGAAAGTAAAAGCCCCGGTGCTGGTATTGGTCGGCGAGCACGACGAGGCAACGCCGCCGCCGATGTCCTATGAATTGGCGGCCGCCCTGCCGCAGGCACGGCTTCTGATCATCCCGGGTTGCGCGCACGTGCCGCAATTGCAGGCGCCGGAGTTGTTTCTCGAGGCGATCGGCGATTTCCTGCCGGCGCCGTTGGGAATATCAACCTAAGTTTGTAAATAATCTCGTCATTTCCTAGCTTGTCCGGTGGCGTCGCCTCAGCATGGGGCTTCGGCATCGGAGGGCATTGCGTCATGTCCGATTTCTTTCGCGCGCACCAAGCGGTCAGAACACCAATACCAACCTATTTTATCGAGAGCACGGCGCCCGACAACGTCGACGATGTGGCGCCGGAGCCGCCCGTTGAGTCGTGCGAATTGAAGCCGATCGATTCGGATCAGGCGGTTCGCGATATCGCCGCGGCCCTTGCCACGGGCGAGCGCCCCAACCTGGTCGTGATGGTTCACGGCTTCAATAATCCCGAAGCCGATGTGTTTCGGATGTACTCGGCTGCGGCGATCTCGATCGCGGCCGACGACGCGATCTCCGGGCGCAAAAACCTGGTATGCGTCGGCTATCGCTGGCCTTCGGAGAAAATGGGCGCACCGTTCCATGGCACGTGGGACGCGCTGCCCACCTTGCCGACCTGGATCCTGTATCTGGGCGCGGCCATGGCGATCGTGCCGCTGCTGCTGTTCTATTTCGTTTTCGTCGATTGGCGAACCGAAGTGTCGATCGGCATCGTGCATGTCGTGACGATCCTGGGCCTGATCTTCGCCGGTCTCGTGCTGACAGCGGCGCTGCTGCGCACCATCGTTTATTTCCGCGACAATTACCGGGCGACAAATTACGGCGTTCCGGATTTGGTCCAGATCATTCGCGCGATTGACGGCGAGCTCGTCAGGCTGCGGGGTGCCGGCCACCAAGCCAACGATGTCCAGTTGTCTTTTATCGGACACAGTATGGGCGGCTTCGTCGTCACGAACACCATCCGTGTCTTGTCGGATGTGTTCGGCCGGGAGGTTCACTCGCTAAATTCCTATGGCGCCGGCTCCCCCGAGCCGCCGTCATCCCATATTGGCAACGTCTTCACCTTGAAGCGTTTCGTATTGGCATCGCCGGATATCCCGGCCGAAACACTGCTGTCGAACCGCGGAAACTTCCTGGCGTCTGCGTTGGCGCGGTTCGATGAGGCCTATCTTTTCAGTAACGAAGGCGATGAAGTGTTACGGCAGATTTCCACGTTGGCGAATTATTTTGTCTTCCCGACAAAGAAGCGCAAGCACGGCTTTCGGCTCGGCAATGTCGAGATACTGTCGAGCCAATACGGTCTGCTCGACGTTCCTCAAGTCGATTTTCTGCGTACCCTTCGGATCGGCAAACTGACGGTGCAGGAGTTATACGACACGCTCGAGCACGCCCGGGCCAAGCGCAATGTTGGATCCGCACCGGCGCAGACCTCGTTGCCCCAGGTGTTTACCTATTTCGATTGCACCGACTATGTCGAGCCGGCGAAAAAAAGTGGCAAGCCGGTCGGGCTTTTGACCTTCGCAAAGTGCCTCAAGCGTAACGATCCGACCGCGAGGATGAGTTGGTATTCGCACCTGCATCTGCTTGGCGCCTATATCTTCTGCCATCAAAGGCCGAACGTGCATGGCGGTTACTTTGAAGGTGAGCTGTCGCAGCGATTGATCTATCGGTTGGCGTGCCTCGGTTACCAGGAGACCGCGACAGCATATGGCGGGGAAGGCCAAATGTCGCAGATTTGCCGCACCAAACAAATTCGTGCGCTGCTCTCGCCTCAGCTCGCGGCGCGCCGGCGGCGGTGATTTGTTCCACAATCTCCCGCGCCATCGCAGCGTTGCTGACTATTTGAGCATGCATCTGGCATTATCCGTTCAACGTTGGCACACTTCGCGCATAGTCTTTTCCACACGGAGATGATGCCGATGCGGTCGATGTTGGACTATTGCGGCGAAGGCGCTCAGCGCGCGGTGCCCGCGGGCGGATTGATCGTCCATGAGGGTGGCAAGAGCGGACATCTGTATGTCCTGATCGAGGGGCGGCTCGAGGTTTTGCGCGGCGATGCTATCGTGGCTGTGCTTGCCGAGCCCGGCGCGGTGGTGGGCGAAATGTCGGTGCTGCTCGACCAGCCGCACACTGCGACCGTGCGCGCTGCCATCAATTCGACCGTTTACGAATTCGACAATGCCGCCGATTTTTTGCGCGACCGGCCCGAGGCGGCGCTTCTGATTGCCAGATTATTGGCGCAACGGCTCAATATCGCGACCACGTATCTCGCCGATATCATGCATCAATACGCCGGGCACGGCACGCATCTGGCGATGGTCGGTGAGGTGCTGCAGAGCATGATCAACCTGCCGCCGACCCAGGTCTCGCCAGGCTCGGATCTGCAATCCGACCCAAGGATGTGAGCCATGGCGGCGGCTCGATAATCGCAGCAGCGGGCCGTTGCAACGGTGCGTCGAGATCGATGCATTGTTCCTCGCCGGCCGCCAGCCAGAACGCCTTGGCCTTATCGATATCGAGCACGATATAGACCGGCGGCCGGCCCGGCTGCAGCCCGGCATTGAACACCCAGGTATCTCCGAGCCGGTCGAACCACGAACCGTCGGGGATGAACGGCGATTGATGCACATGGCCCGAGATCACCATCGATGGCCGGTGTCGTTCGATCCACTGCACCAGCTCGACGTCGCCGAAGAAGCGCTTGCCGCCCCAACTGGTGGGCGAATTGGCCGGCGGCGCGTGGTGCACCCAGACCCAGCGCTTCAATCGCCGCGCGGACGCCTGTTCGAGCTGATCATTGATCCGCGCCTTGACCAAAGGTCCGTCCCACCACGGACACACCGTGAACAGCGTATCGCCGATGGTCAGGCTGTCGCCGTCGCAGGCGATGCCGAGGTCGCGCACCTCGTGAACCCATTTTGAAATCTTCTCGCCTTCGCCGTTGCGCTCGTCGAGGTCATGATTGCCGGAGCACAGGATCACGCGCGTCAGGCCGGACAGCAGCGCGAGGTACTTCTTCACCACCACGATCTGGGCGCGGAAGTCGACCGACGATCCGATGTTGAGCGCATCGCCGGCAAAGATCACGAGATCGAATTGCGGGGCCGCGCTGAGCAGCCAGTCGAACTGCGGCAGCGAATAATGCAAGTCGGCAACGACCAGGCAGCGCATGTCAGTTCAATCTGTTTGCTCAGGAAACAGGCGGATGGGAAGCAACCGGACCAACCAGATCGAGCAAAGATTGTGCCGCGGCCACCGCATCGATGCGCGACAGATGCCCGCAGCAACGCTCGGAAAGCTCGACCGCTTCCGGGCGCGTTAAGTCCGATTTTCGTCGTGGCCGGGCTTGTCCCGGCCATCCACGTCTTTCTTACTCGGACACGGCGAAGACGTGGATGCCCGGGACATCTAGCGCGAAGACGCGCTTCGCGCTTTTGCCGGGCATGACGAACTTATTGGGCAGCCCGATTGTACTGACTTCGAGTTGCTGCGCTCTGCCCGACCGAGAGCAGACGTTCAGGCCCTTGCCATCGCGTGCGGGAACAGCACTTCGATCAGGGTGCCGGAATGGCCGCCGGTCTTGATCTGGAACCGGGCGCGGTTGGCCTCGACCAGCGCCTTGGTCAGCGACAGGCTGACGCCGGATAAGTTGGAGGCCTGATCGGATGGCGCCGAGGTCCGGAATGGCTCCATCGCGGCGGCGACTTCATTGTCGTTGAGGCCGTGGCCGGTATCGCGCACCCGCAACACCACTTCGCCGAAATCCGACAGCGCGGTCGAGACGATGACCTGGCCGCCGGCATTGGCGAGGTGAATCGAATTGCCGATCAGGTTGAGCGTGATCTGGCGCAATGCGCGGGCGTCGGCGACCACCGACGGCAGCATATGCGCGAGCGAGGTGCGGATGATGATGCGTTCGCGATTGGCCTGCGGCTGCATCACCGCGACGCATTGCTCGACCAGGTCGTTGAGGTTCTGGTTGCTGAAGGCGAGGTCGAGCTTGCCGGTCTCGATCCTGGAGAGATCGAGCAGATCGTTGATGATGGCGATGACGCGCTCGCCGGAGGCGCGGATGTCCTTCATGTATTCGACATAGCGCTCATTGCCGAGCGAGCCGAAGCGTTCGCCGATCATCACTTCGGCAAAACCGATGATGGCATTCAGGGGCGTGCGGACTTCGTGGCTGATCCGCGCCAGCATGTCGCCCTTGGCGCTGGCGGCGCGATCGGCCAGTCGCCGCGCCTCGCGCAATTCGCTCTCGCTTTTCTTGCTCTGCGAGAGGTCGCGAAACACCGCGAAGAAATTCGGGCCGTGGGTCTGCGTGCGTCCCATCGTCATCGAGACCGGGATCAGCCCGCCGCTGCTGACGCGGGCCAAGAGATCGCGGCCCTGTTCGAGCAGGCTCGAAATATCGGCGCCTTCGACGCCTTGCAGATAATCGCGCACCGCGGGCGCGCTCTCCGGCGCAAACAGATCGGCGAGATTACGCTGCACCAGTTCGTTGCCGTCATAGCCGAACAACGCTTCGGCGCTGCGGTTGCAGGAGTTGATGTTGCCTTCGGCGTCAAACATCAGGATGCCTTCGGCCGTGGTGTCGAGAATGGCCGCGAGTTCCTCGGCATTGGCGTGGCCGACCGGGGAGGGCTCGGAAGCCGCAACGGATTCGGACATCACGACGGGTTCGTTGTCTGCCTCATCGTCGACGGCCGGCGGCGCGGCGAGCGCGGCGGCAATCGTTGAGCTTGCCACCGGCGTGGCCGAAAAGATCAGCGCCAGCGCCTGCTCGTCGTCCCATTCGATGGTGTAAAGGTGCGCTTCGGTCGTTGCAGGCGGGGTGTGTTCGGGAGCAGCCTGCGTCCCGGAAATCGTCACCGGCGTGCCGGTGTCCGAGGTGCTGCTGGCGCTGGATACGCCGGGCTCGACATAGAGCGCATCGAGGCCACCGGCCTCTTCCAGGGCGTGCAGGCTCGCATAACCCATCCGCTGCAGGAACGCAGCATTGGCATAGAGCAGCCGGTCGAGCCGGTAGATCAGCACACCGACCGGCAGCAAATCGAGCAGTGCCTTGTCGCGGCGGCTTTCACCGCGTGCCGGCGGCTCGGCGCGGGCCAGCCAAACGGGTTGCTCGTTGACCTCGGGTGTCGGTTCGGCGACCGGCGCTTCAATCATGGCTTCCGGCGCGTTGGGGATTTCCGGCGTGCTGGGCGTTGGTTCGGGCTTCGGCGCGGCCCCGATGCCGTTCTCGCGTTCAAGCCGCTCCGCCAGTTGGCGGGCGAGTTCGTTGAAGGCGTTGTTTTCCACCGGCGTCAGCACCGGCGCTCTCGGATCGCTGATCGGCCGAAACGGCAGCACGTTCTTCGGCGGTTCCACAGGCGTTTCCACGGGCGTTTCCAAATCGGTTGGTGGTGAAGTCTCTGAAGTCATCGGCGCGGGCAATTCGGGGGAAGCGGATGCGGTGACATCGGCGTCCGCGACAGTCGCGTCGCCGATCAAGTCGGCAGCCTTGTGGTCGGGTGGATCGGCCGGCACATCAACCGACACGACATCGGCCGAAAGCGCCTGCCGCATCGGCGGTGGGTTGAACATTTCGTAGCGGCGCAACGCGTCCAGCCGCGTCAGGCCATCAAGGTCGCGGCACACGCCAAAACCGCGATAGCCGGCGAAGTTGCGTTCACGATCGAAGATCGGCAGGCCCGCCAGCTCGACCGGCAAGCGGCCGCCGCCATCGACCGGCCAGTTCAGCGTGATGCCGCTCCAGGTGTCGTGGGTCGCGACCGCCTTGAGCACGCGGCCCTCGGGATCGAGTGCGAAGGAGGCTGCGATATCACGCCACAGCCGGCCGAAGCTAGCTGCGGTGCGCGAGCCCATCAGGTGATTGAATTCATCGGAGCGCAGCGAGAAGCGACCAGCGGCATCCATCTGCCACACGAAGCGCAAGGGAACGCTGCGCGGGGGCAGCGGGGACTCGTCGTGCCATGGCGGCGTTACCAGCGCTTCGTCGTGTAACGGAGCCGACTCTGCGGCATGGAAGGTGGCGATTTCGGGTGACGGCTCGTCGGCGACCGCTTCGATATAAGGAGAAGGCTCGTGAGGCGCGGGCTCGCGCGCTTCCGAGGACTGCTCGGCAACCGGCTCTGGCGGCTCCGATGCGAATTCATCGACCAGCGCAAACTCGGCCGGCGCTTCACCCGACATCGCAGGCGCCTCGTAGTCAGGCGTCGGATGCGACACTGGATCAACAGGCGCGGGCTCAACCGGGGCAGGTTCAACTGTCTCAACCGGCGCCGCAACAGGGTCCTTCAGCGGCTCGGCGAATTCATCGACCAAGGCAAACTCGGCCGGCGCCTCGCTCAAAAGCGCGGGGGCTTCGTAGTCGAGGTTGGCTTTGGGATCCTCTATCGGATGCTCTTCCCAATCCTCGTGCATGGCGATCGGCGCATGCGCTGATGTCGCCGCACCGGTTGCGATCAGCGCGACCAGACCGACATCCGCGCCGCTGCCGACGCGTTGCAGCACCAGATGGCCGAAACCGACCGGCAATTCGACGCGGCCCTGTTGCAGCGCTTCGTTCTGCGCATCGCCCAAGCCGGCTTCGGAGAGATCACGAAATCCGAGCAGCGATCGCGCGGCGTCGCTGGCGCCGATGAACATGCCGTCGCGCGCAAACGCCGCGATCGGTGTATCGATGCCTTCGACCAGCCGCTGCAATCGCTCGACCAGCGGCATCGAACGCCCGACCGGTTCGGCGGCGGCGATCAGTACGCCATGGCTGCCATCGGCGAAATCAAGCCGCGCGCAACCGCAGGTCACCAGCGTGCCCAGGGTGGCGCCGAAGCCGCGCAGCCGCTCGAGCCGCAATGCGCCATTCGGCGGCAGCCGGTTTGCGAGTTGCGCGACCTGACGGCGATGTGAATCCGCCGGCCCGAAGGTCTTTTCCGCAAGCACCACGCCATTGGCCGCGCCGAACAGCCGGGCGCCGACCGGGTTGGCCCACAAAATCTGCGTGCCGTCGACCGACCACAGCCAGGCCGGCAGCGCGCTGGTCGCGTGCACGGCGAGCCGCGGATCGCCAACGCCTCGCAACTGGAATTCCGAATGGTTCATCGCAATGACATGACCGGGTGGATGGACTGTGGCTCAACGATGGGGGCGAATTTCGGTTGCCAAACGATGACAGCCTTAACGGATCGTTAGTATCGCGCGCGGTGAGCAGCAGGTCCACGGCTTGACAGCGGCTGAACCGGCCTATGCCGCGATAACCTTAATGTGGCTGAATGTGGCTGAACCCCGGGGTCGGGCTCGGCGTTGGGGGCTGCGCGACATGCGGCGTCATACCGCCGAAGTGCGTGGCCGGTAGTGTGGCGCGGGTGAATGGGCAATCAGGGGGCTGTGCAGCAAGCTGGCCCCTCAGCGCAACAGGAGTGGCACCATGAATGAGAATGGCCGTTTCGAGATTCCGCAGGAAATGCGATCGATGGCGGAGGCGAGTTTCGACCAGGCCCGCCAGGCTTTCGAGAAATTCCTCACCACGGCGCAGCAGACCGCCGGCACGATCGAGGAGCATGGCGCGACGGTGCGCGCCGGCGCCAAGGACATCAGCGCCAAGACGATCGCCTATGCCGAAAAGAACGTGCAGGCATCGCTGGATTACGCCCAGTCGCTGTGGCACGCCAAGGATCTGACCGAGGTGATGCGGCTGCACGGCGACTATGTGCAGGCGCAAATGCGCTCGCTGGCGGAGCAGGCCAGCGAACTGGGCCAGGTCCTCGGCCGTGCCGCGATGGATGCGGCCAAGCCTAAAAACTTCGAAAAACACTAAAGTCTAAATGTCGAGGCTTTGTCGTCCGAACCGGGTCGGAAATGGCGGTTTTGGCCTCCAAAACGGCTGCCTTTGTCCCGGTTCCGGCCGGGACGGCGTCTGCCTGCCGGCAAAATCCGGCCTGTTTGCCGGCGCCGATGCGGCATCGCACATGAAATTGCATTGCGTTGCACAAAAATGCCATGATATGAGTATTAGGTGTCACAACCCGAAAGGGTAATTCCGCTCAGTGATTCCAGATCGACGCCCGGCAAGGTGGGCTGCCGCGCGTGGAGGGGATCTTCATAACAGCTTATCCGCAGCGAAGGACGCAATGCCTATGGCCAATACCGATCCTTTCTCAGCTTCCGTTATCCCGTTCGAAGTTCCCGAGCAGATGCGTGCGTTCGCCGAAAAGGGCGTTTCGCAGGCCCGCGACAACTACGCCAAGTTCAAGGACGCCGCCGAAAGCCATAACGGCACCATGGAAGCGGTGTTTTCCGCCTACTCCAGCGGCGCCAAGCAGTACTCCGCCAAGGTGATGGACATGATGAAGTCCGCCGCCTCGGCCAATCTCGACTTCGCACAGGAACTGATCGGCGTGAAATCGCCGGCGGAGGCGATGGAACTGTGGACCTCGCACGCGCGCAAGCAGTTCGAGGCCTTCACCGCCCACACCAAGGAGCTCGCCGAGCTCGCCCAGAAGGTCGCCACCGAAACCGCCGAGCCGATCAAGGCCAGCGCGTCGAAGCTGGTCAAGCCGGCCGCCTGATCGCGGCAAGGTTTTGTGATTTGGAAGAGCCCGGGCGCCAGGTCCGGGCTTTTTCTTTTTGGCCGAGTCGATTGGCAGCAGAACCCAACCCCACTCACCGCCGTCGTCCCCGCCTAGTGCGCAATTGCGCACGGGGGGCGGGGACCCATAACCCCTGGCGTCGGATTTGATAGGGACCGCTCCACATCTTTTCGGGCGGCAAAACGCCCGCGTTAAGCGTGCCCGAGACTTCGCCGAAACCGCATCAAGACGCACTCGTTCGGCCTTGCCAAAGCCGGGCGTTGCACCTAGTTTCCGCCCCGTTCGGCGACCCTTTTTTCGGGGCTCGGCCAGGATGCAGTTGTAGCTCAGTTGGTTAGAGCGCCTGTCTGTGGAACAGGAGGTCGGTGGTTCGAGCCCACCCAACTGTACCAACACTTCCGGCAACTCAGATCGAAATCGAATAACCGAGACTTGGGTAGCCGAGACGGGTAGCCGAGACTTGGGTAGTCGAGGCTTGGGTAGTCGAGACTTGGGCTGCGCGCCGTCGACCCGTCCGCCCGCCAAATCCCCCTGGTTAATTCCCGCCTAACACCGCGGCGATGTCCCGCGATTGCGACTTAACCGTGCCGCAACTTCATACGCCTAGACATCAGGGCCTGAGCCATGTCGCAGGCCGGCGCCAACATCTGGCGTCGGGACAATTCGGCACTATCGGGGGATGAACATGCGCGGCGGATTATTGGTCTCGACGTTCCTTGCTATCGCACTCAGCTCCAATCCCAGCTTCGCCGGTCCCCGCACGCTGCAGGTCGATCCATCGGCCAGCGCGGTCTCCGCGTCGGCAGCTGCGGTTTCCGCGCCCGCGTCACCTCGCTTCGAGAAATACCGGGGCTACTCGTTTGATCTGTCCGAAAGCTCGGAGCGCAAGGATGTCGGCTCGACCGAGGACATGATCCGTCGTCAGCTCGACATCGTGGAGAGCGCCGGATTTAGCCCGCGCGTGCTGCAGTTCTTTCACAGCGTCCCCATCGTCGCCAGCGAGATGGCCTGCCTCGACGAGAACGCCGCGGTGGCTTGCTATGGCAATTCGGCACCCCAGCGGGACCGTCATGCGCTGCGAGGCATCACGATCTGGGACAACGAAACGCACCGATGGACCAACCCGGATCCGGTCGAACTGGCGGCTGATTCCGGAATCGGCGTGATCATGCTGCGCCCGATCATGACGGGATACGACAAGGATCCGGTGCTGCTGCACGAGTTTCTGCACGCCTATCATGCCAAGCTGATGCCCAACGGCTTCGACAACAAGGGCATCAAGGATTTTTATGGCGAGGCGCAAAACAAGAACCTGTTCCCCAAAGAAGCGTACGTGCTGAAAAATAACCGCGAGTTTTTCGCGGTGACCGCGACCATCTTCCTGGCCGGGAAGGATTCCGCGCACGAGCCCTTTACGCGCGCAAAGCTGAAAGAGCAGATGCCCGACTACTTCAAATATCTCGTCGGCGTGTTCGGATTCGATCCGGACGCCTCGGCCGTCACGCCGGTGGCTTCCGCCGACTGACGGCGACATCCCCCGACCTCAGCTGAGACAGCCCGGCTTTGCCGGTTTGCTCAGCATGGGCCAGGAGTATGAACCGATTGGTTTCGCGGAATCGCTCCCTAATGCTGCCACGGATGCGCTTCGCGCAGCAGCTCCAGCGGGCTCCACGGTTTTGCAATGAACTGCGTGCCGACGGGCAGGCGGCTGACGCGCGGATTGGATGACATCACGATGATGCGCAGCGTCGGAAATCGCTCATGGGCGATCTCCGCCAGTTCGATGCCGTCCATGGCGCCGGCGAGATTGACGTCGGTGAGTAACGTCGTCAGGCATCCGCCGACATGTTCCAGCACCAGCTCGGCGGCTTCGCCGCTTTCGCACTGGATGACATCCATCTCGCTTTCTTCCAGCAAGGTCACGATGGTCTCGCGCTGAAACGGATCGTCCTCAACCACCAACGCAATTTTCTTGTAGGGGTGTGCTTGTCCCATGGCAAATCTCCGTGGCTGAGCATTGTTGGCAAGGATTATCCGGACGAACGCCGACGCGCACGCTGGTTCGGAATCAAACTCTCTGGAACTAAATTCGGCGGAACTAAATCTGCGGAACTAAATCGAATGCGGACTTAGCTGCAATTCGAGCAGCGCCATCGTTTCCAGCGCCACGACATTTCTTTCACCCTCGCTCGCGCTGCGAAGGATGGTCTGGGCGATCGCCTGCACATGCGCCGAACTGACGGGGTGCGGGAGTTTTTCCACCGCGTTGGCGAGCGCGGTATCCATCAACGCAACGACATCGGGTTGAAAGGAAGCATTGGCGAAGTTGTCCATGCGGCACCCCAAAATTCTGCGCGAATGTGTCTGCACGTATGTCGAGCCAACGGACATAAAACGGAGATGTTCCTGTCTCGCGTGCACGTTGTTTGGTCAAATGGGGTGTGTTCCCGGGAACTTAATCGCCGGCAGGAAGATGGAGGCAGCGGTTCTGCATCGATTCCCTGCGGCGTTTCTCGCTGAGAACTTTGGTGTGACGCGGCGCACATAACCTGACAGCGCGAGCTCGTATCGTCGATCTCGTCAGGCGGAAACCTGCAACCGCATTCTCTTTTCAGCCACCAACCTCCGCCTCTCGGTGGCGACCAGCGAAGGAACGTCAGATGAAGAAGACTGTCTTGGTTCTTGCAACGGTCGCAGCACTTGCGGCGACGACGGCAACCGCGCCGGCGGAAGCCCGTGGCCTCGGCGTCGCGGTCGGCATTGCTGCCGCTGCGGTCGCAGCCGGTGTGGCTGCCGACGCGTACTACGATTCCGGCTACGGCTATTTTGATACGCCGGGATATTACCACAGCGGCTATTACGGCTGGCACCACTACCACCGCTTTCACCGTCACTACTACTGATCGATGTCGCGGCGGTCCGGGGCAAGATATCCCGGGCCGTCTCGCTTGATGAATCTGCGTGCTCCTGCTGCGCTCGTTGCTGCGATGCAGTTGGCGCGCAGCGCTGTCACATTCGGTCGAGATCGACGAGGCAACCAGCAAAGACCTGCTAGCAGAGACCCCGGCGGTCCCTGCTTGCCAAGCCTCCCTCGTTCACCCACAATTCCCCTTTCACGGCTTGGGGGATTCATGCGCATCATCCGGTCCAGAAATTTTCAGCTTGGTTTGTTGCTCGCGTCAGCGCTTTCATTTTCGATGTTGCCCAGCGCAAGCGAGGCTTACACGCCCGAGCAGCAACAGGCCTGCAGCAACGATGCCTTTCGGCTGTGCGGCCCCGAGATTCCTGATGTCGATCGTGTGACGGCCTGCATGGTGGCGAGGAAGGCCGAACTCTCGCCCGGCTGCCGCGTGTTCTTCCGGCCGGGCCCGGAGCCTGTGGCGGAGACCGGCGCGCCGCTCAGCATCCGCCCGGCCGCGCGCAAGCACGGTGCACCGGCGCCGCGTAAGCACAAAAAGCCCGCCACGACCTGATCGCGACGCTGCTTCGGTGGCTTTGGCGCCGCAATGGCGTCGCTAATGGGTGCGGCGATGACGATGATCGTTATCATGACACCGTTGTGTGCGAACCGACTTAACGTCCGTTGCGACGCCGTTCATCTCGGCGCTGGGGCGCCACGGTCCTAATTATCTCGGTTTGAGGACAAATATAGCTGCCGCCGGACTCGTTTTGTTCGCGCAGACCGGCAAATTTCTGTCACACAGCCGCTCAAGGCCGATACCCGGATAGGTAGAGCGAGACAAAAATCAACTCGTTGGGCGACGAAAATCGGCAGATCAATGCTTTGAATGGCTTTTTCGGATTCGATTTTCGTCTCTGCTGCGGCGCGGGGTGTAACTCAAAAGCCCCCGCCACCGACAAATTAGACGCGTCGTCAATATTTAAGTAAATTTTTCTTCCACGAATCACTGCACTGATTTATTTTCGCCATCTGGGGTCAATCTGGAGGCCAAGGTATGAACGTTATTGTTTTCGCATCGCGTAAAGGCGGATCAGGAAAAAGCACTCTGGCCGCCCATCTCGCTGCGCATGTCCATAAGTCAACTAAACCGTGTCTGCTTGTCGATGCCGATCCGCAGGGGTCGCTTACTCTTTGGCACAAGCTGCGCGGCACCAACGAACCGGCAATCAAATCTGCTGTCAATTCCGTCAGCGGGATTGTCGCCGCCGCCAAGCGCGACGGCATCGAGTGGGTCTTCATCGACACACCGCCGAATATGTCGGCTGTCGTCGAAGACGCCATCAAGAACGCCACGATGGTCATCATTCCGGCGCGGCCGGGGGTATTCGACGTCAACGCTGTGCAGGACACGATTCAGACCTGCCGCGCGGCGCGCAAGCCCTACGCTGTCGTCATCAACGGCGCTCCCGCGCAACGGGATGGCGTTGAGAGCCGCATCGTCACCATCGCTCGCGAGGCGCTGGCCAAATTCCGTGCTCCGGTGTGGGGCGGTCAGATCACCAACCGCGCCGATCTCCTGATGGCGCTCGGCAAGGGTGAAGGCGCCCGCGAATACTACGCCGAAGGCCGCGCCGCGGCTGAAATCGGCAAGCTGTGGGCCGCGATCGAACGTTCGATCAAGGCGATCCGCGGCCAGGCGTCCGCTACCGGGGCCATGCACAAGCAGGCGGCTTGATAAGAGCCGCACTGCAGCTGACGGGAATGAAGGCTGACAAGAACGCGCGGGCTCCGCGCGTTTTTCGTTGTGCGGTGGTGTTTTCGTAAAAGATAAAAGAAAAGTCTAGTTCACCATCAATACATAAAACACCACGACCGGCGACAGGCTCAGGATCACTGACCAGATGCCGAGCGCCCAGAGGATATCCTGGGTACTAAAACCCTGTTTCTCAGGGAGTGGATTATTCCGGTTATTCACGACGCCCCCGCGTTTTCTTGTTGTCTCGGGGAGATTGATACGCGTCGAATTTTAAAAAGCCGGTCGCAGTTTCGCTCGCATTTGAACACAGGTGCTACCGCCGATTAACGACGATGAGCACCGTTCATGGCCTCACGCGCCCAGCAGCATGTGATAGGCCAGCACCGGCGACAGGCCGAGCACGGCGGCCCACAGTCCGAACGACGAGATCAGCAGCACATCCTGCATTCCCTGCACGCGCCGGCAGGTCGGATAACGAAAATTCGGCTTGTCTTGCATGGTCATGGTTTCCCCCCAAAGGCTTTTGTTGTGGGGGAATACAATAAGCCTCGAATTTTAAAGAGGCGGCCGCGGGATCGGTTGGACTTTAGGCGTCGGCATCATGCTTCATTAACCACGCGGCTCCGTGTCCCGGACGGGGTGCGGCACATCTTCGTGCCGCTCCGCAGAGCCGGGACCCACGAGGACGGAGGATGCGCGGCTTGTGGACCCCGGCTCAGCGGCGCACCACGCCGCCGAAAGGCGGCGCGCTGCGCAGCATCCGGGGAACGCGGTAGTCAGTCAAACTGGGGTCTAGCGATCGGCGCGGCTCACCACATCCATCAACTCGGCGATCTTGCGGCGCTGATCGGCCTTGTCGCCCGAATTGATCGCGTGCTCGACGCAATGGGCGACATGGTCGCGCAGGATTTCCTCTTCGACGCGGCGTAGCGCCGTCCTCGCCGCGGCGATCTGCGTCACCACATCGATGCAATAGCGGTCGTCCTCGACCATCCCCGCGAGACCGCGGATCTGGCCTTCGATTCGTTTCAGCCGTTTCAGGCAGGAGGTCTTGATCTCTGTGCGCATGTCCCTCATATACCCCCCTAGGGTATCTTATTCAAGAGGCCGGGAGTTTCACTTTGGCGCAGACGGATCATTCTCACGGCCACGGCCATCATCACACCCACGATCACGGCGCGCATACCGGCTGCGGTGGACATCATGGCGACGGCGACAAGGCCGCCGAAACACTGGCGATCGATCCGGTGTGCGGCATGAAGGTCAATCCGGCGACCGCCAAACATCGCTTCGCCCATCAAGGCCAGGATTATTTCTTCTGCAGTGGCCGCTGCCGCGAGCGCTTCGAAGCCGAGCCGGAAAAATATCTTAGACCGCGCGAGCCGGAGCCGCCGGCGCCCGCCGGCACCATCTACACCTGCCCGATGCATCCCGAGGTGCGGCAGGAGGGCCCCGGCAGTTGCCCGATCTGCGGCATGGCGCTGGAGCCCGAACAGATCTCGCTCGACGATGCGCCCGATCCGGAATTGATCGACATGTCCAGGCGATTCTGGATCGCGCTGGCGTTGACCATTCCGGTATTTGTGATCGAGATGGGCCGTCATCTCGGCCTCATGCATCTGGTGCCACCGTTGTGGTCGAACTGGATTTCGCTGGTGCTGGCCACGCCGGTAGTGCTGTGGGCCGGCGCGCCGTTCTTCGAACGCGGCTGGAAATCGCTGCTCACCCGCAATCTCAACATGTTCACGCTGATCGCGATGGGCACCGGGGTTGCCTATGCCTACAGCTTGGTCGGCACGCTGGCGCCGCAGCTATTCCCGGCAGCGTTTCGCGACATGGATGGCGCGGTCGCGGTGTATTTCGAGGCGGCGGCCGTCATCACGGTACTGGTGCTGCTGGGACAGGTGCTGGAATTGCGGGCGCGGGCACAAACCTCAGGCGCCATCCGGGCGCTGCTAGGCCTCGCCCCGAAGACCGCGCGGCGCGTCACTGCGCAAGGTGACGAGGACGTCGCGATCGATGCGATTGCGGTCGGCGATCTGTTGCGGGTGCGCCCGGGCGAAAAAATGCCGGTCGATGGCGTCGTGATCGAAGGCCGCGCGGTGGTCGATGAATCCATGGTGACGGGTGAATTGATGCCGGTCTCGAAGGCCGAAGGAGACCCTGTGATCGGCGGCACCGTCAACCAGAGCGGCGGTCTCGTGATGCGCGCGCAGAAGATCGGCCGCGACACCATGCTGGCGCGGATAGTCGATCAGGTGGCGAAAGCGCAGCGCTCACGGGCGCCGATCCAGCGGCTGGCCGATCAGGTTGCCGGCTGGTTCGTGCCGGCGGTGATCGCAGCGGCGCTACTGGCGTTCGCGGCCTGGGCGGTGTTCGGACCGGAGCCACGTTATACGTTCGCGCTCGTTGCGGCGGTTACCGTGCTGATCATCGCCTGCCCCTGTGCGCTGGGCCTTGCGACACCGATGTCGATCATGGTCGGCGTCGGCCGCGGCGCGCATTCGGGTATTTTGATCCGGGATGCGCAGGCGCTGGAGCGGCTCGAAAGCATCGATACGTTGGTGATCGACAAGACCGGCACGCTGACCGAGGGAAAACCAAAAGTCGTTGGCATCATTGCAGCCGAAGGTGTCGCGGAGAACGAATTGCTGCATCTCGCCGCCAGCGTCGAGCGCGGCAGCGAGCACCCGCTGGGGCAGGCGATCCTAAAGGCGGCGCAAGCGCGCGGGCTTGGCCTTGGCGAAGTCGGCGATTTCGCATCGCATGCCGGCAAGGGTGCGGTCGGGACGGTCGACGGCAAGGCCGTTGCGCTCGGCAACGCGATGCTGATGGCCGAATTGAAGGTCTCTACGCAAGCGCTCGACGCTGCGGCCGAAGCGGCGCGGCAGCAGGGCGCCACCGCGATCGTGGTGGCGATCGACGGCCGCGCGGCCGGCGTGCTCGCGATCGCGGATCCGATCAAGCCGTCGGCGCAGGCGGCATTGACGGAGCTGCGCGGCGACGGCCTGCGTATCGTGATGCTGACCGGCGACAATCTGACGACCGCGCGGGCGGTGGCAAACACGCTTGGCATCGACGAAGTCGAGGCCGGCGTGTTGCCGGAGCGCAAAGGCGAGGTGGTGCAACGGCTGCGCCGCGAAGGCCGCCGCGTCGCCATGGTGGGCGACGGCGTCAATGACGCGCCGGCGCTGGCGGCGGCCGATGTCGGCATCGCTATGGGCAGCGGCACCGACGTCGCGATCGAAAGCGCCGGGGTGACGCTGTTGACCGGAGATCTCGCGGGTCTGGTGCGGGCGCGGCGGCTGTCGGTCGCGACCATGCGCAACATCCGCCAAAACCTCGCTTTCGCGTTCCTCTACAACGCCGCCGGCGTGCCGATCGCAGCCGGAGTGCTCTATCCTCTGTTTGGCATCCTGCTGTCGCCGATGGTCGGCGCCGCCGCGATGGCGCTGTCCTCGGTTAGCGTGATCGGCAACGCGCTGCGGTTGGCAAGGACGAGGCTGGATTAGCCTGTCATTCCGGGGCGATGCGTAGCATCGAAGCTCCGATGTGCAATTGCACATCGGAGAAGCTCTCGAGACTTCCGCGGTCCACGCCAGGAGGCGTGTCCCGGAATGACGGGTTATGCCCGTCGCAACAACGGCGCCGCGCGCCGTTCCATCTCCTGGTCCAGCCGCGCCGCCAGCTCCGCGCTTACGTCCACCATCGGCAGGCGCACTTCGGCGCTGTCGATCAGCCCGGTGCGCGCCAGCCAGTACTTTGCCGGCGACGGGCTCGGCTCGGCGAACAGCAGCTTTGTCAGTTCGGAAATGCCGTCCCACGCCGCCTGTGCCGCGTCGCGATTGCCTTGCTTCAAGAGCGTCCGCACCGATGCGAAAGCTTCGGTTTCGATATGCGCTGACAGCAAAATCGCGCCATCGGCGCCATCGGTGAGCGCGTCGTAATATTGCGCGTCTTCCCCGGTCAGAACGCGGAAATTTGAAGGGCGCTGGCGCAGCAGGTCGATCGACTGTTCGCGGTCGGCGCTGCAATCCTTCAGCCCGACGATATTGGGATGCTCGGCAAGGCGCAGCAGCGTCTCGTTGGTGAGATTGACGCCGGTCCTGTAGGGAATGTTGTAGAGCACGATCGGCCATGAGGCGTGATCGGCCAGCGCGGTGAAATGCTGCAACAGGCCGCGCTGCGACGGCCGCAGATAATACGGGCTCGCGATCAGATAGCCGTCGATCGGCCAGGCCGCCGTTTCATCCAGCGCATCCAGCATCTTCCGCGTGCCGGCGCCCGATAATCCCAGGCAGATCGGGATATAGCGCTTGCTGGCCGCGATCGCAGCCCGCGTCAGCGTGACGACGTGTTCGAGCTCGGTCATGTCCAGGGTCATGCCTTCGCCAGACGTGGCCGCGAGGATCAAGCCATCGATTGGGCCCTGCGCATAGTGGGCGACCAGCCGCCGCAACGACGGTTCATCGATTTCACCATCGCGGAATGGTGTGACGAGCGGCAGCCACAGGCCTTGCAAGCGGTCTCGCAGTTCCAGGCCGCTGCTTGCCGGGGAAACCGTGCTCGTTCGGGAAGTCATAGTCCATCTCCTTGGGTTGAGCCGGAGACGGGACACTAAAAAACCCCGTCCAGACGGCGGGGTTTTGGGATCGGTATTGCGAGCAATGGTCGCGCGTCGATCTTACGTCCCCGGGAGGGGGAGTTTTTTCGACAGCGCGGCGGTGCACGGATTCGTGATCATTTTGCAATGATGTGAGGAAGGGCGGAACTTGTCAACGCGAGCGCCTCGCGTTTCCGCCGTCGTTGCGATGCATCAAGGGATGACGATGCTCCGGAGCAACCATCGGCAACCCGAAAAGATCATGCCCAAACAAAGAGATGACCGATGAGCATTTGACTCAACTTAGTTGAAGCACGCGCACAAAAAAAAGCCGGGCCCAAGAGAGCCCGGCTTAAGGTATTGGCCACGTGAGGCCGACACAATCACCTTCCAAGAGGGATTACTGAACTTCCGCGTCGCTGGAGGAGGGGGACAAATGCGCAACTCGAAGGCTCAGCGTGGAGACACTATGATCCCCGATGGCGCCCTGCGTAAACCGTTCACTCCGCATGTCAGTCATGCGGAGTCCGGGGGTTATCGAGTGATAATCAAGAGGGCCAGCGCTGCGCCTTGCTGACCACGAAATCGCGGAACACCTGCACGCGCGCAACGGTCTTCAGCTCTTCGGGATAAACGAAATAAGTATCGAGCTGGATTAGTCGGATTCACCGAACAATTGCACCAGGCGGTTATTTTCCTCGACCAGATAATCCGGCAACGCCGCGATGCCGAGGCCCTGCTGGCAGGCGCGCACCAGACCCAGGATGTTGTTGACCTTGAAATAAGCCTCGCGCGGACCGGAACCGTTGCGGCCGGCATCGATCAGCCAGCTCCGGTTCTGCAGATGCGGCGGCACCTGTGAATCGCCGAGCATGATGATGCGATGCGAGTCGAGGTCATCGAGCGTGCGCGGCGTGCCGAAGCGCTTGATGTATTCCGGCGAGCAATAGGCGTGAAAGCCGATCGAGAACAGTTTGCGCTGGATCAGGTCGGGCTGGGTCGGCTTGCGGGTGCGGATCGCGACGTCGGCCTCGCGCATCGACAGATCGAGATCCTCGTCGGTCACTATCAGCGAGATCCGGATATCCGGATACAGGGCGGTGAACTCGTCGAGCCGCGGGATCAGCCAGTTGATACCGAGCGCCGGCGGAGTGGTGATCTTGAGATCACCACTCGGCCGCTCGCGGCTGTCGGTGAGTTTGGCGCGCGCCGCCTGCAACTGCATGAACACGTCATGCGCGGTGCGGAACAACAGATCGCCTTGTTCGGTGAGGATCAGGCCGCGGGCATGGCGATGGAACAGCGAGACCGAGAGTTCCTGCTCCAGCGCACTGACCTGCCGCGACACCGCCGATTGCGACAGCCCAAGCTGCTCGCCGGCATGCGTGAAGCTTCCCGCTTCCGCCGCGGCGTGAAACACTTTCAGCTTGTCCCAATCCATGTCCGTAAATCCGTCCCGTGTTCGAGCCATGATTATTCCGCCGCCGCGCGATCGCTCGCGCGGAGAGCAAGAAAGCGTTCGGCTTCAAGTGCCGCCATGCAGCCGAGGCCGGCCGCCGTCACCGCCTGCCGGTAGGTTTCGTCCGCCACGTCACCCGCCGCGAACAGGCCGGGCACCGAGGTGGCGGTCGAATTCGGCGCCACTTCGACATAGCCTGATGGTTTGAGTTTGACCTGACCCGCCACCAGATCGGTTGCGGGCGCATGGCCGATCGCGATGAAGACGCCGTCGGCCGGCACTTCCTTCACTGCGCCGGTCTTGACGTTTTTCAGCCGCACATGGGTGACCTTGCCCGGATTCTCGGTGCCGCAGATTTCGTCGATTGCGCTATCCCAGACCACCTTGATCTTGGGGTGCTTGAACAGGCGATCCTGCAGGATGCGTTCGGCGCGGAAATGGTCGCGGCGGTGCACGATGGTGACCTTGGAGGCGAAGTTGGTCAGGAACAGCGCTTCCTCGACCGCGGTGTTGCCGCCGCCGACCACCACGACTTCCTTGCCGCGATAGAAGAAGCCGTCGCAGGTCGCGCAGGCCGAGACGCCGAATCCCTTGAACTTTTCTTCCGAGGGGTTGCCGAGCCAGCGCGCCTGCGCGCCGGTGGCCAGAACTACGGTCTCGGCGAGATAGACGTCGCCGCTGTCGCAGACCAGGCGGAACGGCCGCTGCGAGAGGTCCAGCTTGGTGACGAGATCGGTGATGATCTTGGTGCCGACATGCGCCGCCTGCTTCTCCATCTGCTCCATCAGCCATGGGCCCTGGATGACATCGGCGAAGCCGGGATAGTTCTCCACGTCGGTGGTGATGGTGAGCTGCCCGCCCGGCTGGATGCCCTGGATCAGGATCGGTTCGAGCATCGCCCGTGCCGCATAGATCGCCGCGGTGTATCCGGCCGGTCCGGAACCGATAATGACGACCTTGGCATGGATGGGTGCAGGCATAGGCAGTTCCCTTTCTTAAGGGAGATTGGTCAGAGACTTGAGCGGAAAGCGCCGGGGAAAGGCTCGCGGCGGCGCCAAAAGTGTCAAATCCAAGTCTAGGATATCTGGTGAGCTATGCAAGAATTGCAATCCATATCGGCGGATTTTCCCCCCGGATGCGATAAATGTCGCATCGCACGCGCAATAAAATTGCGCAGGCGGCGTCCGGTGGGCTATGAGAGTTGCCAATAAATACCACTAGCCCGCCAGCCCAGGAACCGGAACCCGCGTGTCGAAGAATCTTGACCAAATCGACCTCAAAATCCTCAGCGAAATCCAGGCCGATGGCCGAATCACCAATGTGGAACTGGCCAAACGGGTCGGCATTTCACCGCCGCCCTGCCTGAGGCGGGTGAGGACGCTCGAGGAGGAGGGCTACATTCAGGGCTATCGCGGGCTATTGGACCCGCGCAAGCTCGGCTTCGACGTCACGGTATTCGCCTCGGTGCATCTGTCGAGCCAGGCCGAGGCCGATCTGCGCGCCTTCGAGGAATTCGTCCGCGCCGAACCGCTGGTGCGGGAGTGCTGGATGCTGTCGGGCGAAGTCGATTTCATCCTGAAATGCGTGGCGCCCGACATGGCGACCTTCCAGGATTTCGTCACCCACCTGACCGCCGCCCCCCATGTGCGCAACGTCAGGACCTCGCTGGTGCTGCACAACTCGAAATACGAGGCCGCGGTGCCGCTCGATATGAAGGTGGTGGGATAATCCGCTGTCATTCCGGGGGCGCGCGAAGATTCATGCCCCGGAATGAAGAGTTTGTCGAACCGCCGCTATCTCACTTCTTCCCGGACAGCATCGCATCGAGGCTGTACGGACCGCCGCCGGCGCAAGTGAGATAAAGGCAGGCGAAGCAGAACATGATCGCGGCCTCGCCGCCGTTCAGCAACGGGATGAAATTGCGCGGAGCGTGCTCGATGAAATAAGCGAACGCCATTTCACCGCACAATATGAAGGCCGCGAGCCGGGAGCGCAGGCCGAGGATGAGAAGTCCGCCAAAAACCAGTTCGATCGAGCCGGCGCACCAGAACAGTGAAAACGGCTCGACCTTGGCGAACATCGGTATCGGCGGAAACTTGAACAGTTTCGCGACGCCGAATTGAAACAGCAGCAGGCCGGTGATGACCCGGAAAATACTGTGAACCAGGGGCTCGAAGCGGGCGAAAGTTGCGTTGATCGTGTCCATTGTCATGCCCCTCAATCGCGCTTCATCGCGGCGTCGACGCTCCAGGGACCGGGCCCTGCGGTCGAAAGGAACAGACAGGTGAAGCAGAACATGATCGCCAGCGTGCCGCCATTGATCAGCGGGAAAAAGCTCTTCGGCGCATGCGCCATGAAATAGGCGAACGCCATTTCACCCGAAATAATGAAGGCGACCAGCCGCGTCTGCCAACCGACGATCAGCAGCGCGCCGCCGATCAGCTCGATGAAACCGGCAACGCCGATCAGTGAAAGCGGATTGAGATTGGCGAAGCTCGCGACCGCCGGGAAGCCAAGCAGCTTGGCCATGCCGTGCTGAATGATCATCAACCCCATAATAAGGCGCAGCACGCTCAAGGCGCGTGGCGTCCATGCCGCCATAATCTCACTCATGATTTCCCCCCAAATTTCCAACGAGCTTAATTGGTACCGTGTCGAGGCTGGGAGGGAAAGCAGATCGCCACAACAAAATCTGCGGCGTTTCGCAGAGCAGCATCGGAATAATGCCGATGGTCGAGTGTTTGCGGCGGCTTTACACCTCAGCCGCGAAGCCGCTCCGGTTAGCGCTGGCGCGAAGACGCTCACGCAAAAGGCCGGGAACAATCCCGGCCTTTGATCCGATACGAATTTGAAACGATTCTAGCGCCACTCGACCTTGGTGATCTCGTAGGCCTTGGCGCCGCCCGGCGCCATGACTTCCACCGAAGTGCCTTTCTTCTTGCCGATCAGCGCGCGCGCCAGCGGCGAGGTGATGGAGATGCGGCCCTTTTTCGCATCGGCTTCCGGTTCGCCGACGATCTGCCACACTGCTTTCTTCTCGGTGTCTTCATCCACCAGCGTGACGGTGGCGCCGAATTTGACGGTGTCGCCGGAGAGCTTCGAGATGTCGATGATGTCGGCGCGCGCGAGCTTGTCCTCGAGCTCCGCGATGCGGCCCTCATTGTGCGACTGCTCTTCCTTCGCGGCGTGATATTCCGCGTTCTCCGACAGGTCGCCGTGCGAGCGCGCCTCGGCGATATGCTCAATGATACGCGGCCGATCCTCCGACTGGCGCTTCTTCAACTCGATCTCAAGGGCGGCATAGCCGCCCGCGGTCATCGGGACCTTTTCCATCATCTTCTCTGTCCTTCAACTTTATGCGGACCAATCCGCGGCACGCACAAATGCCGAAACGCAACATGCTCATGGCTGGCAGGTTCCAGTCACGCCGGCTTCACTGCCGATCAATCGCCGGACACGAAACCGGCCAACGATTAGCTTTCGGAAAAATAACTCTGCAGGGTGCGGACCTCAAGGTCCCCACCCAGGTAGGCGCGGATGCCCTGCGCGGCCGCCACGGCACCTGAAAGAGTGGTGTAATATGGCACTTTATGCAAGAGGGCAGCTCGTCGTAATGAGCGGCTGTCGGCCAGCGCCTGCGGCCCTTCGGTGGTATTGAAGACCAGCTGGATATCGCCGTTCGTGATGGCATCGACGATATGCGGCCGTCCCTCCAGCACCTTGTTCACTTTTTCTGTCGGCACGCCGCGATCGGCCAGGAAACGTTGCGTTCCCGAGGTCGCCAGCACCTTGAAACCAAGTGAGTACAATAGCCGCACCGCATCGACGATCCGGGTCTTGTCGATCTCGCGCACCGACACGAACACCGTTCCCTTGCGCGGCACGCGGGTGCCGCCGCCGAGCTGGCTCTTGGCGAAGGCGACTTCGAACGAGCGGTCGATGCCCATCACTTCGCCGGTCGATCGCATCTCGGGACCGAGCACGGTATCGACGCCCGGGAAGCGCGCGAACGGGAATACCGATTCCTTGACGCCGACATGGCCGAGCGTGCGCTTCTTCAAATTAAAGTCCGCGAGCTTCTCGCCGGCCATGATCCGCGCGGCGATCTTCGCCACCGGCATGCCCATCACCTTGGCCACGAACGGCACGGTGCGCGACGCCCGCGGATTGACTTCGAGCACGTAGATATCGCCGTCCTTGATGGCGTATTGCACGTTCATCAATCCGACCACGTCGAGGCCGAGCGCGAGGTCGTGGGTCTGCCGTTCAAGTTCGGCGATGGTGCTGGCGTCGAGCGAATGCGGCGGCAGCGAGCAGGCGGAATCGCCGGAGTGAATGCCGGCCTCCTCGATATGCTCCATGATGCCGACGATGAAAGTGTCCTTGCCGTCGGACAGGCAATCGACGTCGATCTCGGTGGCGTCGGACAGATAGCGATCGAACAGCAGCGGGTTGGTGCCGAGCACGGTGTTGATCTGTCCGGTCTTGTCGTTCGGATAGCGCGCCTTGACGTCGCCGGGCACCAGCTCCGGCAGCGTGCCGAGCAGATAATCGCCGAGCTGGCTTTCCTCGCGGATGATCTGCATCGCGCGGCCGCCGAGCACGTAAGACGGGCGCACCACCAGCGGCAGGCCGAGATCGGCGGCCACCAGCCGCGCCTGCTCGACCGAATAGGCGATGCCGTTCTTCGGCTGCTTCAGCCTGAGCTTGTCGAGCACGCGCTTGAAGCGGTCGCGGTCTTCGGCGAGATCGATCGCGTCGGGCGAGGTGCCGAGGATCGGCACGTCGGCGGCTTCCAGCGCGTGGGCGAGCTTGAGCGGGGTCTGGCCGCCGAACTGCACGATCACGCCGTGCAGGGTGCCGTTCTGCCGTTCGGTGGCGATGATCTCCAGCACGTCTTCGGCGGTGAGCGGTTCGAAATACAACCGGTCCGCGGTGTCGTAGTCGGTCGACACCGTTTCCGGATTGCAGTTGATCATGATGGTTTCATAGCCGGCGTCATGCAGCGCAAAGCAGGCGTGACAGCAGCAATAGTCGAACTCGATGCCCTGGCCGATCCGGTTCGGACCGCCGCCGAGAATGATGACCTTGTTCTTGTCCGATGGCGCGCTTTCGTCGGCGAGGCGGCCGGCGAACGGGGTTTCATAGGTCGAATACATATAGGCGGTCGGCGAAGCGAATTCCGCAGCACAGGTGTCGATGCGCTTGAACACCGGGCGGACGCCGAGTTCGTGACGCCTGGCCTTGATCTCGGCCTCGGTCGCATGCACCAGCACCGCGAGCCGCGCGTCGGAAAAGCCCATCGCCTTCAGGCTGCGCATCGCAAAGGCGTTGCCGGGCAGGCCGTTCGCCTTGATCTTGGATTCCATCTCGACGATGCCGCGCATCTCGGCGAGGAACCACGGATCGATCTTGCAGGAAGTGAAGATCTCTTCATTGGACCAGCCGAGCCGCATCGCCTGCGCGACTTGCAGGATCCGGTTCGGCGTCGGCGTGCCGAGCGCGGCGCGGATCGCATTCTTGTCGTCGTCGCGGCCGAGGCCCTCGATCTCGATCTCGTCGAGCCCGGTCAAGCCGGTTTCGAGGCCGCGCAACGCCTTCTGCAGGCTCTCCTGGAAGGTGCGGCCGATCGCCATCACTTCGCCGACCGACTTCATCGAAGTGGTCAGCGTGGCGGAGGCGCCGGGAAACTTCTCGAACGCAAAGCGCGGAATCTTGGTGACGACGTAATCGATCGTCGGCTCGAACGACGCCGGCGTCGCACCCCCGGTGATGTCGTTGGCGATTTCATCCAGCGTGTAGCCGACCGCGAGCTTGGCCGCGACCTTGGCGATGGGAAAGCCGGTCGCCTTGGACGCCAGCGCCGACGAGCGCGACACCCGCGGGTTCATTTCGATCACGACCATGCGGCCGTCGGCCGGATTGACGCCGAACTGCACGTTGGAGCCGCCGGTCTCGACGCCGATCTCGCGCAGCACCGCCAGCGAGGCGTCGCGCATGATCTGGTATTCCTTATCGGTCAGGGTCAGCGCCGGCGCCACCGTGATGGAATCGCCGGTATGCACGCCCATCGGATCGAGGTTCTCGATCGAGCAGATGATGATGCAATTGTCTTTCTTGTCGCGCACCACCTCCATCTCGAACTCTTTCCAGCCGAGGACACTTTCCTCGATCAGGACTTCGTCGGTGGGGGAGGCGTCGATGCCGCGTTCGACGATCTCGATGAACTCATGTTTGGTATAGGCGATGCCGCCGCCGGTGCCGCCCATGGTGAAGGAGGGGCGGATGATCGCGGGCAGGCCGATTTCGTCGAGCGCGCGCAACGCGTCGGGCAGGTTCTTGGTCTGGATCGAGCGCGGCGTTTCCAGCCCGATCCTGGTCATGGCCTCGCGGAAGCGGCCGCGATCTTCCGCCTTGTCGATGGCGTCAGCGGTGGCGCCGATCATCTCGACATCGAATTTGGCCAGCGTACCCTGCTTGCGCAGCGACAGCGCGCAGTTCAGCGCGGTCTGCCCGCCCATGGTCGGCAGCAGCGCGAAGCCGCCGGGAGCGACGTTGCGTTCCTTTTCGATGATTTTGGCGACGATCTCCGGTGTGATCGGCTCGATATAGGTGGCGTCGGCCAGTTCCGGGTCGGTCATGATCGTGGCCGGATTGGAATTGACCAGAACGATCCGGTAGCCCTCTTCCTTCAGCGTCTTGACCGCCTGCGTGCCCGAATAGTCGAATTCGCAGGCCTGGCCGATCACGATCGGACCGGCGCCGATGATCAGGATGGTGGAGATGTCGGTTCTTTTGGGCATCAAGTCTCACGGGCAGGAAATTGGGCACAAAAAAAGGGCGCGCATGCTGCGCGTCCCTGAAGCCATAGCGCCGGGTCACCCCTCGCGCGCGGGTGGTCTTTAGACCAGATTTCGCAGCCGCGAAAGGGTCTTAAGGCCGCCATCAACCG
>CAVTWC010000019.1:0-5618 GCA_963738105.1 uncultured Alphaproteobacteria bacterium | reverse complement strand
TTTTGGGCAAATCGGGCTGTTTAAGCCCGGCTCCGCCCTTTGGGCTACGCCGCGGCAGCCTTCGCTATGATGGGCTCGCCGAGCCGAAGCTGGCGCTGCCAGCGAAGGCTGGAGGCCCGGCCTGGACTTGAACCAGGATAAAGAGCGATGCATCGCTCCCGCGTGGACACTTCCGCCACCGGGCCGTGCCCATCATTGCCGATTGCAGCCTGGCGGGCCACGCCTAGCCCTGATTAACCCTAACGCGGCCTGACCCCGCGAAGCAGGGTCGGGATTGCTGCCTCAGAAGGCGTGGCGGGCCACGAATGTCATGCGCCACGGGTTGTGGCCGATGTTCACCTGCGCCCGCGACGCGCTGAATCCGCTCGCCGCGAGTTTCGCGACCATCTCAGCCTCGCTGTAGCGCTGCAGGCCGACCTTGGCGCGCAATTGCCGGTAATCCGACAGCGCGGTCGAGACCAGCCCGATCAGGGCGTCCCTCAGGAAACCGTGGGTCGCCGCGAACCGCAACAATGCGATCACATCCTTGGGCATGCCGACTTCGGGGCGCAGGATATCGCCCAGTACCAGCTTGCCGCCGGGCTTCAGCAGCCGATGGATCGTCGCAAACGCCAGATCCAGCTCGACGGGTGACATATATTGGGCGACCGAGTTCATGACCGCGAGATCGATCGATTTTTCGTCCATTTCTCGCAAGTCTTCCAGCGAGCGCACCTTGATCTTGGTGTTGGGCGCAAACCGCGCGATCAGCCGGCCGCGCACGCCGGGCGCGGGCTCCGCCAGATACAGCTTGCCGCAGGCGTCCGCGACGGTGGGCGCCGACAGCGCTTCGCCGCAGGCGTAATCCAGCACCACTGCATCCGGGGACGAGATGTAGGCGATGATATCCTTGGCGATCAGCTGGAAATGCAGGTCGCGATGCAGCTTACTCGCATAGATCGTATGCGTGGAATTGTAGTAGTCGATCCAGTCGTCCATAGTCGCAGGTATCCGGCAAAACAGGGGTTCCGGTCACGGAACCGGCAGATGGATGGTGCGTTAAATGGTCCGGTACGCCGTGTCCATCGCGACCAATTTCCGGGTTTCCTAACAGGAAGGTTCACCGTGAGCAAAGCGAAGTCTGACAAAGCATCCCACGATCTCGATACGCCCACCGACCTGCCGAAAGCCGCGG
The DNA here is from genome assembly GCA_963738105.1 of uncultured Alphaproteobacteria bacterium. Classification (GTDB taxonomy): domain Bacteria; phylum Pseudomonadota; class Alphaproteobacteria; order Rhizobiales; family Xanthobacteraceae; genus Bradyrhizobium. Next base: position 4,444 of record CAVTWC010000019.1, on the reverse strand, counting down.
TCGACAAGATTTCGGCATCGCTCAATGTGCTGCTGGCTGATGCCTTTGCGCTCTACCTCAAGACCAAGAATTTTCACTGGCACGTCAGCGGCCGGCATTTCCGCGACTATCATCTGATGCTCGACCAGCAGTCCGACGCCATCTTCGCGACCACCGACCAGTTGGCGGAGCGGGTTCGCAAACTGGGCGGCACTACGCTGCGCTCGATCGGCCAAATCGCCAAGCACCAGACCATCAAGGACAATAACGAGGAATACGTCCCGCCGCGCGAGATGCTGCGCGAACTGATGGAAGACAACAAGCACATGGCCGCCGCGATGCGCAAGGCGCACAAGCTCTCCGATGACCACGAGGATTCCGGCACCGCGGGTCTTCTCGAAACATTCATCGACGAAACCGAGCGCCGGACCTGGTTCCTGTTCGAAGCCAGCCGGCAGGAGGGCGGCAACGAGGCGTGATTTGCAAAGGCGCAGGGACGGCAAAGCCGAGCCTGCGCCGGCTGCCTTCCGATTGGACAGTGCGTCCCGGCCGGTTTTGGTATAGATTGGCGCTCTAAGCAGAAGCGGCCGCCCGGCCGCTTTCGTCACGGTCAGAAGGGGGCTGGAGATGCCGATCTCTTTCTCGATGGTCGTTATGAGTTCGCAGCTGGTCTTTGCGGTAGCGGACGGAGTGCCCGAATTCGACATTTCCCGGACTTGCAAGCTGGACCTCGACGCCACCGCCGGCCTTGCCGACGATCAGGCGCTCAAGAGCTGCGTGGACGATGAACAGAAAGCAAAGCAGCAGCTCGCGAGCCATTGGTCGACATTCTCGGCTCCAAACCGGGCCACCTGCGCCTCGCAAGAGAGCATCGGTGGCACGCCGAGCTACGTCAGCTTGCAGACATGCCTTGAAATGAGTTCAGTGGGCCAAATGAACGGGTGACGCCGGCGCCGAAGCGCCAGCGGCCCGTTACCTTTCATTGGGCCGAGATGCCCACTGTTGTTTGCGACTTCACGACAGGCGGCGGATTCCATTTTCCGGTCAGCGCTTCCGACTTCGGCGCGTACAGGCGCATCGTGAGATTGAACGGTGTCTTCGGCGCCGGAAGCCAGTTGGCTTCGAGCTCCTTGCCGGGGCTCTCGTTCTGGAAATAGAGGTCGAGCGAACCATCCGCATTGTATTTGAACGGCATCCAACTGCTCACCGCAAAACGGTTCAGCGTGTTACCGACCTGGAATCCGTCCTGATCGTAGAGCGTGATCGACCAGAACGCATTGACCGGAGGCGCGGCGCCCTTCTCGAAGGTGATGGTGTATTTGCTTGCGCCATCGAGCGGCTTGCCGGTGTCGTCGGCAAGATTGAGCGGATAGATGGCATCCTCGACCACATTCGCGCCGAGACCTTGCTGCGCGACAATGGCCCGCTTCAGGTAATAGTTGCCGTACACGCCCATCGTGTCGGTGTTCATCCCCCAGCCATTGACGACCCGAGCCAGCGTCGGCAGCTTCCAGGCCATCAGCTTCTGCCCGTCCTGTGGCGCGGTCTCGATTGCGCGTTGCAGGACTGGATCGATTTTGCCGATATCAAAGCTCTTGCCCGGCTCGATGCCGATTTTCTTCATCCGCGCGATGATCGGCTGATCGGTGACATGCGGCGGGTGCAGCTTGAGCAACTCGGCCGCATACGCGAAATACACGCCAGCCGTCATCGCATCGACCTGCGCTTTTGGCGGCGTCTTCATGTCGACGCTCGGATCGGGCTTGAATTCGACCGCCTTGGGCGCCTTGCCGAAATCCGAAAGCGGCGTGACCTTGTAACCCGCCTGGATTTTGTGAACCGCGTCGTAGTCCGCCGGCCCATCCGTCTTGGTGCGGCCGATCAGCCAGACATAAGGCGTTGGCGCTTCGATCCGCTGCGTGTCCTTTGGAAGCTTGAATTCATCGACGAACCTGTCGCGTAGATCCGGCCTCCAGCCGGCGGGCGTCAGCAGAAAGGTCCCGGCCTTGGTACCTGTCGTTCGCCAACCCGGCGACGCAAAAACATCGGTCCACATGTCGAGCATCGGCAACAGATAATAGCGCCCATCGGTATCCGGCGCCGAGATGACGACAGGCTCCTTGGTCATGTCCAGCCAAGAGACGGAATAGAGCGTGTCGAAGTTCGAGCGCACCACACCCTTGAAATCCGCGGGCGGGTATTCAGGCACGTTGACGAACGTGTTCATCGGGCCTTTGAAATCGGTGGTGCCGTTGGTGAATTGCTTGCGGGTAACATCCATCGACAGGATGGGGTAGAAGTAAATATAGGCGTCCACTGCGATCGCGTGCGCCTCCTGCTCGGTGATGGCAGGCGCGGTTTGGGTCAGCGCTGCAGGCGCGGCCGCCGCCGCAAAGCACAGAGACAATATCAGCGTCAGCATTCCTCGAAACATCTCGAAGCCTCCTCTCTGATGGGATTGTCGTTTTTAATGACTGCTAAAATTTGATAGCTTGTAATCCTTTCTCACTGCGACGCGCCAAGCCCACACCGGAAGCATCAACCGCCGCGCGGCGTCAGCAGAGTTGAACTCGATTGCTGGAGAACTGCCAAGTAGCCAGCGATTATTCGGCTACCTCCAATGGCGCCACATTAGCACAGAGGAACAATGCCGACCAGCGACGGGCATTGGCCGCGGTCTCGTCGCGTCGTGACTAGTGTTCTCGAAATTCGAGCGGCTGCGCGTGGCCCTCTGGAGCGAGTTCGGCGCCAACAGGCGTGATTATCCTCGCAATTTTTCTCGCGCCTTTTAATAAAGCCTGGCGCGCCCGGACGCGTTGACGTGACGGGCGCGGGTGAAGCCGAGACCAACGTCACGGGGCAAATTGCCGCAATCGGATGCTTACTTCACTCGCGGGATGGCACCGCAAGCCGCGGCTGCCGCTCCGCAAGCGCGCGGGCGATCATCATTCCGACGATCATCGCGATCATGAACTGGATCGATTTGGTGGAGCCGTAACCAAGCGCCACGAAAGCAGGTCCCGGACAGAAGCCCGCAAGACCCCAGCCGATGCCGAAGATCGCCGGCCCGATGATCACGCGCGGGTCGATGTCGCTTCGCGCCGGCAGATGGAATGTTTCGGCAAACACCGGCCGCGGCCGTTTCAGCACCAGACGGAAGCCGATGAACGCGGTGACGACGGCGCCCATCATTACGAACGCCAGGCTCGGATCCCACGATCCGGTGCGGATCGCGGCGAGATCGAGGAAGTTCAGCACCTTGGCCGGATTGGACATGCCGGAAACCACAAGGCCGAGACCGAAGACCATGCCGATGGCGAAATGAATGATGATCGACATGTTGATCTCACAGCAGATGTCGGACGATGAAGGTTGTCGCAATTCCCGTCGCCATGAAAACCAGTGTTGCGACGATCGAGCGAATCGACAGCCGGGAAATTCCGCAAACGCCGTGCCCGGACGTGCAGCCGTTGCCCCACACCGAGCCGAAGCCGACCAGGAGACCGGCCACGGCGAGCAGCACGCCGCCCGTCTTGATCGTTTGGTCAGGAAATTTTCCGGTTGCGAGCAGGAAGACGCAGGGCATCGCGACGAGCCCGGCCAGGAATGCCACGGGGCCGGCCAGTTCGCGATCGCTAAAGGGTGGCAGCACACGCGCAGCGATGCCGCTGATGCCCGCGATCCGCCCGCTGAACGCCATCAGCATCACGGCGGAAAGGCCGATCAAGGCCCCGCCCGCAAGTGCTGCAATCGGGGTGAATTCGGTTGCCATCGTCGCCTCTTTTCCAGGATCGCGGTCGCAAGATCGCACACCTGCGGCCCGATCAGCGCTTCCACAACCTCAACAACGGACCATCCTCGCCCATCACCGGATCGGTCTTCGGCAGCGGCACTTCCGGAATGGTCTTCAGGGCCTTGCGATGGTTTTCCGGCGTCGGGCGCGTGATCTGCATCTTCGGTCCCGGCGGATAGGCGCCGATTACGCAGAAGTCGCGGGTGGCGGACAGGCATTGGTGGCCGGTGCCGGCGGGCAGCACGACGACGTCGCCGGCCGAAATCTCGAACTCCTTGCCGCCGTCGCCGCCGAACCGCACGCGCGCGTGGCCCCGGGCAACGCCAAGCGCCTCATGCACCGTGGCGTGGTAGTGCAGATAATCGTAGACGCCGTTGCGCCACATGTCGCCCCAGCCATTGGCGCCGAACAGGCCCTCGAGGGTTTTCTCGGGGTGGCCGCCCGCAAGGTCGACGGCGTCCTTGTAGACCAGAAACGGCATCGGGTTGTTGGGAACGAGGCCGTCGTCGGCAAAGACAAAGCCATGCGGCTTGAGGCCTGCGCTGATCACGGACACGGCGGTTTGCTCCACATCAAAAGGTCTGGCGCCTGATCCGGAAAAGTGGGAACCGGTTTTCCGAAAAGATCATGCGCAAACGAAAAATGGAACGGGATGACAATTCGAAGATAAGT
>CAVTWC010000018.1:0-16445 GCA_963738105.1 uncultured Alphaproteobacteria bacterium | reverse complement strand
AATCTTTGCCGCTGACCGCGACGGGGAAGGTGTTGCGGCGGGAGTTGAGGGCGCTGGGGTAGGGCGCCACCTTCTCGTTGTCCGACCTGGTGCGCAATTGCGCGGCCAGGCGCTGACGACGAAAGAGAAGTCGGCGACGAAGATGCGCGCCGTTTTAATGGTTAAAAGAATTGTAAGTGGCTTCCTGTACCACCGGAGCGCCTTTCGGTTTGGAACCAAATCTCATGCGAATCCGCGCCTTCTTCCTGCTGTCCCTGTCTGCCGCAGCGGCGGTCGGCCTGCTCTCTGCCGTCGTCACCGTGGTCTCGGAATGGCGCCAGGCGAGTTCGGCGGCGCAGGCGCAGCAATTAGCGCTGGCGATCCGGGCCGGGCTTGGCGCAACCGAGCATCTGGCGCTGGAGCGTGGCTACTACCTCGCGGATGTGCTCGCCGATGCGGCTGTGGATGGCGGTGAACGGGCCAAGATCGACAAGCTCAAGGCCGAAACCGACAGCGCGTTCGCCGAGATGATCAGCCGGCTCGACGGCTCTGGCATCGCCGAGGCCACCGCCAAGGTTGCTGAGCTACGCCGGATCATGGCGCGATTGGTTGATCTGCGCGCCGAAGGCGATCGGGCGCTTGCCGTCGCCCTGGTCGCGCGCGACCGCAATACTGTCGATACGCTGTTCCAGCGCCTGTTGAAGCTGCCGGGTGAGACCGACCGCATTCTCGATCCGGTCGAGAACGCGTTGAGCCGGCTCGATAGCGAGAGCGCCCGCTTCATAGCCATTGCCCGCCTCGGCTGGGAGATGCGCGACCTCAGTTCGCGCCGGTCGGCGCTCTACAATACCGCGCTCGGCACGCAAAAGCCGATCGGCGCCGCCGGTATGGAGAAGATGGCGGAAGCGATCGGGCGCATCGACCAGACCTGGATCCGGATTCAGGCCGCGGTGGCGCGCGCGGGCGACCGGCCGCGTCTGGTTACCGCCCTCGATGTGGTGCGCAAGGGCTATGTCGAGGCGGCCGGCGCGCTTTACCAATCGGTCGACGAACATGCTCGCACAGATGGCGCCTACAACATCGAGCCCCGCGACTTTCGCATGAAGAATTCCGCGGCCATGCAGCAGATCCTGGCGATGCGCGATGCCGGCATCGCCGAAGCCATCGACGCGGCGGACGGACATCGTGCGGCCGACCTGCTGACGCTGTGGCTCGCGGTCGGAATGCTGCTGTTGGTCATCGGCGTCACTGCTGGTGTTGCCATGTTGCTCGGCCGCCGCATCGTCGGACCGATCACGGTGCTGACCGAAGTGATTACGCAGTTGGCTGGTGGCGTGCGCGATTTGGCGGTGCCGTCGCGCCAGCGCCGCGACGAGATTGGCCGCATGGCGCAAGCCATCGAAGAATTGCGTCAGCGCTCGATCGAGGCAGCCGCGATGGCCGAGAGCGTTGCGACCCAGCGCGCCGCCGAGGCCGCCCGGGTCGATCGCGTGGCCACCGTCACCGGCGTATTCGACCGCCAGTCCGCCGAACTGATCGAGGCGGTGGTGTCCGCCGCCGGCTCGGTCGGCACCGAAGCCAACCAGACCGCCGATATCGCGCGCGATATCTCCGGCCGCACCGCGTCGGTGGTCCAGAGTTCGACCGACGCCTCGGACAGTGTCGAGACCATCGCAGCGGCCACCGAGGAATTGTCGATCTCGGTGCGCAGCATCGCCGAGCGGGTGCGCCAATCGGCCGAGATCGCCGGCCGCGCGGTCGGCGAGGCGCAGCGCGCCGACGCGCGGATCGTCAGCCTTGGCGCGGCCTCGAAGGCGATTGAAGGAATTGTCAAGCTGATCAGCAGCGTCGCCGCGCAGACTAATCTTCTGGCCCTCAACGCCACCATCGAGGCGGCAAGGGCGGGCGACGCCGGCCGGGGGTTTGCCGTGGTGGCGAGCGAGGTCAAGAGCCTTGCCACCCAGACCGGCAAAGCCACCGAGGAAATCGCCGCCCAGGTCCAGCAGATCCAGGCGGCGACCGGCGATGCCATCGCCGCGATCCGGGACGTTGGCCTCACCATCACCGAAATCAGCGGCATTGCTGCCGAACTCGCCGGTTCTGTCGAGCAGCAGAATGCGGCTACCGGCGAGATCGCCGGCAACGCCCAACGCGCGGCGGACGGTACCCGCAGCGTGCTCGCCAATACCGCCACTGTCGCCACCGCCACCGAGGAGGCCTCGCGCACTGCCGACCGCATGGCCGAGTTGGTCAAGGACCTGGCCGGTCGCGCCCAGCTCCTCACCAGCGAGATCCGGCACTTCCTCGACGATCTCAAAGCGGCGTAGGGGCAGGCGAGGGAAGCGCACCGACCTGAGATATTTACTGCGACGCTAGAGCCTTTTCCGTTTCGATTGAATTGAAACGGGGCTCTAGATTTTTGATTTAATGCGTTTTCTTGACGCGAACCGGTATCCACGGAGCCTGTCATCGGGCGCGCATTTGCGCGACCCGTTGGCTTGAAAACGCGCTACGGCGTTCCAATTCCCAATTTCTTCAGCGCTTCCAGCATCCGATGCGGTGGTGCCATCTGCACCGTGAGCGGCTTGCCGGTTTCCAGCAGGCTCTTGAGGCTGGAGAGGATCGCGGGCCAGCCCTGACGGCCGCCGGAGAGAATGTCGTCGTCGATCGGACGGTCATGCGACTCGGTCATGGTCAGCCGGACGGCGCTGCCGGCGGGCTCGATCTCGTAGCTCACCAGCGTGGGCCCGAGCTTTTCGATCAGCGCGCGCCAGTTGACGTTGAAGGTGACGGTGAGCTTGCGCGGCGGATCGCATTCGAACACCTCGCCGCCGATATGCAGCGAGCCGTCCGGCGCGCGGACGATGAATGCGCCGCCGACCTTCAAATCAACCTCGACCGCATTGCCAAAAAAATACTGGCGGCTGAGTTCGGCCGTCGTCAGCGCCTCCCACACCCTCTCGGGTGTGGAGGCGATGTAGATGGTGTAGACGGTGGTCGGTTTGAAGTCGGCGATATCAATCACGGCCTCAGCCTTTCACCGCAGCGTAGGGAATATCAAGCGGCTTTCCCGTTTCCAGCAGGCTCTTGAGGCCCGACATGATGGCCGGCCATCCTTTGGAGATTCCGGCAAGGAACTTGCTGTCTTCGGCAAAACCTTCATGCGTCAGCGTCAGCTTGACGAGTTTGCCATGGGGCTCGATCACGAAGGTCGCCAGCGCCGGCAATTCGCCTTTGTACTCGTCCGACAAATTCACGAAGGTGTAGGCCAGCCGCCGCGGCGGGTCGTATTCGACCACCTTGCCAGCATCGGAGACGGTGCCGTTGGTTCGCACCATCTCGAAGGACGAGCCGACCTTCCAGTCCGACCGCAAGCGCACGCCGAACCAGTAACGTTCGGTGAAGTCGCCGTCGGTCAGCGCCTGCCACAATTTTTCCGGCGTGGTTTCGATATAGGTGACGTAGATGTATTCAGGCTTACGCACAGGCGGCCTCCTTTGCAGTCGATGACGGTGGATCAATTGCCAAGGCGTGCCCGGTTTCCAGCAGGCTCTTCAGGCTCGCCAGCACCATCGGCCAGCCGCCGGAAATATCGCGGAAGGTCTTGCCGCCCTCGTCGAGATTGTCATGGGTGACGGTTAGTTTGACGATCTTGCCGCGCGGTTCCAGATCGAACGTGACCCGTGAGGTGCGTTCGCGTGGCGCGGTCGTCACGCATCCGTTCCAGCTATAGACCAGCCGATTATAGGGATCGGCCAACAGTACATTGCCCTCGATGCTGTCGGCGCCCTGGTGCACGAATTTATAGGGTGAGCCGGCTTCCCAGTCGGACGAGACGCGGTGCCCGAACCAGTAGCGCTCGGTGAAATCGCCGTCGGTCAAAGCCAGCCAGAGCTGCTGGGCCGAGGTCTCGATGTAGGTGGTGTAAACAAATTCCGGTTTACTCATCACGTTTCTCCAGTTGCCGTTTCAACTCGCTGAGCGCCGTCAGTTTCCCGCGCTCGAATTTCTTGATCCACCGCTCGCCGATCTGATGGATCGGCACCGGGTTGATGTAATGCAGCTTCTCGCGACCTTTGCGGAACGTGGTGACGAGATTGGCGGCCTCGAGGATCACAAGGTGCTTGGTCACGGCCTGCCGTGTCATGGCGAGGCCGTCGCACAGTTCGTTCAGTGTCTGTCCATTGTGGGCGTGAAGCCTGTCCAGCAGCGACCGTCTTGACGCATCGGCCAGCGCTTTGAAGACCTCATCCATGGCAGGGATAATAGGCAACCAAATGGTTGCATGTCAAGAGCGTGTTTTTGCAAACCGGTTTCGCGTGCTATCGTAACGCCAGCCAACGAAGATTGGTTTTGAACAGTTGGGGTGGAAGTCTATGAAAAGTCGGGCCTTACTCGTCGCGTGTACTTCGATCGTTCTCGTCGCCTGCGGTAGCGGCGCCACTACACAGCAAGCCAGTGCACAGCAAGCCGCCAATGGGCAGCACGCCAGTGTGCAGCAAGTCATCGGGGCGCCGCCCGAAGCCTCCAATATGAAACTGGTCGGGTATAACGACCTGCAGGCGCGCAGCGCCTACCAGCCGACCATCCACCATCAGGGCGACCGCTGGATCGCCTATATCGGACACCATGGCGGCACCGACGACATTCCCGATCCGGTCAATCCGATGACCGGCAAGGCCGAGCCGAACGGAACCTCGATCGTCGACGTCACTGATCCCGCGCATCCGAAATATTTGCATCACATTCCGGGTCAGGAAGGCAAATACGAGGGCGGCGGGGCCCAGATGGTTCGCGTCTGCGACGGCAAGAGCTTGCCGAAGGGCGATCCCAATGCGGTCTACATGCTGCGTGCGGTCGGCAGCGAAGGGCATGAAATCTGGAACGTGGCCGATCCCGCCAATCCTGTTCTCGTGACCCACATTGGCGAGGGCTTGAAGGACACCCACAAGAATTTTTGGGAATGCGACACCGGCATTGCCTACCTCGTGTCTGGTGCACCGGACTGGCGCACGCGGCGCATGACGCAAGTCTATGACCTCAGCGATCCCGCGCATCCCGTGAAAATTCGCGACTTTGGTCTTCCCGGCCAGGAGCCGGGTTCGACCGGCTCGGTGCCGACCGAACTGCACGGCATGATCTCGACCGGGCCCCAGGGCAACCGGATCTATTTCGGCTACGGCACCAACAAGGGCGGCTTCCTGCAGATCGTCGACCGCGACAAGCTGCTCAACGGACCAAAGGAGCCGACCCCGGACAACCTTCGTTTCCCGGAAGTCTCGCGGATGCCGATGTCGGCCTTCAACGGCGCCCACACGACATTTCCGATGAAGGACATGCCGATCGCCGAATTCGCCAAGGACAAGGACGGCAAAACCCGCGACATCGTGATGCTGGTCGACGAGGCGATCCTCAATGAATGCGCCGAGCCACGTCAGATGGTGTGGTTCGCCGACGTCACCACCGAGACGCGGCCGATGATGATCTCGAGCTATACGGTGCCGGAAGCCAGCGGCTCGTTCTGCGAGCGGGGCGGCCGGTTCGGCTCGCATTCGTCGAACGAAAGCATGGCGCCGGTCTATTACAAGAAGATGGCGTTCATCGCCTTCTTCAACGCCGGCGTCCGCGCGCTCGACATCCGCGATCCCTATCACCCCAAGGAAGTCGGCTATTTCATCCCCTCGATCACGGCAGCGACCGACAAAAGGTGCGTTCCCGTCGAGGGCAAGGACCGCTGCAAGGTTGCGATCCAGACCAACAATGTCGAGACCGATGACCGCGGCTACATCTACATCGTCGATCGCGCCAATACCGGGATGCACATTCTGGAGCTGACCGGGCCCGCGCGCGCGGCCGCAGGCTTACCTGCACGATGAAGGTGAGATGAGATGCACAGGCTGTTGATCGCGGCGGTGGTTGCGATCGGCGCGCTGTCAGGCGCCGCCGCGGTTCAGCATGCCCAAATCGGTCCAGGGGGTGCGGGTATCGGCCATTGGCGCGAGATCGCCTGGCCGTTCCCGCGCGACGGCTGGCCGGCGGGCCGTGCCTTTCGCTGCGACGCCGAGGCCTGTGGCGAGGCCGTCGAGCTGTACGTGCGGCCGAAGATCGGCTTCTGCAATTGCGACAGCGGCGTTGCCGACGACGACGAGGTCGACCGCGTCGCTGATCTCGATCTGATGAGCCAGCGTTTTGTGCCCTCGGAAGCGGGCAAGGTGGTGCGCATCGCCGAGATGTCCGGACGCTCGCGCGCCTATGATCTCAAAATGACCGATGGCTCGCAGCACGCCGCCGTTGGCTTTGCCCTGTCGCGGCGCTGCGATCTTCTGGTCGCAGTCGCGCAAGGCAAGGGGCCTGCGGACAACGTTCAACGTGTCGCGGCGGATTTCCTCGGCTCGGACAACATGGCGCGGTGGATGACCGCTGCGCTGAACGGCGGTTGAACCGATTATTTCGTCATGCCCGGGCTTGTCCCGGGCATCCACGTCTTTAATACTCGAAGCAATACGTGGATGGCCGGGACGAGCCCGGCCATGACGCAAATTTACACCCCGAGCCCCACCATGTCCTTTCAAGTCTATCTCGCCTTTGTCGCCGCCTGCATCGCGCTGGCGCTGTTGCCGGGTCCGATGGTGACGCTGGTGATCGCCAACGGGCTACGGCACGGTACCCGCGCGGCGCTGATCAACATCGCCGGCGCGCAGCTTGGCCTCGCGATCGTGATCGGGGTGGTCGCGATCGGCCTGACCTCGCTGATGGCGACCATGGGCTACTGGTTCGACTGGGTGCGGTTCGCCGGCGCCGCCTATCTGGTCTGGCTCGGCATCAAGCTCATTCGCTCCCCGGTCGAAGGCATCAATGCCGAGCAGCCGCCGCCTCCGCCGCGCGGCGGGTTTTTCCTGCAGGGACTGCTGGTACTGCTGTCGAACCCGAAAGTGCTGGTGTTCTTTGGCGCGTTCATTCCGCAATTCATGGACATGAACCGGGATCACTTCTCGCAGGTGTCGCTGCTCGGCGTCACCTTCATGGTGATCGCGGGCATGACGGACGCGATGTATGCGCTGTTGTCCGGCCGCGCCCGCTCGATCTTCTCGGCGCGGCGCACCCGCGCGCTGTCACGCGTCTCCGGCGGCTTCATGATCGGCGGCGGCATCTGGCTGGCGCTGACGCGGGCGAGGTGAAGTAAGAGCGAATTCCGAAGTTTGCTCCCACCACAATGACGGTACGCTCCCTCTCCCCTTGTGGAAGAAGGCTAGGGAGAGGGGGCGCTAAGCCTGATGCCTGAGGCCTGCTTCTGTCCCGGCGGAGGCGCTTATTTTTCTTCAGCCCAGCACGCATAGCATTCCTATAGCTTTTCGGCTGATAAGCCCGCCAACGCGTGGAGGGCTCAAATGAAATATGAGTTGGCCGGTATCCCTGCCTGGGCGCACATTATGGGCATGCCTGCGGTTTTGGTCGCGGCCGCAACCCCCGCGCTGCTCGCCGTGGATTTACTTCTCCCGCCCAATCTGATCTGGCTCTGCTATCTCTTGCCTGTCGTACTCGCCTCGGTGCGATGGGGATTCGCGAGCGCGGCTGCCACAGCGATTACGGCCGGGCTCGCAGGGGATTTCTTCTTCACGCAGCCCTATTACAGCCTCTGGATGGACGACCGTAGTGACGTCGTAGCGTTGCTGCTGTTCCTGCTTGCGGCCTTTGGCAGCGCCCTGCTGATCACAAGCTTGAAGCAGGCGAACGATGGCGTGCGGGCGCCCGCATCTGCGGTCGCCACGCGGTTACCCGAGCTTTCCGAACGTGCCGATCGGCAACCGATCGCTGCTGCTGCAGATTACGCCAGCGATCCACGATTTACTTATCAGTGGCGCACATCGCTCACGACCATCCTGGGCGCAGCCGGCGTGCTGTTGATGCGGGGCCAATCCGGCACCAATCGTCTCGATCGAGCTTTGCTTACCGATATCCGGGATGAGGCGCGGAGCCTTAGCCAGCTATTGACCGACGCATTTCCGGTCTCGAGCGCGACCGGGCACGAAACACGGCCTCGTCAAATCGGGCTGGCTGCATTGACCTTCAATCCCGGCAAGAAACCGCATTGAGACGGTTTCGATCGCCACCAGCCAAATCTGCGCTCAGTGCCAAATCGTATTCCCGTTCGGGGTCCATCGATCGTGACCGACATGAAATTGCGCGATGGACCCGATGAAGGCCATGCCTGGATGATAAGGGCGTGGCACCTCGCCATCCTGCGCTTTGCGGTAACACTCGACAATGCCGACAAGCTCGGCGTCTTCGCCATTGCGGCAGCAATCGACAGGCTTGGCGGGAGTTGCGAGGAGAAACGGCAATTCGGTTTCTTTCGCAAGATGAGCACGGATCTCTGCACGTCCATTCTGCGGCGAGACCAAACCGCCGATGCGACCTTGCGGCAATATCTCGCCGATATCGACGACATCAGGTTGAAACGGGTGTTTGCCGCAGCCATTGCGATCGAGCCGCCGGTGACGAAGGTCATTCAACGGCGTCCCAAGCCGAAAAACAACTTATGGCGAGGGCTGCCTTCGCGACGCGACGTTCACCTTTGATCTGCGCGATTTGGCCGATGCGCCCTAAGTCGTTTGGCTCGATCTCAACGCTCCTTCGATCACGGCCAAAAAATCAGCGCCAGTCAGAACAGAGCTCAGTCCATCCGCGCGAGGCGGTTGTTTGGTCCAACGGAGTAGGCGCTGATCGCAAGTGATTTCCGGGCGCTGACGTATGCGGGCCGATCGGCCAGGATGCACGCTGCATATCTCGGGCTATCCGCCGCGAAGGGGTCAAAGTTCTTGAGGGCAACTTCCGTGATCTCCCGGCATAATCTGCGGGTGAATGGTCGCATCCAGGGGTCGCCGTCGGCGACGCTGACGATGATCAACATGGAGCCCGGCTGCTTTCCCTTCCAGGTCACGACGCAGTAGGTTCCACCGCGTAAAAACAGCATGTTTCCGATGGCTCCGAGCCCAAGATCGCTCGGCCGCGAAACACAGCGGTCAATCGTCCAGTCGCTATCCTTGAACTCAAACCATGCCGGCGGCGCCCGCTTGAAGTGGCTCTTCAGGTCGTCATGGATCCCCTGGCTGGAAGTTGCTCGAACGAAATCCGCGCCGACCTCAAAGGGAAAGCGCATCGTCACATTGCTGTCCGGCCCGAAAACGAAAATCCCGGACACATCGCTGATCTTCTTGAGCTCCGGATGGGTCTCGAGAAGTTTGCCGTCCAGCCTGACCTCAGTGATCCCGGTATCGATGTGCAGGGCTGTTTCAGTGCGTGCGCCGTATTTCTCGGTCATCGCAGCCTGAAGACGGTTGTAGTCGGCGATTGAAGCACCGGCACCCACCCGTATGGCAAATCTTGCGGATTGATCCGAGCGCTGAATGCGCCAGTCTTCAACGAATTCGCCGTAAGCGATAGCGCCGACGAGTGCGATCGCCGCCGTCCAAATGCCAAGTGTTCGCAAACGTGCCACGTGCGCTTCCAGATGAGGGAGCACAACTTAATGCGCCAGTCTTACCGGACGGTGAAATCAAGTTGCTCCTGCTCTTTTGACGCACTCTTCGCGCTGAGTTGCCGTCCGGTGTTCATGCAAGCTGCGCATATTTACAATTTTATCCAATCTTGAAGACGCTCCGTAACGCCCTTGCGTTTAGCGTGCAGCCGTTCAGGAGCTTTACGCATGTACGTCGTGAAAAATTCGCCGCGCGCATTGCTCGTCGCGCTGATCCCGCTCGCGCTGGTGCACGCCGTGCTGGTCGCGATGGCGGCGCTTGGCGCCCAAGCCACGCAGCCTACCGAGGTTCTGGCACCGGATCAGATCCTGGTGTTCTACCTGACCCGTCTGACGACAGACGGCGCCTTGTTGTTTGCCGGGCACTGGCTGTTACGCCAGCGCGCCATCTCCAGCCGGATTGCCTATGCATTCATGGGCGGCATCATGGCCGCGACGGGTTACGCGATAGCGATCCGCAACAGCATTCAGTTATTACCTCCGGGCGGCGGCACCGTCCTGACCATCGGTCTGCTGCCGACCATTGCGGGGATGATTTCCGGATTTCTTTACGGACAGTTTGCTGGGCTGGCTCCGGCCGCCGTGTTTCCGAAATTCTCCTATGAAGGGCTTGTCACGTCGATCGCGTTCAATGGGCCCACACGCGTCCGCACGTCGGTGGCGGCTGTCGCGATTGCCGCAATGATACCGGCGGCATTGACGACGATTCTGTCGATTACTTTCTTGTCGCTGCTTCCCGGTTTCCTGGTTTCGGGGCCGGGTCCGGTTATCGCCGCAGCCATTCCGGCCCAATTATTTCTAACGATGGTGGTCGCGACCGCGGTACCGTCGGCCATCTTCGTCCTCGCCCTGCATCATATTGCGCGGGCGCTGCACCGTCATAGCGCGTCCGAATATGGCATCGGTGGAGGTCTGATGGCGCTGGTGTGCGCCTTTCTGCTTTCATCCTTCGCACCGTTTACGTCGTTGGCGTTCCTGCTGATTATCGCGACCGGCTACGGCGCGATCATGGGCGGGCTATATCGCCGGTTTTCCGGCCTCGAGCCGGTGCCACTGCCTGAGGCCGTGATCGCGACCGACGCCAACGCTTTGGTTGACGCCGATCATCCCTCGCGGCACCAGCATCGCGTGATCCTCACCAACTAGACCACCGGGATGTTCAAGAGGTCAGGATGAAGGGACTTGCCGCGCTTGGCACCGCTGCATGCATTGCCGCAGCAGGCCTGCTCTGGTTCATGACTAGGCCTGTGCTGGTGACCGCCGAAGTCCGGCCGTTGCAACCGAGCGCCGCCATGCCGACCTTTAGAAGGGTCCCTGACGCGCGTTCAAGCGGGATGGCAGATAGAGATTAAACCTGCGGCAATGGCCGCAGAAAATTCTGCGGGCAACGGCGCATCGATCGCTTCACGCGCTACATCATCGCCTCCGCCCGCAACGTCGCCTCGATCACGCCCAAAATCCGCGCCAGCCGATCCGCCCATTGCTGTTGGCCGCTGTGATCGCCGATCAGGTCCTGGCGGATTTCGATGCCGGAATTCAGCAGGCCGCGACACCAGCACGGTCGGCCGTCCCTCGCATGACCGCTGGTCGATCACCTCGTCAATGCGCCGATGATAGGGATCGAAGATCTGCCGGCGCCTTGCTTCCGCGGTCTCGCGCGCAAGGCCTCCATTGCCGGGGACTGTAGTCGCTTCGCTGATGGTGGGAATGGACCTTGCCGCCCGGTTCCAGTCGATCACTAGCCGCGAGTAACGCTGCGCAAATATCCTTCCGACCATGCTGCGCGGTGCTGCCGCGCGGAAGAAGCACTTTATTAACCGCGGACGCGGTAGAGAATTTGCAACTTAAGATGGGCAATAAGCAACAAGCGCGACCTGTCAGGGAACTCGCGGGGTGAACCGGTGTGCTTCTTCATCAACACGCGAGTATGGACAGTACCGGATTCGTCCACCGGTTAATTGGGCGCCGAAACTTCCAGATATGGACGGTGGTGCTGGGCTCGTTGCTGGCGGGCGCCGCCTACGCCTGGTTTGCAGGCGAGGACATCAATTGGGATTGGCGCAATTATCATGAGTATGGTGCGTTCGCGCTGATCAATGGACGCTTCGATCAGGATGTCGCCCCCGGCGGTTTTCAAACTTTCCTGAAATCCTCTTCCCTATCTTCCCGCCTATCTGCTGCGTCACGACGTTGGCGCGCCGTTGTGGGGAATGCTGCTGGGCGCTCTCCACGGTCTCAACCTGGCGCTGATCTACTGGCTCTCGCGCATCGTTTTGGGCGGTGCCGCCAACACATGGACACTCGCGGCTACCGTGGTCATCGCTGCGTTCGGTCCGATGACATTGTCCGAAGTCGGCACCAGCTTCGCCGACATTCTCACCGCCCTGCCGGTCATCGCGGGTGTCGGGTTGATGCTGTCTGCCAGTCCGCACCGTCGCGCACGTTACATCTTGGCAGGAATACTGATCGGCGCGGCCGCGGGATTGAAGCTGACCAACATGATTTTCCTGATTGGGGCGGCCGTCTCGCTTTTGCTCGCGGCACAGCCGTTGATGGCGCTTTCGTGCTTCGCTGCCGGTGGCGTGGTGGGAGCACTCTGCACCGGAGGCCCCTGGGCCTGGACGTTGTGGCAGGCGTTCGGCAACCCCGTCTTTCCATTTTACAATGCGATTTTTCACTCGCCGGAATTGGTATACGAATTGATCGCCGACCTGCGCTTCATGCCCCATAATTTGTCGGAAGCGCTTGCCTATCCATTTTACTGGGCGATCGGCGACCACCGCTCGTCCGAGTGGGCATTTCGAGATCCACGCTTCGCGATCGCATTCGTGCTGCTTGCGGCAAGCGTCGTCACCGGGCTGTTGTACCAGCAACGAATCTTTACGCGACGGGATAAGCAGTTTCTGCTTGGTTTCCTCGCCAGCTACGTGGTGTGGCTGCTAAAATTCTCCATCCATCGGTACGCGGTGGTTCTGGAATTGCTCTGCGCACCGCTCATCGTGCTTTTAGTCTGGCGCTTGTCCGGGGTCTTGCTCGGCAAGCTGCCTGAGCCTGGCCGGCCGGTTTGGGCTAGCCGCGCCATAGCCGTTCTCGCCGTCGCCATTGCATTTTGGTCGCAACCTGCCGACTGGTTGCGGCGCCCGTGGTCCGATCCGTACCAGCCGCAGCTTCCGCAGCAGCTTTCCGACGCGGCAGCCTACCTGATGGTCGAAAAGCCGTTGGGGTATGTCGTGCCGATGCTTGGAGCCGGCTCGCGGGCCTATCAACTGTCGGACATCTTGATGCCAATTGTGCCGGGAGGATCGCTGGATCATCGCATCCACGCCGGTCTCGTCGATCCACCGCCGGGCGGCGTGTGGACATTGCACCTGCGCGGCAGTCCGCCGCGACAGTGTCTGCTGGACAATTTCGGTTGGGAAATCGACACCTCGCGCGCGTGTGTCCTTATTCCGGGGGCGGACGGATTCGATGTCGAGGCCTGTCGGCTGCACCCGTCCGTGCAAGCCAAATCCGAGGCCAGCCCCTGCTGATCGCGGCCTGGGCCGGTAGCGTAGCGCGGCGTCCCGCTGCCATGAACCGAAGCGTGCGATGTCCGGTTAGCATCCGGAATGCGCGGCGGGTTCAACCGATCGCCGACAACACCGCCTTTACGGGGGCACGCTCTACATCATTGCCTCCGCCCTCAACGCCTGCTCGATCACGCCGAAAACCCGCGCCAGCCGATCCGCCCATTGCTGTTGGCCGCCGTGATCGCCGATCAGGTCCTGGCGGATTTCGATGCCGGAGTTCATCAGGCCGCGCGCTTCGCCGTGCACGGGGATGGTGTAGTCGGTCTCGTCGCTGACGGCATAGGGCTCGTTGTCGCCGACCACGAGATCGGCCTCGGCGCGCAGATGTTTCAGCAGCAGCGGCGGCAGCCTGGTGTCGCGGTGATACAGCGTGCCGACATGCCAGGGCCGGGCGATGCCGGCATAAACCGGCGTGAAGCTGTGCAGCGACACGAGCACGGTCGGTCGTCCCTCGCGTGAGCGCTGGTCGATCACCTCGTCAATGCGTTGATGATAGGGATCGAAGATCTGCCGGCGCCGTGCTTCGGCGGTCTCGCGCGCAAGGCCTTCATTGCCGGGGACGGTGGTCGCTTCGCTGATGATGGGAATTGAGCCTGCCGCCGCCGGTGGCCGGTTGCAGTCGATCACCAGTCGCGAGTAGCGCTGCGCCACCAGATGCGCGTCGAGATGTTTTGCGAGCGCTTCGGCGACGCCCGCGATTCCGATGTCCCAGGCGATGTGCCGCGTCAGTTCGCTCTCGGGCAGTCCGAGATTGCCGAGCACGCGCGGAATCACGCGGCCGTAATGGTCACAAGTGAGCAGAAACGGCGAGCGTCCTGCGGCATTTTGTTCGTGAACGGGTGGAACCTCGGCGCTGCCGAGGAGTAGGGATGTGCCGCCGCTGTCGTTCAAAGCTGTTTCCTTGATTGCTGCCTATCGAAGCGGCATGCCGGTTTAGATTTAAGCACGGTTCGGTGTAGATTTATGTGCCTGATATCACGATGATTAGTTCGACGATGCCGCTCCTGACGATCCATCACAAGACCGAATATCGCTACGACCGCCCGGTGGCGTTCGGCGAACATCGAATCATGCTGCGGCCGCGCGACGGGCACGATCTGCGCGTGCTGGCGGGCAACCTCGAGATCGAGCCGAAGCCGGCTTCGCTGCGCTGGATCCACGACGTATTCGGCAATAGCGTGGCAATCGCGACCTTCGATGCGCGCGCCAACAGGTTGCTTTTCAACAGCACGGCGAGTGTCGAGCACAACCCGGCCGAGGAATACGTGCTGACGGCGGATGATCCCGCCTATTTCTATCCATTTCTCTACGATGACGAGGAATTTCCCGATCTCGTCCACTTCATCACGCCGCAATATGGCGATCCCGATGGCGAGCTGTCGGCCTGGGCACGCGGCTTTCTCGACGAGCAGGGGATGACGCCGACCTTCAACATCCTCAGCGGCATGACCCACGGCATCCGCGAGGCCTTTATTTACCGCAAACGGCACGAGCACGGCACCCAGCATCCGCTCGATACGCTGCAGACGAAATCCGGCACCTGCCGCGACTACGCGCTGTTCATGATCGAGGCGCTGCGCCGGCTCGGCATCGCCGCGCGCTTCGTGTCGGGCTATCTGTTCATCCCGGGTGATCGCGCCCACGGTTATGTCGGCGGCGGCTCGACCCATGCCTGGGTGCAGGTCTATCTGCCGAGCGCGGGCTGGATCGAGTTCGATCCCACCAACGGCATCATCGGCACCCGCGATCTCATTCGCGTCGCGGTGGCGCGCGATCCGCGCCAGGCGATCCCGCTGCATGGCACGTATCTCGGCCCCGCCGATGCGTTCGTCGGCATGAATGTCAGCATCAATGTCGTCTCGGCCAATGAAGCCGCCACGGGAGCCTGATGATGGAAATCAAGGTCGGCTTCGAGATCAGCTATGCCGCCGTGCAGCCGACGCCGATGGTGACGATGCTCAACATCCATCCGTCGCGCTTCGCCGACATCGTCGGCACTGAAAGCATCGTCACCGAACCCGGCGTGCCGATCGGTTTTTACCGCGACAGCTTTGGCAATGTCTGCGGCCGGCTGGTGGCGCCCGCCGGCGGCGTCACTTTCCGCGGCAGCGCGCTGGTGCGTGATTTAGGATTGCCCGACGTGGTGATGCCGACCGCGCAGCAGGTGCCGATCGATCAGTTGCCCGATGAAGTGCTGCTCTATCTGATGCCGAGCCGCTATTGCGAGACCGACAAGCTCACCGATATCGCCTGGTCGCTGTTCGGCAACACCGCGCCCGGGTGGGCGCGGGCGCAGGCCATCGTCGAGTTCGTGCACAACCACGTCAGCTTCGGCTACCAGCACGCCCATCACATGAAGTCGGCGCACGATGTCTACGAGCAGCGCGCCGGCGTCTGCCGCGACTTTGCGCATCTGGCGGTGACGTTCTGCCGCTGCATGAACATTCCGGCGCGCTACTGCACCGGCTATCTCGGCGACATCGGCGTGCCCCCGGATCCGGCGCCGATGGATTTTTCCGGCTGGTTTCAGGTCTATCTTTCGGGACAATGGTACACCTTCGACGCCCGCCACAATCACCCGCGGATCGGCCGCATCCTGATGGCCACCGGCCGCGACGCCGCCGACGTCGCCCTGACCACCAGCTTTGGCCGGATGGATCTGGTGAAGTTTCTGGTGGTCACCGACGAGGTGGTGCCGGCTTGATCCGTCTCCCCGGGACGGGATAACTGCGCCCCATGATTTCAGATCGTCTCTTCGTCTACGGCACCCTGATGCGCGACTTCGATCATCCGATGGCGCAGTTGTTGTCGCGCAGCGCCGACTTCATCGGCGAGGCGCGCTGCCCGGGTCGGCTCTATCTGGTGAAGCACTATCCCGGGATGGTGCTGTCCGATGCCGCCGATGATGTCGTGTTCGGCGAATTGTACCGGCTCAAGCAGCCGGACGCGCTGCTGCGCGAGTTCGATATGTACGAGGCCTGCGGCGAAGGATTTGCCGAGCCGACCGAATATATCAGGCGGCTGCTGCCGGTGACGCTGGTCGATGCCGCGGCGAGCGAGGCTCCAATCAGCAAGGCCTGGACCTACCTCTACAACTGGCCCGTCGCCCATCTGCCCCGAATCGCCTCCGGGCGGTTCATGGAGAAGTAGGGATGTCGTCATGGCCGGGCTCGACCCGGCCATCCACGTCTTTGCTGCCGGAGAAGGAAGACGTGGATGCCCGGCACAAGGCCGGGCATGACGAGGAATGAGCTCCGCCCCCTGTGAATAGCCCGGATAAGCCCAATATTAATCGTAATTAGAGCCGCACCCACTATATCGATGATCGGTTGGCAGACGCCTCCAACTCGGCAACACAT
>CAVTWC010000017.1:0-6817 GCA_963738105.1 uncultured Alphaproteobacteria bacterium | reverse complement strand
CCCCTCGATCATGGGCCTCGGCCCGGTGTTGTCGGCGACCGAACTTCTGAAGCGCAATGAGATGACGCTGCAGGATATCGAGACCTGGGAATTGAACGAGGCGTTCGCGACCCAGGTGCTGGGTTGTCTCGCTGCCTGGAAAGACGAAAAATTCTGCCGCGAGATCCTCGGCCTCGACGGCGCCGCCGGCGAGATCGACCGGGCCAAACTCAACGTCGACGGTGGCGCGATCAGCCTCGGCCACCCCGTCGGCTGCAGCGGCAACCGCATCGTGCTGCATCTCGTCAATGCGATGAAGCGGCTCGGCACCAAGCGCGGCATCGCCACCGAATGCATCGGCGGCGGGCAGGGCGGCGCCATGTTGATCGAAACGATGTAGGGAACGTCATGGACTCCAAAATCATGAATGTTCTCGGCGATCGCCTGCTCGAACTCGGGCCCAAAGTCAGCGAAAGCGGGCCCTATCGCAACTTCAAACTCACCCATGACGGCGACGGCATCGCCTGGCTGTTGTTCGATCGCGCCGGCGCCAGCGCCAACACGCTGTCGGCGGACGTGCTGGAAGAGTTCGATCTCGTCATGTCGGCGCTGGAAAACCAGCGGCCTGCTGGTGTCGTGATCCGCTCGGCCAAGCCGTCCGGCTTCATTGCAGGCGCTGACGTCAATGAATTTCGCGGTGCGACCGACCCGCGCGCGGTCGAAACCTCGATCGGCCGCGCCCATGCCGTGATCGATCGCTTTGAGGCCTTGCGAATTCCGACGGTGGCCGTGATCCATGGCTTCTGCCTCGGCGGCGGCCTCGAAGTAGCTTTGGCCTGCCAGTCACGTATCGCGATCGATGGCGCGCGGTTTGGTTTTCCCGAGGTGATGCTCGGCCTGCATCCGGGATTGGGCGGCACCGCGCGCTTCACGCAGCTGGTCAATCCGATGCAGGCGATGACCCTGATGCTGACCGGCAGGACCATTGATGCGCGCAAGGCCAGATCGCTTGGCCTAGTTGATGCGGTGACGCAGGAGCGCCATGTCCGCAATGCCGTGAAGGACGCGGTGTTTGGCCGCTTGAAACGCGCCCGGCCCGGCATCCTCAATAGCATCCTGAATTTTACGCCGGTCCGCGGCTTGCTGGCGTCCCGGATGCGATCGGAAGCCGGAAAGGCCGCGCCGCGCGAAAATTATCCGGCGCCTTACGCGCTGATAGATCTCTGGGAGAAGCACGGCGGCGACAAAGCCGCGATGCTGGCCGGCGAGAAGACCTCGTTCGCCAATCTGATGGTGACGCCGACGGCGCAGAACCTGATCCGGGTGTTTTTCCTGCGCGAGCAAATGAAAAAGCTCGCAGGCTCCGGCAACAAGATCAACCACGTTCACGTCATCGGCGCCGGCGCGATGGGCGGCGACATTGCGGCGTGGTGCGCCCATCAGGACATGCACGTCACGCTCGCCGACATGAAGCCGGAGCCGATCGCAGGCGCGATGAAACGGGCGTCGGATCTGTTCGGCAAGATCATTCATAAACGCACCGATGTGCGCGATGCGCTCGACCGGCTGGTGCCCGATCTCGACGGCGAAGGCGTTCGCAACGCCGACCTGATCATCGAGGCGGTGCCGGAAAAGCTCGAACTGAAGCAGAAGGTCTATGCCGGGCTCGAGCCCGTGATGAAAGCGGGCGCTATTCTCGCCACCAACACCTCGAGCATTCCGCTGCAGGATTTGCGCTCGACCTTGCAGAAACCCGAGCGGCTTCTCGGCCTGCATTTCTTCAATCCGGTGTCGCGGCTGCAACTGGTCGAAGTGGTCAGTCACGACGGCACCGATGCGCAACTGCTGAAGGAGGCGATGGCCTTTGTCGGCGCCATCGACCGGTTGCCATTGCCGGTCAAGAGCTCGCCAGGTTTTCTCGTCAACCGTACGCTGACGCCTTACATGCTGGAGGCAATGGTGATGCTGGACGAGAAGATCGACAAGCGCACCATCGATGCGGCGGCAGAAAAATTCGGCATGCCGATGGGGCCGATCGAACTGGCCGATCAGGTTGGCCTCGATATTTGCCTCGCGGTCGGCGACATGCTGCGCACGAAATTCGGCGACGCACTGCCACCGACACCGGCCTGGCTGCGCGACAAGGTTGCCAATGGCGAGCTAGGCCGCAAGACCGGCAAGGGCTTTTACACCTGGAAAAATGGCAAGGCGGAAAAGACCTCTGCTGTCGGGGCGTCGCTTGACGTCAGGCCGACCGACGAAATGATCGACCGGCTGGTGCTGCCGATGTCGAACGTCTGCGTCGCCTGCTTGCGCGAGGGCGTCGTCGACAATGCGGACATGGTTGACGGCGCCATGATCTTTGGCACCGGCTATGCGCCGTTCCGCGGCGGTCCCTTGAACTACGCGCGTAGCCGCGGTGTCGAGAATGTGACCGCGACGCTGTACGCGCTGGCGGTGAGGTTCGGCGACCGGTTCACGCCGGATGCCGGATGGCACGATTTCAAATAGTCCTACCTCAAAATCCGGTTTTCGAAGAGCACCCGATATGACCGATGCCCCGGCCGTTCACGCGCCGCCCAATACCGAAACCGAACCGGTTGGCGATCTCTGCATCCGCACCCTGGCGATGCCGGCCGACACCAACCAGAACGGCGATATTTTCGGCGGCTGGCTGCTCAGCCAGATGGATCTTGCCGGCGGCGTGTTCGCTTCCAAGATCACGAAGTCGCGCACTGTCACGGTTGCGATCGAGGCGATGAATTTTCGCAAGCCGGTGTTCGTCGGGGATCTCGTCTCCGTGCACGCCACTCTGGTCCGGATCGGCAAGACCTCGATCACGGTTCATCTCGATGCCTGGGTGCTGCGCCGCAAGGAAATGCAGTCGATCCTGGTCACCGACGGCAATTTCACCTACGTCGCGATCGACGACCAGGGTCATCCACTGGTAATCCCACAAGGCGGCGAGACGGTGACGGCGTGAGTCAATGAAAGCCGTCATGCTCCGCCACAGGTGACTGGTGATGACGAATGTGTGTAGGTGCGACGTTTCGCTCCCACCGGAACCATTCCTCACCCATTCCGTTATTTGCCCGGAATTGGAACAAAGGCTGGGTAGAAATGTCGGACACTTATATCATCGAAGTCAGTTCAAAGGCGGCGGGCATCGTGGTGCGTAATCCCGATGGCTATCGCTTCTTTGCGGCGTCCCACGAATTCAACCGACTCGAAGGCCAGGTGTTTCGCAGTGCACGTGAAGCCGAGCGCGCCGCCAATCGCGTCGCCAGGGGTGAGTATACGCTAGCGGCGTAAGACTTGGTGGTCATTCCGGGGCGCGCGTTAGCGCGAACCCGGAATCTGGAGATTCCGGGTTCGATGCTTCGCATCGCCCCGGAATGACAAACTCTAAAGCTTCGTCGCGCTAACTTTTGAGCCTGTCTTGAGCGGCTCAAATGGTGGCGACCGCGTTGACCGGACGCCCAAACCGCCGCACCATAGGCACCTTAACCGAGGTGCGTCCTGTGACCGGCCTGTCCCATCGCCAATCTGAAATCCTCAACATCGCCCGCGCGTTCGGCCGGGTGATGGTGGACGATCTCGCCAAGCGTTTCGAAGTCTCCGCGCAAACCATCCGCAAGGACCTCAACGATCTCTGCGATCAGCGGTCGCTGACCCGGATCCACGGCGGCGCCATCATCGCCTCGGGCGTCGAGAACCTCGCCTACGAAGCCAGACGATTTGTCGCCGCCGAGGAAAAGAAAGCCATCGGCGCCGCGGCGGCGGCGTTGATTCCGAACGGCTGCTCGTTGTTCATCAACATCGGCACCACGACCGAGGAGGTCGCCAGCGCGCTGACCTCGCATGAGGATCTCCTGGTCATCACCAACAACCTCAATGTCGCGATGCTGCTGTACCGGCATCCGCGCATCGAGGTGATCGTGGCCGGTGGCGCGGTGCGCCGCGCCGACGGCGCGGTGATCGGCTCGACCGCGATCAGCCAGATCGGCCAGTTCAAGGTCGATTACGCCATCATCGGCGCGTCCGCGATCGACGAGGAGGGGGCGCTACTGGATTTCGACTATCGCGAGGTGCAGGCGTCGCAGGCCATCATCGCCAATGCGCGCAGCGTGATGCTGGTCGCGGACTCGACAAAACTGCGGCGCAGCGCGCCGGTGCGCATCGCCCATATCAGCCAGATCCAGACTTTTGTCACCGATGTGGCGCTGCCGGCGGCCCTTGCCAACATCTGCCACAGCCGCGGCATCGAGGTGATCGAGGCGATGCCGGGCGCGTCGGCCGACATCGACGAATCCTCTGCGGAGCCGCCCGCGACCGTCACTCGCCTGCGCTAGTCAGGCTGGGCCCCAAAAATTGCGTTCCCCGGATGCCGCAGAGCGCGCGGCGCCCTGGGTTCCCGTTTTCGGGTTGCTTTCGTATTTGGTTGTGATTTAATCGAAAACGAAAGCGAAATCGCCAAAGTGAACTGGCGAACGCCCGGGGGACGTCTTTGGACCGGATATTCGACCTCGCTATCATTGGTGGTGGTGTTAACGGCTGCGGCATCGCGCGCGACGCGGTGGGCCGGGGCAGTTCTGTTTTCCTGTGTGAAATGAATGACTTGGCCAGTGGCACGTCGTCCTGGTCGACAAAGCTCGTGCATGGCGGCCTGCGCTATCTGGAATACTACGAGTTTCGTCTGGTGCGCGAGGCGCTGATCGAGCGCGAGATCCTCTGGCAGATCGCGCCCCACATCATCCGTCCGCTCCGATTCGTGCTGCCGCATCATGCGGGGCTGCGCCCGGCCTGGCTGCTGCGGCTTGGCCTGTTTCTGTACGATCATATCGGCGGCCGGCATCTGCTGCCGCCGACGCGCTCTGTCGACCTTGTCAGCGACGAGGTCGGCAAACCGCTGATGCCGAACCGCTACAGCAAGGGCTTTGAGTATTCCGACTGCTTCGTCGATGACGCGCGCCTTGTCGTGCTCACCGCACGCGACGCCGCCGATCGCGGCGCTGATATCCGCACCCGCACCCGTGCGGTCGAGATCCGGCAGGCCGACGGGATCTGGAATGTCACGGTCGAAAACGTCGACAGCCGCGAGCGCACAACCATCCGCGCGCGTGTATTGGTCAATGCCGGCGGTCCCTGGGTTGAAAATGTTCTGGCAGTCGGCGCCGGCGTCAACGCCAAAGCAAAAGTGCGGCTGGTGCAGGGCTCGCACATCGTGGTGCGCAAGTTGTACGACCACGACCGCGCCTACATGTTCCAGAACGCTGACGGCCGCATCATTTTCGTCATTCCCTATCAGGACGATTTCACGCTGATTGGCACCACCGATCGCGACTATCAGGGCGATCCCGGCAAGGTGAAAGCCACAACGGAAGAGATCGAATACCTCTGCGCGTCCGCCAGCGAATATCTGGCGAAGCCGGTCAAACCCGAGGACGTGGTATGGACCTATTCCGGCGTTCGTCCGCTGTATGACGACGGCGCCAGCGAAGCCAAGGCCGCGACGCGTGAATATGTTTTGGAACTCGATACGCCCGGCGGCATGCCGTTGTTGTCGATCTATGGCGGCAAGATCACCACCCATCGCCGTCTCGCTGAAGAGGTGCTTGAACGGCTCGCACCCTATCTGAAAGAAACCAAAGCCCATGAAGGCTGGACCGCGAAGGCGGCACTGCCCGGCGGCGATATGGATGTCTCGGCGGTCGCGGCGCTATCCGCCGAATTGATGCGCAGCCATCCGTTCCTGACCCCGGCGCATGCCGGCCGTCTCGCCCATGCCTACGGCACCCGCGCGGGCAAGGTGCTTGGAGCTGCGAAATCGATGGCCGATCTCGGCCGCAACTTCGGTGCCACCTTGACTGAAAGCGAAGTCAAATACTTGATGGCGGTGGAGTGGGCCCGCACCGCCGAGGATGTTGTGTGGCGGCGGTCCAAGTTGGGATTGCGGTTGTCAGCGGCCGAAATCGCTGCCATTGACGACTGGATGGCCGCGTATCGGCCTGCAATTGAAAGTCCTGTGCTGGCAGCAGGGGGGCGGACATGACCGTTAGCCTGCAAAATGTCACCCGCGCCGTCGATGGTATTCCGACCATTCTCGACGTCTCGCTGACACTTGAGCGCGGCACCCTCAGCGTGCTGCTCGGGCCGACCTTGTCGGGCAAGACTTCGATCATGCGGCTGCTCGCCGGCCTCGACAAGCCGACAACCGGCCGCGTGCTGGTTGACGGCAAGGACGTCACCGGCTTCGATGTGCGGCAGCGCTCGGTGGCGATGGTCTACCAGCAGTTCATCAATTACCCTTCGCTGTCGGTCTATGAGAACATCGCCTCGCCGTTGCGGGTGCAGGGCAAGCCGCGCGCGGAAATCGAGGCGCGGGTGCAGGAAGCGGCAAAGCTCCTCAAGCTTGAGCCATACCTGCAGCGCACGCCGCTGCAACTGTCCGGCGGCCAGCAACAACGTACCGCGATCGCGCGCGCGCTGGTCAAGGGCGCTGACCTGGTGCTGCTCGATGAGCCGCTCGCCAACCTCGATTACAAGCTGCGCGAGGAACTGCGCACCGAACTGCCACGCATCTTCGAGGCGTCCGGCGCGATCTTCGTCTATGCGACCACCGAACCCTCCGAAGCCCTGCTGCTCGGCGGCGATACTGTCTGCATGTGGGAAGGCGAGGTGCTGCAGGTTGGCAGCACGCCAAAAGTCTATCGCCATCCCGACACCATGCGGGTTGCCCAGGTGTTTTCCGATCCGCCGCTCAACATTGTCGGGATCGAAAAGAAAAATGGCTCGGTGCAATATGCTGGTGGCATATCGGCGCCGGCGAGCGGACTGT
>CAVTWC010000016.1:0-60957 GCA_963738105.1 uncultured Alphaproteobacteria bacterium | reverse complement strand
CCCCCTGCACCTGTTTATTGGGCACGCCTGACTCATCATTGAGCATCAGCGCCGCATAAAGGCGTGTCGGCGCCTTCCCTCCCTTGATGGCTCGAACCAGCACCCGGATCGCCGGCGCCGCGGGATCGCTGTGAACCGGCAGGATAACCAGACTGCCAAAGCCGCGCTCGAGCGCCGCCAGCACCTCGGCCAATCCATCCGCGCGCCATATCAGGCTGAGTATCCCACCGGATTTCAAGGTCCGTCGCGCCGCGTGGATCCAACCCTGCAACGTCTCGGCGGTCGCGACATGGGCGACCTCACGGGTCTTTTCCGGCGAGGCCCGGTGCCGCGCTGGATCGTTGAAGGGCGGATTTATCAGCACGACATCGGCGCTATCGGGCGTCAGGCCCGCCGCCGCGAAGGCCTCGGCGCCGGCGTTCAAATCCAGCACGATGGTCTCGGCGGGAATCGCATTCGAACGGGCGTTGTCGCCCGCAAGCTCGGCAAGCGCCACATCGATCTCGACCAGGACGAGTTCGATACCGGCAACGCGTCGCGCCAGCGCCAGGCCCGCGGCGCCAACACCGGCGCCGAAATCGATCACGCGTTGGCCTGATCTGGCCGGTGTCGCTGCCGCCAGCAGCACGGCATCGTGACCGGCGCGGTGGCCGGACTTGCGCTGCCGCAGGCGCAACTGTCCGCCAAGAAATGCATCCTCGGTCAGTTCCCCGGCCGGATCAGTCATCGGCCCGCAGTTCGTGGGACAGGCCGGCGTCGCGCAGGAGCTGGCGGGCCTCGCGGTTATCGTCCTCATGGACCAGGATCCGGCGCGGAATCACCCCGAGCGAGCCCTCGATAATGCTCATGTTCTGGTCCAGCACCAGATGATGGATATTGGCGCCGTCGAGCAGCGCTCCGATCGCTGAAACCAGCACAATATCATTGGTCCGAACCAATTCCCGCAACGTACGGTTCTCCTCTATCGGCCCGGCGTGTCGGCGCCGCGGCACATGTCAACCACTTCGTGCTCTTGCCGCGCTGCGCTGCACTTTCTATTGTTATAGGATAGTGCCTCATTTCCGAAGTTCGCCAACATGCGGCTTCGGGAATAAGGGGGCGCTGACAGGCGTCTAGTTCTGGCGTTGCTTCCCATTTGAAGCTCCTGCTGCGATCTTGCAGCAGCCGGAGCAAGACTTCAAATCGGCGGCGCTGGAATTGAGCGATTTGGGCAAATGTGGAGACCGGCGTGGCGGTTATAGTACCCTTCGAGAGCCCTGCGGGCGCGTCGATAGATCGGCTGGTTGAGCTCGTCGCCGCCGATATGGAGCGCGTCAACGCCACCATCCTGTCGCGGACCGGCTCGGAAGTGACCATGATTCCCGAGGTCGCCAACCATTTGATCTCCTCGGGCGGCAAGCGGCTGCGTCCGATGCTGACCTTGGCGATGGCGAGCCTCACCGGCTATTCCGGCGACGGCCACATCAAGCTCGCCGCGTCGGTCGAGTTCATGCACACGGCGACCTTGCTGCATGACGACGTGGTCGATGAGAGCGAATTGCGCCGCGGCAAACTGTCGGCGCGGATGCTGTGGGGCAACGAGGCCAGCGTGCTGGTCGGCGACTTCCTGCTCGGCCAGGCCTTTCGCATGATGGTCGAAGTCGGCTCGCTGCGCGCGCTGGATATCCTCTCATCCGCCGCGGCCACGATCGCCGAGGGCGAAGTGATGCAACTCGCCGCTGCCAAGAATACCGCCACCACCGAAGACGAATATCTCGCAGTAATCCGCGGCAAGACCGCTGAATTGTTCGCCGCCGCCTGCGAGGTCGGACCGGTGCTGGCCAATCGGCCGAAGGCCGAGCAGACCGCGTGCCGCTCGGTCGGCATGAATCTCGGCATCGCCTTCCAGCTGGTCGACGATGTGCTGGACTATGGCGGCAAGGCCGCCAAGCTCGGCAAGAACATCGGCGACGATTTCCGCGAGGGCAAGATCACGCTGCCGGTGGTACTGGCGTTCCGCCGCGGCAATGATAGCGAACGCGCCTTCTGGATCAAGGCGCTGGAGCGCGGCGAGATCGGCGACACCGATCTCGATCACGCCATCGGCCTGATGACCAAGCACCGCGCGCTTGAGGACACCATCAGCCGCGCCCAGCACTACGGCGCGATGGCCGTCGATGCGCTGGCGCTGTTCCCGGCATCGCCGATGAAGACGGCCCTCGAAGAAGTCGTGGCGTTCTGCCTGGCGCGTTCGCATTGATCGCGTCCGATCTCAGCGCACTTGCACGCATGCTGAAGAACGCAAATCCTGCGTCAGCTCAGCGTCCCCGCATGCACCCACCACACCGGGTGATCGCGCCGGATTTTTTCCGCGGCGGCCTGGGCGTCGGCATCGTCAGCGAAAATCGCAAAGCAGGTCGCCCCCGATCCGGACATCCGCGCCAGCTTCGCGCCTTTGGCGTCGCGTAACGCCGACAACACCTCGTCGATCACAGGCTGAATGCGCAACGCCGGAGCTTCGAGGTCGTTGCCGACTTCCACGAACGCTTCGATCCATTCTGTGACCGAGGCATCGCTCTCTGGCCACGAACGGTCCTGCAGCAGCACGTCGGTGGCACCGACCAGTAGTTCGCCGTTGCGCAAGCCCAGCGCGCGGAACACGTCTTTGGTCGCGACGGGAACGCAGGGATTGACCATCACCGAGGGCATTTTCGGCAGGTTCAGCGGCTGCAAATTCTCGCCGACGCCGGTCATGACGCAGGCAGTTGAGGCCACGCACACCGGCACGTCCGCGCCGGTCAGTTGCGCCACCTCGATGAGGCGGGGATCGTCGAACGCCAGTCCATTCAATTGCGCCAGCAATCGCAGCGCCGCCGCCGCGTCGGCAGAACCGCCGCCGATACCGGCTGCAACCGGCAGCACCTTGTCGAGCGTGAAGCTGCCGACCTTCAGATCAGGTACACGCTCACGCAGCAAAAGAGCCGCCTTGATGACGAGATTATCCGACGTCGCGCCGCAGGCCTCCGCCAGCGGTCCCAATGTCCTGAGATCGAGTTCGGATCCCGGCGTCAGCGTCAAATGATCGGCGCAGTCGGCAAACGCTACCACGCTTTCGATGTCGTGATAGCCATCGGTACGACGACCGACCACGCGCAAGGTCAGATTGACCTTGGCGCGCCCATTTTCAGATAGCGCCGGCATCGGCGACCCGCCCCCAAAATCGCTTCGATCAGCCGCCCTTGCCGTCTTCTTTTTTCTTGTCCGCGGATGCCGCCGAAGTATCGGTCGACGAAGCGTTGTCAGGCAGGCCGTTGGCGATCTTGGCCTCGATCTTCGGCAGATCGTCCGGCTCGGGCTTGAGGTCGCGGGCATGGGCCCACTGGAATTTCGCTTCCAGCGTGCGGCCGACGCGCCAATAGGCATCGCCGAGATGGTCGTTGATGGTCGGATCCTCAGGCTTGAGATCGATCGCGCGCTCGAGGTTCTTCACCGCTTCCTCGTAATTGCCGATGCGGAAATAGGCCCAGCCGAGCGAGTCCACGATGTAGCCGTCATCCGGGCGCTGATCGACGGCACGCTTGATCATCTTCATGCCTTCGTCGAGGTTGGTGCCCTGATCGATCCAGGAATAGCCGAGATAGTTGAGCACGTGCGGCTGATCGGGCTGCAGCTCGAGCGCCTTCTTCATGTCCGCTTCGGCCTTGGGCCACTGCTTGGAACGCTCCTCGCAGATGCCACGGTAATAATAATAGACCGTGTTGGCTTTGTCGGAGGGATCCGGCAGCGCATCGATGCCCTTGGAATAGGTTTCCGCGCAGTCGGCGAATTTCTTGCGGCCGCGCTCGACATTGCCGAGTGCCATGATGGCTTCTAGGTCCTTGGGATCGTCTGATGTAACGCCCTTCAGGATCTTGATTGCCTCGTCGCTACGGTCGGCGGCATCGAGATCGGTGGCGAGCTGGATCTGCGCGTTGCGCTTCAGCGGCGAACTGGCCGGCACGCGCTCGTAGATCTTGATCGCCATCTGCGGCTTCTTCACCAACTCATAGAGATCGGCCAGCGACAGCAGCGCCAACGGATGACTGGGCTGGAGATAGAGTGCGAGCTGCAGATAGACCAGCGCGAGATCCTCGCCGCCGCGGCGGGTCAGCGTGGCACCAATGCCATACAGCGCTTCCGCCGCACCGGCCTGCGCCGAGTCGACCAGCGGCGGCAGCTTCTTGCCGGCCTTGGTGTCGCGCAAGCCTTCCAGCACGAGCGGGTGGCGCGGCAGCTTCTTGTCGAACGCCTCGTAGATCGCATTGGCGGCCGCGTCATCCTTGTTGCGCGTCAGCCAGCGCGCGTAGTCGTCGGCGACCCGCAGCATGGAATTGTCGAGCTTGTAGGCCCGCTCCAGCCGCACGCCGGCGTCCTTGTCCTTGCCCGCGAGTTCCAGGATCATCGCCGAATGCAAATCCTTGAACAGCGGATACCATTCCGGTCCGGTCAGCTTGTCGATATTGGCGACCGCCGCCTTGCTGTCGCCGGCGCCGTAGGCGGCCCAGCCTGACAGCAGTGTCGCGACCAGGTCGGTGATCGGGCCGCGAATGGACTGATTGATGTTGAGCTGCGCGCTGGCATATTTCTTCGCCTTCAGGTCGCGCACGCCGATCACAAGGCGAGCGACCCGGTTGTTCTTGTCGATCGTCAGGATACGTTCGGCAAGCTTCACCGCCTCGTCGATATCGCCATCGGCGACCGATGAAATGAACGCACGGTCGAGCAGTTCGTTGTTCTTGGGATCGGTGCGCAGCGCCGAACGATAGAAGGCGGCGGCCGAGGTGGCGTCACGCTCGACGCTGGCATGGCGGGCGGCGAGATAGCTGCCTGACGTGGTCAGCGATTTCATATCGCGGCTGGACGGAAATTGCGCGGAGTTGTCGGCGGGATGATCCGGCGTCTGGGCCGAGAGCGAGCCCGGCACCGCGAGCATGGCGACGGAGAGTGCGGCAAAGGTCCAGCGATTGAAACGAATGGAAAGCATCACGGTTCGCCTAGCTCCAGTAATGGTGGCAGGTATTTTACGGCAGATATTTCGTGGCAAGCATTACGGGCAGACTTAATTACCGAAGTCCCGGACGCGAACTCTCATCGTTGGCATCTTGCCCTTCGACCAAGCCAAGCCCTTCGGCCGAGCTTTGCGACAATGCCGCGTTTGGCGTTCAACCGCAAGGATAGGGGCGGTCACTCGATCGGCATTGAGGCCTCGGTGACAGCCAATTTCACCAGCAGATTCAACCCGTGCGCCTCAAAGCGCTTCCAGTGTGGCGGTATCGTGGCCAACGGCTGCGGTGGAGTGCCTCCCCCTTCACGCAAAATTGGTCACATCGCCTCGTAATTAGGCCCGCCGCCACCCTCGGGCGGAACCCAGGTGATGTTGCCGTTGGGATCCTTGACGTCGCAGGTTTTGCAGTGGACGCAATTCTGGGCGTTGATTTGGAAGCGCGGACCGGCGCTTTCCTCAACCCACTCGTAAACCCCCGCCGGGCAATAGCGGTTGGACGGGCCGGCATAGACATCGTGCTCGGAGGTCTTCTGCAGGTTCATGTCGGCCACCTTGAGATGGACCGGCTGGTCCTCCTCATGGTTGGTGTTGGACAGGAATACCGACGACAGCTTGTCGAAGGTCAGCTTGCCGTCCGGCTTTGGCGGCGCGATCGGCGCATGGGCTTTGGCCGGATCCAGCGTCTTGCGGTCGGGCTTGGCGTGCGACTGGGTGCCGAACAGCGAGAAGCCGAGCGTGTTGCACCACATGTCGATGCCGCCGAGCGCGACACCGATGATGGTGCCGAACTTCGACCACAGCGGCTTGACGTTGCGGACCCGGTACAAATCCTTGCCGACCGGAGACGAGCGCCACGCGTTCTCATATTCAATCAATTCATCATTGGCGCGCCCGGCGCCGAGTGCTGCCGCGACATGTTCGGCCGCCAGCATGCCGCTGCCCATCGCGTTGTGTACGCCCTTGATGCGCGGCACGTTGACGAAGCCCGCCGCGCAGCCGATCAGCGCGCCGCCCGCAAAGCTCAATTTCGGCACCGACTGATAGCCGCCCTCGGTGATGGCACGGGCGCCATAGGCCAACCGCCTGCCGCCTTCGAACAGCGTGCGGATCGCCGGATGGGTCTTGAAGCGCTGGAATTCGTCGAACGGCGACAGATACGGATCGTCGTAATTGAGATGCACGACGAAGCCGACCGCGACCTTGTTTTCGTCATAGTGATAGAGGAACGAGCCGCCGCCGGTCGAATTGTTCAGCGGCCAGCCGAACGAATGCTGGATCAGGCCCTTCTGATGTTTTGACGGATCGATCTCCCAGACTTCCTTCAGCCCGAGGCCGAATTTCGGCGGCTCGCTGTTGGCGTCCAGCGCAAATTTCGCGATCAATTGCTTGGAGAGACTGCCCCGCGCACCTTCGGCGAACAGCGTGTATTTGCCCAGCAGTTCCATGCCACGGGTGTAGGAATCCTTGTGCGAGCCGTCCTTGGCGATGCCCATGTCGCCGGTCGCGATACCGCGCACCGCGCCCTTATCGTCATAGAGGACTTCAGCCGCCGCGAACCCCGGATAGATTTCGACACCGAGCGCTTCGGCCTTCGGCGCCAGCCAGCGGCAGACATTGCCGAGCGAGCCGATATAGCAGTGATGGTTGTTCATCAGCGGCGGCATCGCGACCGCGGGCAATGGAATCGCACTGCCTGATGTCATCCAGTAGAATTTGTCGACCTTGACCTGGGTCTTCAGCGGGCAGTCGGCATCCTCGCGCCAATCCGGAACGAGCTTGTCGAGCGCCACCGGATCAATCACCGCACCGGACAGGATATGCGCACCGACTTCCGAGCCTTTTTCGACCACGACGATGCTGAGATCGGCATTGAGCTGCTTCAGCCGGATCGCCGCGGCCAGACCGGACGGTCCGGCGCCGACGATCACGACGTCGAATTCCATGGACTCACGCGGCGGAAGTTCTTCAGTGCTCATGATCTGGTCTCAGCCCGGGTTGAGAACGCTTCTAAGGGTCCGTTGTTTCCGATTTTTTGACCGAGAACAACCATGGAAATACCCCCTGGGGTGTTTCGTCATGGCGCAAGGCATCCTAAGTTGGGCAGATGCCGCACAGCTTCCACCCATGACGCCCGAGCCCGCCCCTACCATCAAGCAATTGCTCGCCTTTTATCTGGAGGCCGGGGTCGATTGCGCGCTGACCGACGAGCCGGTCAACCGGCTGTCCGATCCCGCCGCGTCGCCCACGATCATGGCGCCCGGCTTAAGCGAACCGCCGCCGCCCAGTCCCCTCCGTCCGGCGGCACCAGCCGTTGCGGCTCCGCGCGGCGAGGCCACACCGGCACCGGAGGCGGCGATCGCCTCGGCGCGGGAAGCGGCCCGCACCGCGCCGTCGCTGGAGGTATTGCGCGCGCTATTGGAGAAATTCGACGGTTGCGCGCTGAAACATACCGCCACCCGGCTGGTGTTCGCCGACGGCAATCCGCAGGCGCGCGTGATGTTCGTGGGCGAGGCGCCCGGGCGCGACGAGGATATCGAGGGCCTGCCGTTCGTCGGCCGCTCCGGCAAGTTGCTCGACCGCATGATCGCAGCGATCGGGCTCGACCGCAGCAAGGCCTATATCGCCAACGTGATTCCGTGGCGGCCGCCCGGCAATCGCACCCCGACACTGCAGGAAACCCAAATCTGCCTGCCGTTCATCCAGCGGCAGATCGAACTAGTGAATCCGGACGTGCTGGTTACGCTCGGCAATCCCTCGACCCAGACCTTGCTCTCGACCCGCGAAGGCATCATGCGGACGCGCGGCAAATGGTTCGATTACGACACCGGCACGCGCAAAATCCGCGCGATCGCCACCTTCCATCCGGCCTATCTACTGCGTTCGCCGTCCTACAAGCGGATGACCTGGCAGGATCTGCGTTCGATCGCGAAGGCGCTGGAGCAACCGGCGGGTTAGAAATCTCTCGGTGCGAAACATCTCGTGTCCCCGACGCGGTGCAGCGCTCCCTTACGGTCCCTTCGGCCGCACGATAGCCCAGCCGATCCGCAGCAAGGGCTGGCGGCCATTCACCAGCCAGTCGAAGGCGCGCGGCACCTCGGGCACCAGGCCGGGAAAACGCTGCGCGATATCGGCCGGCGGCGTGCCGTCGGTATCGGATGCGCGCCACACCACGACGCCGCCGGTCTGGCTGAACTTTTCCGGCGTCAGCCATGGCGTCCGTTCCGGCGTCTGGTCGAGAAACAGATGCGGCCGGCCGCTATCGAGCGAAACCAGGCTGGCAATCTGCGCGTCGCCGGCCACCGCGCGCAGCCGCTGATTGGTGCGCCGCTCAAAACTGTCGCCAAAGAACCGCGCGATCGCCTTGGCGGGCAGCGACGTCGAGGC
Source organism: uncultured Alphaproteobacteria bacterium (assembly GCA_963738105.1). Lineage (GTDB taxonomy): Bacteria > Pseudomonadota > Alphaproteobacteria > Rhizobiales > Xanthobacteraceae > Bradyrhizobium. Next base: position 52,550 of record CAVTWC010000016.1, on the reverse strand, counting down.
CTCGCCGCTGCCGATCCAGGGCAGGAAAATTGCCGACGCGAATATCGCGAGCGCGGGTGCGGCGATCGCCGCCGCCCAGACCGAGCGCAACAGGCGCTGCCCCCGCAATTGCACCAGATCGCCCGATGTCACGATCACGGCCAGTCCGGTCAACAACAGCGCGACCCCGGCACCACCGACCACCCTATCGAGATCGAACAGGCCCGCGATCAGGCTGCCGGCCAGCGCCGGCGCAAGCGCAAAGAAATAAACAAAGTTGCGGGCCAATGCCTCAACCGGGGGGCGGAAGATAATCGGCGCCTCTTCGCTGGTGCGGTCGAACCAGCCGCTATCCAGCACCACCAGCACAGCGATGCCCAACGTCGCCAGCAGCAAGCCACCGAGCAGCCGCGCCCAATGCATCGCACGGGCACTCAGATCCGACACCGCCGGCCAATGCGGCAGCATCAAGGTATCGGCGCGGACCAGCCAGATCAGATAGGGCAGCGCCAACACCACAATCACCAGCAGCGCAAACAGCGGGTCAAACGATTTCAGCGTGCGACGGCCGCGTTCGGTGGCGAGTGCAAACGCCGCAACCAGCAGCAACAGACCGATTGCCGCCGACGTCGTCAACAACAGCAGCCCGGCTTCGATCGACCAGGCGAACCAGGCGTTGCGGCGGCCCTGTCCGATCAAACGCCAGGAATCCAGCAACAATAGCGCCCAGAGCGGTCGCGCCAACACCAGCGGGCCGAACTCGACCCCGGGCGCGCTGAAAGCCGTCACCGTCATGGTCAAAAGGACGGCGAGCACCGCCTGTTGCCCACCGACCACGGCGCGCCCCAACAGGTAAAGCGCCCAGAACGTCGCGACAAAACAAAGCTGCGCCAGCAGGTAGACGCCGAACATGTGGTTGCCCACGGCGCGAAACGCGATGTCGGCGAGCCAGAACGCCAATGGCGGGCCCAGATCAGTACCGACCTGGTATTCGCGGCCAAAGGCCAGCACGGTCGCGACATCGCCGGGCGGGCTTCGGTACAGCAATAGCGGCAGAATCAGCCACAACGCCGCCTGCGCCAGCACCACAATCCAGACCACCAGCCGCGGCCGGGCGCGGATCAGTTCGACAATCAGCGAGGTGAAACGCATGAAACGCCCGGAATGCCCCTCATCGAACCGGCAGGCCGCGCTGTCCGATCTCGAACGTTTGATAGAGCGCGTCAGCCGCCGAGGCAACCGGCGTCAGATGGCGGCGGAAATTTCGACCTCGACTGACGTTTCGATCGCGTGCGTGCCGGTGGTGATCGTTCCCGTCTGATGTCGTTCCCGGGCCGCCGCGACCGGCGCGAAAAAGCGACGGTGATGCACCGTCGGACCGAGCCTATTCAGCGCCTCCAAATGGTCCGGCACGCCATAGCCCTTGTGCTGCTCGAAGCCGTAGCCCGGGCAATCCTGCGCCAGTGCGCACATCAGCCGGTCGCGTGACACCTTGGCGACGATCGAGGCCGCCGCGATCGACAACACCAGGGCGTCGCCGCCGATCACGGCATCGCATTCGCATGACGTATCGAGCTTGTCGCGGCCATCGACGAACACATGTTTCGGCATTTCCGGCAACGCGTGGACGGCGCGCGCCAGCGCCCATAGCGAGGCGCGCAGGATGTTGTCGCGATCGATTCGCGCCGGCGAGGCAAAGGCTACCGCAAACGACGCAGTGGTGCAGATCTCCTCGAACAATTCCTCGCGGCGCTCGGCCGACAGCCGCTTGGAATCATCGATGCCCTTGGGGATCCGTTTGGGATCGAGCACCACGGCTGCCGCCACCACCGGCCCGGCCAGCGGACCCCGTCCGGCCTCGTCGCACCCGGCGACCGGCCAGATCCCACGCTTGATCAGCGCGCGTTCGCGGCGAAAGCTCGGCGGCGCCACCGCGATGACGCCCTTGGGCAGCTTCTCCGGTTTTTCTGCCGGCTGTGTTTCAGACGATTTGCGAATCATGCCGGGATGGTGCGCAAGCGCCGCCAGCAGCGCAACCGGGAACCGCGCGCAATTCCCGTTATCCATTGGACGCTTAAATCTGGTGGACGCTCAGTCCGGCAAGTGAATGCGCCTGTCCTCGCCCACTTCGATGCCTGGCGCGACCACGACTTCCCAGGGATGTCCGTCGAGATCGGCAAAATATCCGGAATAGCCGCCATAATCGGTCCGGTGCGCCGGCTTGATCAGCGACGCCCCCTTGGATAGCGCGAACTCCAGCACCGTATCGACCTCCTCCGTCGTGCGGCAATTCCAGGCCAGTGTCGTCCCACGGAACGCCAGCGGTCGTGGATATTCGGGAAGCGTGACATCTTTGGCCAGCTCGCCCCAGGGAAAAAGGCCCAGCACGGAACCGCCGGTGTCGAAGAACGCGACGATCTCCCCGGTCGCACGAAATTTTCGCGCAAAGCCCAACGCTTCATAAAAGGCGACGCTGGCGCGCATGTCGCTGACGCCGAGCGTAATCACCGTGAGCCGCGGAACCGGCGGCGATACTGCTTTACTCACGTTACTCTCCTGCATTTCCTGCCCAACATGCGAGGAAGACGAAGCCATCCAGTAATCGTTGAACCACTTCTGGATTACCTCGCTTCACTCGCAATCAGATTACCTGCCTCAGAACAGGCTGAGCTGCTGCCCGCTGCGCTCCGGCCGGATGAAATGATCGGTGGTCAATTTCGAACGGCGCTTGTTGAGGCCGAGCTTCTCGCAAGCGATTTCGAAGCGGCGGCCGATCATCCAGGCCATCGGCCCGGTGCCTTTCATCCTCGTCCCCCACTGCGAGTCGTAATCCTTGCCGCCGCGCATGTCGCGGATCAGCGTGAAGATGTGCCGGTAGCGGTCCGGATAATTCGCCATCAGCCATTCCCGGAACAGGTCGCGCACTTCCAGTGGCAACCGCAGCAGCACATAGCTTGCTTCCTTGACGCCAGCATGGGCGGCGGCGTCGAGAATGCGCTCCATCTCGGAATCGTTCAGCGCCGGGATCACAGGCGCGACCATTACCGTGGTTGGAATTCCTGCCTCCGACAATTGCCTCAGCGCTTCCAGCCGTTTCGGCGGCGTCGACGCCCGCGGCTCCATGGTGCGCGCCAGTTTCGGATCGAGCGTGGTGACCGAAAGCGCCACCTTGGCGAGGTTGCGTTTCGCCATCCGCGAAAGGATGTCGATATCGCGGGTTACCAGCGCCGATTTGGTGACGATGCCGACCGGATGCCCTGCCCGCTCCAGCACTTCGAGAATGCCGCGCATGATCTTCCGCTCGCGCTCGATCGGCTGATAGGGATCGGTGTTGGTGCCGATCGCGATCATGCGCGGCTCGTAATCCTGCGCCGCCAATTCCTTTTCCAGCAAGGCCGGCGCGTCGGGCTTGGCGAACAGCATGGATTCGAAGTCGAGCCCGGGCGACAGGCCGAGGAAGGCGTGGGTCGGCCGCGCGAAGCAGTAGACGCAGCCGTGTTCACAGCCCCGGTAGGGGTTGATCGAGCGGTCGAAGCCGATATCGGGCGAGTCGTTGCGGGTGATGACCTTGCGCGCGGTGTCGAGCGCGACCGTGGTCTTGAACGGCGGCAATTCGTCGAGGCTCTGCCAGCCGTCGTCGAAGGCGACACGTGCTTCAGCCTCGAAACGGCCGCTGGCGTTGGATTGCGCGCCGCGGCCGCGCCGCCGGTCGCGCTCGATCGCAACCGCCAGTTCCGGAAAAGGGGAAGATGCACCCGCCGGCTCGGAGGGCGCCGTGACCGGCGGGTGCTTGAGGGCATGTGAGGATGCTCGGCTCATGGAGAGAACATAGCACGTCAAAAGAACAAATCAAGAACATTACCGATGACCATCCACAATAGAGAAAAGGATTTCAGTCTCGGCGCCGATCGCCCGCGTTTGCCTCAAAAAGCTGCAACCGAACGGCTGTTTTGAGTATGACAAGGTGATAACAGTGCAACGTTTTCAACGGCTGAGCCAATGAAGCCTCATTCATGCTGAGCGTCATCATTCCGACCGACGGTATCGAACAGCCCGCTGTCGCCACGCTTGCAGCGCTGGTGCCGGGCGCGGCGGCGGGCGTGATACGCGAGGTGTTGCTGGTCGATCGCGCCGGCACCGACACCATCGAGCGCGTCGCCGATGTCGCGGGCTGCAGTTTCCTGGCCTTTCAGGGCACCCGCGCCGCGGCGCTGGCCGCCGGCGCCCGGCAGGCACGCTCGCCGTGGCTGATGTTCCTGCATGCGGGCGCGGTGCTCGACAGCGGCTGGATCGAGGAGACCACGCAATTTATCCAGGGCGTCGCCAGCAGCGGCCGGCCCCGCGCCGGGATCTTTCGCTACGCCCGCTCGCCCTACGCCGATCCGCGGCTGCGCGATGGATTCAAGTTTCTCGCGCGGATGATTGCGGGGCCCTCGGCGGAACAAGGCCTGCTGATCGCGCGCGATCATTATGAACGGCTCGGCGGCTACGCCCCAGACGCCCGCCGCTCCGAGGCAAGGCTGCTGCGGCAGCTCGGCCGCTCCTCGCGCACGATGTTGCGCAGCCGGATCATCGTCGCCTGAGGCGCCCCTAACCCGTCCCCTGCCGGTCGCGTGAAGCGGCGCGCTGGAAAACGCGGCGCTTGCAATATACTTGATTCCGTCAAATAATATGTTGATGAAATCAAACATATCGCCCAGCCCGACGCTTGAAAGCCAGATCGCCGCCATCAGGGGTTTTAGCCGGTTCTATACCCGCAAGCTCGGCATCATCGAGCCGAAGCTGCTGGCAAGCCCCTGGACGCTGCAGGAAGCGCGGATCATTTACGAGATCGCGCAGCACGACAGCTGCACCGCGACCGATCTGGTTGAAACCCTCGGTCTCGATGCCGGCTTCCTCAGCCGCACCTTGCAGGCCCTGCAGCGGCGCCAGATCGTCACGCGCAAGCCGTCCAAGGCCGACCGCCGCGCCAATGAATTGGCGCTGACCGCGAAAGGCTGCGCCGCCTTTGCCGAACTCGAAAGACGCTCGCACGACGAGGTCGGGGCGTTGCTGGCCAGGCTCGACGATCGCGAACGCAGCGCCGTCGTCAACGCCATGACCGTGATCGAGCAGGTGCTGGAGCCGCCGGCGCAAAAGCCTGTCGGCTTCCTGCTGCGCAGCCATCGTCCCGGCGATATCGGCTGGATCGTGTCGCGGCACGGCGCGATCTATGCCCAGGAGTACGGCTGGGACATCGCCTTCGAGGCGCTCGCAGCCGAGATCACCGCGCAGTTCCTGAGGTCGTACGATCCCGCGCGCGAGCAGTGCTGGATTGCCGAGATCGGCGGCGAGCCGGTCGGCTCGATCTTCCTGGTCAAGGCATCCGACGACGTCGCGAAAATACGCCTGCTGCTGGTGGAGAAAAAAGCCCGTGGGCTCGGCGTCGGACGCGCGCTGGTCGAGCAGTGCCTGCGGTTCGCCAGGGATGCCGGCTACAGCTCGGTCACGCTGTGGACCCAGAGCATCCTGGTTGCCGCGCGCGGGATTTATCAGCGCGCCGGATTTCAGTGCGTCAAGCAAGAGAAGCATCACAGTTTCGGCGTCGATCTCGTCGGCGAAACCTGGGAATTGGAGTTGTAGGTCTACGCCGAAGCCCCCTTCGCTTTCGGGCGCCGCAGATGCTCATCCAGCCGCGGCATGATCTCGACGAAATTGCAGGGCCGCGTCCGGTAATCGAGCTGGGCCGCAAGAATGCCGTCCCAGCCGTCGCGGCAGGCGCCGGGCGATCCCGGCAGGCAGAAAACGAACGTCGCGCCGGCAACGCCCGCGGTGGCGCGGCTCTGGATGGTCGAGGTCCCGATCTTGGCGTGGCTCAGCATGTGGAAGGCGATCGAGAAGCCGTCCATCCGCTTCTCGAACAACGGCTCGATTGCCTCCGGCGTGACGTCGCGGCCGGTAAAGCCGGTGCCGCCGGTGGTGATGATCGCGTCAACGCCGGAATTGGCGATCCACCGCCTGATGATGGCGCGAATCGCATCGACGTCATCGGTGACGATCTCGCGCGCCGCGAGCCTGTGGCCGGCCGCGGTCAAGCGATCCGCCAGCGTGGTGCCGGACTTGTCGTCCCCCAGCGAGCGGGTGTCGGAGATCGTCAGCACCGCAATGCTGAGCGGGATGAATTGTCTGTTCTCGTCAACGGCGGACATTGCACTCTACCTCGTGTCCCGGACGCGATGCAGCGTGGAACGCTGCTCCGCTGAGCCGGGACCCATGACGGAGACCGGCTCAAGTTTGGGCCCCGGATCAGCAGCGCAGCATTTCATGCTGCGCAGCGTCCGGGGCACGAACCCTCGCTACAGCGCTCCCGCGCCAAAGGTGTTGCAGGCCTGCACCGTGCCTTGCTGATAGCCGGTCATGAACCATTGCTTGCGTTGTGCGGCCGAGCCGTGGGTGAAGGAATCCGGCACCACGCGGCCGGTCGCCTGCCGTTGCAGCGTATCGTCGCCGATCGCGGACGCCGTGGTCAGCGCAGCGTCGATATCGCCCGCTTCCAGGAAGCCCGGACGCTTCTTCTCTTCGCGGTTGACCCAGACACCGGACAGGCAGTCCGCCTGCAGCTCGACCTTGACCTGCAGCGCGTTGGCTTCGGCCTTGGTGCTGACCTGCTGCTGCAACTGCGTCACGCGTGGCAGGATGCCGAGCAGGTTCTGGATGTGATGGCCCGCTTCATGGGCGATGATATAGGCAGCGGTGAATTTACAGGCATTGCCCGAACAGCCGCGGAACCGGGTCTCGACCTCACGGAAGAATCCGGTGTCGAGGAAAATCTGCTTGTCGGGCGGGCAGTAGAACGGCCCCATCGCCGACTGCGCCATGCCGCAGCGCCCGCCGTTGGTGGCGTTGCGAAACAGCACGATGCGCGGACCGGTATAGGATTTGCCGCCGGCCTCGAAGATTTCGCTCCAGCGATCGTCGATCTCGCCGAGGATGCCGGCAATCATACTGCCCATTTCATCCTTCGGTGCGCCGGTCTTGGCCGGCGCGCTGCGGCGATCGGTTTGATAGGTCGGCGCTTGACCGCCGCCGTTGAGAATTTCCGCGCCACCGATCAGGATTCGCGGATCGATGCCGAAGGCGTAGCCGATCAGGCCGAGCACGATGATAGTACCGATGCCGAGACCGCCGCCGCCCATCGGCAAGCCCATTCCGCCACCGCCTCCGCCCCCGCTGTCATCGCGACGGTCATCGATGTCGTCGCTGCGACGGAAATCATCGTAACGCATGGCGTTTTCCCTCATCCGTTCCGTTCAACAATGGCGCTGACATGCAGCTCCCTTCGAACGTAAAATTTCTATTCGCCTAATCAATAACCCGCCCGGCAAAAATTGCCTAGCGTGAAAGAATTACCCGGTTAAGCCGATTTTTACTTTGCGCGGTCAATGTATCGCCAGTCGGTTGTTTAGTCCCGCGTCGCCGACAGCGTCGCCTGAGTCAGAGTAATTGAGTCATGGTAGTGTCGCGTCGCGGGGCGTCTGCAAGGGCGCCCCGCACTAAATTTGAGTCCGAAGAGAGCACGCGTATTGTCGTCGGCGATTGCGTCGCTGAGATGTCGAAGCTTCCGTCCGGTTCGGTCGATCTGGTGTTCGCAGATCCGCCATACAATCTGCAGCTCAAGGGCGATCTCAAGCGCCCCGACGAATCCCATGTCGACGCCGTCAACAACGACTGGGACAAGTTCTCATCCTTCGCCGCCTATGACGATTTCACGCGCGCCTGGCTACTGGCCTGCCGCCGCATCATGAAACCGTCGGCGACGCTCTGGGTGATCGGCTCCTACCACAATATTTTCCGCGTCGGCGCCATCATGCAGGACCTCGGCTTCTGGGTTCTGAACGATATCGTCTGGCGCAAGACCAATCCGATGCCGAATTTTCGTGGCCGCCGCTTCACCAATGCCCACGAGACCATGATCTGGGCCGCGCGCGACGAAAAAGCAAAAGGCTACACCTTCAACTACGAAGCGCTGAAGGCCGCCAATGAAGACGTGCAGGCGCGCTCCGACTGGCTGATTCCGTTATGCACCGGCGACGAACGCCTCAAGGGCGATGACGGCAAGAAGGTTCATCCGACGCAGAAGCCCGAAGGCCTGCTGGCGCGGGTGCTGCTGTCGTCGTCAAAACCCGGCGATCTCGTGATCGATCCGTTCAACGGCACCGGCACCACCGGCGCGGTCGCCAAGCGACTCGGCCGCCGCTACATCGGCTTCGAGCGCGACAAGACCTATGCGGCCGCGGCGGAAGCCCGGATCGCCGCGATCGAACCGTTGCCGGAAGCCACGCTGGCGCCGTTCATGACCGCGCGCGACGCGCCCCGCGTGGCGTTCTCCGAGCTGATCGAGCGCGGCATGATCTCGCCCGGTACCAAACTGGTCGATTCCAAGAAGCGCCACGGCGCTTTGGTGCGCGCCGACGGCGCCATCATGCTCGGCGACAAGGTCGGCTCGATCCACCGCATGGGCGCGGTAGCCCAGGGCTCCGGCGCCTGCAACGGCTGGACCTTCTGGCATGTCGAGACCAACAAGGGCCTGCGCCTGATCGACGAACTCCGCGCCGAAATCCGCTCCGGCATGGCGGCGGGCTGAGCTTCTGCTGTCGTCCCGGCGAAGGCCGGGACTCATAACCCCTGGCGCTGATTGTTGCGCAAGGTCTCGCACTCATTGCCAAGAACGCTAGTCCTCGCCGTATGGATCCCGGCCTTCGCCGGGACGACGAGATATGAGTTCGAATTTCAAACAGCACATGGCTCCGCGATCTCGCCGCAGGTTTTGCGCGAGGTTTGGCCTGTTCGTTTCGCCCTTCGTAAAAGAGGGCGCAGGGCGATCCCAAAAGGGACGCAGGGAATGCCGGACGCTCGGCGCGTCCGCAGCCGCGTGCGCATTGGTAGTAAGCACACGCGTTAGTCACCACGGTCACGCCGGAAACGTCCGGCATTCCCCGCGCAATGGTTTTAACGGTTTCCTTCGCGCTCTCCTCGGTGACCGGCTTATTGTCCCGTCGCCGCGCAGATACTTCCGCGCAAACTTGACGCCAGCACCGGGGCGTCAGGACCACACGACCTCGCCGTCCGCGGATCGAGCGCTGTTCGTCAAAAGCGCATCCGCGTCCACCGCATCCCGCCTCACGTTCGTGACGATCGCGAAACGCCCCTCGTTTGGGACGGGATGATGACCATAAGCCGGTGATTTGGGTCAGAAGGAAACCAAAATATTTTTGCAAAAGGGGCTGGACAGGCAAATCAGTAATTGGCCCGTGTCCGCAAGCGTCTGCAGGCATCAGCTCGAAGCAAGCTGTTCTGGCAACTGCACGGTCGGCGACTTGCCGCTTCTTCTCCGCGCATCAATGGTTCAAGCCACCCCACGCACAGATGCTGCAGAGATTTTGGTTCTTCGCCACGTGTTGGATCAATGACGGGTGCTGTTTAATAAACGCATTCCGATCTAGCTACGCACAGATTCGACCGCGCAAGCTTACCAAAATCTTCCTTTGCAATGAATACGAGAAGCCCAAGCAGAACCAGCGCCGCGATATTCGCGCGCATGCTGGGTTCACAATCTCCACCAGCAAGGCGGGATTGCTCGTATTTCGAAAGGTCAAGCAAACGAATAATGTCGTCGCGCCGCAGGTCATCAACCGGATCTCCGTCGTCGCCTGATCGCGATCGAAACGGTACGACATTTCCAATGTTACTCTGCTGACCGACTTTCATCCGGTGTCCTCAAGGTCAATCTACATTCTATCGAACACTGCCTGCAACGCTTCAACAATAGGGCGTGAACAACGACGTGGTTCCCGGTCGTTCTCGCTCCCCTCACGCAATTCAGCGTGAGAATCTTTTCGTCACTCGCACGCGTCGCTTCGTTGGAGCTGATGAGCGAGCACTACATTTCCGTTTTGTAACCTCAGCACGCAATCGTTATTTTGACGCTGGAGAGTCCTTGGTACTCTGAATTGCAAGCGATGAATTCACTTCGAAAGCAAACAGATGGCTGGGGAACTAAGAAAGCGCTCGACGCTCAAGGCGACGCTGTTCGGCATTCTTGCAACGGGCGCGGTTGGTTATGGCGCCTGGTACGAACTCGCCGGCGTCAAGCCGGTCGCAGCGTCCGCCCAAAGCGCGTCGACCCAGGCCGCTGCCAAGATCCCGGTTACTTCATTCGACGTGAAGAAGGCTGACTTTCCCGTACATGTCTACGGCCTCGGCGTCGTTTCGCCGTTCAAGACGGTAACGGTCAAGAGCCGTGTCGATGGCCAGATCACCAAGGTTTTCTTCAAGCAGGGTCAGATGGTGAAGGAGGGCGATCCGCTCCTAGAAATTGATCAACGCCCTTTTGTCGCGGCTCTGGAGCAGGCGACGGCGAAAAAGGCCGAAGACGAGGCGAACCTGAAGAACGACCAGTTGAACCTCGAGCGTTTTCAAACGCTCGCAAAACAACAATTTGAGACCGCGCAACATCTCGATACGCAACAAGCCCTGGTTGATCAGATGACTGCGCAGGTGAAGGGCGATCAAGCCGCCATCGACAATGCGCAGACCAATCTTGGTTACACGTCGATCAAAGCTCCGATCAGTGGACGTACGGGTTTCCGGTTGGTTGATCCTGGTAACATCGTACATGCCGCGGACACGACCGGCATCGTCACGATTGCCCAGCTGCAGCCCATTGCGGTGGTGTTCACCGAACCCGAAGAACAACTGCAGTCCATCGCCAAGGCCTACAATGCGGGCGATGTACCTGTCGAGGCACTGACCTCGGACGGAACCAAGACGTTGTCGCAAGGCAAGCTTGCGATCATGGACAATTCGGTCAGCCAGGTCACCGGGACCATCAGCCTCAAAGCGCGCTTCGACAACAAGGACAACGCTCTTTGGCCCGGTCTGTCCGTCAATACGCGGATGCTGATCGATACACGCAAGCAGGTCATCGTCGTGCCGCAAGACGGCGTGCAGCACGGGCCGTCCGGTCTTTTTGCCTATGTGATCGGCGACAACGGCAAGGTAAGCGTCAGGCCGATCAAGGTCAGTGAGAGCGGCGACGCGAATGCTGTGGTCGCCGAAGGCCTTAACGTCGGCGATAAGATCGTGGTTGCGGGGCAGTCACGCTTGTTCGATGGCGCGCTGGTCGATGAAAAACCGCCAGCCGCTCCGAATAAACCGATCACGGATGCGAGCGTTACCGCCTCTCCGGCCAAGACCGGCTCGGCTGACTGACATGGCAGGCGGTATTTCGGGACCATTCATTCGCCTGCCGATCGCGACATCGCTGCTGATGGTCGGCATTCTCTTTGTCGGCATTATCGCCTATCCGCAATTGCCCGTGGCGCCATTGCCGGAAGTCGATTTTCCGACCATTCAGGTGTCCGCCAGCCTTCCCGGCGCGGACCCTGAGACCATGGCATCCTCCGTGGCACAACCGCTTGAATCGCAGTTCGCTTTGATTCCGGGCGTGTCGGAGATGACATCGTCGAGCCAGACCAGTTCGACCCAGATTGTTCTGCAGTTCGATCTCTCGCGTAACATTGACGGCGCGGGCTCCGACGTGCTGGCCGCCATCAATGCCGCAAGCGGGCAACTGCCCAAGAACATGCCGAGCACCCCGACCTATAGGAAAGTCAACCCGGCTGACTCTCCGATCCTCATGCTTGGTGCCACATCGACTACGCTGCCGATGACGCAGGTGTCGGACGAAGCTTACACCAAACTGGCGCAGGCGATCAGCCAGATCAACGGTGTCGGCCAGGTCAGTGTCGGTGGGCAGCAAACGCCGTCGATCCGTGTTCAGATCGATCCCGCCAAGCTGGTCGCCAAAGGCCTGTCGCTGGAAGACGTGCGTACTCCTCTCTCGGTGATAACCGTCAATAATCCCAAGGGTACGCTCAACGGAGATACGCGCACCTATACTCTCTATGCCAACGACCAGTTCACCAACGCCGAGTCCTGGAACAACATCGTCATTGCGTATCGGAATGGCAGCCCCGTCCGTGTCGGCGATATCGGCCATGCGGTAAGCGCGCCGCTGGACAATACCCAGTACGGCTGGGCGAACGGCAAGCCAGGCGTCTTCCTCGTTATTTTCAAGCAGCCGGGCGCCAACGTCATCGATACCGTCGACAGCGTCATGAGGCAGTTGCCGCATCTGAAGGCAGGCATTTCGCCTGCCATCGAGATTTCGGTGTTGTCGGACCGTACGCAAACGATCCGCGCGGCCGTAAAGGATGTGCAGTTCACTTTGCTGCTGACGATCGGCCTCGTCGTGATGGTGATTTTCATCTTCCTGCGCAGTCTTTGGGCAACCATTATTCCGTCGGTTACCGTGCCGCTCGCCCTGCTGGGCGCTTGCGCGTTGATGTGGATAGCCGGCTACAGCCTCGACAATCTGTCGCTGATGGCGCTCACCATCGCAGTCGGCTTCGTGGTCGATGATGCCATCGTGATGTTGGAGAACATCACGCGATATATCGAGGAAGGTGAGACGCCGATGGCTGCCGCGATCAAGGGCGCGAGCGAGATCGGGTTCACGATTATCTCGATTTCCATTTCGCTGATCGCGGTCCTGATCCCGCTGCTGCTGATGAGCGGCATTATCGGCCGCCTGTTCCGTGAGTTCTCGGTGACTCTCGCGATGACAATCGTGGTGTCGGCTTTCGTGTCGCTGACATTGACGCCGATGATGGCGTCACGCTTCCTGAAATCGAGCCACGACGAGCATCACGGCAAGCTCTATATGCTCAGCGAACGGATGTTCCAGGGCCTTGTGGACAGCTATGAGCGGGGACTCGACCTCGTGCTGCGCTTCCGATTCATCACCTTGATGGTATTCTTTGCGACGGTGGCACTGACGGTTTATCTGTTTGTGATCATCCCCAAAGGGTTTTTTCCCCAGCAGGATACGGGGTTGATTACCGGAGTCGTCGAAACTGCGCAGGACGTGTCCGTTGCGGACATGTCGAAGCATATGCAGGAAATCGGCGCGATCGTGCTGAAGGATCCCGCGATCGATCACATGGCCATGCGCATGGGCGGCAGCGGCAACACGCTCAATGACGGCACCATGTATATCACGTTGAAGCCGCTGGAGGCGCGCACGGCGTCCGCAGATCAGGTCATCCGTCGCTTGCAGGTCCAGACATCGAAGGTCGAGGGTGCGCGCCTTTACCTTCAATCGTCGCAGGACGTGCGCGTCGGCGGCCGGTCCTCCCGTACGCAATATCAGTTCACCCTGCAGGCAACTGATATGGACCAGTTGAACACATGGGCCCCCAAGCTGCTCAGCAAGATGAAGGGGATGCCTGAACTGCGCGACGTCGCCTCCGACCAGCAGACGTCAGGTACCACGCTGACATTGTCGATCGATCGTAATCAGGCTGCGCGTTTCGGCCTGACCCCCGATGTCATCGACGCAACGCTGTATGACGCATTCGGGCAGCGCGAAATCGCGACCTATTCGACCCAACTCTCTACCTATTATGTTGTCCTCGAGGTGCTTCCCTCGCTGCAGAAAAATCCATCGACGCTGGAACAGATCTATCTGCATTCTCCAACAACGGGTGGCGAGGTGCCGTTGTCGGCGTTTACGAAGTGGACCACGGCTCCGGTCCGCCCGCTGGCCATCAATCACCAGGGCCAGTTTCCGGCGGTGACGATTTCCTTCAACCTGGCTCCCAACGTTGCCCTCGGCCAGGCAACAGACGCAATCAGCGCGATGGAAAAGCAGATGAATGTGCCGGCTGTCATCACCTCCACGTTCCAGGGGACAGCGAAAGCATTCCAGGACTCTCTCTCCTCCGTTCCCTTGCTCATCGTGGCAGCGCTGATTGTGGTCTATCTCATTCTTGGCGTCCTCTACGAGAGCTACATTCATCCCCTGACCATTCTTTCAACCTTGCCGTCGGCCGGTGTCGGCGCTCTGGCGACACTCCTTATCTTCCACTTTGACTTCAGTCTGATCGGGCTCATCGGCCTGGTCTTGCTGATCGGCATCGTCAAGAAGAACGGCATCATGCTGGTGGACTTTGCAATCGTGGCGGAGCGGGATCAGGGCCTATCGCCGCTCGAAGCAATTCGCCGGGCATGCCTTCTGCGCTTCCGTCCAATTCTGATGACCACCATGGCGGCCGTGTTGGGCGGAGTACCGCTCATGTTGGGCCACGGTACCGGCTCAGAGCTCCGTCAACCGCTCGGATACTCGATGGTCGGCGGTCTGATGGTCAGCCAGGTACTGACACTCTTCACCACGCCGGTGGTTTATCTTTATCTCGACCGCGTTTCCCAATGGCTCAGTCCAAAAAGTCATGCCGGAAAAAATCGCCCGGAACACAGCGCTACCGAAGCCGACGACCTGGAAGTGGCCGAAGAGGTTATCCCGAAGAGATCGAAGGTCTTTGCAGCCGAGTGATTGACGCAGGAAACGGGGCTGGACAGGCTCTGCTGATTTGCCCGACGAGGCAACTTTAACCTCGGGGGCTCGCGAAGCCCCCTGAACCGACATCGCGTGGCGCCCTCATTGCGGGCCCGATGTCGAGGGCGACGCCGAACTGGCGGCGGGCGGCGCTGCGGCGGCAACGTGAACGCTATCTCCTTCGGTGAGAGTTTCCGGCGGATTATCCACGATACGGTCGGATGGCGACAGGCCCGCAATGACTTCCATGCTGTCGCCGAAATCGCGGCCAAGCTGCACACGCTTGAGGACGACCTTGTCATTGCTGTCGAGGGTTGCGACCTGCGTGCCCTGATCGCCAGTCACCAGCGCGGTTGATGGAATTCTGACCAAATTCGCATCGGTCGGGATTTCGAAGTGCACATTGCAGTAACTGCCGGCAAGGAATTTACCGGCGGCATTATCCGCTTGCAGCTCGACCTGCATGTTGTGGGAGGTGGCGTTCATGGCCCTGGAGATATGCGAGAGCGGTGCGTCGAACTGCACGCCGGGATATTGCGGCATTTCAAATGTCGCTTTCAGTCCCGGGGCGAGGCTGGCGGAGAAGGATTGCGGCACCTGAACGTAGATCCGAACCCGATGCAAATCCGATACCTCGAATAGCGCTTGACCCGAACCTCCCGAATTGATCAGCATCCCGAGTTCGACGTTTCGGGCGGTCACGACCCCATCAAAGGGCGCGGCCAGCGTCTTGAACGACTGCATGGTTTCGAGCTGCCGGACGTTGGCTGCATTGGCGTCGACGACGGCCCTCTTTGCCCTGGCGTCGGCCGTTGTCTGGTCCGAAAGCTGCTGAGCGACGATCTGCTTTTGCAGCAGAATGCTGTTCCGGCTCGCGATCAGCGTTGCGATTTGCTCGTTGGCCTCGACGCTCGCCAGCGTGGCTTTGGCCTGACTGAGCTGCTGATCGAGATCGGGAGCATCAATGGTCGCCAGCACTTGCCCGGCTTTGACGGGCGATCCAATGTCGTGGTCCCAGCTCTTTACGTAACCATTCACGCGCGCGTAGATCGCCGCTTTGTTGAGGGGTTGGATGGTGCCCGGCAGCGTCAGTATCTCATGCGAGCTGCCGGGGAGGAGTTGAGCGAGCGCGACGGTCGGAATGGCCTGGGCATGGCTCCACTCCACGACCTCCTGCTTGCTTTGTGCGCGGTCAATCAAACCATAGCCTATGACGACGCCCGCCAGCAGAATTGCAGCGGCGGCGCTGGTTATGAGGCTCTTTTGACTCGGAGTTTTGATGTCTTCGGGGCGCATTGTGTTCTCCGCTCAGCGCAGCGACGTTGTTCCAGCGTCCACCTGATTTACGCTGTCAAGCCGCCGGTCATGGATCAGGCTGAAGATGGCGGGCACCAAAACCAGGGTGGCGCAGGTGGCAAAAATCAGCCCGCCGATCACGGCGCGGCCCAGGGGCGTGTTCTGCCCCGGCTCGATCGCCATCGGCAGCATGCCAATGACCATCGCAAGCGCCGTCATCAGTACGGGACGAAACCGCGCCCGACCCGCCTCGAATGCCGCCGCAGTCGCATCGAGGCCGGCGGCCATGCGTTCGCGGGCAAAGCTGATCACCAGGATGCTGTTGGCCGTCGCCACACCGATGCACATGATCGCGCCGGTGAGCACCGGGACGGAAAGCGTGGTTCCGGTCGCGAACAGAATCCAGACGATGCCGGCCAATGCCGTCGGCAGCGCCATGATGACGACGAAGGGATCAGCCCAGGATTGGAAGTTGATGACGATCAACAGGTAGATCAGCACGATCGCCACCGCGAGGCCGGCATAGAGCTGGCGATAGGCGCTTGTCATCGTACTGACCTGACCGCGCAGCGTAACGCTTGCGCCCTTCGGGAGCTGTTGTGCCGTCGCGAGGATTACCTTGTGAATGTCCGACGCAAGTGCGCCGAGGTCGCGACCCTGCGGGGTCGCATAGATGTCGACCACCGGCTGAACATTGTAGTGGGACACAACGGCATTGCTGTAGGTCCGCCCGACGTTCGCCAGACCGCCGAGGAGCTGCATATTGGCCGAAGAGGAGGTTATCGGAATGTTTTTCAAACCGGTCAAGGTGTTGATGTCGCGCTGCGGGGTCTGGACCGAGACCGCGTAGGAAACGCCGTTGGTCGGATCCAGCCAATATGTCGGAGCCGACTGCGAGCTTCCCGACAGCGTCGTCAACATGGCGTTGGCGACATCCTTTTCGGAGAGGCCGACAAGCGAGGTACGCGAGCGGTCGACATTGACGTCAAGGGTCGGTTGCTGAAACGCCTGCTGGATGCGCGCATCGGCAATCCCCGGAATTTCCCTGACCCTTGCCAACAGCACATTGGCATACTTGCGATCGGCCGCCAGGTTCCTGCCGGCCACCTGCAGGTCGATCGGCGCCGGCGCTCCGAAATTCAGCACCTGACTGACGATATCGGCGGGAAGGAAAGCGAACGTCGTGCCGGGGAATAGCTGCGGCAACTTTTCCCGCATGGTTTTGATGTAGCTGTCGGTCGGCGCATGATCGGGCTTGAGGCTGATCAGCATGTCGGCATCAGCGACGCCGATGGTGCCGGAATTATCATACGCCATGTTGATCCCGCTCACCGTGAGCCCGATATTGCTGACGATGCCACCGAGCTCGCTTGCCGGGATAACGCTGTGGATCGCCGTGCCGATCCGGTCGGTTAGGCTCGCCGTCGCCTCGAGCCGCGTTCCCGTCGGGGCGCGAATGTGGAGCTTGATCTGGCCGCCATCCACGGTCGGGAAAAAATCCTGGCCGAGATAGGGCGCAAGCCCGAACGACAGCAGGCTGACGCAAAGAAATCCGGCAATAAGCTTGATGCGGTTTTGCAGGGCGAGCTGCAGCAGGCCCAGATAGGCCCTGCGCAGGTTTTCGAAATGACTGAGGAAGCCGCGCTGGAAGCGCGCGAGCGGATTGCGGCTGACTTGCGCCGGGTCCTGACTGCCATCATCAGTCGGACCGTGCAGGTGCTGATGACGCAGCAGATAGTTCGCCAGCGTCGGCACGAGGGTTTGCGACAGCACGTAGGAAGCAGCCAGCGCGAGCATCACCGCTTCGGCGAGCGGCCGAAACAGGTAACCGGCGACGCCGCCAAGTCCGAACATCGGCACGAAAGCGATGCAAATGCAGAACAGCGATACCGTCGCCGGAACGACGATCTGCCGCGCGCCGTCGAGAATGGCGGGCTCGATTTCCTGGCCTTGCTCAAGATGCCGGTTGATATTCTCGATGGTGACGGTGGCGTCGTCGACGAGAATTCCGACCGCCAGCGCCAGGCCACCGAGCGTCATGACGTTGATGGTCTCGCCGAGCAGCGACAGGCCGGTCAGCGCCGCCAGAATCGCCAGCGGTATCGAAATCGTGATGATGAGGGTCGAGCGCCAGCTTCCAAGGAACAGCAGGATCATGATCCCGGTTAGCGCCGCTGCAATCACGCCTTCCCTGACAACGCTGGACACCGCATCGATAACATAGACCGACTGATCACCTACCGCGGTCAGCTTGAGGCTGCTCGGAAGCGTCTGCGATATCGAAGGCAGCAGGCTCTTGACGCCGTTGATGACGTCGAGTGTCGAGGTTGCGCCGGCCTTCACGATGGTCAGCAGCACGGCGCTCGCGCCGTTGACGTGAACGGCGTTGGTCTGCGGCGGACTGCCGTCATGCACATGGGCGACGTCGCGCATATAGATGACGGTCCCATTGACGGTCTTGACCGGAAGGTTGTTGAACGCTTTGACCGCCTTCGGCGAGTCGTTCAGGCTGACCGTATATTCGTAGGTGCCGATCTTCTCCGTTCCGACCGGAGTGATCAGGTTCTGCAGCGAGAGCGCGTTGATGACGTCGTTCGCCGAAACGCCATATTGGTGCAGCGCCTGCTGATTGAGATCGGCCTGGACCTGCCGCACCTTGCCGCCGAACGGCAGCGGCAGGGCGGCCCCCGGCACCGGCGCCAGGGCCGGGCGGATGAAATTCAGCGCGTCATCGAATATCTGGGTTTCGGACAGCTTGTCGCTCGAAAGCGCAACCTGCAGAATGGGAACGCTCGAGGCATTGAAGCTCAGGATCAGCGGCGGCGTGATGCCCGGCGGCATCTGCTTCAGCACGGTCTGGGACATTCCGTTGACCTGCGCCAGCGCAGCGTTGATGTTCACGGTCGGCTGAAAGAAGATCTTGATGATGCCGTAATTCGCGATCGATTGGGATTCGATGTGGTCAATGTCGTTGACGGCATTGGGCAACGAGCGCTCGTAAAACGTGACCACGCGGCCGGCCATGTCGTCGGCAGGCAACCCGTTGAAGGTGAAAACCACGCTGACGACGGGAATGTTGATGTTCGGAAAAATGTCGGTCGGCGTCCGCAACGCCGCCATCGTGCCAAAAAGCAGGATCAACAGGGCCATCACGACGAATGTGTACGGCCGTCGGAGCGCAAGCCGAACTAATCCAGTCATGGCCTCTTCCTGGGTGAAGCGATGTTCTCGCCGCTCGGTCCGCGTGTTGGCGCTTGGTCAGCGTTGCTGCCGTTCGAGCGAGCCTTTTCGACCGGGCAAAGCGGACTGTAGGGTTGAGTTTCTCATTCGGAAAATGCATTCTCCTCATTCGTACATGCGGAATATGAATTAGGGATCGCGATCGCTTGAACAAGTCGGCCGCCAAATTAGGTGCGATGGACCTGAACCTGCTGGTGGTGTTCGACGCCATCATGAAGGACAGATCCGTCACACGGGCGGGACAGCGACTGGCCCTCAGTCAGCCAGCCATGAGTCATGCGCTGAGCCGCCTGCGGCACATGTTGAAGGACGACCTGTTTATCCGGAGTCCGAACGGGATGATCCCGACGCCGCGAGCGGAACAGCTGGCAACACCCATCAGGATAGCTCTGGACGGGCTACAACAGTCGCTGGAACCTACTCAGTTCGAGCCGACAAAGGCGGCGGCGACCTTTCGCATTGCGGTCGACAACTATGCGGCGATCGTACTGGTCGCGCCGATCGCAGCGCAGGTCGCGAGGATCGCTCCCGGCGTGACGCTGGATTTTCGGCCGAGCGGTACGCTGAATATTCCCGAACTGCTGGATCGAAGCGAACTGCATTTGGCGATTGGTCCGTCCCGTGTCCAAGGCGAGCGATTTTCTTTCAGGCGCTTGCTGCAGGATCAATTCGTCGTTGTGCACCGAAAGGGGCACCCGGCGGCGCGAGCACAGGAGTTCTCGACGGACAGGCTGGCGAGCCTGCCGCATCTTGAAATTTCGTCTGCTCAATTTGGCCCCGACTTTGCTGACGCTGGTCCTGGAAGGTCAAAGCCTGTCCTCAAGCCCGCGGTGCGTGCGCCGTTCCTGTCAGCTGCGCAGATTCTGGCGACATCGGACCTGGTGTCGGTGTTTCCACTGAATGTCGCCCAGAGCATGATCCGCTCTCACCCCCTCGCGTTCCGCCGATTGTCGCGTCCGCCCAAACCGATCGAAGCTGCCATGATCTGGCTGCGACGGCTTGACAACCAACCTGCACACGCCTGGCTGCGCGACGTCATCACCCGCGTCGTAGCCAATGATTTCCGTCGCGCATGAGTTGCGGGCGAAACGAAGCAATCCAAGTGGTGGGCTGACCCGAAGACCCACAGGCAGAGTTGTTGTCGCTCCGAAAATCTGCCTCTATGGCTGCCGCGACGGCCGTGCTTGGCCGGTCGTGCGCGCCTCCGAAAGCTGATGCCGGCTTTGGCGTGTTGGGTTTCAGGTTTCGGGAGTGGCGACATGGCTGGCTTGATAATCAGGGGTGGCCGAGTGGTGGATCCGGCCAGTGGGATGGATGCTGTCGGCGATGTGGCAGTGCTGGATGGGCGGATCGCCGCCGTAGGCACCGGGCTTGGCAGCGCCGAGCGCTCGATCGACGCGACCGGACTGGTCGTAGCTCCCGGCTTCATCGACTTGCACGCACACGGCCAGACGATCCCGGCCGACCGCATGCAGGCGTTCGACGGGGTGACGACGACGCTCGACCTCGAGGCGGGCGTGTTGCCGGTCGCATCCTGGTATCGGCGCCAGGCGGCCAAGGGACGCGTGCTGAACTATGGTGCCTCCACCAACTGGGCGTTCGCGCGCATCGGTGCAATGACCGGCTCCAACGCCGAAAGCTCGCTGGAGGCGTTCGGCAACGCCATGCGCGATCGCCGCTGGATCGAGAACGTGGCCAGCGAGAAAGAAGTGGCCGGCATCCTGGAGCGCCTTGCAGGCGGGCTGAATGAGGGCGGCATCGGCATCGGTATCCTTAACGCCTATGCCCCCGGTGCCGGCGTGCAGGAATTGACGGCGGTGTGCCAACTGGCAGCGGCGCATGATGTGCCGACCTTCACCCACATCGCCTACATGTCCCGCATCGACCCGGAGAGCGCCGCCGAGGCCTATATCCGCTTGATCGGCTATGCCGGCGCCACCGGCGCGCACATGCACATCTGCCATTTCAACTCTTCCAGCAAGACAGACGTGGAGCGCTGCGCCGTACTGGTGGCCAAGGCGCAGGCGCAGGGACTTCCGATTACGGTCGAAGCCTATCCCTATGGCACCGGCTCGACTGTGCTTGCCGCGGCGTTCTTCAGCGACCCCGAATTCGTGGAGCGCAATGGCACGGGCTACGATTCGGTGCAGCGGGTGACCGACGGGCGGCGTTTCCGCGACCGGGAGGAGCTACTTGCGGCACAGGCCACTGAACCCTCCACGCTGGTGCTGTGGCATATTCTGGATACCGAGAACAACTCGCACCATCGTGACCTGCTGGACATGTCAGTGCTGTATCCCGGTGGCGCGATCGCGTCTGACGCCATGCCCTGGACGTTGCCGGACGGCAGCACTTACGAAGGCGACGCGTGGCCCCTGCCCGAGGACGCGACGTCGCATCCGCGTTCGGCGGGTTGCTTCACGCGCTTCATCCGCGAGTGGGTGCGTGAGCGCCGGGCTGTGTCGCTGTTGGAGGGCGTCCGCAAATGCGCGCTGATCCCGGCCGAGATCCTTTCCACCAGCACGCCGGCGATGCGCGCCAAGGGCCGGCTGCAGGCGGGTGCGGATGCCGACATCGTGGTGTTCGATTTCGAAACGCTGACCGACCGCGCGACTTTCTCGGCGATGAACCGCCCGTCAGAAGGCGTGCGTCACCTGATCGTCAGCGGCCACCCGCTGATCACGGATGGCGTGCTGGATCTGGCGGCGAGGCCGGGCCGGCCGGTGCGCCGGCCGGTTGCCTGATCGTGCGGGACTGATGGCGCCCGTCCCGATCCTGCTGGTCGCCGGCTTTCTCGGAGCGGGCAAGACCACGGTTGTGAACCATTTGCTGGCGCATGCGGAAGGAAGGCGGATCGCCGCCGTGGTCAACGATTTCGGCGCGATCAACATTGACGCTGAGCTGATCGCGGGCGCCGCCGACGGCGTGGTGAGCCTGAGCAACGGCTGCATCTGTTGCTCGCTGGAAGGCGATCTGCTGCGCACGCTCGCTGCCCTGCTGCGGCGTGATCCGCGGCCGGAGTTCATCGTGATCGAAACCAGCGGGGTGGCCGATCCAACCGACGTCGTGCGCAACCTGATGGACCCGGTGATCTGGCGGGAGGCGCCGCTGGAAACGGTGCTGTGCGTGGTGGACGCGACCATTCCGGTGGCCATGCTGGACGATGCGCTGCTGCGGTCGCAGGTGCGGGCGGCCGATGTGATCGCGCTGAGCAAAGTGGACATGGCGGATGCGGCCGGCCGCGCGCAGATACGCGATGCCGTCCGGGCGATACGTCGGGCGGCAGTGTTGGTCGATGCTCCGCATGGCGAGGTCCCCGCCGCGCTTCTTTTCCCCTCGGAGATCGATCGTGTGCCGGCGCCGCGCGAGCCGGGGCGGCGACGGCCGGCGGCGGATCGGTTCGAAACGCTGAGCTGGACATCCGAACACCCGGTGTCGTTGTCGCGGTTGCAGCAGGCGATCGGTCGGCTCGCGCCGAAACTGGCACGGGCAAAGGGGCTGTTCGATACCGTGGAGCAGCCCGGCAGGTTGATGGTGTTTCAGTTCGCCGGCGGGCGGGCGACGCTGGCCCCGGGCGGGACGCCGACGGCGGGAATGCCCCGAACACGGATCGTCTTCGTTGCCGAGATCGGCGTCCTGTCGCGCGCCGAGATCGACAGCATCATGCAAGGATGCATCGAGACTGGGGCGAAGTGAGTGACCTCATCTTAACTCGCGCGTTCCCGGAATGACGACGGCGGAGCGTCAAGACGCCCCGTCACGAATTCGTCGCTTGCGCCCGGCGCTAAAATTTGGGCATGGATAGTTACGCCCGTCGCATTATCGTCGCGTCCGGTTTTTACGGGGCCAACAAAAGCAAGGGAGATTGCTGATGCTTAAATTTTACTTCAACGCCGCGCCTAATCCCACCAAGGTGGCGCTGTTTCTCGAAGAAACCGGCCTGCCTTTCGAGCCGGTGCCGGTCGATACCCGCAAGGGCGACCAGTTCAAGCCGGAATTCCTCAAGGTGAATCCGAACGGCAAGGTGCCGGCGATCGACGATAACGGCGTGTTCGTGTTCGACAGCAACGCGATCCTGCTCTATCTCGGCGAGAAGACCGGCAAATTCATGCCGCCCAACACCCCGACCGCCAAGGCGCAAATGCTGTCCTGGCTGATGTTCATTGCCACCGGCCTCGGTCCCTATTCCGGCCAGGCGGTGCATTTCAAGCACGCCGCACCGAAGGATCTGGAATACGCCCATAATCGCTACCAGTACGAGGCGCATCGCCACTACAAGATCCTCGACGACCACCTCGCCAAGAGCCGCTACATGGTCGGAGATACCTACACCATCGTCGACATGGCGCTGTGGGGCTGGATCCGCATGGCGCCCTACGTCCTCGGCGATGACGTGTTTGCGAAGTATCCCAACGTGAAGCGCGTGCTCGATGAAGTCACCGCACGGCCGGCGGCGGCGCGGGCGATCGCACTGAAGGACAAGTTCACCTTCAAGACCGAGATGGACGAAGAGGCCAAGAATATCATGTTCGGCCATCTCAAGACCAAGGTCGCCTGAGCCGGCCAAATTCGATTCTACACAGCGATTCCCCGATGCGCGTCGCGTATCGGGGAATTTTTTATGTTTCGGGAACTGAACTTCAAATTTTATCGCCAGGCGACCAACAAGATCATCGGCATCTCGGACCAGGCGGCCGTATTTCTCGGCAAGTTTTTCTCACACCGAGGCGCCGCTTCAGCTAATCCTAGTTTGGCCGTTTGAGCTTGGCCAACGCGTTTTCAACAACCTCCCGCGTATACGGCTTCTGGATCACGGGTGCCGCGGCAAGCTCGGCCGGAATCGGCGCGCGCTCGCCATAGCCGGTGGCAAAGATAAACGGCACTTCGAGCTCGAGCAGCTTCTGCCCGACCTTGATGCTGTTCTCATTGCCGAGATTGACGTCGAGCAAGGCAAAACTCGGCTTCTCGCGCTCGATCGATTTCAGCGCCTGATTGACCGATGCCGCCGTCTCGACATGGCGCGCACCAAGTTCGAGCAGGATCACCTCGGCGCTCATCGCGATAATCAGATTGTCCTCGACGATCAGCGCGGTATCGGAAATTCGTGGCATCGCTTGCTCCTTTGCCGCAACTTTGCCTGGCAGGCCGGACATTCCGGGGATCATCTGCACAAAATTGGCGGGGATGACGAACCGCGCCTGAACGCCCAGCAGATCGAACTTGATTTCCGCATCGCCCTTGAGGTCGAACGGCACCGAGCGTTCGATGATGGTAGTGCCGAAGCCGCGCCGGGACGGCGGCTGCACCGGCGGCCCGCCGCTTTCCTTCCAGTCGATCACCAGGCTAGATCCCTCGTCAATCGCCAGAGCACTTCGACCTGGCCGGTCGAATCGGCCAGCGCGCCATATTTCGCGGAATTGGTCATCATCTCGTGGACCACCAGCGCCAGCGTCGCGAACGCCTTGGGATCGAGCGCGACCTCGGGGCCGTCCATGCGGATGCGGCCGGCGCGCGCGCCGAGATAGGCGCCCGCTTCCAACTCCACCAGCGATTTGAGCGCGACCGGCGCCCAGTTCAGATTGGTGATCTGGTCATGCGCGCGCGCCAGCGCCTGGATGCGGCCGCCCAGCACGTTGGAGAACTCCTCGATGTTCAACGCCGAATCCTTGCTTTGCGCGACCAGCGCGCGGACCAGGCTCAGGATATTGCGAACCCGGTGATTGAGTTCCGCAATCATCAATTCCTGGCGCTCCTGCGCACCGCGACGCTCGCGCTCGGCGAGATCGGACAATTGCAGGATCACTTCGAGCAAGGTGACGCGCAGGCTTTCGGCGATATGCAGGTCGGCCTGCGACCAGGGTTTCGATTGCCCGCTGACGACCTCCTGCCAGAGCTCAAAACTCTTGCGCGGGGTCAGGCGGGAACCGAGCGGCCCTTCCGAATAGACCTTGTTGGGATCGCCGGCCCAGTTTACCGAACGCAGGATTTCGCGACGGAAGAAGATCAGGCAATCGCGCGGCATCCGCGAAATCGGGATCGCGAGGAAACCCGCGGCGCGATCCCGAAACAATTCGCCGGCAGCATAGACCTTTGCGATCTCGCCGCTGGCGCAGATGCGTCCGGGCGAGGTGCGATTGATGAAATTGATGAGATCCTTTACCTCGCTTTCGGTCGGGGTCTCGCCGTCGAGCGTGATCTCTCCCTCCGACCACACTGCGATGCCGTCGCACGTGATCATCCTGCGATAGTCACCGATGAATTCTGTGATTGGACGATGACCGTGGGCGCGCGAGGCCGCGCTTTCCATCAGCCGCTCCTGAACCTGATGGGCGCGCGCTTCATAGGCGACATCACCCTCGCGTTCGCGGCCCTCCAGGATCCACGAAACATCTGCCCGAACAATTCGGCCGCGGTGCGCCGCTCGAACGAGATATGGCGCGGCGAATAATGATGGCACGCGAACAGGCCCCATAACTTGCCGTCGCGCAGAATCGACACCGACATCGAGGCGCCGACCCCCATGTTGCGCAGATATTCGACATGGATCGGCGAGACCGACCGCAGCACGCTCATCGAGAGATCAAGCAGCGGGGCACTGTGGCTTGCGGTTGCGGTCAGCAATGCCGGTTTGGCGTTGATGTCCGAGATGATCCGCAGCCAGTTGCGCTGGTACAGGATCCTGGCCTGCTTCGGAATATCCGACGCCGGGTAATGCAGACCCAGAAATGGCTCGAGGCCGGATGAAGCGACTTCGGCGATCACTTCGCCCGATCCATCCGGATGAAAGCGATAGACCATCACGCGGTCGAAGCCGTTGAGGATCTTGAGCTGACGCGCGGATTCCTGGGCGAGTTCGGTCAGTCCCCTCGTTTTGCGCACGCGTCCGAGCATCAGGCGAACCATTTCACCCGAATTGACATCAGGCTCGACCACGCTCGGCTCGGCTTCGACGATCAGATAGGCGCCGGAAAAATGGACCGCGACATCGAACAGTTTTCCGCCCGGCTGCAACTCGACGCCGAACATGCGCTCCACCGCATCGGGCCCGCTGAGGTAGTCGACCCGCGCGCGGATCGCCGCAACCGCCGCTTCCGAAAACACCTCGCTGAGCGGGCGCTGCAGGACGTTGGAGTAGTTGGTGCCGAGATAATCGGCGACATTGTCGGACGCGATCACGATCGTGAAATCCGACAACACCGTCAGCAGGAAGCCGAACGGCTGCACACTGCCGGGAATGTGAATCGGCTCGCGGTCGCAATTGGTGAGGTCGACGGCCCGGTTCATGCGCGCGCCGCCGCCTGCGAGAAGGTCGCGAACGCGGCGGTCGCGGCTTCGACAATCTCGGCCTCGTCATCCGGCATTACCGGCTCTCGCTCCAGCGCGACCAGGAAGCGCGGCCAGAGCGGCTGACCTGCGCCGTGACCAAGATAGGCCGTTGCATCCGCAATCACGGGATCGGCGGAATTTGCGACCGTTCGGATCAGATATTTCGCGCCGAGTCGCGATCCCTCCAGCACATACATGGTGCCAAGCACGGCATTGCCGTTCAGGATCGGTGGCGCCGCAG
Source organism: uncultured Alphaproteobacteria bacterium (assembly GCA_963738105.1). Taxonomy (GTDB): domain Bacteria; phylum Pseudomonadota; class Alphaproteobacteria; order Rhizobiales; family Xanthobacteraceae; genus Bradyrhizobium. Next base: position 26,031 of record CAVTWC010000016.1, on the reverse strand, counting down.
CCGGACGCGCAATCCCACCGACTTTGGCAAGATCGGCTGCGATGGCCGCGCGACGCGACCGCTGCGGCCAGTCGGCAAACATCGTGGCGACATCAGCCATTCCAGCGCGTCCTCCAATGGCAACAACGCCGCGGCATTGGCTTCCAGAAAACGCCGGTAGCCGCCAAGGCTGGACAAATCGAGCGCCCCCAGCCGGCCATCCAGATCGCGATGGGCCTCCGCCGTTGCCTGCTTGAGGCGACTCGGAGTCCTGATGGGGTAGCCAAATGGCGTTGCGGTGCAGATGAATTGGTTGAAGCGGCCCCTGCCGGCATGAAAATATCCCGTGATGCCCAGATATCGCCGGCAAACGCGGCATGGCCTTCGAAAACGCCAGCGACGGCCGATGGTTCCATGGGCGGCGCGGCGAGGAACCCGGGGCAGTTGCCCGCCTTGGCCGCTCATGCCATGACGCCATGACATCAGGGAGCCGGACATAGGGGGCTGGAATGACGGTACTTATCGCCGGCGGTGGCATTGGCGGGTTGACCTTGGCGCTCAGCCTGCACCAGATCGGCATAGCGGCCAAAGTGTTTGAAAGCGTGTCGGAGCTGAAGCCGCTCGGGGTCGGCATCAACGTGCTGCCGCATGCCGTGCGCGAGCTGATTGAACTCGGTCTTCTGGAAAAACTCGATGCGTCGGGCGTCCGTACCAAGGAGCTCGCGTATTTTTCCAAGCACGGCAAACCGATCTGGAGCGAGCCGCGCGGCATCGAGGCCGGCTACAACTGGCCGCAATTTTCAATTCATCGCGGCACGCTGCAGCAGATCCTGCTCGACACCGCCATTGAGCGGCTCGGAAAGGAAAACATCCTCACCAGCCATCATCTCAGCGGCTGGACCGAAACATCGACGGGCGTGCGCGCCGATTTCATCGACAAGGCCAGCGGTAAACAAGCCGGCAGCTATGACGGCCAATTGCTGATCGCCGCCGACGGCATTCACTCGGCGATCCGCGAAAAGCTTTATCCGCAGGAAGGTCCGCCGATCTGGAACGGGCGCATCCTGTGGCGCGGCATCACCAAGGGCGACGCTTTCCTGTCCGGTCGCACCATGATCATGGCCGGCCACGAAATCCTGAAATTCGTTTGCTACACGATCTCCAAGGAGGCCGACGCCAACGGCAAATTCGACATCAACTGGGTCGCCGAGCGGCACATGCCGCCGACCTATCAATGGCGGCGTGAGGATTACAACCGCACCGCGCGGCTGGAAGAATTCCTGCCCTGGTTCAAGGACTGGAAATTCGATTGGCTCGATGTCCCCCGCCTGATCGAGGACTGTCCGCACGCCTACGAGTATCCGCTGGTCGACCGCGATCCGATTGCGCAATGGACTTTCGGGCCGGTCACCCTGATCGGCGACGCCGCGCATCCGATGTATCCGATCGGCTCCAACGGAGCGTCACAGGCAATCCTCGATGCCCGCGTGCTGACCCGCGAGATCCTGGCGCATGGCCCGACCAACGCCGCACTAACAGCCTATGAGGCTGAACGCCGTCCTGCCACCACCGACCTCGTGATGCTCAACCGCCGCAACGGACCGGAGCAGGTGATGCAGATGGTCGAGGAACGCGCGCCCAACGGCTATGAGATCGTCACCGACGTGCTGTCGCAGCAAGAGCTGGAAGACATCGCCGCCAACTACAAGCGCGTCGCCGGTTTTCAGGTCGAAGGCCTCAACGCCAAGCCGCCGATCGTCCAGATCAAGCGCTGAGCGAGAGGCTTGCGGAAACACTTCAGGTCGTCCGGCGCACAAAGCTCGGATTGAGTTCTTTCACCGAACGCGCGCCGCATTGCTGCATGGCTGCGCGCGTCTCGGTGCGCACGATCTCCAGCACCCGCTCGACGCCTTCCTGGCCGAAGGCTCCCAGTCCCCACAGATAGGGTCGGCCGATACCGACCGCCTGCGCCCCCATCGCGAGCGCCTTGACCGCGTCCGTGCCGCGGCGGAATCCGCTGTCGACGATCACGGGAATTCGCCCGTTAACGGCGGCGATGATTTCCGGCAGCGCATCGATCGTGGAACGGCCATTGTCCTCGCCGCGTCCGCCGTGATTGGAAACAAGAATACCGTCGATCCCGTTCTGTACCGCCAGTTCCGCGTCTGCGGCGGTAACGATGCCCTTGAGCACGATTTTCATCCGCGTGACATCGCGCATTCGCTTGACGGTTTCCCAGGACAAATTCGAGGACTTGCCGCCGCCGGTAATGCCGGTGACATCGATACCGTCGTAATTGTGCCGGCGGACCACGCGCGCCGCGAAGCTGCCGCGGTCATGACACCCGGCACATTCGCGGGTGTCGCTGCGCATCAACCGAAACAGGGTTTCCTGGTTGCGCCCCGCGATGCGGTCGACCGTCACCGCCAGCACCGGGCAGCCGGCGGCGTCGGCCTTCTTGATCAGCGCCTGCGCAACCTCCCAGACCGGCGAGGCATAGAGCTGGAACCAGATCGGCGCCCCGCGCGCCTTGGTGACGTCTTCCACGGAGAAGTTCGAAGACGTCGACAGTATCTGCAGATGATTGCCGGCGCGTGCGGCCCTGGCGACCGCAACCTCGCCGTCGGGGTGAAAGAACTGGTTGCCGCCGGTCGGCGACACGAAGATCGGCGAATTATATCTGGTGCCGAAAAGTTCGACGCTGGTGTCGATCTTCGACACATCATTGAGGCGGTGCGGCAGCAACTGAAATTTCAGGAACCCCTCGCGGTTGGCGCGCAGGGTGACCTCGTCGTCGAGGCCCGAGGCCATGTAACCGAAATGCGCGGGAGGCACGTTCTTGCGGGCTACCGGCTCGAAGTCGAACACGTTGATCGCGAGTTTCGGGTTGTCGATCAGATCGCCGCCACCCGCCGGTGCCCAGATCATCGGATCGGGGAGTTTGGACGGCGCTTCGGTGCCGTAGGCCGACAAGGCACCCGAGGCGAATAGCGGACTTGCGGCGAGGTATTGCAGAAAACGGCGGCGGCTGGCGGCGCGAATGACTGGTGGCTGCATTAGAAGTCCTCCCCTGCAACTCTTCTTTTGCTAGACGATAGCAGCCGGTAGCGATCGCGGAAAGCGCCGGGTGGCGTTCGGAAAACTTTTTGCGTGATGCGTCGCACAAGTGCCGGCAGCGTTGTGCGGTGCGCGCGAGGGCTAGGAATCCAGCCCGTGCGCGATCACCTTGCGCATGACATTGGGCAAGGCCTCATCCTTCAATGTCGCGATCGGCACCCAGCGCATGCCGGCAGGCGCGCTTGCCCGAGCGGCAAGTTTGGCCGTGTAGATCACGAGCTCCAGCGGAAAATGCGTGAACACATGTGTCACGACGCCGGCCTTGCGGTGCCAGCGCGCGACGCCCTTCAGCACCGGCGCCTGTTCCAGGGAGGTCTTGTCGTCCTGTTCGGCGGCCCAGGTTGAGTTCGGCACCTCGGTCATGCCGCCCAGCAGGCCTTTTTCGGGGCGGGTGCGGACCAGCAATTCGCTGCCGCGCGTGACGACAAACGCTGCCCCCCGTCGCAATTCGCCAGTCTTCTTCGGTGCCTTGCGCGGAAAGGTCTCCTGATCGCCCCGCATGCGCGCCGCGCAATCATCATTGAGCGGACACAGCGCGCAGGCCGGTTTCTTCGGTGTGCAAATCGAGGAGCCCAGATCCATCAGCGCCTGCGCGCTATCGCCGGCGCGTGACTGGTTGTCGCCGGGGCGCGACGGCCGGAGCAACGTCACCGCCAATTGCTGGATCAGCGGCTTGGCCTGCGGCAGCGGCTCCTCGACCGCGTAGAGCCGCGACACCACGCGCTCGATGTTGCCGTCGACCGGCATGGTGTGCCGATCGAATGCAATCGCGGCGATCGCGGCCGCGGTGTAGGGGCCGATCCCCGGCAGCGTACGCAGCCCCTCCTCTGTGTCGGGAAACACGCCGCCATGATCGCGCAACACCGCCACCGCGCAGGCATGCAGATTGCGCGCGCGCGAGTAATAGCCAAGCCCGGCCCACATCCGCAGCACATCGTCGAGCGACGCGCGGCCCATCGCGGCGACGTCGGGCCAGCGTGCGACGAATTTTTCGAAATACGGCCCTACCGTCTTGACGCCGGTCTGCTGCAGCATGATCTCCGACAGCCAGACCCGATACGGCTCGGCGCGCTCCCCGGCCAGCGGCCGCCACGGCAGCCGGCGGCGATGGCGGTCATACCATTCGAGCAGCAGCGCCGGACGATTGAATGACGCGTCAGAATGTCGGGGTTTCTTGTTCGCGGATGGAGGCACGCCTCACCGTAATATCAGAATCAATACAAAACCAGCGCCGGATGATAGCCTTTAGCGTCATCCATGATAGCGACACGCGACGCCGTCATCCTGAGGTGCGCGCTCTTTCTTGCGAGCCTCGAAGGAGGGAGTTCAGCTCGGTAACTGCGGCCATCCTTCGAGGCTCGCCGAAGACGGCAAGCACCTCAGGATGACGAAGTCACCCGCGGCGAGGGAGCCGCGACGCGGGATTGATCGCGACCTTAAAACAATGCCGCGCGCCGCCTGAGCGTGCTTCCGGCGGGTGCCGGTGCTATAACGCCCCAATGGCAAGATTTTCAAAACCCGGCCCGATCAGCGCCAAGCCGCTTTCCGTCCTGCTCAGCGACGTGTTTGCGGACGCCTATGCCAAGCAGGGCTTTGCCGCGCGCGAACTGGTCACGCGGTGGGCGGAAATCGCCGGTCCGGAGATCGCCCGGCATTCGGAACCGCTGAAGATCCAGTGGCCGCGGCCGGTCGAGGGCCAGCCGCAGGAGCCGGCCACGCTGGTGCTGCGGGTCGAAGGTCCGATGGCGCTGGAAATCCAGCACGCTTCGGACGCCCTGCTGCAGCGGGTCAACCGCTTCTTCGGCTGGAGCGCGGTCGGCCGGCTGGCGCTGCGTCAGGGGCCGCTGTCGCGCCGGGATCGCCCCGCCCCTCCCCGGCCCCCGGACGCCCGCGCGGTGGCCAAAGTCGCCGAAACGCTTACCGCCGTCGAGGACGAGGAATTGCGCGCCGCGCTGGCGCGGCTCGGCGCATCGATCAAGTGAAATTGAGCCCGCCGCGAGGGCCGGCCATGGCGGCCTGCCATTGCCACAATTGTGGTTTCAAGCTAGCGAACACGTCTTCTATAGGTTTCTTAGGGCGTGAACGCGCCAAGCCGGGAGCAAACCCTTGATCATCACGCGCCGCGCCTTCACTGCCGCCCTGTCACTGACCGGGCTTGCCGCTCTCGCCGGTTTCTCGCCGCTGCGCCTGATCACCAGCGCGATGGCGCAAAGCGCTGCCGACGTTGCCAAGCCGGTCTCGCTGCCCGACATGGCGATCGGGCCCGCGGACGCCTCGGTGACGATCACCGAATACGCCTCGATGACCTGCCCGCATTGCGCGGCCTTCAACGCCGAGGTGTTTCCGAAGATCAAGGCGGCCTATGTCGACACCGGCAAGGTGCGCTACATCTTCCGCGAATTCCCGCTCGACATCAAAGCAGCCGCGGGTTCGATGCTGGCGCGCTGCATCGCCAAGGACGATGCCTCCAAATATTTCACCGTCGTCGACCTGCTGTTCAAGCAGCAGAACGACTGGGTGATGAAGAACACCACCGAGACCCTGACCCGGATCGGCAAGCAGGCCGGCCTCAGCCAGCAGGCCGTCGAGGACTGCCTGAAGGACCAGGCGCTGCTCGACAAGATCGCCGCCGATCAGAAGTACGCCACCGAGGTGCTCAAGGTGAATTCAACGCCGACTTTCTTCATCAATGGCGAGGTCATCAAGGGCGAAGCGTCGTTCGATGAATTCGACAAGAAGATCAAGTCGATGCTCAAGAGCTGATTTGCTCGCGCGCGATCTAAAAAAAGCTTGGGATAACGGCTTCACAAAAGCCCTATAAAAGCCTTGGGAAAAGCCCAGGGCGGCGGTTGCCCTTCGGGCCCGGCCTCGCCATTGTTGGATCCCAGAGAGCCGCAAAGCGACTTACCCACACACCGACATTGCCTTCTATGGTATTGTCACGGCAGGGAGATTCGTGTCCTGCCAACAGAGTACCGTGTCCATGAAACTCACACGCCTTCGCCTCCACGGTTTCAAGTCTTTCGTTGAACCCACCGACTTCATGATCGAGCCGGGCCTGACCGGCGTGGTCGGACCCAACGGCTGCGGCAAATCCAATCTGGTGGAAGCGCTGCGGTGGGCGATGGGCGAGACCTCGCACAAATCGCTGCGCGCCGCCGACATGGACGCGGTGATCTTCGCAGGCTCCGGCAACCGGCCGTCGCGCAACCACGCCGAAGTGGTGATGACGATCGATAATTCCGATCGCACCGCGCCATCTGCAGTGAACGACCGCGAGATTCTGGAAATCTCCCGCCGGATCGAACGCGAAGCGGGCTCGGTCTATCGCATCAATGGCCGCGACGTGCGCGCCCGTGACGTGCAGATCCTGTTCGCCGACGCCGCCACCGGTGCGCGTTCACCAGCCCTGGTCCACCAAGGCAAGATCGGCGAGATCATTCAGGCAAAACCCGAACAGCGCCGCCGCGTGCTGGAAGACGCCGCCGGCGTCGCCGGGCTCCACGCCCGCCGCCACGAGGCGGAATTGCGGCTGAAGGCGGCCGAAACCAATCTCACCCGCGTCGAAGATGTCATCGGACAGTTGTCCGGCCAGATCGACGGCCTGAAGAAACAGGCCCGCCAGGCGATCCGCTATCGCGAAGTCGCCGCCAAGGTTCGCAAGGCCGAGGCTACGCTTTTCCATCTGCGTTGGCTGGAAGCCAATTCCGACGTCGCCGAGGCCGGTCGGGTCCATGACCTCAGCGTCCGCGAGATGGCCGAGCGCACCGGTGAACAGGCTGAGGCGGCCCGCATCCAGGCCATCCGCGCCTCCGAATTGCCGGCGCTGCGCGAAGGCGAAGCCCGTGCCGCGGCAGGCCTGCAGCGCCTCACCAATGCGCGCGAAACGCTCGACCGCGAGGAAGAGCGCGCCAAGGAGCGCGTCGCCGAACTCGATCGCCGGCTGACGCAATTCTCCGCCGACATCGCCCGCGAGCAGCAGCAATCCGCCGACGCCGCAGTTGCGCTGCAACGGCTCAATGTCGAAGACAGCGAACTAAAGGAAGAGATCAAGTCGCGCGTCGAGAAACGCAGCGGCGTCGACGAACGTGTGTCCGACGCGGAAGCCACGCTGGCCAATGCCGAGCGGCTGTTTACCGAGCTGACCACCGCATTGGCCGATCTTACCGCCAAACGCCGCCAGCTTGAGGCAGGCGTGCGCACCCACCAGGAGCGCGTCGCACGGCTCGATCAGGAGATCGCCGGTGTCCGCCGCGAAGAAGAAAAGCTGGCGCAGGAAACCAGCGGCCTGGGCGACCTCGCCGAATTCGCCGGCATCATGGAGACCGCGCAGGAACATCTCGCGATGTCCGAAGCCGCAGCGCAAGCCAGCGAAGCCGGCCACGTCGCCGCACGCGCGAAACTGGAATCGTCCCGCGCGCCGCTGAACGAAGCCGACAAGCGGGTGCAGCGGCTTGAGACCGAAGCGCGCACGATCTCGAAACTCGTCAATGGCGAAACCAAGAATCTGTGGCCGCCGATCATCGACGGCGTCACCGTCGCCAAGGGTTACGAGAAGGCGCTGGGCGCCGCCCTGGGCGACGATCTTGACGCGCCGGTCGATCCGTCGGCGCCGATGCGCTGGACCAATTCAGGCGTTACCGAGGGCGATCCGTCATTGCCCGCCGGCGTCGAGTTGCTGGCTTCGGTGGTCGATGCGCCGACCGAACTGGCGCGACGTCTGGCCCAGATAGGTGTCGTCGCCAAGGAGCGCGGCGCCGAGCTGGTGTCGCAACTAAAAACCGGCCAGCGGCTGGTGTCGCTGGAAGGCGATGTCTGGCGCTGGGACGGTTTTGTCGCCGCAGCCCATGCGCCGACCGGTGCGGCACGGCGCCTCGCGGAACGGGCGCGGCTGGTCGATATCGAGAGCGAACTCGAGCTGGCCCGCGCCGAGGCCACCGCCAAGCGTCAGGCGCTGGAGACCGCCGAAGCCGAACTGAAGGTCGCCTCCGCCGCGGAGACCTCCGGACGCGACGCCTGGCGCGCCGCCCAGCGCGAGGCCGACGCCGCGCGCGAACGCCACGCCAATACCGAGCGCGAAATCAACCGCCACGCCGCGCGCAAATCGGCGCTGACCGAGGCGCACAGCCGGCTCGACGCCGACCGCTCTGAGGCCGTCGGCGCGCATGAAACCGCGACCGCGGCGCTGGATGAGTTGCCGCCGAGCCTCGATGCCGAAGAAAAGCTCGCGGCCGTCCGCAGCGACATCGAGGGACATCGCCGCCTCGCCGCACAGGTACGCGCCGAAGCCCAGGCGCTGGCGCGCGAAGCCGAGCTCGCCGACCGCCGGCTGCAGGCCATCGTGGCCGAGCAGAACCAGTGGAATACGCGCATGGAAGGCGCGGGCTCGCAGATCGCCACCATCGAAGCCCGCATCACCGAAGTCACGGCCGAGCGCGCCGAACTCGAGGATGCGCCGGCGTTGTTTGCGCAAAAGCGCCGCGCGCTGATCGGTGAAATCGAGTCCGCCGAGAGTGCCCGTCGCGTTGCCGCGGACGCACTGGCCACCGCCGAGAACGCGATGGCAGAAACCGATCGCGCCGCGAAAATTTCGCTGGAGGCGTTGTCGAGCGCCCGCGAAGCCTGCGCCCGCGCCGAGGAGCGCATGGAAGGCACCCGGCGCCGGCTCGCCGATGTCGAACGCGAAATCCATGACATGCTGGAAGTCGAGCCGCATGCGGTAGCCGGCATGGCCGAAATCACGCCGGAAACCGAATTGCCGCCGCTGTCCGAGATCGAGGAAAATCTCGAAAAGCTGCGTCGCGACCGCGAGCGGCTCGGCGCGGTCAATCTGCGCGCCGAGGAAGAATTGCGCGAGGTCGAGGTTCAGCACACGTCGCTGACCACCGAACGCGACGATCTGGTGGAAGCCATCAAGCGGTTGCGCCAGGGCATCCAGAGCCTCAACCGCGAAGCGCGCGAGCGGCTGCTGACCTCGTTCGAGATGGTCAACTCCCACTTCAAGCGAATGTTCGTCGAACTATTCGGCGGCGGCGAAGCGGCGTTGCACCTGATCGAGAGCGACGATCCGCTCGAGGCCGGCCTTGAAATCATCGCCAAGCCGCCTGGCAAGAAGCCGCAGACGCTCTCGCTGCTTTCGGGCGGCGAGCAGGCGTTGACCGCGCTGGCGCTGATCTTTGCGGTGTTCCTCACCAACCCGTCGCCGATCTGCGTGCTGGACGAAGTCGACGCGCCGCTTGACGACCATAACGTCGAGCGTTTCTGCAACCTGCTGCACGAGATGACCTCGACCACCGAGACGCGCTTCATCATCATCACGCATAACCCGATCACGATGGCGCGGATGAACCGCCTGTTCGGCGTCACCATGGCCGAGCGCGGCGTCTCGCAACTGGTTTCGGTCGCGCTCGACGAAGCGGTGAAGATCCTCGATCAGCACGTGGCGTAAGGTGGGCCGTCATTCCGGGGCGTGCGAAGCACGAACCCGGAATCTCGAGATTCCGGGTTCGGTCCTGCGGACCGCCCCGGAATGACCAGAGATGACGGCCTGCCATGACGGTCTCACCCGACCTTCCCGCCGAACTCAAGGCCGCGCTCGACGCGCGGCTGCACGGCCTATCGCGTAGCGACGCGGCCGAACGCGCCGCCGCGATCTCACAGAGCTATCGCAGCGGCGGCAACTCCGCCGCGATCCGTACCGAGACCGACGCGCTGGCCTATGCGCTGGCGCGAATGCCTGCGACCTATGCTGCGGTCACCGCCAGCCTGAATGCGCTCGGCGAGCTCAGGCCGCATTTTGCGCCGCTGGACCTGCTCGACGTCGGCGCCGGACCGGGCACGGCCACATGGGCCGCCGCCGAAGCGTTGCCGTCGCTGCAGCGTTTTACCTTGCTCGATGCCAACGCCGCGTTGCGCGCGCTGGCGCTCGATCTCGGCCGCGACGCCTATCGCCTCCGCGACATGGACTACCGACGCGGCGACGCCCGCGATGCGCTGGCCAAGGCCGGCGCCGCCGATCTCGTGGTGGCGAGCTACGTGATCGGCGAGATGGATGAGCCGGAACGGCAGGCGCTCGCTGAGCTGATGTGGACCAAAACCCGCGACACGCTGCTGGTGATCGAGCCCGGCACGCCGCAGGGCTATGCGCGGATCATCGCGCTGCGGCAGCAATTGATTAGATCGGGCGCCCATGTCGCCGCCCCCTGCCCGCATGACGGCGAATGTCCGCTTGCAGCGCCCGACTGGTGTCATTTCACCCAACGGCTGCAGCGTTCGCAGGCGCACAAGCAGATCAAGGCCGCCGAGCTGCCATTCGAGGATGAAAAATTCAGCTATGTCGCGCTGACGCGCGCGCCCATCACATCGCGGCCGTCCCGCGTGCTGGCGCAACCCGTCGTCAGCAAGGTCGAAGTGACGGCCAAGCTCTGCACACCTGACGGCCTGCAGATGGCGCACGTGGCCCGCCGCGCCAAGGCCGATTACGCCCGCGCCCGCCGCTGGCGCTGGGGCGATGCGGTGACGAATTAACAGTGCCAACCACGGGTCGTCCCGGCCTTCGCCGGGACGGCGTAGTGTCGGGCTTTGAACTTAACCCTCCCTGACGCCGACCAACCGGATGTCCACGTCGTGCGGGCTGCCGCGCGGCGTTGTTTTCGTCTAGGTTGTCCTTTCGTCTGGGTTGCCCCGCATTCGTCGTCCCACCAGGAGTTTTTGCCATGTCGACCGGCTGGATCGTTCTCGGCGTCATCGTTGTTCTCATACTTTTCGCGTTTGCCGCCTACAACCGGCTGGTCGCGCTCAGCCAGCGCGTCAATCAGGCTTTTGCCGACATCGATGTGCAGCTAAAGCAGCGCCACGATCTGGTCCCGAACCTGGTCGAGACCGTGAAGGGCTATGCCGCGCATGAGCGCGGCACGCTGGACGATGTCATCAAGGCGCGCGGCGCGGCGATGTCGGCGCAGGGACCGGCGCAGGTTTCTGCCGCCGAAAACCAGCTCAGCGGCGCGCTCGGCAAGTTGATCGCCCTGTCGGAGGCCTATCCCGACCTCAAGGCCAACACCAATTTCCAGCAACTGGCCGGCGAATTGTCCGACCTCGAAAACAAGATCGCCGCCAGCCGCCGTTTCTTCAACAACGCGGTCCAGGAATACAACACCGGCATCCAGCAGATGCCGGCCGCCTTGTTCGCCGGCATGTTCGGCTTCACCCGCAAGGATTTCTTCGACCTCGGCGCCAGCCGCACCGAAGTCGAGCAGGCGCCGACGGTGAAGTTCTGAGGTGAAATCCTCTCGCCCCAGTCATTCCGGGGCGCCGCGAAGCGGCGAACCCGGAATCTCGAGATTCCGGGTTCGCGCTTGCAGCGCGCCCCGGAATGACTGTTGCTAGAGGAAACCGCATCATGGCCGCGTATGGTCTCTACACGCATATCGCATCGAATAAATTCCGTTCGATGCTGCTGCTCGCCGGGCTGTTTCTGCTGGTCTATGTGATCGTCTATGCCGGCGCGCTGGTTATCGAAGTGCTCAACAATGGTGACGGGACGGTCGATTACTATCTCAAGGTCGCGCTGTTCGACGTGATCCGGACGCTGCCCTATTCGACCGGGGCTGCGCTGCTATGGATCGTGATCGCCTATTTCTTCCACCAGAAGATCATCGACGCCGTGACCGGCGGCGAGGACGTGACGCGGCAGCAGGAGCCGCGGCTTTATAATCTGCTGGAGAACCTCTGTATCTCGCGTGGCATTCCGATGCCGAAGCTGAAGATCGTGGATAGCGATGCGCTGAACGCCTACGCGACCGGCCTGAACCAGCGGCAATATGCGGTCACCGTGACGCGCGGCCTGCTGAATGCGCTGAACGATCAAGAGATCGAATTGGTGCTCGGCCACGAGCTGACCCATATCCGCAACGGCGACGTGCAGATGATGGTGATCGCGGTGATCATCGCCGGCGTGGTCGGCTTTTTCGCCGAGCTGTTGTTTCGCGGCTTCTTCAACTTCGGCAATTATGGCTGGAGCTCCGGCCGCGGTTCGTCCTGGTCGTCATCGTCCTCCTCATCGTCGTCCTCTTCCTCGGATAGCGGCGGCGACCGCAAAGGATCCGGCGGAGCGGCGATCATTATCATCATCGTCGCGGTGGTGTTGATCGCGCTGGCGTGGCTGCTGTCGCAGCTGGTGCGGCTGGCGCTATCGCGATCGCGCGAATTGCTCGCCGATGCCGGATCGGTCGAACTGACAAAAAATCCGGATGCCATGATCTCGGCGCTGCGCAAGATCGAAGGCCGCGGCGAGCTTCCGGGCGCAACTTCAGCGGTGATGGAATTGTGCCTCGACAACCCGCGCGAAGGCTTTTCCGACCTGTTCGCCACCCACCCTTCGGTGGAAAGCCGGGTGCAGGCGCTGGTGAAATACGCCGGCGGTCACGACCCGGGTCCCCTCGCCTTGCCGTCGGCCGCGGCGTCCGACGACCCGTCGCAGCCGACCCAGGATGGTCAGGTTCCGCCGGCATTGCCGTCGGGGCCATGGGGTTCGCCCGGCGACCCGGTCGGCGCGCCTCAGGAAATGCCGGCTCCGCCCGCAGGTCCGTGGGGCAGTGCCGCCGGCCCGTGGGGACACCGCTAGCGCATGATTCAATTGAGTCGAATTACGCTTCCGCGTTATCCTTTTGTTTGAGCATGATCTTTTTTACGAGAACCGGTTTCCTCTTTTCCGGATCATGCTCTAGCGTTTCCACCCTCCGGAGTGTTAACGACGTCGGCGGGGAATATCCCAAGCGGTTACTCTAAAGAATTGAATTCTCCCTTGTTTCTGCCATGTTCGCGCCCAAAGCAGGGATAGGGACAATACGGACGCTTTTTGTGGTCCGCGGGCGCACGGGAAGTTCAAGGGAAGTTCATGTCAAAGCCGGTAGTGATCGTGGTGGGTGCCGACAAGGGCGGGGTCGGCAAGACCACGGTGTCGCGCACCTTGCTGGACTATTTCAGCGCCAATAACGTGCAGACCCGCGCCTTCGATACGGAGTCGCCGCGCGGCACGCTGAAGCGCTTCCATCCCGACATCACCGAAATCGTCGACATGACGACGACGGCGGACCAGATGAAGATCTTCGACACGCTGAACGCCGCCAGCCCCTCCGTGACCGTGATCGACGTTCGCGCCGGACTGTTGTCGCCGGCGCTGGCCTCGTTGCGCGACATCGGCTTCCTCGATGCCGCCAAGACCGGCCAGATCACCTTTGCCGTGTTCCACATACTGGGCCCATCGATCGCATCACTCGACGAAATCGCCGAGACCGCGAATTTCATGGGCGGCGCCAAATATTTCCTGGTGAAAAACTTCATCAACGACACCCAGTTCTTCCAATGGGATCAGGCGACCTACAACTCCTATTTCCATCGCATCAAGGATGCCACCGACCTCACGATTCCGAAACTCAACGAAATGGCCTACGAGCAGGTCGAGGTCTCATCGGTGCCGTTCCTGAAATTCGTCGCCAACAAGGGCGTGCACGACGAGGCCGCGAATTACTCCTTTGTGCTGCGCGGCTATGTCCGGCACTGGCTCGCCAATGTCTGGAGCGAATTCGACCGCATCAAGCTGACCGATCTGGTCGGCGCCAGCAAACCGATCACCCGCGGCGGTGAAAAATAATTGCCTTGCGACCGGGATTAGGCTGGATTGGGCGCCAGACACGCCTGATATAGCCCGCGATGAGCCATACGCCCGTCTACATCATCTGCTCGCCCCGCCCGCTCGTCGGCAAAACGCTGATGGCGCGGCTGCTCAGCGAATTCCTGTTGCTGAAAAACGGCACGGTCGTCTCCTTCGACGTCAATCTGAAGGAGCCGTCGCTGCTGGACTATCTGCCGAAGACGACCGAGACCGCCGACGTCATCGACACCTACGGCAAGATGCAGCTGATGGACCGCCTGATCGTCGACGACGGCGTCGCCAAGGTGATCGACCTCGGCTTCCACGCCTTCGACGAGTTCTTCAAAATGTCCGCCGAGATCGGTTTCCTGAAGGAAGCCGCGCGACGCCGCGTGGCGCCGATCATCCTGTTCGTGGCCGACACCGATCGCATCTCGGTCCGCGGGCACGAAACCCTGCGTCAGCAGATTCCGCCGGGCGCGCTGGTCACGGTCGACAATGAACATGTAGTGCGTGGCGAGTTGCCCGCGGAGATGGCGCACGGCCGGGCGCTGCGCATCCGCGCGCTACCGCCATTTCTCAAGACCTATATCGACCGGCTCAGTTTCTCGTTCACGGACTATTTGCGGCACGAGAAGGATTCATCGACCGAGCTGCACCAATGGATCCGGCGCAATTATCTCGGCTTTCGCGAACTGGAACTGAAGCTGATCCTGCAGCGATAGTCGCTCCCCCCTCTCGTCGTCCCAGCGAACGCCGGGACCCATACGCCGAGGATTTTGCGTTCAGGCGCGGTGTTGCAGCTTCAGTCTTCGATCATCAAAGCCAGGGGTTATGGGTCCCCGCGTTCGCGGGGACGACGCGCTGTGGGTGCGTTGACCCTGATCCCCCTCAATGCCCGTCGAACGCCATCAGCGTTCGCACCGGCACATCCATCGCGCGCAATTTGGCGGCGCCGCCGAGATCCGGCAGGTCGATGATGAAGCAGGCCGCGACCACGTCGGCGCCGATCTGGCGCAGCAATTTTACCGCCCCCTCCGCGGTGCCGCCGGTGGCGATGAGATCGTCGACCAGAATGACGCGCTCGCCGGGCAGGATGGCATCGGCGTGCATCTCCATCTCGTCGAGACCGTATTCCAGTGAATAGGCGATCCGCACCGTGGTGTGCGGCAGCTTGCCCTTCTTGCGGATCGGCACGAAGCCCGCGGAGACCTGATGCGCCACCGCGCCGCCCAAGATGAAGCCGCGCGCCTCGATGCCGGCAACCTTGTCGATCTTGGAGCCGGCCCAGGGATGCACCAGTTCGTCGACGGCGCGGCGGAATGCCCGCGCATTGCCGAGCAGCGTGGTGATGTCGTGGAACAGGATGCCCGGCTTCGGATAGTCGGGAATGCTGCGGACGGCGGCCTTCAGGTCGAGGTCAAAAGTCATTGGTGTCTCTTTCAAAACTGAACAATCAGCACTTTATCTCTTCCGTCATTGCGAGGAGCTCTCGCGACGAAGCAATCCAGCCTTGCTTGGCGCCTGGATTGCTTCGCTGCGCTCGCAATGACGCGTCCTTAGCCCACACCTAGCCGGAACGCATTTTCCACGATGCGCAGGCCGACTTCGCCGCCGAGCGACATCAGCGATTCCGGATGGAATTGCACGCCGCCGACCGGCAGGGTCTTGTGTTCGATCGCCATCGCCACGCCATCCTCGGTGCTCGCGGTGACCGCCAGCACATCCGGCATGCTATCGCGCTCGACATAGAGCGAATGATAGCGGCCGATCACGATCTCATTGGGCAGGTTCTGCATCAGCCGTCCGCCGCGCACCTGGACCCGCGATGGGCGCCCATGCGCGGGCTGGCCGAGTTGCCCCAACTGGCCACCGAAATATTCGCCGATCGCCTGCACGCCGAGGCAGACGCCGAACACCGGCAACTTCCTGGCCAGCGCCGTATCGATGGTTTTGGCGATCCCGAAATCTTCCGGCCGGCCCGGGCCCGGCGACAGTACCAGCAGATCGTATTCTTGGGTGCTCAGCATCTGTTGCGCATGGACGTAGCGGACCACGGTAACGGCGGCGCCGACCTGCCGAAAATAATCCGCCAGCATGTGGACAAAACTGTCGTCATGATCGATCAGCAGCACGCGCTTGCCGGAGCCGGTCGCGTCAGGCGCGAACGCCGACAGCGGCTTCGGCGGATCGCCGCGCAGCGCCTGAAACAACGCCGCCGCCTTGACCTGGCATTCGCGGTCCTCGGCGGCGGGGTCTGAATCGAACAGGCAGGTGGCGCCGACGCGTACTTCGGCGAGGCCGTCCTTCATGCGGATGGTCCGGATCGTCAGGCCGGTATTGATGCCGCCGTCGAAATTGACCGCGCCGATCGCGCCGGCATACCAGCGCCGCGACGAGCGTTCATTGTCCTCGACGAACTGCATCGCCCATAATTTCGGCGCGCCCGTCACCGTCACCGCCCAGGCGTGGGTCAGGAACGCATCGAGCGAATCGAAGCCCGGCCGCAGGATGCCTTCGACATGATCGACGGTGTGGAACAGCTTTGAATAGGTCTCGATCTGCCGCCGCGCCAGCACCTTGATGCTGCCGGGCACGCAGACGCGCGCCTTGTCGTTGCGATCGACGTCGGTGCACATGTTGAGTTCGAATTCGTCTTTCTCCGAATTCAGCAATTGCCGGATCTGCTCGGCATCGCCGATCGCATCGGAGCCGCGGGCAATGGTGCCTGAAATCGGACAGGTCTCGACCCGCCGCCCGTCGGAGCGCACGAACATTTCCGGCGACGCCGACACCAGGAATTCGCCGTCGCCGAAATTCATCAGCGCGCCATAGGGCGACGGGTTGATCCGGCACAGCCGCTGGAACACTTCCGCCGGCGAGCGCTCGCAGGGTTCGGCGAACAATTGCCCGGGCACCGCCTCGAACAAATCGCCGCGGGCAAACGCGGCGCGCGCGGTCTCCACCGTGGCCTGATATTCGCCGGGCGCGTGATCGGCAAATCCCTGCCGCGGCGATTTCGCGTAAACGCTTTCGCCCGACGTGCGCGGCAGGCCCACGGTGGACTTGCCGTTCCAGGCGAATTCGTAACTCAGCACCACACCGCGTCCGGTGGCGCGATCATAGGCCAGCAGGCGATCCGGCACGTACAGCACGATATCGCGCTGATCGCTCTCGCGAGCGCGCTTCTGCACGAGGTCCTCGATCTGGAAGACGAGATCGTAGGCGAAGGCGCCGAACAGGCCGAGCATCGGATCGTCATTGGCGCCGAGTGCGGCGACGAGGTCGCGCACCAGCGACATCACGCTGGCGCGGCGGGTGCGCTGGTCCTCATCGACCGGCGCGGCCCCACGCACGATATGGCCGGCAAGACGCGTGGCGTTTTTTTCCGAGATCACGACGCAGGGCTCGCGCAGCGCGTCAGCGAGAAAGGCGATCAGCACCTCGCCGCGCGCGTTCAGCGCCTGCAGCGAAAAGTTGGAGCCGGCAGTTTCCAGCACCAGCGGCGGATCGGAAAAGCCGAGATCAAAGCTCTCATAGCGGCCCGGCACCGTGGTGCCCGACGACAGCACCACGCCGCGGCGGCGGTCGAGCAGATCGATCAAATCATCCAGCCGGTTGGCGCCGCCCGTGAACTGTTCGACCGACCGCGTCACCGCGAGGCCGCCTCGGGTGCGGTATTCGCTATGGGCGGGAAGCGAGAAAGCTGTCCTGTTCATGTGATCCTCTTACGAAACTTGCCGAGGGAACGCCACACAGGACAAACGAAAAGACCGTCGCGCTGCGATGACGGCCCTGGACGATTGGAGAAAATGGAATCGCACGGCCACCTTTAGAAGGTGCGCCACCACAGACGGTTTACGCGGACGACGGTGCTCATGGGCGAAGTAAACACCATGGCGGGGCCGGTTCGTCAAGGGATGCGACCGGGGGCACCCGCCCCCGGGACCACGGTTCCGGAGGGCTCTTTTGGGTTTGGTGAAACCGAAAATATGCGTAGGATTTGAGCACGCGCGACACCATCAACGATCGGGCGACGGAGGCACGAAATGCCGGCTCAGGGACCAATTCAGGCTTTGGGATATGTCGGGTTTGGGTCGGCCGACCTGGACGGCTGGCGCCAGTTCGGGACCGGGCTGGTCGGGCTGCAGGCGGTGGAGCGCAGCCCTTCGCTATTGTCGTTCCGGATGGACGACCGCAAACAACGCATCGTGATCGACCGTGCCATGCCGGACGGCGCGCGCTTCTTCGGCTGGGAGCTGGCCCATGCAGCAGCCCTGGATCAGCTCGCGGCCCGGCTGCAGGGCGCCGAGATCGATGTCACCGCCGAGCCGCAAACGCTTGCCGACACCAGGTGCGTCCGCGGGCTGATTTCATTTCGCGATCCCGCCGGCAATCGGCTGGAGGCATTTTACGGCGCCGAGATCGCCGACACGCCGTTCAGCCCGGGACGTTCGATTTCCGGTTTCCGCACCGGTCCGCTCGGCGTCGGCCACGCCGTGCTGACAGTCGAGAACATCGACACGATGATGGCATTCTATGTCGACGTGCTCGGCTTCGGGCTCAGCGACTACATCGAAAAGCCGTTCCGCGCCTACTTCTTTCACGTCAACGCGCGGCATCACAGTCTGGCGCTGATCGAGACCGGCAAGAACGGCATGCATCATCTGATGGTCGAACTGTTTTCGCTCGACGATGTCGGCCAGTGTTACGACATCGCCCTGACCGAACCGGAGCGCGTCAACGTTACGCTCGGGCGGCACACCAACGATCTCATGACGTCGTTTTATGCCAAGACGCCGTCGTCGTTCATGGTCGAGTGCGGCTGGGGCGGTCGCGATATCGAACCCAAGACATGGCAGCCGTTCGAGATGAAGGCCGGCCCAAGCCTGTGGGGCCATGAGCGCGTCTGGCTACCGCCTGCCGATCGCGAAGTTGCGCGCGAGATGCGAATGCGCGCGGCAGCAAGCGGCCTGCGCGCCCCGGTGCAGGTCATGGACGGTAATTACAAGCTGTTGTCGGGGACATGCCCGTGGTGGGATGGCGTCAGCGGCAAGGGGTAACGGGGGTTCACATCGTCGTCCCGGCGAACGCCGGGACCCATACGCCGTGCCCTGTCGTTTTAGCAGAGCCGTTGAAAGCCGGTCGTCGAAATATCGGCGCCAGGGGTTATGGGTCCCGGCGTTCGCCGGGACGACGAAGGTGGTGTTGCCACCCTCACCCCAGATGCTTCCTGAAAAACTCCGTCGCCCGGCCCCAGGCCAGTTCGGCGGACTGCCGATCGTGCACCGACAGGCGCTGCTCGTTGCCAAAACCGTGCTCGGCATCGTAGCGAAACAGTTCGAGTGACTTGCCGGCAGCCTTCATCCCCTTCTCGAAGCCGTCGACCAATTGGGGCGTGCACCAGTCGTCCTTGTTGGCAAAGTGGGCCTGCAACGGAATTTTGACGTCGGCGGGCTTGGCCGCCTGCTCCGGCGGAATGCCGTAGAACACCACGCCGGCTGCGAGTTCCGGGATTTTGGTGGCACCGATGATGGTTACCGCGCCGCCGAGGCAGAAGCCGGTCAGGCCGACCTTGGCCCCGTTTTGCGAAAGATATTGGACGGCGCCACGCACGGTCTGCGTGGTGGCATCCATGAAATCCAGCGAGTTCATCTCTTTGCCGGCGGCGTCGGTGTCGTGATAGGGCACCACCTTGCCCTTGTAGAGATCGGGCGCCAGGGCATCGAAGCCGGCCAGCGCGAAGCGGTCGCACATTCCCTTGATCTGGTCCTGCAGCCCCCACCATTCCTGGATCACTACAACGCCGGGCGCGTTGCCGCGCGCAGCCTTGGCGAGATAGCCGTTGGCATCCTTGCCGTCGGGACGCTTGAACGTAATGCTCGTGCCCATGGGGTCCTCCGGTGAGTGCTTGGAACTGCTCGGCAGCCATTTTGGCCGCTGCCGGGGCGAGACGCAATGCACGGCTTCGTGCCCCGGATGCCGCACAATGCGCGGTTCAATCCAGAGTTTGTCATTCCGGGATGGTCCGAAGGACCAGACCCCAGATGCACAATTGCGCATCGGGGAATCTCGAGATTCTCCGATGTGCAATCGCACATCGTAGTTCACGCTTCGCGTGCCCCGGAATGACGTACTTGAAAACAAAAAAGCCCCCGTCAGGGGGCTTTTTCGATGTTGCTCAGGGCATCCCGCGATTAGTGCGCGTTGGCCCAGACCTTCCTCTTGGTGAAGTACATCAGGAACGCGAACAGGATCAGGAACACGAACACCTGCATGCCGATCCGCTTGCGCTCTTCCATGTGCGGTTCCGCGGCCCACATCAGGAAGGTGGTAACGTCGTGGGCATATTGCGCAACGGTTGCCGGCGAGCCATCGTCGAACGTGACCTGGCCGTCGCTGAGCGGCTTCGGCATCTTGATGGCGTGGCCCGGGAAGTACTTGTTGTAGTAGGTGCCCTCGGGAATGGTGACGCCTGCCGGCGTCTTGTCCTCAAAGCCCTGCAGGATCGCATCGACGTAGTTCGGGCCCTGCTCCTGGAACTGGGTGAAGAAGTCGAAGATGAATTGCGGGAAGCCACGCTCATAGGACCGCGCCTTGGTGATCAGCGACAGGTCCGGAGGCAAACCGCCGGCATTGGCGGCGCGCGCCGCCTGGTCGTTCGGGAACGGCGCCGGGAAATAGTCGGCCGCCCGGCCGGGCCGCTCGAACATCTCGCCCTGATCGTTCGGGCCGTCCTTGATCTTGTAGTCGGAAGCGAATGCCGCCGCCTGCGCCGCGGAGTAACCGGGACCGCCGGGATCGGCGAGATTGCGGAACGCGATATAGTTCAGCGAGTGACAGGCGGAGCAGACCTCCTTGTAGACCTTCAGGCCACGCTGCAACGAGCCGCGATCGTACTTGCCCAACGGCCCGGCAAACGACCATTTCTGCGACGGCGGCACGAATTCGTCTTCGGCCGCTTTGGCGTTCTGTGCGCTACCCGCGAACAGCGCGCCGGCGAGCGCAAACATGATCAACGCCGACGCCACCGCCGACTTGCCCCTGCTCTTGGCCAGCACGTCTTCGGCGATCGAGTTAGGAACCGGCCGTGGCGTTTCGATCCGGCTGAGCAACGGCAGCACGATCAGGAAGTAGGCGAAGTAGCAGAAGGTCAGGATACGGCCGGCGATCACATAGATGCCTTCCGGTGGCTGCGCACCGAGATAGCCCAGCAACACGCAGACCACGACGAACATCCAGAAGAACTGCTTCGCCAGCGGACGATATTTTGACGAACGCGTCTTGGCGCTGTCGAGCCATGGCAAGAACGCCAGCACCACGATCGCCGAGAACATCGCGATCACGCCGGCAAGCTTGTTCGGGATCGAACGCAGGATCGCGTAGAACGGCAGATAGTACCATTCCGGCACGATGTGCATCGGCGTCACGCCGGGATTGGCGGGAATGTAGTTGTCGGCATCGCCGAGATAATTCGGCATGTAGAAGATGAACCAGGCAAAGAACAGCATGAAGCAGGCGACGCCGAACGCATCCTTGATGGTCGCGTAGGGCGTGAACGGCACGGTGTCCTTTTCGGTCTTCGCCTCGACGCCGGCCGGATTGTTCTGGCCCGCGACATGCAGCGCCCAGATATGCAGCACGACGACGCCGGCGATCACGAACGGCAGCAGATAATGCAGCGAGAAGAAGCGGTTCAATGTCGGATTGCCAACCGAATAGCCGCCCCACAGCAAGGTCACGATGCTGTCGCCGACATAGGGAATGGCGGAGAACAGATTGGTGATGACGGTCGCACCCCAGAAGCTCATCTGGCCCCAGGGCAGCACGTAGCCCATGAAACCGGTGGCCATCATCAGGAGGTAGATGATGACGCCGAGGATCCAGAGGATTTCGCGCGGCTCCTTGTACGACCCGTAATACAGGCCGCGGAACATGTGGATGTAGACGGCGAAGAAGAACATCGAGGCGCCGGCCGCGTGGATGTTACGCAACATCCAGCCGTAGTTGACGTCGCGAACGATGGCTTCGACCGATTTGAAGGCCAGATCCGCATTCGGCGTGTAATGCATCGCCAGAATGATGCCGGTCAGGATTTGCACCCCGAGCATCATCGAAAGGATGGCACCAAAGGTCCACCAGTAGTTCAGGTTGCGCGGCGTCGGATAGGCCACGAACGAGGAATGGACGAGGCCAAAAATCGGAAGACGCCGTTCAATCCACTTCACGACGGAATTGGTCGGCTGGTAGTCGGATGGTCCGCTCATGATGCGATCCTGGGGAATTAAAAGACGACGCGACGGGTCCAAGCCTCGGAAATCGGTTCCGAGCCTTAGCCAATCTGGATTTTGGTGTCGGAAACGAACTGATACGGCGGGACCGGCAGGTTCAAAGGAGCTGGTCCCTGGCGAATGCGACCGGAAGAGTTGTATTGCGAACCGTGGCAGGGGCAGAAGAAGCCGTCGTAATTGCCGTCATGGGCGATCGGGATGCAGCCGAGATGGGTGCAGATGCCGATCACGACCAGCCACTGGTCGTGGCCTTCCTTGACGCGGGACTGATCGGTTTGCGGATCGCGAAGTTCGGAGACCGGCACCGCGCGAGCCTCCTCAACCTGCTTCTTGGTGCGGTTCATGATGTAGATCGGTTTGCCGCGCCAGAACACCTTGATGTCCTGCCCCGAGGCGATCGGTGTCAGGTCGACTTCGATCGGCGCGCCGGCCGCAATTGTCGAAGCATCCGGATTCATCTGGGAGACCAGCGGCCATACGGTGGCCAGGCCGCCAACCGCAGCAGCGGCTCCCGTTGCAACAAAAAGGAAATCACGGCGTGTCGAGCCCGCCGAAGACGCTGTCGTCACGATTCCAAACCCTTTCCAAGCTGCAGCCGGTGGAACCGCCCGGGCAACGCCCATTGACCGGGAGGAGGCTGCCGGCGCCCGCGACCCCCGCGGCGGCATCAATAACCGCTTTGCCCCGACAATTATGGCGGAACAAGGCAGTCCAGAATTGTTCTATTGGCACCCTTGCCGTAAGAGCGCAAGCCCGCTATCGGCTGACATGCGTGCAATGCACTAAATCCGCGCCGAGCTGTGATTTTTCAGTCATTTCATGAGGACCGACGGAGCGTCCCAAAGGCCCATCACAGAATGCAGATCGCACTTTTCCAACCCGACATTCCCCAGAACACCGGGACGATTCTGCGCCTGTGCGCGTGCCTGGATGTCGTCGCCCACATTATCGAGCCCGCCGGATTTCCGGTATCGGACCGGCACTTTCGCCGGGCCGGCATGGATTATCTCGATCAGGTAACAATCACACGCCACGATTCCTGGTCAAAATTCGAGGAATGGCGCCACGACGCGGCCTACCGGCTGGTCCTGTTCACGACCAAGGCAGCCGCCTCCTATCTTGATTATCACTATGATCAGGCCGACATCTTATTGTTCGGGCGCGAATCCGCCGGGGTCCCCGACGAGGTCGCCAAGGTGGCCGACGCCCGGCTAGTAATCCCGATCAAGCCGGGCTTGCGCTCGCTCAATGTCGCGATGGCCGCCGCCATGGCCTTGGGCGAGGCGTTGCGGCAAACCGGCACCAGTATCCAGGAGGCCACACGGTGAGTTACGCGGTGAAAGAGATATTTCTGACCCTGCAGGGCGAAGGCGCCCATGCCGGGCGAGCCGCGGTGTTCTGCCGGTTTTCGGGCTGCAACCTCTGGAGCGGCCGCGAGCAGGATCGCGCCAGCGCGACCTGCCGGTTTTGTGATACGGATTTCGTCGGCACCGACGGCACGCTGGGCGGCCGCTACGGTTCCGCCGCCGAACTCGCCGACACCATCGCCGCACAATGGACCGGCGCCAACACCAACCGCTATGTGGTGCTGACGGGCGGCGAGCCGCTACTGCAAGTAGACGCGCCCCTGATCGACGCGTTGCATGCGCATGGCTTTTCAGTTGGCGTGGAAACCAACGGCACGATCGCCCCGCCTGACGGGATGGACTGGATCTGCGTCAGCCCCAAGGCCGGCGCCGAACTTGCGATACGAAGCGGTCATGAACTCAAGCTGGTCTATCCGCAGGCGGACGCCGTGCCCGAGCGCTTTGCCGATCTGGCGTTCGAGCGCTTCTCGCTGCAGCCGATGGATGGGCCGGACGTGATCGAGAACACCGCGCGCACGGTTGATTATTGCCTGCGCCATCCGCAATGGCGGCTCAGCCTGCAGACACACAAGACGCTCGGCATCAGGTAGCTCGGCATCGAGATTATTGGGATCAGACAGGTTTGGATTTAGCGATGTGGGAGTTGACGAAATCGTTCCGGTTCGAGGCCGCGCACGCGCTGCCGGGAACGACATTTGGCGAAGCCAGCGAAGAAATCCACGGCCATTCATTCCGCGCCGAGGTGACCGTGCGCGGTACGCCGGATCCCGCCACCGGGATGGTGCTCGACCTCGGCCTGCTCGAGCGCAGCATGACCGAGGTGCAAAAGACGCTCGACCACAAACTGCTCAACAAGATCGAGGCGCTGGGACCACCGACCCTGGAGAATCTCTCGCGCTTCATCTGGGAACGGGTTCAGCACGCCGGCCGGATCACGCGGGTCAGCGTTCACCGCGATAGTTGCAACGAAAGCTGCAGCTATTTCGGGCCGCAGGGGTAGGCCCGCATGGACGCCTCCGTTATCGACGATCGCAAGTCGCGCGCGCGAAGCTGGTTCGAAGCGCTGCGTGACGATATCTGCGCAGGCTTCGAGCAACTCGAGGACGACGCGTCGGGCTCGCTCTATCCCGGCGCTTGCGGCCGCTTCGAGCGAACACCGTGGGACCGCACCGACCACACCGGCCGCCCGGGCGGCGGCGGCGTGATGTCGGTGATGCGCGGCCGGCTGTTCGAAAAGGTCGGCGTGCATTGCTCGACCGTGCATGGCGAGTTCGCGCCGGAATTCCGCGCGCAGATTCCGGGAGCTGCCGATGATCCGAATTTCTGGGCATCCGGTGTTTCGGTGATCGCGCACATGCGCAACCCGAACGTCCCGGCGGTGCACATGAACACCCGCTTCGTCGTCACCACCAAAGCGTGGTTCGGCGGCGGCGCCGATCTCACGCCGGTGCTCGACCGGCGCCGTACCCAGGAAGACGCCGACACCATCGCCTTTCATGCCGCGTTGCAGGCGGCCTGCGACGCGCATGCGGCGATCGCGCCCTATGAAAAATACAGGAAATGGTGCGACGATTATTTCTATCTGCCGCACCGCAAGGAAGCGCGCGGCATCGGCGGCATCTTCTACGACTGGCATGACAGCGGCGACTGGGACGCCGACCTCGCCTTCACCCAGGATGTCGGCCGCAGTTTCCTGAAGGTCTATCCTGAAATCGTCCGACGCAATTTCGGCGCGGCATGGACCGCCGCCGACCGCGAAGAGCAACTGGTCCGGCGCGGACGTTACGTCGAGTTCAACCTGTTGTATGATCGCGGCACCATCTTCGGACTGAAGACCGGCGGCAATGTCGATTCGATCCTGTCGTCGATGCCGCCGGAAGTGAAATGGCCCTGATGACCAAACTGCCGCGCGCGATGCTGATCGACATGGACGACACCATCCTGTCAGCCTATGGACGCCCCGACATCGCATGGAACAAGATCGCGGCAGAATTCGCCGCGGAGTTTGCGCCGCTCCCACCGCAACAGGTCGCTGCCGCGATTCTGACATTCGCGCGCCAATTCTGGGCGACGGCGGATGCCGCGTGGCGGCTGAACTCGTCGAAGCCCGGCAGTTGACGGTAAAGGGAGGGTTTGCCGCGCTGGGCGCCGCTCATCGGGCCATCTTGTCAGACGATCTGGCAGTGCGGCTCGCCGACCGTTTCACGACGTTTCGCGAGGAGGAAGCGTTCGTCTTCCCGGCGCGCATGATGCGATCGATGCGCTCAAGGCTCGCGGTATCAAGCTGGCGCTGGTCACCAACGGCGCCGCCGATACCCAGCGCGCCAAGGTCGAGCGCTTTGCGCTGACGCATCGCTTCGATCATATCCAGATCGAAGGCGAGCACGGGTTCGGCAAGCCGGAAGAGCGCGCCTATCTGCACGCGATGCAGGCGCTCGGGGTAACCGCGCAGGGACACCTGGATGGTCGGCGACAATCTGGAGTGGGAAGTCGAGGCGCCGCAGCGGCTCGGCATCTACGCGATCTGGATGGACGTGCATGGCGAAGGCCTGCCGGCTGGCTCGACCGTCAAGCCCGACCGCATTATCCGCTCGCTGGCCGAACTGGTCCCGTCGAACGCGGATAA
>CAVTWC010000015.1:0-66096 GCA_963738105.1 uncultured Alphaproteobacteria bacterium | reverse complement strand
CGCGCACCGTGCGTTCGTCGCGATCGGCGGTGTCGTGCAGAAGCAGGCCTTCATCCTGGCCTTCAGCGACACGTTCTACCTGCTCGGCGTCGCGCTGGTTGTTGCGCTGATGGCAGTCCTGTTCCTCAAAAAGGCCAGCCACCTTGACGCCGGCGGCGCACATTAAAGTTTCCCTCAAACGGCAACCAAAGGAGAACGACCATGAAGCCTCGCATGAATTTCTACCAGGCAGCACCCGACACCATCAAAGCGCTCAGCGCACTCGAAACCCAGGTGCAGGCCAGCGGCCTCGAGCAATCCCTGATCGAACTGGTGAAGACGCGCGCGTCACAAATCAACGGTTGCGCCTTTTGCATCAACATGCACACGCAGGACGCCCGCAAGCACGGCGAAACTGAAGCAAGGCTGTATCTGTTGAATGCGTGGCGGGAAGTCGCCCGGCTATTCCGACCGCGAGCGCGCCGCATTGGCCTGGACCGAAGCGGTGACGCTGATTTCGGAAACCCACGCGCCCGACGACGTCTACGAAGCGGTTCGCGCGCAATTCTCCGACGACGAGACGGTCAATCTGACCATGCTGATCGCAACCATCAATGCCTGGAACCGGCTTGCGATCAGTTTTCGCGCGGTGCCGCAGATCAAGGCCAGCGCCCACGCGGCGTGATCTCGCCGCAACGGCACAGCATCAAGCCGCGGCGGTCAAGTCGCCGTGGCCTCTTACGTGGCGGTAGCTTTGGCGAACTCCACATAGATCTCGCGCAACCGGTCCGTCATCGGACCGGGCTTGCCGTTGGCGACGGTCTTGCCGTCGATCGAGACCACTGCCTGCACGAACAGGGAGGCGCTGGTGATGAAGGCTTCCTTCGCCGCAAGTGCCTCCTCGATCGAGAACGCCCGCTCCTCGACCCGGAGCTGGCGCTCTTCGGCCAGCGCCACCACCGCCTTGCGGGTGCAGCCCGGCAAAATTTCGCTGCCGTTCTGCCGCGTCACCAGCACATCGTCCTGGGTCAGGATGAAGGCCGACGACGAGCCGCCTTCGGTGACCTTGCCGTCCTCGATCATCCAGGCCTCGCCGGCGCCGGCTTCCGCCGCCGCCTGCTTGGCCAGTACCTGCGCCAGCAGCGCCACGCTCTTGATGTCGCGCCGGGTCCAACGCAGGTCGGGCACGGTGATCACCTTGATGCCGGTCTTGGCCGACGGCGCATTGATGATGTCCTTGACCGAGGTGAACATGATCAGGGTCGGCTTGACGCCCTTGGGAAACGCAAAGTCCCGGCCGGTGTCGACGCCGCGCGTCACCTCCAGATAGACCATGCCATTGACGAGATTGTTGCGCTGGACCAGTTCCTTCTGGATTTCCTCGATCCGCGCGATGGTTTCCGGCAATGCCAGCGAAATCTCGCCGACCGAACGCTCCAGCCGGGCCAGATGCGATGCGTTATCGATCAGCTTGCCGTCCAGCACGGCCGCGACTTCGTAGATGCCGTCGGCGAACAGGAACCCGCGATCGAGCACCGAAACCTTGGCCTCGGAAAGCGGCAGAAATGATCCATTGACGTAAGCGATCGGGTCCAAAGCGAGATCTCCTGGAGGGTAGTGAGGGATTGCGCGGGTAATATACGCGAATTGCCAAGCGTTTGATCGATGAATTTTGGGAGGCGAAGCACACAACTTGCGACGTCATTCCGGGATGGTCCGAAGGACCAGACCCGGAATCTCGAGATTCCGGGTTCGATGCTTCGCATCGCCCCGGAATGACGTCGCCTCTTAATGCGACAAAATCTTCGACAAGAACTTCTGCGCGCGGTCGCTGCGGGGGCTGCCGAAGAAATCGGTCTTCAGCGCGTCCTCGACGATTTCGCCCTGGTCCATGAAGATCACCCGATTGGCCACCTTGCTGGCAAAGCCCATCTCATGGGTCACGACCATCATGGTCATGCCCTCCCGGGCGAGGTCGACCATCACATCGAGCACTTCGCTGATCATTTCGGGGTCGAGCGCCGAGGTCGGCTCATCGAACAGCATCGCGATCGGGTCCATCGCCAGCGCCCGGGCGATCGCGACACGCTGCTGCTGGCCGCCGGATAGCTCAGCCGGATATTTGCGCGCATGATCCTTCAGGCCCACCCGCTCCAGCAACCTGGTGCCTTTTGCCATGGCCTCGTCCTGCGAGCGCCCCAGCACCTTCTGCTGCGCCAGGCACAGATTTTCGATGATCTTGAGATGCGGGAACAGTTCGAAATGCTGGAACACCATGCCGACCCGCGCCCGTAGTTTCGGCAAATCGGTTTTGGGATCGCTGACGCTGATGCCATCGACCATGATTTTGCCGGCCTGAAACGGCTCCAGCGCGTTGACGCATTTGATCAGGGTCGATTTCCCGGAGCCGGACGGACCGCAGACTACGACGACCTCGCCCTTGGCGACGCTGGTCGAGCAATCCTTCAGCGCCTGGAAGCTCGCATTGTACCATTTGTCGACGTGGCTGATTTCAATCATGAATGTCTCACTAGCGGACAATGGCGATGCGCGACTGCAGGCGCCGGACGCCAAAGGACGCGAGGCAGGAAATCACGAAATAGACCGCGGCGGCGAATAGATACATTTCGACCAGCCGACCGTCGCGTTGCGCCACCTTACTGGCCGCGCCCAGAAAGTCCGGGATCGACACCACATAGACCAGCGAAGTGTCCTGGAACAACACGATGGTCTGGGTCAGCAATACCGGCAGCATATTCCTGAACGCCTGCGGCAGCACGACGTAGCGCATGGTCTGGCCGTAGGTCAGGCCGAGCGCCTGGGCCGCGGCGGGTTGCCCCTTCGAGATCGACTGGATGCCGGCGCGCATGATTTCAGAAAAATATGCTGCCTCGAACAGAATGAAGGTGACCAGCGAGGATGTGAACGCGCCAACGGGAATCGGCCGTGACGCGCCGGTCAGCCACTGCCCGACATAGGGCACAAGAAAATAGAACCAGAAGATTACCAGCACCAGCGGCAGCGACCGGATCAGGTCGACATAAAGCCCGGCGATAAGGCCAAGCAGCCTGAACCCGGACAAGCGCATCAGCGCAATCATGGTGCCGAACACCAGACCACCGAGCCCGGCAAGCCCGGTCAGCATCAGCGTGAACGTCATGCCATCGAAGAACAGATAGGCCAGCGAGCGGCGGATGACGTCAAAATCGAAATTGGCGAACATGCGGGCTGGCTCACTTCCCGCTGATGTAGCCGGGGATCGCCAGGCTGCGTTCAAGCAGCCGCATGGCGACCACGACAACTACATTGATCACGAGATAGAGCACCGTTGCGGCGGTAAAAGCCTCGAACACCTGAAAGGAAAATTCCTGCATCGACCGCGCCGCGCCGGTCAACTCGACGAGGCCGATCGTGATCGCGACCGAGGTGTTCTTGATGGTGTTGAGAAACTCCGACGTCAGCGGCGGCATGATGATGCGAAACGCGATCGGCAGCAGCACATAGCGATAAGTCTGAAATGTCGTCAGCCCAAGCGCGGTGGCGGCGAATTTCTGTCCGCGCGGTAGCGATCCGATCCCGGCCCGCAATTGCTCGGCCACGCGCGCCGACATGAACAGCCCGATGCCGATAGCCGCGGTATAGAACGGCGCGTGATGAAGCTGCTTCAGCCACAGCCCCCACGCCGACGGCACCAATTCCGGCAGGACAAAGAACCAGAGGAACAACTGCACCAAGAGCGGCATGTTGCGGAAGAACTCGACATAGGCAAAACCGATCCGCGCGGCCGTCTTGGACGGCAGCGTACGCAACACGCCGACCACCGATCCCAACGCCAGCGCAATCAACCAGGCACAGAGCGAGACCTCGATCGTTACGACGAGGCCTGACAGCAACATGTCGAGATAGGTGCCGGTCCCGTCGGGGGCCGGCTCCCAGAAGATGCGCCAATTCCAGTGGTAATTCACGAAGCCTTACGGTGTGTAAGAGGCGGGATCGGGCGAGTCCGACGGCTTGGCGAATTCATTCTTGAGTTCGGGGCCGATCGGGGAGTTGAGATTCAAGCCCTTCGGCGGAATCTTCTGGGTGAACCATTTGTCGTAGAGTTTTTGGCCTTCACCGCCGGTATAGAGCTTCGCGGTTGCGGCATCGACCACCTTCTTGAAGGGCGCATCGTCCTTGCGCAGCATGATGCCGTAGGGCTCAGGCTTGGAGAAGGCGTCGGTGGAGATAATGTAGGTCTCCGGATCTTTCGAGCCTGCAACAAGGCTCGCCAGCAGGATATCGTCCATCACGAAAGCGACTGCGCGATCGGTCTCGACCATCAGGAATGCTTCGGCATGGTCCTTGGCCGCGATGATATTGACGCCGAGGTTCCGGGCCGCATTGGCTTCGGTCAATTGCTTGATGTTGGTGGTGCCTGAGGTCGAAACCACCGACTTGCCCTTGAGATCGTCGATCGAGTTGATCTTGTTGAGCTTCTTGGAAACGTAGCGGCTCGCGGTCAGGAAGTGGGTGTTGGTGAAGGCGATCTGCTTCTGGCGATCGGCATTGTTGGTGGTCGATCCGCATTCCAGATCGATGGTGCCATTGGCAAGCAGGGGAATGCGGGTCGACGATGTCACCGGATTGAGCTTGATCTCGAGCTTGTCGAGCTTGAGTTCGGCCTTCACCGCATCGACGATCTTGTAGCAAATATCCATCGCGAAGCCGATCGGCTTCTGGTTATCGTCCAGATAGGAAAACGGAATCGAGGAATCGCGATAGCCGAGCGTGATAGCGCCGGTTTCCTTGATATTTTTCAAGGTCCCGGTCAGTTCTTCGGCATTCGCAGCGCCCGCGAAAAACGCGGCGGCGAGCGTCAAGCCCAAGATGCGTAAATGTTTCATACGTATTCTCCTTGCCGGGAAACTTGGATGCATGGATCGCGCCAAAACAGCACTTGCGGGCTCATTCTGGGCCATAAAATCGGCTGGTGACAAGGGACAGCCCAAGGGTTTCGGCTGGTTTCGACCACCACCGTACTAATTGCGTAGAGCCTGTCTCCGGTCTCAAAACCATGGGGACCGCCGGGACGGATGTATCGGCGGCTTGATGCATCCTGACCGGAATGCCATTGTTGCGGCGGGGAGACGGTGGGTTTTGACGCCGAAGCTGTAAAATCATGAAAAAAGAAATCCGGCTGAACGCCTTCGCCATGAACTGCGTTGCGCATCAGTCGCCGGGGCTGTGGACCCATCCGCGCGACCGCACCGCCGAATATAACCGGCTGCCGTACTGGATCGATCTGGCCAAGACGCTGGAGCGCGGGCGGTTCGACGGGCTTTTTCTGGCCGATGTGCTCGGGGTCTATGATGTGTATGGCGGCAGTCCGGACGCGGCGCTGCGAAACGCCGCGCAGACGCCGGCCAACGAACCGCTGCTGCTGATCCCGGCCATGGCGGCGGTGACCGAGCATCTCGGCTTTGGCGTCACCAGCAATTTGTCCTATGAGCCGCCCTACCCGTTCGCGCGGCGGATGTCGACGCTCGACCATCTGACCGAAGGGCGGATCGGTTGGAACGTGGTGACCGGCTATCTCGACAGCGCGGCCCGTGGCGCCGGCAAGGACAAGCAGACCGCGCATGACGACCGCTACGAGGTCGCCGACGAATATATGGAAGTGGTCTACAAGCTCTGGGAAGGAAGCTGGGAGGACGATGCCGTCTTGCGCGATCGCGCCCGCAGCCTGTTCGTCGATCCGGCCAAGGTGCATCGCGTCCAGCACCAGGGCAAGAATTACCGGCTCGATGCGATTCACCTGAGCGAGCCGTCGCCGCAACGCACCCCGGTGCTCTATCAGGCCGGCACCTCGCCGCGCGGCCGGCAATTCGCGGCGGAGCATGCCGAATGTGTTTTCATGTCAGGGCCTTCAGCCAAGATTATCGGTCCGCGGGTGTCGGCTATTCGCGACCTCGCCCGGGAAATCGGCCGCAACCCGGCTGAAATCCTGATGTTCAGTATGATGACGATCATCCTCGGACGCACCGAGGCCGAGGCGAAAGCGAAATACGCCGATTATCGCAGCCACATCAATCCCGAAGGCGCACTGGCGCTGATGTCGGGCTGGACCGGGGTCGATTTCTCGACCTACGACCTCGATCAACAAGTGCGCCATGTCGAAAACGATGCCGGTCGCAGCGCGATGGACAACGTCACCCGCGCCGATCCGGATCGGGTCTGGACCGTGCGCGAGGTCGCCGAGCATGTTGGCATCGGCGGCGCCGGCCCGGTCGTTATCGGTACGCCCGAAAAAGTCGCCGATGAGATCGAAGCCTGGTTCGAGCAGACCGACGTCGATGGCTTGAATGTCCCCTTCGCGGTTTCCCCCGGCGATTTCGAGGACATCACGGAAATGCTGGTGCCGGAATTGACCCGGCGCGGGCGCTACAAGAGCGCGTATCGCCAGGGAACCTTGCGCGAGAAACTGTTCGGCGACGGCCGCTCAAGGTTGACGGCGCCGCATCCGGCGGTGGGATATCGACCGCGGGTGAGTAGATAGGCCTCCGTCATTCCGGGGCGCGCTCTTGCGCGAGCCCGGAATCTGTAACCCCTGCATCTCCGTTAAGTAACGAACGCTAACACAGGGGGTATGGATTCCGGGTTCGATGCTTCGCATCGCCCCGGAATGACGTTAGCATTTCTCTCAATTCACCGAATTATTCACCACCACTTCGATCAGCTTCGCACCCGGCCGGCTGAACGCCGACGACAATACCGATTTCAACTGACCGGGATCAGTGACCTTGATCGATTCCAATCCCAGCGATTTGGCGACGCCGGCGAAATCCACCGGCGGATCGATGAAATCCATGCCGACATAATGATCGTCACCATGGAACGCGAGCAGCCGCTGCTTGATGATGCGGTAACCGCCATTGTTGACGATCACGAAGGTCAGCGGCAGCTTGTGATTGGCCGCGGTCCACAGCGACTGGATCGAATACATCGAGCTGCCGTCACCGGAGTAACACACGACAGGACGATCGGGGTTGGCGAGGCTGACGCCGACCGCCGCCGGCAATCCCCAGCCGATGCCGCCCGAGGCCAGCGCGTGATAGGCATAGCGATCACGATGCGGCCGCAGCGCCAGCATCTGCCGCGACGAGGTCAGGCCTTCGTCGACCAGGATGGCGTTTGCCGGCATCGCCTCGACCACCTGCAGCGCCAGCCAGTCGGCGTCGATCGGCGATTTATCCTTGGCCTTGGTGATCTGCTCGACCAGCGTCTTGCGCTTTGCAGTCCAGTTCTTCGACGCCAGCGCATCGATGCCTTTCCTGGCGCGGGTTTCGAGCGCGGCGCCGCCGGCGGCTTTCAACGCCGGGATCAGCGCGCGCAGGGTTTCCCTCACATCGGCCTTCAGCGCGATTTCCGCGCTGTAGTTCTTGGCCAGGTCCCAATCGACCAGGCCGACCTGAACGATCGACAGCCCCTCCGGCAGCGGATCGACTTCGCTGAACACCGACATGCGCAACGGATCGGCGCCGAGCACGATCATCAGATCGTATGGCGCCAGCACCCCGCGGACCTGATCCTGCAGGCGCGACAGCGCCCCCATGAAGCACGGGCTTTCCGACAGGAAGTGCGAACCGTAGGGCGTCGAACACTGATAAGCGGGTGCGCCGATCGCAGCCGCGAACGCCGCCGCTTCCTGCAGCGCATCGCTCTTGACGACTTCATCGCCGGTGATGATGACCGGATTTTGCGCTTTCAGGATTCGCTGCGCCAGCGCCTGCAGCGATTCATCCGATGGCCGCACGCGGGTGTCGACGCGGGTCGAGCGTCCGAGCTCGATCCCGGCCTCGGCATTGAGGATGTCGCCCGGCAGCGAGATGAACACCGGCCCGGTCGGCGGCGTGGTCGCGATCTTGGCGGCACGGCGCACGATCCGCGGCAAATCCTCCAGCCGGGTCACTTCGACCGCCCATTTCACCAGCGGTTCGGCCATCTGCACCAGCGGTCCGTACAGCACCGGCTCCATCAGGCCGTGGCCCTGCTCCTGCTGGCCGGCGGTCAGGATCATCGGGGTGCCGGTGAATTTCGCGTTGAACAATGAGCCCATCGCATTGCCGAGGCCGGGCGCGACATGGACGTTGCAGGCAACCAGCCGGCCCGAGGCGCGGCTGTAGCCGTCGGCGATCGCGACCACCAGGCTCTCCTGCATCGCCATCACATAGGTCAGGTCCGGGTGGTCCTTGAGCGCGTGCATGATCGGCAATTCGGTGGTGCCGGGATTGCCGAACAGATGTGTGATGCCCTCATCCTTCAGCAATGCAAGGAACGCCGAGCGGCCGGTAATGCGATTCATGAAAGGTCTCCTCCTGCCCGCGGCCGTTTCCGCCGGGTTCGAATCATCATGGACGATCGGCCACCGTCAGATCAATGGAAGGCGCTCATGGCTGCCCTGCGCTGGCGCGCACGAGGGGCGGCGTTATCGTGCTATCACGGTCGGAAATCGATAAAATGGGAGGACGTGCCGTGCGCGCGCGCTTTTTCTGGACCGCGGGGATGGTTCTGATGACGATTGGCCAGGCAACTTCCGCAGACGCCGCCCCCAGGGACCGGTTTTTCTGGCTGACAGAGATCAACAAGGCCTCCGCGGTCATGATCGTCGAGCGCGGTATCGTGCCACGGTCGCTCGGCGCCAGGATTTTCGACGCCATCAACCGGGTCAACGCCGCCGGCGACCAGCCGGGCGCGGCACGATCGCGCGATTATCTGGTGGTGGAAAAGGACCTGATCGCGGCCGGCGGCCCCGACATCAGCCGATTGCATTCCGGCCGAAGCCGGCAGGATATCGGCGCGACTACCCAGCGGCTGATCACGCGTGACGATTTCCTCACCGCGTTCGAGAAACTCAACGGCATGCGCGATGCTATTCTGGCGATGGCGGCGCAAGCCCCCGATGCCATCATTCCCGCCTACACCTGGGGCGTGCAGGCGCAGCCGATCACGCTCGGACATTATCTGTCGGGCTATGCAGCGGCGTTCGAACGCGAGGCGACGCGGATGCGCGAGGCCTATGTCCGGCTCAATCAGTCGCCGCTGGGCGCGGCCGCATTGGGCACCTCAAGCTTCCCGGTCGACCGGCCGCTTCTGGCGGAATTGCTCGGCTTCGACGGGCCGGTCGAGAATTCCTACGACGCCAATCAGATCTCGCCGATCGATGGCGGCGCCGAGCTTGGCGGATTGGCGACCTCCGGCGCGCTGGTGCTGGGCGCGCTGATCGCCGACGTCACCACGCAATATGCCCAGAGCGAACCGTGGATTCTGCTGGCCGAAGGCGAGCAGACCGGCGTCAGCAGCATCATGCCGCAAAAGCGCAATCCCAGCGGCCTCGTCCGGCTGCGCGCCGAAGCCAGCACGCTGATCGGTGAGGCCAACACGTTTTCGCTGATCGCGCATAATGTCGAGCCGGGCATGAGCGACTACAAGGATTTCGGCAATCCGAAGGAATATCCGAACGTGATCCTGCACGACATGGCCGCGCTGTATGCGCATGCCGACGCCGTGGTGCGCACCATGATGTTTCGGCCCGACCGCGCGCTCGACGAGGTCAACAGCGACTATTCCACCACGACGGAACTCGCCGACACCCTGCAGCGCGAGGCCGACGTGCCGTTCCGCATCGGCCACCATTTCGCGTCCGAGCTGGTGAATTTCGGCCGCGGCCACCATCTTCGCGCCAGCGAAATTCCTTACGCCGAAGCGCAACGGATCTATGCCGAGGTCGCGACATCAGCCAAGGTCGACGCCAAACTGCCGCTTTCGGAAGCGCAATTTCGCCGCTCGCTGACGGCGGAGAACATGGTCGCCACGAGCAAGGGACTTGGCGGTCCGCAGTCGGCCGAAGTGGCGCGGATGCTGGCTTCCGCCAGGGAAAAACTCGGCGCCGACAAAGCATGGCTCGACGCCACGCGCGCAAAGCTTGCGGCTGCATCGCAAAAGCTCGATCAGGCCTTTGCCGGTTTGCAGGATGCGAAGTGAGCATTGCGCATACGAGCGCTCAAAACATCCCTTCGTGTTCGACCGGCTTTTTCTTCTTCGAGCGCTGCCAGACCACTCCGGGAAAGCCTTTCAACGGCACCAGCGGCTCGCCGGTATAGGCCCAGTCCTGCAGCTCCTCGATCGCGATGTGATAGAGCGGTTGCCGCCCGGTTCGGCCCGAGAACAGCGCGCGCGGGATGTTCACCATGTGCGGTGAGCGCGGGCGTTCATAGAACAACGGTGTCCCACAGCTCGCGCAGAAGCTGCGGACCGTTTTGGTGGCCTTGTCTTCGTAACGCGCAATGCTCGCTTTGCCCTTGGTGATCCGCAGCCGCTTGCGCCAGCTTCCGACATAGGTCGCATATGCCGCGCCATGTGCGCGCCGGCTCGCGGCGGAATGATCATGCCAGGCCCAGCGCGCCGGCGTATCGATCTCGAAGCCGACCTTGCCGCACAGGCACTCGCCCTTGGAGACGCCGACGGGTTTTGCTGCTCTTGCCAATCACGCGCTCCGTATCGATCGTCATTTATGAAACCCAGATCGCGTCATTCCGGGATGGCGCGTTAGCGCCAGACCTCAGATGCGCAATTGCGCATCGGGGAATCTCGAGATTCTCCGATGTGCAACCGCACATCGTAGTTCGATGCTTCGCATCGCCCCGGAAATGACGTGCGGTTAAACTCACGCCTTCTCTAACTCATCATGCGCCGGATAATCGGTGTAGCCCGCCGCCTCGCCGCCATAGAACGTCGCGCGGTTGTAGGGCGTCAGCGGGAAGCCGTGCGCGAGACGGCGCGGCAGGTCCGGGTTGGAAATGAAGATGCGGCCGAACGCGATGGCGTCGGCATGGCCGTCGGCAATCGCGGCATTGGCGGCCTCGCCGCTAAAGCCGCCGGCGGTGATCAACTTGCCACGCCACAACGGCCGGAATAGCACCATCGCAGACGGCACGTTCTGGTGATTGACCTCGGCGCGACCGGCACCGCTGGAGCGCGGCTCGATGAAATGCAGATAAGCCAGCCCAAGCGGATCAAGCGATTTGACCACGTGGGTGTAGAGCGGCATCGGATCGGCATCGCCGCTGCCATTCGCGATGCCGTGAGGCGACAGCCGCACGCCGACGCGGTCGGCGCCCCAGACTTCAACCACCGCCTTGGTGACTTCCATCAAAAAGCGCGTCCGGTTTTCGATGGAACCGCCATATTGGTCGGTGCGCAGATTGGTGTGCGATTGCAGGAACTGCTCGATCAGATAGCCGTTGGCGCCATGGATTTCGACGCCGTCGAAACCCGCTTTCAGCGCATTGGCAGCGCCCTGCCGGTAGGCATCGATCACGCCGGGGATTTCGCTGGTCTCCAGCGCCCGCGGCGTTTCGTAGGTGACGACCTTACCGTCCGCCGTCGAGGTTTTCAGATCCGATGGGATCGCCACCGCCGACGGGGCCACCGGCAGCACGCCGCCGGGCTGGAACGAGGAATGCGAAACGCGTCCGACGTGCCAGAGCTGCAGGAAGATGATGCCGCCCTTGGCATGAACGGCGTCGACAACCTGGCGCCAGCCGGCGATCTGCGCTTCCGAATAGATACCGGGCACGCCCGGGCTGCCGGTGCCCGTCGCGACAACCGGTGAGGCTTCCGCGATCAACAACCCGCCCGGGGTGGCGCGTTGGGCGTAATATTCGGTGTTCAGCATCCGCGGCGCGAGGCTCGGCTTTTCTGCCCGCATCCGCGTCAACGGCGCCAGCACGAGGCGATGCTTGAGCTGGTACGGACCGATCTGTAGCGGTGAAAAAAGCGACGGAAAGTTCATGCCTGCCCCTGAATTTTCTGATGCGGTTCATGGATATAATGCTGCTTCATCTTGTTCGTAAAACGCTCCGGTGGCAATGTGGGCCGCAGTGAGAGAGAGCCGGTCTTCAGTAAGGAAAATCCGCTTCGATGCAGAAATCCGCCGCCAAGCCGCTGCCGTCCCTGAGCGTCCGGATCGATCTCGACGCCGAGGGCCGGATCGGGCCGGGCAAGATCCAGCTTTTGGAAAACATCCATACCTGCGGTTCGATTTCGGCCGCCGGACGCGCGATGGACATGTCCTACAAGCGGGCGTGGGATCTGGTCGATGAGATCAACCGGATCTGCCGGCACGCCGCCGTCGAGCGGCAAACCGGCGGCAAGAACGGCGGCGGCGCGGTGCTGACGCCGTTCGGCCTGTCGCTGGTCGCGCGCTACCGCAAGATCGAGCGCGACGCCGCTAGTGCGGTGAAGAAGGAACTCGCGGCATTGCGCAGCGATATCGGCCGGCCGGTGAAGGTTGCCAGCCGGTAGAAGGTCTGAGGGTCGTCATGCCCGGGCTTGTCCCGGGCATCCACGTCTTACTTTTTCGTTGGAGCCAAGACGTGGATGGCCGGGACAAGCCCGGCCATGACGAAGAAATAAAATCACTACGCCAAATAGCCCTAGCCGGTCTTGATCCAGACTGCCTTGACGTTGAGATATTCTTCGAGGTGCTGCTTGCCGGACTCGCGGCCGTAGCCGCTCATCTTGTAGCCGCCGAACGGCACCGCCGGGTCCATCGCCTGGTAGCAATTGACCCACACCGAGCCGGCGCGCAGCGATTTCGCCACCTGATGCGCCTTGCTGACATTGGTAGTCCAGACGCCGCTGCCGAGCCCGAAGGTGGTGGCGTTGGCGCGCGGGATCAGTTCGTCGGTATCCTTGAAGGAGATCGCCGAAATCACCGGCCCGAAGATCTCCTCCTGGGCGATCCGCATGTTGTCCTGCACGTTGGCGAACACGGTCGGCGGCACGAAATAGCCTTTCGACAATGCGCCTTCGGTCAGCGGTGCGCCGCCGGTCATCGCCTTGGCGCCTTCCTTCGTACCGATCGAGAGATAATCCGACACGCGCTCCATCTGCTGTTTCGACACCAGCGGTCCGATCTGCGTGTTGGGATCGAGGCCGTTGCCGACCTGCAGCTTCTTGCCGAATTCGGCGACGCGGCCGACGAATTCGTCATAGATCTTGTGCTCGACGAACAGCCTTGTGCCCGCGCTGCAGATCTGGCCCGAATTGGCGAACACCGCCATCGCGGCCCCCGGCACCGCCGCATCGAGGTCGGCATCGGCGAACACGATGTCGGGCGACTTGCCGCCGAGCTCGAGCGACACGCGCTTGAGATTGCCGGCCGAGGCGCGGATGATCGACTGACCCGTGATGTGCGAGCCGGTGAAGGCGACCTTGTCGACGCCGGAATGCGACGCCAGTGCCGCACCCGCGGTCTCGCCATAGCCCGTCACCACGTTGACGACGCCAGCGGGAATGCCGGCTTCCATCACCAGTTCGGCCAGCCGCAGCGAGGTCAGCGGCGCTTCCTCGGCGGGTTTGAGGATCACGGTGCAGCCGGTCGCGATCGCGGGGCCGATCTTCCAGATGCTGGCGCCGAGCGGGCCATTCCACGGAATGATCGCGCCGACGACGCCGACGGGCTCTTTCAAGGTGTAGGAGAAGATATCGCCGGGCAGCGAGTTCTCGATGGTCTCGCCATGCAGTGCGGTGGCCTGGCCGGCGTAATAGCGCAGCATGCCGAGCACGCGCAGCTTGTTGCCGCGGGTGCGGCTGATTGGCGCGCCCATGTCGAGCGTGTCGAGCTGCGACAATTCCTCGAAATTCTTCTCGACGAGATCGGCAAGCTTGAGCAGCAGGGCCTGGCGTTCGAACGGTTTGACCTTGCTCCACGGACCCTCAAAGGCGCGGCGCGCCGCGGCAACCGCGCGATTGATGTCTTCCGCGTCGCCCTCGGCCACGGTGGCGAGCAATTCGCCGGTGGCGGGATTGAAGGTCTCGAATGTCTTGCCGGAGGCGGCTGCGACCCATTTCCCGTCGATCAACATCTTCTTGGTGGTACCATCCGCGTAAGGATGGCGCGTCATCGGAACAGCTTGTGTCACAGCCATGTATGCACTCCCTTGATTTCGCCTGATATTTTGAAGTCGTTATATTCAATAGCCTACAACGGTCACTTAGAACCGTAAAGCGCGCAAGCGGTTGAATGAGGGCGTCAAGCGAAGACCTCCCATGCGGTTTGGTGCATGGCACACGCGTCACGATAGCGTAGTCAATTGGCGAGAGAGAATTGGCGATCAAAACAGATCAGGAGCGATCATTGTCCCACCCAGCCATGTCACCCGATAACGTTGCCGTCATCACCGGCGGTGCATCCGGTATCGGGCTCGCTGCAGCCATGCATTTCGCGAGCCTCGGCATGAAGGTCTGTATCGCCGATATCGGAGCCGATCGCCTCAAGGAGGCTGAAACAAAACTGTCATCTATCGCCCCCGGCGGCGACGCCAACATCATGACCGCAGCAATCGATGTCAGCCGCGTCGAGCATCTCGGCGGGCTGGAAGCCGCGGTGCGACAGCGGTTCGGCGGCACCGATATCCTGATGAACAATGCCGGCATATCGCCGGGCGCCAAGATGTTCGGTCCGCTGGAAAATTGGCAGCGCCTGCTCGCGGTCAATCTCTGGGGCGTGATCCACGGCACTCAGATTTTCGCGCCACAGATGATCGAACGCGGCCGGCCCGGGCTCATCATCAACACCGGCTCCAAGCAGGGCATCACCACGCCGCCCGGCGAACCCGCCTATAACGTCAGCAAGGCCGGCGTGAAGGCCTTCACCGAAGCCTTGCAGCACGAACTGCGCAACACACCGGGCTGCAAGATCACCGCGCATCTTTTGATCCCCGGTTTCGTTTTCACCGGACTGACCGCGCGCGGCCGCGACGAAAAGCCGGCCGGCGCCTGGACACCGGAGCAGACCGTCGATTTCATGATCGAGCATATCGACGCGGGCGATTTCTACATCCTGTGCCCGGACAACGACGTGCCGCGCAGCCTCGACGAACGCCGCATCCTGTGGGCCGCCCGCGATATCGTCGAGAACCGCCCGCCGCTCTCGCGCTGGCATCCGGATTACGCTGAGGCGTTTGAGAAGTTTGTGAAGGGGGAATAGCTGCGCCGAGGCCCTAACTACGCAGGGCGATGCCGCACACACTGTCGTCGTCCCTGCGAACGCAGGGACCCATAGTCCCTGGCGTTAATGGATACAGACGGCATCGGTTTCACTGCCGAAGACGCTAGTCCTCACCGTATGGGTCCCTGCGTTCGCAGGGACGACGTCGGTGATGCGACCACAACTCCGGAACGGCGTCGCGATTGCGAACCGTTTCCAGAGGAATAAGCCGTTGCGTGCCGTCTTACTTACGGGCCGCGCAGGCATACATGTTGATTTCCATGCCAACCGGCACTTCGACGATCTTGGGTGTCTTCCAGGCCATTTGATCTCTCCGGGATTACGGTGCGAGCGCCCCGTATGACGCCAAAATTACGTCCGCGGTTGGAATAGCGCAAGCGCAGGCTACCGCATCAATTGTTTAGGATCTGCGCCCATTGGCGCTCCGCAATTCCCTTCCGAAACTGCGGCGAAATCGTGGGCGGCGTTCACCAAACAAGCGCGGCAGTGCGCCGCACACAACCGTCGTCCTGGTCCGGATACAACGCCTTAATTGACAAAGTTCCAGACCGGCGCATTGATATCGGCATTCCCCGGCAGCGGGTGTTCGCCCGTTAGAATCGGGGCATCGCAGGGAGGGATCCATGAAGCTTCAATTGAAGGCTACGGTGGCTATCTTGACACTGGCGGCTTGGCCGGCGGCGGCACAACCGGCGGCGCCGGCGCCGAACACCGCGCTCGAAACGCTGGGCGCAATGCATCCGACCGGCAGCACGGCCGATTGGCCCGAAGTGCCGCAGACCGGCGCCAAGGCCGATCAGGTCAAACAGAACCTCACCAAGATCAAGATGCCGCCGGGCTTCCATATCGCGCTCTACGCGCTGGTGCCCGACGCCCGGCATATCGCCGTCGGCCCGCAGGGGGTCGCGACCTTTGTCGGCACCCGCAAGTCGAAAGTCTGGGTGGTGACCGACCGCTCGCGCGGCGGCGTAGGTGACGAGGTGAAGGAGTTCGCGCCGACGCTGCCGAAGAAGATCCCGAACGGCGTGTGCTTCTCGAAGGACGGCTTCCTGTACATCGCCGAGCAAAATCGCGTGCTGGAATATGCCGCCGCCGAGTTCTTTTATGAAAGCCCCGACGTCGTCGCCGGCGCCGTGGTTCCCGAAGGCGAGCTGATCCCGAAATCCGAAGAAAGCTACAATCACACCGCGCGGGTGTGCCGGGTCGGCCCTGACAACAAGCTCTATATCCAGCTCGGCCAGCCCTACAACGTACCGGCCAAGGAGAAGTTCGACCTTTATCGCAAGGTCGGCATGGGCGGCATCATCCGGATGGATCGCGACGGCAAGAACCGCGAGGTCTACGCCGTAGGATTGCGCAATCCCGTCGGCATGGACTTCAACCCGAAAGACAAGTCGCTCTGGACCAACGACAATCAGGTCGACGGCATGGGCGACGAGCAGCCGCCGGGAGAAATGGACCGCATCGCCAGTGCGGGCCAGGATTTCGGCTTCCCATGGTATGGCGGCGGGCGCACCCGCACCGTCGAATACAAGAACGACACCCCGCCGGCGAACGTGGTATTTCCTGAGGTCGAACAGGCGGCACATGCGGCCGATCTCGGCCTGATCTTCTATACCGGCTCGATGTTCCCAAAAAAATACCAGGGCGCCATTTTCTCCACGCAACATGGCTCCTGGAACCGGACTCAGCCGGTCGGCGCGCGTCTTCTGGTGACGTTCCTGAAGGAAGATGGCCACGTCGCCGGGAAATCCGAGCCGTTCGCCGAAGGCTGGAACGACAACGGCTACTATCTCGGCCGCCCTGTCGATGTGGCGCAACTGGCCGACGGCTCGCTATTGGTCTCGGACGATCTCGTCGGTGCGCTCTATCGCATCACCTATGACGGCAAGTAACGTCTCGATATCCATCGATGGCCCCTGTGAACCGGGGGCCATCGTGCTTTGCATCGCATCAAGCCGCGAGGTCCCAAGGTGATATTTGCGCATTCCCGGGCGGCGCTGCTGGCTGCTCATCTGTCCGCGTCAATTTTCCTGCTTGCCGCCAGCAGCGGCGCGTGCAGCGCGGGCGACGTCAAGGCCGGACGCATGAAGGCGCAGATGTGCCAGGCCTGTCACGGCATGGACGGACTATCGAAAACACCTGACGCCCCGAACATTGCCGGCCAGACCGAACAA
This sequence comes from uncultured Alphaproteobacteria bacterium, assembly GCA_963738105.1. Lineage (GTDB taxonomy): Bacteria > Pseudomonadota > Alphaproteobacteria > Rhizobiales > Xanthobacteraceae > Bradyrhizobium. The sequence continues at coordinate 48,885 of CAVTWC010000015.1, read as the reverse complement.
TATCTCGTTGTGCAACTGCAGGCGTTCAAAACCGGCATCCGCAAGAACGATGCGATGTCGGTAGTTGCACCAACGCTGTCTGACGCCGATATCGATGATCTCGCGGCCTATTTTTCGGCGATCGAGATCAGTGTCGGCAAGCTTCCGGGGTAGTAAGGCGGCGGGAGATGCGGCAACGCCAATACTAAACTTGTCATTCCCCGGTGCGCAATTGCGCACCTGAGGATGCGCCTCTTGGCGCGGGCCCGGAATGACGACGACGATGCATGAGATTTACGACGTCGTCAAAACGCGCCGAAGCCAATCCTTAATTCACCCGCATCACGGCTTTCGGCACCGGCTGGGCAACCAGGGCTTCGCCGAGCTCGCTTTGCTGGTCGCGCGGGATCGAAAAGCAGACGCTGAAGCCGTCGACGGTGCGCAGCGTCACCATGCCCTGGGTCGGATCTGAGGATTGCTCGACGACCCAGGACGCCAACGGATAGGCATAGCGCAGGCTTTGATCGCCGAAGCGGGTCTGCAGCGCCTTGTCGATCAATCCGGGCAAGGTCATCGCGAGCGCGCCGACCTGATTGAGCGACAGCCGGATGGTCGCGGGTTTGCCTTGGGAATCAACGAAACCCAGCGAAACAGCGCCGCCATCGGCTGCGACCTCGCAGGTGGTGAGGGCTTGCGTGTCGATCTTCATAACGCGGCTCCAGCGACGATCTCGTTATATTCCGTAACCTACATTGCTTTGCGCGCGAACGGCGAAGCCTGGTTTTAGAGGACCTCAAATCCGCAGGGGCTATCGGCGGCAAAGTGCTACCGTGATATATACATAGATATAACGATGTCTCCAAGAGGTCTTCGTACCTCGAATGTGATCGCCACGGGCGAGGCCCAATTGCTCGACGCGGGTCAACAGATCGCGAGCGCGATCGATCAGGGAGCCGATCTCCTGATCGTCAACCGCTTCGGCCGTCAGGAACGTAAAGGCAAGGGTCTCTCATATCTGGTCGAGCGCGCGCTGAGCGCGGATGCTCCCGTCGTGATCGCGATGCCCAGCCACCATTTCGCGGACTGGATCAAATTCGCCGACGGCATGAGCGTGAAACTGCCCTGTAGCCGCGAGGCGCTGGATGGCTGGTGGACGCCGTTTCGGCGCGCAACGCGGGGATCGTGGGACGGGATCACCAGAATGTCTGCGAAGTTTTGAAGTAAAGCAAAATTTCTGAGAAGAACGGCCTAGAAGTTCGTCATGCCCGGGCTTGTCCCGGGCATCCACGTCTTCGCTACACCTCGGCAAGGAAGACGTAGATGGCCGAGGCACCTAGCGCGAAGACGCCCTTCGCGTTTTTGCCCGGCCATGACGGCAAACTACAGCGTCTCCTGCTTGTGGCCGCATTCCTTGCAGGCGAATTTTACCCGGGAGACGCCTTTTTCGGCCGAGACGCGATTGGGCGCGCCACATTTGCCGCAGACCGCCTCGATGCGGGTGTTGCCCTGCTTGATGACCAGGGCCTTCTTCGCCATGGTTTCACGGATCAGCCGCTCGGCCTCTTCGCGCATCTCCTGCTTCGACATCCGTCCGCACCTGTCCTGAACTGCCTGGGCAGTTTATAGCACGCACATGACAATTGGCGACCCGTTTGAGCCCGATTCTGATAAATCAGAACGGGCTCAACTTTTTTTGTTTGACGCGTTTTCTTGACGCGAACCGGTGTCCACTTCGTTCGAAAACGCTATGTCACTCACGTTTCGACGATGACGTAGCTGTCCTCGATATGCACGGGAAAGGTCTCGGCCACATAGGGGCCTTTGGCAAGTCCTTCCGCAAGTACCTCACCACTCTCGATTGCGACCGGATAGGAGCGCACCTTGATGCGCTTGGGATCGAACCAGGACTGGCCGTTGCGCATGTCGAATTCCCAGCCGTGCCAGGGACAGCGCAACAGCTCGCCGACACGGGAGCGCTGGTAAACGCCGGGCTCCGGCGAGGTCAGCCGCGCCACGCAGGCGGCCTTTTCCAGCGGTGCGCCTTCGTGCGGACACCGATTGAGCAGCGCGAAGAATTCACCGTTGACATGAAACACCACGATATCGCGGCCCTCCACATTGGCGACCTTGTTGCCGCCGGGCGGGATATCGCTGGTGCGGGCGACGATATGACGGGCCATGCGAGCGGTGCCGCGATCAGAGCTTGTAGAGTGCGCGGGCGTTGCCGCTGAAAATCTTGCGCCGTTCGATTTCGGTCAGGGGTGTCTTGAAGGCAAACCGCGGATCGTCGAAATCCCAATGCGGATAATCCGACGAGAACAGCAGCCGATCGACGCCGACCCATTCGATCAGCGAGCGCAGATGCTTGGCTTCGTCCGGCTCGTCGATCGGCTGCGTCGTGAACCAGAAATGCTCTTTCACGTATTCCGACGGACGCCGCTTCAGATGCGGCACCTCGCTGCGGAAACTTTCAAAATGCCTATCCATCCGCCAGGTCGCCGACGGAATCCAGCCGAACCCGCCTTCAATGAAGACGATTTTCAGCCGCGGAAAGCGCTCCGGAATGCCTTCGAGCACCAGGCTGGTGAGCTGTGCGGCCACGGTATGCGCGTTGCTCTGGTGTTCCTCGACATAGAAGGACGGCCAGCCGCCGCCGGTCGGCGCATGTCCGCCATAGCCGCCGACGTGAATGCCGAGCGGCAGGCCCAGTTCCTGCGCGCGTTCGTAGATCGGCCAATAGCGGCGGCGGCCGAGCGGCTCGTTGGCGCGCGGGCAGACATTGATTTGCACATAGCGCCCGATCTTGGCGCAGCGTTCGATCTCGGCAATCGCCAACGCCGTGTCATCCTGACCGGCAAGGATCGACGCCTTCAGGCGCGGATCGCGATCGGACCAGAACGCAAGCTGCCAGTCATTGATCGCGCGCTGGATCGCGGCACCAAATTCGAGGTTTTGCTGCGAGAAGATAAAGAGATCGAGCACCTGCAGGATGCCGTACTCGACATCGAGCGGATCGAGATGCTGCTTTTGCATGAAAGCGAGGTCGGAGCCCGGCGGTCCGCCGGTCGGCGGCCAGGCATCGCGGCGCGCGATCAGCGGCGAAGACCGCGGATAGGGCGTAGTGCCGATATAGGGCGTGCGCAAATGACTGCCATAGGTCTGCAGATGCTCCTGCCAGCGCTTTGGCATGAACTGATAGAGGTCGCTCTGCGCATGGATGCTCGGATGCACGTCGCAATCGATGATGCGCAGCCGGCTTTGGGCGGCGACTGCCTCTTTGAGGATGGGGCGGTCGATGACATCACTCATGCGATCCTCCGGGTAGTTTGCTTATGCGGCGACTTTCAGCCGCGGAAAGGTTTCAAGCGGATTGTCGGCACACATACGCGAGATGATACTGGCCGGCAGATGCGGCGGCATCGCGTCATCGCCGTCGAATTGCCAGTGCGGGTAATCGGACGCGAACAGGAACATCTTGTCGGAGCCGATCTGCTCGATGATGTCGGCGACGCCGGTAGCATCCGGCGGCCCGTCGAACGGCTGCATGGTGACGCGGACATGGTCGCGGATGATCGCGGCCGGCTCGCGCTCGACCCAGGGCACCTCGACGCGCACGCCGCGCCAGGTCTTGTTGGCGCGCCACATGAAGGCCGGCAGCCAGCTCACACCGGATTCCATCAGCACCACCTTGAGGCCGGGAAATTTGCCGAATACGCCCTCGTAAATCAGGCTGAGGAGCTGCGCCTGAAACGCCTGCGCCTCGGCGAGATAATATTCGTAGCGGTAGGACGGCCAGCCGATCGAACTCGGCGCGCCGCGATACTGGCTGCCGGCATGAATCGCGATCGGAAGCCTGTGCTTTTCGGCGGCCTGATAGACCGGCCAATAATGACGACGCCCAAGCAGGGTTTCGCCCTGAGCCAATACCAGCACGGAAACGAACCTCGGATCATTGGCGCGCCGCTCGATCTCCTCGATCGCGAGATCCGGCGCCTGCATCGGCACCACGATCGAGGCGCGCAATCGCTTGTCCTGCGACAGCCATTCGGCCGCGATCCAGTCATTGATCGCCTTGCAGAAGGCGGCCGCCATATAGGGATCGAACACCGCCTGCGCGCCGTACAGCACATTGCAGATCGCGTGGCTGGCGCCGAGCTGATCGAACGCGCCGCGCTGCACCATCTTGAGATCGCCGCCCGGCTTGCCATGCGCGGGACGCCAGTCGGCGCGGCCGGAGAACGGCATGTTCGGCGGGTAGGAATTCAGATCGAGGCCGTCGATCGCGCGGCTGACCACCTGCTCTTTCCAGTGATCGTCGAGATAAGGCAACAGCGTGGTGCGCGTTCCACCTACCGCGGGATGGATATCGCAGTCGATCCGCGTGGCCGTTGCCGCCATGAACGTTCCCTGAATTTTACACTTCTTGGCGGCCTGCACCGCGGCCAAAGAGTGCCCCCATGGGCGGCCAAGCGCAAGGCCTACGGCAGCTTGGCCGTCTTGCCGTCGACCACCTTGAACATGACGTAATGCGGCTGCATCGCGCGGCGATGATCACGTCGATTTTATATGAAGTTTACCTTTGTAGTTTTCCTTCCTATCTGTTAGACCTCCGCCCATGATCAAACGGAAAGCGGAACACGAGGCCGTCAATGCTTCGGCGCTCGCGGCGGAACTGCATGCGTTGAGCGGCAAGCTGAAGCGGCGACTGCGCGAGCAGGCTTCCGCGGGGGATTTGACACCATCACAGGGCGCGGTGCTGCGGCATCTCAGTCAGGATGGTCCCACCACCGTCACCGCGCTGGCGCGAATGGAAGGCGTGCGTTCGCAATCGATGGGGGCCACGGTCGCCGGCCTCGAGGCGCTTGGGCTGGTCAAGGGAGCGCCAGATGCCAAGGACGGCCGGCAGACCATCCTGTCATTGACGCCGGCGTGCCGCGAACTGATCCGGACCGGCCGCGCCGCGCGGCAGGATTGGCTGCTGCGCGCGATCCAAAGCAAATTATCGGCAGAGGAGCAGGCGCAACTGGCGTTTTCGCTGCGTCTGCTCAACCGCCTCGTCGACACCTGACCAACACACCGCGATCGCGACGAGGGCCGCCGTCACATCAATGGAGACCAACAACATGACGATAAGCATGCTGGACCCGAAGCCGGCTTTGCTGGTGGTCGACCTCCAGAAAGGCGTCGTTGGCATGCCGACGGTCCATCCGATCGATGCCGTCATCAGCAATTCAGTTGCATTGATCGAGGCGTTTCGCGCACGAAAGTTGCCGGTGGTGCTGATCAATGTCGATGGTGTCCCCGCCCGGCCGCGCCGAACAATCCCGAACGCCGCGCGAATTTCCCGTGGGCTGGACCGAGCTGATTCCTGAACTGAACCGGCAGCCGAGCGATCATGTCGTGACCAAACGAACCCGCGGTGCCTTTACCAATACCGATCTGGAGCAATACCTGAAGCAGAATGGCGTGACCCAGGTCGTCATTACCGGAATCGCCACCGGCTCCGGGGTCGAGTCCACCGCGCGCCACGCCCACGAACTCGGCTTCAATGTCGCACTCGCTATCGATGCCATGACCGACATGGATGCGGACATTCACCACAACAGCGTGACGCGGATATTTCCCAAGATGGGGGAGACCGGGACCACGCGACAATTTCTCGATCTGCTCGCAACAAGCAAAAGGAGCGTCTGAACATGGCATGGTCCCATAGCCTGGCCTATTTCTTCGGCGGCGCGTTCTTCATCAACGCGGTTCCCCATATCGTCAGCGGCGCGATGGGCCGCCCTTTTCAGAGCCCGTTCGCCACACCGCGCGGCGAAGGCTTCTCCTCATCGACCATCAACATGCTCTGGGGATTTGCCAACCTCGTGGTGGCCTATCTGTTGATCTGCCGGGTCGGCGATTTTGACCTCCGCGCAACCAATGACGTCATTCCGTTCGGGCTCGGCATGTTGTTGCTCGGCCTTTTCTGTGCTCGCCACTTCGGCCGGTTCAACGGCGGCAACTCCCCCTTGAACCCCGGGCCATCGTTTTGAGGGGGACCTTCCGCTCGCTGCAAAACCCGAACTACCGGATCTGGGCCGCGGGCGCGCTGGTGTCCAATATCGGCTCGTGGATGCAGCGCACCGCGCAGGACTGGCTTGTTCTCACCGAATTGACCGACCGTAATGCAACCGCGATGGGAATCGTGATGGGATTGCAGTTCGGCCCGCAAATCCTGCTGCTGCCGCTCACCGGCTTCGCCGCCGATCATCTCGACCGCCGCAAATTGCTGATCTGCACGCAGGCCGCGATGGGCCTGCTGGCGCTCGGGCTCGGGCTGTTGGTGCTCACCGGTCTGGTCCGGCTCTGGCATGTCTATATCTTCGCGTTTCTGTTGGGCTGCGCGGCGGCGTTCGATTCGCCGGCACGGCAGGTGTTCGTCTCGGAACTGGTCGAGGAACGCGACCTTCCCAATGCGGTCGGGCTGAACTCGACCTCATTCAACGCCGCGCGAATGATCGGCCCGGCGATTGCCGGCGGCCTGATCGCGGGTGTCGGTTCCGGATGGGTTTTCCTGATCAACGCCCTGACCTTCCTTGCAGTGCTCGGCTCGCTCGGCTTTCTGCGCGTCCATAAATTGAAGCGCAACAACCGTGCCGTCCGCACCCCGGGCAGCTTCGTCGAGGGGTTTCGGTACGTGCTGCGGCGCACCGACCTGAAGGTCATCCTGTTCATGCTGTTCCTGGTCGGCACCTTCGGATTGAACTTTTCAATCTACATCTCGACCATGGCGGTATCGGTGTTTCACACCGGCGCCGGCCAATATGGATTGCTGACATCGATCATGGCGGCAGGATCCGTCACCGGCGCGCTGATGGCTGCCGCCCGAACCACGCCGGGGATTCCGGTGCTGCTTGCCGGCGCCACCGTTTTCGGGGCCGGTTGCGCGGCGGCGGCGATGGCGCCGAGCTACGCGCTGTTCGGCGCTGTGCTCTTCGTCATCGGCATCGCCGCGCAGACGTTGACGACGTCGACCAACAGCCTGGTGCAGACCTCGACCGAACCCGCGATGCGCGGCCGCGTCATTGCCATCCTGCTCGCGATCGCGCTGGGCGGAACGCCGATCGGTGCGCCGATCGTCGGCTGGGTCGCGGATCATTTCGGCCCGCGCTGGGCAATGGGCGTAGGCGCCGCGGCGGGGCTGCTCGCGGCCCTGGTCGCGCTGGTCTATCTTACGCGACAACGCCGTGTCGGCGCCTTCGGCTTGAATGCTCAGGCCGCCGAATCCGATGTCGCGAACGCGGGCTAGTATTCGCCTGTAACCTATCTCCCATCGCCCCTGACATCGCGGGGCGTCAGGCCGTAAAGCCGGCGAAAGCGCCGGTTGAAGTAGGAGAGATCGCCGAAACCGGCATCATAGGCGATCTCGCTGATCGCCATGTGGCCCAGATTTGGTTCGCACAGCAGGCGATGTGCGCGCGCAAGGCGCTGCCCGACCAGGAACTCCGAAAATGTCGTGCCATCGGACTCGAACAGACGCTGGACATATCGCGGCGTCACGCCGAGGCTTGAAGCCACCGTTGCGAGCGAAATGTCGCGCCGATGGCTGTTGCCCGCGATTTGGGATTTCGCCAGTTTCAGCCGGGACGCCCGCAACCCTCGCGTTCGCGCGGTTTCGGCGAAGTCCGCGATTGGGCCGATTGCCAGCGCCATCAGGTCGTGCACATGCCGAACCGAAAGGTTGAGCAACCGCGCGTCCATCGCCGCACTCTCGTTCAACAGCAGGCCGGCGTATTCCACCAGCAGCTTCAGCGCGCCCTGATTGCCGGGGATCGGACGCATCAACGCATCATCGACATTGATGACAGTGGATACAAACACCACCCGCGGCACCCGCAGAGTGAAGGATCCGCCCTTTTTGATCCGATCAAAGGACACCGCCTCGCCGGCACTTAACAAAACGGCCTGCCGCTCTCCGAGATTCTGCTCGCGGCCTCCCGAGGAGACGTTGGCGAGGCCAGTCCGGTTGACGCAGAGGACAATATCGTCGTTGCCGTCGGCAAGATATTGCCCGGTCCGCGAGATCCTGGCCGGCGATAGCGAGGTCGTGATCAACTGCAGCGCCGGGAGCGACAGGGATGTAATGGATGCTTCAAACGCCACGTCTCTGGCGGGCTCCAGATCGGCACGCAGCAGGATGTGCGCATAATGCTCGCGCCAATAGGGGATCCGGTCTTTTTCGGGGAGATGACTGGTCGAAAATTCAACAATCGAATTGGGAATATTGGTCATGTGTCACGCTGATGATGTCGTATCTCTCCAGTCCCCAGCGTTACACTCCTGCCCGATATGCTGTTAGCCGCTCGCGCCGGTTCCGGCGTCATCCGATCAGAGGACTGACTTCCTTATTCCGCCCACGGCGGACTCGGGGCCCGCCCATCATGGCGCAGCCCCGTGCCCGCTGCGGATGTCGGCTCTAGCCCAACAGTCGCTTGTCGAAGCGGACCGCTCGGCAATCCAGTGAGCGCGAAAACGCAAAGCCGGCCTTGCGCGCCAGGCCTTTCATCTGCTCGTTGCTTTTCAGGGCTTCGCCGAACAACTCGAAATGGCCGAGACAAATCGCCCGGGATTGCAGGGCACACAACAGGGCCGACCCGACACGTTGACTCTGCCAGCGATCGGCCACGGAGATGGCGAACTCGCCGCACTTGGCGTCGCCGTTGAAGCCGAAGCTGGCTTCGCCAATAATGGCTTCCCGTGCGTGCTCCCGCGTTTCCGCAACCAGGGTGAAGCGATCGCCCTTGCTGCCATGGATCAGGCAATCGAGCGCAATCCGGGAAAAATTGCTGACAGCGCCCATGAAGCGGTTGTACTGCGAAGGCTCGGACAGCGTGCTGAAATGTGTGGTCAGGCTTTCAACGTCCCGCGGGATCGCGGTCCTGATACGTATGCAATCGGGGATCTCGGCCGATGTTTCCGGCCATGGAAAATGTTTCATACTCTCCATTGAATTCGAATCGAAGCGAGGCGCGCCCGAGCCGAAAGGATCGATGTCAAATTAGTTGCGTCACAGACCGTGGTTTCTCGCTCCTTCAAGTCGATGAATGCTGTCGAAATGCGCGTGCATAATGCAGGGAACGCCCGGACAAGCGGGATGGAGCGCCTCTGGCGTATCGGGTTGTGAACCTAGGATGCGATGGAGCAATGGCGCTTGGACAAAGGCGTCAATCGTCCGGCCTCAGGCGATGCCGCCAACGGAACCCGAGTCATAACGCGAATCCGGCTTTGAACCTCGACGCGGTTCCAGCGACTAACAGTGGGGTATCTCTATCATTTGGTTGGCCGGTGAATGGCGCAGCGGAAGCCTGCGATTGGCTGGTTGCTGGCAGGACGAAGTCGAAATTCCGATGTCGAAGCATGATCTCTATGTAAAGGCAGTCGAAGCCATCTACGCTTCGGGCGCGGACGCAAGCCTGATGCCGGAAGCGCTGGAAGCAACCAACCGCGTGGTGGGCGGTCTCGGTGCAACCCTTGAGGTAATCGACAAGGCGACGCAGCTGCCGATCGAGTTCCATTCGGCCGGCCTGCCCTCTTCCGCCGGCGCCCGGTACTTCGAACATTTCGCAACGCTCAACCCGCGCATTCCGCCGATTCTTCGCCAGCGCTCGGGAGACATCAGCTTCGACTATCAGCTGCTCGATGAGCCGGCGATGGCGCGCGATCCGTTTTATTCGGAATTCCTGCCTGAACTCGGCCTACGCTATTTCGTCTCCGCGGTGATCGAACAAACGCCCGACCGGCTGACGGCCGTCGCGGTCCAGCGCACCCGCCGCCAGGGCCATATCGACACTCCAGAGATCTCATTGATGCAACGCCTCTGCCCACATTTGCAAAAAGCACATGACATGAGAACACATCTGCAAGCTGCTCCTGCCCGCGAGGCCGCCCTGGAAGATGCGCTCGATCTGCTCACCGACGGCATTGCGCTGTTGCGCGGGGATGGCCGGATCGTCTACGCCAATGAAGCGCTGCGTGCGCTGGCATCAAGCGGGCATGACTTCCGCATCGATCGGGATGTCGTCGAATTTTCAACCCCGGATTTGCGAAGTCGCTTCGCTGGCGCCTTGAACGCGGTCGCGCAACTAACGGATCCACGGCGGGTGGCCAGTCAAACCGACTTTGCGGTGCCACGCGACCATGGCATGCCGGCCTACACGGTTTCGGTACGCCCCTTGATGCGCGACCGCCCGCAGATGGCTGGTAGAACAGACGCCACAGCGATGCTGCTGATTCACGACCCGCTGCAGCGCAACGCGACGGCGAGCGTGATGTTGCAGGAGCTTTTTGGGCTCACCAATGCGGAAGCGCATCTTGTCCAGGCACTCGGCACCGGCATGACCGCGATCAACTACGCGCAAAGCCGCCGCATCAGTATCACCACGGTCTATACGCATCTGCGCCGGACCCGGGAGAAAACCGGATGGAAGAGCGTCGCCGAATTGACGCGCCGGTTTAACGAACTCAACGTTGCGCTGCGCGCGAACTGAAGCGCGCTTCGCAAAAGTGCCGCCGCGCCGGCTTCAGCCGCGACGGTTGAACGCCGTGACAAAATCGTCCGACACCACGAATTCGAGTGCCTTGCGCAGCGCCGCCGATTTGACGACGCCGAAGGCAGCCTCGAAGCCATCCTGCGCGTTTTGCCAGAGCGGCATCGACTGCTCAAGTTTTTTCCGGCCGGCTGATGTTAACGCCACAAGCCGATTGCGGCGGTCCTCGGGGTCAACGCGGATCTCGACCAGGCCATCGCGCTCCAGCGGCTTCAGCGTATGGGTTAATGCGCCGCGATCCATCACCAGCATTTCGGCCAACTCGCCGAGCGCCGGCGGCGCTCCGGCGCGGGCAACGTGGATCAGGATCGAGCGCTGCGTGGTGCGTAATCCGCAGGGCTCCAATGCCGAATCGTAAAGCTGCGACACCCGCCGCGTCGCCTTGCGCAAGGCCGTGCAATTGCACAGGCTTTTCTGCTTTTTCAGCTCGTTTGCCATATTTCGTGCTCCGTCCGAACCGGCTTGACGATTATTTGCATATGCACCTATATCATTATCTCTTGCATATGCAAATATTGGCGATGACGCCGCGCCGAATGATTTGGCTGAGCGCTCAACCGAGAGGAGAGACCGATGCCACTGGTTCGTATCGACCTTCAAAAGGGCAAGGACTCAAACTACCGACAAAAGGCCGGCCGGATCGTCTATGAGGCGATGGTGGCGCATACCGGCGTTCCCGAAAACGACCGCTTCCAGATCATCGCCGAGCACAGCGCCGACAATTTCATCTACGACCCCGATTATCTCGGCATCCACCGCACCAGCGACCTGATCATGGTGCAGATCTTCTTCAACGAGGGCCGTTCGGTCGCGCAGAAGCAGGCGCTGTACAAGGCGATCGCCGACGGGTTTTCCGAACAGCTCGGGGTCCGGCTGGAGGATGTCTTTATCACCCTCGTCGAGGTCAAGAAGGAGAACTGGTCCTTTGGCAACGGCATTGCGCAGTACGCTTGAAGATTGAAGTGGAAGCCGATGTCCGTCGCTGTTGATTCCATGACTTCCCCGCTTGAGCGTTATCGCGCGATGCTGGTGCTGATCTGTGTATCGGCGCCATCCTTCATGCTGCAGCTCGACTCCAACATTGTTGCCGTATCGCTGCCCTCGATCAGCGAATCGCTGAAGGCGAATTTTGCCGGCATCGAATGGGTGGTGACCGCCTATACGCTGTCGTTTGCCTCTCTGCTGCTGCCGGCCGGCGCGCTGGCCGACCGGTTCGGGCGCAAGCGCGTATTGATGGCCGGGCTGGTCATTTTCACCATTGCCTCGTTCTTTTGCGGCGCGGCACCCGACCTCGCGACCCTGGTCACGGCCCGCGCATTTCAGGGCATCGGCGCCGCGATGCAGCTCAGCGCGGCGCTGGCAACGCTTTCCAGCTTCTTCAAAGGCGACGAACGTGCCCGCGCCTTTGCATTCTGGGGCACTGTGGTCGGCATCGGTATCGCGATGGGGCCGATCGCGGGTGGCCTGATCACGCAGACATTCGGCTGGCAATGGGCGTTCTATATCAACCTGCCGATTGGCGCGCTAACGATCGCCCTGGTCGCGGTGGTGATTAAAGATTCCAGGGATCCGGACGCGGTGCGGTTCGACCTCGCTGGTGTCGCGACCTTCAGCGCGTTTCTTTTTCTCACCACGCTGGCATTGATTTCGGGCAATCATGACGGCTGGAACAGCCCACACATCCTTGCCGAAGGACTGGGAGCCGCGGTGTTTCTTGTGGCGTTTTTCTTCGTTGAAAAACGCCAGGCCCGGCCGATGGTGGATTTTTCATTCTTCCGCCGGCCGACCTATCTCGGCGCCAACATCGCCCAGTTCACCTTCGCGGCCGGCCTGCTCAGCATGCTGACTTTCATGCCGATCTATTTCCAGCATGCGCTTAGCTTTTCGCCGCGCAGCGCCGGGCTCGCGATGCTGCCGATGGCGCTGCCGCTGTTCATCGTACCGCGCATCGTCACCTCGCAGCTCTCGCACCGCCTGAGCGGACGCGTCCTGCTCACGGTTGGTCTCGGGCTTCTGAGCGTCGGGCTCGCCTGGGTGGCGCTGGTCGCCAGCGGCCTCAATTATCACCTGATCCTGGTCGGCATGCTGGTCGCCGGCGTCGGTGCCGGCCTGTTAAATGGCGAGACCACCAAGGTCGGCATGACCGTGATTCCGGCAGAGCGCGCCGGCATGGCATCCGGCATCTCCGGCACCATGCGCTTCACTGGCATCGTGCTCGGCTTCGCCACGCTCGGCGTGGTGCTGTTCAGCCGGATCTCGGCCATCATCACGACAGCGTTTCCGGCGCTCGATGAAAACGTCCGCTCCGGCTTCATCCGTGAAATCGCCTCAGGCAATCTGTCCGGCGCGGGCGTCGCGACCGGCTCAGATGCGGCCCTGCACGCCCTCGCCTTGCGGAGTTTCAGCGAGGGTTACGCCGCATTGTTCGGAACCGGCGCCGGGTTTTGCCTGATCGCCGCGATCCTGACCTGGCGGCTGGTGCGGGCCTCCGACACCCGGCCGATCGCCAAGAAACAACGGAGCGTTCCAGACACGTCAGCAGCACCCGCCCTCGTGGCCGCGAAAGGCCAAGGCTAACCACGCGGCTAAGGCACCAGCGTCGTTCGTGATGGCAACCACATCGCGATATCGGGGAATATCACCAAGAGGCCCAGCAGCACAAACAACAGCAAATGGAATGGCACCGTTCCCAGCACGACATCCTTGAGCTTGCCGGTCCAGATGCTCTGGATCACGAACAGGTTGATGCCGATCGGCGGCGAGATCTGGCCCATTTCGATGAACAGCACCAGGATGACACCGAACCAGATCGGATCGATGCCGTATTGCACCAGCACCGGATACAGCAGCGGCACCGTCACCACGATCATGCCGAGGCTTTCGACCAGGCAGCCCAGCACCGTGTAGAGCACGAACAGCGCCAGGAAAAATTCCAGCCGCGATAGTTTCAAATCGACCAGGAATTGCGTGATTTGCTCGCCGACGCCGGCATAGCTGATGGCGTAGGAAAACACGAACGCGGCATAGACGATGAACAGGATGTTGCCGCAGATCCGGACGCAGGTCCTCAACGCCGCCTTGAGCACACGGAAATTGAACTCGCCGCAGATCATGGCGATCAGGATCGCGAGAAGACATCCAACCGCAGCGGCCTCTGTCGGCGTCACCAGGCCCGAATAGATACTGCCCATGGTGCCGCCGATCAGGAACACGAACGGCAACACGTCGAGGATCGCGCGCCAAAATTCCCGCGCCGATTGCGGACCGCGTTCGACCGGCGCGACGCCGGGCTTCAGCCAGGCGTGCACGGCGATGTAGCCCATGAACAGGGCCGTCAGTAAAAACCCGGGCATGACGCCGGCCATGAACAGCTTTGCCACCGAGGTTTCGGTGAAGGTGCCGTAGACGATCATGGCGATGCTGGGCGGAAACAGGATCCCGAGCGTGCCGCCGGCGGCGAGCGAACCCGCCGACAGCCGCGGGCTGTATTTGCGCTGCTGCAGTTCCGGCAGTGCGACCCGGCCGATCGAGGCTGCGGTCACCACGCTGGAGCCGCTGATCGCAGCAAAGATCGCGCAGCCCGCGATATTGGTCTGCAACAGTCCGCCGGGCATCCACGCCACCAAAGTGGACAAGCCGCGATAGACGCGCTGGCTGAGTTTGCTCTCCTGCAGGATCTCGGCCATCAGGATGAACAGCGGGATCGCGGTCAGCGTAAAGCTGTCCATGCTACCCCAGCTGACGAGGCCGATGCCTTTCAAGCCAGCAAAACCCGCATGCATGAACAGATACAATACGGACGGGACCAGGATCGCGAACGGGATGGTCATGCCCACGGTCAACAGACCGAGGAACACCAGCATGACGACAATGAATTCGATGCCGGGGGTCACGCGCGATTACCCCGCGCCAGGATTCGCGCCTTGGTCACCATCGCCCGGACCAGAGCCAGGCACAGCAGCGCCATCCCGATCGCCATCGTACTTTGCGGCAACCAGAGCGGCGTATGCAGCGGCGTCGGCGCCACGTCTTCGGTGCGCCAGGAATTCGCCGTCAGCCGATAGAGCTGCCACGTCACCAGCACAGAGGCGATCAGCGAAACGAGATCGAACGCCAGTTGCGTGATCAGCCGTCCCGCCCGCGACAACCGGCTCTGCACCAGCTCGACGCGATGGAACGCGCCATGGGCTTCGGCCACCGACATGCTCAGAAACGTCAGCGCAACCAAAAGATAACCGCAGACTTCGTCGGTGATCTGGAACGAGGTCGTGAACACATTGCGCGCGATTGCTTCGGCGGCGATCAGCACGATCGACACGATCAGGAACAACGCACAGATCGTCTCGCAGATATCCTCGACCAGCGTCGATCCGGCCACGACATATTCGGTAGCATGGGGCGGCGCCCCATCGGCCAACGGCTCACCAGGGTTCGTCATGATTAGCGGCCGATGGCGGCGCGGACTTGCTTCAGCGCGGCGACTGCATCGGGGCCCTGGGCCTTGGCCCATTCCTCCCAATACGGCGCAATCACCTTGACCGCCGCGTCGATATCTTCCGGGCTTTCCTTGGTGATGGTCATGCCGCCGTCGGCGAATTTCTTGGTGAGGTCTTCTTCCTCATCCTGCATCGCCTTGGTCATCAGCGGCAGATTGGCGGTAATGATCTTGCGCACCTTGGCCTGGGTATCCGGCGACAGCTTCTCGAACCGGTCCTTGTTCACGATGATGACCGAATTGAAGTAATTGATGCCGATCCGGTAATTATATTTCAGCAGATCCTTCCAGATGTTGCCGCCGCCGGTATTGGCGGTGAGCACGCCATCGACCACGCCGCGATCGAGCGCCGAGGGAACCTGCGGCGCGCCGATCGTCTGCGGAATGCCGCCCAATCGCTTGATGAATTCGCCCTGTTCCGGCGAGGTGACGCGAATCTTCTGCCCCTTGACGTCGGCCAGCGAGGTCAGCTTCTTGCTCGAATACGCCACCTGGAACGGGTAGAGATACTGCCCGAGCACGACGAGGCCCTTTTTCTCGAACGCCTTGACCAGAAAGGGATTCATGATCGCGGCGGCCTTGTCGTAATCCGATAGCGTCCTGAGCAGCATCGGCAGCCGCAACACGCCGCCGATCGGCACGTTGCCGAGGAAATAGCCGTCATCGCCCATCTGCACGACATCGTCGCTGACAGCTTGCGTGATGGTGGTGGTATTGATCGGGAGCGAGCCTCCCAGATGCAGCCGGATCGAGAGCTCGCCGTTGGTCTCTTTTTCGATCTGCTCGATCGCCGTATCCAGCCCTTTGACGGCAGCGACGGTGCCCACGGCGTTATAGACGTAGAGATCCCATTTCTCGGCCGCGGCGGCCGGCCGTCCCGGCGCCAGCATGAGCGTCAGCGCAAATAGTGCCGCAGCGCTGCGAAGGATCCCACTTTTCACCCCAAGCATAGTTTGCTCCCGTTTGGTCTTCTGTTTTTTTCACTATTGTCGATTAGGGCCGTGGCGAGCAAATCATTTTGGACAATTTCGGGGCGAGGCATAGCGCCATGCGCGAGGGGCTGGCTGCCGCCACGCGCGCTCGATCTGATCAGACCTCGAGCCATTCCTTGCGCACGGCGGAATTTACGCCGAGATCGCCGGGCGTTCCCTCGAATACGATCCGGCCATGGCCCATCACATACAGCCGCGACGAGATCTTGAGCGCGATGGCGAGTTTCTGCTCGACCAGCAGCACCGAAACGCCGCGCCGGGCGATCTCGGCCAATAACTCGCCGACCTGTTCGACCAGCTTCGGCGCCAGACCCTCAGTGGGTTCGTCGATCAGCATCAGATCGGGATCGCCCATCAAGGTACGGCACATCGTCAGCATTTGCTGCTCGCCTCCCGACAGCACGCCGGCCGAAGTATCCTGACGCGCCTTCAGGTTCGGAAACAGCGCAAACACGTCGTCGAAGTTCCAGCGGCCGAATTTGCCGGAGCGCTTCAATCCGAGTTCGAGGTTTTGCCGCACCGTCAGCGTCGGAAAGATCTGGCGGTCTTCCGGCACGTAGCCGATGCCGCAATGCGCCACCTGGTCGGGGCGCAGACCGGCGATGTCCTTGCCGCGGAATTTAACCGAGCCTTGGGCGGTCACCAGCCCCATGATCGACTTGCACGCCGTCGATCGTCCGACGCCATTGCGCCCGAGAAGGCTGACGATCTCGCCATCGTTCACGTCCATCGCTACGCCATGCAGAATATGGCTTTGGCCGTAATAGGCGTGGAGATCTCTGACTTCGAGGATCATGCTGCGTCCAGGGCCCCGAGATAGGCTTCCTGAACCGCAGGATTGGCACGTACGGCTTGCGGCGGTCCCGAGGCGATCACCTTGCCATAGACCAGCACCGTAATGATGTCGGCGAGATCGAACACCACCTTCATGTCGTGCTCGACCATCAGCAGCGTCTTGCCCCTGGAGACGCGGCGGATCAGCTCAACCGCGTTGTCGGTTTCGGTGTTGCTCATGCCCGCGGTCGGCTCGTCGAGCAGGATTACGGAGGCACCGCCCGCGATCGTCATGCCGATCTCGAGTGCGCGCTGGTCGGCATAGGACAACAGGCCCGCCGCGGTATCCCGGCGCCGCGCCAGATTGAGATCTTCCAGCATCGCGTTGGTGCGCTCGGTCAGCTCGCGCTGCAGCCACAGCGGCGTCCAGAACGAGTAGCGATAGCCCATGCTCCACAACAGCGCGCAGCGCAGGTTTTCGAACACCGACAGCCGGTGAAAGATCGAGGTGATCTGGAAACTGCGTGACAGCCCCATGCGGTTGATCTTGTGCGGCGGCAACTGATCGATCCTGACATCGTTCAGCAGGACCTCGCCGCTCGAGACCCGAAACCGTCCGCTGATCAGATTGAACAGCGTGGTCTTGCCGGCGCCGTTCGGGCCGATGATGGCGTGACGCTCGCCCTTGGCGATATCGAGGCTGACGCCCCGGATGATCTCGAGATTGCCGAACGCCTTGCCTACGTTTTGCAGCGAGAGAGCCATGCCGGTCATGATATGCTCCGCTGCGGCTTGAGGTCGGCCATCAAGCTTTCCCAGACGCGCCGGAACGATTGCGCTTCCAGCCGCAACCAGATGCCTCCGCCCAACAGAAACACGGTCGCGAACAGCCATGGCAGCGTCGCATGGATATCGATCTTGTTGCCGAACAGAACCAGCGACTTGCCCTGCGCCGCGCCGATGGTCAGGAACGAGGTCAGCTCCACCAGCCCGACAAAGCCGAGCACCATCAACAGCCCGGGCACCAGAACCCTGACATAAGGCACGGCGAGACGGCCGAGTTGGCCGGCGCGAACGATCGGGCCGTGCGCCATCACCAGGCCCATGATGCCGCTGGGCGCGAAGATCACCATGCTGATGAAGAGCACGCCGACATAGACCAGCCAGGAGTTCGACATCAGGCTGACGCCGCTTTGCAACAGCGTGATCAGGACCGCGCCCAGGATCGGCCCGCCGAACGAGGCGGAGCCGCCGATATAGGCCATCAACAGCGCATTGGCCGACAGGGGTGCTGCCAGCGCATCGAAGGTCACGATCTCATAGGTGATCGCGTATAATCCGCCGCCGATGCCGGCGAAGAAGCCTGATAATGCGAACTGAAAGAACCGCACCATGCGCGGGTCGTAACCGACGAACTGCACGCGCTCGAAATTGTCACGTGACGCATTCGCCATCCGGCCGAGCGGGGTCATGGTCAGGAAGAACATCGCGAGCGCCGCGAGCAATGTCCAGGCCAGCGTGAGATAATAGACCTGGATGCCTTGCGCGTAGGTCAAACCGAACAGGCTGCGCCCGATCATGCGATTGGTATTGACGCCGCCCTCGCCGCCAAAGAAATGCTGAAACATCAGCGCCGACGTGACCATCAACTCGCCGATCCCGAGCGTGATCATCGCAAAGGCCGTCGCGCGCTGCTTGGTCGCCATATAGCCGAACACGATCGCCAACCCGAGCCCGGACAACCCTGACAGCAGCGGGATCAGCTCCATGGGCAGCCGCAGGCTGCCCGCGCCGGCCATCGTGAGGAAATGAATGGTGGCGTAACCGCCGATGCCGAAGAACACGGCATGGCACAACGAAAACAAGCCCGCCTGACCCAACAGCATGTTGTAGGACAGCGCCAGGATGCTCATCATGCCCATCTGGGTCAGCATCGAGACCACGAAGCCGGACTGGCGCCCGGTGTGATAATTGTAGAACGCCCACGGCGCCGCAATCGCCAGTGCGAGCACCACGATCCAGATCGAACCTTGCCTGAACCGGGACGCCGTCATGTGTCGCGCGTTCCCATCAGGCCACGCGGCCGGAACAACAGGATGATGATCATCATCGCGAATGGCAGCAGCGCGCCGATGCGGGCTACAGGCACGGTCAGGATTTCCGTGAACAGATTGTCGCCGGTAACCGAAATGCCGAGCGGCTTGAGCAGATCAAGCATCGAATAATTGATCACCACCGCAAACGTCTGGATCAATCCCATCAGGATCGAGGCGACGAAACAGCCGGCCAGCGAGCCGAGCCCGCCGAACACCACGACGACGAACACGATCGGGCCCATCGATTTAGCCATGCCGGGCTCGGTGGTCTGGTAGTTGCCGCCGATCACGCCGGCGAGACCCGCCAGCAGGCAGCCGCCGGCGAACACGATGGTGAAGACGCGGGGTACGTTATGCCCGAGCGCGCTCGCCATTTGCGGATGGGTTAGTGCCGCCTGGATCACCAGGCCGATGCGGGTTTTCTTCAGGAGCAGCCAGGTCGCCACCAGCATGCCGACCGAGATCAGCAGCATGAAGCCACGATAGGCCGGGAAGTTGGCGCCGTAGATGGTGAACAGGGGAAAGTCGAGGCTCGGGGGCACCCGGTAGGCCATCGGCAGCATGCCCCAGATCATCTGCACGCCGCGCTGGATAATGAAGACGAGGCCGAAGGTGAACAACAGCTCGGCGATATGCCCGTTATGATGAACGCGCCGCAGGCCCCAGACTTCGATGGCGGCGCCGATCAGGGCGCACAACAGCGGCGCGATGATCAAAGCGGGAAAGAAGCCGACGAACTGGCTGACCGTGAAGGCTAAATACGCCCCGATCATGTAGATCGAGGCATGGGCGAAATTCAGCACGCCCATCATGCTGAAGATCAGCGTCAGGCCGCTCGCCAGCATGAACAGCAACATGCCGTAGACCAGACCGTTGAACAGGGAAACGAGGACTATCTCCATGACCGCCTCGTTCTCCCGTTCACCGCTCTTTCACGTGCGGCCTATTCCGGCCGCTTCATCTTGCAGATGGTCGGCAAGGTCAGGTCGGCTGCGGTCGCCGTCATGATATTCTTCCAGCCGAAGCCGGTATGCTCGGCGTCGTATTTCACGTCCTTGCTGAAAACACCGACATAATACGGCATCAGCAATTGGTGATCTTCCTTCCGCATGATGTTTTCCTGACCGTCCAGGTCCTTGTAGTGCATGTCCTCCAGCGCCAGCGCCACCTTCAACGGATCGGTCGAACCGGCCTTGTTGATTGCATCGGCCAGCATGTCGATCATGGTGAGGAAGTTGAGCGTCGAGAAATCGGTCTGGTGATCGACCCGCCAGTCGGTGACGATCTTTTCGGCGGCGGGGCTTTTCAGATCGACCGCGACGTTGCCGTTGAATTCCATCACCGATGACAGACGATTTTCACCCGCCGAGCCAATAGCGGTCGGTCCGCCGATCAGATGCGACAGGAACGTATCGAAACGAACATTGAGGCCGTCATCGACCGCGGCCTTGATCAGGAGATTGAGGTCGCGGTTATAATTGCCGGTCACCACGCTCTGGGCACCCGAGGCCTTGATCTTGGCGATGTACGGCGTGAAGTCCTGCACCTTGCCGAACGGCATCAATTCGTCACCAACAATCTCGATGTCGGGCCGCAGCTTCGCCAGCCATTTCTTGCTATCGTGCTGGATCGACTGCCCAAACAGGTAATCCTGATTGAGCAGATAGACTTTCTTCAGATCCGGCGGCAGCGACTTGATCCTCGCCGCGGCGCGCATGTCGACGCTTCCGGCGAAACGGAAGTGCCAGAAGTCGCACTGTTCGTTGGTCAGTTCAGTCGCAAGCGCACCGCAGTTCAGATACAGGATGCGGTTATCGGGATTGCGTGCATTGTGTTTCGAGACCGCGTCGATCAGCGCCGAGCCGACGTTGGAACCGGTGCAGTGCATCACGAACGGAATGTTCTGGTCGGTCATGTTCTTCAGCGCTATCAGCGCTTCGGCGGGCTGCAGCTTGTCGTCGAACGGAACGATTTCGAACTTGCGGCCGAGCGCTCCGCCCATCGCATTCTTTCGCGCGATGATGAATTGAAAGGCCTTCAGGAATTCGTCGCCGCCGGAAGCAAATGGCCCCGAGAACGGGTCCGTGTAGGCGAGCTTGATGGTTTCCTCAGCCGCCGCGGCCGGCCGTGCAAACGTCAACAATCCAAGGATCGCAAAAGAATAGCAAACAAGGCGCAAGCAAAAGCTCATCGCGTCCCTCCCCTATGCCCCATCCATTTTCGGACAGATATTCTTTCTTACGTGGGAGAGTACATCGTCGCGGAGGTGAGTCAATTGGCGGACGCCGGTTACGACGAAAGGAGCAGCGCGCCTGAAAATTGGGCGATATCCTTCAAGGTTGTACGGAAGTACAGACGCACCCTAAAGCCCGGGCCGCAATGGCGATTTCACATATATGGAATTTTCCGGCGTCTATTGGCGGAGCAACAGCTCTGGCCGTAACTTGACCGCAAATGTCCTCCGCAGGGAGGATTATCGCATCAGGGGAACGTTCAATGAAAGTGTTCATCTTCGATCTGCTGGCCTATGGCGAGCAACTTGATCACCTCAAGGTCGGCAGCGAGCTGCCCTATCCCTTGTCGAACCGCTACTTCAAGGCCGACGTCGCGGTGCGCACCTACGCGGAGCATCTCGAAGCCTGGGAAGAGATGGACAAACTCGGCTATGACGGGGTCGGCTTCAACGAGCACCATTGCTCGCCCTACGGGCTGATGAATTCGCCGAACCTGATGGCGGCGGCGGCGGCGCAGCGCACCAAGCGCCTCAAGCTCCTGATCTACGGCAACCTGCTGCCGCTGCATGAGCCGCTGCGGCTCGCCGAAGAACTCGCGATGCTCGACTGCCTGTCGAACGGCCGGCTGATCTCGGGTTTCGCCCGCGGCATTCCGCGCGAATACCAGGTCCACAACGTTCCTCTGAAGGATTCGCGCGCGCGGTACGAGGAAGCCTATGAGATCGTGACCCGCGCCTGGTCGGAAGAGATATTCTCCTATGAAGGAAAATTCTGGACCTACAAGGACGTCGCGATCTGGCCGCGCCCGGTGCAGAAACCCGGCCCCGAGATCTGGATTCCGATCGTCGGCAGCAAGGAATTGATCGAATTCGCCGGCAAGAAGAACGCCATCATCACGCCCGGACTGGCCCCCGGCGGCCTGCAGGAAGACATCATCCGCTATTTCGCCAAGTGCCTTGCCAATCACGGTCACCAGATCACGCCCAACCATCTCTCGATCGCGACGTCGGCCTATGTCGCCGACAGCAAGGCCGAGGCTGTCAGGGAATTCGCGCCCTATCATCTCTATTTCAATCGCACGCTGTTCAGCCACGGCAACTTCACCGAAACCGCCAAGCAGCGCGACGCAGGCTATGTCTCGCAAGCCTCGAACGATTATGTGCGCCCGGAGAACATGAAGGCGGCGGCCGGCTTACGCGAGGACTATCGCAACATGACAATGGCGGATTTCGAACGGCAAGCGGAGCACATGCCGCTCGGCACCGCCAAGGAGGTCACCGAACGGATCATCGGCGCCGCGGAAGCCGCCGGCGCCAACCAGGTTCAAATCAGCCTCAACCGTGGAGCGTTGCCGCACGAGATGTTCATGGAACAGATCCGACGCTTTGCGCGCGAGGTGTTGCCGGCATTGCAGGCCCATCAAGTGGTTCGGGTCCCGCTCGGTGAAGACGTCCCGGCATAACGCGGGATCACCGCAGGGCTACTGAAGTTGAAGAGGACATTTTTTTCAGACACACTTATAACCAAACAACGAGTGTCGACCATTTCGTAACGGTTTCCCGACCGAACTCTGGAACGACACCACCTGGACATCATTGGGAGGGGTAGCCATGAGCGGTGAACTGAGGTCGCCTGTCGAAGAGGCGCTCGAAAACCAGCCATTCGGCGCGCTGCAATTGCGCGTCGTGCTGTTGTGCGCGCTGGTGCAGGCCTTCGACGGCTTCGACCTCGGCACCATCGGCATGGCCGCACCCTCGCTGTCGAAAGCCTGGGGCGTCGCGCCGCCTCTGTTCACGTCCGCCTTTGTGATGTCGAGCGTCGGCATTCTGGTCGGCGCGCTGCTGTCGGGCCCGCTCGGCGACCGCTTCGGCCGCAAGCCGCTGCTCGTAATCAGCGTCGGCTTCATCGGACTGTTCTCGGTGATGAGCGCCTTTGCGTGGTCGATCCCATCGATCACCGCGATGCGCTTCCTGACCGGGCTCGGCATCGGCGGCGCCATGCCGGCGACAGTCGCGCTGACCTCCGATTACAGCCCGATCCAGCGACGCGGCACGTTGATCATGCTGATGTTCTGCGGCAACACGGTCGGCGGCTTTCTCGGCGGACAATTGGTCGCGCAGATCCTGCCGATCTTCGGCTGGCAGAGCATCTTCTTTGCCGGCGGCCTGCCGCCGCTGCTGCTGATCCCATTCCTGATGCTGTTCCTGCCGGAATCGCCACGCTTCCTGATCGCGCATCGCGCCGATGCGCCATCGACGCAGGCCATCCTGCGCAAGCTCAATGTCAGCGCACAGGCAGCGGCGTCGAAACTGGTGGATGTCGCCAAAGGCAATCCGGTCCAGCAATTGTTCACCGGTGGACTGGCGGTATCGACGATCCTGCTGTGGATCGCGTTCTTCGCCAACCTGCTGAACATGTATCTGTTCAGCTACTGGATGCCGACTGTGCTGACGCTGTCCGGCTTCAAGCCCGAAAACGCAGTGTTCTATGCCAGCTCGTTCCAGTTCGGCGGCATCTTGAGCTGTCTCGTGCTCGGCCCGATGATCGACCGTTTCGGTGCGCCGCGGGTGCTCGCGGTGAGTTTTGCGTCCGGCGTGATCTTCGTGCTCGCGGTTGGGCTCGCGAATTTGCCGGCGCCGTTTGTGATGATTCCGATTCTCGGCGCCGGTGCGGCGATGATCGGCAGCCAGCTCGGTGCAAACGCGATGGCGGCGGGGCTCTATCCTGCACGCATCCGTTCGACCGGCGTCGGCTGGGCACTCGGCATCGGCCGGCTCGGCGGCATTGCGGGTCCCGCAATCGGCGGTGCGCTGCTGGCCTTCGGGTTGCCGCCGAAGCAGATCTTCCTGTGCGCCTGCGGCCCGGCGCTGATCGCAGCCGTGGCCACCATCCTGATAACGGTGAAGACCGCCCAACAGCGCGAAACAGTGGTCGCCGCGCCATCACAGCCGCGCACCGCGTAAGACCCATGCCGGTGAGCGAATGATGGATTTCACCGGCAAGACCGCATTCGTCACGGGTGGCGCCAGCGGCATCGGCCTCGCGCTATGCCGCGCTTTCGGTCAGCGCGGCATGAATGTCGTGATCGCTGACGTCGAGACAGCGACGTACACCAACGCCGTCGAAACGCTGCGTCGCGAAGGCGTCAAGTCGATCGGCGCGATTTGCGATGTCTCGGACCGCGCCTCGGTGGCGGAAGCGGCGGCGCGGGCTTTTGCCGAATTCGGCCATGTCCACATTCTCTGCAACAACGCCGGGGTCTCCCGCGCCGGCCCCATCGAGGCGATCGCGGCGTCCGACTGGGAGTGGGTGATCGGAGTCAACCTCAAGGGATTGATTCACGGGCTGCAAATTTTCCTGCCGCACATGAAGGCCCACGGCGAGGCCAGCCACATCGTCAATACGGCCTCGATCAACGGTGTGGTCGGCACCGCGCTGGCCGGCCCCTATTCCGCGACCAAATTTGCCAGTGTCGGCATATCCGAGGTCCTCGCCGCGGAGCTCGAAGGCAGTGCCATCGGCGTCAGCGTGTTGTGCCCGAGCTGGGTTAAGACCCGGATGCTCGACAATGGCCGGAATCGGCCGGCGCAGTTCGGCGGTCCGATTTCGCTCGATGCGGACAGCCGCAACGCCGAACGCAACCGGCGATACGCGCAAGCGCTCGCGGATGGCCTCGATCCCGCTGATGTGGCGGAACTGGTGATCAAGGCCATCGAGACCCGCAGGCTCTATATCTTCACCCATGGCGACCGCCGCGAAAGCGTCGCGCAACGCTTCGAGGCGATGATGGCGGGCTTCGATGCCATCGACCACGACATGCCACAACAGTTGCGACCTGAAGCAACGGAGCGCCGATCATGAATTTTTCGGGCAAGACCGCCTTCGTCACAGGCGCCGCGAATGGAATCGGCCTCGGCATCTGCCGGGCGCTGGCGCGCAGCGGAACGAATATCGTGCTGGCCGACATCGAACAGGCGCAACTCGAGATCGCCCGCCGCGAACTCTCGACCTTCAACGTCCGCACCCATGCGATCGAGGTCGACGTCTCCGACGCCGATGCCTATGAGCGCGCGGCCGATCAGGCCGAGGCCGAATTCGGCAATATCCATTTCCTGTTCAACAATGCCGGCGTTTCGCTCGGCCCCACGCCGCTGTGGCAGGTGAGGCCGGAACAATGGGAATGGATTTTTGGCGTCAACATCCACGGCGTCATCAACGGCATCCGAACCTGGGTGCCGCGGATGCAGAGGCATGGCGAGGCCGGCCACATCGTCAACACCGCCTCGATCGGCGGGCTTCAGGTCAATCCGAAGCTTCGCAACGGCTCCTATGCAATGACAAAATACGCCATCGTTGCCGCGTCCGAAGCGCTGGCGCTCGATCTCGAAGGCAGCCCCATCGGTGTTTCCGTGCTTTGCCCCGCGCTGGTCGCAACCACGCTCTACGCGTCGCCGCAGCGCCGCCCGGCGCGGTTGGGCGGCGGCTTTGGGCATCCAGGAACCGAGGCTGCCAAAGCCCGATTTTCCGAAGGACTGGCGCCCGATGACGTCGGCCGCCGCGTGCTCGATGCCGTGGCGCGCTCCGAGTTCTTCATCTTCACCCATGAGGAGCCGCGGGCATGGATCGAGGCGCGGCATGCCCGCCTGCTTGCCGGCTTTGACTCGATCGCGCGCTACAACGCCAGCGAAGACAAAGACTGATCAATCCATCGCACCGGCAAAATGCGCCAACCGCACCGCCTCGGCGCGGAGTGCGGCCAGGATCTTTGCCAGATTCTTTTCGATCCGCTCCTGCGGGCCTGCGACCCCGATCGCCAGCGGCCGATGCGCCGGTGGCGTCGGCACTACCATGCCGACGACGCCGACGCCCCGCGTCACCATCCCGCGCGACAGGCAATATCCGTCGCGGCGCACCTGATCGATGCCGGCCTTCAATCGATTGAGCGACGACAGGCCGCGCTCGACCTTCTTCAACCGCAATGATCGCCGGTAAATCCGGGCGATCTCCTGATCGGTCTCGCTTGCGAGCAACGGCCAGCCGACACCCGAATGCACCAGCAGCACCCGGGTCCCGACCGTCGTGTAATATTGCAGCGGCTTCCTGGCGCGCAGGATCTCGACGATCTCGACATAGATGTCGGTCACGGTCCCCAAGAGGATGGTTTCGCCGACCTTGCGGCCGATCCGGCGCACCGCTTCCTGGATCGGTCCGCTCTCGTAATTCGCCGATGTCACCCAGCCGCCGAGTTGCGACAGCTTCAAGGTCGGCAGATAGGCCCGCGAGGTGCTCTCGAACGAGAGGTAATTCAATTGCGCCATGGTTTTCAGAAGCGCCGCCGCGCTCGAGGTCGGCATCCCCAGGGAGTCGACCACGTCCTTCAGGCGCAGCGGGCATTGCCGCTCGCGAAACAGTTCGAGGATATCGAAGACCCGGCGGGCCGATTTTGTCAGCTCATTTGACATCGTCTTGAGGACATTCGCTCAAAGAGGTGGGCGGAAAGCTGCATCCGATCCGGCGTTAAGGGCAAGCGAGCGCTAAGGCGCGCGTTCGATATGCGCCCGAATCGAATGATTGGCGTTATCGATCCAGCCGAATTTCTGCACCGCCGCGATCATGTTCGTCAGTCCCTCCTGCCACCACGCCTCCGATGCGAGCGACGGCCATTCGCGTAACACCTTTTCGGAAATCCAGGCGTGTTCGTGGTCGCTGCTCAGCGCCACGCGGCCGAGCAATTCGGCCTGAAGCGCCGGATCATCGAACGGTCCTTCGATGCGGACCGAAAACGCCCTGAAATTCCTGGCATCCTCGATCTCGACCTGACGGTCGGCTGCAATAATGCGGATGATCATGAATTCAGTCTCCGTTTCTCGAATGCCGGCTTTGGCAGGCGATTCAGCCTTGAGGAAAATCTGGCGCAATGAGCCAATCGCTTCAACCCGGTCATAACCATCGGTGCCATCAGATAGGTGTGTACCACTCGATAGCGCTGCGACGACGGCAAAATCTTAACGGGTGTCGGCGTAATTGTTGAAGCTGCGATTCATAAAAGCCCATCAGGGAATACCCAGCAAGGAGAGCGGCATGAAGTTCTATTCCAGCCTCGCCGTCATGGCGATGCTCATGGGCGGGACAAGCTTCACGCACGCCCAAACTCTCCCCGCCTATATGGAGCCGATCTCCGGCCTGACGACGACGACCCCGGCCGATATCGCGACCAAGGATGTGCTGGCGCTCAACACCGGCATGTTCGAGCTCTATGGCGACGCCGCAAAAGTGTTCCAGGCCAATATCCTGGCCAAACACCCCGTTATCCTCGGTCTGTTCTCCGGCTCCGGCGGCCGCTTCACGCTGTATCGCCCCGGCGCAGCACCCCTCGATGCACCCCAGGTGCCGATGGTGTATCAACTCTTGAAATCGGTCGGCCACAGCACGATGGCGCTGGCGGAAGTGGTTGGACCTTATCTCGACAATCCTGCCAATACCTCGTGGCGCGGATCGATGCTGGCCTACCGCAGCCATATGCAGTCGGCGCTCGACGGGCTTGACGCGACGCCGATGCCCGCGGAATGGCGCGACAACAATCGCACTATCCTGAAGAACAACATCGCCTTCATGGACGATTGCCTGGCCAAGGGCGTCATCGCCTTCGCCACGCTGGAAACATTCGGCAAGAAACAGGCGCCTTTTCTCGCCAAGAACGTGGCCTGGGCCGCGCAGACCCAGGTCAACCACTGGATGACCGTGCTGGCGGGCTGGAAGACCATGCTCGGCGCCGATTGGGACAAGACCTATGCAGCGAGCAACACGATTTACGTGGCACGGCAGAACAACGTGCTGTTCAGCGTGCTGGCGCAGTTCTTTCCGCCCGATGCCATCAATGATCGCCTGCTTCTGATCGAAACGGTGTCCTTTACTACCACGCAGGCCGACATGCTGGATTCGCTGACCCGCATCATCGCCGACCGTTCGGTCGGTTCGCTGTTCTTCGGCAATTACCATTTGATGGATTATGAGTTGATGGGGGGCGACGCCCGCGCCGCGATCATTGCCGAAAGCGGCAAGCGCGGCATGACGCCGTTCCTGCCGCCGGTGGTGCCGTTCGGCTCGCACCAATGGCCGACTTTGGTCACGCCGGGAACGGGTCCCGCATCGATCGCCGACCTCAAATAACAAGCGATATCGGCCGAAACCAATCGAACGATGTCGCGCGTGGTACCACTACGCGCGAACGAAAGATGATTTGTTGTAAACCGCGCGCACTATTCTATGGTTTGCAGCGAATCAATTTTAACGTTTGCTGGCCTAGCGTGTTCGCGTGCTCGTCGATGATTCTCTCATCGAATGCGTCATGATCGTTTGACCAAGAGGCGAAAACATGCGGCCCTCGCGACGCGAGTTCGTGAAGTGGGTAACGGCGAGCGGAATTTCGCTCAGTTTGTCGCGCCTTGCCCTGGCTGGCGAAGCCAGCTTCGACACGCATGAGACGCTGCCGGGACGACAAGGCTGGAATCCGGCGGCCAAGGGCCTCGGCCGCATCGATGGCGTCGCCAAGGTCACGGGATCGAAACTCTACGCCTCCGATTTTCGCGCCGTGGATATGCCGGGTTGGCCGAAGGCAACCTCGCATGCCCTGCTGGTGCGCGCGCCGGATGCGACACATGTCTACATCGGCATGGACCTCGCCCGATTGTCCGGAGCGCTCAAGCCTTCGGTGATCGTGACCGCGGCCGATCTGGAAAAAATCGGCACCCGTGTTCCGGAATTCTATACCGGTGACCTGTTCTGCCCGATCGGCAAGACGCCGATTTACATGGGCCAACCGGTCGCACTGCTGATCTTCGAAAAGTTCGACGCCTTCGACCGGGCGCGGCTCGCGCTGCGCGACGGGACGTTCGTTAAATTTGGCGAGGAAACCGGCCCCGTTAGCTTGCCCGACTACGGCACTTTTCGGTTCACCCGCGTGGCCGGCGCGAATCCCGACGCGCCCGACGTCTATTCGCCGATCCAGGCCGGATGGGTCTCTCCGAAACGTTTCCAGGATACGACGCTGCCGGTGTGGTCGCCGCTCTCCCGGGAAACCCAACCTGCTTATGGCAAGGCCGCCGCGCTGGGCGATCAGATCCGCGCCGAACTCGCCGCGGACAATCCGAAACTCTTGGTGCTGGACCGCGAGTTCGACACCCAATCGGTCGATCCGATGTTTCTGGAGCCGGAATCCGGCCTCGCCTGGTACAACAAGAACGACGAAAAACTCGAACTCGTGGTTGGCGTGCAGTCGCCCTATGAGGCGGCGGAGTCGATCGCGTTTCTGTTGGGAAAGGCCCGC
Organism: uncultured Alphaproteobacteria bacterium; assembly: GCA_963738105.1. Taxonomy (GTDB): domain Bacteria; phylum Pseudomonadota; class Alphaproteobacteria; order Rhizobiales; family Xanthobacteraceae; genus Bradyrhizobium. Next base: position 19,397 of record CAVTWC010000015.1, on the reverse strand, counting down.
GCGCCGTTCAAGCCGGCGCATATCGAGGGCCATTTCGCCTATGTCGGCGGCGGCTTCGGCGGACGCGACCACACCTCGTTCATTTTTTACACCGCGCTGGCGGCGATGTTCTTTCCCGGCCGCCCGGTGCGGCTGGCGCATGACCGCTATCAGCAGTTTCAGGGCGGCATCAAGCGCCACCCCATCAAGATGCGCAGCCGGATCGGCGTCGATCGCGCCACCGGCAAGATCACGGCCTTTGCGGCCGATCATGTGCTGGATGGCGGCGGCCTGAAGAATTTTTCGGCCAACGTCGCTGTCGTGGCCGCGACCGCCGCGATCGGCATCTATGACATTCCCAAGGTCGATGTCACCTCGGTGGCGCTGCATACCCGCGGCGTCACCGCGGGCTCGATGCGCGGCTACGGCACGCTACAAACCCTGACGGCGCTCGAAGTGCTGATCGACGAAGTAGCATCGGCGCTGCCGCTCGACCCGATCGAGTTCAGGCGGCGCAACGCGCTGAAGCCGAATGGCCGAACCATGGTGGGAAACCCGTACACCGTCTCGGTCCGCACCACCGAGATTCTCGACAAGCTCGAACAGCATCCGATCTGGGCGCAACGCTCCGCGGAGAAGGCGCGCAGACAAACCAGGGATACGCTGGTCGGGACCGGCATGGCCTGCGTCACCAAGGATTACGGTACCGGCGGGGATTCTTCGAACGGGCGCGTGGAAATCAGCCCTGAGGGGCGGATTTCCATCTATTGCGACCACGTCGAGATGGGCAACGGCATCGGAACTGCGCTGGCCAACCGGGTGGCGCTGCATCTTGGCAGCGTCGCCGATGAAATCGCTGTGGCGCAGGTCGGCGCCTTCGATGTGCTCGCGCTGGTGTCGTCGGGCGATCCCTACACCATGGACCAGAAGACGCAGGACGCCGCCGAGAAGAATCCGCATTGGGTGCCGTCGATCAGTTCACCGACCAGCGCCTCGATCGGCGCCCATGTCGGAACCCATGCATCGGCCGAGGCCGCGCAAGTGATCTTCCGGTTTGGCCTGTGGCCGGCGGCGCTGGAGCTGTGGCGTATCCCGCCGCACGATCCGCGCGCCAGGGACTGGGCCAAGGCGAGTTGGAAAGACGGACAGCTGACCATGCCGGGCCAGATGCCGCTTCCGTTACCGGCGCTTGCCGCAACCGCGCACGCGCGCCATTTCGTGACCGGCGCGGTCACCCACAGCTTTTCCCGCTGGGCCTGGTCGCGCGCGCGCTTTCCGCTTGGCGGCGAACAATTCTCCGCCGAGATCGATGCGCTGGCCGTGCGCAAGGGCGGCGGCAAATTCGCTTTCGTCAAACGCTCAAGCGTCAAATTCCCGCCGACCCACAATAACCAGAGCGGAAACACCTACACCTCGATGTGCGGCACCTTGGTGCGTGTCGAGATCGAGCGCGCCACTGGCGCTTTACGCATCGCCAAGGCCTATAGCGTGCTGGAATGCGGTCAGGCGCTGGTCCCGGAGGTGGTGCTGGGCCAGGCACAGGGCGGCTTCGCGATGGGGGTTGGCTACGCGCTATTGGAAACGCTGCCGCCTTACGAAGGCGGCCCCGGCAACGGGCAGTGGAATCTCGGCCAATACCTCGTCGCGCGCGGGTCGGACCTGCCGCTGCACGATCTCGAAATCGAGATGCTGCCGCCGCTGACAAAGGACGAACCGCCGAAGGGCATGGCCGAAGTGGTGATGGTCCCGGTGGTTCCCGCCCTTCTGAACGCCATCTTCGATGCCACCGGACACCGCTTCCAATCGCTGCCGGTGACATCGAGCCTGCTCAAGGGAGCGCTCGCGTGACGACCATCACCATCACCATCAACGGCCATGCGCATGGCCCGACCGATGTGCGCGACGACCTGACGATGAACGATTATTTGCGCGAATATCTCGGGATGACCGGGACCAAATTCGGCTGCGGCGCCGCGCAATGCCTGAGCTGCGCTGTCATCATCGATAATCCGGACGGCAGCAGTTACACCAGCCCGACCTGCATCGTTTCGGCTGCCAATTTCGATGGCAAGTCGATCCGCACGGTCGAAGGCCACGCCAGGGACGGCGAACTGTCGCCGCTGCAGAAAGCCTTCATCGAACACTTCGCTTTCCAATGCGGCTACTGCACCGCCGGCTTCCTCAACGAGGGCCAGGTGCTGCTGGAGCGGTTGGCGAAAGCGCCGGTGGCACGCACCGAGCTGGAGAAGACCGTTGCCGAGGCGCTCGATGGCCATTTGTGCCGCTGTACCGGCTACGTCAAATACCACGAGGCGGTGCGCGACGTGATCCTTGCGGATTCCAAACGCTATCTGGCGGAAAGCCGCTGATGCAATCCAGGGCAGCGCGCACATGAAATCCGAGATCCGATTTCATATCCTGACCGCCGTCGCAGCGCTGGCGAGCAGCCTGCTTGCCGGCTATGCGTGCTCGGCGACTGCAACCAATTCGCTGGCGAGCCCGGAGAGTTTTGCCGGGATCGCCGATGTCGATAAGCGCTCGGCCGCGATGTTCACCGAACTCGGCAAGGTCTTGACCAATCCGCGTTGCGTGAACTGCCATCCGGCCGGTGACCGCCCGCATCAGGGCGACGAAAGCCGGCTGCATCAGCCGCCGGTGATACGCGGTGCGGACGGTCACGGCATCGAGGGCATGCATTGCTCGATCTGCCACCAGGCCGCCAATTTCGAACCGGGCCGCGTACCCGGTCATCCGGAATGGCATCTCGCGCCGCGCGAAATGGCCTGGGAAGGCAAGACGATCGCCGAGATATGCGCTCAGCTCAAGGATCCCGCGCGCAACGGCGGCCGCAAGGTCGAAGACCTCATCCATCATATCGGTAGCGACACGCTGGTCGGCTGGGCCTGGCATCCCGGTTTCGGCCGCACGCCCGCCCCCGGCACGCAAGCGCAAGCCGGCGCATTAGTCGAAGCGTGGGTGAGAACCGGCGCCGCCTGCCCCGCGCCATAGTAACCGTCATGCGGTGGCGGTGGCCTTGACGTTTTCTTTGGCGCGTTCCGGATACCAGCCGGTAAACTTGATCGCACCGACAAGGGCCAGAATGGTGGCGATGATGCCGAACCGTGGCGGCAATGCCGGGACATAGAGTAACACCAGATCCGCGATCACCATGATGACAAAGACGAGCGCCCAGACCACCGTGATCACGTAATTGGTGCGGACGAATACCGGACTGTTCCACAGCTCCGCCGCGACCTGCTCGCGGGCACATTGCAACGTGAACGGCCGCCGCACTGCGATCGAGAACAACACCACGAGCAGCAACCCGGAATCGACGCATAGCCTGACGGTGATGATCGACCACGCCGGTGCGAACAATACTGCGTACAGCGATGGGCTGATGCGCATATTTCCCGGGGATCACGACGCGTGACGGCCTGCTCGATGCGGTGCTGACGACGACGCAGGTCGGCGACTAACGCGGACGCACGTATTTATTAGAGCGGGATGACTTATCTTCGAATCGTCATCCCGCTCTAGTTTATTGTTTGAGCATGATCTCGGAGCAAACGCTTCGCGTTTGTCCCGGGGAAAACCGGTTTCCACTTTTCCGGATCATGCACTAGGCGCGTTACCCGCGGCGCGAGCTTTACTTTTCCAACGCAGTTGCAGGAAGGCCGTGCTTGATCACGGTCCCCGAAGTCTCGCTTTCCGAGTTGCAACGTCCGTCGCCGTACATTACGCTGATAAAAATAAATTACGCATGTCGTAATATTGGGAGGATCATGATGCGGACCGGCCGGGCGGTTGCCGTGCTTGCGGCAGCCTGGGTTTTGCTGATTGGCAGCAGCGTTCGCCCCGACGGCCGCGCGCAGGCCGACGACGCCGCTGCGAATTATCCGTTGTTTCCGGTCAAGATCGTCGTGCCTTATCCGGCGGGCTCGATTCCCGACACGCTGGGCCGGATGATCGGCGACCAATTGCAGACACAGCTTGGCAAGCCGGTCGTGATCGAAAACCGGCCGGGCGCCAGCACGCTATTGGGCGCCAAGGTGGTCTCGAGCGCCGAGCCGGACGGCTACACGTTGCTGATCCCGACCGTCACAACGCTCAGCATCGCGCCGCAGATCAACAAGACCGACCTCGATCCGGTCAACGGCTTCACGCCACTGGCGCGGCTCGGCGGCACTAATTTCTTTCTCGTGGTGCGGTCGTCGTTTCCTGCGAAAACTATGCGTGAGTGGATCGACGAGGTGAGGCGCAACCCGGGCAAATATCGCTACGCCTCGGCCGGGATCGGCACCCCGCATCACATTTTCATGGAGCTTTTGAAAAAACAGTTCGATCTCGATATCACGCATGTGCCTTACAAGGGCAGTGTGGAGGCGATGCCGGATCTGCTTGGCGGGCGCGTCGACATGGCGTTTCTCGATGGCTCGCAGGCCGTGAGCTACATCAAGAGCGGCGAACTGCACGCGCTTGGTACCACCATGGCTAAACAGACCGATCTGGTCGCCGGTGTGCCGCCAATTGCGGCCACCGTGCCGGGTTTCGATTGGTCGGGCTGGATCCTGATTGCCGGCCCCCGCGGCATGCCGAAGCCGGTCGTGGCCCGCATCGCCGCGCAAGTGGCGAAGCTTCAGGCGACGCCGCGTTTCGCCGAGACCCTTCGCAACGCGCTGATGGAGCCGATGCCGCTGCTGTCACCGGATGAAACCGCCGCCTTCGTCCGCGACGAATATGATCGCTGGAAAGCCGTCATCAAGCTTTCCGGCGCCGCCGAATGATGTCCGACATCGACTACAGCAACCAGTAACAGGGAAATCAGGATCATGGATCATACCATCCGCCGTGTGGTGACCGGTCACGACGACAACGGTACCGCGATCATCGAGAGCGACGGCCCCTGCCCTCATCTGAAGGTTCGTGAAGGCGCCGGCTTTGTCAGCAATCTCTTGTGGGTCACCGACGAGACGCCGGCCAAGGTCGACCTTCGCATCGACCGCGCCGATCGCACGATTGCGGTGGCGCCGCCGGCCAACGGTTCGATCTTGCGCATTGTCGATTTTCCACCGGTGACATCGGACGTCGACAAGATGGACAGTGCGGCGCTGTTGCGCGCGATGGGGGTCCATGACAGCAGCGCGGCGGGCGCACCGAGCCGGCACGCCTACATGCATCGCACCAAGAGCGTCGACTACGGCATCATCCTGTCGGGCGAAATCGACATGCTGCTGGATGATTCGGAAGTGCATCTCAAGACCGGCGATGTCGTCATTCAACAGGCGACCAATCATGCCTGGGTCAACCGTTCCGACAAGTTCTGCAGGATCGCCTTCATCCTGATCGACGCCCACGATCCGCTCGCCAGGAAATAAACAGAAAAAAGGAAATGAGCCCATGAAATTCGGGGTCTTCGATCATGTCGATCGCGGCAATTCAAGTCTTGCGGATCTCTATGAGAGCCGGCTCAGGCTCGCCGAAATCTACGACCGCAGCGGATTTTACGCTTACCATATCGCCGAGCATCACTCGACGCCGCTCGGCATGGCGGCGGCGCCCAGCGTCATGCTGGCGGCCGTAGCCCAGCGCACCAAACGCCTGCGCTTCGGCCCGCTGGTCTACACTTTGAGCGTGAGCCACCCGCTGCGCATTCTCGAAGAAATCTGCATGCTCGACCAGATGAGCAGGGGCCGCCTGGAAGTCGGGTTCGGGCGCGGCGCCTCGCCTTACGAGATCGGCTATTTCGGAGTAGACGCGCAAAAGTCGGCCAAGATCTATACCGAGGCTTTCGAGATCATCCAGCAGGGCCTGCAATCTCGCGAAATCAATTTCGAGGGCGAGATATTTCAGTTCAAGAACGTGCCTGTGGAGCTCGAATGCGTGCAGAAGCCGCATCCGCCGTTCTGGTACGGCTTATCCCACGCCAACGCCGTTCCGTGGGCTGCCCAGAACAGCATCAACGTTGTCTGCAACGGGCCCTCGGCGCCGGTCCGCGCGATCACCGATCGTTATCGTCAGGAATGGGAGGCCTCTGCCGGATCAAACGGCGGGACGTTGCCGCTGATGGGGCTTGGCCGTCACATCGTGGTCGGCGAGACCGCCAAGGAGGCGTTCGAGATCGGCAAACGTGGATTCGACGTTTGGTATCGCAGTCTGATGCATCTGTGGCGCCGGCATAACCATCCGCTGACCACCTATCCGATCCCGGAGGATTTTGCCGATGCCGTCAACCGCGGCATGGTGATCGTCGGCACGCCGGACCAGGTGTGCGAGGGCCTCAAGCGCGAGATCGCCATCGCCGGTGTCAACTACGTGCTGACGCGGTTCGCGTTCGGCGACCTGACGCACGAGGAATCGGTGCATTCGCTGTCGATGTTCACCGCCAAGGTGATGCCGGAATTTGCTTCCGAGCCGGCCCATGCCTGAGAGCGGTGTTTCCAACAGGAGTTTTTCAGGTGCCGGATAAGACCACGCGCCAGGGCATCGATGCCGTCGAGGTCACCGGCGCCATCCTGCAGGCGCTGCTGAGATGTCCGCGGCCGGCGCGCCTGAAGGATCTCGAGATCGCGACCGGCATTCCGTCGGCGAAAATCCATCGCTATCTCGTCAGCATGATCCGTTGCGGTCTCGTGCGACGCCATGAAAGCCACGGCCGCTATGATTTCGGTTTGCTGGCGCATCAGGTCGGCCAGGTCATGGCACGGGATAATGATTTGATTGCGCAGATCGAGGCGCGGCTTGCGCAATTCAGCCAGGAAGTCGGCGAGGTTATTGGCGTCGCGCAATGGGTCGGCAACGGCCTTGTCTTCGTCAATTGGTTCGAATCCAGTCCGGAATTCTCCATTCGCCTCAAGCCCGGCATGCAGCTTGGAATAACGACCTCAGCGACCGGAAAGCTGCTGGCAGCCTATCTCGCACGCGGTGAAACGGAACAACTGGTCAGAGGCGAACTGGCGGAGCGCCAGGTGCCAAGCGCTGCGCAGATCGAGCGCGTCTACCGCGACTATGCCGAGATCCGGGTGCGCGGCATCGCCAACTCACTGGGTGCGCGGCGCAGCGGCCTCAATGCGCTGTCGGTGCCGGTGTTCGATCGCGACGGGCGCGTCGTGGTCGCCGTGACCGCGCTCGGAATGGCACCGCGCTTCGACGCCGACATGGCGGGCGCGCTGGCGCGGCGGATGCTGTCGCTGAGTGCGGAGCTCTCGGCCCAAATGGGATGGGCACCGATCGAGCGGCCAGCACCGAAAGGCAAGAAGCTGCGCAACAGAGCGTGACGTGCGAGGTCAGCGCTGCCAAGCCAGCCATAAAACAATGGTGGGTGCGACAGGGATCGAACCTGTGACCTGCTCAGTCACATTTCCCCGCCCGAGGGGACCACCTCTTTACTATTAGAGCTGCGAGCTAGCGTGGTTTCCTCTAGGCCCCTGATTTGAACTCACTCTCGCCGCGCGCTTCTTCCGTTGTGTCAGCCGCGTCGGCGGCGGGCGGTGTCGTGTCGATGAACCGGGATGTCGGCGGACTTTTCAATATACTCGCGATACTGGCGCCAATCGAAGTGAGCTTGACGCGACTTCCACCGGTGTCGGCAGAAGTGGTGTTCTGAAGCAGACCTCTACGCACCATTTCGGAGACAACTTTCTTCACTGTTTTGCGAGGTAGTTGGGCGTCGCGTGAGATACCAGTGATAGTCCGCTCGTGATGCAAGCCTGTGGCAAACAACACCGCTTTTTCGTCTGGCCCAAGAGTTGCGGCGAGTTCTTTAATGGCGACATTCATTGGGGCTGGGGCTTCGTCACCACCATCATCATGCCGCTCGTTGGCCATGGCCAGGCCGATACTTTCATCGACGGCCTCAGCCGTCTCGACCGCCTCTTCCGAATTCTCCAGAGCTTTCTCCGAAGTCTCTTGGGCTTTCTCTGAAGTCCGTTGGGCTCTCTCCGAAGTCTCTTGTGCTTTCTCCGTTTTTCGCTCCATTTGCATCACTCGTGCAGCGAGACTGTTCATGAACCTACGTGAGGCGAACCCTGCAACGACGCAGAAACCGATCAGCACCAAAGCATTCGGAAGAAACTGGTCGCTCGTCGCCTTACCGAGCAGGTCCGTTATCAGCGAGCTTTTAGCCACGCTCAAGAACAGCGGTACAGCGAACGCGACGATGGCACCCGCCGTAATGAAGCGCACGGCCCCGGAAAACGACCGCGTCTCATTTTCCGAGGGTCGGAGCAAATAGCCCGCTAAACCACCCGCTCCACCAGCGCATAAGATCAGCGCGACAACGGCTAAAAATCTGGACATCTGCAGTCCCGATCTCTTGCTGACTAAGGTTACACGCGTAATCGCCTGCTTGGCGAGGGCAGGAATGCCCGCGGACATTGCAACAAACGTGTCCGTTAGGATTGAAATTCATCAACGGACACATTAATCAACGATCGACACCCTAACGGACACGGGGACAGGTGATGGCTACCGTCTTCTACGCTCGGGTCTCGACCAAGGATCAGACCATTGAACATCAACGCACTCAGGCTGAAGCGGCAGGCTTCAGGATCGACCGTGTTGTTGCGGATCATGGCGTGTCGGGCGTGAACACTTGCCTCGCAGATCGACCCGAGGGGAAGCGGTTGCTCGACATCCTGCGACGCGGCGACACGTTGGTTGTCCGTTGGGTTGACCGACTGGGCCGAAATTACAGCGACGTGTCTGACATCATCCGCGAGTTCATGCGACGGGGCGTCGTCATTCGCACCGTCATCAACGGATTGACCTTTGATGGCGCAACGACGGACCCGATGCAGCAAGCCGTCAGGGATGCACTGATGGCCTTCATGGCAGCGACGGCGCAGGCAAATGCTGAGGCGATCAAGGAAGCCCAGTTGGGTGGCATCGCCCTCGCGAAGGCCAAGGAAGCGAAGTATCGCGGCCGCAAGCCCAGCTTCACGCGGGACCAGCTCTCGACTGTCTGCAACATGCTCGACCTATCGACTGGCGTCGGCGAGATCGCGGCAACCACCGGTCTCAGCCGTCAGACCATTTACCGGATCAGGGATGATCGAGCCGCGGCCGAGGCGGCGCTGGCGAACTGGGCGGTGTAGTCCGCGTGACACCTCGTCGCGACAGCGTCTGACGAGATCGCCAAGGGTGACGGTCGTGAGCGGACGCATGTCCTGTCGTCGGACACGCGCTTGATATCTGCCTCGGTGATACCGGACGGAAGCCACCGTTCATTTTCCTCGCTGGGACCAGATTCGGACCAACGGGAGATGACGGACTTCTCAGAGAACCAAACGCTTCAGGAGAAACAGAGCTGGGATAAGGGCTTACATGATGGTGGGCGCGACAGGGATCGAACCTGTGACCCCCTCGATGTCAACGAGGTGCTCTCCCGCTGAGCTACGCGCCCTAAGGCCTTAAGTGACGGGTGGCGTCCGTATATCGGCTCCCAAGCGGGCAGGCAAGGACACTTAGACCTGCTTTTGGAGCTATTTGCCGAGGATCTGGATGCCGAATCAGGCCGCCAGCATCTTGTTCACTTCGCTGACCAATTCGCGCAGGTGGACCGGCTTGGCCAGCACCTTGGCGTTCTTGGGCGCCTCCGAATCGGAGTTGAGCGCCACCGCGGCGAAACCGGTGATGAACATGATCTTGATGTCAGGATCGAGTTCCGAGGCGCGGCGCGCCAGCTCGATACCGTCCATTTCAGGCATCACGATATCGGTGAGCAGCATTTCGAACGGCTCCTCGCGCAGCCGCTGATAGGCCGATAGGCCGTTGTCATGAGGCGAGACCTGAAAACCCGCATTTTCCAGTGCCTTGACCAGGAAGCGGCGCATGTCGTTGTCGTCTTCGGCGAGGAGGATTTTGTGCATGGGTCGGTCGTCGAATCCCGGTAGGAGATCAGTCCGCTCACTAAGCCAGACAGAGAGTAAATTTCGGGTGAAAGTGCGGCGAGCGAGAGCTGTGACACGCGACGCTATTTGTGTACCGGAATGCCGCGCAACGCAATGAAGACGGGTGTTTTCTGCAGCTCAGAACCGTTCCAGGCAGTTTGGGACTTTTTTCGCTTGGCAGAACGGCCGCGATTACCGACAATGTAATATCATAAAACCCCCGCGTTTCTGGTTGAGGCTGACTTGTCCAGAGCCACGGATTCCACGGACAGCGCCCGAGGATGACCCAATTGGACGGCGAATTGTCGCCCCCATTCGAAATCGAGGAGCCGGCGGCCTGGCGGGCGCCGATCATCTTCAATTCTCCCCATTCGGGCTCGATTTATCCGGTTGATTTTCTTGATGCGTCGCGGATCGATATCGCAGCGCTGCGCCGCTCCGAAGATTCGTTCATGGACGAATTGATCGAGGATTTAAGCCGGCATGGCTTTCCGGTGGTCCGGGTCAATTTTCCCCGCTCCTATGTCGACGTCAACCGCGAGCCCTACGAGCTCGATCCGCGGATGTTCACCGGCCGCCTGCCGAGCTTCGCCAATACCAGATCGATGCGCGTCGCCGGCGGCCTCGGCACCATCCCGCGCGTGGTCGGCGACGGACAGGAAATTTATCGCGACCGCCTCACCGTCGATGATGCGCTGGCTCGAATCGAGGCGCTCTACAAGCCGTATCACCGCGCGTTGCGGCGGCTGATCAACAAGGCACATCAGACTTTCGGGGCGGTGGTGCTGGTGGATTGCCATTCGATGCCGTCAATCGGCGTCTCGCGCGACGAGCCGCGACGGCCCGACGTGGTGATCGGCGACCGTTACGGCACAAGCTGCGCGCCGCTACTGGCCGACACCGTGGAAGAAACCATGCGTGGGCTCGGCTATTCGGTCGGGCGCAACAAGCCTTATGCCGGCGGCTTTATCACCGAGCATTACGGCAATCCCGCCAGTGGATTGCATACCGTCCAGCTCGAACTCAACCGCGCGATCTACATGGATGAACGGCGCCGCGAACGCGGGCCGCGCTTCGAACAGATCGCAAAGGATTTCGCCGCGTTGGCGGATGCGCTGGCGGCCGTTCCGCTCGGCGACCTCGGGCCGTTCCAGGCGGCCGCTGAGTAAGATAAAATTGTCGCAGTCATTCGGGGACATGCGTCTTCGCATGGACCCGGAATCTTGAGATTCTCAGATGTGCAATTGCACATCGTAGTTCACGCTTCGCGTGCCCCGGAATGCCGCTTTCTAAAAAAGTATCGCCAAAAGAAAAAAGGGCCGCTTGAATGAACAAGCGGCCCAAGTCTAGGGAGGAAACGCCCAAGGAGGGCAGCGATAGCGCGAGGCGCTACCGCACCGCAACAATATGCGACCGCGCTGCACAAAACGCAAGGGCTTTTAAACGATTTCCCATGCAAAACACGCGGGGCTTGTACGCCCGCAACACATTGGCTGCGTCATAAATTTCAAAACTATCTCAGTAGCTTAGATCGCTGTTCAACTGCCGTTTAGTTTATTCGCGAGATTGCTCTCGATTTCGTGAAGGGTGCCCTAACCAAAAATGCACGCCTCCTCGTGTCTCAGTGTGCATCCAAAATGCCAGCGACAAGGGCGCGGATAGCAGTGCACCGCCTGCCGGATTCAGCTAGGCAAGTGCGCAGAGATCCCAGCTCCCTGTTCAGATTCCGACCTTAAGGAACCGCCGTGACGGTCATCGACTTCACCGCCTTCATCGGCCGCCTCGCGACTGCCTCCGGGGAAACGATCCTGCCGTTTTTCCGCACCTCGCTGTCCATCGACAACAAGAGCAGCCCCCAGGAAAGCCGGGAGTTCGACCCGGTGACCGAAGCCGACCGCGCCGCCGAGGCGGTGATGCGGCGGCTGATCAAGGCGAATTTTCCCCAGCACGGCATCGTCGGCGAAGAGTTCGGCAATGAACGCGAAGACGCCGAATATGTCTGGGTGCTGGATCCGATCGACGGCACCAAATCCTTCATCGCGGGGTTTCCGATCTGGGGCACGCTGATTGCGCTGTTGCACAAGGGCACGCCGGTGTTCGGCATGATGCATCAGCCCTATATCGGCGAGCGCTTTTCCGGCGACAGCGGCTCGGCAAACTACAAGGGACCAACGGGTGAGCGGAAACTCCAGGTTCGCCGCTGCTCCTCGCTGCAGGATGCGACGCTGTTCACCACCAGCCCGTTATTGATGAATAACGGCGATCGCGCCGCCTTCGGTCGCGTCCAGGACGCGGCGCGGCTAACTCGTTTTGGCGGCGACTGCTACTCCTACTGCATGCTGGCGGCCGGCCATCTCGATCTCGTTATCGAGACCGAACTCAAGCCCTACGATATCGCGGCCTTGATCCCGATCATCGCCGGCGCCGGCGGCATCGTCACCACCTGGGACGGCAAGCCCGCGCAGAATGGCGGCCGCATCATCGCAGCCGGCGACGCCCGCGTGCATGAAGCCGCGCTCAAGCTGCTCAACGGCTAGGGAACCAGCTTTCCCTTCGCGGCGGTCTGGCGTAATGCCGCCGGATCATCCGTCAGACATTGATCGCTAGCCATGACATCGCGGCTCCCGTAGGATTTGCCCAAGCGGCCTGAAACGCGAAAATAATACGCGCAGAGTCCGCCGGGAGGATTCATGCGGTTTACCAGCACTCTGGTCGTCGGATTGTCGCTGCTGCTCGCCCCGTTGGCAGCCAAAGCTCAAGACTTCCCTACCAAGCAGATCAGGCTGATCGTGCCGTTCCCGCCGGGAGGCCCGAACGACATCATCGCGCGCGTGGTCGGCCAGCGCATGTCCGAAATCATCAAGCAACCGCTGGTGATCGACAATCGCGGCGGTCAGGGCGGCGTGCTCGGAACCGACGTGGTCGCGAAGGCAGCCCCCGATGGCTATACGATCGGCATCGTCAGCGCGAGTTCGCTGGTCATCAGCCCGACGATGGATAAGGTCGCCTACAACGTGCCGAAGGATTTCGCGCCGGTGACGCTGGTGACCACGGTGCCGGAGATGCTGGTGGTGGCGACCAACGTTCCCGCCAAAAACATGGCCGAGTTGGTGGCGCTTGCCAAAGCGCAGCCCGGAAAACTCAATTTTGCCTCCGCCGGCATTGGCGGCCTGCCGCATCTGGCGGGCGAATTGTTCAAACTGACCGCCAGGATCGACATCGTCCACGTGCCCTATCGGGGTGCGGCGCCCGCCATCAACGACCTCCTGGGACAGCAAGTGCAGATGACGTTCCTCGATCTGCCGGTGATCCTGCCGCAGATCAAGGCCGGCATGCTGCGGCCGATCGCCCTTGGCGCCCCCGAGCGCGCGCCCACCGCGCCTGACGTACCAACCACGGCAGAGGTCGGCATGCCGGACCTGTTGATCGAAAATTGGTACGGCATGATCGCGCCGGCCGGCACACCCGAGAAAATCGTCGCCACGCTGAACCGCGTCGCCAACGAGGCGATGAACGATCCGTCGGTAAGGGCAAAACTCGCCGAGCAGGGCCTCACGGTAGCCGGCAACACGCCGGAGCAGTTTCGCGATTTCATCGACAGCGAAACCAAAAAATGGGCCCGGGTGATCAAGGACGCCGGCGTCCCGGTCGATAAGTAAACTTCGCCTCGGTGAGGCGTGCCTACTCGATCACCTCGTCGGCGCGGGCGAGAAGCGTTGGCGAGATGTCGATGCCCAGTTGTTTCGCGGTCTTGAGATTGATTATCAGCTCGAACTTGGTCGGTTGCACGACCGGCAGTTCGGTGGTTTTTTCACCGTTCAGTACGCGGGCCACATAGAGGCCTGCTTGTTTCCATGTCCCGGGCAGATTGGGCCCGTAGCTGACAAGACCGCCCGCAAGAGGGTCAGAGCGATCCCCGTAAATGGTCGGGATGTTGTAGCGGGAGGCCAGCACGACCTGAAGACGTTGCCCACCAAAGCCAAACAGAGGATCGATGCTGACCATCAAAGCGTTCACTTTCGACCGGCTCATGCTTGCGAAAGCATCGTCGATCCCGCTGTCGCTGCTGGCATTGACCACATGAAGGGTCAGGCCCAAGGCCTGAGCGGCTGCCTTGGCATCCTGGATCTGGACCTCCGCGAGCGTCCCTTTCGGGTTCACGAGCAGCGCGACGTCGGTGATGTGAGGGATGATCTCCCGCAGCAACTCCATCCGCTTTGACGTTAGCGCCGCGCCGATAAAAGTTGCCCCGGTAACATTCCCTCCGGGTCGGCTGAAGCTTGCAACAAGGCCGTCGCCAACGGGATCGCCGCCATATGCAAAGACAATCGGTATCGTCGTCGTGGCCGCCTTCGCCGCACGCGCCGGGACCGGCGATCCGGTCGCGAAAATGACCGACACCTGGCTGTTTACAAGCTCAGCCGCCAGCGCCGGTAGCCGGTCGAGTTGGTTCCCTGCCGAACGATAAAGAGCAGTCAGGTTGCGGCCCTCGACATAGCCGCCCTCCTCGAGACCGGCACGAAAGGGCTTGATTGCCCAATCAGGTATTTCACTCGAGCTGAGCAAGCCCAATGTCGGCCGCTGCTGCGCCTGTGCCGCAGCTGACCATGCCGCCGACAAGCCGATCAATGCGATGAACTCGCGCCGCTTCATTGCCAATCCCGCCCCGATGTTCTCGACGCGAGCGTAGGCAATTTTCGACGCAGGTCCAAACGGTCAAATGTCCGGGGTGGGGTCGTTCGAGGCGAGGTCGGAGCCAGCGGCAAATCCGGTCAGTGCTGCGCCGCCTCGCGCAAATGATCCACCAATTGCTTGGCGGGCCGTGACATCGACTTGAAGCTGCGGGCGCAGATCACGAGCCTGCGGTTGGCCCAGGGATCGCGGATCCGGACGATCGCAATCGGCATCGATCCCGCGCAGCGCCGTGCGGCGGCTTCCGGAACCACCGCGATGCCGACATCGGCCGCAACCATCTGGCAGATCGCATCAAAGTCCCGCAAGCGCGCCCGGAAATGAAAACGCACGCCAAGTCGGGCGGCCTGTTTGCCAATGTGCTGATTGAGAGCCGTCGCGTTGGTCAGTCCGACGAAATCGTGACCGCCCATCTCCGCAAAGTCGATCTGGCGCCGGCCCGCGAACGCGCCACGCCGTGACGCCACCAGCACCAGCCGGTCTTCGCTGAACAGAAATCGCTCGAAATGATCCGGCAGCGCGTGTTCGGCGGCAAAGCCAAGATCGGCGGCACCGGTCGCGATCGCGGTGACGATGTCGCTGCTTTCGCGCTCTTCGACGTCGACATTGATGTCGGGGTGGTTGCGCAGGAAGGCCGCCAGCGCCTTCGGCAGATGCTCCGATAGCCCCGAGGTGTTGGCAAGCAGATGAACGCTGGCCTTGGCCCCACTGGCATAGGCGGCGAGTTCGCCACGCATCGCATCCACCTGATGCATGACGATGCGGGCATGATCGAGCAGGCTTTCGCCGGCGGCGGTCAGTTCGACGCCGCGCCGGC
Source organism: uncultured Alphaproteobacteria bacterium (assembly GCA_963738105.1). GTDB lineage: Bacteria > Pseudomonadota > Alphaproteobacteria > Rhizobiales > Xanthobacteraceae > Bradyrhizobium. The sequence goes on along the minus strand of CAVTWC010000015.1, from coordinate 4,019 downwards.
CGCGCTTGAGGAGCGTGACACCCAAGGCATCTTCCAGGCCCTTGACCCGTGCGCTGGCCGACGCCAGCGCGAGATGGACCTGAAGCGCACCGCGGGTGATGCTGCGCAAATCGGCTACCGCGATGAACAATTGCAGGTCAACCAGGTCGAAACGCATGGCAATCGCCTCGTGCAGCTGCCTTCGTCATGGACGAAGGCTTGATCTGTAACCTCCAGATTGTGCCGCCCGCATTGATCGGTCAATGTACTCCCCATGTTCGAACCTGTTTTGCTTCTCATCGCCGCGGCATTCCTGGTCGCAGGCTTCGTCAAGGGCGCGCTGGGGCTCGGCCTGCCGACCGTGGCGATGGGCCTGCTCGCGGTGTCGATGCCGCCGGCGCATGCGCTCGCCATCGTGATCGTGCCGGCGATCGTCACCAATATCTGGCAGACCTTTGTCGGCTCCTATCTGCGAGACATCATCCGGCGGCTGTGGCCATTGCTGATCGGGACCGCCGCCGGCATCTGGCTGAACGCGGGATCACTGACCGGCCCCTATGCACAGTACACGACGATCGGCCTCGGTCTGTTGCTGGCAATCAATGCGGTCATTGGCCTGAGCAAGTTCAGCTTCACGGTCGCGCGCCAAAACGAAAAATGGATCGGCGGAATTGTGGGCCTGATAACCGGCATGATTTCCGCCGCTACCGGCGTGCAGGTTATTCCATCGATGCCGTACATGCAGGCCATCGGCATGGAAAAGGAAGAGCTGATCCAGGCGCTCGGCGTGTTTTTCACGGTCGCGACGGTAGCACTCGGCTTCAACCTGACCAGCGCCGGCCTGCTGACGGCGGCGACCGCGCTGCCGGGCGCCATCGCCATGGTCTGTTCGTTCACCGGCATGTTTATCGGACAATCGGTCCGCACGCGGCTGCACCCGGATGTGTTTCGCCGGTGGTTTCAGATCGCGATGATCTTGCTCGGGCTCTATCTTGCCCTCGGCGCGATCGTGAAAATTGAAGGTTGAAAGCCGGGTTCAGCGCGCCTGAAGTGCCGCGATCCTGACACCGAGATAGACGAACAGCCCGCCGAGCGCCCGGTTGATCCACAGCAACGCGCGACCGGATTGCCTGATGCGGCCGGCGGCGCGCGCTGCGAATGCCGCCACTGCCAAACACCACAATGTGCCGGTGGAGATAAAGATCATTCCGAGCACCAGAAAGGCGACCGCCTTGTGCGGCGCGTCCCGGTCGACGAATTGCGGCAGGAAGGCCAGAAAAAACAGCGCCACTTTCGGATTGAGCACGTTGGTGGCCGCGCCCTGCCAGAACACCTGGCGCAGCGAAATCGCAGCGCGGCCGATGACGTTCTCGGCGGGCGGGCGCTGCCGCGACAGCATCATGGTGATGCCGATAAAGCAGAGATAGGCCGCCCCGGCCCATTTGATCAGCGTGAACGCGGCCGACGAGGCCATCAACAACGCCGACAGCCCGATCGCCGCGCCAAACACGTGAACGAAGCAGCCGGTGCAGATGCCGAGTGCTGCGGCAGCGCCGCCGCGCCATCCCATTTGCACGCTGCGGCCGACGATATAGGCGGTGTCCGGTCCGGGCGTGATGTTGAGCAGCACACCTGAAATCACGAACAGCCAGAGTTCATGAATGCCGAGCATCGATCCCTCGAAATTAATTATCCGAACAACGGCGTCCCCGGCACGAAGGCGTCGAACGCCGCCCAGAATTGCCCGCGGTAGCGATCCTGCTCCTGCAGGATCTCGTGCTTGGAGCCGGCGATCACCAGATGCGAGCCGGCGCGCAGATGATAGGCGAACTCCTCGATCGCGGGCGTCGACACGACGGCGTCGTTGCTGGCGGCCAGCATCAGGATCGGCTGGCGAATTTCCAGTGGATAATTGGCGGCGCGGAAACCGCGCATCGCCGTAAAGGCGGTATCGGCCCAGGCGACTGACGGCGACGCGATGCCGAGCGTCGGGTCCTCCTCGAGGATTGCGGCGTTACGGGCATAGCGCACGGGATCGCTGGTCAGGGGATTGTTGATGAACGACATCACGCCGGCCAGCTGGTCGCTGCCGCCGGGCACGTAACGGCCGCCCTGCCCCGCCAACCGCAGCACGCGCAACAGAGCCCGCGCCGGAAACGACGTCGTGTGTCCGGGAAGATCGATCATCGGCGACGACAGCACCATGCGGTCGAACCAGCGCTTGCCGGCATGCGCCACGCGCAGCAGCACCGCGCCGCCCATCGAATGCGCCAGCGCAAAATGCGGCGGCGGGCAATCCGGCAGCACCACCTGCTGCACGAAGGTTTCGACATCGATCTCGTAGTCCGAGAAATCCCGGACATAGCCCTTACGCGGGTCGCGCAAGCGCCGCGACGAGTGGCCCTGCCCGCGCCAATCGATCATCGCCACCGCAAAGCCGCGGTCGCGCAGGTCGCGCACGGTCTCGAAATACTTCTCGATCTGCTCACCGCGTCCGGCAAACACGCAGACGGTGCCCTTGCGATTGGCCGGCGGCGCCCACCGCGCAAAGCGCAGTTCCGCACCGTCCGGCGTCTTGATCGTGCCGCTGACGACGTTCTCCGGAACGGGATTGGCAGGAATCGAGACCAGCGTCATGGAGGGGAACCGGTGGGTGAAAAGCGCTGAAAATCAAGGGCGTGGCGTCGAAAAAGCGGCGCGATTCGGCCCTCTTGAACGCGCTTAAGCCCCTCCCATATCACCTTCGTGCAGGCCGCTACCAGCGTTTCGGAACCGGAACACTCCGTGTTTCGAGGTCGAAACACAAGGCTGCACACAAGCGAAAGCCCGGCCCGATGGCGGGCGGGTTAATTGAAACAGTCGCTCAATGGAGGACTACCCTATGCGTACCTATGATCTGACCCCGTTTTATCGTTCCACCGTCGGTTTCGACCGCTTTTTCTCGCTGCTCGACCAGGCCGCCGCTGACGGCAGCCCGGGCTACCCGCCCTACAATATCGAGCGCACCGGCGAGAACGACTACCGTATCACCGTTGCCGTATCCGGCTTCTCACAGGCCGAGCTTTCGATCGTCGCCAAGGAAAACACCCTGACGATCAAGGGCGAAAAAACCGCCAATGAGAACGGCAAGGATAAATCCGAGGTGCTCTATCGCGGCATCGCGGCGCGCGCCTTCGAGCGCGTCTTCCAGCTTGCCGATTTCGTGCAGGTGAAGAACGCCTCGCTCGAGCACGGTCTGCTCCATGTCGATCTCGTCCGCGAGATTCCCGAGGCCAAGAAGCCCCGCAGCATTCCGATCGGTTCCGGTACCCCGGCGCCGCAAGTCGTCGACGGCTCAACCGCGAAGGTCGCCGCCTAAGGCTGGATTTTCGGCGGATATTCGCTGGAACTAACGAAAACGCCCCGGGTGACCGGGGCGTTTTTTGTAACCAATTACATTTCAACCGGTGCCACTCACTCCAGCCCCTGCACCTTTGGCATCTCCTGGGTCGGCTGGATCTGCGGCGCGGGTTTGGCCTCGGTTGGCGCGGGTGCAGTATTCTGCGGAGATTTTGACACCTCGGCGGGCTTGGCCTCCGCAGGCTTGGCTTGCATCGCCATCGATTGCGACGCCGACCCCGCATCGGGCTTGGCCGCGACTGGCGGCTCGCCGGCGCGCGGCGGCATTGCCCTCGGAAGCGGAACCGACGGCGTGCGGCTCACCACATGCGGCACCAACGCCGGCGGGCGCGGCACGCCCCGGACCTGATTGACCGGCAGACCCTGATCGTAGTTGAGGCCCACCCGATAGGCCGGCACGAACCGGACGATACGTCCGTCGCGGGCATCGATCACCAGCCGTCCGTCTGCGCCGCCCCGGCCCATTACCGCGATGGTGTAGAAAAAGCCGCGCTGCTGCGGAGTTCCGCGCGGCAAAAACCCGTTTTCGCGGACGACAGTGTATACCTCCGACCCCGGCAGTAAGCGCGGGCCGTTACCACGAGCTTCCGGCGGCATCGCCGCATAGGGGCCACCGACATCGGAGGCTGCCTGATATCGTG
>CAVTWC010000014.1:105000-127482 GCA_963738105.1 uncultured Alphaproteobacteria bacterium | reverse complement strand
TTGCTGTCGTCGTCCGCGTAGGCGCGCGGACGACGGCAATCTTCACGAAAGCAGCCGTTCACGGATCACGATTTTAAACGGATGCCTCGGCCGGTTCGGACATTGTCACGCGGTGCTTGACGCTCGGACGTTCCTGCATCCTTGCGTACCAGGCCTGAAGCGCCTCGCACTCTGCTGGCACCGGCAGTTTTACCAGCCCCGCAAAGATCAACCCGCCGATCACCGTGACGTCGGCCATTGAGAAGGCCGCGCCGGCGACGAACGGCTGCCTTTGCAAGATGCCATTGAAGTAGTGCATGCCCCTGAGGGCCTTGTCGCGCTGACGGAATCCCCACTCGGCGTTCTGATAAATCTCGACATCGAGCCCAAGGCCCGGTGTGGCGTGGTGGAAATAAACGCTGACAGCGTCGAGCAGCTCCAACTCGGCGCGCTTGCTCATCATGTGGATCACGCCCTTCTCGCGCGGTGTCCTGCCGGTGAGTGTGGGTGCGCCATCAAGCGCATCGAGATATTCGGTAATGGCCGTGCACTCGGCGATCAGGGTGCCGTCGTCGAGTTCGAGCACCGGCAACGTGCCTGAGTAGTTCCTGGCGAGGAACACAGGCTTCTTGTGCTCGCCCTTCCAGAGATCGACCGTCACGAACCGCACGCGCGACTGCAGGTTCTTCTCGGCCAAGGCGATACGGACACGCGCTGGATAGGGGCCGGTGGGCCAATCGTAAATCTTCATCATCGCTTCCTTTTATCTACCTGCCACTTGGTAGACTGACCATAGACTTCAAATCTGCGTCGTCAATGTCTATCTATCATTAGGTAGGTTACTGGCGGCGAAACGCTCAGGCGGTGAAAATGAGTTCAAACTCCCGGGAGGCCATCCTTGCGGCTGCCAGACGCACCGCGCAGGCGCATGGCTATAGCGGCTTGAATTTCCGCGATCTCGCCGATGAAGTGGGCATCAAGGCCGCGAGCATCCACTATTACTTCCCGAGCAAGGCCGATCTCGGCGCCGCGGTGGCGCGGCGCTATTGGCAGGACACCGCGGCCGATCTCGACGCGATGTTGGCCGAAAACCCGGATCCGGCCCGCTGCCTGCGTCAATATCCCGATGTGTTCCGCAAGGCGCTCGCGAACGATAATCGCATGTGCCTCTGCAGCTTCATGGCTGCAGAATATGATGACTTGCCGGAAGCGGTGAAGCAGGAGGTCCAGGCCTTTGCCGATGTCAACGTGGCGTGGCTGGGCAAGCTGCTATCCGCTGCGGCCGTGCTCAGTGCCGGAGAGAGCGACCGGCGGGCCCGCGCCATCTTCGCCGCCGTCGCCGGCGCGCAGCTGATGGCGCGGAGCCGCTCGGATATCTCGCTCTACGACGCGCTGATCGAGAGTTACCGAGCGGCGGGTCTGCTGCCGGCGTAGCAGGTAGCAAGCAGCCCGCACCACAAGGCGAGCCTGGATGTCGCTGAGCCTGTCATCGGGCGCGCATTCGCGCGATGCGAGGGCCAACGATGACTCTCAATCCGTTTTCTTCGCCAAGTTTGCGTGCGGACGGCCGAAGTCGGGCGCTGCGGAATCCTGGCCGATCTCGACGATGCCGCGGCGGATCGCGCGGGTGCGGGTAAAGTGCTCGAACAGCGCTTCGCCGTCGCCACGGCGGATCGCACGGGTGAGTTTCGACAGATCCTCGTTGAAGGTGCCGAGCATTTCCAGCACCGCTTCCTTGTTGGCCAGGAACACGTCGCGCCACATGATCGGATCGGACGCCGCGATCCGGGTGAAGTCGCGGAAGCCGCCGGCGGAGAATTTGATCACTTCTGACGATGTCACCTGCGCCAGTTCGTCGGCGGTGCCGACGATGGTGTAGGCGATCAGATGCGGCAGATGGCTGGTGATCGCGAGCACGAGATCATGATGGTCTGGCGTCATGATCTCGACCCTGGCGCCGAGCCCGGCCCAGAATGCGCGCAGCTTCTCGACCGCGTCGGGATCGGTGCCTTCGGGCGGCGTCAGAATGCACCAGCGGTTGATGAACAGTTCGGCAAAGCCCGAATCCGGGCCGGAGTGTTCGGTGCCGGCCACCGGATGCGCCGGCACGAAATGCACGCCAGCCGGCAGGTGTGGCGCCATGTCCCGCACCACCGCGCCCTTGACCGAACCGACATCGGATATGATCGCACCTTGCTTGAGGTAAGGCGCGATCTCTTCCGCGACCGGGCCGCAGGCGCCGACGGGAATGCAGAGAATGACGAGATCGGCATCCTCTACGGCTTCCGCGTTGGTCTCGACCACGCGATCGACAATGCCAAGCTCGGCGACGCGGGCGCGGGTTTTCTCCGAACGCGCGGTGGTGACGATCTCGCTCACGAGCCCTTGCGCGCGCGCGGCGCGTGCGATCGAGCCGCCGATCAGGCCAAAGCCGATCAGCGCCATCTTCTGGAATATCGGGGCGGCGCTCACTTGCCCGCCATGAAGTCGCGCAAGCCATCCAGCACCAGGCGGTTGGCTTCCTCGGTGCCGACGGTCATGCGCAGTGAATGCGGCAGGCCGTAATTGTTCAGGGCGCGCAGCACCAGGCCGCGCTTGGTCAGGAACGCATCGGCATCGGCCGAGGTCTTGCCCTTATCGAGCGGGAAATGGATCAGCACGAAATTGGCCACGCTCGGCGTCACCTTGAGACCGAGTTTTGTGATTTCCTCCGTCAGCCAGTTGCGCCACTTTTCGGTGTGCGTTTTGGACATCTCTTGATGCGCGGTGTCCTCGATCGCGGCGACCGCCGCCAGCATCGCCGGCGTCGATACGTTGAACGGTCCGCGAATGCGGTTCACGGCATCGACGATATGGGCCGGGCCGAACATCCAGCCGATGCGCAGTGCCGCCAGCCCGTGAATCTTGGAGAACGTGTGGGTCATGACCGTGTTCTCGGTCGTCGCCACCAGCTCGATGCCGATCTCGTAATCGTTTCGAGAAACGTAATCGGCATAGGCGGCGTCGAGCACCAGCAGCACATGCGGCGGCAGGCCGGCACGCAGCCGCTTGACTTCGTCGAACGGCAGATAGGTTCCGGTCGGGTTGTTCGGGTTGGCGAGCCAGACGAGCTTGGTGCGCGGCGAAACCAGTTTCAGGATCGCATCGACATCGGCGGTGAAGTTCTTTTCCGGCGCGACCACGTTGACGGCGCCGTTCGCCATGGTCGCGATCGGATATACCAGGAAGCCGTGGGCGGTGCTGATGGCTTCATCGCCTTTGCTGAGATAGGTGTGCGCCAGCAGATTAAGAATTTCGTCGGAACCGGCGCCGCAGATGATGCGGTCGGGATCGAGTCCGAAGGCGCGGCCGATCGCCTCGCGCAGCACCCGCGAGGTGCCTTCCGGATAGTCTTCGAGATGTGCGGCGGCCTGTTTGTAGGCTTCCACGGCCTTCGGCGACGGCCCGAATGGCGTCTCATTGGCCGATAGCTTGAACACCTTGCGGCCCGGCTCGGGCACCGGGCTCTTGCCCGGCGTGTAGGGCGCAATATCGAGAATGCCGGGATTCGGCACGGGACGGGACATCTTCAACTCCGGATTATCAGGGCGGCCAAGTTCTTGTTAGCTCGGGTCTTGTTGGCTCAGGTCTTGTCAGCTCTTGGCCGACCCGGTCGGGGGCACCGTATAGCGTGTTGCGTGGCTGCCGACGAGGGCTGACGAACGCACCGAGGCGCCGGCCTCGATCAGCGCCATCTTGATCTTTTCGAGGCCTGTGCCCGCGATCGATACCAGCAGGGCCGCGCCGTCGAACGCGGTATCGGGCACCGCGACGATGTCGGCCAGCGGGGCCAACGCGCGCGCGGTATCCGCATTCCAGCCGGAGACGCGGATGCTCCACATTTCGACTTCGGTCACCATCGCATCGTCGGCGACGCGCGAGATCACGAACACCGGCAGTGCCGCGGGATGATCGGCGCGTTCGAGGAAAGGCAGCCGGGCGATGATTTTCGGTGCGCCGTCGGCCTCGAGCGCGTTCCACCACGGTGTGCGGCTCGAGGTCGCCGACACCAGCGCCAGATCGCCCTTCGATTTCGCAACTGCCTCAACGGCGGCTTGCGCGCTGAAATGCGAAACATAGGGCACGACAAAGCCGAAATGAAAACGCGCCGAATCCCGCATCATGGATTCGCCGACCGAAACATCCGCATGCACCGAGAACGGCGCCTGGACGTAGGTGAAGGTCGAGATGATGACGCGCCAGATGCTCTCGATGGTGTCGAGCGGCAGGATACCGCGATGGCGCCGCACCAGCTCGCGCATCATGCTGGCTTCACGCGCCGGGCGGAATGCCGAGCCGACTTCCTGGGTCTGCTTCACCTGGATCAGGCGATCGATGATGTCGCCGCGCGCCATCAACAGGCGGTGAACCTGCTCGTCGATCGTGTCGATCTCTTTGCGGAGCTCCTGCAACGAGGGCGGAGCGGGGGGCGATTGCGGCATAATCAGAGCTCTTTTGCTCGTCATTGCGAGGAGCGAAGCGACGAAGCAATCCAGGACCGCACTTGCAGCACTGGATTGCTTCGCTTCGCTCGCAATGACGAATTCAGGATCAGCCTTAGCTGCATTTCATTTTCAGTCAGACTTTTGAGGAGCGGCGTCTTCGTCGCGTCTCGAAGGATGGATGTGTTCTCTCCCATGGTTTGAGACGGCGCAAGTGCACCCCTTCGCTATGAGGTCTGCAATACCGGGATGGCCGGCCGGACGACAGTTGGCACCCCCGTTAACCCTTGGCATCCCTTGACGAAAAGCCTGCCCGGGACTAGCTTCAGCGGGTTCCGTGGTCATTTGAGCCGGCCGGCTTGCAGCCACGTTAAACAATTCGCTAAACAGGCCGGGGACAATTTGGATCCCGGTCGAACCTATGTTCAGGCCGGGTTTTTTATGGCCTGCTTTTTAAGGGGTTGGCAAACCTCTGGAAGAGTTGGGTGCTGAGATGACAAAGGTGCAGTCGATAGCAAGCCCCGCGATCCATCCCGAGGATCGCGCGCATGAGGCGGATCACCCGAGTTCGCTGGTGGCGAAATTCGGCGCCGACCAGCCGCTGAAGCTCGATTGCGGCATCGACCTGGCGCCGTTCCAGATCGCCTACCAGACCTATGGCCAGCTCAATGCCAACAGTTCCAACGCCATCCTGGTCTGCCACGCGCTGACCGGCGACCAGCACGTCGCCAACATCCATCCGGTGACCGGCAAGCCCGGCTGGTGGGAGACGCTGGTCGGTCCCGGCAGCCCGCTCGATACCAACAATTACTTCATCATCTGCTCGAACGTGATCGGCGGCTGCATGGGCTCAACTGGCCCGGCCTCGACCAATCCGGCCACCGGCAAATTGTGGGGGCTGGATTTTCCGATCATCACCATCCCCGACATGGTGCGCGCGCAGACCATGCTGATCGACCGGCTCGGCATCGACACGCTGTTCTGCGTGGTCGGGGGCTCGATGGGCGGCATGCAGGCGTTGCAATGGACTGCGGCCCATCCGAAACGGGTGTTTTCGGCGTTGGCGGTGGCGTGCAGCACGCGGCATTCGGCGCAGAATATCGCGTTCCACGAACTCGGGCGCCAGGCCGTGATGGCCGATCCCGACTGGCATCATGGCCGCTATTTCGAGCAGGGCACGCATCCGCATCGCGGCCTCGGCGTCGCGCGGATGGCGGCGCATATCACCTATCTGTCGGACGCCGCGCTGCATCGTAAATTCGGCCGGCGGATGCAGGATCGGGAGTTGCCGACCTTTTCGTTCGATGCGGATTTCCAGGTCGAGAGCTATCTGCGCCATCAGGGCTCGTCCTTTGTCGAGCGCTTCGATGCCAACAGCTATCTCTATCTGACGCGGGCGATGGATTATTTCGACATCGCCGCCGATCATGACGGCGTGCTGGCGCAGGCGTTCCGCGGCATCCAGACCCGGTTCTGCGTGGTGTCGTTCACCAGCGACTGGCTGTTCCCGACCTCGGAGTCCCGCGCGCTGGTGCACGCGCTCAATGCCTCCAGCGCACGGGTGTCGTTCGCCGAGATCGAAACCGATCGCGGCCACGATGCGTTCCTGCTCGACGTTCCCGAATTCCTCGATATCGCACGCGCCTTCCTGCAATCGGCCGGCAGCACGCGCGGCCTGAGCAAAGCGGGAGGCTGAGATGGCGACCCAGCAACAGGTTTTGCCGCTGAACGGCATCGCTTCGAAGTCCGCCGTCAGCTACCGCGGGGATCATCTGCTGGTCGCGGAAATGGTCGAGCGCGGTTCGAAAGTGCTCGACGTCGGCTGCGGCGAGGGCGATTTGCTGCTGCTACTGGAAAGCCGCGGCATCGACGGGCGCGGCATCGAATTGTCGCGCGAGGGCGTCAATCGCTGTGTCGCCAAGGGCCTTGCGGTGGTGCAGGGCGACGCCGACACCGACCTCGTCAACTATCCCGACGACGCCTTCGATTACGTGATCCTGTCGCAAACCCTGCAGGCGACGCGGCGGCCGCGCGTGGTGCTGGAGAACCTGCTGCGGATCGGGCGCCGCGCCATCGTCTCGTTCCCGAATTTCGGGTTCTGGAGAATGCGGCTGCAACTGTTGGTCGGTGGTCATATGCCGCGTACTGAGAATTTGCCGTCGACCTGGTACGACACGCCCAACATCCATTTCTGCACCATTAAGGATTTCGTGCAGCTCTGCGACGAGATCAACGTCAAGATGGAACGCGCGGTGGCGCTCGATCTTTACGGCCGGCCGCTGCGGGTCAATCTGCCCTGGTGGTTCTGGAACATGTTCGGCGAGCAGGGCGTGTTCCTGCTGAGCCGGGCGGAGAAGGGGAAATAGATCGATTTTTCCGTCATGGCCGGGCTTGTCCCGGCCATCCACGTCTTGCTTCTTTCGAGGTCGTAAAGACGTGGATGCCCGGCACAAGGCCGGGCATGACGAGGATTTGTATTACGTCCCCATCGACCTCGGATCGCGCACCGGCCAGCGGCCGGCTTCGACCAATGCGATGAAGCGTTCGACCATTTCGTTGAACAACGCGGGCTCCTCGAGATTGAGCACGTGGCCCGATTTCGGAAACAGCGTCAGCCCGCCGGCGGGAAGGTGTTTCTTCAGGAACAGGCTCGGCTCGACGCAGGAATCATCCTCGTCGCCGCAGATGATCAGCGCGGGCGTCGGGACCTTCCTGATCGCGTCGGTCAAGGTGTAGATTGAGGGCCGGCCGCCCTGAAAGCCGCGCATGGTGTTGGCGGAGCCTTTGAAATCATGCCGCGCCAACGCCGCGTAGAAATCCGCGTGGCCGCGCGGGTCCTTGACCAGGAACGGAATCCGGCCGGGTGCCTCGCGCGTCACCTTGGCGACCTCAGCCGAGCCGATAGCCTCGAATTGATCGGCGGTTTGCTGGCAATTCTTCCGAAAGGCTTCCAGATTTTCCAGGCTCGAGCCGGAGCCGACACCGGCCAGCGTCATCGACATCACCCGCTGGGGCGCGCTTATCGCCGCATGCAGCGACGAATAGGAGCCCATCGAGAGGCCGACGAAATGCGCTCTGTCGATCTTGAGATGATCGAGCACCGCAAGCGCATCGGTATAGAAATGCTTGTAGGTGTAGGACTCGGGCGTCGGCGGCACTTCCGACGGTGTATAGCCGCGCGCGGAATAGGCTATGCAGCGGTGGCCGCGCGAAAAATATCGCATCTGCGGCTCCCAATTGGTGTGGTCGGCGGCGAATTCGTGCAGGAAGATGATCGGCGTTCCGCTGCCGGCTTCCTCGAAATAAAGCCGGACCTTGTCGCTCGCGACGGCGTAGGGCATTTGCTCTCCTCTTTTTTATTTTGACGCGTCTGTTCACGCGAACCGGCAGCTATCTCGTTCGAAACGCGCTGCCGGCCGCGTTCAAAATTGCAGTTAATGCTCACGGCTGCAATGAGGCGGGCGCGCTTTTTTCGTCATCAAATGATCGCCGAATGACCCCGAAACCGTTTCCGCAGCGCCGCATCGCGTCGCGTTGTCGCCATACGCCGAAATGCATACGGAGCCTCGGATGTCGGCGATCTCAGCGCATCGTCATGTGAGGCGAAGGGATCACCGATGGGAACGGGGGGTCACAGAGGATGAAGTATGCTTCAGTTACATGCGTTTCGCCGGTCGCTTCGTGTCGCCAGTCTTTGCGTCATGGCGCTGGCGACAGGTTCGATCGCCATCGTCGCGTCAGCCACCCCGGCTGCGGCTAGAACTCACCACAACGTCAGGCATCGCGCGCGGGCGCATTTTGCCGGACGCTATCTGGCACGTCGTCATTACCGGCACATCGCGCGACGGTCGCACCGGAACGCGCGCGTGGCGCAAATGCGGACCGGCGGCTTCGGCAACGCCAATGCCAGCATCGGCCAAACCAGTTTCGCGCCGAACGCGGGCGGCGTGACCACAACCGGCAGCTTCGGTTTGTCCGGTATCATTTCCGAAGCGCGCCGCTATCTCGGCGGCAATCCCACCAGTCGCAGCAGCCTGTGGTGCGCGCGGTTCATGAACCTGGTGCTGCAGCGTTCCGGCTATAAGGGGACCGGCTCGGATGCGGCGCGCTCTTTTGCGAACTATGGTCAGCGCGTCTCTGGACCACAGGTCGGCGCCATCGCCGTCATGAGCCGCCGTGGCGGCGGCCATGTCGGCATCATCACCGGCATCGATGCGTCAGGAAATCCGATCATGATCTCGGGCAACAACCGCAACCGGGTCAGGGAAGCGCCGATCTCTCGCGGCCGGATCTATGCGTATGTGATGCCGACGGGCTAGCCGATCGCCTTGCACACGCCTCTCTTCGACTCTCCCCGTTCTTTACGGGGAGAGGTCTTGCAGCAAGCTTCAATCCGGCGAAGGTTGGCTTTCGCGCAAGTGGGCAATGGCGACCTTTTCGACATCATAATCAAATAGCGATCTGCGGAACGCTCCGAAATTTGCGACTTCACGATCGCGTTGATCGAGGTTCGCGTATTTGGAGTCATAACGTAGTCCGTTTTTGCGTGCTTCGGCTTGAATCATGTCGGTTCGAACACGACGTAGTTGCTCGTATTGCGGCGCAATGTCGGGCACTTCAGCCGGGTCTCGCCCCTCCAGAAGTACTGACAGGGCAACGCCGTCCTCGATCGCCTGATTGGCCCCCTGGCCGAGATGCGGAAGCATCGCATGGGCGGCGTCACCTAACAGAGCGAGCCGTCCGTTCGTCCATGATTGCAGCGGCAGGCGATCATATAGACCCCACCAAAAGCAACTCTCCACCGCTTCAAGCAACCGAACGACGCGCGGATCCCATCCGTCGAAGGCCGACGCAAGCTCGTCGCGATCTCCGGCCGCAGCCCATGACTCGGTCGTCGCATCTTTGGTGGGAACGAAGCCGACGTAGTTCAGAACCCGGCCACTCCGAACCGGGTAGACCATGAAGTGCTTTCCGTCCCCCATCCAGACCTGGTGGGCTTCCTCCCGCCAGCCGGGAAGTTTTTCGCGGGGAATTAAGCCGCGAAAGGCGCGAACACCGGAATATTCGGGCGGCTTCGGCTCGACAACATACTTCTGCAATGCCGAGTGTATGCCATCGGCGGCTATGACGATGTCGGTCTCAGCCGTTTCGCCGTTTGCGAATCTCAATCGTGCTGCAGCGGCGCTCTGTTCAAATCCGATACAGCGATGGCCAGTACGTATGGAGCCTGGGGGGAGACTTGCGGCGAGTACATTCAGCAAGTCGGCCCTATGCATGCCGTAGACGCCATTCCAGCCGCTCGAGTCGGTCGTGACCATCGATCCGACCACTGTCCCATCCGCCCGGTAATGTTGTGAACCATCGCCGATCTTCGCGCCTACCGCCGCCAGGGCTTCGCCCAATCCGATTCGTTCGAGTTGCCGCAGAGCGTTCGGAAAGACCGTCAGGCCGGCTCCGATCTCGCCCAGCGTCTCGGCCTGCTCGAAAACGATAGCATGGATGCCCCTTCGACGGAGCGAGCATGCCGCAGAAAGGCCGCCAATTCCTCCGCCGACGACGGCGGCACGAAGGCGTTTGGTCGAACGTATCTCGTCTTTCATTTGAACCTTCGCTGGTTTCCTCGAGGGTCGCGCTATTTCCCCGCATTCCTTAAATCGATAATCCGGTCGATTTCCTGAATGCGCATTCGTTGTTGTTCGATGGCAGCGGAAAATTCGCTGGACGTGCTGCCAAGGACACGTTGCCCGCTGGCGTCGATCAGCGAACGAACCACGGGATCGCCGGCCACGGCGCGCACGTCGGCGGAGATCCGGTCCCGCAGCGTCGGCGGCATATCGCGCCAGCCGAACAGGCCCGATAGACCCTCGATCTCCATCTCCGGAAAACCGGCCTCTGCGACGGTCGGAATATCAGGCAAGGTTGACTCGCGCCTGGAACTCATGACCGCGAGTATCCGCGCTTTGCCGGCGGCGACCGGACCTCTGACCGCCAGCAGGGCATGGGAGAGGATCTGTACGCGCCCCTCGCCGAAGTCCGTCTGCTGGGTCGTTGCATCCCGATAGGGGATGTAGACTTGTCTGAGCGCGTTCCGCGCCAACATCGCGGCAAACATAAAATGCGGCAGGCTCTGGCCCGAGCTCCATGACAGTTCGCCAGGCCTGGATCGCATCAGTTGCACCAACTCCTGCAGCGAGCGCACCGGTAATTGGTCGTGAACCGCAATGACGAATATCGAACTTGCCGTTGAGGCGATCGGCACCAAGTCGCGAGACGGATCGTAAGGCAGCACCTCCTGCTGCAGCGGGCTCACGGTAATCAGGGAGGCCGTTCCGCAAAGAAGGGTATGGTCGTCTCTGGCATTCGCAAACGCGCCCGCGCCCACGATAGCGTCGGCACCCGGCCTGTTCTCGACGATGGCTGGCTTGCTCCAACGCTTGGCGAGCCCGTCGGCATAGACGCGCGCAGTTAGGTCGTTGGGTGATCCAGCGGGAAATGGCACAATGATCTTCACCGTGTGCGTTGGCCAGATATCGCCTCCAAGGCACGTCGACACGGTACCTGTCGAGACTCCGGCAAGGACCATCGCGACTGCGATGACATTTCGAAGGCGCCTAAACCGCAGCTCCATCGGTTTTCTCCACTGCCCGTCCGCCGAATGCCCGTGAACTTCACCGATCGGGATAGACGGAAACATTCTTCTTCGTCGCTACGTCTCCTGTCGAATTGGAGCAGGTTTACCCTGCCGGGAGGAGTTGGGCGTCCATCAGATGATGTACACCTCGCCAATTTCCCGTGGCCGCGATCAAGGACAGACGAGCTTGAAAACTATTATTTTCGTCCGAACAGGTACTTAGAATACCATAGCGGCTCTGACTCAGGAGCCCCGCAGACTGGAAAATAGCTGGCGGCTGGCCTATGATGGCGGCGCCCTTGCGCGATTTTTGATGGCGCTGACCTGGGAATGGCGATGGCCGAAGCTGAGGAGCTGTCTCGGGTCGTTGGTGGCATCTACGATGCGTCCCTTGATCCTTCGCTCTGGTCCCATGCCGTCGATGGCATCCGACATTTTCTCGGCAATTGCACCGCGACGCTCGTCTCTCAGACAGCCATCGCCAGAGGCGTCGATCTGCATTTCATGCTGGGCCATGACCAGGAATACGTCGACCTCTACCTGGAGCGCTATTTCAAGATCAATCCGGTGTTTCCGCCGGTGATGTTTTCGCAAGTCGAGCAAACGCAGACGATCCAGGATCTCCTTCCGCTTCAGGAGTTCTGCCGGACCCGCTTCGCCCGGGAGTGGATCGTTCCGCAGGGCATCTGTGACAGTCTCCTTTCGACGGTGGAGAAGTCACCTGTCGGATGCACCGTCTTCATGACCATGCGGCACGTGCGCGATGGCTTTTGCGACGAGCCCATGCGTCGCCGGTTTAGCCTCATTCTACCGCACGTGCGTCGGGCGCTTCTGATCGGTAACGTCGTCGACCGCCAGAGGATCGAGGCAGCGGCACTGGCCGACAGCCTCGATACGATGTCCTCCGCGATGTTCATCGTCGGCAGCGCGGCGCGCATTGTCCACGCCAATGCCAGTGGTTATGCCATGGTTGCGGAGGCGAGGGTTTTGAGCGCCCCGGGCGGACGCCTGACCGCGGGCGATCGGGTGGCCGAGCAGGCGTTGCTCGACAGCCTCACGACAGCAGAGAGTGGTGACGTGGCGTTGGGCTGGCGGGGCGTGGCCATTCCCTTGAGGTCGCGCGACGATGAACGCTATGTGGCGCACGTTCTGCCGCTCACTGCCGGGGCAAGACGCAAGGCAGGCGTGTCCTATGGCGCGGTCGCAGCGGTATTTGTTCGCATGGCCGCGTTCGATATTCCGTACCCACCGGTCGCGATCGCACAGGAGTTTCGGCTGACACCGGCAGAACTACGGGTTCTGTTTTCGATCGTGGACAGCGATGGCGTAGGCGAGGTCGCGGAAATACTCGGCATTGCTCAGGCGACGGTAAGAACTCATCTGCATCGCGTGTTTGAAAAAACCGGCACCAGCCGTCAGGCCGATCTGGTCAAGCTGGTGGCCAGCTATTGTCTCGCGCCCTAGCCAAGATCGCGAGGCATGCGACGCTCAAAATTACAGCGAGATTTCAATCATCCGCGCGGCTGCGCGCAAACTTTAATTTGCACAACGATTTCAAGGTGATTTGGGTCGTCCAGTCCCTCGCGCAAAAACATTTCGCTGGCTTCGTCGGGCAAATCAGTTCTCCAGTTGGTGCCGTCTCATCCCCGAGGAGGGGCGGATCGCGATCGTCACGAACGCGGGATGGGATGTGGTGGACGCGACAGCGTCGGCGCGCGGGTTTGTTCGCAGGGCGGTTTCCGTGAGCGAGCAACGGCGCGCAAGACGAACGGCGCTGTTTTCGCCTTCGCCAGGATTTCGTCGGAAGGGTACCAGGCCCGGCGAAGCCTGCTGGCGAAGCGTGGAGTCGCGTACGGCAAAACCGTGTGGTCCTGACGCCCGTTGCTGGCGCCAAGTCCGCGGAGGCAAGTCGGCCCAACCGGGCTCAGGCAAGCCATCAATCCGCTGACGACGGTGACAAGACGAATTCGTCGCCGGGGAGAGCGCGGCATAAGCCGTAAGACCATTGCGCGGGGAATGCCGGAGTGTCTCCGCTGAACCTGTATGCTCGTGTGCGTCTCTTCGCACAATTTTGCACACGAGACCGCGGGTGCGGCGCGCACCCGGCATTCCCCGCTCCCCCTCTTGGGGTAGCGCTGCACCCTCCGACATCGAGGGTGACGAACGCAAAACTCGGACGCCATCCGCGTCGCGAGGATGCTCTGTTATGGCTTGATCGTGTGGATGATGCGCGTGATCGGAAGGCGAAAGATTTTACAGAAGAATGCGGTTTCGCCAGCCGTTCCGGCCCGGCCGGAACCGAAGCCGGAGGAACCGTTTCGATTGGCTGGCGGCGGTCGGCCAACGCCTGGCCCGATGTTCTGGGCTCCGTGCGGCAGCGGTTCCGGCGTCAGATCCGGGCTTTTTCAGGAGATTCACCGCGCGGATCTTATCGCTCTCAAAATCGTGACCGGGCCCCTTCCGTTTTCGAGGGCCTGTTCCCACATTTGCCTCAAGCCGGCGTGAGCGTTGGTGAAGACTGCCGGCTGGTTGAGGAATGTCAATGCGGCCTGCGGATACCCAATGAAGATGCCTTATCCGTGCCTTCGGGGCGGAGTGGCAGGCTGAGGGAAATAACGATGAATATTGAAAAATACACCGAGCGTGCGCGCGGTTTTATCCAGTCTGCGCAATCGCTGGCGATGCGTGACGGCCACCAGCAGTTCTCGCCGTTGCATATGCTCAAAGTGCTGCTGGACGACAGCGAGGGCCTCGCGGGCGGTCTGATCGATCGCGCCGGCGGCCATTCGCGCGCGATCCTCAAAGCTACCGAGGAGGCGCTCAACAAACTGCCAAAGGTTTCCGGAAGCGGCGCGGGACAGGTTTACCTGGCGCCCGAACTGGCGCGCGCGTTCGACGCCGCGGAAAAAGCCGCCGAAAAGGCTGGCGACAGCTTTGTCACGGTGGAGCGGCTGTTGCTCGGGCTGGCGCTCGACAAGGATAGCGAAGCCGGCAGCATCCTGAAAAAGGGCGGTGTCACGCCGCAAAACCTCAATGCCGCGATCGAAGCCCTGCGCAAGGGCCGCACCGCGGACTCCGCGACGGCGGAGAACGCCTATGACGCGCTGAAGAAATATGCCCGCGACCTGACGCAGGCGGCGCGTGACGGCAAACTTGACCCGGTGATCGGCCGCGACGAGGAAATCCGCCGTACCATCCAGGTGCTGTCCCGCCGCACCAAGAACAATCCCGTGCTGATCGGCGAACCCGGCGTCGGCAAGACTGCGATCGTCGAGGGATTGGCGCTGCGCATTCTCAATGGCGACGTGCCGGAGAGCCTGAAAGACAAGAAATTGCTGTCGCTCGATCTCGGCGCGCTGATCGCGGGTGCGAAATACCGCGGCGAGTTCGAGGAGCGGCTGAAAGCCGTGCTGCAGGAAGTGACCTCGGCCGAGGGCAGCATCATCCTGTTCATCGACGAGATGCATACGCTGATCGGCGCCGGAAAAGCCGATGGCGCGATGGACGCGTCCAATCTGCTGAAACCTGCGCTGGCGCGGGGCGAATTGCATTGCATCGGCGCCACCACGCTCGATGAATACCGCAAGCACGTCGAAAAGGACGCCGCACTGGCGCGCCGGTTCCAGCCGATCTTTGTCAACGAGCCGTCGGTCGAGGACACCATCTCGATCCTGCGCGGCCTGAAGGACAAATACGAGCAGCATCACGGCGTCCGTATCACCGACTCTGCGCTGGTGGCGGCGACCACGCTGTCGAATCGCTACATCACCGACCGCTTCCTGCCCGACAAGGCCATCGACCTGATGGACGAGGCGGCGGCGCGGCTGAAGATGCAGGTCGATTCCAAGCCGGAAGAGCTCGATTCGATGGATCGGGAGATCATCCGGCTGAAGATCGAACAGGAGGCGCTGAAGAAGGAGAGCGACGCGGGCTCGAAAAGCCGGCTGAAGACGCTGGAAAAGGAACTCGCCGAACTCGAGGAGAAGTCGGCGGCCCTGACCTCGCGCTGGAGCGCGGAGAAGAACAAGCTCTCCAACGCCCAGAAGCTCAAGAGCGAACTCGACGGCTTGCGCATTGAACTCGCCAACGCGCAGCGCCGCGGCGAATATCAGCGCGCGGGCGAACTGGCCTATGGCCGGATCCCCGAGCTGGAGCGGAAGCTCGCCGATATCGAAGCCAAGGAAAACGCCGGCGAGATGATGGAGGAGGCCGTCACGGCCAACCACATCGCGCAGGTGGTGTCGCGCTGGACCGGCGTGCCCGTCGACAAGATGCTGGAAGGCGAAAAGGACAAGCTGCTTCGCATGGAAGACAGCCTCGGCAACCGCGTGGTTGGCCAGGCCGAAGCCGTGCATGCGGTCGCAACCGCGGTCCGGCGCTCGCGCGCAGGCCTGCAGGATCCGAACCGGCCGATGGGCTCGTTCATGTTCCTGGGGCCGACCGGCGTCGGCAAGACCGAGCTGACGAAAGCGCTGGCGGAGTATCTGTTCAACGACGAGACCGCGATGGTCCGCCTCGACATGTCCGAATTCATGGAAAAGCATTCGGTGTCGCGGCTGATCGGCGCGCCTCCGGGCTATGTCGGCTATGACGAGGGCGGGGCGCTCACCGAAGCGGTGCGGCGGCGGCCTTATCAGGTGGTGCTGTTCGACGAGATCGAGAAGGCGCATCCCGATGTCTTCAACGTGCTGTTGCAGGTGCTCGACGACGGCCGCCTGACCGACGGTCAGGGCCGCACGGTCGATTTCCGCAACACGCTGATCATCATGACCTCGAACCTCGGTTCGGAGTTCCTGGTCAACCAGCCGGAAGGCGAGGATACCTCTGAGGTGCGCGAGCAGGTGATGGCCACGGTGCGGGCGCATTTCCGGCCTGAGTTCCTCAACCGCGTCGACGAGATCATCCTGTTCCATCGCTTGCAGAAGAGCGAGATGGGCCGGATCGTCGAGATCCAGTTCGGCCGGCTGCAAAAACTGCTGGAAGACCGCAAGATCGCGCTCACGCTCGATGCGGCGGGGCGGGACTGGCTGGCGGCCAAGGGCTGGGATCCCGCCTATGGCGCGCGGCCGTTGAAGCGGGTGATCCAGCGCAACGTGCAGGATCCGCTGGCCGAGATGATCCTCGCCGGCGAGGTCAAGGATGGCGATAACGTCGCGATCTCAAGCAAAGGTAACGTGCTGACCTTCAACGGCAAGGCGGCGCAGACCGCCGAGATCGCCCAGTTCGAAGCGCCGGTGTCGAAGCGCAAGCTGAACTGAGCGTCCAAACTGAACTGAGTGTCAAAGCAATATTGCCCTGGATACGTCGCCCGTATCCGGGGCAATCGTCTAAGTTACGATAGGACCGGCAGGGTCGTCCTCGGTTTCGCTCGGCTCAAGCTCGGCGAGGATATCGATCAGCTCGCGAACCCGCCCCTGCGCCAGCGGCCTGCCATCGTTCAGCAACGGCTCGTCGTTGGCGATCCAGGCCTGCGCCTCGGCCAGTTCATCTACCGTCGCATGGGTGCCGATGATCTGCGCGACCGTGACGTCATCGGCCGCGCCGACGGCCCTGATCACGTCGTCTCGGGTGAGGCGTCGTCCCATGGCCTGTCCTCCCTCAAGCACCCGGTGGACTGTCCCGGGCCAGTCGAGATGTCTCAGCCGCTCGTGGTAAGCCGGGGCGGGTTGTGGGACATGATCCAGAGTTCAATTGCCGCCAGGATCGCTACGGCGGCACCGATGATGACATGAACCCTCATCGCTGAAGTTCCCTGGAATCCCAATACCCAGGGCGAAACCAGCGTCCACAATCCGACAATGAGGCTCAGCCACTCCTCCCAGACCGCAAAGGCCGCGAGCGCCGCGATCGCGATAACCGCGATGACGATGCCGGCTATGGCGGCGTTTTTAGAGGGCCCGGCGGCAAACCCGAAAATCCAGGGCGAAACGAACAGAAACGCGCCGAGGATCAGGTTCGCAACGTCGCACAATTTTGCGTTGGTCCACTTTTCCATGATTTCCATGACAGCCTCCATCTCCAATCAACAAAGGCTTCCGTGCACTGACAACCGAACGGCTGCCGTGCTGGTTCCAAGCGGGTCGGAAAATTTAATGAAACCGTCGCGGAGCGAGGCAGTTTCTTCCCTTGGCGTCGGGGTGGAGGGCCGCTCGCGTGCTGGGAAACCGACGTGGCAGCCTGGCATCAAGGCGACATCTATAGGGCCGCCGCCCCATTCGCATCGCTTCAGCGGTTGCTGACCTGCTGCACCCGCATCGGTGACGCATCGGAGATGCGGGCACCGCCATTGCGGCTGGCCATCATGGCATCGAGGCGATCGCGCTCTTTCTCGAAGCCCGCCATCAGCGGCCCTTCCAGCGAGCGGCCGCGCGGCAGCTTGATGCGCATCGGATCGACGAAACGGCCGTTCACCAGGATTTCGTAGTGGACGTGGGGTCCGGTCGATTGTCCGGTCGAACCGACGAAGCCGATCACCTGGCCTTGGCGAACCTGCTTGCCGACCTCGAGACCCTTGGCGAACGCCGACATGTGGCCGTAGGCGGTCTCGTAACCGTTGTTATGCTTCAGCTTGACGTATTTGCCGTAGCCGCCTTCCAGGCCGGCGACCTCGACGGTGCCGTTGCCGGAAGCGAAAATCGGCGTGCCATAGGCGGTGGCCCAGTCGACGCCGGTGTGCATCTTGACGTAACCGAGGATCGGATGGCGACGGCTGCCGAAGCCCGATCGCATGATCGCGTTGTTGACCGGCTTGCGGACCAGAAACTTCTTCGCGCTCTTGCCGGTCTCGTCATAGTAATCGACGACGGAATTGTCCGGGGTCTGGAACCGATAATATTTCTTGGTCTCGCCGGCGACGGTGAGCGAGGCGAACAGCACCTCGTTTTTTTCGGTGACGTTCGCGCCTTCGTCCTCACCGGCATAGAACACGTCGAAGGAATCGCCCGGCTGCACCTTGCGCTGGAAGTCGACGTCGTAGGAGTAGATCCGGATCATGTCGTCGATGACGCTCTGCGGCACCTTGTTGCGCAAAGCGGTCTCGTAGATGCTTTGATAGAGCCGCACCCCGCTGCCATCATCATCGTCATCGTCATCTTTGCCGTTGTCGGCCGTGTCGGTGACGGTGTTCATGCTCTGGACGTCGACGGCGACATATTTGCCGATGTCGGACAAAGCGGCGACCGCTTCGACCGCGGAATTGTTGGCGACGATCACCCGGTAGGGCTGCAACCGCTGGCCGGGTCCGGCGGGTGACATCAGGATGCGGACTTTTTCGCCTTCCTTCAGTCCGCCGTCGCGGCCGCGGGGGCCGAGCGTCGTGGCGATCGCCTTGGCTTCGTCGGGTGTTGCGCCCTGGTCGCGCAGGATCGAGGTGATGCTGTCGCCCTTTTTGACCACATGGACGCGTTCACCGGCCTGGTTGCCGCCGGTGGCCTGTTCCTTGGTTTTCGGCAGCAGCGTGACGTTTTCCGGAACCACCCGGGTCTCGAAACCGGCATAGGGGTCGGCGGCGGTGCCTTCGGCGGCATAGGCCATTTTGACGTCGGACTGCGCGCCGGTGACGTCGGCCGCGGCGCTGGCGAGCGCGGCGTAGCGCACGCCGCCGCTATTGCCGTGCCAATTGGAGGCGTCGCGCACCCGCATCAGGATGTCGTCGAGCGCGACCACGGCAGCGAACTTCGCTTTCGGCAGCACCGGCGCCAGATCCTTGGTGACGAACGAAACCTCGGCATCGGGTTCGGCGGCGTCGGCGGCATTCGGATCGTCGGTGGCCGCGGGCGCGGCATCGCCGACATCGGTCAGCAGGCGCTGGGCATTAAAGGGCGGGATCTTGGCGCTGAGATCGCTGGTGCTCAGCGACAAATTGCCGGAAATCCGGACGAAGGGTCGGACCCGCATCACGTCGCGGTTGCCGACCCGGGTGACTGTCGAGACGCGCACCACGCTGCGGGCGGCCGTCGATTTACCGGGCGGCGGCAGCCGGTCGCTTTTGTGCAGGCTGGCGGTTCGGTCATTGGCGCCAAAGGCACCGCGCAGCGCGCCTTCGACGCGTTCCGGCACCTTGGCGAAGGTCATTTCGCCGTCCAGCGACGCAAAAACGGCGCCGCCGATGAGAGCCGCGCCGCACAGACCAGTCAGGATCGTGCCGCTAAACCATTGTACGGAGACGCGGCGGCGATCGATCACCGCGGCTTCGGAGCCATCTACGGAAAGCGGCGGCTCGTGACCGAGATCAATGATCCCGGTCTCGCGTCCGTAACCGCCCCCGCGCGACGTCCTGTGGTTCAAACCACCGTCCCCCAAATTTCCATCAACATTCGATCAGACTTTCGCTCCGCCCGATCCCGCGGCACCTCTGTAGGAGAGATTCGGGAGCGTGGCACGTTCTATGGCTGTCCGGGACACAACGGCCAAAGCTTTTAAAGGCGAGGCTTTAAAAGGCAGAGGCTAAGGCCGGAATCTCAGACAACAATGCTGTGAAGGTCTCTCGATGTTTCCAGGCCGCAAAGAAAAGCGACGGTTTTTGTTAGAGTTCGCCGTTCTCTTGTAGATAAATCGCTGGCAGCCCCCACTGGCATCCAACGATTTAACGCATGACGTATAACCAGAACGTCGCAGGATTATGGCTCAAGTACGGCATAAAGTCCCTAAAAATAGACACTTACGGGGCCTCGAAAGATTTTCTGGGGTGATGCGACGATTTGTTGACAACAGGCGTTGACAACTTCGATCGGGGGGGACTATAACCCGGCCACTGAGCGCGGCGGTGCTTTGGCCCTGGCCACGGCGACCTTCCGCGCCTCTGAAGCTCCTCACTACGATGAGTGAATCAACAGCCGATAGTCATCGGTTGTTATTTGTCGTCGAGTGAGTTCTTCAAGTCTCCCAGAGATGGGAAAAACTCCCACGATTGGGAGATGGGTTCTTCGGATCCCGGGCTGTTTGACAAGTGAAGATGAAGAAAGAGAAACGTGGACGGCGGAGTCCTTGCGAGCCTCGAATAGTTGAAAGCTTCGGTTTTCATCTTTCGGGACTGGACGAAAGACTTCGGCGGTACACGTTTTACATAGGTTACACCATCGTTGTCCGCGATGTGAATCGCAGACGGCTTGTTGGCTTCGGCTGACAAAAAATGGTGGGACCTCGTCAAACGTTGTGATCAGCCGGTTTGAAGTTTCAAGTCCAACTTGAGAGTTTGATCCTGGCTCAGAGCGAACGCTGGCGGCAGGCTTAACACATGCAAGTCGAGCGGGCGTAGCAATACGTCAGCGGCAGACGGGTGAGTAACGCGTGGGAACGTACCTTTTGGTTCGGAACAACACAGGGAAACTTGTGCTAATACCGGATAAGCCCTTACGGGGAAAGATTTATCGCCGAAAGATCGGCCCGCGTCTGATTAGCTAGTTGGTGAGGTAACGGCTCACCAAGGCGACGATCAGTAGCTGGTCTGAGAGGATGATCAGCCACATTGGGACTGAGACACGGCCCAAACTCCTACGGGAGGCAGCAGTGGGGAATATTGGACAATGGGCGCAAGCCTGATCCAGCCATGCCGCGTGAGTGATGAAGGCCCTAGGGTTGTAAAGCTCTTTTGTGCGGGAAGATAATGACGGTACCGCAAGAATAAGCCCCGGCTAACTTCGTGCCAGCAGCCGCGGTAATACGAAGGGGGCTAGCGTTGCTCGGAATCACTGGGCGTAAAGGGTGCGTAGGCGGGTCTTTAAGTCAGGGGTGAAATCCTGGAGCTCAACTCCAGAACTGCCTTTGATACTGAGGATCTTGAGTTCGGGAGAGGTGAGTGGAACTGCGAGTGTAGAGGTGAAATTCGTAGATATTCGCAAGAACACCAGTGGCGAAGGCGGCTCACTGGCCCGATACTGACGCTGAGGCACGAAAGCGTGGGGAGCAAACAGGATTAGATACCCTGGTAGTCCACGCCGTAAACGATGAATGCCAGCCGTTAGTGGGTTTACTCACTAGTGGCGCAGCTAACGCTTTAAGCATTCCGCCTGGGGAGTACGGTCGCAAGATTAAAACTCAAAGGAATTGACGGGGGCCCGCACAAGCGGTGGAGCATGTGGTTTAATTCGACGCAACGCGCAGAACCTTACCAGCCCTTGACATCCCGGTCGCGGACTCCAGAGACGGAGTTCTTCAGTTCGGCTGGACCGGAGACAGGTGCTGCATGGCTGTCGTCAGCTCGTGTCGTGAGATGTTGGGTTAAGTCCCGCAACGAGCGCAACCCCCGTCCTTAGTTGCTACCATTTAGTTGAGCACTCTAAGGAGACTGCCGGTGATAAGCCGCGAGGAAGGTGGGGATGACGTCAAGTCCTCATGGCCCTTACGGGCTGGGCTACACACGTGCTACAATGGCGGTGACAATGGGACGCTAAGGGGCAACCCTTCGCAAATCTCAAAAAGCCGTCTCAGTTCGGATTGGGCTCTGCAACTCGAGCCCATGAAGTTGGAATCGCTAGTAATCGTGGATCAGCATGCCACGGTGAATACGTTCCCGGGCCTTGTACACACCGCCCGTCACACCATGGGAGTTGGTTTTACCTGAAGACGGTGCGCTAACCGAAAGGGGGCAGCCGGCCACGGTAGGGTCAGCGACTGGGGTGAAGTCGTAACAAGGTAGCCGTAGGGGAACCTGCGGCTGGATCACCTCCTTTCTAAGGATGATCCTTCAGATAGCTTGCTGTCTATCGGATCGTTTTAGAAACATCAGTGGCCAACGATCGTCAGGATTGTTGAGCTGCATTGGCGGGATTTCGCCGTCTTCGTTTCTCTTTCTTCGCGGACGAACACGCGCCAGGGGCTTGCGCTTGTGCGATGCATCGGCGTGAGCTGATTGCGCGCTAGTGAACAAGTCTCTCGTGTTAGGGGCTTGTAGCTCAGTTGGTTAGAGCGCGCGCTTGATAAGCGTGAGGTCGGAAGTTCAAGTCTTCCCAGGCCCACCACTTTGATCGAGTGCGGTTTCTCTCGAAAGAGAGGCGTCTCAATGATCGACGTAAAGCATTCGTCTTCTGGTACGGGGCCATAGCTCAGCTGGGAGAGCGCGTGCTTTGCAAGCATGAGGTCGTCGGTTCGATCCCGTCTGGCTCCACCAGATGGTTTGATTGCCGAGGCAGTTGGTTCTTGGAGAGCCATTTGGTTCTTGGATAGTCGTCCGCGAAACATCACTTCGCATGTCGTGTCCTACGGGATACGCGTGCGTGATTTCTGACATCGTAAAGAGGAGATTGATCCGAGTTTGGATCTCGCGAAGTAATTCGCTTGATACCAATCACTATCTCCTGGAACGTTTGATGCTCGTTCATCGCAAGATGATCGGGCTTTAGATGTTCTTTGTTGGTGAAGCTTGACCGCCTCATCATCGGGTTAATCTTACGA
>CAVTWC010000014.1:0-100000 GCA_963738105.1 uncultured Alphaproteobacteria bacterium | reverse complement strand
CATCGAACCCGAAATGCGCGTTAAGCCGCTTCGTCCATGCGCTTCAGTCGGTCTTCCGTCATTCGTCCCGCCGCGATCGCATGCGCCAGCGCTGCGCTGTCGGCAGCGTTCGCGTCGCCGGCGAAGATGGTCGCGGCGATGGTCTCGTGTTCGGCCCAGGCGCTGGTGCGATAGTCGAGCTCGGCCAGCACGGTCGCCATCGAGCGGCGCATATGCGGCCATTGCGGCCCGATCATCTCCTCGATCGCGGGGTTATCCGCGAGCCGGTAGATCGCGCGATGGAAGTCGACGTCGAGCGCGATCAGCTCGGCGAGCGGCGTTTGCTTCGTCGATCGCACGTCCGGCCTGCAGCGCCGCCTCGAGCTGGCCGCGCCCCGGCGCGTCCATCCTGGCGCGTTGCGCCGCGAGCCGCGCCGCCAGCGCATCGATGGCGCCGCGCACCTCGTACAGCTGCCGGATACGTTGCGGATCGAGCCGCGTCACCTCAAAACCCTTGCGGCCGCTCTCGGCGACCAGGCCCTGCCGGTGCAGCAAATGCAGCGCGTGGGAAACCGGCTGGCGCGATACGCCGAGCTTTTCGGCCAGCTCGTTCTGGCGAATCCGATGCCCCGGCGGCAGCGTGCGGTCGATGATCCCGGCCAAAATCCGCTCGTAGACTTGGTCGATCAGGTTGGGAAGCGGATCCAAGGGGGTCATAGGGCTGCCCGGTCAGAATACGGAATTCCGAATTCCAGCGTACCAAATCCCTGAAAATGGTCAAGCCGCTCGGGCCGTTCCCTTCCGAGGGCGGCCGGATCGGGTTTCAGGCAAATGAGAGCAAGAGGACGTTTCCGGACTATCGCCGGGCGCGACAGTGGGGCTGCCGTCAGCCTTTCAAGAATTCCGTCACGATCGCGCTGAACTGTTCCGGCGCCTGTTCGAACATCCAATGGCCGGCGCCTTCAATCATCGCGGTCCTGGCGCCGGGCACCTGCGGGGCCAGCGCGCGCAGCACTGCGGGCAGGCTTCCCTTGGTCGCGGCGCCGCCGATGAACAACGTCGGGGTTTCGATCGATTGCGCGTCGGCCTTGGCATAGGGCTTTCGGTTCTCGCCGGCCTGTCCGATCAAGGTGAAGACGTTGTCGCGCAGTTGCTGCTTGGGCGCGGCGGGAAGCCGTCCCCACGCGCCGTCGCCCTCAATCGTATCGAAGAACAATTTCAGCGCGCCTTCGATGTCACCATCCGACACTTTCGACGCCGCGGCCGCGAACCGCGCCGCGCGTTGCGAGGCTCCGTCAGGGACTGCATTTGGATCCAGCGTGGCGTCAAGCTCGCCGCCGGGCTCGGCCAGGACCAGCTTGCGCAGCAGATCAGGGCGTAGCTGCGCTGTGCGGAACGCAATATGCCCGCCGCGGGAATGCCCCATCAGATCCACCGGCCCGTCGCCCAGCTTCTCTAGGAAGCCGATCATGTCGGCGATGTGTTGCGCCATCAGATAATCGTCGCCGACGCCGTCCCAGTGCTCCGGGAAAAAGTGCCGCAGGCTGACCGAGATCACGCGATGGTTTTTCGATAGCGGTCCCATTACCGCCGACCACGTGCGGAAATCGCCCAGCGTGCCATGCACGCAGACCAGCGGCCGGCCTGTCCCGATTTCGAGATAAGCCATGTCATATCCGTTGACGGAGAGAGTTTGCATCGGAGCTTCCGTGGGGTCGGAGGGATAAGAAAAATCATCTCATGGAATGCGCGGCGTACCTTCTGCGTTGTCTACGCTTCAGCCAGGAATTCCTGCACGATTTCGCAAAACCGCTGCGGCGCCTGTTCGAACATCGGATGGGTAGTGTTGGGGATCATCACGGTCCTGGCGTTGGGAACATGGGCCGCGAGTGCCTGCAGCACGCGCGGCAGCGTGCCCTTGGTTCTGGCGCCACCGATGAACAGGGTCGGCATTTTTATCGCCTCGGCATCCGTCTTCGAGAATGGCGGCCGGCCGTCGCGGGCCTGCCCGATCAGCGTAAAGGCATTGTCCCGCAATTGTTGTTTCGGCGTCGCCGGCAGCCGCGCCCAGGCGCCGGGACCTTCGATCGCGTCGAAGAAGAATGTCAGCCCGCCCTCGACATCGCCGGCCGCAATTTTATCGGCGGCGGTCGCTATCCTCGCCGCCAGCGGAGAAGGACCGGGCTCGTAGTCGGGGTCGAGCGTGGCATCAAGTTCGCCGCCGGGTTCGGCCAGGATCAGCTTGCGGATCAAATCAGGCCGCTGCTGCGCGACCCGAAACGCGATGTGGCCGCCACGGGAATGACCCATCAGGTCCACCGGCCCGATATTCAGTTGCTCGATAAAGGCAATCACGTCTGCGACGTGCTGTGCGATCGAATAGCTGTCGCCGCGGCCATCCCATCGTTCCGGGAAGAAATGCCGCAAGGAAACCGGGATGACCCGGCGTTCCCTCGATAACGGCCCGAGCACGCAAAACCAGATCCGGAAATCGCACAGCGAGCCGTGCACGCACACCAGAGGCGGCCCGTCGCCGACATCGAGATAGGCCATGTCGTAGCCGTTGACGGGAAGCGTTTGCATGTGCGGAGCGACGATCGAAACCGAGGATTCAATTCATTGTTGTCGGCAAATTGCCCCGGAATCCGGGTGGACCGCAACCGCTTTCATACCTAGATACCTGACAGGAAAGACCAGCCAGATTGCTTTGGAGCTTGCCATGACCGGCCAGCATTTTGCGATTTTCGACACTTCGATTGGCCGCTGCGGTATCGCGTGGAGCGACCGCGGCATCAACGCCGTGCAACTGCCGATGGGCAGCGAGGAGAAGACCCGCGGCCGTATCCGTCAGCGCTATGGCGACATCACGGAATCGCCACCCACGCCTGAGGTGCAGGCGGCGATCGAGGGGATCGTCGAGTTGCTGGCCGGCAAGCCGAACGACCTCAGGGACGTGGTGCTCGATCTCGAGGGCGTTCCGGAATTCAACCGCGGCGTCTACGATATCGCCCGTGCCATTCCTCCGGGCAAGACGTTGACCTATGGCGATATCGCCAAGCGATTGGGTGGCGTCGAGCTGTCACGCGACGTCGGCCAGGCGCTCGGGCGCAATCCCTGTCCGATTGTGGTGCCTTGTCACCGCGTGCTCGCGGCAGGCGACAAGCCCGGCGGCTTTTCCGCCAATGGCGGCGTGGTGACGAAACTCAAGATGCTGGAGATCGAAGGCGCGGTGGTCAATTACACCCCGAGCCTGTTCGATTGAGCAGCCGCTAACCTGCCGAGACCGGCTCGCACGAAAACCCGTTGCCCTTGCGGCGAATTTTCCCGGTCGAGGGTGAGGGAAAATGCGCGGTGCAGCACAGCGTATCGGTGTCGCAATAGCGATCCAGGAAGCTGCGGCGTGTCGCGGCCGCTTGCTTTTGATCGACGTCGAATTTGGCTGATAATTCCGGATAATGCGTCTGCAGCGGCGTATGCATCAGATCGCCACTCAAGACCGCGTCATCTTTGCCGCGGCCGAAGGTGAAGGCGACGTGCCCCGGCGTGTGCCCGGGGGTCGGCAGGATGCGGACGTGATCGCCGATCGCGTAATCGTTGCGCACGATTTCGGCCTTGTTGGCGTTGATGATCGGCAACACGCTGTCGGCAAACGGCGGCACTTCGGCCTGGGCGTTCTGCTCGGTCCAGTAATCGAATTCACCTTTGCCGAACACATAGCGGGCGTTCGGGAAGGTCGGCACCCAGCGGCCGTTTTCCAGCCGGGTATTCCATCCGACGTGATCGACATGCAGATGCGTGCACATCACGAAATCGATGTCGCCGACCGAGACACCGGCGGCCGCCAGCGCGCGCATATAGCTGTCGTCGGTCTTCATGTTCCATTTCGGGCGCGCCGGCCGCGGCTTGTCATTGCCGATGCAGCTGTCGACCAGAATGGTGTGATGCGGCGTCTTCACGATGTAGGACTGGAAGCACAGGATGAACACGTCATTGGCGTCGAGCGCGCCGGCTTTCTGCAGCCATGACCGGTTCTCGGCCAAAAGCTCCGGCGTCAGGCCGGGCAGCATGTCCAGCGCCGGCAGGAAGGTGGTTTCCTGCTCGATGATGCGCTGGATAGTGAGGTCGCCGATCGAGAATTTCAAATTCATGGACAGCTCCCTGTATTGGCGGCCTGGTGAATTAGGCGGTGGGCGGTACCGAGATTTTGACCGACGGCCGCTCCAGCATTTTCTGGTGGAAGGCGTTGAGCTTCGGATAGGCCTTTTGCCAGCCGCAATCGGCGAAACGGAAATCGGCGTAGCCGAGCACGCAGACCAGCGCGATCTGCGCAATATCAAGCGGCCGCGCCAGCATGTCCGGATGGTTCTCGAAGCGCGCCATGCCCTTCCAGGCCCTGTTCCAGTGATCGTCGGACCAGGCCTGCCACTGCAATCCCTGCGGCCGCACCATTCGTTCGTAGCGGCACAGCAGCATCGAATCCAGCATGCCCTGCAGCAGGGAGTGATCGCTTTTGACCTTCCAGCGCGTCGGACCGGACGCCGGGATCAGCTTTCCGCCGCCGGCGAGCTCGTCGAGATATTCAACGATGACATAGGAATCCAGCACGACATCGCCATTGTCGAGGATCAGTGCCGGCAGCTTCTTCACCGGGTTGATCTGCGAATATTCGTCATTGGCCTGGCCCGGCACCACGGTCGCCGGCACGAATTCGATTTTGTCGATCAGGCCAAGCTCGATCGCCGCGATGCGCACTTTGCGGGCAAATGGCGAGGCCGGGGAGAATGTGAGTTTCATGGCGAATGTCCTTGAGAATAAATAAAGCGTCCCATTCCCGTCATGGCCGGGCTCGTCCCGGCCATCCACGTCTTGCTTGCTGCGATACTATTAAGACGTGGATGCCCGGGACAAGCCCGGGCATGACGAGTTTGGCAATGTGTCTTTCTTAGACCTTACGCCGCGATGATTTCCTGGCGCTGTTCGCCGAGGCCTTCGATGCCGAGCGTGACGACGTCGCCGACATTGAGGTATTTCGGCGGCTTCATGCCGGTGCCGACGCCGGGCGGGGTGCCCGTGGTGATGATGTCGCCGGGCATCAGGGTCAGGAACTGCGAGACGTAGGAAATGCACTTCGCCATCGAGAAGATCATGGTCGAGGTCGATCCGGTCTGGCAGCGCTTGCCGTTGACGTCGAGCCACAGCGACAGCTTCTGCACGTCGGCGATCTCATCCTTGGTCACAAGCCACGGGCCGAGCGGGCCGAATGTGTCGTGCGACTTGCCCTTGGTCCAGGTGCCGCCGCGTTCGATCTGGAAATTGCGCTCGGACACGTCGTTGCAGACGCAGTAGCCGGCGACATGATTGAGCGCGTCGGCTTCGGAAACGTATTTGGCGCGGGTGCCGATGATGGCGGCGATTTCGACTTCCCAGTCGAGCTTGGTCGAGCCGCGCGGTTTCTCCACCGCGTCATTCGGGCCGCTCAGGCTGCTGTTGGCCTTCAGGAAGAAGATCGGCTCGGCCGGAATCGGATTACCCGTTTCCTTGGCGTGATCGACATAGTTCAGGCCGATCGCGACGAATTTGGAGATGCCGGTGACCGGCGCACCGAGCCGGGGCTTGCCGTCGACGGCGGGAAGCTTCGAGGTGTCGAGGCCTGCGAGCTTGGCCAGCGAGGCGGGCGCATAGGCGTCGCCATTGAGGTCCTTCAGATGCGCGGACAGGTCGCGCAGCTGGCCCGATTTATCGATCAGGCCGGGCTTTTCCTGGCCAAGTGCCCCGTAACGTACAAGCTTCATTTTTAATCACTCCCTTCAGGGTTTTCCTTACTTGCGACGCTTCATGGAACAGCGCGGGCCGAAATTCAACTGCCGGGCTCCCTTTGCGGGGGTGTCAGGCGATAAATTTAAAGGCATTCCCGTCGCGTTTGATGTGGCCGGCGTTGAAATGGCCTCCGATCACCAGGGTCGGGGTGTCGGCAAAACGGGCGAACAATTCGCGCCGTGTCACCGCTGATTGAACCGGGTCGGAATCGGCGGTCGACGACCAGTCGAGATGGGCCATCTGGCAGGGATGGTGGGCAACGTCCCCGGTCAGCAGGCCCTGCTGGCCGTCCGACTGGATGTGCAGGCTCATATGGCCCGGGCTGTGGCCCGGGGTCGGGATCAGGGTGATTTCGTCGCAGATTTTGGCGTCGCTGGCCACCAGATCGGCCTTCCCGGCATCGGCGATCGGCTTTACGGAATCGTTGAACACCGCCGCTTTATCGGCCTCGTCGCTGTGATCGCGCCAGTGCTCATATTCGGTCCTGCCGAACACGTAACGAGCGTTGGCGAAGGTCGGTAGCCATTTGCCGCCGACCAGTTTGGTGTTCCAGCCGACATGGTCGACATGCAGATGGGTGCACAGCACGGTGTCGATGCTGTCGGGCGCAAAACCGGCCGCGGTCAGCGTATCGAGGAACGGATCTTTCCGGTTGTTCCAGGTCGGCACCTTGCGGCCTTCCTTGTCGTTGCCGAGCCCGGTATCGACCACGATCCGGCGCGAGGGTGTCTCGATCACCAGCGAATGGATCGACATTTTGAGCCGGCCCTCTTCGGTGGCGAAATGCGGAATCAGCCAGGGCAGTTTCTGGATTTCTTCGTTGCTGGCCAATGGCAGGATAAATCGGGTGCTGCCGACCGTTTCCAGCTCGATGATTTTGGTGATTTTGACCTTGCCCACATTCCAGTGCATTCGGCGTTCCCCAAAGGCTTTATTTTGTTGGGGCGAAAGATGCTGGTTTCCGGCCTCTCGCGCAATGGATCATCTCGCGCTGTTGCGCGTTGACGGGCATGCGAAACGAGGGGATGCCGCCATGCCAGAATTAGCCATTTCGGTTGAAAAAGTCGCGTTCCTGATCGAGAAAACCCGGGAATATGACGTCAAGGAAGCGGCGTCCGATCCGGATTCCGGATCGAATGGCGCCGACGACGATATGATCGACGTGCTCGAGGATAACGGCGACGATCCGGTGGCGCGCGAGATCATAGGCTTCATCAACGCCATGAGCGAAGACGAGCAACTCGATCTGGTCGCGCTGATGCGGCTCGGTCGCGGCGACGGCACCATTGAGGAATGGAACGAATTGCGGCGCGAGGCGGCCGACGGCAGCAACGGGCGTACCGCGAGCTATCTGCTTGGCGAGCCGCTGGTCAGCGACTATCTGGCGGAGGGGCTGGACGAGTTCGGCCTGAGCTGGAGCGATGAGCGCACGACGCCGGCTTGATGGTCTTGCCTGAGCGTTAGCGCGCGCAATCGACGATCACGGTGCCGAGCTTGTCGCCCTTCTCCACCGCAAGGTGCGCCTGTGCTGTGTCCGCCAGCGCGAATTGAGCGGCGATGTTGTGAATCCGCGGGCCGGCGGCCAGCCATTTCGAAATGTCGGCTTGGGCTGCCGCCAACAGCGGTGGCGGCAGCGCGTACAGCACCAGCGCGCGCACGGCGATGCATTTTTCCATCAGGTCGCGCATCGGGATCACCGGCGTGCGATTGCCGTTGGTGGCATAGACGGCGATGGTCGAATTGAACGCCATGATCTTCAGCGTCGTCGCGATGTTGCCGCCGAAATCGACATCGACGACGCGATCGACGCCACGCCGCTCGGTGAACTCCATGACTCTTCGCGGCGACATCCTCGGTCCGGTAGTTGATCACGAGATCGGCGCCGGCCCGCTGCGCTTCCGTGTCCTTGGCCGGGGAACTCACGGTCGCGATGACGCGGGCGCCGCCCCATTTCGCCAGTTGCACGGCGTAGTGACCGACCGCACCGGCACCGCCGGTGACCAGCACGGTTTGTCCGGTGATCGGGCCATCGCCGAACAGGCTGCACCACGCGGTCATGCAGGGAATGCCAAGCGTTGCGCCTGCGGCAAAGGAAAGATCGTCGGGCAGCGGTGTCACCAGATGATCGGCGAGGGTGATGTATTCGGCTGCGGTACCGAAGGCGCGGCCATTGCGCTGGCCGTTGAACAGCCAGACGCGCTGGCCGAGGTTGAATCGGGTGACGCCGTCACCGATCTGGTCGACGATCCCGGCGCCGTCGCTGTTAGGGATCACGCGTGGAAATTCCGTCGCGCGATAGCTGCCGGCGCGGCGGCCGACATCGGCGGGATTGACGCCGGATGCCTGCAGTCGCACGCGGACTTCGCCTGGGCCGGCGGTCGGCGTCGGCATCTCGCCCACGGTCAATACCGTGGGCGCCGCGCCCGGCCGCTCGTACCAGACGGCCCTCACTTACATCGTGCCCGGATACGCGCCGCCGTCGAGCAGGATGTTCTGACCGGTAATGAAGCCGGCCTTGGCGCCGCACAGGAATGCACAGGCAAGCCCGAATTCCTCGGGATCGCCGACGCGGCCTGCGGGATTGGCCTTGCCGCGCTCGGCGATCATTTGATCAACCGAAACGCCGCGCTTTTCGGCCTCTGCCACCGCGACCGCGCCGCGCAGGCGGTCGGTGTCGAACGGGCCCGGCAACAGGCCGTTGATGGTGACGTTGTTGATCACGGTCTTGCGCGCAATACCGGCGACAAAGCCGGTGAGGCCGGAGCGCGCGCCGTTGGAGAGGCCCAGCACTTCGATCGGCGCCTTCACCGCGGCGGAAGTGATGTTGACGATGCGGCCGAACTTGCGCGCCATCATGCCGTCCACGGTGGCCTTGATCAGCTCGATCGGCGTCAGCATGTTGGCGTCGATGGCCTTGATCCAGTCGTCGCGGGTCCAGTTGCGGAAATCGCCCGGCGGCGGGCCGCCCGCGTTGTTGATCAGGATATCCGGCTCGGGACAGGCTTTCAGCGCGGCCTCGCGGCCGGCCGGGGTGGTGATGTCGCCGGCGACTTCGGTCACCGTGACGCCGGGGCTCAATTTACGGATTTCGGCCGCCGTCTTCGCCAGCGCCTCGGCGCCGCGCGCGGTCAACGTGACGTGCACGCCCTCGGCGGCGAGCGCAATCGCGCAGGCGCGGCCCAAACCCTTGCTGGATGCGCATACGATGGCGCGGCGGCCTTTGATACCAAGATCCACTGTCTCACTCCCGTTACGTCGGATGATTTTTGAAAACCGAGGCGCCACTGTAGCCAAGTCGAACGGCCCTGAGTAGGGGCTGCCTGCCGCCCGAAAATGCATAACAGCGGACGATCCGGCATGGGCGGATTGATCCCGGTACCGGCCATGCGCGCCTGATATGGGGCGAGCCTTTATATCTGCCGGTCTCTCTTCAGCCGGTCGATATAGGCCGTGACATCCGGGGGCAGCGATTTGAAGCCTCTTTGCCCGGCCATCGACAGCAACGGGCGTAACTGCGAACCGGTGAGGTAGGCTGGCTGGCGATCGACCGGAACCAGTTGATCGAAAATCAGCACCAGCGTTATTGCAACCAGGCCGACGCGCGCCGCGCCCAGCAGTGCGCCCGCCAGGCGGTCGCCAATGCCGGCTTCAGATCCCATGGTTTCATCGATCGCCATTCGCGCCATCTTGCCGAGCGCCATGCCTGACACCAGAAAGACGGCGAAGAACAGCAGTGAATTCTGCGCCATCGGTGCGCTTGTCGTGGCGTCGCTTGCAGACGACAGCAGCGACATCAGCCAGACCGCGAGCGGCATCGCAAACAGATAGGCCAGGATCGTCACCGCGCTACGCAGCAATCCGGCATTGAAGCCGGTAATGACAGCGACGATCAGCGCGATGGTGACGGCAATGTCGAAAATGTTCATGGCCGATTATTCTCGGGCTGAGAGCGTTGCCAGGATCATGGTCAATGAAACTGGTTTTCGATCATAAAAATCGTCTGTATCAATGCTTCAACTGAAGCGCGCGGAGTTCCTCATGTCCGGTTTATTCGACGTCAGTAAAGAAATCATTCTGGTGACCGGCGCCTCGCAGGGATTGGGACGGCAATTCGCGCGGGTGCTTTCGGCGCATGGCGCCGCGGTGGCGCTGGCGGCGCGCCAGACCGCCAAACTGAAAAGCCTAGAGGATGAAATTCGCGCCGCTGGTGGTCGCGCGGTCGCGGTGCAGATGGATGTGACCGACACGGCATCGATCGGGAAGGCGATCGACAGCGCTGAAGCTGCACTCGGCCCGGTCAGTGTGCTCATCAATAATGCCGGCATCGCGGTGGAAAAACTCGCGGTCGACCAGACCGAAGCCGATTGGGATGCGGTCATCAACGCCAACCTCAAGGGCGCTTATTTCGCGGCGACCGAAATGGCGCGGCGGATGATCGCGCGCAAACAACAGGGCAACATCATCAATATTGCCTCGGTGCTTGGCCAGAGCGTGATGAAGTTCGTGTCGCCCTACACGATCTCCAAGGCCGGCATCATCCAGGCGACCAAGGCGATGGCGCTGGAACTCGCCAGTAGCGGTATTCGCGTCAATGCGCTGGCCCCCGGCTATATCGATACCGAAATAAATCACGATTTCTGGTCGACCCCGGCGGGCGAGCGGCTGGCCAAGCGGATTCCGCAGCGCCGGGTCGGCGCCGAATCCGATCTCGACGGCGCCATCATGCTGTTGGCGTCCTCAGCCTCGCGCTACATGACCGGCAGCATGGTGACGGTGGATGGCGGATTTTTGCTGACGTAGTTGCGTCGTGATTTTCGGCCGTGAATCCTACTCAGTCGTCATTCCGGGGCGCGCTCTTGCGCGAGCCCGGAATCCATACTCCCTGCAGGGGTTATGGATTCCGGGTCTGCGCCAAGTGGCGCATCCTCAGGTGCGCAATTGCGCACCGGGGAATGACGAGCTTTGATTTCAGGCCCTTATCTCCGCCTTGATCATATCCGCGGCCTTCTCGCCGATCATGATGGTCGGCGCGTTGGTGTTGCCGCCGATCAGGGTCGGCATGATCGAGGCGTCGACGACCCGCAGGCTTTCGAGGCCATGCACCTTCAGTTTGGAATCGACCACTGCAATTGCGTCATTCGCGCCCATCTTGCAGGTGCCGACCGGGTGATAGACGGTATCGACACGGGCGCGCAGCAGTGCGCGGATGTCGTCGTCGGTCTTGATGCCCGACGTGAACATGTCTTTCTTCTGCAGCGCCCGCAGCGCCGGCGTTTCCATCAGTCGCTGCGTGGTTTTGTAGCCCGCGACCATCGCTTCGAGATCGTCGGTCTCGCCGAGGAAATTCGGATCGATCAGCGGCGCCTGCGCTGGATCGGCATTCTTCAAGGCGACGCTGCCGCGGCTCTTCGGCCGCAGCAGGCAGACATGGCAGGAGAAGCCCGAGCCCCAGTGACGCTTGCGGCCGTGGTCATCGACCATCGCCATGCCGAAATGCAGCTGGATGTCGGGCGTGTCGAGATCGGGGCGGGTTTTGAGGAAGCCGCCGCATTCGGCGAAGTTGGACGTCAGCGGTCCGCGCCGCTCGCGGCGGTATTGCCCGATCGCGCGAAAAATCCGCGCGATGCCACTGAGCGAGATGCCGGTGAAGTTGGGATTATCTGACGTATAGGCAAAAATGAAATCCGGGTGATCCTGCAGATTTTGTCCGACGCCCGGAAGGTGATGCACGCCGGCGATGCCTAGTTTGGCCAGAGCCGTGCTGTCGCCGACGCCTGAGAGCATCAGCAATTGCGGCGTCTGGAACGCGCCGGAGGAAAGGATGACCTCGCGGCGGGCACGGACTTCCTTCACGACGTCGCCCTGCCGGTATTTGACGCCGACCGCGCGCTTGCCCTCGAACAGGATGCGGGTGGTCAAGGCCTCGGTCTCGACGCGCAAATTCGTTCGCGTCGCCATGAACGGATGAATGTAACCGCGCGCCGCGCTCCAGCGCTCGCCGTTCTTTTGCGTGACCTGATAGATGCCGAGGCCTTCCTGCTCCTCGCCGTTGAAATCGTCGCGAATGCGAAACTGCGCCTCGCGCGCCGCCTGCAGGAAGGTCTGCTGCACGGGGTTGTCAGAACGCAGTTGATCGACCGCGAGCGGGCCGCCTTTGCCATGATACTCGCCGTCGAAAGTGGCGTTATCTTCCGAGCGCCTGAAGTAAGGCAATACGTCAGCGTAGGACCAGCCGGGATTGCCGAGCGATGCCCATTGATCGTAATCGCTACGGTGGCCGCGAATATAGACCATGGCGTTGATCGCGGACGACCCGCCAAGGCCCTTGCCGCGCGGCTGGAAACCGATGCGACCGTTAAGGCCCGGCTGCGGCACGGTATCGAACGCCCAATTGTTGAGTTTACCGGATACCATCAGCGCCAGCGCGGCGGGCGTGGTGACTACCCAATTGTCGTCCTTGCCTCCGGCTTCCAGCAGCGCCACCGAAGTCTGCGGATCCTCTGATAACCGGCTCGCCACCGCGCAGCCGCCGGAGCCGCCACCTATCACGACAAAATCGAATGTATCGGTCACGTGTTTTCCCCCAAAAGATTTTGTTTGATTCCCGTCATTGCGAGCGAAGCGAAGCAATCCAGAGGCAACAAGAAGGACTGGATTGCTTCGTCGCTTCGCTCCTCGCAATGACGGTGTATTGAAGAGTCCTCGTGCTACGACATAAACCTCAGCATCTTCTGCAGCCGCGCGATCCTGGCGCCGTAGGGCGGATAGAGATCGGCGAGCCGGTTGAACGGCGATCGATAGAACACCGGCTTCAGCTTGCTTAGGCTGCGGAATCCCCATTCGCCGTGATAGGCGCCGGTACCGGACGCGCCGATACCGCCCATCGGCTGATTGACTTGCGTAAAATGAAACAGGCAATCGTTGACGGTGACACCGCCGGAGACTGTGCGCGACAGCACCTCGTCGCGCGCCGCGTCGTCCTTGCCGAACCAATATAGTGCCAGCGGCCGGTCGTGCCGGTTGATCCAGGCAATCGGCTCACCCGCCTCCGTGTAGCCAACGATCGGCAACAGCGGCCCGAAAATCTCTTCCTGCATGACGGTCATCTCTGGCGTGGCGCCGACCACGATGGTGGGCGGGAATTTGCGGCTGGCTTTCCATGCCGGATCGTCGGGCTTCGCCGCCTGCAAAATTTTTGCGCCCTTGGCCGCGGCGTCCGTTACCAGGGCTTCGAGCCGGCTGTAATGCCGATCGGAGACGATCGAGGTGTAATCGGTATTGTCGGGATCGGTGCCGAACATCCGCCGCATCTGGCCGTCGAGTTTGTCGGCGAATGCCTGCACCGAAGCCTGAGGTATCAACACATAGTCGGGCGCGATGCAGGTCTGCCCGGCATTGAGCAATTTGCCGTAGGCGATCCGCGCCGCCGCCTCGTCGAGATCGGCGGAGCGATCGATAATGACGGGCGATTTGCCGCCGAGTTCGAGCGTCAGCGGCGTCAGATTGCGCCCGGCGGCCTCCGCGACCAGGCGGCCGACCCGCGTCGATCCCGTGAAGATCAGATGGTCGAAAGGCAGCGATGCAAAGGATTTCGCGATATCGTCCTCAATGCCGGTGACGAAAATCTCCGCGGCGTCGAACTTCGCCGTGATCACTTCCTTTAGCAGCGCGGAAAACCGCGGCACCAGTTCGCTCGGCTTGATCATGACGCGATTGCCGGCGGCGAGAGCGCCCACTGCCGGCGCCAGCGTCAGCTGTAGCGGATAATTCCACGGCGCGATGATGCCGACTACGCCGAGCGGTTGCGGGATCAGGCGATTTTTGGCGGGCATGAATTGCAGCGCGGTCGCCACCCGTTGCGGCGCCATCCATTTTTTCAAATGTTTGGCGGCGTGCTTGATTTCGCCGAGCACCAGCAAGGTCTCGGCGATCGCGGTCTCGATCGACGAGCGATGGCCGAAATCGGCCGAGATCGCGGCCTCGAACCGGGATTCGTTCGCCTGGATGGCGGCGCGCAGCCGGGCAAGCCGGTCGAGCCGTTCGGCCAACGGAGGTGCCGGTTCGCTCCGCGACAGTTCGAACATCCGGTGAAAGGCATCCGCCGCGGCGCGCTGCGCCGGGCTTTGCAGGGGCTGGTCCATGGCGGCTTCTTTGGCGTTTCCTTAACGTTTTCCTTGAGGCTTATGGCCGGCAAGGCTGGGCTTTTGTTCCGTTTCTGGCAAGAGCCGCCCGGAGCGCCGATTTGGCGGGATAAATGCCGGATCCGGCGTCACAAAATCGATAAAAGATCGTCAGCGGGTCTTTCCAAAGCCATCTTGCATTGGTACATACCGCTCGCACCCAGGGGCATGTGCCCGGGGTTGCCTTCTCAGGAAGCCTCCGGACGGGATCAATCGGCGCCTTAGGCGTTGTCGGTTCGTTTCGGCACCGGTTTTTGTGAAGGCGCGCAACGACTTAACGCGGGGTGGAGCAGCCCGGTAGCTCGTCAGGCTCATAACCTGAAGGTCATAGGTTCAAATCCTATCCCCGCAACCAAATAGAAAAACCCCTGAAAACATGATGTTTTCAGGGGCTTTTTGCTGTCGATAATTCGGTCGGCAATGTTGTTCGTGAAAGCCGGCCAGCGATTGCATCCCCGTCAACGGAGTGCCGGTTTTATTGCCGGATCAGGCGAACCACATCCTGTCTCAGGAGGTAGAACGAGACGGCGAGCAGAACGACGTCCTTCATCAGGAAGGGCATGTTGCCTGTCATCGCAGGGAAGCCCCCAGCGGCGACGTCCCAGCTGTCCGGCAGGAACGGAATGATGGTGACCGTCGCGATGAAGGTGCCGGTCGAGCCGAGGGCGCCAATGACGCCGAGCCGCCTGTCCCAGAAACCCGCGAGCAGCAGGGATCCGAACGTCCACTCCGAGACGCCGAGAAAGTGGCTGGCGCCGGCTTGGCCGAAGACGGGATAGAGCCACCAGATCAGCGGCCCGTTGCTGATGAACGGGACCAGTCTGTCGTACTCGTACGGAAACCACTTCTGGTAACCGAAGAAGAAGAACATGATCACCATCGAGGCGCGGACGAGGTGGTAGTCGAGATCCTCCGCAAGCAGACCGGACCGGTACAGCGCGCGGACAAGCGGATTTTGAGCGGTGGTGGAAAGCGTGGTCATGGTCGTGATCCTTTCACTTGCGAGATCTGGTGGGGCGCGGCCGCTTCACGCGACGGCGGGAAAGTCGATCTCGGTGTCGTTGATGCGGTTGAAGACGTTGGTGAAGACGGTGGTCGCGAAGGCCAGGCTGATCTCGACCAGTTGGGCGTCGCTGTAGCCGGCGGCCTTGATCGCGGCGAAATCCTCGTTGCTGACGGTGCCGCTGGACTGCGCGAGCTTGCGGACGAAGCGGACCAGCGCATTACGCTTGGCGTCGTCGGTCGGCTCACCCTCGCGGATCTGCTTGAGCACCTCGGCCTTCACGCCGGCGAGCCTGGCCAGATGGTTGTGAGCAGCGACACAATAGTCGCAGCCGCCGGCGGCGCTGATGACGAGCTTGATGACCTCCTGATCGCGCCTGGTCAGCGTACCGGCAGCGACCACGGTATCGGCGGCAAGCACCGCCTTGAGTGCTGCGGGACCGTGGGCGGCGATGGCGGCGAAGGTATTCGGCACGCTGCCGATCGCCTTCTTGATCTGGGCATAGACCTGGCCCGACGGGCCGGTATCGGATTCGAGATTTGGAACTGAAAGACGGGACATGCTGGCACTCCGTGTTGAGGGTTGGTGAACATCGCGGAGTGACGGTATGAGCGCGACATGAGACGTTGAATGCCGTCAGGTCTCGACTATATGCTCCATTGTCTCATTTAGGTTTTCAGGAGGGCGAATGGATTGGCTCAGCCGGCTGTTCGAGATGATGCCGGTACGCGGGCGGCTCGATCTGCGCTGCTCCTACGGCGCGCCATGGCGCATCGACCAGGGGCCCGCGGAGGCGAACGAGATCCCGTATCATGCGGTGCTTGCCGGCTCCGCGACGCTGGAGGATCCGGCAGGGGGGCGGCCGTTGCAGTTGAAGGCCGGCGACATTTTGCTGCTGCCAGCTAACCCACGGCACGTCATGCACGATGGCGGCGGGGCCGCGCCGCTGACGGCGCGCAACCGCGCGTCCCTCAACTTCACGATCAGCGAAAATCCCGGTTCGGGCGAACGGCTCGATCTGTTGTGCGGACACTTTGCCATCACGCCGCCGCACGACCGTCTGCTGCGCAGCTATCTGCCGCCGCGCCTCGTCGTGCATGCCGACATTCACACCGGACAGCAGGAAACCGCCGCGCAGCTCGCTGGCCTCGTCGCGCTGATGCGGAGCGAGACCGCGGACGATCATCTCGGCGGCCGCGCCATGCTGAACGCGCTGTCGACGGCGATGTTTGCGCTCGTGCTGCGGCTCGCCGGCGAAACCGAAGCCGCGCCACGTGGCCTGCTTGCTTTAGCCGGCAATCCACGCCTCGCACCGGCGGTGGCCGCGCTGTTCAACGAGCCCGCGCGCGCATGGTCACTGCCCGAACTCGCAAATCTGTGCAACATGTCGCGGGCAACCCTCGCGCGCCAATTCCAGGAAAAGCTCGGGCGCTCGGCCAGCGATCTCCTGACCGACATACGGATGACGCTCGCGGCGAACGAACTGAAAAAATCTTCGCTTTCCACCGGCGCCGTAGCGGAGGCCGCAGGCTATCAATCGGAAGCGGCGTTCCAGCGTGCGTTCAAGAGCCACATGGGCATCACGCCGGCGCAATGGCGCAAGACGCAGGAGGTGTCCGGCCAGGATGTCTTTGCAAGGCCGACCGTCCCCGGCGATGCGAATCCGGCAAGTGCCGACGGCGATGATGATCCGAATGAT
Organism: uncultured Alphaproteobacteria bacterium; assembly: GCA_963738105.1. Taxonomy (GTDB): domain Bacteria; phylum Pseudomonadota; class Alphaproteobacteria; order Rhizobiales; family Xanthobacteraceae; genus Bradyrhizobium. The sequence continues at coordinate 83,322 of CAVTWC010000014.1, read as the reverse complement.
GAGCCGCGGCCAGCGAGGGGAGGCGACGCACCAGCCTAGCGAGGCCCAGCATATTCTCTGCAGGAATGAGCGATATCGCCCGTCCCGTTTTCCTCGGTTGACAGGCTTTGTCAGGTCATTGAATCAGGCGCCGAGGCATTGTTCCGGCAAGCCGCAACAGGATGTTTCGAATGAAGCCACCGATTAAAGGTCAGACGCCGGTTACCTCACCGAGCCGCACATTTGACCGCGCCAGCCTGCCGGGCCAAGTGGTGCTTGTGTTGCAGGGCGGCGGCGCGTTGGGATCCTATCAAGCCGGCGTATACCAGGCGCTGCAGGAAGCTGGCGTCGAGCCGGACTGGATCGTCGGCACGTCAATCGGTGCGATCAACGCCAGCCTGATCGCCGGAAACGCGCCGCAGAACCGGCTGGCGCGCCTGATCGAATTCTGGAACGGAGTACAGCGCACTCACGGGTGGGATTTGCGTGGCGTACTGCCGGGCTTCGCCGATAAATTGTCCTACTGGACGACCTTGGCACGCGGCATACCGGGCTTCTTCACGCCCAATCCGCTTGCCCACGCCGGCGATTCCTATCCGCTGGGCGCAGACCGCGCCGGCTACTATTCAACCGCGCCGCTCGAAGCAACTCTCGCCGAGCTCATCGACTTCGACCTGATCAACCAAGGAAATCCGCGCCTCACGATTGGGGCGGCGCATGTGCGCACGAGCCAGATGACGTATTTCGACAGCCGCCGATGCAAGCTGGACGTGAAGCACATCATGGCATCGGGTGCGCTGCCGCCGGCATTTCCCGCGGTGCGCGTCGACGGCGAGTTGTATTGGGACGGCGGCATCCTCTCCAACACGCCCACCGAGGTCGTGCTGGACGACGATCCGCGCAGGGACTCGCTTATCTTCACGGTCCATCTCTGGAATCCAGTTGGCGCCGAGCCGGGCACGATGGCGGAGGTCCTCAACCGCCACAAGGACGTGCAATATTCGAGCCGGATCGCAAGCCAGATCACGCGACACCAGCAAGCGCACCGGTTACGCCATGTCATCAACGAGCTCGCGGCGCGATTACCGGACGCCGAGCGCGACAGGCCCGAGGTGCGCGAACTGATGGGCTATGGCTGCCAGACCAGGATGCACGTGGTGCAGCTGCTTGCTCCGCAACTCGATCGCGAGGACCACACCAAGGACGTCGATTTCAGCCCCTCCGGGATTCAACGGCGCTGGGACGCGGGGTACGCCCACACCAAGGCAGTGCTTGCGCGCGAGCCCTGGGTCGGCCAATTCGATCCGCTCTCCGGTGTAATCCTGCACGAAGCCGAGGAGCTCAGCACACTCGCTGCCGAGTGAGGCGGAGCTGGACGATCCAGAACATTGGACGCGTATTGAACGCCCAGGGAGCGTGATGGGCCGGCTGCTTGTATTGGCGGGCGCAGGCAAATATCGCTCATTCCCGGAAAGAATAGGAGAGAACAACGATGGATCGCCTGGCTTCGATGGAGACCTTCATCCGGGTGGTCGAGACGGGATCGTTTTCCGGCGCCGCTCGGCAGCTTCGGGTCGGGCAGCCGGCGGTCTCCAAGACAGTCGCGCAGCTCGAGAACTATCTGGGTGTCAAGCTGCTCACGCGCTCGACGCGCGGGCTGACGCCGACCGAGGCGGGCCTCGGTTATCTCGAACGCGCCAAGCGCGCGATCGAGGAGGCCAATGAGGCCGAACTCGCCGCGCGCGGCGCCGGCACCGGGCTGAAGGGACGGCTGCGCGTTTGCGCCGCCGTCACATTCGCCCGCATTCACCTCATTCCCTTGCTGCCGCAATTCCTCGCACAAAACCCCGACCTGGATATGGAAGTCGTGCTGGACGACCGTCAGATCGACCTCGTGCAGGAGGGCATCGATGTGGCACTGCGAATCGGAAAGCTGCTGGATTCGGCGCTGACAGTGCGCCGCGTCGGTCGATGCAAGCGACTGGTCCTCGGCACGCCCGACTACTTCGAGCGCGCGGGTACCCCTGCAACGCCAGCCGATCTCAGCAAGCATCAGGCTGTGGTTTATCTACAGGGCGAAGGCAGCATCTGGTCGTTCCGGCGCGACAGCTCTGAAGCTGCGGTCAAGGTCCACAGCCGATTGAAGGTGACCGCAGCCGAAGGCGTCAGAGCCGCAGTGCTTGCGCATGCCGGGCTCACCATTGCGTCCGAATGGATGTTCACCCCGGAACTGCGCTCGGGCGCAGTGCGCGCGGTGCTGTCGGAATGGAGCCTTTCACCTGTCGATCTGTGGGCGGTGTTTCCGACCGGGCGCGCTGCGACCGCGAAAGCGCGGACGTTCGTTGATTTCTTCGAACGCAGCTTTAATCCCTGATCGACACCTTACCGCAATAAGACTCAGGTCAAATCAAGACGAGTGACGTCTCGCCACTCGATGAGACGAACGAGCATTTCTTCGATCCTGCCGGGCATTCAGCGTTTTGGCGCGCTGAGTAAGCTGACCTCATAAGCGGTGTTGCTCATCCTGAGCCCGCGAGAAGGAGTGTCACATCATGTCCAACTCAACCAGGAATTGTTTGACGAGCGTTGCTGCAGCACTTGTTGCCGGCGTTGGCCTGCTTGGCGTGCTGTCGCCTGCCGCAGCATCCGATCAAAACAGCCCGGCCGTTCTGACTTCGCATTTGCCCTGGCTCGCGCCGACCGGTCATCGGCAGCCCACAAGAGCGGACGTCCCGCAAGACGAGGTTCTGTCTGCCTGGGAGCACCGGCGGCCGCGTTCTGACGCCGACCTCGACCGAAAGCTGATTATCTGCCGCGGCTGCTGAGGCCCCTATTCCCAGGTGGAATAAGGTCTAGTCCAACGGCCTCGCTACCCGCCATGCCCGGCTCCTCTAGGTTGTTTGGCATGAGTTCGATCCAGAAACCCATGCGAAACCCAAAGGAGAATCAACCATGTCACTGCAAGCCAAGCTCGATGCTTTCAAAGCTGATTTCGAAGCCGGCAAGCCGCCTTATAACGTTCCTCGCTCCGTTATCGAGATCATGCATCGCGCTACCGACGAGCTGATCGCCTCTGGCGCTGCCCAACGCGCCAGGAGGGCCGGCGACATCGCTCCGTCCTTCCAGCTGAAAGATCCTGAAGGCAACATCGTCAGCTCGGATGAACTCTTAAAGAAGGGGCCGCTGGTCGTCAGCTTCTATCGCGGCGTCTGGTGCCCATACTGTAATATGGAATTGCAGGCGTTGGAGGCTGCCAAGCCCGCGTTCGACAAGTATGGCGCCTCGTTGCTCGCGATCTCGCCGCAGACTGCATCGAACAGCCGCAAATCGGTACGTCAAAACAAGCTCAGCTTCCCGATCCTGTCGGATGTGAAGGGCAAGGTCGGCGCCGCGTTCGGCCTGCGCTTCGAACTGCCCGACTATCTGGTCGAGCTCTACAAGAGCCTCAAGAATGATCTGCCGACGTTCAACGACGATCCTAGCTGGACCCTGCCGATGCCCGGACGCTACGTGATCGCCCAGGACAGCACGATCCTCTACTCCGAAGTCAACCCGGACTACACGTACCGGCCTGAACCGGAAGACATGATCCCGGTGCTGCAACGGGCTGCCGCTCTGAAGGTCTGAGTGCGGCAATCAACAGGAAGCGCGGTTGCGATCCCGTCGCGCTTCTACAGAGACGGCTGATGGGGCGCTGCGTGCAGCGACCATCGGCCGTCGTCATCAAAGCCAAGCGAGATAACCATGAGCCCCCTGTTCTCGCAGGTCCCGGCCGCGACTGCACCTTTCAATCCTTCGCGGCGGCCTTGACGGCCCCTTTCAGCCCGGCACTCGTTTCGATTTTCTCCAGCAGTCCGCTGGATTGGACGTCTCGCACAAAGCCATCGAGGACTTCCTGTGCGGCCTCGCGCCCCTTGGGAACGGCGATCGCCATATGCTCCTGTCCCCAATTGCCGTCCAGAATCCGCGCGCCGGGCAACGACTCCAGCATCTGGAAAAGAATGGCCTTGTTGGTGGCGTAAACATCGAGCTCGCCGTTGCGGAGTGAGTTGATCGCAGCCGGAACGCTTTCGGCAGGCAAGAATTTTGCGTCTCTGAACTTTGTCGACAGAACGCGCTCGGACGTGCCACCCTTGGTGACGCCAATACGGATGCCAGGCCCGTCGATCTGGTCTGGCCCGGTGATGGAAGAGTTGGCCGGAACAAGATAGCCCAGTTCGATCGCCAGCAGGATCTGGCTGAAGCCCACGTCTTTTGCGCGCACCGGTGTGGCATTGGTGACGGTGAAATCGACCTTGCCGTCCTTGATCGCGTCGATAACGTCGGCGATGCGCGGGAATTGCACATATTCGACTGATAGGTTCAGCCGCGCGGCGAACTCCTTGCCGAGATCATACGTCACCCCATGAATCTGCTTGGTGTTGGGATCCGTCACCATGGAGGTCGGGCTACCTGCATAGACACCGACGCGCAAATGGCCGGTTGGAGCCAGCAACTCCTTCTCGCCAGCCGCGTGGGAGGGCGGCGCCGGGAACGCGCCAATCAGAACAATAAGCCCGATCCCCGCAAATCGTCCGCGCAGCGCGCGTGCTCTCGTGATCCAGCCACGGCGTTCCGACGAGCCCATGATATCTCTCCCTGTGATTTTTTACGTCAGTGCACCGGGTTCAGTGCACGTCGATATTCTCATCACTTGGGTTACAAAGATATCTGAAATTCGTAGGGCCGCTTCGTCAATTACTCACTATCAGATTTCGAACTCGTGATAGGCCGGTGCGGCGCCTTGGGTCCCGATCCGAACAATTCTCAGATTGTTGGTGGTGCCGGCCTTGCCGAAGGGAATGCCGGCGACAACGACGATGTGGTCCTTGGCCGATGCAAAGCCTTCGCGGGCTGCGGTGTCGGTGGCTCGTTGCACCATGTCTTCATAGTTGCCGACATCAGCGGAGAAGACGCTGTGCACGCCACACAACAGGCAGAGCCGTCGCGCCACCGTATCGTGAGGCGTCATCGCGATGATCGGCGCGGTCGGGCGCCAGCGCGCGATCCGCGACGCGGTGGTTCCGCTGTAGGTAAAGGCTGCGATGACCGCCGCGCCCAGCCGTCCCGCAATATCCGAGGCGCTTTCCGAAATCGCCTGCGATGGCACCCAGGCGATGTCAGGTTCGATCGCGGTCACGATCGGCCGGTAAAATCGGTCGGCCTCGGTCTTGCGTATGATCTTGTCCATCATCGCCACCGCTTCAATCGGATACTTGCCCGTCGCCGACTCGGCCGAGAGCATCACGGCATCGGCGCCGTCGTAAATCGCGGTTGCGACATCCGAGGCTTCGGCCCGCGTCGGCGAGGGGGCTGATATCATGGAGTCGAGCATCTGGGTCGCGACGATGACCGGCTTCATCGCAACGCGGCAGCGCTGAATGATCTCCTTTTGCCAGGCCGGAACGTCTTCCTCCGGTATCTCAACGCCGAGATCGCCGCGCGCGATCATGATGCCGTCGACAAGCTCGATTATGCCGGCGATGTTGACAAGCGCCGACGGCTTTTCGATTTTGGCCATCAACGCGACCCGATCGCCCACCAACGCGCGGGCTTCGATGATATCGGATGGCGATTGCACGAACGACAGCGCGATCCAGTCCACGCCGAGCTCCAGGCCGAAAGCCATATCGCTGCGATCCTTGTCCGTGAGCGGCGAGATCGCCAGCATGCTGCCGGGCAGGTTGACGCCCTTGCGATCCTTGATGACACCGCCGGTAACGACGCGTGCCGTGAAGCGATCGCACGCCGTGCTTTCCACGCGAACGCGGATGCGGCCGTCATCGATCAGCAGGTCGTTGCCGGGCGCGACGACGTCGAACACTTCCTGGTGCGGCAGCGAAATCTCGTCCGAGGCGGCGTCCACGCCTGATGTGAAGGAAAGTAACTCACCGACGCCGATCCGGCGCTCTCCGCCGCGGATGGTGCCAAGACGAATCTTGGGACCCTGCAGGTCCTGCAGCACGGCGATCGGCCGATTGCACTCGCGTTCCAGCGCCCGGATCGCCTTGTAGACCGCGGCGTGATCGGCGCGGGCGCCATGGCTGAAATTCATCCTGAAGACATCGACGCCGGCCAGGAACAGCCGCTTGAGCATGTCGGGCGATGCGCTCATCGGGCCGACGGTGGCGACGATTTTGGCCTTGCGGTGGCGGTGCATGCGTTAGCTTCCTGCGGCAATGGCGCGATCGAGGATGAGGATGGCGCGAAAGTCGTTGACGTTGGTCATGGTGGGACCGGTGATCACGCCGTCGCCAAGCGTTTCGAACAATGTATGTGCGTCGTTGCCATCGAGGCTGTCGCGCGGATGCAGGCCAAGGGCCGCTGCGCGGGCGGCGCTATCGGGCGACCAGATCGCGCCGGCGATCTCCTCGGTGCCGTCGACGCCGTCGGTGTCTCCGGCTATCGCAAAAATGCGTGGATGGCTTTGCAGCGCGATGCCTAGCGCCAGCAGGAATTCGCTGTTGCGTCCGCCGCGTCCCTTGTTGCGAACCGTGACCGTGGCCTCGCCGCCGGAGAGAAGAACGCAGGGCGCCTCGAACGGTTGACCGTGATCGGCTACATACCGGGCTATTCCGGCCAATGCGGTCCCGAGGTGACGCGCCTCGCTTTCGATGCGATCGCCCAGGATGTAGGGCGCGATACCGCTACGCCGCGCCACCTCCGCCGAGGCTTCGAGCGACATCTGCGGCGTGGCGATGATCCGGGTGTCGACATTTGCCAGCCGTGGATCGCCGGGCTTGATGCTTTCGCCGCGGCCGGTCGTCAGCAGCGCCATCACGGACGCAGGAACGTCGATTGCAAATCGCCGGAGCACGGCAAGGGCATCGGCGCAGGTGGTGGAATCGGCGACGGTCGGGCCGGACGCGATATTTACGGGATCGTCGCCGGGAACATCGGAGATCGAAAGGCTGACCACGCGCGCGGGGTAACAGGCTGCCGCCAGCCGGCCGCCGGCCAGGGCGCTGACATGACGGCGCACGCAATTGATCTCGTCGATCGCAGCGCCGGATTTGAGCAGTTGTGCATTAAGATGCTGAAGCTCTGCGAGAGATAATCCATCCAGCGGTGACGTCAGCAGCGCCGAGCCTCCTCCCGAGAGCAGCGCGATGACGAGGTCGTCTGGCGAGAGCCCGGTAACAAGTTCTAGCATCCGCCGAGCGGCACGGTCGCCGGTCTCATCGGGCACCGGATGCGACGCCTCGATCACCTCGATATCCCGGCCCGGCACGGAGTGGCCGTAGCGGGTGACGACCAGTCCCGCGAGGGGGCCATCCCAATGAGCTTCCACGGCGGCCGCCATCGCCGCGGCGGCCTTGCCGCCGCCGACGACGATCGTACGGCCCTTCGGCCGCGGCGGCAGATGCGCCGGCACGCACAGCGCCGGCGCCGCCGCGTTCACCGCCGCCTGAAACATATCCAGTAGCAGGCGGCGAGGATCGATGCTCATGATCCGTTTCTCTTCGCGATGAAGACGTTGCGCCTTGTCGGCGGGATTCAGGCCGCACCGATTTCGTGGCCGGCCATCATCTCCAGCGTCCGCACCAACGCGGAATGATCCCAGGCCTTGCCGCCATGGGCCACGCAAGAATTAAAGAGCTGCTGCGCGGTCGCTGTATTCGGCAGCGAGAGGCCCAGCGTCCGCGCCCCCTCCAGCGCAAGGTTCAGATCCTTCTGGTGCAGTTCGATCCGGAAGCCAGGCTCGAAGTTGCGCTTGATCATGCGTTCGCCGTGGACTTCGAGAATCCGCGAGGAGGCAAAGCCGCCCATCAGGGCCTTTCGCACCAGCGCCGGATCTGCCCCCGCCTTGGACGCAAACAGCAGCGCTTCGCCGACGGCTGCGATGGTCAGCGCCACGATGATCTGATTGGCGACCTTGGTGGTCTGGCCGTCGCCATTGCCGCCGACCAGCGTGACGTTCTTGCCCATCTTGTCGAACAGTGGCTTGACGGTGTTGAACGCTTTCTCGGGTCCACCGACCATGATGGTCAGCGAGGCCGCCTTTGCACCGACCTCGCCGCCGGACACCGGAGCATCGAGATAGTCTGCACCGCAGGCGTTGATCTTTTTTGCGAACTCCTTGGTCGCGAGCGGTGAGATCGAACTCATATCGACCACGATCTTGCCGCGCGAAAGTCCTCCGGCGACGCCATTCTCACCGAACAGCACCGCCTCGACATGCGGCGTGTCAGGAACCATGATGATGACGACATCGGATTTGTCGGCGACATCATTGCCCGATTTGCAGACGATGCCGCCGCCGGCAATAAGTTCCGGCGCGACCGGACCGACATCGTGAAGGAACAACCGATATCCAGCCTCCTGAAGATGGCGGGCCATCGGACGGCCCATGATCCCAAGGCCGATGAAGCCAATATCCAACATGATGTATTCCTTTTTGCGCTCGATCAGGCGTTGGCGAAGTCGGCGTGCCATCCAAGGCCTTCGGTCGTGGACGTCTTCGGCTTGTATTCGCAGCCGACCCACCCGCGATATCCGATCGCGTCGAGGTGTCGGAACAGGAACGGGTAGTTGATTTCGCCGGTACCGGGCTCGTTGCGTCCGGGGTTATCGGCGAGTTGCACATGCGCGATACGAGATAGCTGCTTCTGCAGCGTTGGCGCGATGTCGCCTTCCATGATTTGCATGTGATAGATGTCGTACTGAATAAAGAGATTGTCCGATCCGACGTCCGCGATGATTTGCGCCGCCTGCGCCGTTCCCTTGAGGAAGAAGCCGGGAATATCCCTGGTGTTGATCGGCTCGATCAGCAATTTGATGCGGTACTCGGCCAGCGCTTCCGCGGCAAAGCGGAGATTGTTCACGAGCACACTGCGAAGCTGCGCGATGTCGGCGCCCGCAGGCGCCACGCCGACCAGGCAATTCACCTGGCGGCAGTCGAGTGCTCTGGCATATTCGATGGCGCGTGCGACGCCATCGCGAAATTCTTCAACCCGGTCGGGAAATATCGCGATACCCCGCTCACCCGCCGCCCAATCACCGGCGGGCAGATTATGCAGCACCTGTGTCAGCCCGTATTGTTGCAATCGCTCGCCGAGCACCGCCCGGTCATAATCGTAAGGAAAGAGATATTCCACGCCGTTGAAGCCGGCGGCCTTGGCGGCGGCGAAACGGTCGAGGAACGGGAGTTCTCCGAACAGCATCGTGAGATTGGCAGCAAATTTGGGCACGGTTCGATATCCCTCTGGTGTTGTGCGGGCCGTTTTCGCCAGCCGATGTCGCGAGCCTAGACCGGCAGAAGGTCGGTCCGGGATTTGGCGTTTGAGCTTGCGGGCGTGTCATCGAGCGGCAGGTCGAGGGTCTCTTCGAACTCGATGATATTGTCGATCTCGGTCCCCATCGCGATGTTGGTGACCCGCTCGAGAATGAACTCGACGACAACGGGCACGCTATATTTGGCCATCAATTCGCGCGCTGTCGTGAAAGCGGCCTGCGCGTCTTTGGGATCGGTGACGCGGATCGCCTTGCAGCCGAGGCCTTCGGCGACCGCGACATGATCGACGCCATAGACGCCAAGCTCGGGCGCGTTGATATTCTCGAACGACAGTTGCACGTGATAGTCCATGTCGAAGCCACGCTGGGCCTGACGGATCAGGCCGAGATAGGAATTGTTCACGACCACGTGGATGTAGGGCAGCTTGAACTGCGCCCCGACCGCGAGTTCCTCGATCAGGAACTGAAAATCATAATCGCCCGACAGCGCCACGATCTCGCGTGACGGATCGGCGGCGCGAACGCCGAGCGCTGCCGGCAGCGTCCAGCCCAGCGGCCCGGCCTGGCCGGCATTGATCCAGTTGCGCGGCCGGTAGACACCGAGGAATTGCGCGCCGGCGATCTGCGACAGCCCGATCACGCTGACGTAGCAGGTGTCGCGGCCGAACGCCTTGCTCATCTCCTCATAGACGCGCTGCGGTTTGATCGGGACGTTGTCGAAATGGCTCTTGCGCAGCATGGAGCGCTTGCGATCCTGGCACGCCGCGGGCCAAGCCTGACGCTCCCTGAGCTTGCCGGATTTACGCCATTCCTTCGCGACCTCGATGAACAATTCGAGCGCGGCCTTGGCGTCCGAGGCGATACCGAGATCCGGGTTGAAGACGCGGCCGATCTGGGTCGGCTCGATGTCGACATGCACGAAGGTGCGTCCCTTGGTGTAGGTCTCGATCGATCCGGTATGGCGGTTGGCCCAGCGGTTACCGATCCCCAGCACGAAGTCGGATTCCAGCATCGTGGCATTGCCGTAGCGGTGACTGGTTTGCAGGCCGACCATTCCGGCCATCAGCGCGTGATCGTCCGGGATCGCGCCCCAGCCCATCAGCGTCGGCACGACAGGAACGTTGACGGTTTCGGCGAAGGCCACCAGAAGGTCCGATGCGTCCGCGTTGATGACGCCGCCGCCGGCTACGATCAGCGGGCGCTCGGCGGCATTGAGCATGCCCAGCGCCTTCTCGATCTGCTTGCGCGTGGCCACCGGCTTGTAAACCGGCAACGGTTCGTAGGTCTCGTCGTCGAATTCGATTTCCGCCATCTGGACGTCGATCGGCAGGTCGATCAGCACCGGCCCAGGGCGCCCCGAGCGCATGATGTGGAACGCCTGGCTGAATACGCGGGGCACCAACGCCGGTTCGCGTACCGTGACCGCCCACTTCGTTACCGGCTTCGCGATCAACTCGATGTCAACCGCCTGGAAATCTTCCTTGTAGATGCGGGCGCGGGGGGCTTGTCCGGTGATGCAGAGAATCGGGATCGAGTCCGCGATCGCCGAATAAAGCCCCGTGATCATGTCGGTGCCGGCCGGGCCCGAGGTGCCGATGCAAACCCCGATATTGCCTGATAGCGCGCGGGTATAACCCTCGGCCATGTGGGAGGCGCCTTCGACATGGCGCGCGAGAATGTGCCTGATCGAGCCGCGCTTCTTCAGCGCGGAATACAGCGGATTGATTGCAGCGCCGGGAACGCCGAACGCGCAAACCACGCCTTCTCTTTCCAGAATACGCACGGCCGCATCGATTGCCCGCATCTTCGCCATTTCACACCCGATTGTTTGTTTCGAGCGTGATCATCACGGCGGATGCCGGCTGTCTCAACGAAATTGAATTTGTTTTCCGCGATGTGGGATGGATCGCAAAATATTCGCGATATCAGTCGATTAGATCGCTGAAGAAATGAAAGATTTTCGCGCGTGGATGGCCGGTGCGAGCAATATGCGCTCCATGAATACACCTTCGTCATGCCCGGGACGAAGCCCGGGCATGACGAACTCTTTAAAGGCCCGATTTCATGGGCTGCTTTGGAGCTTCAGATATTTTCCGGCGCGGCCGGCAGGACGCCACCGAGCGCGCAGGTCAGTTCGGCTGCAACTTCCTGCACGAACTTTCCTAGAATTGGCAGGCGATCGTTGGGCACGCGCGATGCCTTGCCCGATACGGAAATCGCTGCGAGCGGTTCGCTGCAATCATCGTAAACCACGGCGGATACGCATCGCAGCCCGACCTGCGCTTCTTCGTCATCGATCGAATAGCCTTGCCGCCGGATATCGCGCAGCGACTTGCATAGTTCTCCGGCTCGCACGATCGACTTCGATGTCAGCTTGGGCATGCCTTCGCGGCGGATGATCGCAAAGACGTCTTCCTCGGAATAGGTCGCGAGCAGGGCCTTGCCTAACCCGGAGGCGGCCATCGGGACGCGGCCGCCGACCCGGGTGACCGAGCGCATGATCTCGCGGCTTTCAACCCGGGTCAGGATCACCATCGATCCGTCGTCGACAACGGCGAGATTGGCGGTTTCGCGGGTCTGGTCCCGCAGCTTGCGAAGATAGGGCAGGGCCTGTGTCGCAAAATTGCGGCGTCTGACAAATGTCGAGCCGACGGCGAAGCTCTGCGCACCGATATGCCAGATCGACTCGTGACGATCGAATTGCACGAAACGCCGCTTTTCCAGCGTCGTCAGCAATCGGTGCACGGTTGATGCGGAGAGCCCGGTTCGCACCGCGAGATCGGTCAGGCGATATCCGTCATCATCTTCGGCAAGGGTCTCGATGATCAGCAGTGCCCGATCGACCGATTGCACGCCGGCATCTCCGGCGCCGGAATTGTCGTCCGTTCTCAATTTCGGCTGGATCGTCTTTCGCCCGGTCACATTTTTCATCGCGACCTCCATGTACCGACATCCGTCGGTCGATATCTCGGTGAGACCTTCGTAACTGCGAGAACGCGCGCGCGTTTCTTGTTCGGTTCGGCGGGCTTCCCAAACGTGGAAGCCGACCTCTCTAGACTGGCATTTGGTATGCCTGTAGTGGATTTGTCAACGGCCAGATGCTGTTTTGGAGGTCCGTCGCCCTGCAAATGCCGTTCAAAACGTCGCCGCCTGTGACCCCGCTATGCCGCTGTTTTCCTTATATTGTAGGCTAATTAGTTCGCGCTTAACGGGCGCGGTACGGCTGCCTCGGAAGACCTGCTAAGAAAATTCCTCTTGTGAATTGGTATATAATATACCAGACTGATGGTGAGCGCCGTCCTCACAAGAAGAGATGGCGCGCCCTGGGAGGAAACGATGTCAGTCAATTCACCACCCACTGTGCTGCCTGTTCAGGGCAAGAATTTCCGCTGGTTGCAGCTTGCGATGGGCATCGTCTGCATGGCGATGATCGCGAACCTGCAATACGGATGGACGCTGTTCGTCGATCCGATCGATGCGAAATATCATTGGGGCCGCGCCGCCATCCAGTTGGCGTTCACGCTTTTTGTGCTCACCGAGACCTGGCTGGTGCCGGTGGAAGCCTGGTTCGTCGATAAATACGGTCCGCGCGTCGTGGTCATGTTCGGCGGCGTCATGATTGCGCTGGCCTGGGTTTTGAATTCCTACGCCAACTCGCTGACGCTGCTCTACGCCGCGGCTGTTGTCGGTGGCATCGGCGCGGGTTCGGTTTACGGCACATGCGTTGGCAATGCCCTGAAGTGGTTTCCGGACCGGCGCGGTCTCGCCGCCGGCGCCACAGCGGCGGGCTTCGGCGCCGGGGCTGCCATCACCGTGGTGCCGATCGCCAACATGATCGCATCAAGCGGATATCAGAATGCGTTTCTTTCATTTGGCATCGGACAGGGCGTGATCGTCTGCCTGCTCGCACTGTTCCTGCGCAAGCCGTCACAAGCGATGCCGGCGCGGAAGAAGCAACTCAATTTGCCGCAGACCAGGATCGATTTCACGCCGCCGCAAACGCTGCGAAGCCCGATCTTCTGGCTGATGTACCTTGTGTTCGTGATGGTCGCCGCGGGCGGCCTGATGACGGCGGCGCAGATCGCGCCGATCGCGCATGATTTCAAGATCGCCAATGAACCGGTGAGCCTGGCCGGCTTCCAGATGGCCGCGCTGACTTTCGCCATCTCGCTCGACCGGATATTTGACGGCTTCGGCCGTCCGATTTTTGGCTGGGTTTCGGACACGATCGGCCGCGAGCATACCATGTTCATCGCGTTCGGGACGGCGGCGCTGATGCTGCTGACGCTTTCGACCTACGGCCACATCCCGGTCGTGTTCGTGCTGGCCACGGCGATTTACTTCGGCGTGTTCGGCGAAATCTACAGCCTGTTCCCGGCAACCAGCGGCGACACCTTCGGCTCGAAGTACGCTGCGACCAACAACGGCATGCTCTACACCGCCAAGGGCACCGCCTCATTGCTGGTTCCGCTCGCGAGCGTTGTGGCGGCCACCTATGGCTGGCAGTCGGTGTTCGTGATCGCGGTCGCCCTCAATGCCACCGCGGCCTTGCTCGCTGTGTTCGTGATCAAGCCGATGCGGCGCGCCTTCATTCTCGGGACGGAGCCCGCCGCGGAGGCGACGATGCGCATCCAGGCTGAAGTTGCCGAGTGATGGTCGCGAGACAATCTGCCAGCCGGATGGAGTATTCATGGTGATTTCTTGGATTCGTTTTCGCCACCAGGACAAGGTCGGCTTCGGAACCGTGCGGGACGGGGAAGTCAGCGTCCATACCGGTGACATGTTCGGTGTTTCGCAGGCCAGCGGCGAGCGGTGCGCCTTGTCGGAGGTTGAATTGCTGGCCCCGAGCCAGCCGTCAAAGATCATCGCGCTATGGAATAATTTTCATGCCCTGGCGGCTAAACTCGACGTGTCGGAGCCCCAGGAGCCGCTTTACCTTTTGAAGGCGCCGACCACTGCCGCTGCCGCCAACTCGATCGTCACCCGCCCGCCATCCTACGATGGCAAGGTGGTTTACGAGGGTGAACTCGGCATTATCATCGGGCGCACCTGCAGCCGGGTATCGGTAGAGCAGGCCGATGGCTTTATCCATGGCTATACCTGCGTCAACGACATCACGGCTGGCGACATCATCGGCAAGGATGCCACGTTTGCTCAATGGGCGCGCGCCAAGGGCTTTGATGATTTCTGTCCATTCGGTCCGGCAATCGTCGCCGGGATCGACCCGGCAAAGCTCTCGGTGCGAACCATATTGAACGGCGCCGAGCGCCAGAATTATCCGATCTCGGACATGATCTTCAGCGCACAACAGCTCGTCAGCCGGATATCCCATGACATGACGCTCTGTCCGGGCGATCTGATCTGCTGCGGGACGTCGCTCGGCGTCGGCGCCATGAAGGAGCCGACCAACCGGGTTACGATTGCGATCGAAGGCGTCGGCGCATTACACAACGAATTTCATCAATGATGATAACGAATTTCATGATGATTATGCGCTGACCTCGATCAGCGCTGCCGGATGCGTTGACGAGGGCGCTTTGCGACCTCTGCTCTGAGCGGGAAGCAAATAGAGCTGCGGTCGAAGGTGGCTGCCCGCTTCGACACCGTGCGTTGAATCACGCTGCGCGCCATACAGACCCAGCGCGTCGCAACGCGCCAGGCCTCCAGCGAGGTCAACCGCGCCTTGGCTGCCGAATATTTTCCATAGGCCCAGGCGAAGGCCGGAATCGACAGCAGCTTGTTGCGGCTGATGCTGAACAGCCGCTCAATGAACACGAGTTTGAGAATTTCGGCGGTCGCCAGGATGGCCAGCCCGAGCACGCAATGGCCGGTACCGACCAGATAGGCCGCGA
Source organism: uncultured Alphaproteobacteria bacterium (assembly GCA_963738105.1). GTDB lineage: Bacteria > Pseudomonadota > Alphaproteobacteria > Rhizobiales > Xanthobacteraceae > Bradyrhizobium. Next base: position 68,218 of record CAVTWC010000014.1, on the reverse strand, counting down.
TCGGTTTGGCGGGCTCCAGCACGATCAGTGGGACGATGAACAGCAGAAGCGTCGGATAGGGCCGCAGCGACAGGATCCAGCGATGGACGCGTGCGAAAGCCCACTGCGCCCCGATCCATCTGGAAAGCGGGATCGCAATGGTCGCAAAGACGGCGTCCAGCAGGAAGTAGACGATGGCAATCGCAAAGACGAGCAGGTTCCCGATACGTTTCAAGTCAGCATCACCTTGCGGTTTCTCCACCAATTAGAAGGCGCGAGGCGCCACTAAGTTCACGTGAAAGAGGCCAAATTTCCTGCTTTGGCATGGAACAACGTTAAGAATCGGTGACGCCGGTGATTCATGTCACATCAGCGGCCAGGTCAACGATCCCGGCTTTGCCGGCCCGATCTAGCAGAAATCACCGCCCAACAGCCTGCCGTAGCTGGCGAATTTGTGACGGATGCCGGCGATGCGCAGCGCGTTCCACATCATGGCGGAGGCGGCCGAGATGACGGGCTTGCCGGTGTCCGTTTCCAGCGGTTGCAGCGCGTCGAGTGTCGGCATGCCGACGCCACTGAGGAAAATCGCCTCCGCGTCGGGGTGGTCGACCTGCCGGGCAATGGCGTAGGCGCGCTCGCTGTTTTCTTCGTAGATATTCCGGACATTGCTGAGATGCCCCGCGCTGACGACACTGACGCCGCATTTTTCCAGATGCTGCTTGCCCTGCGCCGTCAATTCGGCGGAGTAGGGCGTTGCATAAGCGATGCGCCGAACGCCGAGCCGCCGCAGCGCCACCAGGACGCTGCCAAAGGCGGTGATGAACCGGGTGTTACCGAGCGCTTCCATCTCGGCCACCAGTGCCGTTTCGCGCGCTTCACCAATCGTATAACTCGTCGCGGTGTGTGCCATCACGATGACGCTGGGCGAGACCATCGCAAGCAGCCGGACGCAGGCCGGAATGCTCTCGACCTGGCTGCGGTTGCGTTCTTCCTGACCGGCAGGAGTACCGGCCGGACCCTCCGCGTGCATGCGCGTGAAATGCAGGGACACCCCGGGCGGAGTCATCTCGGCCATTTCGGGCTCGACCGTCGGATTGCCGGGAGGCACCATAAATCCGATCCGTGTGCGCCATCCCTTCACGATATTAGCCCCATCATGTTTGCGGTCCGCCTGTTGTGAAATAACCGGTTATGTTGATGATCTAGTGCCGCAACCGTGCCGTCAGGTCGCGAATGCGCGGCAGCTTTTCAAGCCCCATCACCGCCTCCAAGACCTCGTCGGTCCTTGAGCCGAGAACAGGACCTGCGACGCGCCGGAATTTAGCGATGATCTTCGATTCCGTCGGATGCAGCGTTTCGCCTTCCGAACCGTCGATCGACAGCTTCCGGCCATCGGCGGTCTCGATGACGATCGAAACCTGATCGCTGCGCGCGACATCCCGCGTCAGGTCGATGCGCTCCGCCATGGCGATGACTTCGGTATCCCCGACGTCGTCATAGAAATTAAAGTCGTCGATTGGCTTGCCCAGCAGCGCCGCCGCGATGCAAAAGCGCGCACTGACGCGGGCCTTGAGCTGGTTCATGAAGGGAGCGACGTTGCAGAAGCCCGGATTGGTGTAGGTCGCATCGCAGACGATGACTTGTACCCGGCGAATGTCTTCAGGCGCGATGTTCTCGCGCATGATCAGTTGCCGGGCGAGCGCGACCGGCGTCTGCACGAAGATGCAAACCGGATATTCCTTGTAGATGGTGTCCTGGATCAGGAAACGCTCGCCCAGCCCCGATGTCGCGGCGTCGATGTCGAAGGTTCCGGACAGCGCCTTGTAGTAGCCTGCGTCGCCTTCAAACGCCTTGTCGCTCGCAGTGGCGCTCGCGTTCGCCAGAATTGACGCGGTGACGCCATTTCGCGCCGCCATCCCGACATTGAGTTTGACGTCCATCGTTCCCGTCAGGAAGCCCGCGCCGAAGCCGGACGCGAACATCGCCGCCAATCCAAGCGCGTTCATGGTCTTGTCGAGGTCGAGTTGCATGGCCTTGGCCGACGCGGCCGCGGCGCCGACCGCGCCGGCGACGCCGGTGGCGCGAAATCTCGGCAACATATCCGGGCCGCCAAGATAGGCACGTCCGGTGAGTTCGTAACCGACGACGACGGATGCGATGACGTCGGCGCCGGTGCGGTCGAATTGCTCCGCGACGGCAAGCGATGGCGGAACAGTCACCGCGCCGGGATGCGATTTGCAGAGAAAGTCGTCCTGGGTGCGGCCATTTACCAGGGTAGCATTGACGAAGGCGGCATCGGCAGCGGGCACGCGCTGGCTTCTTCCGATCACGGTGGAGTCGCCGATATTATTGCCGATGATGCTCGCAGCAGCGGTCGGGACCGGCAGTTCGGTCGCGGCGATCGCGGTCGACAGAGAGTTCGAGCACGCGCACCTTGGCCAGAACCGCGATCGCCGGCGGCAATGTTTCCGTCGTGGTCTGGGTAACGAAGCGGGCGAACTGACGGCTTACAGTATCTTCCATGGTCGATCTCTATCCGGTACGTCGTTAGGTGAACTTGGCTTCGGCAGAGGAGACGTCGAGCGTGCGTTGGCGTTTTCTCGAGCCGAGGTAGACAAAGATCAGGCAGCCGATCAAGCCACAGGCAGCGCCGCCGCTCATCCAGAGTCCCGGCGCGGCCTTGTTGTCGAGGGTCTTGACCAGCCAGGTCACCGCCGCCGGGGTGAATCCTCCGAATATCGCGGTCGCCATCGCGAACGCCAGCGAGAAACCGGCGGTGCGGACTTCGACCGGCATCACTTCGGCCAGCGCGATGTAAAGCGCACCGTTGTAGCCGCCATACATCGTCGCCAGCCAGAGCAGCACAATCAACATCCGGCCGAAGGTCGGGGCGGCGACCAGCCAGGACATCGCGGGATAGGCGCTCAGGATCGTGACGACGGTGAACCCGATCAGCACGGGCCAGCGGCCGATGCGGTCGGACAGCGCGCCCGAGATCGGCAGCCAGATCGCGTTGCAAAGGCCGACGGCGAGCGCGACCAGCAGGCTATCCGAGGCCGATAGATGCAGCACCCTGATGCCAAAGGTCGGCGTATAGACCGTCAACAGGTAGAACGAGACCGTGGTCATCGCGACCATCAACACACCGGCGAGCACGATGCCGATATTCGCCCACAGCGAGACGAAGATCTCGCCGAGCGGAGGCCGGTGTTTGCGCGCCAGAAACTCTTCGGTTTCCTCCAGCGAGCGACGGATCACGAACAGGAACGGCACCAGGGTGCACCCGATCGCGAACGGAATGCGCCAGCCCCAATCGGCGATTTGCGCCGAGCTGAGCCACTTGTTCATTCCGTAGCCGAGCAGCGCCGCCAGCATGACGCCGACCTGCTGCGCGACCGACTGCCACGCCACATAGAAGCCTTTCTGGCCCTTGGGCGCCATCTCCGCGAGATACACCGCGACGCTTCCAAGTTCCGCGCCCGCCGAGAAACCCTGCAGCAGCCGGCCGATCAGGATCAGCAGCGGCGCCAGCGCGCCGATCGTGGCGTAGCCGGGCGTAAACGCGATGATCAAGGTCGCGACCGCCATCAGCGACAGCGTGAGGATTAAACCTTTGCGGCGGCCGACGCGGTCGACATAGGATCCCAGGATGATCGCGCCAAGCGGCCGCATCAGGAAGCCGGCGCCGAACGTCAGCAAGGTCAGCATCAGCGACGCGTATTCGCTTTCGCTGGGAAAGAACGTCTTGGCGATGTAGGTCGCGTAGAAGCCGAACAGGATAAAATCGAACATCTCCAGGAAATGGCCGCTGGTGACGCGGAAAACCGCTTTGATGCGCTTCATCAACAGATCCTGCGCCATTATTCCGTTCTCCCTGATGTATGATTTTTATTCATGGTTGGCCGTTGACCGCATTGATGAAGTCGGCCGTCAGCGCCGCGCATGCGTCTGGATGCGTTGCCGCGAGATGAAATGAATCGGCTTCGATGCTGCAGCTGCGCGCATTGGGTACACGCGCGATCAATTTATCCATGTCGGCCTGGTCGGGCTGCTGATTGTACTGGTCGGCTGCCGGCTTCCGGCCGGCGGTAATGAACAGCGTCGGGCAGATCACGCGTTCGGGAAAGCGGGGGCCATGCAGGTCAGCCAGCATCGCCATGCTGGTCAGCACCGACGCCAGCGGTGCCTCGCCCATCAGCGCGGTCCACCACGCCATCGCGTCGTCGGATAGCGAGTTTCCCATCCGCCCGCGCATTGTCGTGAGTGCCCAGTCTTCGACGCCGTTTTGTTTGATCCGTTTGAGAAGGTCGCCGAGCGAAGCGCCCAGCGCGGCGCTCGGCGAGGGCAGCATTCCCGCCAGCGTCATCGATGCGACGTTCGGCTGTTGGCGCTGGGCAAGTTCGAATGCAATCTGCGCCCCGAGTTTGGTGGCGATCAGATGGACACGTTTATGCTGCAGCGCACCCAGGATGGTCTCGAGATCGTCCGTCCAATCGGCAAGCGTAAAATTCCTGTCGGTCGGCAGGGGCGACGAGCGACCGAAGCCGCGAAGGTCCGGCCGCAGCACCCGATAGTGTCGTGCCAGATGGGGAACCCAGCCGCGCCAGATGCCGCCGTGCTCGGCAATGCCGTGGATCATCAGGATCGCATCGGGCTGCGACCATCCGTCGGTGAAATCGTCCTCGGCGCAATAGATGCGCACCGCCGGCGCGACCTCGATAAAGCGGCCGCGTTCGAGCGGTTCAGACAGATTGTTCAAGCCAGGTTGACGCAATTCCAGTTTCCCCGATGGCAGGTCACCCTTGACATCGGCATTAGGCGATGCGTCCGGAAACCATTAATATTGTTAGGACTGTCGTAATCCGGGCGGCACGTTATTCTCTGCGTCACATGCGGGCTATCGACTTTTTATCGAGAAAGCCCCGAGTTTTTGTCGATCTGACGAGTTTCCTCGATGCGGTTGCCACCTCTCAACGCTCTGCGCGCCTTCGAGGCGGTCGCTCGCCATGGCGTGCTATCGCGCGCCGCCGAGGAACTCGGTGTGACGCCGACCGCGGTCAGCCGTCACATCAAGAACCTCGAAGATGCGCTGGGCGTTCCCTTGTTCAATCGGGGGCCTGGCGTTCTGAAACTGACGCCGCGTGGCCACAGCTACGCGCGAACCTTGACGCGCTCGTTCGATCTGATGCTCGATGCCACCAATCTTCTGGCCGATTCCGCCGGCCGCGTTCACGTCACGTTGCGTGCCTACACGACATTTCTGGTGCGCTGGCTGATCCCGCAACTTCCAGATTTTCACGCCCAGCATCCCGACGTTGAACTGCACCTGACCACCGCGTTCGATCCGGTTGATTTCAACCGCGACAGCGTCGATCTCGGCGTACGATATGGCCACGGCAACTGGCCGGGTCTGGACGCGACGCTGCTGTTCAACGATGAGATGGTCTTGGTCGGTAATACGACCGTCAAACAGCGGTTTGCCGCGCAGCCCTTTGCGCAGGCGTTGGCGTCAGAGCCGCATCTCGTTCATACGCTGCGGCTCGACGATTGGCCCGACTGGCTGGAAACAGCCGGCTTGAACGATCTGAAACCAGCACGGCGGATTCCGCTGGACGACATGTCACTGATCTATCAGGGCATGCTCGACGGTCTTGGCGTCGGTCTGTGCCAAGCCCATTATCTGCCGCAGGATCTGGCGGCAGGCCGCTTGCACACATTGTCTCCGGTGATGCTGCACCGGCAACGCGGCTTCTATCTGGTGTGCCCGAAGGAGACCGCGAACAATCCGGGCGTGGCCGCTTTCATCGATTGGATCAAGAAGCCAAAGCGGTCGGGTTCGCAGATATCAAAGTGATGTCTGCTTGCTGTCAGATTTTTGAACAACGCGGCGCGCGGTTCACAACCGCCCGGCCTCGGTTCGGCGACATCTCGGCCATTTCGGGCTCGACCGTCGGATTGTCGGGAGGCACCATAAATCCGATCCGTGTGCGCCATCCCTTCATGGTGTTGTCCCCATCATGCTTGCCGTTCCGTCCCTGGAAGTTTGCGTTATATCCATGATCCCGGTTCGCGACCGCGGCGTCAAATCGCTGACTGCAGGTGGAATTGGTGCCACAAATGGTTACAGATCCCACGCTATGATGCGGCAAGACAATTCGGAGTGATGATCTTGGCTTCGTGGACCTGCGAACAATGTGGCGCCCAGTTTCCGGAAAATCATGAGCCGCCGCGTTCGTGTCCGATCTGTGAGGACGAGCGGCAATACGTCAATTGGAACGGCCAGAAATGGCTCACCCGCGAGCAACTGACCGAACGTCACAAAGTCGTATGGCGCGATGATGGTGGGGTCCCCGGGATCGGCCTCGATCCTTCCTTCGCAATCGGGCAGCGCGCTCTGCTGTTGCGAGAGCCCGATGGCTGCGTGATGTGGGATTGCATTCCGCTCGCGACCCATCAAGCCATCGAATATGTCAGGTCGCTCGGCGGCCTGAAGGCGATCGCGATCTCGCATCCGCATTATTATGGCGCGGTCGCCGATTGGAGCGAGGCGTTCGGTGGCATTCCGGTTTATCTGCATGGCGACGATCGCGCCTGGATCACGCGGCCGCATCCGGCGATCGTGCCGTGGTATGGCGAAAGCTGCCGCCTCTCCAACGACATTCTGATTTTGCGCACCGGCGGCCATTTTTCCGGGGGCACCTTGCTGCACTGGCGTGCGGCCGCGGAGGGGCAGGGCGCCTTGTTCACCGGCGACGTTGCTATGGTCGCGATGGACCGCCGCTCGGTCAGCTTCATGTACAGCTACCCGAACTACATTCCGCTCAATGCCCAAGCCGTTCGCCGCATCGCTGAAGTCGTCGAGCCTCTGGCGTTCGAGCGGATCTACGGCGCCTGGTGGGGCCGCAATATCGCCACCGACGCCAAGGCGGCCTTCAATGCCTCGGTGCGGCGGTATCTCGCGGCGATTTCCTGAAAGCCACGAAACCAGCAGGCGCCATCAGGCTAGCGCGCAGCCGGAGGCTGCGTGCGCCGGCGATGCAGGCATCGACCAAGATACGATAGGCATGGCCTGAAACTCATGTTACTGGGCGTGCCGGCGCACGTCGAAACCGTGCCAATGAACGCGCAAGAATAACGGCTTTCTGGGAGAAGAACATCATGATCGAACGCCGCAAGCTTCTGAAAATCGGTGCGACCGGTGTCGCGGCGTCGGTGGCGATGCCCTTTGTCGGGCGGACCGGGTGGGCCGCAGCGCCCGCCTATACGCTCAAGCTGACCTTTGCCGATACCCAGGCCCATCCGTTGTATGATGTGCTCAAGCGCTTTTCCGACGATGTTACGAAGCGTACCTCGGGCGCGGTCGAAATCCAGGTCTTCAGCATCGGGCAGCTCGGCAGCGGCACCAACATCCTGACCGGCCTGCAGACCGGCATCATCGATTTCTGCGCCCACACCTCGGGCTTCATCGACACCATCTTCCCGAAATTCCAGGTGGTCGACCTGCCGTTCCTGTTCGCGGACTCCGCGTCGGCCGAGCGCGTGCTGGACGGACCGACCGGTGGCAAGCTGCTCGACATGCTGCCGACCAAAGGCATTTACGGCCTGGGCTACGGCCATTGGGGCTGGCGCGTGGTGTCGACCATCGACCGCAAGGCGCCCGAACCCGAGGCCATGAAAGGGCTCAAGATCCGGGTGCAGCCCGGCGCCATCTTTGCCTCGACCTTCAAGGCGCTGGGCGCGAGCCCGGTCGCGATCGATCTTACCGAAGTCTATCTGGCGCTGTCGCAGCGCGTGATCGACGCGGTCGAGACACCGATGATTTCGCTCGCGGCGACCAAGCACGACGAGATCGTCAACACCATCAACATGACCAATCAGGTCTACAATGTCGGTGTGATGATGGCGAGCAAGGCCAAATTCGACGCGCTGCCCAAGGACGCGCAGGAGGCCATTCGCGCCGCCAGCGTCAACCTGACCAAAGACTGGCGCACCACGATTGCGGCCAAGAGCGATGAGGTCGCGCAGCGTTACAAGGCCAAGGGCATGAACATCGTCGAGGTCAATCGCGAGCATTATCTGAAGGCGACCGAAAGCGTTTACCCGCAATTCAAGGACGTCATCGGTGCCGACCTTTACGATGCGGTCCTCAAGGAAGCCGGGCATGCCTGATACGCTCTCGGCCGTTGCCGATGCCGAGTTGACCCATGTGCCCGGATCGGTCGATCCGGGCGCATCCGCATTGAAGCGTGGCCCGGTCGTGGACCGGATCCGCGCCGCGCTGAACGGACTGGATTCCGGATTCCGTGCCATTCTGGTGATCGCGCTGGCGATCCAGCTCGTCATCGTCCTGACCGGCATCGTCTCGCGGTTCTGGTTCGACGAGTTGCTGCTGTGGGCCGATGAGGCCGCAAAACTGTTTCTGTCGCTGACCGCGTTCGTCGGCGGCGCGCTGGCGTTTCGGGCCCGGCATCACACCACGGTCGAATTCCTGACCGGGCGTTTCTCGCCGCGCTGGCGGCTCTCGTTTGCGGTCGGCATCGACATGCTGATCCTGGTCGCCGCGGCAACGGTCGGCTACGTCTCGCTCAATCTGCTGTCGATATCGGCGACCTCGAACACGCCGATCCTCGAGATCAACGCGGCGTGGCTGGTGTTGCCGTTGACGGTCGGAATGGCGCTGATGGTGCTGTTTGCCGTCGAGCGCCTGGTTTATTTCTATCCCCTGCGCGCGGTGATCCCAGCGGTCGCCGTGGTCGCAGTGCTGGTCGGCATCGTCTACGCGATCAGCGCGGTACCCTCGCTGCATCTGGGCAATGGCGCGGCACTCGGGGTCATGCTGGTGGCATTCCTGATGGCGGTGCTGCTCGGGCTGCCGGTCAGCTTTGCGATGCTGCTGGGTTCGCTGATGTTCCTTTTGATCAGCGGCGTGGCGCCATTGATCGCCGCGGCGCAGAACACCTTTGACGGCACCAGCAATTTCATTCTGTTGACCTTGCCGTTCTTTATCTGGGCCGGCCTGATCATGGAAAAGGGCGGCATCAGCCTGCGTCTGGTTCGGTTCGCGATGACGTTGGTCGGCCACATGCGCGGCGGGCTGCTGCAGGTGGTGGTGCTGACGATCTACATGGTGTCAGGCATTTCCGGCTCGAAGATCGCCGACGTCGTCGCGGTTGGGTCGGTGCTGCGCCGGGAGTTGAAGAAGCAGGGCTACAAGCCCGAACAGGGTGCCGCGGTGCTGGCGTCGTCGGCGGCGATGTCGGAGACGATACCGCCGAGTCTGGCCATGCTGGTGCTGGGATCGGTGGCGCCGATTTCGATCGGCACGCTGTTCATCGCGGGCCTGATGCCGGCTGCGGTGATCGCGCTGCTCTTGATGATCCTGAACTATGTGCTGTCGCGGCGTGCCAATATGGTGTCAGTGCCGCGGGCGACCGCATCGGAATTGCTGCGCGCCACCGGCGGCGCGGTGCTGCCACTGGTGATGCCGGTGATCATGGTGATCGGCATCCGCTTCGGCGTGGCGACGCCGACTGAAGTGTCGAGCGTGGCGGTGTTGTATGGATTGATCCTGGCATTCGGGATCTATCGCGCCGTCGACGTCAAGGTGCTCTACGAGATCGCGGTGGAGTCCTGCCTGCTGGCGGGCATGGTGCTGTTCATCATCGCCGCAGCGTTCTCCTTTGCCTGGACGCTTACGGCGGCCAATCTGCCGGCTAACCTTGCGATGGTGCTGCACTCGATCGGCGACAACCGCACCGTTTTCATACTCGGATCGATCGTGCTGCTGATCGTGGTGGGTTCGCTGCTGGAAGGGCTTCCGGCGCTGATCATCCTGGGACCGCTATTGATGCCGCTCGCCAGCCAGTACGGCATCGACATCATCCACTACAGCATGATCATGATCCTCGCGATGGGCGTCGGGATTTTCATCCCGCCGATCGGCATCGGATTTTACGTTTCCTGCACGGTCTCGGAGAGCCGTCTGGAAGCGACCAGCCGGGCGATGCTGCCCTATCTGGCAGTGCTGATCATCGGGGTGCTGGTGGTGGCCTTTGTGCCCTGGTTCACGCTGGCGGTGCCGCGGCTGCTGCAGGGTCACTGATCAAGCGGCGGCACGGCGGCAAGGCTCAAGTGGTCACTGTCGTTTCTGGTTCGGACTTCCCGCCGCGGGCGTTCCCTGTGGATCGAACTTCCGCGTCACCTTGACCGCGGATTCGCTGATGTCGAGTAATGTGCGGCGGCCTTCGTCGAGGAAGACGACAGAGCGCTTCCTGAAGCTGTTGGCCGTTTCGTGAATCGAGTGGATCTTCTTATAGAGCTCGCCGTCCTTGCCCTTGGTCAAATCCGGCACGGCGTTGTCGATCTTGGTCATCATGCTGTCGAAGCTCGCAAAGGCGGTATCGGCCTTGCGCATGATGCTGTCGATCGCGTCGCCCTTGCCGGCGAGCGTCGCCGTGTAGCTTTCGAAGCTCAGCAGCGCGTCCTTCATGACTTCCCTGTTGTCGACGAGAACGTGATCGACATTGTGCAGGGTATCGCGGATCGATTGCGCTTCGCTCAAGTCGGCGTTCAGCGTTGGAATGCCGTCTTGATCCAGCGGCACCGGCGCTGCCGCATCGGCGCCCCCCGTCAACGCGATCGCCATCACGCCGGTCAATCCCTGGGCTTCCAGGCCCACCACGGTATCCTTGCGAATGGGCGCACTGTTTTCAACCGTGGTGAGGGCAACGATCTTGCGCGGGCCATCCAGCTTGATGGAAGTCACCTCGCCAATCTGAACGCCATTTAGGTTCACGCTGCCGCCCTTGTGCAGGCCGGAGGCGGAACCTTCGAAGACAATGCGAAGCGGGCCGCGCTGCGCGACCGCATGAATTTTCCGGAATCCGAGAAAGCCTGCGAACGCCACCGCGATCGCCGTGAGCGTCACGGCGCCGATCGTGAAGTTGGTCGCCCGTGCTCTCATTTTGAAAAATTCAACCGTGCAACGAGTGGCGGAAATTGCCGCAGATCATCATGGCCATTGTACCGACAAAGGGGAGCGGACGAAAGACCGTGCGGCGGGCGCTGCTTGACAGCTCCCGGAGCCGGGATCACCCTCTAACAAAACAAATATCGGAGGAACCCGTGCCAAAATTGCTAAGCAAGGATGAGGTCGCGGGTTATCGCGACCGCGGCTTTCATTTTCCGATCGACGCGCTAAGCGCAAGCGAAGTCTCCGATTTTCGCCGCAAGCTCGAGGATTATGAGGCCTCAAGCGGCGGCCCGATCAAGGGCGAGATGCGCCATCGCAGCCACGTGCTGTTTACCTGGATCAACGAAATGGTCCGGCATCCCCGGATTCTCGATGCGATGGAGGATCTGCTGGGGCCGAACATCCTGTGCTGGAACACCAGCTTCTTCATCAAGGAGGCGCATGATCCGGGCTTTGTCTCCTGGCACCAGGATGCGACCTATTGGGGCCTGAGTTCGTCCGACGTCGCGACCGCCTGGATCGCCTTTTCGCCGGCGAACAAGGTTTCCGGCTGCATGAAATTCATCGCCGGCACGCATCAGCAGCAGGTTCAGCATGCCGACACCTTCGACCAGAACAACCTTCTCACCCGCGGCCAGGAGATCGCGGTCGAAGTCGACGAGGCCAAGGCGGTTCATGTCGAACTGAAGCCGGGTCAGGCTTCGTTGCATCATGTGCTGCTGTTTCATGGATCGGAACCGAACCGTTCCGACGACCGGCGCATCGGTCTCGCGGTGCGCTACATCCCGACCCATCTGAAACAGGCCGTCGGCCAGCGTGACTGGGCGACCCTGGTGCGCGGCAAGGACGATTACCGCCACTTCGAACCCGAATATGTGCCGAAGCGCGACCTCGAGCCCGAGGCGCTCGCGTTCCACAAGATGGTGTCGGAAGAGCAGGTGCGCGTACTCTATCGCGGCACCGGCAAAAGCGCCTATCGGGCGTGATGCTTTACACCGAACACCGTCATGGCCGGGCAAAAGCGCGAAGCGCGTCTTCGCGCTAGATGTCCAGCAATCCACGTCTTTCTTTTGACGTGCCTCGATTGATCGCGGATGCCCGGCATAGGCGAGCGGAAGCGACGCCGTCCTTTGGACGGCTAGCCCGTTGGCATGACGATAATTTACCGCTATTCTCACGCAGTCGTCCATTCCTCGGCACTGGCGCCGGCGAGCGAGCGGACCCGCGCCTCGTCGGCGGCGAGCGCGCCGGCGGTGCCGGAATAGACGATGATGCCGTCATCCAGAACATAGGCGTTGTCGGCGATCTCCAAACTCATCCGCGCATTCTGTTCCACCAGCAGCACCGACATGCCCTCGGCCTTCATCTGCTGGACAATGCGAAACACCTCGCGGACGATCAATGGCGCCAGGCCCTGTGATGGCTCGTCGAGAATCAAAAGCTTCGGATTGAGCAACAAGGCTCGGGCGATCGACAGCATCTCCTGTTCGCCGCCGGACAGTTGCCGGCCGCGATTGTCCTTGCGTTCCTCCAGACGAGGAAACAACTGATAGATCCGCGCGACGGTCCACGGTCCCTCACGTTCGAGCGGAACCTTGAGATTTTCCTCGACACTGAGATTGGCGAAGATGCGCCGTCCTTCCGGCACGAAACCGACGCCTTCCGCGGCGATACGGAAGGTCGGCCAGCGCGTGGTGACCTGCCCGAATATCGTGATTTTGCCTTCGCGCGCCGGGGTCAGGCCCATCAGGCTGCGCAGCGTCGTGCTTTTGCCGGCGCCGTTGCGTCCCAACAAGGCGGTGATCTTGCCTTCCTCCACTTCAAGGCTGACGCCATGCAGGATGTGGCTCTTGCCGTAATAGGTGTGAAGGCCTTCGGCGGTCAGGGCTGCGGTCATGCGGCGGTGCCCAGATAAGCGGCCTGAACGGTCTCGTTGTCTGCGATTTCTTTCGGCGTGCCCTGCGCCAGCATCCGGCCCTGATCCAGCACGCAGATACGGTCGGCGAGATGAAACACCACGCGCATGTCGTGTTCGATCAGCACGATGGTGTAGTTGCTGTCGCGATGCAGCCGGCGGATCAGCTGCGTGATCTGGTAGGTTTCCTGGTCGCCCATCCCGGCGGTCGGCTCGTCGAGCAGCAGCAGATGGGGCTGCAGCGCCAGCGCCATCGCGATCTCGGCGGCGCGCTGATCGCCATGCGCGAGTTCGCCGACCAGCCGGTCCGCCTTGCTCTCCAGCGACACCAGCCTGAGCGTCTCCTCGACGCGCTGGTGAACCTTGGCCGCCTCCGCGCGATTGATCCAGGGCCTTAAGCGATATCCGCCGGCGACTTCGGCCGCGATGCGGACGTTTTCGAACACGGTCAGTTCGGGAAAGATCTCGGTGATCTGGAATGTCCTCGCCATACCGCGGACGACCCGCTCATGGGTCGCGAGTTTGGTGATGTCCTGGCCGTCGAACCGGATCGCGCCCGAGGTCGGCGGAAAAAAGCCGCTGATCAAGTTGAAGAAGGTGGTCTTGCCGGCGCCATTCGGCCCGATGATCGCGCACATCTCTCCCTTGGCGACATTCAGCGAGATGTCGCGCACCGCCACCAGATTGCCAAATCGCTTGGTGACGCCCTGGATTTCGAGAACGTTCATGACCTCGCTCATGCCTTGCTCCGCTGCAGGAAGCCGAGCAGTCCGCGCGGGAAGAACAACACGACGAGGACGAACAGCAGTCCGACAAACGACATCCAGTTGACCGTGATGCTCGACAGATAGTCCTGCAGCACCACGAAGACGGCAGCCCCCAGCAGCGGACCCCAGAAGCTGCGCATGCCGCCCATCACGGCCATCATGACGAAATCGCCGGACTGGCTGTAATGCAGGCCGCGCGGGTCGGCGAAATTGTTGACAAGAGCGTAGAGCGCGCCGGCAAACCCCATGAAGAAGCAGGACAGCGTGAACGCGATCCAGATATGGCGCTCGACGGGAATGCCGAGGAAGCGGGCGCGGCGTTCGTTCTCGCGGATCGCGATCATGGTGCGGCCGAACGGTGAGCGCAGGATAAATCCCATCACCGCCAGCGCCAGGGCAAAACAAAACAAAACGAAGAAATAGAAATTCTTCTCGTTGGAGAGAATGTCGAGCTTGAATGCACCAAAATCAAGCGGCTGGCGCGAGAAGCCACGCAGGCCGTCGTCACCGCCGGTCAGCGAACTCCACTGAAACGCGATGTAGTAAAACACCTGGCCGAACGCGATCGTCACCATCGCGAAGTACACGCCGCGCCGCCGTACGATCAGCATGCCCAGCAGGGCGCCGCAAATGCCGGCCAGCATGATTCCGGCGATCAGCGCCAGCGGCGTCGAGGGCGCGAGGTATTTCAGCGTCAGGCCCGCGCCATAGGCGCCAAGGCCGAAATAGGCGGCGTGACCGAACGACAGCACGCCGGTAAATCCCAATAGGAAATTCAGCGACATCGCGGCGAGCCCCAGCACCAGCACGCGGGTCGCCAGCGCGGTATAACCGCCGAGCGGCACCATCCAGTAGGGTGCGAAGATCAGGATCGCCCAGATCGCGACCAGGACGATGAGCTTGCGGCTTTGTTCGGTCTTCAACTCATCATTCCTTCTTCGCCGAACAAACCACGCGGGCGGATCAGCAGCACCACCGCCATCATGACGTAGATCACGGCCTCGCTGGCGGCCGGGAAAAACACCGCCGTCAGTCCCGATGCCACGCCGATCAACAGGCCGCCGACCAGCGTTCCCGGCAGGCTGCCGATGCCGCCGACGATGATGGCGATGAAGCTCGGCATCAGAAGGCCGGTGCCCATGGTCGGCTCAAGCCCGAGCTGGCCCGCCGCCAGGACGCCGCTGAGGCCGGCGAGAAAAATGCCGACCGCGAAATTGAGCGAGCGCAGCATCTGCACGTTGATGCCGAGCGCCGCGACGGTTTCCAGGTCGAGCGTGCCGGCCCGGATGCGAATGCCCAACCGTGTGTAGCGCAGCAGCACGAACAGCAACGCGACCGCGATCACGACCACGGCCACCATGAACAGCCGGTACCAGGTGATGAAAAACAGATCGTTGCTGAGCGGCTGCGACAGGAACGAGGGAATAGTCATCGGCTTGCCCTGCGGGCCGAAAATGAAGCGGGTGCCGTCCTCGATCATGAACGCAAGCCCGAAGGTAAGCAGCAGGCTGTAAAGCGGATCGCGCCCGTAGAGCGGACGGATTAGCACGCGTTCGACCACGAGGCCGATGATCGCCGTCAAAGGCGGCGCCAGCAGCAGGGCGCCCCAGAAGCCGATATAGGGCGTGATGGTGTAGGCGATGTAGCCGCCGATGACGAGAAATCCGCCATGGGCGAAATTGATGACGTTGCTCAGGTTAAGGATCAGCGAGAGGCCGAGCGCCATCAGCACATAAAACGCGCCGACGATGAGCCCGTTGGTGACGTTGAACAGGAGAAGTTGCGTCATAGATCACCGGGAACACGAGGCATGCGGCTGGTCCCCTCTAGGCCGGCCACTGAATAGTGCAGCCGGTCTCGCTGACGGCGGGCGCGGTCTTGTCGCCCGGGATCACTTCGTCGACGCGGAACAGGTCTTCCGGGTCGTCCTTGCCCTTGGACTGCGCCTCGCCGACGAAGGCCGAGGTCATCAATTGATGGTCGCCCTTGCGGTAATAGCATTTGTTCGGCTGCAGCTTGACGTCGTCCGGCAGCTCGAAATTCTCCAGCGCGGCTGCGAGCTTGACCGCATCGAGCGTCTTCTGCGCGTTCGCGACCAGCGCAAAGCTCATCGCTGACACGTAACCGAACCAGTGCCGCGCGGTCGGCACATTGCCTTTGTTGACCTTGCGAATGTCGGCGACGAATTTGTCGACGCCGGCAACGCCCGGCTGCTTCCAGTACCATTCGAACATCCAGATGCCGATGCGGGCTTCCGGCGGCAGTGCGGCCAGCAATTCAAGCTCCTGCTGGGTGCCCGCCACGTGAATCTGCTTGTCCAATCCGAACTGCACCACCTGCTTGAGGCAGTTGATCATGTCGGATCCCTGCACCAGCAGGATCATTACGTCCGGACTGGCCGCGCGCGCCTTGATCAGATAGGCGGAGAAATCGGTGGTGCCGAGCGGGGTCAGTTCGTTGCCGGTCACGGTGCCGCCAAGCTTCTTCAGATCGTCGGTGCAGGCGTCATACAGCGTATGGCCGAAGGCGTAATCGGGCGTGATGAAGTGCCATTTCTTGCCGTATTTGCTGTACAGCACGTTGCAGACCGAATTGGCCTCCATCCGCGTGGTATTGCAGACCCGGAACACGTTCCATTTGCAATCCTTGCCGGTGATCGAGTCGGTGTGGCCGCCGGACACGATATGCAGGATCTTCTTTTCGGCGGTGACCTGCGCGATCGCAGCCGCAATGCCGGAATTGACGTCGCCGATCATGAAGCTGACGCCGTCGCGCTCGATCAGCTTGCGTGCCTTTTGCACGCCGGTGCCGACGTCATTGGCGGAATCTTCCACCAGCAATTCGACCTGCCGTCCGAGAATACCGCCCTTGGCGTTGACTTGCTCGACCGCGAGCTTGGCGCCCATCACTTCGTTGCCGGCGGGCGCGGCATAAACGCCGGTGAGGGGATCGACCATGCCGATTCGGATCGGCGTTTCGCCACGCGCCTGAATGATGAATGGCGAAGCCACCTGGAACGCGCCCAAGGCGGCGGCGCTCTTGATCAGCGTACGGCGATTGAATTTCGGGTTGAAAGTGGACGCGGTCATGAGTTTCTCCCGGGGCAGAATTTTTGTTTTTTTGAAGCTGAGTTTGTGAAGTTCAGCTGACAGTCGATCGAGCGCAACGCCCGGTGCGTTGCCGAACCGGGCGTCGGCAATCTCGTATCAGGCCGGCCACTGGATCTTGCAGCCGGTGCTTTCGGCCGGTCCGGCGGCTTTTTCGCCGGGCACCGGATTTTTCACGGTGAACATATTGTCGGGATCGCCTTGCGGCGGGTGCGCTTCGCCGACGAACACCGTGCTCATCAATTCGTGGTCTCCGGCGCGGAACTCCGGAGCGCCGGGCTGAAGCGCTACTTCAGGCGGCAACTTGAAGCCGGAAAGCGCCCGCGCCAGTTTTGGCGCGTCGAGCGTCTTTTCCTGGTTGGCGATCAACGCCAGCGTCTGCACCGAGGCATAGCCGAACCAGTTGCGCGCGGTGGCAGCGCCGCCGGTAATCTTCTTGATCGAAGCATTGAATTCCGCGACATGCGGCACGCCGGGCTGGTCCCACCACCATTCCATGGTCCACCAGCCGACGCGCGCGCCATCGGGCACGGCGCGGATGCTTTCGAGTTCGAACAGCGTGCCGCCGACGGCCATCTGCTTGTCGAGGCCGAACTGGACGAACTGCTTGAGGCTCGAGACCTGGTCGCCGCCGCCCATGACGTTGATGAGCACCTGCGGACCGTAGGCCTTGGCCTGGATCAGATAGGCGGAGTAATCCGCTGTGCCGAGCGGAACGAGCGCGCTGGACGAGGTGCCGCCCGCGGCTTTCAGCAGTTTCTCGAAGCCGGCCTGCACGGAGTGGCCATAGGCGTAATCAGGGGTCAGGAAATACCACTTCTTGCCGAACTTCTCCATCAGCGTAGTAGCGATGGCATTGGCGTCCATGGCGGTGGAGTTGCAGACCCTGAACACGTTCCATGAGCAGTTGGTGCCGGTGATCGGATCGGTATGACCGCCGGAGACGATATGGAGCACCTTCTTTTCACTGGTGACCTGCGCCATCGCGATAGCGATGCCGGAATTCACGTCGCCGATGATGAAGGAGACCTGGTCACGTTCGATCAGCTTGCGGGTTTTCTGCACGCCGGTGCCGACGTCGTTGGCGGAGTCCTCGATCAGCAGCTCAACCGGCCGGCCAAGGATGCCGCCCTTCTTGTTGACCTCCTCGGCGGCGAACTTGGCGCCCACCACCTCGCCTTGCGCGATCGCGGCATAAACGCCGGTGATCGGATCAACCATTCCGATTCGCACCGGCGTCTCGCCGCGGGCCTTGATGATGTAAGGGGATGAAAATTGCACCGCAGCAATCGCGGCGCTCGTTTTAAGAATGGTCCGTCGATCGACCGACCAGGGCCGTTGCGAGGTAGCCATACTGTCCTCCCAGACAATGGTGATGTGTCTTTATCGGCGGCATTCTTTGATGCCTTGATTGGCTGGGAGGGTAACCTGTCCGGATTTGTTTTGGCAATGACGAACCCGGCAAAATCCTGCGACCTTCGGCTTAGTCAATGCCCCGCTGCGGTTTTAGCGGCGGCGTTGTTGAGGACGATCAGGCCGTCGACGGCAACGCCGGTTTTGGCGTTGATCAGGAACGGATTGACGTCGATCGAGGCGATGCGGTTGCCGGCATCGGCCATCAGGTTCGATAAGCCCACCAGCGCCTTCACCGCGGAAGCCTCGTGCAGCGCGGGCCTGCCGCGATAGCCCTTCAGCTTCACCCCGGCCTTGGTGCGGTTGATCAACGCCTTTGCCTCGGCTGCGTCGAGCGGCGCGCCGGCCAGCGCCACATCCTTCATCAGTTCGATGTCGACGCCGCCGGTGCCGAACAGCACCACCGGTCCCATCTCGGCGTCGAGCGAGGCGCCGACCACCAATTCGAGATCGGCCTTGACCTGTTGTGCGATCAGGATGCCTTCAAGTTTTGGTTTGCCTTTCAGCTTCTTGACCCGTGCGGTGATGTCGTTGAACGCCTTCTTCACTTCCGCCGCGCTGTTGATGTTCAGCACCACGCCGCCGATGTCGGATTTATGCAGGATGTCGGCGCTGACCACCTTGGCGACGACGGGAAAACCAATCTTCTTGGCGATCTTGACCGCGTCGGCCGCGGTCTGCGCGATCTCTTCCTTCGAGACCGGAATGCCGTAGGCCTTCAGCAGCTTCTTCGAGGCGACTTCGTCGAGCGCGGCACCCTGCGCGCCTTTGAGCGTCTTTTCGAGCGTCGCGCGTGCGGACGCGCTCGACGTCGAGACCGCATCCGGCACTTCCTTGCGCAGCGAGGCATACTCGATCAGCGATTTGATGGCGCCGACGGCCCGGTCGAGGCCCTGCATGACCGCGATATGCGGCAGCGATTTGCGCAACTCCTTGGTGAATTCGGTGAAGCCGATCGACATCGTGCTGATGTAGATCACGGGCTTGTTGGCTTTGGCCGCCTTGTCGTCGACGATGCGCAAATTGCGTTCACGCAGTTCGTGCGGGGCCTTCGGCAATTCGGCATCGATGATGACGATGTCGGTATCGGGATCGTCGATCATGATCTGGATCGATTGCATGTAGACGCCGGGATCGACCACCGCGGCAAAGCCGGCGTCCAGCGGGTTGCCGACGATGCTGCCGGGGCCGAGCATCTTCGCCAGCTTTTCGGTCGCGCTCGGGCTGAGCGGCGCAAAATTCAGGCCGGCCGAATAGAATGCATCGATCAAGAGGCCGCGCTTGCCGCCCGACAGCGACACCGCGGCGAGACGGTTGCTCTTCGGCGGTTCGGCATGCACGAAACATTCGGTGGTCTCGATCAGTTCATCGAGGCCGCGTACCCGGATCACGCCTTCGCGGGTCGAGATCGCATCGAAGGTCTCGATCGATCCGGCCAGCGCGCCGGTATGCGCCATCGCGGCGGCGCGTCCGCCCTCGGAAGCGCCAAGTTTGAGTGCGATCACAGGCTTGCCGGCGGCGCGCGCGGCCTTGCAGGCCTGCCGGAACACCTTGGTGTTGCGCACGCCTTCCAGATACACCACGATCACGCGGATCGAGGGATCGGCGGCGAAATAGGCCATCAGGTCCGGCGTCTCCAGCCCGGCTTCGTTGCCGGTGGTGACCATGTAGCCAACGCCGACGCCGCGATCCTCCAGCGCCTGGCGGATCGCCATCACGATCGCGCCGGATTGGCCGGCAATCGCGACCGGGCCTGGCTCCATGGTGACGATGCGGTCGTCGATATTGGTGAACAGTTTTTCGCCGGCGCTGAGATTGCCGAGACAATTCGGACCGGTGACCGCAAGCCCGGTCTCCTTGATCGCCAGCTGCAATTCGACCGCGAGCCGCTGGCTTTCGGCGTCCTGCAATTCGCTGAAGCCCGAGGTGACGATGGTGGCGGAGCGGGCGCCGGCCGCGGCGGCATCGCGCAGCACCTGAACCGCGAACCGCGCCGGCACCAGCACCAGCACGTGATCAGGTTTGTCGGGCAGGCTGGCGAAATCCTTGTAGCAGGGCACGCCCCAGACGGTGTCGCGTTTCGCGTTGACCGGATAAAGCCCGCCCTCGAACTTGTACTTGATCAGATTGTTCCAGATGCGCTCGGCATAGTTGCCGGGCTTGTCGGTAGCGCCCACCAGCACGATGTTGCGCGGGTGCAGCATGGCGTGAATGTTCTTGACGATGTCGCTCGCATCCGACGCGGGCGACCATTTCCGAACCGAACCTGACGCGATGCTGGCGGGGGCGCTGACTGGTGCACTGATCTTGGCTTCCATAGACGAAATCCTCATCCTTGATTTTCTTCTTGTATTTTTCTTGTCGCGGAATAGGCGAGCGGCAGCCGATCGTCCCTTGGCGACGTGTTTTCCTATCTATTATTGATAGTCGGGGAGGGTGGCAACCGACGCCGCTGGATGCTGCGGGCGCGCTGATATTCGCCACCGAAAAACTTGCCAGCCAAAATAGTGTCGCTATATCCGGGTTTTCCTGATTTACCGGACCCGACACCCCTAGCGAGCGAGCATAATGACCGCCGATACCACGACATCCAGCCAGTCCCAGCCGTTCCAGGCCGAGGTTGCCGAACTCCTGCATTTGATGGTGCACTCGGTCTATTCGGAAACCGATATTTTCCTGCGCGAGCTGATCTCGAACGCGTCGGACGCGTGCGACAAGCTACGCTATGAGGCCATCGCCGCGCCCGATCTGATGGCCGACGGCGCCGCGCCCAAAATCCGCATCGCACCCGACAAGAAAGCCAAGACGTTGTCGGTGATCGACAACGGTATCGGGATGGACCGCCAGGAGCTGATCGACAATCTCGGAACCATCGCGCGTTCCGGCACCAAATCGTTCTTGTCGCGGCTGACCGAGGCCAAGGATGGCGCCGGCCTGATCGGGCAGTTCGGGGTCGGGTTTTATGCCGCGTTCATGGTCGCCGATCGCATCGTCGTGACCAGCCGCCGCGCCGGAACCGACCAGGTCTGGGTCTGGTCGTCGTCGGGCGGCAGCGGATTCGAAATCGCGCCGGGCAGCGAAGAGGACGCCAAACGCGTCACGCGCGGCACCGAAATCGCCCTGCATCTGAAGGATGACGCCAAGAAATACCTCGAGACTTACGAGATCGAGCGGATCGTCGGCGCCTATTCCGACAACATTCAGTTTCCGATCGAACTGGTGCCCGAAGAAGGCGAACCGCGCCAGATCAATTCGGCGAGCGCGTTGTGGCAGCGGCCGAAATCGGAACTATCAGCGGAAGATTACACGCAGGCCTATCGTTCGATCGCCGGCGCGTTCGACGATCCCGCGATGACGCTGCATTATCGCGCCGAAGGCCGTCAGTCCTATGCCGTGCTGCTGTTCGCGCCTTCGACCAAGCCGTTCGATCTGTTCGAGCCGCATCGCAAGGGCAAGGTGAAGCTCTATGTCCGCCGCGTCTTCATCGCCGACGATGCCGAACTGTTGCCGGCCTATCTGCGCTTCATCCGCGGCGTGATCGACAGTGAGGACCTGCCGCTGAACATCTCGCGTGAAATGCTGCAGAACAATCCGCAACTCGCGCAAATCCGCAAGGCCGTCACCAGCCGTGTCATCACCGAGCTGGAAAATCTCGGCGACAAGGAGCCGGAGGCGTTCGCCAAGATCTGGGACGGGTTCGGTCCGGTGATCAAGGAAGGCATCTGGGAGGATTACGAGCGCCGCGAAAAACTGCTGGGGCTATCGCGCTTCACCACCACAACAGGCGAGAAGCGGTCGATCAAGCAATATGTCGAAGACCTCAAGCCGAACCAGACCGAGATCTATTATCTCACCGGCGAAAGCGTTGAGCGCCTGAAGGCCAACCCAAAACTTGAATCCGCTGCCGCACGCGGCATCGAGGTGCTGCTGCTGACCGATCCGGTCGATGCGTTCTGGACCTCGGCGCCGCTTGAATTCGGCGGCAAGCCGCTGAAATCGCTGAGCCAGGGCGATATCGATTTCGGATTGATCCCGCTGCTCGAGGAAAAATCCCAGGAAGAAAAAGACAAGGACAAGCCGCAGGCCGATGAAGCTGCCGTGATCGCCGTGATCAAGGATACGCTCGGCGAGCGCGTCTCCGACGTGCGGGCCTCGCAACGCCTGACATCGAGCGCATCGTGCCTGGTCGCCGGCGGCGACGGCCGCGACCGCGCGCTCGAGCGGTTGTTGGCGGCGCAAAATCGCGGGGCGGCGACCAAGCCCATCCTCGAGATCAACATGCGCCATCCGCTGGTGACGGCGATTGCCGGCGCCAGCGATGCCGCGAAGGATTTGTCATTCCTGCTGCTGGAGCAGGCCCAGATCCTCGACGGTGAATTGCCGGAAGACCCGGCCGCATTTGCCAACCGGCTCAATCAGCTGGTTTTGAAGGGGCTGCACCCGTAACAGTAGCGGATCGCAAACCGAATACAGAGCTGGCCGTAGCTGCCAGAGCACGATCCGGAACGGGGCATTGCACCACCATGGCTGTGTCGGGAGCGAGTGACGGGTTCTACGGCGACATTCCGGTGTTTCGCAGTTTTGGCCGCGTGATGGACCCGGCGCTGTATGCGCCGTTGCCGGACGATTGGAGTATCGGCGTCGCCGATATCGTCGAGTCGACCAGGGCGATCGCAGAAGCGCGATACAAGGCGGTCAACATGGCCGGCGCTTCGGTGATCGCAGCGATCACCAATGCGCTGGAGGGACGTGAGTTTCCCTTCGTGTTCGGCGGCGATGGCGCCAGCTTTGCGGTGTCGCCGCGGGACTACGAACGCGCGCGCGAGGCGCTGGCGGCGACCGCTGTGTGGGTCGAGGAGAGCCTCAACCTCGTGATGCGAGTGGCGCTGGTGCCGGCGAGCGCGGTGCGGGCGCAAGGCTTTGATGTCCGCGTCGCCCGGTTTGGGTCGTCACCCAATCTGTCCTACGCGATGTTCTCGGGCGGCGGTCTGAATTGGGCGGAAGCGGCGATGAAGCGCGGCGAGTTCGCGATTCCGAAGGCGCCACCCGGCACCCAGCCCGACCTCACCGGATTATCCTGCCGGTTCGAGGAAATCCCCTCTGCGCGCGGCCTGATCCTGTCGGTGCTGGTGATGCCGGGGCGCGCCGCCGATCCGGCCGCTTTCCGAAAAGTGATCGAAGACGTCGTCGCGCTGGTCGAACGCAGTCCTGACGCGGGACGTCCGGTGCCGCCGGGCGGTCCGCCGCTGCGATGGCCGCCGGCCGGTGTCGAATTCGAGGCGCGCGCCGCGCGCGGCGGATCGCTGTTCCGGCGGCGCGCTTACGTGCTTGGCCGCACCATGTTCGCCTATCTCATCATGCGCTTTGGCATCGAGGTCGGCGGCTTCGTGCCGAAAACCTATGTGCAGCAGGTGGTGGAGAATTCCGATTTTCGAAAATATGACGATGGCTTGCGCATGATCCTGGATTGCACGCCCGAGCTGGAGCAGGCGCTGACGCAGCGTCTCGTCAAGGCAGCTTCGGAAGGCGTGGTGCGTTACGGCCTGCACCGGCAGGACGCAGCGATGATGACCTGCTTCACGCCCTCCGCGCTGCGCAGCGATCACGTCCATTTCATCGACGGCGCCCGCGGCGGATACGCTTCCGCGGCGACGGCACTGAAAGCGACCGCGGCGTAGAACGATCGCTTAGCGCGACCGGCTCCAGGTCTCGCCGCCGCACAACCCGCCGACGCAGCCTTCGACGCGCAGCGAGTCCGGTCCCGCCACCGAGACGTTGCTGGCATAGCTGTTGCCATCGTCGGCATTGTAGATCTGGCCCGACCATCGATTGGCGCCGGAGGGCTGCATGCCGCTGAACAGCGGCAGGCCGATCATCGGGCGTTTGGCCAGCGATGGATTGGGATTCTTGTCGTCGACCGCGGGCTTGGCGGTGGCGGGATCGACCGGCGTTTTGAGCCAGACCACGACCCCGCAAATGCCGGCGCCGCATTTGCTGACGCGTACCTTGGCGTCGGCCGCCTGCGTCAGCCAGATCCCGCTGACCTCGCCGCCGGCTTGCGCGCGGGCTGCGGAAATGCCTGCCATCGCCAATGCCGCAAGGGCCAGGCCGAAGCCACAAGTCATTAATTTCATAGATGAAAATTGGGAAGTCATGAACTGGCAACCGCTATATGGGAAACCCCGGATTGTTTCCGGAGCCAGACATGCTTAGCAACAAAGCGGACTCGCGCAAATGGCTCGACCCGCCGGTCACCAGGGCAGGCCGCAGAGGTCAATGATGCCGGTTTGAGGCGCGCGTCCCCGCAGGTCGTAGGTGTAAGGCGCCATCGCCTCGAACCGGACGCGGCCCTTTTTCGGCTGGTCGGTGTGGATTTCGCCCTCGAACGGTTTCCAGCCCCGCGCCACGTAGAACGGCACGTTATGCGGTTCGCAAAACAACAGCGCAAACGCAGCCGAGCCCTCGTCCTTGAGCGTTTGGACGGCGGCATTGAGCGCGATGCTGGCGTATCCGCGGCCTCTCGAATCGGCGCGGGTCGCCACGCCACCGATACCGGCGGCCGGCACCTTGCGCCCATTCCAAGTGACATCGCGGCGATAAATCCCGACATGGCACAGTGTCTCGCCCGCTTCATCCTGAACCAGCACCCGCAATTCGGCATGCGCAAAGGCGATTTCGGCCCAGGACAGCGTGGCCACCACGTGCGGCGGCCAGACCGCGTCGAACAGCGGTTTCGCCAGCGGCCACGACGCGTCTCCGTTCAAAACGTCGATCTCGATGCTCATTTTTCCCTCAGCGGCGCGTCCGGAGCATGATTCGGAGGAGTGGAAACCGGTTTTCCGGGACAAACGCGAAGCGTTTGCCCCGAAAAGATTATGCTCAAACAAAAAGATAGGGTGGGGTGACGATTCGAAGATAAGTCATCCCGCCCCGGGGTGCGAGCCTGGCTCGACCGCGCCAAATTGCGGTGTTTAAGCCCGATGGAACCTTCTATAAGGGTTCCCGTTAGTGTCTCCCATAGACCCTTGTACCCCTCATTGCGGACATCACCCCATGACCTTCACGCTCCCCAATCTGCCATACGCCCATGACGCCCTCGCCCCCCATATGTCGAAGGAAACGCTGGAGTTCCACCACGACAAGCATCATCAGGCCTACGTGACCAACGGCAACAATGCGATCAAGGGGACCGAATTCGAAGGAAAGTCCCTGGAGGAGATTGTGAAGGGCTCGTTCGGCAAGAACCCCGCGGTCTTCAACAACGCCGGCCAGCACTACAATCATCTGCATTTCTGGAACTGGATGAAGCCCAATGGCGGCGGCAGCAAGCTGCCGGGCAAGCTGGAAAAGAAGATCACCGAGGATCTCGGCGGGCTCGATAAGTTCAAGACCGATTTCGCCGCCGCCGGCGTCGGCCAGTTCGGCTCCGGCTGGTGCTGGTTGTCGGTCAAGAACGGCAAGCTGGAGATTTCCAAAACCGCCAACGGCGAAAGCCCGCTGGTTCATGGCGCCACGCCGATCCTCGGCTGCGACGTCTGGGAGCATTCCTACTACATCGATTACCGCAACCGCCGTCCGGACTATCTCAAGGCGTTCGTCGATCATCTCGTGAACTGGGAATACGTCGAGCAGCTGTTCGAAAAGGCCTGATAACTTGTCATTCCGGGACGATGCGAAAGCATCGGACCCGGATGTGCAATTGCACATCTGAGAATCTCGAGATTCCGGGTTCGTCGCTTCGCGCCGCCCCGGAATGACATCGAGATAATTTTAGAGGGGCGGCAGCATCGCGCTGCCGCCCTTTCACTTGGACGAACGTCGACCGATCCTTGCGGCGATCGCCCCCTTGCGGCAAAACACATGGGCCGGTTCGCGGGGAAAAAGTCGAAATGAATTATCTGCTGGTTTTCGTCGGCGGCGGCCTTGGCTCGACGCTGCGCTACCTCGTCAACATTGTCTGCCCGCGGCTGTTCGGCGACGCGTTTCCCTACCACACCTTCATCATCAACATTACGGGTTCGACCGTGATGGGCCTGATCGCGGGCTATCTCGCCTTCAAGGGCGAGGCCGCGGCGCCCTGGAAGCTGTTCTTGATGACCGGCATTCTGGGCGGCTACACCACCTTCTCGGCGTTCTCGCTCGATACTGCGGTGCTCTATGAGCGCGGCGAGATCGGGCTGGCGCTGTTTTACGTGCTGGGGTCGGTGGTATTGTCGATCGCGGGCCTGTTCGCCGGCCTCGCGCTGATGCGCCATCTGGCCTGAGCTGCGCCCTACCATCAGTGGCAATCCCGCATGGGCGCCCCTGAGACACGCATGGGTTTTAGCGCTCGTTCCGTTTGCGTCGCTTCCCGGCCGAGCTTAAGCAGAGCCAGCCTTCATTACCTGCCAGACCCCATTCCTTGTCAGAACTCCCCTTGAAAGATACGGCGCTCACCGACGACGCCGAGAGCGAACCGCGCCCGCGCCGGGCCCGCAAGCCGATCGGCTGGTCGACGATCACGATCGGCGTGCTGGTCGCGGTCAGCGCCACGCTGGTCTACCGGCGCGACGGCATCGACGGTGTGCTGGAAATCCTGACCCATGATCTCTGGCTGTTCGGCGGCATCCTGCCGCGTGTGCTGGCGGGCTGCCTGCTCGGCGCCTTCATCGCGGAAATATTGCCGCACGAGAAAGTGTCGCGATCGCTTGGACCGTCCTCCGGGTTGAAGGGATTGCTGATCGGCGCCGCGTTCGGCGCCATTTTGCCGGGCGGTCCCTTCACCGCCTATCCGGTGGCGAGCGCGCTGCTCACGGTGGGCGCCGATTTCGGCGCGACCATCGCCATGGTGGTGAGCTGGACCCTGATCGGCTACGGCCGCGCGGTGGCCTGGGAATTGCCGATCATGGGGGTCGACTTCACGCTGTGGCGGATCGTGATCTCGCTGCCGTTGCCGGTACTGGCCGGCGCGCTCGGCCGCTTTGTGTATGTGCGGATGTATCCGTCGCGCGAGCCCTCATGAGCGCAGCGCTGTTGATCGACATCCTGCTCTGGGGCTCGGTCGTGGGTGTCGGGTTCATTGCGTTTCAGCGCGGTCCGGCCGTGCTGAAGGCGTCGATGCGCGAAGGCACTATGGACTTCATCAATGTCGTGCCGCGCATCGGGCTCGGCGTGGTCGGCTCGGGCTATATCGCTGCGATTATTCCCCAGCAAATCATCACCGGCTGGCTCGGTCCGGATTCAGGCTGGCTCGGTGTGCTCACCGCCGTGGTCGCGGGCGCGGCGACGCCGGGCGGGCCGGTGATCGGATTTTCGATCGGCGCCGTCGCGATGAAGGGCGGCGGCGGCGCGCCGCAGGTGATCGCCTATGTGATCGCCTGGGCGCTGTTCGCCTTCCAGCGGCTGATATTGTGGGAAATCCCGTTCATGCCGCCGCGCTTCGTCTGGTTTCGCGCCGCCGTCTCGCTGCCGTTCCCGTTTCTGGCCGCCGCGATCGCGATGGCGATCGGGAAGCCGTGAGATAGCGCGCAAGGGCCGCACCTCGCAAAGGCGCCGCATTGCTCCGTTTCATTCTGTCACAATTGGCGACTGGTCTGCCCGTCATGTCGTTGCATGACCGTTCGCTAATGAGATAGCCTTGCAGTGCGATCAGGGCAGCTGGCATTTCGCTGTCATCGGCCTTTCCATCAGGCTGAACTAACCGGTGCGAAGTGGGGCAGTGCGGCACGAAGGCTGGTTGAGGATGGCTTCGCGCCGTGCCGTGTCCCGGTAGGGGCTACTTCGAATGCAGAAAGCGGTCGCTGTTGCCCCTGAGGAACAGCATTTCATTCTTGCAAGCTCGCCGCCGGGTCCGGCGCAAAAACGGTTCGCGCTTGTCGTTGCGCTCGGCCTGTTGACCGTCTTTGTTTTGATCACCGCCGGGCCGCTGTCGAGGATCCAGACAGGCCGGGTCGATGCCTTCATCCCGATTTATCTGACGGCAATGTTCGTCAACGATTCGATCACCGCGATCCTTTTGTTCGCCCAATTTTCCATTCTGCGCTCGCGTGCCATCCTGGTAATTGCGAATGGGTATCTGTTCACGGCGCTGATGCTGATCCCATATATCCTGACGTTTCCAGGCGTGTTTGCGCCGGGGGGCCTGATTGGCGGCCTGCAGAGCACCTCGTGGATCTATTTTTTCCAGTACGCTGTTTTCCCGATATTTGTCATCGCTTACGCCCTGTTAAAGGATGCCGATCACGGTAAACGACTTTGGCGTGGTACCCCGCGTACGGCGATTGTCCTGAGCGCGGCTTCGACAGCGGCCGTCGTGTTGCTGGCTTCATTTCTTTTCATCGCGGGCGAGGCGCTGTTGCCGCCCGTCATGCTCGACAGGTCGCATTTAGGATCGCTTTGGCCTTATGTAGGCGTGCCCGTCGCATTAGTCAGTGTTGCGGCTTTTTTTGTGCTTTGGTTCCGACGACGCTCAATGCTCGATCTTTGGCTGCTGGTCGTCATGTCGGCATACTCGATGTTGATACCTCTAAGTTACTTTTCCAGTGCGGTGCGCTTCGGTGTTGGCTGGTATGCCGTCCGGTCCTTCGCGGCCCTGTCCAGCAGTCTCGTCCTGATTTTCCTGCTGTACGAGATAACGATGCTTTATGGCCGGCTGCTCGGCGCGATCCTTGACCAGCGTCGCGAGCGCGACGCGCGCCTGATGACGGGTGATGCCGTCGCGGCCACGATGGCGCATGAATTCAGACAACCGCTGTCGGCCATGATGACACGGGCCGATACGGGCTTCCGCTGGCTTGATCGGCCGAACCCCGATCTCGACAAGGCGAAAGTTGCCTTCAGGCAAATCGCCGCTGATGGCCATCGCGCCGAAGCGGTGATCGAAAGCATTCGTGCGTCCTTGAAGCAGCAGAACCAGATAAGGACCCCGCTCGACGTCAATGACGTCATTGGGGAGGCGCTTGCCCTCGTACGCGACGATCTGCGAAGCCACCGGATCCTGCTCAAAGCCGAGCCCAATTCGGGGCTGCCGCAGGTCATGGGAGATCGAATTCAGCTGCAGCAGGTGCTTCTGAACCTGATCGCAAACGCCATCGATTCGATGGCGGTCGAAGATGAGCCCCGCGTTCTGTGCGTCAGCTCCGAAGTTCGCGACGGCGACGAGGTCGTGGTATCGGTCGCGGACACCGGAACCGGAATCGGGTCGCAGGATATCCAGCGGGTGTTCAATCCGCTGTTCACGACGAAGTCCGGTGGTATGGGGTTGGGCCTATCGATCTGCCGTTCGATCATCGAGGGGCACCACGGGAAGCTGGGGGTTGTCCCGAACACCCCCAAAGGCGCCGTATTTCAAATTGCCCTGCGTGCTCATAGCGCTGACGCCGCGATATAGATCGCGGAACCCGGCTGCGCCTCTGTGCGTTCGCTACCAACCAGGCCTTCAAAGATGCCTTCCTCCGACGCTTGCCGTCGTATATGAGGGAATTATCAACGGAACGTGCCGATAGTGCCCAAGATCGAATTGGCAGCGAATTGGTGGCGTGGATGATGGCGGCGGTCATACAAAAAAGCCGCGATCTGACACTTGATCAACGCAAGCGCGGACACGCATTTCAACCGGGGCATGGCATGGTAAATCGATTGACGACGGAGCAATCCACCGCGGCGAAGCGGCGTTGGGGCTCTCCCGCCATGGTGACGCTCGCGGCGATGACCGCACTGACGGCACTGACCGCCGGCGCGGCGGCGAAGCAGGCGCGCCCCGCGGCCGCCATTGAGGCGACGGCGCCACGCGAGGCCGGCGAACCGATCATGGCGATCGTGTCGATCAAGAGCCAGAAGGTGACTTTCTACGACGCCGACGGCTGGATCCTGCGCGCGCCGGTATCGACCGGCATCACGGGACGCGAGACGCCGGCGGGCGTCTTCGCCCTGCTGGAAAAGGACAAGGACCACCACTCGACTCTGTATGACGATGCCTGGATGCCGAACATGCAGCGCATCACCTGGAACGGCGTTGCGTTGCACGGCGGGCCGCTGCCCGGATATGCCGCCTCGCACGGCTGCGTCCGGATGCCCTTTGGCTTTGCCGAGAAGCTGTTCGACAAGACACAGATCGGGATGCGGGTGATCATCTCGCCCGTCGACGCCGAACCGGTCGAGTTCTCCCATCCGGCGCTGTTCGTGCCGAACAAGGAAGCCATCGCGGCTGCGCCGGCCAAGGCCGAAGCGCTCGCCCGCGAGGCCGCGGACGCCGCCAAGGCAGCCGACGAGACCAAGAAAGCCGCCGCGGCAGCGACGCGCGAGGCCGCGTCGGTCCCGGCGTTGCTGCGCAAGCTGCAGGGGCTCAAGACCCGCGCCGACGCCGAACTCGCCTACGCCGACAAGGTGCTCGCCGCCGCCAAAACGGACGAGGCCAAGGCGAAGGCCGAGGACCTCAAGCAGAAAGCCGCCGCCAAGGCCACGGACCTGGGGACGCAACTCGACACCGCCAAGGCCGACGCGAAATCGAAGCTCGACGCCGCTGCCGCCGCAAAGGATGCCGCCAAGGCGGCCGGTCCCAGGAAGGCCGATACCGCCAAGGCGGCGAGCGAGGCGAAGCTCGCGCTTGAGCCGGTCTCGGTCTACATCAGCCGCGCGACGCAGAAGCTTTACGTGCGGCGCAACACGCACAAGCCGGCGCCGGACGGGGGCGGCGAGGTGTTCGATGCGACCATCGAGGTCCCGGTCACGATCCGTAATCCGGAAAGACCGATCGGCACGCATGTGTTCACCGCGATGGCGCGCAACGATACGGGCCTGCGCTGGAGCGCGGTCACGATCGACAGCGGGGACGATGCCAAGGACGCGCTCGACCGCATCACTATCCCGCAGGATGTGCTCGATCGCATCGCGCCGACCGCGGTGCCGCGATCCTCGATCGTGATCTCGGACGAGCCGCTGAGCGCCGAGACCAACTATCGCACCGAGTTCGTCGCGGTGCTCAACAACCAGCCGCAGGGCGGCTTCATCACGCGCAAGCCCACCGTCGATCTTGTTGCAAGCCGCGACGTCCAGGAAAACGACGGCAACGGCTTCGGTTTCGGCTTCTTCGGTTTCCAACCGCAGCCCCAACCTCAACCCCAGCCTGGCTATGCGCGCCGGCGCGTCGGCCAGCCCGATCGTCCTCTGCTGCAACAACGAGGCGGCTGGTGGTAGGACGCGGTACGCCGCGCCTGTGCGGTGTGGTCGCTGGCGGCCCGGTCCGTCGCGAATGACCGATCCCGGTTTTCGTGGCGCAATTGCGTCCGAAAACCGGCCTCGGCTCGCTCAGCCTATTCGGCCGCAATGGTGTGCGCGGTCCCGCCGTGACCTTGGTTCGCGAACGCGAAGCCCTCGTAGCCCTTTTCGGCGACCTCGGCGCACTTCCGACGATAGCCGCCGACGCCTTCCGGGCCGAGATAGGGCAGGAAGCGGCGCGCCTTGCCGGCGATATTGGCGCCCATGTACCAGGAATTGGCGCCGGGCATCAGGGTCGAGTTCACGACCTCGGCGACATGGGCGCCCCATGCATCTTGCGCCTGCGGGGTCGCCTCGATCGTCGCAAGCTTGTTTCGCCGCATGTGGGCGATGCATTCGGCGATCCATTCGACGTGCTGCTCGATCGACACCGGCATGTTCGACAGCACCGACGGGCTCTGCGGGCCGGTGATCGTGAACAGGTTCGGGTAACCGGCGATCGCGAGGCCGAGATAGGTCTGCGGGCCGTCCTCCCACTCCTGCGCCAGTGCCCTGCCGCCGCGGCCCTTGATGCCGAGTTTTTTCAGCGGGCCCGTTAAGGCGTCGAAGCCGGTGGCGACAACGATGATGTCGAGCGGGTACTCCTTGCCGCCCGCACGGATGCCGTTCGGCGTGATCTGCTCGATGGGGCCATCGACGGTCGCATCCACCAGCTCCACGTTCTTCTTGTTGAAGGTCTCGAAATAGTTGGTGTCCAACGGCTGGCGCTTGGTGCCGTAGGGGTAAGTCTTGGGGATCAGCTTTTCGGCGGTCGCGGGGTCATTGACGATCGAACGGATCTTGCGCTTGAGGTAGTCGGCAATGACATCGTTCGCCTCCTTGGAGAAGAACATGTCCTGATAATTGGCCAGCCAGAACGCGAAGCCGCCGGCGTCCCACATCTTGTCGAATTGCTGCTCGCGTTCCTCGGGCGCTGCCTCGAGCACGGATTTCGGTATGAAGTTCAGCTCGAAGCCGAAAAACGAATTCTTGATACGTTCGCGGACCCCGTCGTAATCGGCCTTGCGCGCCTTGGTCACTTGCGGATCGACACTGCCGTTGCGCGCGGGCACGCAGAAGTTAGGCGTGCGCTGGAACACTGTCAGTTGCTTGGCCTGCTGCGCGATCTCGGGGATCGCCTGCACCGCGGTGGCGCCTGTGCCGATGACACCGACGCGTTTGGCGGTGAAATCGACGCCGTCATGCGGCCATTGGCTGGTGTGGTAGCACTGGCCCTTGAAAGAACCGAGCCCCTCGATCGGCGGCATGTTGGCGGTCGACAGGGCGCCGACCGCGGTAATGACGAAGCGCGCGCGGACGACGTCGCCTTTGTCGGTGCGCACCGTCCAAAGTTCGGTGTTGTCGTCGAAGACGACCTCGACGACGCGCTTGCCGAACTGGATGTCGGGCTTAAGGTCGAAGCGCTCGGCGCAGTGCTCGAGGTAGCGCAGGATCTCGTCCTGCTCCGGATAGCGCTCGGACCAGTTCCATTCCTGCAGGAGGTTCTTGTCGAACGTGTAGCAGTAGATGTAGCTGTCGGAGTCGCAGCGCGCGCCGGGATAGCGATTCCAGTACCAGGTGCCGCCGACGCCGTCGCCGGCCTCGAACACGGTGACGTTCAGGTCGAGCTTGTCGCGCAGCGAATGCAGCATGTACATGCCGGAGAAGCCGGCGCCGATAATGACGGCATCAAAGTCGGCTTTGACGTCAGCCCTTTGCAACTCACCTTGCACATTCGCCATGACAGACCTCCCGTTGTGAGCATCTCCGTGCTTCTGCGATTGAATTTTCTTGTAGCCATGCTTTCTTGTAGCCATGCGCGAGCGCGGGTCAGCCCGCCGGCACCACGGCAAAGCACGCGCCCACGACGCCTCTCGACCCGTTCAATCTCGAAGGCCGGGAGGCGTCGTGGCGCAAGCTAGGCCGCCGCGCGCGCCTCACCGGCCGCGTAAGCTGCCGTCTCGAATTCCAGGTAGCCGCCGAACGATGTCGGATCGCCGAACGGCAGGATCTGCGTCGCCCAAAATCCGCCGAACCCGTTCTTTCGATCGATCCAGTAGAACAGGTTGGGGAGCCCGGCCCAGCCGAGCGCGCCGGCGGGCCGGCCGGTCGGGGCGTCTTCGTCGTTCACCATGAAGGTGTACGACCAGGATTTCTTGAGGCCGGGGAAGAACTCGGCATCGTTCGATATGCTCGGAATGACGCCGGGCAGCACCGTCACCGTCTGATGCGCCTGCAGGCCGTTGCAGACAGCAGCCTCGACAGTCTCTTTATTCAGCACGCGGCCGTTCGGCCCCGCTCCGTCGTTCAGCCACATGCGGATGAATTTCATGTACTCGCCGATCGAGCCGTGGAGTCCGTGGCCGCCCATATCGATTTCCGGTTCAGCCGGCAATTGCATGTCGGGAAGCGGGGTCAGTGACCCGTCGGCCTCGCGTTGGTGGATGGTGGCGAGGCGCTCGCGCATTGAGGGGGTCAGCGCGAAGGCCAGGTCCGTGATGCCGAGCGGTGCAAAGATCCGTTCAGCCATCACCTCACCGAGCCGCTTGCCGCGGATGTTCTCGACGACCTGTCCGCACCAATCGATGTTGCTGCCGTATTCCCATTTGTCGCCGGGATCGAACAGCAGCGGAGTCATCAATGATGCCTTCGAGCAGGTGATCACGCTGGGTTGGCCGCGCTCCTGCGCCAGGCGGAAGTAACTGGTATTGAAGAAGTCGTAGCCGAGGCCCGCGGTGTGCAGCAACAGCATGCGGGTGGTGATGTCGCGCTTCGGCGCCCGCAGCTTTGGAGTCCCGTCGGCGTCGAACCCGTCGAGCACCTGGAGTTTGCCGATGTCGGGGGCGTAGTTCTTGGCCGGGGCGTCAAGGTCGAGCTTGCCTTCCTCGACGCATTGCAGGGCCGCCGTGCCGGTAATTGCTTTTGTGGTCGAGTAGATGGCGAAGACGGAGTCGGTGGTCATTGGCTGACTGCCGCCAAGGTTACGCTTGCCGGCGGCGCCTTCGTAGATGTTGCCCGAGCGGTCGGTGATCATCGCCACCACGCCGGGGACACCAGTCGCTGTCTTTTGCAAAATCGCGTCACATGCGTTTCTCAAGTCTTTACCCATCGACGTTCCTCCCGTTGAGGTTGGCGAAGCTTGATTCTGTTTCCTCTCGCCACGCCGCTGGCGGTCCGCGCGGAACGACGTCAAACGATTCAACGCGTTGAAGTCGCTCTATCGTTCGATTGTCGCAACGCCGGTTGCGCAAACGAAAGTCCCACCGCGGCCGCAGCAGCAATGGCGATTGGGGTTTTGATCATGAGGTGGCTCCAGGTCAGTAGCGAATTTCGACCGAGCGTCGCGGAGAATAGACTGATTTCCTGTGGTCGGCTAGGCGTATCCCTTTTGCAGTCGAAAACGCCGCGGCCGTTTTTTTGAGACGTGTCAGCGATGCTGACACGTGATCCATATCAATAAATCTCTGGCCGTTTCCTTCAGGAGATAAGAATCTTCCTGGCGGCATAGATTGTCGCAGCGGCGGCGGAAGGTCGTCGTTTCGCTTTCCCAAGCCGTTCATCAATATTAAATTTGGCGGAAACCCTTCTGCCAATCGCGGTCGGAGGGAAACTATAGCCGGACTGTCGGTTGAAGTTCCGGGAACAACGGAGGCTTCGGAAATGAGGAAAGCAGCATTGACGTTAGCGGCCGCTGCCACCATCGGCATTTCTGCCCTGGTGGCCCCGTCACCCGCCCACGCGTGGCGAGGTGGTTGGGGTGGCTGGGGTGGCGGCTGGGGTGCCGGACTCGCGGCCGGACTGGTTGGCGCGGCGGTGGTTGGCGGCATAGCTTCGAGCGCCTACGCCTATGGCCCGGGTTACGGCTACTACGGCGGACCGGGTTACGGGTATTATGGCGGACCGGGGTATGGCTATTACGGCGGCTATGCCCCTGCGTATTATGGTGGCTACGCCCCTGCATATTACGGGGGTTACTATGGCGGATATCGGCGCGTTATTCGGCCCGCCTACGCCTACTACGGCCCTGGGTATTATCGCAGGTATGGCTATGGCTATGGCTGGTGATCGCCAGCAACGTGCCTGAGCTCGAGCGGTGAGACGCGGACCATACGTTCAGGCATCGCGTCTCACTGGCTCTGCCGAAGCGGCGACACCGTATAAATCCGGTCGAGCATTTTCAGCATGATGGAGTTGGCCGGCAACTTTCCGTCGAGTGAGACGGTCAGGTTGGTCCAGACGATCAGCGTTACGTCGTTGACCGGATCGTAGCCCATGAAAGAGTTGTAGCCGGGCATCTCGCCGCCGTGAAAATACAAACTGTTGGGCCCAAATGTCATCTGGGCGATCCCATAGCCGTATTTCTGGCCGAGAGGCTTGCCGGGATCCACCGGTTCAGGGCTGTCGAGCCATTGGCGCTGATAGTCGGCATCGAGAATTCTGCCGCCGACCAACGCCCGGATCCAGGTGCCGAGATCATTGGCGGTGGAGATCGCGGCACCGGCCGCCAGGACATAGGAAGGATTTTGCCCTGTGTCGTCGTTGGGCTTGAGCGTGCCCGCCCTGGCCGCAGCGACAAGATCTGGGGGATAGGGCGCATCCGCCAAGGCGTAGGAGGAACTGCCGTACAGATAACCGTTTGCGTAGGGTGCGGGAATGGTGTTCGAGGTGCTGGCAGGGAGCAAGGTGTCCTTCATGCCAAGCGGCCCGAACAGGCGATCCTGAAAAATTCCAGCCAACGGCGCGCCTCCAACCTTCTCGGCGATGAGACCGAGCAACGCATAATTGGTATTGCAGTAATCGTATTGCATTCCCGGAGCGAAGACGGGTGGATGCTTGAATGCGATGGCGAGCAGCTCCTCCGTGGTCCAAACCCTGGCCGGATCATGGTCGAGGCTTTCGGCAAGCTCGGGCGCAGAAGTATAGTTGAACAGGCCGCTCCGCATCTTAAGGAGCTCGCTGATGGTGATATCGTCGCCATTGGGAACGCCGGAAACATATTTCGAAACCCGATCGTCGAAACGCAATTTCCCTTCCTGGGCCAGCAGAGCGATCACGGCGGCCGTCATCGTCTTGGTATTCGAGGCAATCCTGAAATGCGTATCGGCTCGCGGCGGCGTCGTGCCGCCCAGCTCTGTCGCGCCGTAGCCGAATACGAATTCTCCCTGCGGCGTGCGCAGCAGAACCATGGTGCCGGGCAGCATGAACTCTTTGGCGGTCGCTTCCACGGTGTCTTGAAGTGCGACCGGGTCGAACGGCCTGAGGTTTGTTGCGGACGCGGCCGTTCCGCCGAAAGAGCACGCTACCGCAACGACAAGTGCCAGGATTCGCGTGGTCATATCTCACTCCTTGGTCATGCCGACGGTGGCAAACGACCTGTAGCGTTTGACCCTGGAGCGGACGATCTGCGGATTCCCCACTACGATCCCGGTTGCGGCAGTTCGTCCGTCATTCGCCCTTCACGAGTGCTCCGCTCTTGATCAGTTGCTCAGCCTTGGCTTCCTCGGTCGTCAGAAACGCCTGAAACTGAGCTGGCGTGGATTGGTGCGCCACCCCGCCGAGTTCGTGCAACCGCTCCTGCAGTGCGGGATCCGCGAGCGCGGCGTTCAGGGCCTTGTTCAGCGCATCAACGATGTTGCCTGGAGTCTTTCCGGGCGCGAGCAGCCCGGTCATCGTGGTCACATCGAAGCCGCCAAAGCCGGATTCGGCCAGCGTGGGTGTGTTCGGCAAGTCAGTCGATCGATCCTGCGTTGTCATGGCGAGGGCGCGAAGCTTGCCATCCCGTATGAAAGGCATCGAACTCGGCAATTGATCCACTACCGCGGTGATCTGGCCGCCGAGCAGGTCCGTCACCGCCGGTGCGGATCCCTTGTAAGGCACGATGGTGAATTTCACATGCGCCGCCTGCTCCAGCAACAAGATGGCCACGTGGTTGGTCGTGCCGTTTCCAGAGTGTCCGATGGTGACTTGCTGCGGATGCTCTTTTGCATACGCCACGAGCTCGCCGACGTTTTTGAAACTGCTCGCTGCACTGACCTCAAGCACCATGGGCGTGACGGCAATGCTGCCGATCGCCGCAAAGTCTGCGGCCTCGAACGGGCTCTGCGGCTGCAATTTGGGAGCGTAGGCCAGGCTACCGTTTGCGGTGGTCAAGATGGTGTAGCCGTCGGCGTTCGCACGCGTGGCCAACTGATGACCTATCAGACCGCCGGCTCCCGGTCTGTTGTCGACGACGATACTTTGCCCCAACGATCGGCTCATGCCGGGGCTGATCAGTCTGGTGATAACGTCCAGATTTCCACCTGGCGGATACGGGACGATGATGGTGATGGGTCGTGAAGGGTACGTCGCTTGCGCGAAAGTAGCCGCAGAGGTGCAGATGCAATATATCATTGCGAGTGCAATGGTGCGGCGCATTATCACGGGCGTCCTCCCCTTTTGTTTTTTTCCGACTGTATGGGACGCGCCGTCCGGCGTCCAGAACGACAGGACCTCGACGCGAGAATGACACGTAACTTCCGGGCGTGGCTGATCTAACTGACGATGTCGGTTCTCGGGGGCAAAGCGGACTTACGGCCGACGCCGCGGAAGCGGCGCGAATGATCCGAACCGGTCATGCACCGGTTTGCCAACGACGGATCGGCTGCGCGGTCCCCGATGCTGGCTGACTGCTTTCTGCCGGCATGATATGCTGATGCTCCTGGTAGAGGAGAAAGGCGTCATTGGCATGCGCCCCATGGCGGGGGCGAGACCGACGTTGCCACGCAAATCGATGAGATGAGCGGCTAGCCACACGGTGGGAGGAGGCTATGACCATCGAGAGCATTCTGAAGCAGAAGGGCACCGACGTCACAACAATTGGTCCGGAAGTCAGCATCAAGAGGGCGGCGGACTGGCTCCGCGCAAAGAATATTGGCGCTCTCGTGGTGACGAGTGAGAATGCAGTTCTTGGTCTCATTTCCGAACGTGAGATCGTTCATGCATTTTCTCGCTACGGCGAGACGGCCGGGTCGATGCCTGTGAAGGAAGTCATGCAATACGGTGTGACCACCGTGTCCCCGGACGAAAGTGTCAATCGCGTGATGAACCTGATGACGCACCATCGCGTGCGCCACATGCCGGTACTACGCGGCGGCCAGCTAGCCGGTATCGTCAGCATCGGCGATGTAGTCAAGTATCGACTGCAGGAGCTGGAGCTTGAGGCAAACGTCCTGCGTGATGTCTACAACGCCGCACGTTGACGGGACTACGCCTTTTTCGCGGGACTACGCCTTTTCGGTGGAGTCTCGAAGACTGCTTCCATGACCTCGCGTTCGCTAACGCCGAATTCTCCTGGCGGCTGGGCCGCTTCACATGGAGCCGCGCATGACCCTTGATCCGATTCACCAGTTCAATATCGACAACCTCTTCAAGATCGGCCAGATCGGCAATCAGCCCATCTACTTCACCAACTCGTCCGTCTACATGTTGGTCTCGGTGGCGGTAATTTGCTTGCTGATGGTGGTTTGCGTTGCAGGCCGGCAATTGGTTCCCGGGCGTTTCCAGTCAATGGCCGAAGTGAGCTACGAGTTCGTGGCCTCTATGGTCCGCTCCAACATCGGCCCGGAAGGGATGAAGTTCTTCCCGCTGGTGTTCTCACTGTTCATGTTCATCCTGGTCTCAAATGTGATCGGCATCATTCCCTACGCCTTCACGGTCTCGAGCCACATCATCGTTACCGCCTCATTGGCGCTGCTCGTGTTCTTCACGGTGCTGATCTACGGCTTCTACAGGAACGGCCTGAAATTCTTCAGGATCTTCGTGCCCTCGGGCATTCCGATCTACATCCTGCCACTTGTCGTCGCGATCGAAATCATCTCCTTCCTGACGCGGCCGCTCTCGCACAGCGTGCGTCTGTTTGCCAACATGTTGGCCGGCCACATCACGCTCAAGGTATTTGCCGGATTCGTTGTGCTGCTCGGCACCTCGCTTGGCGCGATCGGTTGGATCGGCGGCATAGTACCGCTCGCGTTGACCGTTGCGCTGACCGCGCTCGAACTTCTGGTCGCGTTCCTGCAGGCTTACGTGTTTGCCATCCTCACCTGCATCTATCTCAATGACGCTGTTCATCCGGGACACTGACGCCCGCGGAATTTCCACCACACCTCAGGACGCTTGCCTCGACCAACGCACCAACACCTGCGCTGTCCGCCGGGCCGATTACACCAGCGCTGGGTCCAGTACGCCTGACGAAAATATTCCGCTGTTATTCTGACCCAAATCACGTCTTCCATTGATCATCCCACCCGACAAGAGGGGCGGCTCGCGATCGTCACGAACGTGCGGTGGGATGCGATGGACGCGATTGCCACGACTGACGAGCGTGATTGATTGCGGACGGCGAAGTCGTGTGGTCCTGACGCCCCGGTGCTGGCGTCAAGTCGGGCGGATTCATTCCCGTGCGGCGACGGTGGCAAGAAAGCCGATCACCGAGGAGAGCACGAAGGAAACCGTTAAAACCATTGCGCAGGGAAGGCCGGACTGCCTCCGCTGAACCTGTATGCTCGTGTGCGTCTCTTTCTACACCTTGCACGCGAGACCGCGGGTGCAGCGCGCACCCGGTCTTCCCTGCGCCCTCCCTTGGGGTCGCCTGCGCCCTCTCTTGAGGGTCGCCTGCGCCCTCCCTCGAGGGCGAAACCGACGCAAAGCTCGGGCGATCAAAGCCGCGAGAACGCGGATTTGTGACCACGCCACTGCGTGGACTCCTGTAATGTTATAATATAACATCCCGCGATGGATCACGCGCATCCCCATGATTACGGACATCCTCCCCGGCACGCCCACAGCCATGGCCATAGCCACGATCCCGCCTCGCCGCATCCGGCGCAAACCGCGCCCTGGTCGATCCTGCGCATGACGGTGGTCTCGCGTTTAGGTGCGGCCATCGCGGTCAGCGCCGGCCTGTGGGGCATCGTCTGGCTGGCGATGAGGTGAGCATGACCGCGCTTTTGCAATTCCGTGACGTTACGCTGGGCTATGACCGGCACCCGGCGGTGCATCACCTCAGCGGCGAGGTCACGCCGGGCGCCCTGATCGCGGTGGTCGGTCCGAACGGCGCCGGTAAGTCGACGCTGTTTCGCGGCCTCGTCGGCATTTTGAAGCCGCTGGCCGGTAGCATCGAGCGCGGCGGTCTCGACGTCAGGGACATCGCCTATCTGCCGCAGACCGCCGATATCGACCGCAGCTTTCCGATCTCGGTGTTCGATTTCGTCGGCACCGGGCTGTGGCGCGCGACCGGCTTTTTCGGCGGCATCGGCAAATCGGCGCGCGACAAGATCGCTCGGGCGCTGGCCGCGGTCGGCCTCAACGGGTTCGAGAACCGCAACATCGGCACGCTGTCGGGCGGTCAAATGCAGCGCATGCTGTTTGCGCGGGTGCTGTTACAGGACGCGCGGATGATCGTGCTGGATGAGCCGTTCAATGCCATCGACACCAAGACATCGGCCGATCTGTTGGCGCTGGTACGGCGCTGGCACGCCGAGGGGCGCACCGTCATGGCGGCGCTGCATGACCTGGATCTGGTGCGCGTCAATTTTCCGGAGACGTTGTTATTGGCGCGCGGCAAGGTCGCCTGGGGCGCCACGCCTGAAGTGCTGACGATCGAGAATCTCGCGGAGGCACGGCGGATGTGCGAAGCCTTCGATGAGGGGGCTGCCCCTTGCGTCGCGGACACCATGCCGTCGCGGGCCGCCTGACCGTGCTGATGTACGATGCGCTGATCGCACCCTTCACCGAATTCGAATTCATGCGCCGCGCGCTCGCCGCTGTCATCGCGCTGGCGCTCGGCGGCGCCCCGATCGGCGTATTCCTGATGCTGCGGCGGATGAGCCTGGTCGGCGACGCCATGGCGCACGCGATCCTGCCCGGTGCTGCGATCGGCTTCCTGCTGTCGGGGCTCAACCTGTTCGCGATGACCATGGGCGGCCTGATCGCGGGCTTTACGGTCGCGATCCTGGCCGGCGTGATCGCGCGCACCACCGAGCTGAAGGAAGACGCCTCGCTGGCGACATTCTATCTGGTGTCGCTGGCGCTCGGCGTCAGCATCGTTTCGATCAAGGGCACCAATATCGATCTGCTGCACGTGCTGTTCGGCAACATCCTGGCGATGGACAATCAAACCCTGCTGGTGATCGCCTTTAACACCACGATCACGCTGCTGGTGCTGGCGGTGATCTACCGCCCGCTGGTGGTCGAATGCGTCGATCCGGTGTTTCTGCGCACCGTCAGTCGCGCCGGGGCGCCGGCGCATCTGGCGTTCCTCGCGCTGGTCGTGGTCAATCTGGTCAACGGCTTTCATGCGCTTGGTACGCTGCTGGCGGTCGGGCTGATGATTTTGCCCGCGGGCATTGCCCGGTTCTGGTCGCGCGACATCACCGGCATGATCTGCATCGCGGTCACAAGCGCCATCGTGTCAGGTTATCTGGGACTGGTGCTGTCGTTTCAGACCCGGGTGCCATCAGGTCCCGCGATCATCCTGGTCGCCGCCGCGCTCTATGTGGCCTCGGTGTTGTTCGGCAGCGTCAGCGGCCTGGTCCGGCAGATGTTTCCTGGTCGGCATCTGGAAGCGTAACGAGGGTTTCGTATTTTGAAGTATCGCGTCGCTACGTGCTCAGCGCCACCTTCACCTCTCCCTCTGCGTCGTCCCTGCGAACGCAGGGACCCATAGGGCGCGGACTCTCGTTTCGGCCCTGCGTCGAAGGCCTTTTTTAAACTTGGACGCCAGGGGTTATGGGTCCCTGCGTT
The DNA here is from genome assembly GCA_963738105.1 of uncultured Alphaproteobacteria bacterium. Taxonomy (GTDB): domain Bacteria; phylum Pseudomonadota; class Alphaproteobacteria; order Rhizobiales; family Xanthobacteraceae; genus Bradyrhizobium. Next base: position 26,053 of record CAVTWC010000014.1, on the reverse strand, counting down.
CGCAGGGACGACTTGCCGAGAGCGTGTGCGAGACCCGCCGTTGGGAGAATTGGATCAAACTTGGGCTGACCTGCTTGTCGCTCGTGATCACCGCCGCTTCGCCCGCCCACGCACAAGACCGCCTCAACGTCGTCGCCAGCTTTTCCATCCTCGGTGATTTCGCCAAAAACGTCGGCGGCGATCGCGTCGAGGTGAGCACTCTTGTCGGCGCCAATGGCGACGTGCACGTCTATACACCGGCGCCGGCGGATGCGAAGAAGATTGCGGATGCGAGGCTCGTGATCATCAACGGTTTTGGCCTCGAAGGCTGGCTGCCGCGGCTGGTGCAGTCCTCGGGCAGCAAGGCGAAAATCGTCACCGCGACCGACGGCATCACGCCTCGAATAGCGGGCGCTGCGCCCGATCCGCATGCCTGGCAGTCGGTCGCCAACGCCAAGATCTATGTCGCTGATATCCGCGATGCGCTGGTGGCGGCCGATCCCGCCGATGCCGCGGCGTTTCGCGCCAATGCGGACGGCTATCTGGCCAAGCTCGACGGGCTTGACCGCGAGGTGAGGGCGGCGACGGCGTCGATTCCGCCTGACCACCGCAAGGTGATCTCGACGCACGACGCCTTCGGCTATTTTGCCGCGGCCTACGGCGTTGAATTCATCGCGCCGCTCGGCGTTTCCACCGATTCCGAGGCCAGCGCCCGTGATATCGCCGGGATCATCACCCAGATCCGGCAAGCCAAAATCCCGGCAGTTTTTATCGAAAATATCAGCGATCCCCGGCTAATTCAGCGGATCTCGGCAGAGACCGGCGCCCGCATCGGTGGAACGCTGTATTCCGACAGTTTAACGGGCGAAAATGGCCAAGCCCCCACTTACATTGATATGGTCAGGCACAATATAAAGGCCCTGACCGATGCGCTTGATCGTTAGGGCGGGGGCCACCCCGCCGCCAGTTGCGCCGCAAAAATCCCGATATTCGGAGTTGTTATGCCAGAATTGACGTCCCAAAAAATCCCGGTGACCGTGCTGACGGGTTATCTCGGCGCCGGCAAGACCACGCTGCTCAATCGCATCCTGTCCGAGAACCACGGCAAGAAATACGCCGTGATCGTCAACGAATTCGGCGAGATCGGCATCGACAACGATCTGATCATCGGCGCTGACGAAGAAGTCTTCGAGATGAACAATGGCTGCGTCTGCTGCACCGTGCGCGGCGATCTCGTGCGCATCCTCGACGGCCTGATGAAACGAAAAGGCAAGTTCGACGCCATTATCGTCGAGACCACCGGACTGGCCGATCCGGCGCCGGTGGCGCAGACGTTCTTCGTGGACGAAGACGTGCAGAAGAACGCGCGGCTCGATGCTGTCGTGACGGTGGCCGACGCAAAGTGGCTGAGCGACCGGCTCAAGGACGCGCCGGAAGCCAAGAACCAGATCGCGTTCGCCGACGTCATCGTGCTGAACAAGACTGATCTTGTCTCGAAGCCCGAGCTGGCCGAGGTCGAGGCCCGGATCCGCGGCATCAATCCCTACGCCAAGCTGCACCGCACCGAGCGCTGCCAGGTCGCGCTGTCGGATGTGCTGGAGCGCGGCGCCTTCGATCTCGATCGCATCCTTGAGATCGAGCCGGAATTCCTGGAAGCCGGCGACGATCATGACCACGATCACGGTCATGACCACGGGCACGACCATCACCACCATGATCACAGCCATAGTCACGGCGGCCTCAAGCATTATCACGACGAGGATATGCAATCGCTGTCGCTGCGGACGAGCAAGCCGCTCGATGCGACCAAATTCATGCCGTGGTTGCAGGGCCTGGTCGCCGCCGAGGGCGCAAAGATCCTGCGGTCAAAGGGCATTCTGGCCTTCAGCGACGATGACGACCGCTATGTGTTCCAGGGCGTGCATATGATGCTGGAGGGCGACCATCAGCGGAAATGGAAGGATGGCGAGGCCCGCGAGAGCCGCCTCGTCTTCATCGGCCGTGAGCTGCCGGAGCAGTTGATCCGGGACGGCTTCGAAAGCTGTATCACCACGTGATGAAACAGTTCGATCCAGAGGACAATTCAGCTTCCATCGTGTCGGTTACCGATCGCGTGCGTCCGCTTGCGCTCGGGATGCCCGTGATCGCGGTGCATTTCCTCGGTGAGCGGGCGGCCTTTGTCGGCGCCGAGGAAAACGTCGCGCTGGTCAACGAGGCGGGCGAGATCTCCAACGTCACCGTCCATAACGGCGGCATCCTGTGCGTCGCTTCCGATGGTGCGCGGATCGTGATGGGCGGCGATGACGGCAAGCTGGTCGCGCTGGACAAAAAAGCCGAGGTCACGCTGCTTGCGACCGATCCGAAGCGGCGCTGGATCGACAATGTCGCGTTGCATCCCGATGGCGCGGTGGCATGGTCGGTCGGCAAGACCGCGTTCGTGCGCAGCGGCAAGGCTGAGGACAAATCGTTCGAGGTGCCGTCGACCGTCGGTGGGCTGGCGTTCGCGCCCAAGGGGCTGCGGCTGGCGATCGCGCATTACAACGGCGTGACCTTGTGGTTTCCGAACATGGCCGCCAACGCCGAAGTGCTGGAATGGGCGGGTTCGCATCTCGGCGTCGTGTTCTCGCCGGATAACAAGTTCCTCGTCACCGCGATGCATGAGCCGGCGCTGCATGGCTGGCGGCTCGCCGATCAACGCCACATGCGCATGACCGGCTATCCCGGCCGGGTCCGCTCGTTATCGTGGAGTGCGGGCGGCAAGGCTCTTGCCACCTCGGGCGCCGACAGCGTGATCATGTGGCCGTTCGCCAGCAAGGACGGCCCGATGGGCAAGGAGCCGGCGATGTTCGCGCCGCTGCAGGCCCGCGTTTCCATGGTCGCCTGCCATCCCAAGCAGGATATCCTCGCCGTCGGCTACAGCGACGGCACCATCCTGATGGTCCGGATGAATGACGGCGCCGAGATCCTGGTGCGCAAGAACGGCGAAGCGCCGGTCACCGCGCTGGCCTGGAATGCCAAAGGCACGCTGCTGGCGTTTGCCGCGGAAGATGGTGACGGGGGGTTGCTGGAGCTGTAGATAGCCCTCAGGCGGCGCGACCGGGGGGCTCCGATGCGATTCCTAGCGACCTTTCAGCTCTATGATTTTCTCGACACGCTGGTCAGCCTCGTCACCGCCTTCGTGCTCGGCGCGCTGATCGGGGCCGAGCGGCAATACCGGCAGCGCACCGCAGGCCTGCGCACCAACGTGCTGGTCGCGCTCGGCGCCGCGGCGTTCGTCGATCTCGCGATGCATCTGACCGGCGCCGACGGCGCGGTGCGGGTGATCGCCTATGTGGTGTCCGGGATCGGCTTCCTCGGCGCCGGTGTCATCATGAAGCAGGGGCTCGACGTGCGCGGCCTCAACACTGCGGCCACGCTGTGGGCCTCGGCGGCGGTCGGAGCCTGTGCCGGCGCCGACATGATCGCGCAGGCGGCTGTGCTGACCGTGTTCGTGCTGGCCGGCAACACGTTGCTGCGTCCGCTGGTGAATGCGATCAATCGCATTCCGCTCGACACGCTATCGTCGGAGGCGACCTATCAATTCAAGCTTGCGGTCACACCGGAAGCCTTGCCCGACATGCGCGATCGTCTGGTGGAACGGCTGGAAAAGGCCAAATATCCGGTGGCGGATGTCGACGTCGTCGAGCATGGCGACGAGCTGCTCGAGATCGTGGCGACGCTGGTCAGCACCGCGATCCATCCCGCCGAGCTCGAAGCCGTCGTTGCTGACCTGCAGCGCCAACCGGGGGTTCGCCATGCCACCTGGGAAGTCAGCACCAAGGATTAGGCACCGGCCGGTGTCATGTAACAGTGTCATGTAACGGTGCCTTGGAACCTTGCTTCGCCCTGTCCGTTGAGGTGAAGACACAACAGGCGGTGAACCATGGCTGCAGACGACCGCAAGCGCACCTATCGAAGAGACCTGCTGTTGGCATCTGCCATGGTTGGGGCGGGGCTGGCGATATCCGGCCTCGCGCTCGGCCGGATTGCGGTCGACCATCGGCAACAGATGGCGCAGGCGACGCAACCGTTGCAGGGCACGCCATCAACGACCGAGGGCAAAGCGCCTGCGGAATCAAAGCCCGGCGGCGAACGCCCGACAACACCGGCGCCCGAGCCCGCGCGCCCCGATGCGCAGGCACAACAGGAGGGAGCGAAGTCGGCTCTGCCTCCGGCGCCGGCCGAGAAGACCGCACCGCCGATATCAGAGAAAAAATAATCATCTCACGTGTGGGCCATGGTCGGCTCGTTTGACGACGACGTGATGACGATGGGCCGTCGCTGCCGATTTTACAGCCTCGATTGTTGGCCTCGGCTGCTGCATAGTTGGCGGCAGCTCAACAGACGAGGTGAGTGATGAAGATCGACGACGTCAGGCGAAACGCCTATTCGATGCCGCTGAACAACCCGTCATTCCCGCCGGGACCCTATCGTTTTTTCAATCGCGAATATTTCGTCATCACCTACCGGACCGATCCGGAAGCGCTCGCCGCGGTGGTGCCGGAGCCGCTGGAAATTACCGACTCGGTTGTCAAATATGAATTCATCCGCATGCCCGATTCAACGGGCTTCGGCGACTACACCGAAACCGGGCAGGTGATTCCGGTCCGTCTCAACGGCGAGGACGGCGCCTATACCCACGCGATGTATCTGGATGACGACGCACCGATTGCCGGGGGCCGCGAACTCTGGGGATTTCCCAAGAAGCGCGCTACGCCCAAGATCGAGGTTGAAAGCGACGTGCTGGTGGGATCGCTGCATTACGGTTCGGTGCTCTGCGCCTCGGCCACGATGGGCTACAAGCACCGCCCCGTCGATCATGATGCCGTGTTGAAGGGCATGAAGGCGCCGAACTTCATCCTGAAGATCATTCCACACGTCGATGGCAGCCCGCGGATCTGCGAGCTGGTGCGCTTCAGTCTCGAGGACATCACGCTGAAGGAAGCGTGGACCGGCCCTGCGGCGCTCGGCCTGTTTCCGCACGCGCTCTGTGATGTCGCGCGGCTGCCCGTGCGCGAGGTGCTCTCGGCGCTGCACTTCAAGGCGGATTTGACGCTCGGCCTCGGCCGCGTGGCGTTCGATTATCTGGCAAAATAGCGCTCACCCGTCATACCGGGGCGATGCGCAGCATCGAACCCGGCATGACGAGATAGAGTGCGCGTCCGATCTACCGGACCAGCACGTTCCTGAACTGCCACGGATCCGACGTATCGATGTCTTCCGGGAAGAAGCCCGGGCGGTCGGTCAGCGGCGTCCAGTCGGTATAGTAGCCTTTGACCGGCCCGAGATACGGCATCTGGATTTCAAGCAGACGATCGAAATCCATCTCGTCGGCTTCGACGATGCCTTCGTTCGGGTTTTCGAGCGCCCACACCATGCCGCCCAGCACGGCCGAAGTCACCTGCAGGCCGGTGGCGTTCTGATAGGGCGCGAGTTTGCGGGTCTCCTCGATCGAGAGCTGCGAGCCGTACCAGTAGGCATTGTTGTCATGGCCAAACAACAGCACGCCGAGTTCGTCGATGCCATCCACGATTTCGTTCTCGTCGAGGATGTGGTGCTTTTCCTGCATCTTGGCTGCACGGCCGAACATTTCGTGCAGCGACAAAACGGCATCGTCCGCCGGATGATAGGCGTAGTGGCAGGTCGGCCGGTAGATCGCCGTGCCCGACGCGTCACGCACAGTGAAATAATCGGAGATCGAGATCGACTCGTTGTGGGTGACGAGGAAGCCATACTGCGCGCCGCGGGTCGGGCACCAGGTGCGTACGCGCGTGTTGGCGCCCGGCTGCATCAGATAGATAGCTGCGCCGCAGCCAGCTTCGTGGGTACGCGCATTCTCGGGCATCCATTTTTCATGGGTGCCCCAACCGAGTTCGGACGGCTGCACGCCTTCTGACAGGAAACCTTCCACCGACCAGGTGTTGACGAAGACGTCGGGCTCTTTGGGCGACTTGGAGCGCTGGGTGTCGCGCTCGGCGATATGAATGCCCTTCACGCCAGCCTGCCGCATCAAGTCTGCCCATTCGGCTTTGGTCTTCGGCTTGGGAGCATTGAGCTTCAGATCGGCGGCGACATTGAGTAGCGCCTGCTTGACAAAAAAGGACACCATGCCGGGATTGGCGCCACAGCAGGAGACGGCCGTCGTCGAGCCCGCGCGGCGCGCCTTCTTGGCGGCCAGCGTCACTTCGCGAAGGGCGTAGTTGGAGCGCGCTTCCGGGGCTATCGAAGAATCGAAATAGAAACCGAGCCACGGCTCGTTGACGGTGTCGATATAAAGAGCCCCAAGCTCGTTGCAGAGCTCCATGATATCAGTAGAGCCGGTATCGACCGAGAGATTGACGCAAAAACCCTGGCCGCCGCCTTCAGTGAGCAGCGGGGTCAGCAAGCCGCGATAATTTTCCTTGGTCACGCCCTGCTGGATGAATCTCACATTTTGCTTCTCGCAATGTGCCTTGCGGCCCTCGTCTTTGGGATCGATCACGGTGATGCGCGACTTGTCGTAATCGAGATGCCGCTCGATCATCGGCAACGTACCTTTGCCGATGGAGCCGAAGCCGATCATGACGATGGGACCGGTAATCTTCGCGTAGATCTGCGAGGCGGGGCTCATAGCGTGGTTTCTCCGGAAAGTGCTGGCAGGCAAACTGGGATCAGGCGGTGCGTCGCTTGGCGGTCACTTCGATTTCGACTTTCATTTCGGGCTTGTAGAGCCCGGCGACGACCAACAGGGTGGCGGCGGGACGGATCTCGCCGAGAACTTCGCCGCAGACCGCGAAATGGGCGTCCGCGTCATTGGCGTCGGTGATGTAATAGGTCGCGCGGACGATATCGGCCATCGCGAAACCGCTCTCCTTGAGTGCGCGCTCGATGGTCTTGAAGCAGTTTCGTGTCTGGCTCGTGACATCGGCCGGCATCGTCATGGTGCTGTAGTCATAGCCGGTGGTGCCCGAAACGAAGGCAAAATCGCCGTCGATCACCGCGCGGCTATAGCCGGCGGTTTTCTCGAACGGGGAGCCGGTGGAAACAAGACGGCGTGGCATGACGACCTCGATCAGGAACAGATTGATGGATTTCCGGAGGCATTGCTGCCCTTTGGCTATCGCACGACGAGCGATATGTCACCCCGGGAGCGGCCGCGCAGCCGGTCCCGGCGGCGCGCAAAGATGTCCCTGACGATCATGACCGCGATCATGAGCAGCAGGACGGTGGTGATGGTGCTGCGGACGCGCAAATCCGCGGCACCCGATGTTCCGGGCTGGTTGTTGGACATGGTGCGGGCGGTCAGGCGGCGCGGGGTACGAGCCGCGCGGCCTTCCTGGCGCGCGAAGCCTTGACCTTCGGCGCCACGGCACCGTCGGACGCGATCATGCCCCAGGCGCCGTCGAGTGCGCCTTCGCGCAGTTCGAGGCCGAGCAGCCGATCCCGTTCGAACGGGCCGGGCAGCGACAGCTCGGCGGTCCTGGCTGCCGAGAAGCCGAAGCGGGCATAATAAGGCGCGTCGCCGAGCAGGATCACCGCGCCATGGCCGCGTTGCTCGGCGGCCCGAAGCGCATGTGCCATCAGCGCCGCGCCGATGCCGAGCGCACGGCTGTCGGCGTCGACGGCGAGCGGCCCCAGCATCAGCGCCGGTTTGCCGCCAGCGCTGACGTGCCACAACCGCACGGTGCCAACCAACCGTCCCTGGCGCACGACCGAGAGGGCAAGGCCTTCGGCGGGCGCGCGTCCGTCGCGCAGGCGCTGACAGGTGCGCGTATGGCGGTTCACGCCAAAGCAGGCATCCAGCAGCGCTTCGCGCGCAACGACGTCCGAAGCTCGTTCCGCACGGATCGCGAACGGAGCGGCATTCGGGAGGAGGGTAACGGGGGTGTTCCGCAAAGCAGTCATGGCACGTCAGTCCTCACTTCCAACGGCCATCAGGCCGCCGGAAGCGTTGTCGGAAAAATTCAAAGATGGAGGATGGGAGCCGGCGCACCGGCTCCCGGTCAGTCAGGCCTCAATACGGCCGGATCAGATGTGGTAGGTCCGCAGCGGCGGGATGCCGTTGAACGCCACCGACGAGTAGGTCGACGTATAGGCGCCGGTGCCTTCGATCAGCAGCTTGTCGCCGATCTCGAGCGTCACCGGGAGCGGATACGGCATCTTCTCGTACAAGACGTCGGCGGAATCGCAGGTTGGTCCTGCGAGCACGCACGGCGTCATATCCGCGCCGTCATGCGGCGTGCGGATCGCGTAGCGGATCGACTCGTCCATCGTCTCGGCCAGACCGCCGAACTTGCCGATGTCCAGATAGACCCAGCGCACCTCGTCCTCGTCGCTCTTCCTGGAGATCAGGACGACTTCGGTCTCGATGATGCCGGCATTGCCGACCATGCCGCGGCCCGGCTCGATGATGGTTTCCGGGATCTGGTTGCCGAAATGCTTGCGCAGCGCACGGAAGATCGACCGGCCGTACTGCACGACCGGAGGAACGTCCTTGAGGTACTTGGTCGGGAATCCGCCGCCCATGTTGACCATGGACAGGTTGATCCCGCGCTCGGCGCAGTCACGGAACACCGTCGAGGCCATCGACAGCGCACGATCCCACGCCTTCACCTTGCGCTGCTGCGAGCCGACATGGAACGAAATGCCGACCGGCTCCAGGCCAAGACGCTTGGCGAGGTCGAGCACGTCAACCGCCATCTCCGGATCGCAGCCGAACTTGCGCGACAGCGGCCACTCGGCGCCTGCGCAATCGTAGAGAATGCGGCAGAACACCTTGGCGCCGGGCGCGGCACGGGCGATCTTTTCGACTTCGGCCGAGCAATCGACCGCGAACAGGCGAATGCCGAGCGCGAAGGCGCGCGCGATGTCGCGCTCCTTCTTGATCGTATTGCCAAAGGAGATGCGGTCCGGCGTCGCACCAGCGGCCAGCGCCATTTCGATTTCGGCTACGGTCGCGGTGTCGAAGCACGATCCCATCGAGGCGAGCAGCGACAGCACCTCCGGCGCCGGGTTGGCCTTCACCGCGTAGAACACGCGGCTGTCCGGCAGCGCCTTGGAGAAGGTCTGATAGTTGTCGCGCACGACTTCGAGGTCGACCACGAGGCACGGCTCGGTGTCCTGGCCCTCGCTGCGGCGGTTGCGCAGGAATTCCTGAATACGTTCGGTCATAGCACTCTCCCAAACGGCCCCAGCGACGGGGACGCCGTTCAAAAAATGATGTCGGATAAGAGCGCTCCGGCCACATCGCGCGATGGAGGCGCAACGAAGCCAAAAAACTCAAACCAGACTGTGCTGCCGTGGATTGGTTGGGAAATTTCCCGCCCGCACACCTGGCAATGAAGGACAAGCCTTTTCAGTAGCCCGCGCCGGCGGTGGAATGCCGGTAGAGACCAAAAAAGCCCGATCCGTCGTTGCTTTAAGTCGCGTCCCCCGTTGAGAGCGGGGTGCGCCGGTTCGCCTCCGGCTGCCAGTCACGGTTGCAAAGGATGCAGAGACCTTCAGCGGCATCTCTTGAGAGAGATGCTGGCCACTTCGATCTTCGACCTATGAGGTCTTCGACTGAGGCGACCCTCGGTTCTTCATCCCTTGGCGGCTGTCCGGCCTCTTGTCCGGATACCTACCGACTGACACACGACCACAGGCACGTGCGAAATTGGGCAAGAACGCAAATAAGGTTTTTGAGTCCGCTACGCAACATTTTTTTTGCGCTGCGGGCAAATTTTCTCGCGCGTGTGCGCGAATGCCGCGCCGAGTTTGAACGAGCGTTAAGTTTGTTTAACGAGGCGTAAGCATTTGAAGCCTGCGGCGCAGCGCTTTCTCGCGTCGGCGGCCTTGCTGCCTCGACGCGCTTAAGTGCGCGAGGTGAACGGCTCGACGCGCCGCGCGGCGCGGATGAACGCGATCATGACAAAGACGCCGATCGCAAACAGCACCGCCTGCAGGATGTGCGCACCGGTGTCGTCGAGGCCGAGCAGGATCGCGAGTGCCCAGCCGCCGGCAAACGCCGCGCCGAACACTTCGGCGCCGATCAGGATCGCCGCTGAGATCACGGTGATGATGCTCGGCCAGAGGATCCGGCGGGAGGCGGTCGGGGCGGGTTGCGCGTTCATCTGCTGGGTCCTATTTGAGGGCGCAATCTCTCCGAAAAGGCCCCCGCTATCAAGCGCAAAAGGCCCAAAAAAGCCCGATCGCGTGATATAGCTCGGCGTTCCGTCGCTTGAATATTTTGGCTAAAAACGGGATTTGTGATGTCAGAAAACCTGCAAACTGCGGCCGCTTCCCAGGCTGCGGCGAACCCGCTTCTCAAGCCCTGGCTGACCCCATTCGCGACGCCGCCGTTCGCCGAGATCATGCCTGAGCACTTCCTCCCTGCCTTCGAGCAGGCCTTCGTCGACCACTCGGCCGAGATCGCGGCAATCATCCACGACCCTTCGACGCCCGACTTCCCCAACACCATCACGGCGCTGGAACGCTCAGGCAGGCTGCTCTCCAAGGTATCGGGCGTGTTCTACGATTTGGTGTCGGCGCATTCCAACCCGGCGCTGCTGGAGGTCGACAAGGAGGTGTCGTTGCGGATGGCGCGGCACTGGAACCCGATCATGATGAACGCGGTGCTGTTCGGCCGGATCGCGCTGCTGCACAACAACCGCGCCACGCTCGGGCTGACAGGCGAGGAGCTGCGGCTCCTGGAGCGCACCTACACCCGCTTCCACCGCTCCGGCGCCGGCCTCGACGAAACCGCCAAGGCGCGGATGGCCGAGATCAACGAGCGGCTGGCGCATCTCGGCACCACCTTCAGCCATCATCTGCTCGGCGACGAGCAGGAATGGGTCATGGAGCTCGGCGAGGCCGATCGCGAGGGCCTTTCGGATAGTTTTGTCGCGGCGGCAAAAGCCGCTGCCGAGGAGCGCGGCATGGCCGGCAAGGCCGTGATGACGCTGTCACGCTCGTTCGTCGAGCCGTTCCTGAAGAGCTCCAGCCGGCGCGATTTGCGTGAGAAGGTGTTCAAGGCCTTCACGGCGCGCGGCGACAACAACAACGCCAACGATAACAACGAGACCATCGTCGAGATCCTGGCGCTACGCGAGGAGAGCGCCAGGCTGCTGGGCTTCCCGACCTTCGCCGCCTACCGGCTGGAGGAACTCCATGGCCAAGACACCGGAAGCCGTGCGCGGCCTGCTGGAGCGGGTCTGGAAGCCCGCCCGCGCCCGGGCGCTGGCCGACCGCGACGATCTGCAGGCGCTGGTGACGGAGGAGGGCGGCAATTTTGCCCTCGCGCCGTGGGACTGGCGCTACTACGCCGAAAAGCTGCGCCAGCGCCGCGCCAATTTCGACGACGCCGCGATCAAGCCTTATCTGGCGCTCGATCACATGATCGAGGCTGCCTTCGACTGCGCCACGCGCCTGTTCGGCGTCAGCTTTGCCGAACGCAAGGACATCCCGGTCTGGCATCCGGACGTGCGGGTCTGGGAGGTGAAGGATAGCTCTGGCAAGCACAAGGCGTTGTTCTATGGCGACTACTTCGCCCGGCCGTCGAAGCGCTCGGGTGCCTGGATGACCTCACTGCGCGACCAGCAGAAGCTCGACGGCGAAATCGCGCCTCTGGTGATCAATGTCTGCAATTTCTCCAAAGGCGCCGATGGCGAGCCGTCGCTGCTGTCGCCGGACGATGCCCGCACCCTGTTCCACGAATTCGGCCACGGCCTGCACGGCATGATGTCGGACGTGACCTATCCGTCGCTGTCGGGCACCAGCGTGTTCACCGATTTTGTCGAGCTGCCGTCGCAACTTTACGAGCACTGGCAGGAGCAGCCGCAGGTGTTGCGGCAATTCGCGCGGCACTACCAGACCGGCGAGCCGCTGCCGGACGATCTCTTGAAGCGCTTTCTCGCCGCACGCAAGTTCAACCAGGGCTTTGCCACCGTGGAGTTCGTCTCCTCGGCGCTGATCGATCTCGAATTTCACACCCAGCCGGCTGCGGCCAGCCGCGACGTGCGGGAATTCGAGCGCAAGGAGTTGGAGAAAATCGGCATGCCGGCGGAAATCTCGCTGCGGCACCGGCCGCAGCAGTTCGGCCACATCTTCTCCGGCGACCATTACGCGTCGGGCTATTACAGCTACATGTGGTCCGAGGTGATGGATGCCGACGCGTTCGGCGCCTTCGAGGAGGCCGGCGACATCTTCGACCCCGCCACTGCCAAGCGGCTGCTCGACGATATCTACGCGTCCGGCGGCTCGCGCGATCCGGAAGACGCCTATGTCGCCTTCCGCGGCCGTGAGCCGGAGCCCGACGCGCTGCTGCGCCGTCGCGGCCTGCTGGAAACGCCGGAGGCGGCGTGAGCAGGCCGTGACGCAGGTTTAGATCGGCAAATACTTGCGGATCGCCGGCATGAAGAAGATCGCGAGATTGATCACGAAGCCGATCGCCCACAGGATCGACCGCAGCGTCGGCCGGTTGCCGAGATAGGTGAAGACGTAGGCGATCCGCACGATCAGGAACAGCACCGCCAATTCATTGATCAAGCGCTGCGGGCCGCCCCGGAACTCCGCCAACAGCACGGCGATCGCGAAAAACGGAAACGCCTCGATGCCGTTCTGATGCGCTCCCAGTGCCCGGGCGCCGATCGGATTGTCATAAAAGGCCGGGTCGCGCGGGTTGGCGTTGTCGAAACGGCGAAAGCCGATCCACTTGATCGGCGCAATCGTCAGCAGGTACAGCATCAGTACCGCGAAAACGCACCATTCGGCGATCGTCATGGTTCCTCCCCCAGCAGCGCCGACTCTAGGTTTTGTTCTGACGCGTTTTCTTCACGCGAACCGACGCCACTTCGCTCGAAAACGCTATAGCGAAGCTTGCGTTATCTTGACAAGGATGCAGCAACGCGCGAAGCCCCTGATCTCATGACAGCGATCGGTCCCATCGACGGCGCCCAAGGGGGCGTCAAGGAAAGCGGCCAAGCTTCTGCCGCTGGTACGCGGGAACGCGTCGGCGTGCTGCTGGTCAATCTCGGCACCCCCGATACCGCCGATACCAAAGGCGTGCGCGTCTATCTCAGGGAATTCCTGTCCGATCCCCGAGTGATCGAAAATCAGGGCCTGTTGTGGAAGCTGGCGCTCAATGGGGTGATCCTGCGCACCCGCCCACGGCGCAAGGCACGCGATTACCTCAAGATCTGGAATACTGAAAAGAACGAGTTGCCGCTCAAGACCATCACGCGTGCGCAATCCGAAAAACTTGGTGCGGCGATAGCGGACCATGACCACGTGGTGGTCGATTGGGCGATGCGCTACGGCAATCCGTCGATCCGCTCGCGCATCGATGCCTTGACCGCGCAGGACTGCGACCGGCTACTGGTGGTGCCGCTCTATCCGCAATATTCGGCGGCGACGTCAGCGACCGTCTGCGACGAGGTATTTGCGGTGCTGCGCGAGATGCGCGTGCAGCCGACCCTGCGGGTGACGCCACCGTATTATGACGATCCCGATTACATCGACGCGCTGGCGGCTTCCATCAACGCGCATATCGCGACCTTGCCGTTCGTGCCGGAGTTGATCGTGGCCTCGTTCCACGGCATGCCGCAGAAATATATCGACAAAGGCGATCCCTATCAGGCGCAGTGCGTCGCCACGACGGATGCCTTGCGCACGCGCATGGGACTGGAGGCCTCGAAGCTGTTGCTGACCTTCCAGTCGCGCTTCGGCTTCGACCAATGGCTGCAGCCCTACACCGACAAGACCGTCGAGCAACTGGCGAAAGATGGCGTGCGCCGCATCGCGGTCGTGACGCCGGGTTTCTCCGCCGATTGCCTGGAGACACTGGAGGAAATCGCGCAGGAGAACGCCGAGATCTTCAAGCATCATGGCGGCGAGCAGTTTACCGCGATCCCCTGTCTCAACGACAGCGAACCCGGCATGGACGTCATCCGCCAACTGGTGCTGCGCGAGTTGCAAGGCTGGATCTAGCCTCGATACGCGCAGCTTCGGCGCATATAGCCTAAGATATACAGCCGGTCCCGGCGCTGGCTTTTCCTCGCCTCGAACCTTACATCTTGTGCTGGCGACCAATGAGGGTTCGCCGCACTGCAACGTGAGATCAATCACTTTGCAGCTCGGCGCGGTTTGCATTTCAGGCTGCTTGTGGGCGCCAGGGAGATTTTCATGGACGGGTTCAGTATTTTCGCCATCGCAGTGGTGCTGTTGGTGGTCATTACGCTTTTTGCGGGCGTCAAGACGGTACCGCAGGGATACGACTGGACCATCGAACGGTTCGGCAAATACACCCGCACGCTGGCGCCGGGATTGAACCTCATCATCCCCTATTTCGACCGCGTCGGCCGCAAGATGAACATGATGGAGCAGGTGATCAACATTCCGGAGCAGGAAGTGATCACCAAGGACAACGCTACCGTGACGGTGGACGGCGTCGCGTTCTTCCAGGTGTTCGATGCCGCAAAGGCAAGCTACGAGGTTGCGAATCTCAACCAGGCAATCATCGTGCTGACGATGACCAACATCCGCTCCGTGATGGGTTCGATGGACCTTGACCAGGTGCTGTCGCATCGTGACGAGATCAACGAGCGCTTGCTGCGCGTGGTCGATGCCGCGGTTTCGCCGTGGGGCCTGAAGGTCAACCGCATCGAGATCAAGGACATCGTGCCGCCGGCGGATCTCGTCGAGGCGATGGGACGCCAGATGAAGGCGGAGCGTGTCAAGCGCGCGGATATTCTGCAGGCGGAAGGCCAGCGGCAATCGGAAATCCTTCGCGCAGAGGGAGCAAAACAGGGCCAGATCCTGCAGGCCGAAGGCCGCAGGGAGGCCGCGTTTCGCGACGCCGAAGCGCGTGAGCGTTCCGCCGAAGCCGAAGCCAAGGCGACGCAGATGGTATCCGAGGCGATCGCCAAGGGTGACGTCGCCGCGCTGAACTATTTCATCGCCGACAAATACATCAAGGCGTTCGGCCAACTGGCCGACTCGCCGAACCAGAAGATCATCATGTTGCCGATCGAAGCGACCAGTATTCTGGGCTCGCTCGCCGGCATCGGTGAAATCGCAAAGGCTACCTTCGGCGAGAGCGCGGCATCGGCGCAGGCCGCCGCGCGCCGCGGTTCGGTGCCAAGCGCCGGGCCGCCGCCGCCGGTGACGCCGCCGCGCTGAACCAAGAGAGGTCACACCATGGCCGAGATGTTCTCCACGTTGGGCACCTGGAACTGGCTGGTGTTCGGCATCATCCTGATGGCGCTGGAACTGGTGGCGCCGGGCGTGTTTCTGTTCTGGCTCGGATTGGCGGCGCTGCTGGTAGGGCTGTTGTCGTTCGTCGTCCATCCGTCCTGGCAGTCGCAGATCCTGATGTTCGCGGTCTTTGCCGCCGCCGCGGTGCCGCTGTGGCGGCGCGTTGCGCGCAGCAATACGGCGGTCAGCAAGAGCAATCCGTTCCTCAACAAGCGCGCGGATGCGCTGGTCGGCCGGGTGTTCACGCTGGAAAAGCCGATTATCGACGGCTCCGGCACGGTGCGGATCGACGACACCGTCTGGCGGGTTGCCGGTCCAGATGCGCCCGCCGGCACCCGCGTCAGGATCGTGCGGGCTGATGGCGCGAGCCTGACGGTCGCCGCGGCTTGAGTTCAATTAGAGCATGATCCGGAAAAGCGGGACCGGTTTGATTCCGATCAAGGCTTGCGCTTGCTCCATCGCTCGGCGAAGTGATGCAGCGGCATGAACTCCTTGAATAGTTCTCGGCCCAGCGCCGTCAGCCGATAACCGCTTTCCGGCAGATGTTCGACAAGATCGGCCTCGCGCAGGTCGCTCAGCCGCGCCTGAAGCACGGTGGGCGAGGCGTCGTCGCAGGCGGTGCGCAAGGCGCGTGAAGTCAGCGGCTCGCCCCGAAGCTCCCAGATGATCCTCAGGGACCATCGCCGGCCCAGCAAATCCAGCAGCGCCATGATCGGCCGGCCCGAGGTCGAGCCGCGTACCCGGCGCGGTGTCATTTTTGCAATCGGCATCGGAATCCTCTTGCAGGTTGCTACAGATAATGTAGCGTTGTGCTACGTTTATTGTAGCATAGGAGCCGGTCATGTCACGTATCGCCCCGCTGCAGCCGCCTTATGCTCCGGACATTCAGGCGCAGTTCGATCGCATCATGCGCGGCGCGCCGCCGTTGATGCTGTTTCGGGTCATGGCCGGCCAAGCGCGCGCCTGGGAGAAGTTTCGGGCCGGCAGCCTGTTGGATACAGGTCCGTTGTCGCTGCGGGAGCGCGAGATCGTGATCGACCGTACCTGCGCGCGGACCGGATGCGAGTATGAGTGGGGCGTGCATGTTGCGATATTTGCGAGTGCGGCGGAACTGAGTGAACAGCAGGTCCGCGCCACCGTGCTCGGGGCGGCCGGCGACCCCTGCTGGTCGGTCGCGGAGCAGGCCATGATCGCAGCCGTCGATGCGTTGCATGAACGCGCCACCCTCAGCGGTGACGAATTCAAGGTGCTGTCGACGCATTACGACGATGCGAAGATTTTCGAAATCATCCAGCTCTGCGGCTTCTATCGCACGGTGTCATATCTGGCGAATGGGCTCGATCTACCGCTGGAGGCGAAGGCGGCGAGGTTTCCGAGCGGGTGAACTGACCTCCGTCATTCCGGGGCGTGCGAAGCACGAACCCGGAATCTCGAGATTCCGGGTCTGGTCCTTCGGACCATCCCGGAATGACCGTAGGCCTGCTACGCGACGCCCGCGCGCAAAATGTCGTGCAGGTGCACGATACCGACAGGCTTTTTGGCGTCGGTCACGATCAGCGCGGTGATCTTCGAGGAATTGAGGATCTCCAGCGCTTCGCTGGCGAGCAGATCGCGCCCGATGGTCTTGGGGTTCTTGGTCATGACATCATCGACCAGGGCGGTCATCAGATCGGCGCGCATGTGACGGCGCAAATCGCCGTCGGTGACGATACCGACGATAAGTCCGCTGATGTCGACGATGCCGACGCAGCCAAAGCCCTTCGACGACATCTCGACCAGTGCGTCGGACATAGGGGTCCCGAGCGGCCGTAGCGGCACGGCATCGCCGGCATGCATCAGGTCGCGGGTATATTTCAGCATCGCGCCGAGCTTGCCGCCGGGATGCAGCACGCTGAAATCAACAGACGTAAAGCCGCGGCCTTCCAGCAGCGCGATCGCCAGCGCGTCGCCCAGCGCCAGCAGCATCAGGGAGGAGGTGGTCGGCGCCAGATTATGCGGGCAGGCTTCGCGCGCCTTCGGCAGCGTCAGCGCGACATCGGCCGCCTTGCTCAGCGTCGACTCAGGCTCCGCGGTTATCGCGATCAAGGCGATCCGGAACCGCTTGGCATAGGTGATCAGGTTCTTCATTTCCGGCTGCTCGCCGGACCAGGACAGCGCCACGATGACGTCGTCGGCGGTGATCATGCCGAGGTCGCCGTGGCTCGCTTCGGCGGAATGCACGAAGAAGGCAGGCGTGCCGGTGGAGGCGAAGGTCGCGGCGATCTTGCGCGCGATGTGGCCTGATTTGCCCAAGCCGGTCACGATCACGCGGCCCTTGGCGGCCAGGATCAGTTCGACGGCGGCGGTAAAAGCCGACCCGAGCGGGCCCTGCAACGCGGCCACGATCGCGGCGACGCCGCTGCCCTCGGCGTCGAGCGTGCGCAGAGCCGATGCAATGGCGTCATTCGCGCGGTCGGTACCGGATGTTTTTGCCATCAGCGGTTTCGTCTTCGCCATCTGTTTGTGATTCCGGGAAATAGGGCCGCTTTCGGCCCGGTGCTTTGAGCGCCTTCCTAGCACGGCCGGTCCGGCTATGCGACGCGGGGGGCCGGTTCTCAACGCCTCATTAACCATAATTGTTTTAACTCCATTAACGACGTTTTCTAGGGGACGCATACGCGCGCGACTGGAATTCGTCCGTCAAGCGTATGAATTGGCTGGGGTATTTCCATCGTGATGTCGGGTCCAGCACGGGGCCGCCGCAAGCGCGCAATGACTTTACGCGCGTCTTTGGCATGCCTTGGGCTGATCAACCTTGCACCGATCGCCTTCGACGCAGCCGGGGCCCAAGCCCAGAGCATCACGCCCGATTTGTTTCGCCCGGTGCAAGGCGGCTTCGTATCGCCGCAGGATTTGCCGCTGCGCAGAACGGCGGCCGGTGGTGATCCCAACGACACCGGCAGCGATGACCAGCCGCTCGACCCGGATCGCGGGCCGGCGCCGTCGCGGATCGGGCAAGTCCCGCAATATGGCCTGCCAGCGGCCAGCGGCGCGTCCGATTCCGGATATAACTCGCTTAATCGCACCCGCAAGAAGCCGAAGTTTTACCCGGCTCAGGCGAAGCCGAAACCGTCGCCTGGTCCCGGCAGCCCGCCGCCGCCACCGCCACAGCTCAACGCCGCGGGGCAATTGCGGTTGTCGATCGCGCCGTCGCAATCCGCCAACAAGACACCGCTGCCACCCGCGATGGCCGGCACCGTGGTGGGCCAGCCGCCGCGCAAGCGGTTGAGGGTCGATGACGATCCGTTCGGCGCGGTCGGCGATTACGCCGGCAGTTTTCTGATCAAGTCGGCGGTCGAGGTCAGCGCCGGCTATGACACCAATCCCGGCCGCACCGTCGTGCCGAAAGGTTTGCCGTTCTGGGTGGTGGCACCGGAATTTCTGGCGGTGTCGGATTGGGAGCGTCACGCGCTGGTGGCCGATCTCCGCGGCTCCTTCACCGGCTACGGCGGCAGCTTGCCGCCGACGATCGACGGCGCGATCTCCTCGGCGCCGACCGATATCTCGAGGCCCAACTTCATCGGCCATATTGATGGCCGTATCGACGTCACCGAAGACACGCACATCCTGGCGGAAACCCGGCTGCTGCTGTCGACCGACAATCCGGGCAGCCCGAACATCCAGGCCGGCCTCGCGAGATATCCGATCTATACCACGTTCGGTGGCACCCTCGGCATCGACCAGAATTTCAACCGATTGGAAGTCGCCGCCGGCGGCACCATCGACCGCACGGTCTATCAGAACTCGACGCTGACCGACGGCTCGCTGTCGAGCAATGACGACCGCAATTTCAATCAGTATGGCGGCGTCGGCCGTGTCAGCTACGACTTGACCCCGGGCGTCAAGCCGTTCGTCGAGGTCGAGGGCGACACCCGCGTGCACGACCTGCAATTCGACCGCAGCGGCTACGAGCGCGACTCCAATGGCGGCTACGCCAAGGTCGGCACGTCGTTCGAACTCACGCGGATCCTGACCGGAGAAGTCTCGATCGGTTACGCCGCGCGCAACTATATCGATCCCCGATTGAACCGGCTCGAAGGCCTGCTCACCGCGGGCTCGCTGACCTGGAACGCGACACCGCTGACCACGGCAAAGTTCTATTCCACCACCTCGATCGACGAGACCACGCTGCCGGGCACGTCGGGTGTGCTAACGCGAACCTATACGGTCGAAGCCGATCATGATTTCCGCCGCTGGCTCACCGCGATCGGCAAGTTCACTTACGGCACGCAAGACTATCAAGGGGACAGCCGCTCCGACAAGCTCTACAGCATCGAGGGCGACGTGATCTACAAGATGACCCGCTACCTCTGGCTCAAGGGCACGCTTAGGCGTGATATCCTCAACTCCAACGAGGTGGGCGCGAGTTCGGCGTCGACGGTGGTGATGCTGGGCGTGAGGCTGCAGAACTGAGGGCGGCGCTGCCAGGCTAAGCCGGAAAGCTGGCCGTCATACCCGCGAAAGCGGGTATCCAGTAATCTCCGTCATCTGAAATTATCAGGCGCTCTAGAATACTGGATCACCCGCTTTCGCGGGTGATGACGCTTTGATGTGCTGTAAATGCCTTTCGTTCGCCGGGAGTGAACCTCACCTCGGCAAATTCGTCGTCCCCATCAGGAACTGGTCGATCGCGCGGGCGCAGAGCCGGCCTTCGCGGATCGCCCAGACCACGAGCGATTGGCCGCGGCGCATGTCGCCGGCGGAAAACACCTTCGGTCGCGAGGTCTGGTAGTCTGACGTGTTGGCGCGGACATTGCCGCGCTGGTCGAGGTCGACACCGAGCGTCTTCAGCAGGCCTTCATGCACCGGATGCACGAAGCCCATCGCCAGCAGCACCAGTTGCGCCTCAAGCTCGAACTCGCTGCCCGCGATCGGCTTGAACTTGTCATCGACCTGCACGCAATGCAGCTTGCCGACCTTGCCGTCGCCGCCCGAAAACTTTTGCGTCAGCACCGCGAATTCGCGGCGTGCGCCTTCGGCCTGGCTCGACGAGGTCCGCATCTTCAGCGGCCAGTTCGGCCAGGTCAGGCCCTTGTCCTCATGCTCGGGGGGAGCCGCCATGATTTCGAGCTGCGTCACCGACAGCGCGCCTTGCCGGAACGACGTGCCGATGCAATCCGAGCCGGTGTCGCCGCCGCCGATCACCACGACATGCTTGCCGCCGGCGAGAATTTCCGCGGCGTCGCCGAGCGGCTCGCTGGAGACCCGGCGGTTTTGCTGCGGCAGGAAATCCATCGCGAAGTGAATGCCCGCCAGATCGCGGCCCGGGATCAAGAGGTCGCGCGGGGCTTCCGAGCCGCCGGTCAGCGCCAGCGCATCATACTGCTTCAGCATCTCCTGCGGATCGATCGCGCCCTCGCCGGTGCCGCCGACGGGACTGCCGTAATGGAAGGTGACGCCCTCGGCTTGCATCTGCGTTATGCGCCGGTCAATGATGTGCTTTTCCATCTTGAAGTCGGGAATGCCGTAACGCAGCAGGCCGCCCGCCTTGGCGTATTTCTCGAACACATGCACCTCGTGGCCGACGCGTGCGAGTTGCTGCGCGCAGGCCAGGCCGGCGGGGCCCGAGCCGACCACGACAATCCTCTTGCCGGTCTTCTGCGCGGCGACTTCCGGCTCGAGCCAGCCATTGTCCCAGGCGCGGTCGACGATCGCGCATTCGATGGTCTTGATGGTGACCGGGTTGTCGTCGATGTTGAGCGTGCAGGAGGCTTCGCACGGCGCCGGACAGATGCGGCCGGTGAACTCCGGAAAATTGTTGGTCGAGTGCAGGTTACGCGAGGCCTCTTCCCAATTGCCCTGGTAGACCAGATCGTTGAAGTCCGGAATCTGGTTGTTGACCGGGCAACCTGGCGTGCCCGGCGCGACCGCGCCGGTGCCGTGGCAATAGGGAATACCGCAATTCATGCAGCGCGCGGCCTGGTCGCGCGTTTCCTTCTCGCTCAGGGGAACGACGAATTCGCTATAGTTTTTGACGCGCTCGGCCACCGGCGCGTACTTGCGATCGTGACGCTCGATCTCGAGAAAACCTGTGATCTTGCCCATTAAACCCGACGCCCCTGCAAACCTTGTCTGTCACCATGGCTCGAGACGACGCAAGCGCCGCTCACCATGAGGAATGTCCATTCTCGTCTCGGCCTCATCCTGAGGAGCGGCCTCTTGGCCGCGTCTCGAAGGATGAGAAACACATTCTGTCCTCATGGTTCGAGACGGCGCCAGCGCGCTTCCTCACCATGAGGGGCTTTATTTCTACGCTCCGATCGCGATCTTCGGTTCGGCGTCGGCGTTCTTCGCCTTCAGTTCCTTCAGTGCGCGGCGGTATTCTACCGGCATCACCTTGCGGAATTTCGGCAGCCACGTCTTCCAGTTCGCGAGAATGTCGGCGGCGCGCTTCGATCCCGCCAGCTTGGCGTGTCGCGAGATCAGGATGTGCAGCCGCTCGACATCGGAGTCGAGCAGGTCCTTGAACACGTCGACCCTGCCATGCGCTTCGAGGTCGCCGGTGTGGTGATAGGTGTTCTGGTTGATCATCTCTTCCGAGACCACCGGTTCGAGATCGACCATCGCCATGTTGCAGAGCTTTTCGAAGTCACCCGCTTCATCCAGCACATAGGCGACGCCGCCGGACATGCCGGCCGCAAAATTGCGTCCGGTCTTGCCGAGCACCACGACGATGCCGCCGGTCATGTATTCGCAGCAATGATCGCCGGCGCCTTCGACGACGGCGACCGCGCCGGAGTTACGCACCGCGAAGCGTTCGCCGGCAATGCCGCGGAAATAGCATTCACCTTCGATTGCGCCGTACATCACGGTATTGCCGACGATGATCGACTCTTCCGGCACGATGCCGGAATTGGCCGGCGGCTTGACGATGATACGGCCGCCGGACAGTCCCTTGCCGACATAGTCATTGCCTTCGCCTTCGAGCTCGAAGGTGACGCCGCGCGTCAGCCAGGCGCCGAACGCCTGACCCGCGGTGCCCTTGAGGCTGACCTGGATGGTGTCGTGCGGCAGGCCGGCGTGGCCATAGATCTTCGCCACCGCGCCGGACAGCATCGCGCCGGCGCTGCGGTCGGTGTTGTTGATCGCCACCTCGAATTTGACCGGCGCGCCGCGGTCGAGTGCAGCCCGCGAGTTTTCGATCAGCTTGCGGTCGAGCACCGCTTCCAGGTGATGGTTCTGGTTTTGCGAGTGATAGATCTTCTGGCCGGGTTGTTCCTTCTGGCGCACGAACAGCTTCGAGAAGTCGAGCCCCTTGGCCTTCCAATGCGCCACCAAGGTCGACTGGTCGAGCATCTGGGTCTGGCCGACCATCTCGTTGAAGGTGCGGTAGCCGAGCGCGGCCATGATCTCGCGCACTTCCTCGGCGACGAAGAAGAAGTAGTTGATGACATGCTCGGGCTGGCCGGTGAAGCGCTTGCGCAGCACCGGATCCTGCGTCGCGACACCCACGGGGCAGGTGTTGAGATGGCATTTGCGCATCATGATGCAGCCGGCCGCGATCAAGGGCGCGGTGGCAAATCCGAACTCGTCGGCGCCGAGCAGCGCGCCGATCACGACGTCGCGCCCGGTGCGGAAACCGCCGTCGACCTGAACCACGATGCGGCTGCGCAGCCGTTCGCGCACCAGCGTCTGGTGGGTTTCGGCCAAACCGATCTCCCAGGGGCTGCCGGCGTGCTTGATCGAGGTGAGGGGGGAGGCGCCGGTGCCACCCTCGAAGCCCGCGATGGTAACATGGTCGGCGCGCGCCTTCGCGACCCCGGCGGCGACCGTGCCGACGCCGATTTCGGAGACCAGCTTGACCGAGACCTGACCTTCCTCATTGACGTTCTTGAGGTCGTAAATGAGCTGCGCCAGATCCTCGATCGAATAGATGTCGTGATGCGGCGGCGGCGAGATCAAGCCGACGCCGGGCGTCGAATGCCGCACGCGCGCGATGGTCGCGTCGACCTTGTGGCCGGGCAACTGTCCGCCTTCGCCGGGCTTGGCGCCTTGCGCCATCTTGATCTGCATCATGTCGGAGTTGACGAGATATTCCGTCGTGACGCCGAAGCGGCCGGACGCGACCTGCTTGATCGCCGAGCGCATCGAATTGCCGTTCGGCATCGGCTTGAAGCGATCCGCTTCCTCGCCACCTTCGCCGGTGTTCGACTTGCCGCCGATCCGGTTCATCGCGATTGCCAACGTCGTGTGCGCCTCGCGCGAGATCGAGCCAAACGACATGGCCCCGGTAGCGAAACGCTTGACGATATCCTTGGCCGGTTCGACCTGGTCGAGCGGCACAGGCTTGCGCTTCTCGTCCTCGGCGGTCTTGATCTTGAACAGGCCGCGCAGCGTCAACAGCCGCTCGGACTGCTCGTTGAGAATCTTGGCGAAGGCGCGATACCGCTCCAGCGAATTGCCGCGCACCGCGTGCTGCAGCGTGGAGACGGATTCGGCCGTCCAGGCGTGATCCTCGCCGCGGGTGCGGTAGGCATATTCGCCGCCGACATCGAGCGCGTTCTTGTACACCGGGGCTTCGCCGAACGCGTCCGAATGACGCCGCGCGGTTTCCTCGGCGATTTCGGCCAGGCCGACGCCTTCGATCCGGGTGTGGGTGCCGACGAAATATTTCGAGACGAAATCCGCCTTCAATCCGACCGCGTCGAAGATCTGCGCGCCGCAATAGGACTGATAGGTCGAGATGCCCATCTTCGACATCACCTTGAGCAGGCCCTTGCCGATCGACTTGATGTAGCGCTTGACCACTTCATAGTCGTCGAGCGAGCCAGGCAGGCGGTCCTTCATCGCGATGATGGTCTCGAACGCGAGATAGGGATTAATCGCTTCGGCCCCGTAGCCGGCCAGGCACGCAAAGTGATGCACTTCGCGCGGCTCGCCGGATTCGACCACGAGGCCGACCGAGGTGCGCAGCCCGACCCGGATCAGATGATGGTGGACCGCGGCGCAGGCCAGCAGCGAGGGAATCGGAATCCGGTCCGAGCCCGCCATGCGGTCGGACAGGATGATGATGTTGACGCCCTCGCGAACGGCGGCTTCCGCGCGCGCGCACAGTTCGTCGAGCACCTGCTCGAGTTCGGCGGCGCCGAAGCCGGCATGGAAGGTGGTGTCGAGCGTGCGCGACTTGAAATGGGTGTCGGCGACGTCGGAGATCGAGCGGATCTTCTCCAGATCGGCGTCGGTCAGGATCGGCTGGCGCACTTCAAGGCGCTTGGTCGAGGCAAGGCCCTGCAGATCGAACAGGTTCGGCCGGGGCCCGATGATCGAGACCAGGCTCATCACCAGTTCCTCGCGGATCGGATCGATCGGCGGGTTGGTGACCTGCGCGAAATTCTGCTTGAAATAGGTAAACAGCGGCTTCGGCCGGTCCGACAGCGCCGAGATCGGCGTGTCGTTGCCCATCGAGCCCGCCGCTTCCTCGCCGGTGGCGGCCATCGGCGTCATCAGCAGGGTGACGTCTTCCTGTGAATAGCCGAACGCCTGCTGCCGATCGAGCAGCGGCAGATTTGAGCGCATGCCCTTGGTGGGCGCATCCGGCAATTCTTCCAGCACGATCTGGGTGCGGCCAAGCCACTCCCGATAGGGATGGCTCCTCGCCAGCGACGCCTTGATCTCGTCGTCGGGAATAAGCCGGCCTTCTTCGAGATCGACCAGCAGCATCTTGCCGGGCTGCAGCCGCCACTTGGTGATGATCTGGTCTTCGGGAATTTTCAGCACGCCCATTTCGGACGCCATCACGATGCGGTCGTCGCTGGTCACGAGATAGCGCGCCGGTCGCAGGCCGTTGCGGTCGAGCGTGGCGCCGATCTGGCGGCCGTCGGTGAAGGCGATCGCGGCGGGGCCGTCCCATGGCTCCATCATCGCGGCATGATATTCGTAGAAGGCGCGGCGCTGCTCATCCATCAAGGGATTGCCAGCCCAGGCTTCCGGAATCATCATCATAACCGCGTGCGGCAGCGAGTAGCCGCCCTGCACCAGGAATTCGAGCGCGTTGTCGAAACAGGCGGTGTCGGACTGGCCTTCATAGGAGATCGGCCACAGCCGGCTGATATCCTTGCCGTAGAGCTCCGAGCTGACCGAGGCCTGCCGTGCCGCCATCCAGTTGACGTTGCCGCGCAAGGTGTTGATCTCGCCGTTATGCGCGATCATCCGATAAGGGTGCGCCAGCGACCAGGTCGGGAAGGTGTTGGTGGAGAAGCGCTGATGCACCAGCGCCAGCGCGCTCTCGAAGTCGGGCTCGTGCAAATCGGGATAATAGCTGCCGAGCTGGTCGGCCAGGAACATGCCCTTGTAGATCACGGTGCGGCACGACATCGAAACCGGGTAGTAGCCGGCAAGGCCGCGGTCGCGGCGCTGATAGATCGCCTGCGAGATCGACTTGCGCAGGATATAGAGCCGCCGTTCGAAGTCGTCTTCGCTCTTGATGTGATCGCCGCGGCCGATGAACACCTGCATGCAGGCGGGCTCGGTCGGCTTGACGGTTTCGCCGAGCGAGGAATTGTCGGTCGGCACATCACGCCAGCCGAGCAGCTTCAGGCCTTCGTTCTTGATCTGGTCGGCGATGATGCTCTTGATGACGTTACGCCACGACTTTTCCTTCGGCATGAACAGCGCGCCGACGGCGTAGTCGCCAGGCTTCGGCAACTGGAAGCCGAGCTCGGCGGCCTTGCGCGCAAAGAAAGCGTGCGGAATCTGCACCAGGATGCCGGCGCCGTCACCGGCGCGCGGGTCAGCGCCGACAGCGCCGCGGTGCTCGAGGTTGCAGAGAATGCTGATCGCATCCGAG
>CAVTWC010000013.1:0-255148 GCA_963738105.1 uncultured Alphaproteobacteria bacterium | reverse complement strand
CCGTGCATGAGGGCGCGGATTGAGTTCGCGCCCTTTTTCTCGGAGACCGGTAGCAAAAGGAGATGCCGCTCCAGCTTCTTATCGTCGCCGCTTCTTCGGTCCTGCGACGGGCGGTGCCGCCACGGCCGCTGCCGGCTTTTCAAGGAAATAATCGAGGATGGTGGGTGGCTGCGGACGCAAGAAACGGTCCTGCCATCCGTCGCTCGTTTTCAAGAAGCCATGATTAACACTTGGCGGCTTCTGGGGCTTACCCGACAGCAACGCCTTCCTCTCCTCATCTTCTTGTTTCGCACGCATGAGGTAGTGCTGATAGATATCGATTACGTGCACCGCATAACAGAGCGCGAGTGCCTGGTTTCCCTTGATGATGAGCAAATTCTCGTCGTTATCGTAGGAGGCCTTGTATCCGAGATTGTGACTGCCGGTGATGACGACGCATCCATCCTTGTCGAGTGGGTCGATCACGATGATCTTGTCATGGATGATCGCATGTCCCGCACTCAACAGTTCCGGGTGAAGATCGCCGATCGGTGTGCCGATAGCCGTCGCGCAAATCATCGCGATACGGCTGTCCTGCCCGTCCGGCCACCAGACGCTGGGGGCCGGTACCTTCACCTTGGATTTCGTCTTCTTCTGGCCTTTCACCGGCCGGACATAATTGGGCATCGCCGAAGGATCGCTGATCGCGCCGGCGACCAGAAGCTCGGGCCTCTCCTTTGCGAGCTTGGCCGCCTCTCCGATAATATTCTGCTTGCCGGACTCGCCCGGCATGAAGGTCAGAAACAGGATCGCCTGCTTCGCGTGGTCCATTAGCGTATAGAGGTCGTTGAGATCGCCCGGCATCGGCGATTGCGCCGTCTTCTTGGCTGTCTTGGTGTTGGGAGAAAACCACATCTGCACGTTCGACACTTTATCGCCAAGCGTGACGGGCCCAAACGGATGCATGTTGGAGCGGCGCAGGTCCTCCCCCTGAATGGCGTTGTTCGCCGCCGCCCCCTCGATAGTGCCCTTGTCAGTCTTCACCTTGACGGGTTTCCGCGCAGGCAGCGTCTTGTTGTCCTTCAAGAGCCGCTGCCAAAAATCGAGATAAACTTTGGCGATATTTCTGTCCTCGATCAGGATGCAATTGTTGGACTGGGTGCACAGGCCCGTCTGGGTCCAGTTGGTGCTCCCAGTCATGACCGTCGTCGCATTGCCGTTCTTGTCGACGTAGACGCCGAACTTATCGTGGCCAATCGGCGTTTTGTTGTCGAACATCCGATCGTAGATGCGATCGGGCGCGATCTTGTGAAGTTCAGCCCGGGCCTCGTTGTTTTCCGTGTCCCAGACGACCGGCTTCCGCTTCGGCTTCGGCGTGCCTTTCGGATTGGGGTCAGTTGAACCGGCCGTCGAGAGGATCAGGTGAACCTTGCCTCCCTTCATCGCCTCCGAGAGCAAAGACACCAGCTCCGGGTCGGTCAACTCATAGAGCGCAAGATAGACGTCTCCGCCATCAGCCTTTTGCCGGTCGAGCAACGTTCGGACAAAGTGCAGGACATCTGCGGTCAGGAACGAACGGATATCGCTCCTGGGATTCTTGATCTCGTCTTGCAGAACTTTCAGCAGCCCTTTGGTCGTCGTGGGCCGGGGCGCCGGTTCGCCGCGCTTCTTCGCGGCATTCGCCAATTGCAGCAGAAGATTTTGGGTTGAGAGGATCCCGTTAGTGAAGGTGGCTTTGATGGAAGGTCCGAAATCATGGGTGACATCGACGGGATCGGTCGCGAAGGCCGTGCCGATGGCATAGAGCGGCCGTGGCTTGCCTTTGTAATGGGCATTGCCCTGTTCATCCTTGTACGGCGCGGTATCGGATGGCGCGAGCGGGGTGCGTCCTGGTCCGGCTGTACCGACCGGAAGGATCTCGTAATGCACCCGAAAATTGATCGGACGCACGGTCGTCTGGTTGCGGCTCCGGCGCAAGGTGAGATCGCGCCACTCGTAGTTCTGCACCGGCCATACGGAGGTATCCTGCGGAAACCAGTCCGGATTGGATTGATCGGTAAACGCGATCCACGACGGCA
Source organism: uncultured Alphaproteobacteria bacterium (assembly GCA_963738105.1). Taxonomy (GTDB): domain Bacteria; phylum Pseudomonadota; class Alphaproteobacteria; order Rhizobiales; family Xanthobacteraceae; genus Bradyrhizobium. The sequence goes on along the minus strand of CAVTWC010000013.1, from coordinate 253,091 downwards.
GAATGCGATGCTGGCCGGCATCGTCACCGGATTCGTGGACACGCGTGATCATGAACCCGAGGCAACCGTCGATGCGCTCCGCCTTCCAGGCGAGATAGGCGATCTCACCGTTACACCAGGCCCCCGCCAATTCAATAAAGCACGTCATGGACAACTCCTTTTCATGAAATGGTTTAATGCTTGAACGACAAGGACGGCTTGTGGGGGCCTGACGCCCCACGCCGCTAGAAAGGCTCGGTGATGCGCTTCACGTCCGGCGTTTTGTTCCGGAACGTTAGCTGAAGGATGAGATTGAAAACGTCCCGCTTCCACGGATTGGGATAATCACCCGCCACCGCGAGGCAAGCCGCGCACGAGATGTGGACAGCTCACGCCGCCTGCGAGCAGGAAATCATTCTTACCTGATAGGTTGCAACTTTGTCGGAAATAACCCTATGTTAGAATGCGTTTCTGCGTTTCGCAAGATGCCGCCAGCACCGCCAAAGCGGGCCCAAGCTGCTTTCACCCTATCCCAGCTGATAACGCCAACCTGTGACGAGGGCGGCTTCTAGATGATGCTGATCGCCACGCGGCCTCAAGGAGGTGGACGCGATCCCCGACACGCTATCTCGGGCGTGATGTGCAGTTGGCCGAGGCGGCGGTGCTGAAGCTCGGACAGCGGACAAAACTGCAAACCGGGGTGTAAACCACGGCCGTTAGTTCTGGTTCTGGTTTGGCTAAGTGCTTGAAGGGCTTGGTGGGCGCACCAGGGCTCGAACCTGGGACCCGATGATTAAGAGTCATCTGCTCTACCAACTGAGCTATGCGCCCGGAACCGGCCGGGAAAAAGCCTTCGCAAGAGGGCGTCGTTTAGCAAAGCGATTCCCGGATGTCCAGCAAACCGGCAGAGTTTTCCCGGCTCTAGACGGGGATCCTCGAGACCCAAAAAGCCGCCGGATTCCGACGGCTTTTCAGGCACTTCGCCGGCAAGGTCAAACCGGTGGTCAGAGCCGCCCAGGATCCCGACCGCCATGGTCCCGGCCCGAACCGCCATCCCGGTCCCCGTCGTGATCCCGATCGTAACCACGATCCCGATCCATGCCACGGTCCATGCCGCGCTCGAATTCGCGGTGGCGCCAGCCACTGCCCTCGAACCGGCGCTCCATATGGGTCAGGACCTTGAGGCGGCGCTTCTGGCCCTCATCCAGCGTCTTGTAGAGCGGATCGGCGGCATCGGCGATCTTCTTCAGCGCCGCGCCCGAGGCCGTCATGTTATCGGCGCGCTGGCGCAGACGCGCCACCGGATCGTCCTGATTCTGCGCATCCTTGTCATCCGACCTGGCATTCATGCGCGCATTGGCGCGATCGATCCGCAGCTTGGCGAAATCGCGCACCGCGGCTTCGAGCGGCGGCCACAATTTTTCCTGGTCGGGCGTCAGCTTGAGGCCGGCATGGACCGCGGCGATGCGCGCATCGGCAAAGGCCGCCCTGTCCTCGGGGTTGATGCGCATATGCTCATGGAACCAGGGGCGGTGCTGGGCATAGACCACGGTGGTGCCGGCGATGGCGAGCGCGGCGACGCCGGCAAGCAGAACCTTCTTCATACGAACCTCCTTTGCAAGGTCGGACGAGGATGAGCGCGCGTTCAGCGGCAATCAACTTACAGTTTGGCAAGAGTGGTGCCTCTTACCAAGATGTAACCTCAAGCGCGTTTCAATATTCCAGCACCGCAATGTTCTGATGTCTCAATATTTCAATTTGTCATGCGCCAACGTGAACGCCCATTAATCGAGTATGGAATATTCAGATCATGCCGAGCAAGTGCGGCAGCCACAGTGAAATCTCCGGCACATAGGTAATCAGCGCCAGGAAGATCAGCATCGCGCACAGCCATGGTAGTACCGCGACCGTGATCTCGCTGATGCCCATCTTGGCGATGCCGCTGGCGATATAAAGGTTCAAACCGACCGGCGGATGACACAACCCGACTTCGGTATTGACGATCATCAGCACGCCCAGATGCACCGGATTGACGCCTAGCTTGGTGGCGAGCGGATAGAGGATCGGCGCCATGATCAACAGGATCGATGACGGATCCATCACGTTGCCGGCCGCGAGCAGGATCAGGTTCACCACCAGCAGGAAGGTCCAGATGCCGAAATTCTTGTCGATGATCCAGGCCGCCATCTCCTGCGGGATCTGCTCATGCGTCATCAGGAACGAGAACAACACCGCGTTGGTGATGATGTAGAGCAGCATCGAGCTCATCGACGCCGCCTGCAGCAGCACCTTCGGCACTTCGGTGAGCTTCAGTTCCTTGTAGACGAACACCGTGATGAAGAAAGCGTAGACCGCCGCGACCGCCGCAGCTTCGGTCGGCGTGAAGACGCCGCCATAGATGCCGCCGAGCACGATCACGATCAGCGCCAGGCCCCAGAAACTCTCGCGGAAGGCGCTGAATTGCTGGCCGAAGGTTGCCTTCGGCATGCGCGGATAATCATTGCGCTTGGCGATGAACCAGGTGACCACCGCCAGCATCAGCGCCAGCAGAATGCCGGGAACGATGCCTGCCATGAACAGCGCGCCGATCGAGGTGTTGGTGGACACGCCGTACAACACCAGGATGATCGACGGCGGCACCAGAATGCCGAGCGCGCCGGAAGTCGAGATCACGCCGACGCCGAAGCGGCGCGGATAGCCGTGTTCGACCATCGCCGGCATCATGATCGAGCCGATCGCCACCACGGTTGCGACGCTGGATCCGGAGATCGCGGCAAACATCGCGCACGCGGCAACGCCGGCAAGGCCGAGGCCGCCGTTGAAATGTCCGACCACCGAGGTCGTGAACGCGATCATGCGCCGGGCGACGCCGCCACGGGTCAGGAAGGTGCCGGCCAGGATGAAGAACGGAATCGCCATGATCCCGAAATTGTCGAGGCCGGAAAACAGTTTCAGGCCGACGCTTTCGATCGGCACCTCGGTCATGGTGAACAGGAAGGTCAGCACCGTCAGGCCGAGCGAAATCGAGATCGGCATGCCCGTCAGCATCAGGGCAAACAGCAGTCCGAAAATAATGGCCGCGCTCATCACGCCTCTCCGATCGCGATAGGCGCTTTGGCGCTGGTCACTTCGATGCCGTCGACATTGGTGGCGTCGTGATGCGGCAGCTCACCGGTCTTCCAGTAAGCCCAGCAGACCTGGAGGAAGCGGAAGCACATCAAATAGGAGCCGAGCGGGATGCAGGCATAGACGATCCAGCTCGGCAGTTCGAGATCGGGCGACACCTGGTCGGTGCTCATCAGTTCGATGACGAATTTCGCGCCCATGGTGCCGACGATGGCGGTGAACAGCGCGCCGCCGAGCAGCCCGAACAGCACGACGCCCTTGCGCCATTTATCGTTGAGGCGGTTGATCAGGACGTCAACGCCGACATGGATGCCGGTGCGCACGCCATAGGCCGCGCCGAACTTCGCCATCCAGATGAACATGTAGATGCACAGCTCTTGCGACCATGCGAGCCGGATCGGAAACAGGATCGGATACAGGAAGGGAACGTTGACCAGAAAACGGTGCACGACAGTGATGAAGGTCAGCAACGTCGCGGCCCCCATCAGGGACGCGATAATGATTTCCTCAAGCCGGTCGAGAATGCGTAACAACATCAATATCCCCCGTGACAATCGGGCGGCATAAAGCCGCCCGATCATGCACCTCGTTCCGCGACCAGCCCGGCCGCGGCCCCATTAAAGCGTTTACCGCCTAATTCATCGGGCTGCGGCCCGTTTCCTTCAGGAATTCGTCGATCAAGGGCTGACCGACCCGCGACGCCACTTCCTTGTAGACCGGCATCATCGCCTTGCGCATCGCTTCGTCCTGCTCGGGCGTCGGCACGATGATCTCGCTCTTGCCGGTCTTCTTGATCGCTTCGAGCGCCTCGTCGTTATCCTGGGCTGACGCGCCGTTGCCATAGTCGGTGGCTTCCTTCATCGCCTTCGACAATTGGTCGCGGATATCAGCCGGCAGGCCGTCCCAGAACTTCTTGTTCACGACGACGACGTAGCCGATATAGCCGTGATTGGTCGTCGTCATGTACTTCTGCACTTCGTGCATTTTCTGGGTGTAGATGTTCGACCAGGTGTTTTCCTGGCCGTCGACGACGCCGGTCTGCAGCGCCTGATAGACGTCGCTGAACGCCATTACCTGCGGGATCGCACCGAGCGTGCGGAACTGCGCTTCCAGCACCTTCGACGACTGGATGCGGAATTTCAGGCCCTTGTAGTCGGCGGGTTCGAGCAGCTTCTTGTTGGCGCTCATCTGCTTGAAGCCGTTGTCCCAGTAAGCCAGACCCGTCATGCCCTTGGAGTCCAGCAGCTTGAGCAGCCTGGCGCCGAGCGGACCGTCGGTGACCTTACGCAGCGTCTTGAGGTCGGGCAGGATGTAGGGAAGATCGAACACCTCGAATTCCTTGATGCCGATCGGACCGAACTTGGAGTTCGACGGCGCCAGCATCTGCACCGCGCCGAGCTGCAGCGCTTCGAGTTCTTCCTTGTCCTTGTAGAGCGTCGAGTTCGGATAGACTTCGACCTTGACCTTGCCGTTGGTGTATTTCTCGGCCAGTTCCTTGAACTTGTCGGCAGCCTTGCCCTTCGGGGTGTCGGACGCGACAACGTGGCTGAACTTGATGACGATCGGCGAATCCGCCGCCGACGCCGGGCCGATCAGGGCCAATGCTGCGACCGATGCCGCAGCCAAAATCAATTTACGCATATTTCCTCCCGCGCGATCATTGCGAGGCGCGCTTCGACGCGGCCCCATCCTTGCCTGCGGCACCAATACAGAGAAGCCGCCGGAAATGCCATTGCCCCTTTAGCAGGGGCTATTTTATCATTTTGCTGCAGTGCAAAAATTAAGACACTGCCGCTTGATTGTATCAGTGCCGCGGTTTGTGGCCGCTGAAATCACCTGCGCTGCCTGTCGAACGGCTTTCCTTGATGCAGGAACCCCTTCATGACAGAAAAATGCCAAGCTGGGTCCGATTTGCCGGAGCCTGGACCGAAACGTCCAATGCTCGTTGGCTAACGCTGTGTTCTCGGCATGCGAACGGCACTACTTCAGGCGCGCGGCGTCGCCGAATCCGCAGCCGGTTCCCTTTTCTCCCTGCCCTCCGCGGCCTGCAGATGGTCGAGCATCAGGCGGCTGGTGCCCGACAGTTGACGGGAATCGCGGACGGCGATCTTGAGTTGCCGCCGCGCCCATTGATCACGCAACGGGATCGCGCGCAGGTCCATACCGGCGCCGATCACCTCGAAGGCGCGATCCGGGATCAGGCCGATGCCCATATTGGCCTGCACCATCCGGCACACCGCATCAAACCCCGGCACGTTGATTCGCAGCCGCATCGACTTGCCCGCCTCGGTCGCGGCGTATTGCGATCGCAGGTAGATCGAGCTCGCGGCATGCAGGCCGATGTGATCGAAGTCCAGCGTCTCGGCAAAAGATAGCCGGTCGTGGCTGGCAAGCGGATGATCCGGCCGCACCACCGCGACCAGATTGTCGTAGCGATAATGGAACGTCTCCAGACGGCGGGTCTCGGTCTCCGCCGAGCAGATGCCGATTTCGGCAGCCCCCTCCTCGATGCCGCGCACCACCTGCCCGCTCGGCCGTTCCTGCAAATCGACCCGCAGCAATCCATGGGCGCTGAAAAACCCTGAGAGATCCTCGGGCAGGAACTGCACGATCGCCGACAGATTGGCGAGCATGCGGACGTGGCCGCGCACGCCCTTGCCGTATTCGGCGAGTTCGACTGCGATCTTTTCGACATTCAACAGTGTGACACGGGCGTGGTGCAGCAGGGCTTCGCCGGCCGGCGTCAGTGCCATACCCTTCGATAGCCGCTCGAACAGGCTGATCCCGAAGGCGGCTTCAAAATCGTTCATGCGCTTGCTGACCGCGGAGGCCGCGATGCCCTCGCGCACCGCCGCCCGCGTCAGGTTCTTTTCCTCGCATACCGCAATGAACAGTCGCAACGTCGTGAGATCGATGCGCCGAAGCAGCGCATTTTCAGTGGCATCAAGCACGCGTTGTGTTTGTGGCGGATCGAGATCGGCTGATACGAGCGACATCGCTGATGTTCCAAACCTTGGGGAATGGTCGAACGTACCCGCATCGGCCGCGGCAAAAATCTCAATTTCGCGATTATTGATTGGACTGATTGGAATGGGATTCCAATGAACGGCGAAAGCGGCAATGTTTATCCCAATCGGGAGCAGCTAGAAAATCGCCACTGCGAGCGATAGCGAAGCAATCCAGGGCCACAAAGAAAGAGCTGGGTTGCTTCCGCCTTCGCTAAAAAGCTACGGCGGACAGGTCGTCGCGAGGGCTCCTCGCAATGACGTTGAGAAGGTGAGATACAATTTCGCGTTCTCGCGGCGCTGATCGCCCGAGGTTTGAAAAGAATGTCGCCCCAAAAGGAGGGAGCAGTGCTACCCCAAGAGGGGAGCAGGGAAGACCGGGTGCGCGCTGCACCCGCGGTCTCGCGTGCAAAAGGCAGCACTTGGCGCGGCGCAGGACGCCCGCGATTGATAGCGGGAGCCCACGGGTGCCGCCTTACCCGGCACTCATAACGAGCGCGCCGCGGCCGGAAGGACCGGATGTCGAATCCTCGACAATTCCCACCCTTTCACTAACCCATAGATCGCCGGAATGACGATCAGGGTGAGCAGGGTGGACGACACCATGCCGCCAATCATGGGCACCGCGATGCGCTGCATGATTTCCGAGCCAGTACCAGTGCTCCACATGATGGGCAAAAGGCCCGCCATGATGGCGACCACCGTCATCATCTTGGGCCGGACGCGCTCGACTGCGCCTTCCATGATGGCGTCATAAAGGTCGGCACGCGTCAGCGCGCGCCCGTCGACGGCGCACCGCGCCTGCACTTCCGCGTAAGCCTGATTGAGGTAGATCAGCATCACCACGCCTGTCTCGGCGGCAACGCCTGCCAGTGCGATAAAGCCAACGACGACCGCAACCGAGAGATTGAAGCCGAGCCACCACATCAACCATAGTCCGCCGACCAGAGCAAAGGGCAGTGAGAGCATGACGATGAGGGTTTCCGTCAAGCTGCGGAAGTTAAGATACAGCAACAGGAAAATGATCGAGAGCGTGATCGGCACCACCAATTTCAGACGGGCTGTTGCGCGTTCAAGATACTCATACTGGCCGCTCCAGACGACATAGGCACCCGGCGGAAATGTAATGCTCGCCTGCACCGCCCTTTTGGCGTCCTCAATATAGCCGCCGAGATCGCGGTCACGGATATCGACATAGATATAACTGGCGAGCTGACCGTTCTCCGTGCGGATAGTGGTCGGTCCGCGCGAGAGCGATACTTTGGCGACTTCGCCGAGCGGTACGGCGCCGCCGCCCGGCATCTGCACGAGGACGTTACGGCTGATGGTCTCGGGATCGCTTCGTAAATCGCGCGGGTAGCGCATATTGACGGAAAAGCGCTGACGGCCTTCGACTGTGGTTGTCACGGTTTGTCCACCCATAGCGGTGGCAACGACGTCTTGAACGTCCTGAACCATGATGCCGTAGCGGGCGAGCGCTTCGCGATCCGGAACAACGTCGAGATAATAGCCGCCGACGCCACGCTCCGCATAAGCCGATGAGGTTCCCGGGACCGCCTTCAAAACCTTTTCGATTTGCCTGGCGAGGGTGCCGATCTCGTTAAGGTCCGTGCCGATCACCTTCACGCCGACGGGGGTACGAATGCCGGTCGAGAGCATGTCGATGCGGGCCTTGATCGGTTGAGTCCAGGCGTTCGAAACGCCGGGGAACTGCAAGGCGCGATCCATTTCCGCGGTGAGGCTATCGAGCGTCACGCCTTTGCGCCATTCTTCCTTGGGCTTTAGATTGATGACTGTCTCCACCATCTCGGAGGGAGCCGGATCGGTCGCGGTCTCCGCGCGTCCCGCCTTGCCGTAGACCGACGCCACCTCTGGAAACGACCGGATAATCCTGTCCTCGGTTTGCAGGAGTTCACCGGATTTTGTGACCGATATCCCGGGCAAGGTCGTCGGCATATAGAGCAGCGTGCCTTCGTTGAGGTTTGGCATGAATTCGGTGCCGAGTTGGCGCGCAGGCCAGATCGTCACGCCAAGCACCACCAGCGCCAACAGGATCACGAGGGTCTTGGCGCGCATGACCGCCTTGATTACGGGTCGATAAATCCAGATCAGGAAGCGGTTGATCGGGTTCTTGTGCTCGGGAATGATTTTCCCGCGCACAAAGACGATCATCAAAGCCGGGACCAGCGTAACGGACAGGATCGCCGCCGCCGCCATCGCAAAGGTCTTGGTGAAGGCGAGCGGACTGAACAACCTTCCTTCCTGCAACTCCAGGGTGAAGATCGGCATGAACGACACGGTGATGACGAGCAAGCTGAAGAATAGCGCGGGCCCCACCTGCGCGGCGGCTTCGATCAGAATCTCCACACGGGAACGTCCGGGCCCGGCGCGTTCGAGATGTTTGTGAGCATTCTCGATCATGACGATGGCAGCATCGATCATCGCACCGATCGCGATGGCGATACCGCCGAGACTCATGATGTTGGAGCCAAGGCCCAACAGCCTCATCGCGCCAAACGCCATCAGCACGCCGACCGGCAGCATCAGGATGGCCACCAGCGCACTCCGGAAATGAAGAAGAAACACGATGCAGACCAGCGCCACCACGGCGCTCTCCTCGAGCAGCGTATGCTTCAGCGTCTCGATCGCAGCGTTGATGAGATTGGAACGGTCGTAGACCGGGATGATCTCGACGGAGGGCGGCAGGCTGCTGGCGATCTCGGCAATACGTTTCTTGACGTTCTGGATGACATCGAGCGCATTGACGCCAAAGCGCTGCAGAACGATGCCGCCGGCGACCTCGCCCTCACCGTTTAGTTCGGTGATGCCGCGGCGCTCGTCGGGGCCGATATCGACGCGTGCGACATCGCGAAGCAGGACCGGCGTGCCGTTGCTGGTTTTCAGGACGATATTGCCAAGATCGTTGATGCTTTTAAGGTAACCTTTGCCGCGAATGACATATTCGAACTCGGACAACTCAACGGTACGGCCTCCCACATCGGCATTGCTGGCACGGATAGCATCGCGCATTTTCTGCATGGAGATGCCAAGATCGCGCATCCGCTGCGGATCGAGCACGACGTTGTACTGACGAACGAAGCCGCCGACGCTGGCGACTTCCGCGACGCCCTCGGCTCTGGCCAGCGCAAATTTCAGATTCCAGTCCTGAATGGTTCTAGTGTCCGAAAGGTTCAACTCCTTCGACATGACAGCATATTGGTAGACCCAGCCGACGCCGGTCGCATCCGGACCTATCGTGGGCGCCACGCCCGCGGGCAGCCGGGAGGCCGCGCTGTTCAGGAATTCGAGCACGCGCGACCGCGCCCAATAGATGTCGGTGCCGTCCTCGAAAATCACATAGACGAACGAAACGCCGAAAAACGAAAACCCCCGCACCACTTTCGAGCGTGGCACGGTCAGCATCGCTGTGGTTAGCGGATAGGTGACCTGGTCCTCGATCACCTGCGGAGCCTGCCCGGGATATTCGGTATAGACGATGACCTGGGTATCGGAGAGGTCCGGAATGGCATCCAGCGGCAGATGCAAAAACGCATACAAGCCTGCGGCGGTCGCAAAACCTGTGCCGAAAAACACCAGCAGCAGGTTACGCGCAGACCATCCGATAAGGCGGGCGATCATGGCTGACCTCCCGCGTCGGAAAAGCCCTTGAGTGCGGCGTTCAAATTGCTTTCCGCGTCGATCAGGAAGTTCGCGGCAACAACGACGCGCTCGCCCTCCGAGACGCCTGCAAGAATTTCGACATAACCATCACCGCGATGGCCGATCTTGACCTCGCGCGGTTCAAATCGGCCGTCACCTTTGTCGATGAAGACCGCCCTGCGACTGCCGCTATCCATCACGGCGCTATCGGGAACGGTCAAAACAGCGTCGGGGCTTCCGGTATTGATTTCCGCATCGACATACATTCCGTGCAGCAGGGCATAATCCGGATTGGGCAAATCGATGCGGATGCGTGCCGTCCGCGTGTCTTTATTGATCTCGGGATAAATCACGCTGATTTTCCCGTCGAAGATGCGCCCTGGAAAACTTCGTGCTCGCACGATGACGTCTTGCCCCTCCGCCAGCGCGCCAAGATCGCGTTCGGCGACATCGACCAGTGCCCATACCACGGAGTGATCGGCGATCCGGAACAACACCTCGCCCGGTTGCGCCCGCATGCCTTCGACGGCATTGCGCTCCAGAACGACGCCGTCGCGCGGCGTGGTCCATTCCATGACGAGCGGCACGGTATGGCTCTTTTCCATGGCGGAAATCACCGCGTCCGGAACGTCGAGATTCATCAATCGCTGTCGTGACCCGCTGCCGTAGGACGGGTTGCGGGCTGTCGTCGTTGAGCCGACGGTCGAGACATATTCCGCCGATGCCGAGGAGATCGCGGGGCTGTAGATTTCCATCAAAGGCTGGCCCTTGGCGACGTGGGTCCCGACCGTGACGTTGGCGACCTTCTGCACGAAGCTTTCGGAGCGCATGGTGATGACGGAAATGCGTCGCTCATCGAGTGCGATGGAGCCCGGCGCGCGAATGATGGTGCGCAGGACGCGTTTGGCGGCCGGCTCCGATTTGGCGCCGGTGCGTTGAATCTTGCCTGGCGATAGCTTGACGGAGCCGTCGTCGCTGTCGTCGCCCTCATAAACCGGGATGTAATCCATGCCCATATTGTCCTTCTTGGGCATGGGCGAGATGTCGGGCAGCCCCATCGGGTTACGATAGTATTTGATCTTGCGATCTGCGGCCGGTGACATCGTCGTCGGCTGCGCCGCTGCGGTCGCGGGCTCGTCGAAATTCACGTCGGCGCCGGCCGGAACGGCGCGGTAGTCCCGGCCATCGGATGTCTTCTTCGGCGTCAGCGAATAGACCGCTTTGCCGTCCGGGTCCTGATAATAGATGGCACCCTCGCCGCTTTGCGCGGCGGCTGGCGTGATGGCTTCGATATGTCTGATATCAGCCAGTCGCAGACCGTGATGGCCGACGACAAAGCCGCCAACCGCCGCTGCCAGAATGGCAGCGGCGGCGGCTCCCGCGATGACCGGCTTCACTTGTTGGCCTGGATCGTGAGTTTGCTTTCGACGGTGCCGGTCTCGCCCTGAACTTTCGCCCCGAGCGATAATTGCCAATGGCCGGCCATGGAGACGTTGGCTTTGAAGCGATAGGTGCCGGGCTCTCCGCCGGGTACCGACGCGATCTTGGTTGCCATCTCCTGCATGCCGTCGGGCGCCATATCGAGGCGCGTGGCGAAAATGACGGCGTCGGGAACGGGCTTGCCCGTGCTCTTGTTGACGAGCTTGACTGCAATCGTCCGGTCGGGCCCGACCTGAACGGACGGATCGACGAGCTGAAACTCGTAGTCTTTCACCTCGGCATGGGAAACGGTAGCGAAGCCGATCACGGCAGCGCCAATCAGCGCCGCCTTGACGGCGCGCGAGCTTACGAACTTGTTCATTGTTGATATCCTCAATCGTTGGTCAACCGCAAAGCGGCATGCGTCTTGACCGCGTCATTGACGACGCGGCTGCATGATCGGCGTGGTTACGCTGACAGGACCTGATATCGAGGGGGACGAGGTGGTGGAGAATAACCGAGGCCATCCGTTTCCGGATCGCTAGCAGGGATGAGCGTCCGCATTTTGGAGGCAAACAACGGCGCAAGAACATCGGCGGGATGCACCACGAACGTCTTGGTCATGCAGATCGCCATCAGCACGCATTTGTCGCAATCAACCGGCGACGGCGACTTCTCCGGGCAACAGGGCATATCGCCCGGCATGCTCATCGATGCCGTCATGTCACTCTTCGCCGCAACCGCGGAGAGCGGTGCAGTGATGAGACCCGCGATCAGGAAGATTGCGAGTAGCCGGGAAAGGATCAGCGAACGTGTCACGGAAACGTTTCTAACACGCTCGGCCGAAAAGGAGAAGGTCACGGTTCCGTGTTCGCAGGCAGCTCCAAATAGAGGGAATCCGGGCCCGGCAAAGCCGCTGGATATTTCGAAAGCCCCCGCCTAATCTAAGCACGCCGCAAGACGGAGGAGGCGAACATGAAACTCGTTCTCTCTGTGGTTATTTTTTTCTCTTATCTCCTTGTACCCGTCGAGGTCAGGAGCGCGTCGTGCAACGATCGCGCCCTGAATTGCGTCGCCCGATGGGGCTCGCCACCCAACAGCTGCTACGACTCGTTCAGATTGGCGGCGTGCGAAAAGACCGGAAAATACGTCGCGCCCAACGGCAACGTGTGGCCGGCGATCCGCCCAGAGAACACAATACGCTGGGATCGTTGATTCAGCGCGCCACAACGGACGCGAGGTCCCTGGCTCGCCGGACCGATCCCGTCGACTGCATGCTATTTCGAGTTTCGCGCGAAAATCTGCAACAGCAGCGGCTCGATCCGCGACAACTCGCCCAAATGGGCCGCGGACAAGTCCGCCAGATGCTTCTCGGCCCGCTTTGTCAGCTTCAGCAAAACACGCCGATGATCTGCGGGATCGACGACCCGCTTCACCAGTTCCGCCGCCACCAGCCGATCGATCAATCCGACCGCCGTGTGATGCTTGATGCATAATCGTTCGGCGAGATCGCCGATCGCGATCGGTCCGCCCCCCGGATAGCCGCGGATCGCCAGCAGCGCCTGATGCTGCCGTGGCGCCAGCCCGACGGCCTCTGCGGCGTTCTGGCTGAACTCCAGGAAGCAGCGGATCTGGTAGCGGAACTCGGACAGCGCCTCGTAATCGGCCTGCGTCGGCAACCGTTTCCGGTTCGAACCGGGGCTCTTTTCGCGCTTTTTCATGACTGCCATTCGCTTCGGTGATCGGGCTTGATTATATCGCAATGCGATATAAAACGGCAAACGTCAATTTGCCCTCCTTTTTCGAGTCAGCATCACCACCATGAGCGTCCTGTCGGCTAAATCAAAGATTCCCGTCAAAGCCAGTCCTCATCTCGGCGACTTCTCAACCAATCCTCGTGTTCTGGTGATTGCAGGCATTGCCGTGATCGTGGCGACCGCGGGAGTGTTCGCCGGCCTCGGATTGCTCCAGCTGATCAAGCTGGCGACCAACATCGCGTATTTCGGCCGCTTCAGCTTCGCCGAGGTGAGATTGCAGGATTTGCCGCTCGGCCTCTGGGCCGTGGGGGTCCCGGTGGTCGGCTCGCTCATCATCGGCCTGATGGCGCGCTTCGGCAGCGAGAAGATCCGTGGTCACGGCATTCCCGAGGCGATCGAGGCGATCCTGCTGGGCCGCTCCCGGCTGGATGCGAAGGTGGCGATCCTGAAGCCGCTGTCGTCGGCGGTGGCGATCGGTACCGGCGGCCCGTTCGGCGCCGAGGGTCCGATCATCATGACCGGCGGCGCCATCGGCTCGCTGATCGCGCAGATGCTTCCGGTCAGCGACAACGAACGCAAGACATTGCTGGTGGCGGGAGCCGCGGCCGGCATGACCACGGTGTTCGGAACGCCGATCGCCGCCATCATGCTGGCGGTCGAATTACTGCTGTTCGAATGGACGCCAAGCAGCTTCATTCCGGTCACCGTCGCCGCCGTGGTCGCCATGGTGGAGCGCAGCCTGCTTCATATGCCGGCGCCGCTGTTTCCGTTCACGGGCAGCGTGGACATTTCAGCGCTGCAACTTGGCGCGTGGGTGCTGGTCGGCATCCTGGCCGGGCTGTTGTCCGGCGTTTTGACGCAACTGGTTTACGGTTGCGAAGACCTGTTTCTCAAGCTTCCGATCCACTGGATGTGGTGGCCGCTGATCGGCGGCCTGGTGGTCGGCCTCGGCGGACTGGTCGACCCGCGCGCCCTCAGTGTCGGCTATGACAATATTTCGGGAATGCTGCAGGGCGACATGATCCCGAAAGCTGCCTTGTTGCTGCTCATCGTCAAGGCGGTCATCTGGTCGGTCGCACTCGGCTCGGGAACGTCGGGCGGCGTGCTCGCGCCGCTCTTGATCATGGGCGGTGCGATGGGCACTGCGCTCAGTTTCTATCTCCCGGCCGCCAGCCCGGGTTTCTGGGCGCTGCTCGCCATGGCGGCGACCATGGGCGGCACGATGCGCTCGCCGCTGACGGCCACATTCTTCGCCGTCGAACTGACCGGCAACACCCACGTGCTGTTGCCGCTGATCGCCGCCTGCGGCGCAGCCCATGCCGTGACCGTGCTGCTGATGCGGCGCTCGATTCTGACCGAAAAAGTGGCGCGGCGCGGCCACCATCTGGTGCGTGAATATCGCATCGATCCGTTTGCCCTGACCCGGGTCCGCGAAGTCATGACAAAAAACGTCGAAACCGTGCCGGCCAGCATGACACTGCACAGCGCCGCTGCGTTCCTCACCAACCCGCGGACAACGCATCCCAGCTTCCCGGTGGTGGACGAAAGCCAGCACGTGCTGGGCATCATCGACCCACCCTCGGTGCTGCGCTGGCGGCGGGCCGGAAAGCATCGCAAGACGCCACTGCATGAATTGCTGGCGGGCGGCAAGATGACGTTTGCATATCCGGACGAATATCTGGCGGGTCTGGCCGACCGTCTCTCGCAGGTGAATGTCGCCCACCTGCCGGTGATTTCGCGGGAGGACCGGCGGCTGGTGGGCTACATCGGCTGGAAAGATCTGATGCGGGTGCGCGCCAAATTGCAGGCCGAAGAAAGCGAGACCAAGTCGTTTTTTCGACTTGGGCGTGGATGAGGTTGGCGGATGGCCGGTAGCCCGCATGAGCTCTTGCGATATGCGGGACCACTGAGCGTGACAAACCCGGATGTCGCTTCGCTCATCCGGGCTACGGTTGCTGGATTTCAGATGTCATTCCGGGGCGATGCGAAGCATCGAACCCGGAATCTCGAGATTCTCCGATGTACAATTGCACATCGTAGTTCGCGCTAACGCGCGCCCCGGAATGACTCCTGCGATGGAAGTCAGCTTGCCGCTTGCGCCGGCACGTCGCGCTGGTGCTTCATGACGATCTTGTTGAGCGCGCCGAGATAGGCCTTGGCCGAGGCCACCAGCGTGTCCGGATCGGACGCTTTGGCGGTCATCGAGCGGCCCTCATGGGCGAGACGCACCGACACTTCGGCTTGCGCGTCGGTGCCTTCGGTCACGGCGTGGACCTGGTAGAGCTCGAGCTTGGCCTCATGCGGCACCAGCGCCTTGATGCAGTTGAAGACAGCATCGACCGGGCCGTTGCCCTCGGCTTCCTCGATTTTGATCTGGCCGTCGATGTCGAGCTTCATGGTGGCGCGCTGCGGCCCATGGGTGCCCGCGATCACGGTCAGCGACGTCAGCTTGATGCGGTCGTGCGCGGCGGCGATCTCCTGATCGACCAGCGCCTCGATGTCCTCGTCGTAGATATCCTTCTTGCGGTCGGCCAGCGCCTTCATCCGCACGAACGCGTCTTCCAGCTGGTTGGCGCCGAGCTTGTAGCCCATCTCCTCCAGCTTGTGCACGAAGGCATGACGGCCCGAATGCTTGCCGAGCACCAGCGACGACTTCTTCAGGCCGACCATCTCGGGGCGCATGATCTCGTAGGTCGAGGCGTCCTTCAGTACGCCGTCCTGGTGGATGCCGCTTTCATGCGCGAACGCATTGCGGCCGACGATCGCCTTGTTGTACTGCACCGGAAACGAGGTCGCGGCGGACACGAGCTTTGAAGCCCGCGTCAGCTGCGTGGTGTCGATCTTGTTCCACCACGGAAACTTGTCGTTGCGGACGTTGATCGCCATCACGACTTCTTCCAGCGCGGCATTGCCTGCCCGCTCGCCGATGCCGTTGACGGTGCATTCGATCTGGCGCGCGCCACCGGCGATGCCGGCCAGCGAATTCGCCACCGCCATGCCAAGATCGTTATGGCAATGCACCGAGAATACCGCCTTGTCGGAGTTCGGCACCCGCTCGATCAGCGTGCGCATGAAATGGGTGTATTCCTCCGGCGTGGTGTAGCCGACGGTATCGGGGATATTGACGGTGGTGGCGCCGGCCTTGATCACCGCTTCGACGATGCGGCAGAGGTATTCCATCTCGCTGCGGGTGCCGTCCTCGGCCGACCATTCGACATCGTCGATCTGGTTGCGGGCGCGGGTGACGTTGGCGATCGAGGTTTCGATCACCTGCTCCGGCGTCATGTTCAGCTTGACGCGCATGTGCAGGGGCGAGGTCGCGATCACGGTGTGGACCCGGCCGCGCCGGGCGAATTTCACGGCCTCCGCGCAGCGGTCGATGTCTTTCGGATGCGCGCGCGATAGCCCCGCGATCACCGAATTCTTGGAGCGGCGGGCGATCTCGCTGACGGCCTGGAAGTCGCCTTCGGAGGTGATGGGGAAACCGGCCTCGATGACATCGACGCCCATATCGTCGAGCATCTCGGCGATTTCGAGCTTTTCCTCGAACGTCATGGTGGCGCCCGGGCATTGCTCGCCGTCGCGCAGGGTGGTGTCAAATATGATGACGCGGTCCTTGTCGGACTTGGTGACATTGGTCATGGGAAACTTCCTTGTAGCTGGTGCGCTGCCTGTTCGAGCGCTGACGGGGTTCCTTCGATCTCGCGCAACCCCTGAGTGCCCAGGCGCAAACCGCCCAGACGGCCCTCAGGGGCCGATAAGAAGCAGAAGCCCGCCAAGAAGCAGGGTGGGCAGGGACGCAGCCGGAATCGCGCAGGAATTGACGGCCTTGGCCGCCCCGCCCTGAACTCCGTACTTTAAGCTGCGAATCAGCATTGCCAGACCCTATGGGAAACGCATCCTTGGCCAAAACCATTGACGGTTTGTTGCCAGCGATGCGGTCCGGGCCCGTTCTAGACGAGAAATAAGGCAGACCGCAATGCCAAAAGATGGTCAGAGGATGGTCAGGAAGACTGACCTAATTTAGGGGGCCATAGCCCGAATGAGCGAAGCGACATCCGGGACCTGGGCCAGCCGACAGGATGCCCCGCATATCGCTCCGCTCATGCGGGCTACTTGGCCCCGTTTTTCATCACAACCTTCTTCACCACCGCCGGCCGCTTGTCCTCGTTCTCCAGCGCCTTGCGGACCTGTTTGAACTCCTCCAGCGAGGCGGCATCGACTTTCGGGAATTTCAGGTCGAGCCCGTCGAGCGCGCTGACGATGGCCGAGCCGATCACCACCCGGGCGAACCATTTGTGGTCGGCCGGCACCACGTACCAGGGCGCGGCGTGGCTCGACGTGTGCCGGACCATTTCCTGATAGGCGGCCTGGTATTTGTTCCACAGCGCCCGCTCGCTGATATCGGTCATCGAGAACTTCCAGTTCTTGGCGGGCTGATCAAGCCGGTCGAGAAACCTTTCGCGCTGTTCTTCCTTGGAGACGTTGAGGAAGAATTTCAGCACCACCGTGCCGTTGCGCGCCAGGTAGCGCTCGAAGCCGGAAATATCCTCGAACCGCTCGCGCCAGATGTTTTTGGTCATCAGCCTGGCGGGCAGCTTTTCCTTGGCGAGGAGTTCGGGATGTACCCGCACCACCAGGCATTCCTCGTAATACGAGCGATTGAAAATGCCGATGCGGCCGCGCTCCGGCAACGCTACCGCGCTTCGCCACATGAAGTCGTGGTCGAGCTCGTGCGCCGAGGGCTGCTTGAACGAGGAGACCTCGCAGCCCTGCGGGTTGACGCCCTCGAACACGCTTTTGATGGCGCTGTCCTTGCCGGCCGCATCCATGCCCTGGAAAATCAGCAGCAACGACCAGCGGTCCTGCGCGTAAAGCTTTTCCTGCAGATCATTGAGCCGCTTGCGATTGGCCGCGATGATCTTCTCGCCCTTCTCCTTGTCGAGGCCGCCCTTCTCGGCGGTCCGGTGCGACCGCAGATGAAACTCGCTGCTGCCATCGACGCGAAACGGCGCCACGAACGGCTTCAACTGAGCCGCCAGCGAAAGCGAGGGATTCTTGACCGGCTTCTTGCTCATGATGGGCTACTCTCAGGTTACGCTAGTTAAATTAAGCGACGCCGAATTGCCGTTCGAGATAGGCCGTGACGAAACGCGGCATCGTCGCGGTGAGATCGCCGATGCCGCGCACCAGATGGATCCTGCACAGTTCGGGCTGTTGCTCGCGCGCGAGATTGGCTTCGATGCGCTCACGCAGCGCTTCGCCTGCCAGGTCGACGCGCAATAACCGTATCATCGCCATCGCGACACCGGTGAAGACGCAATCCCAATGCGGCTCGGCGACGTAATCGGCCGGGGTCAGGCCGGTTTCCTCTTCAACCTCGCGGACGACGCTGCCCTCGATATCGAGCCTATCGCCCCTGACATCGTCGAGATCGGGGGTGCCGGACGGAAAATAGATGCGCCCCGCATTCGAGGTGTGACTGCCCATTTCGCCGAGCGCGAACGCACCGTCATTGCTCAAGAGCGCGCCCATGCCAAAACCGTTGAACACATCCTTGTCCGGAAAGCCCCAGTCCCGCCATGCCAGGAAGCTGGCAAAATCGGTCTCGAAATAATCGGCGCGGAAACGGTCGCCGTCGAAGGCCGGCGTGTGCCCGATCAGCACGCGGCCGTTCCAGAGCTCCGGCGTCTTGCGTAGTGCTTCAGCAAAATGCGCGTCAATCTCGGGCCGCCGCGCTTGCTCGAACGGCCACGGCCGTGGCTGCACGCGCAAGTCGAGGGTCGTGACGCGATGAAAGACCGGGGGCGTCATCGAAACGCGTTATTTGGCATTCATCCCCGTGGTCTTCCTGGCCTGTTCGACGAATTTGTTGGTGTAGGTCTTGGTGACGTCGATATTGGCCTTGGCGACTTCCGGCGAGCCCTCGCTGAACACCGCGAGCACGGCGTCGGCGCCCTTCGGATCCATCTTGCCGGTTTCCGAATACATCGGGATCGTGTTCTTCAGCGCGGCCAGATAAAGCTCCTTGTTCTTGCCAACCATTTCCGCAGGCATCTTGTCCATTACTTCCTGCGGCGAATGCGAATGGATCCAGGCCAGCGTATTGAGGATTGCGTTGGTGAGGCCCTGCACTTCCTTGTCATGCGAAGCGACCCACGCATTGGTGCTGTAGAGCGCGCCACCCGGATATTCGCCGCCGAAGATCGCGATCGTATCCTTTTGCGTGCGGGTGTCGGCGAGGATGCGCAGGTCGGGATGGCTGCCCTGCAGCACCGTTACCGACGGATCGAGCATCACGGCCGCGTCGATCTGTCCCTGCTCCATCGCCGCGACCGCGGTCGCGCCGAGGCCGACGCCGATCACCGCGGCGCTGGTCGGATCGAGGCCGTTTTTCTTCAGCAGATACTTCAGGAAGAAATCGGTCGAGGAACCCGGCGCACTGACGCCGACTTTCTTGCCGGCCAGATCCTTGATCGACTTGATCTCGCCATTGTGCGACGGCGCCACCACCAGCACCAAACCGGGATAGCGGTCGTACACCACGAAGGCCTGCAGTTCCTGCTTCTTGGCGGCGAGATTGACGCAATGGTCGAAATAGCCCGACACCACGTCGGCGCTGCCGCCGAGCACGGCCTTGAGCGCGTCGGAGCCGCCCTTCAGGTCGACCAGTTCGACCGCAAGGCCGGCCTTGTCGAACTCACCGAGTTGCTTGGCCAGCACCGTCGGCAGATAGCACAGGCAGGCGCCGCCTCCGACTGCGATCGTGATCTTGCTTTGCGCTGCGGCAGGGCTCGAACCAAGACCTGAACCAAGGCCCAAACCCAGCACCAGCGCCACCAGCGTCCCGGTCATCCTGCCAAATGTCGCTCTCATGACTTCCTCCAGCTATCTGGCCGCAAGATAGAGCAGCGCGGAGAGCTTGAGAAGGCGACTTTGGTGCCAAACCGCGCGCCCACAAGCGATTTGGCCCGGGTTCACCGCGCTCTATTCCATCCGATATGGACGATTTTTTTCATAGTCCGATCGCGCATCGGCAGATCATGCGCTGGCCAAGTGCGATTTCGCAGCATAGCATCCGCGCATAAAAAACAACTTTGCAGGGAGGACTACTGATGAACCGTACCATCACCGCACTATCTATCGCTGTCGCCTTCGCCGCCGGCTGCGGCGTGACGCATCTGCTGCGGCCGGCGATTGCCGCCGACGCCATCATGCCGCAGATCATCCACACCGGCGACTTCTCCGGCGATGCGTTGGGCCCGGCCAACGCCGGCGGCATGCATTCCAAGATGTTCGTCAATGCCGACGGCGCCACCATCTCGATCCAGGACGGCAATGTCGGCAAGCACATGCATCCCAACACCAACGAGATCCAGTACATTCTCGAAGGCACCGGAACGATCTGGCTCGGCGACAAGGAAGTACAGGTCAAGCCGGGCGACCTCATCGTGATCCCGAAAGGCACCGCGCATGGCGGCACCAAGCCGGATGGCCGCCCGCTGAAAGCGATCGCGATCAAAACCCCGCCGCAGGCGCCGGATGATACCAAGATGCTAAACTGACGGCGCGCTTTCAGCCGTCATCCCCCGCGCAAACGCGAAGCGTTTGTCGCTGAGGGCGTGCGAAGCACGAACCCGGGATCCAGTAGTTTTGGAAAAAAGAGATTCCGGGTTCGTGCTTCGCACGCCCCGGAATGACGAACTCTACCCCCGCCCCTCCACCGTCGGCCGCCACACCAGCAACCTGCGTTCGACCATGGTCACGCCGATATCGATCAGGATGACAAACGCCGACAGCACGAACATGCCGGCGAACACGCCGGCGACATCAAAGGTGCCTTCGGCCTGCTGGATCAGATAGCCGAGCCCGGCCGCCGATCCCAGATATTCGCCGACCACGGCGCCGACCACGGCAAAGCCGACTGAGGTGTGCAGCGACGAAAACATCCAGGACAGCGCCGACGGCCAGTAGACATGCCGCATCAACTGCCGCTCGTTCATGCCGAGCATGCGGCCGTTATCGAGCACAGTCCGCGAGACTTCCTTGACGCCCTGATAGACGTTGAAGAACACGATGAAGAACACCAGCGTGACGCCGAGGGCTACCTTCGACCAGATGCCGAGGCCGAGCCACAGCGTGAAGATCGGCGCCAGTACGACGCGCGGCAGCGCGTTGGCCATTTTCACGTAGGGATCGAATACCGATGCGACGCGCGGCTGGCGCGCGAACCAGAACCCGACCGCAACGCCGCCGAGCGAGCCGATCACGAAAGCCAGGATCGATTCCCACAGCGTGATCGCCAGATGCTTCCAGATAATGCCGCTGGCGAACCAGGCGACGATCTGGCTGCCGACATCGATCGGATTGGAAAAGAAGAACGGTGGCAGCAGCACCTTGCCGAATACCGGCACGCTCGCCAGCAATTGCCATAGCGCAACTACGACCACGGCAACCAGCAGCTGGCAGGCAAGAAGCGTCAGGCGTGACATCGACACGGCTCTTTCAACTCCCCTCCCCCTTGCGGGGAGGGGCTGGGGGTGGGGGTCAACGCCGACGGAATCTCGTTCAACTCTCTAGGACTTTCAATTGCATCACTGATCGTGCGCGATTTAAACCGATGCGCCATCCTTGCGGGCCCCCACCCCGGCCCCCTCCCCGCAAGGGGGAAGGGGAGAAGAAGCGCCTCACTGACCGCTCTCGTTCGACGCAAGCGCCTCCCACGTCTTACGGCTTCGAGAACAACCCGATCAAACCAGTCGCGCTTTTGGCGTGGCCGTCGAGCGCCTTGATCAGTTCGTCCCGCTTCAGGCCCGGCGCCAGTGCCGACGGTTCGAGATCGGTGGCGATCAAGGTGAAGGTGTAGTGATGCGGCGCGCCGGCCGGCGTGCACGGTCCGGAATAGAAGCCGACCCCCTGCGTGCTGGTGCCGCCGACATATTTGTCGCTCGCCTTCGACACTTCGCCCTCGGCGAAACCGGTCACCGTCGGCTTGATGCCGTAGGCGACCCAATGGCTGACGCCGCCGGGCGGGCGACCTTCAGGGTCGAACATCATCAGCGCCAGGCTCTTGGTTCCTTCGGGAACGCCGCTCCACGACAACGCCGGCGACACATTCTCGCCAACGCAATTCGGATTGGACTTGTTGTTGCCGGCATTCTTGGTTGCGAGCCGCGTGCCATCCTTGAAGTCGGGCGACGACAGCGTGAACACGGCCTGCGCGTTGGCGGTGTGGGTGCCGCCCAAGACTGTAACGGCTGCGAGCGTAACGGCGAAAGCCAGAAGTGAACCTCGTACCAGCATGACGTCTCCCTTTATTCTCGAACGTTAGCGTTTTTGAATGTCTGATTTATTCAATGTCGGATTTTCGATCGTAGTTTCGTAACAGCAGCGGCTTACCCAGTTGCTGATTGTGCGTAGCCCTTCAACACCTCATCCTTGAGAACACTCCAAATCTCACGATGAAGTGAGTGAAACTCCTTGTCCAGCCGCACTTCCATAATGTCACGCGGGCGCGGAAGTTGCACGCGCCAGTCGCCGATGATGCGCGCGCTCGGTCCCGCCGACATGATCACCACGCGGTCGGCCAGCGCAATCGCCTCTTCGAGATCGTGGGTCACGAACAGCACCGCCTTGCGATCGGCGTTCCACAGTTCCAGCAGCAGATTGCCCATGATCTGCCGGGTCTGCGCATCGAGCGGCCCGAACGGCTCGTCCATCAACAGTATCTTGGGATCGCGTATCAACACCTGCGCGAGGCCGACGCGCTTGCGCTGGCCGCCCGACAGCATATGCGGATAGCGCCCTGCGAACGCGCCGAGCCCGACCAGGCCGAGCCATTTCTGCGACCGCGCCAGCGCCTCGGCCCGATCCGTGCCTGTGATCTCCAGCCCGATGGCGACATTGTCGATCACGGTCTTCCAGGGAAACAGCGCATCGGCCTGAAACAGATAGCCGGCTTGCGGGTTGAGCCCGGTCAGCGGAACGTCGAAAATCCGCACGCCGCCCGATGCCGGCTTGAGCAGCCCGGCGGCGACGTTGAGCAACGTCGACTTGCCGCAGCCGGTCGGTCCGACAATGGCGACGAACTCGCCATGCGCGACCGAGAGATTGGCCTTTTCGACCGCCGTATAGACGCGGTCGTCGGCCAGACGAAACGCCACCGTCGCATCGTCAAGCGCGACCGCCGTTGGCATTGCCGTATCCACCCCATTCCCCTCCAAAGCTTGAGTGATGCCTTAGCGCCTGCGAAGGATAAGTTCAACGCGGACGCGCGGCGTGGTACTTACTTCACTCTCCCCTGGACGGGGAAGGTAACAGGAAGCGAGATCCCACCGCATGCCCAGCCCGTCTTTGATCGCCTACGCGCATGTCGGCAAGAGCTTTGGCGACGGCCGCGTTCAGGCCGTCAAAGACGTCTCGATCGAGGTCGCCGAGGGCGAATTTCTCGCAATCGTCGGCGGCTCCGGGTCCGGCAAGACCACGCTGCTGCGGCTCACTAACCGGCTGATCGAGGCCGATAGCGGCCGCATCACGGTCGAGGGCGAAGATATCAGCGCCACCGATCCGATCCTGTTGCGCCGCCGCATCGGCTACGTGTTCCAGAACGGCGGGCTGTTCCCGCATATCAGCGTCGCGGGCAATATCGGGATCACACCAAAACTATTGGGCACGCCGTCTCAGGAGATTTCGTCGCGGGTCGACGAACTGCTAGATCTGGTGCGGCTCGACCGCGCGCAGCACCGCGACCGTCTGCCGCATGAGCTATCGGGTGGGCAGCGCCAGCGCGTCGGCGTGGCGCGGGCGCTGGCGGCGCGGCCCCGCATCGTGCTGATGGATGAGCCGTTTGGCGCGCTCGATCCCCTGACCCGCGATGCGCTCGGCGACGATTATCGCGCGCTGCATCGCAAGCTCGGCCTGACCACGATCATGATCACCCACGATATGACCGAGGCGATATTATTGGCCGACCGCATCGCGGTGATGCGTACCGGAACGCTGCTGGCACAGGGCACGCCGTCGGAACTTTCCGGCAGCGACGACCCTTACGTGGGCGAACTCCTGCACACGCCGCGGCGGCAGGCCGAGCGGCTCAAGGTGCTGTTGCCGCCGGATAACGCGGCATGAATTTATTCACTGACCCGCGCTGGCACGAGGCGCTGACCCATCTGCCGGACTATCTCGGCAATCATGTACGCGTCAGCGTCACGGCACTGGCGCTGGGATTATTGGTCAGCCTGCCGCTGGCGGTCGCCGCCCGCAACCGGCCGGTGATGCGCAGCACCTTGCTGGGATTTGCCAGTATCGTGCAGACGGTGCCGGGGCTGGCGCTGTTGGCGCTGTTCTATCCCCTATTGCTCGCGCTGACCGCGCTGTCGCTGTCCTGGTTCGGATTTGGTTTCTCGGCGTTCGGCTTCCTGCCGGCGGTGTTGGCGCTGGCGCTCTATTCGATGCTGCCGGTACTGCGCAACACCATCACCGGGCTGCGTGGCGTCGACCCCGCGATCCTCGAAGCCGCGCAAGGCGTCGGCATGACGCCATCGCAATCGCTGTTCACCGTCGAGTTGCCGCTGGCGCTGCCGGTGATGATGGCGGGCATCCGCACCGCGGCGGTCTGGGTGATCGGCACCGCGACGCTGTCGACGCCGATCGGACAGACCAGCCTCGGCAATTACATTTTTGCCGGGCTGCAGACCCAGAACTGGGTGTTCGTGTTGTTCGGCTGCGCCTCCGCCGCCCTGCTCGCGCTCGCGGTCGATCAATTGCTGGCGCTGATCGAGACCGGCATTCGGACGCGCCGTGGTATCCGCACCGCGCTCGGTGGCCTCGGCATTGCGGCGCTGGTGGTGGCTACATTGGTGCCGACGATGGCGCGCTCACCATCGAGCTACATTGTCGGCGCCAAGACCTTTGCCGAACAATATGTATTGGCGGCGCTGGCGGCGCAGCGGCTGCGCGCGGCCGGATTGACTGCCTCGACGCGCGAAGGCCTCGGCTCCAACGTGATCTTCGATGCGCTGGTGACCGGCGATATCGACGTCTACGTCGACTATTCCGGCACCCTGTGGGCCAATCAATTCCACCACAGCGATATCAGGCCGCGTCAGGAACTGCTGGACGAACTGAAGACAATATTGGCGCAGCAGAAAGTCACGCTGCTGGGCGAGCTTGGTTTCGCCAACGCCTATGCGCTGGTGATGCCGCGTAAGCGCGCCGAGGCGCTCGGCATTCACACCATCAGCGATCTGGTCTCGCATGCCGGCGCGATGTCGATGGCCGCCGACTATGAGTTCTTCTCGCGCCCGGAATGGGCCGGCATCCAGAAGGCCTACGGGCTGGCATTCCGCGCGCAGCGGCAGATGCAGCCGGACTTCATGTATGCCGCGGTCGCCTCAGGCGAAGTCGATGTGATCGCGGGCTACACCAGCGACGGGCTGATCGCGAAATACGATCTGGTCGCGCTCGAAGACGACCGGCATGCGATCCCGCCTTACGATGCGATCGTGCTCATATCGCCGAAGCGATCCGGCGATCAGGCCTTGCGCGCGGCCTTGCAACCGCTGCTCGGGCGCATCGATATAGCGGCGATGCGCGAGGCCAATTTGCGCGCGGCGGGCAATGACAGCACATCGTCACCGGACGCGGTGGCGCGCTGGCTGTGGGAGAGGACCGCCAAGCACTGAAGCCCGATCTCCTATGTCCGAGGAACCTGTACCGAGGCTTTGGATCGGCATGGCCGCGTGCTATAGACGCCCCGTCTCAACCAATAAAACTTCGGACAAGAAGTTGTTCATGCCATTTGTCGATCGCGCGATCTCCCGCATCATCGTTGCAATAACCCTGGCCGGATTGGCGCTGGCCTTTTCACGAGCCCCGGCTGGCGCCGAGAGCCGCTATCCCGACAAGCCGGTGCGCATCGTGCTGCCGTTTGCCGCCGGCGGCGTCGCCGACATCACAGCGCGCATCATCGCCGACCGGCTTAGCGAAAAGCTGGGGCAGCGCTTCTACATCGAAAACCAGGCCGGGGCCGGCGGCATCGCCGCCGCGCGCACCGTGATATCGTCGCCGCCCGACGGCTATACGCTCGCGCTGCTCTCCAACGGCACCGCGGTCAGCGTCTCGCTGTTCGAGAAATTGCCGTTCGATCCGCTGAAGGATTTCGCGCCGATTTCCAGCCTTGGATTTTTTGATTTTCTGCTGTGCACCGGCGCCGATTCGCCGTTCAAGACGCTGGCCGACTTCGTCGCCGCGGCAAAAGCAAAACCCGGGACGCTGAATGTCGGCACCATCAACATCGGCAGCACGCAGAACCTGTCGGCCGAATTGTTCAAGACCGCGGCCGGCATCGATTTCACCATCATCCCCTACAAGACCACGCCCGACATCCAGGTATCGCTGTTGCAGGGCAACATTGCCCTGATGATCGACAGCTACTCGTCGGTGAAGGGCAACCTTGCTGACGGCAAGTTCCGGGCGCTGGCATCCTCCGGCGCGGTGCGGTCGGAAAGCACGCCTGGGATCGCCACGGTGCAGGAAAGCGGCGTCGTCAGTTACGATGTGGTCTCATGGAATGCGCTGTTCGCGCCCGCCAAAACGCCCGAGGCGATCGTGACGACACTCAATGACGCGCTGCGCGACATCCTCGCCGACCCCGAGGTCAAGAAGCGGCTAATCGAACTCGGCATCGAGGCCAAAGCCAGCACGCCGCAGGAAATTTCGGCACGGCTCAAAGCCGATATCGAAAAATGGCGCAGCGTGATCGAGAAGGTCGGCATTCCCAGGCAGTAACCGCCAAAGCAGTAATCGCGTTGCCCTCACCGGCAACCTTCGCAGGAGATTGTACCCAATGAGCGAGCTATCAACCAACCCGAAACGCTGGAATGTGGGTCTCGTCGGCTATGGCGAAGTCGGCCGCATCCTCGCCGAGGACCTGCGCAAGCAGGACGTGCAAGTCATCACCTACGACCTCAAGCTCGGCACCGATCAGGGCCCCGCCTTGCGCGACCATGCCGGAACGCACGGTGTCGCGCTGGCCTCCTCGCATGCCGATCTCGCGGCCAAATCCGATTTTATTGTCTCGGCTGTGACCGCAAGCCAGGCGGTGCCGGTCGCACAGGCCTGCGCGCCGGCGGTCCAGCCCGGCGCGTTTTATCTCGACTTCAATTCATCGTCGCCGGGCGCCAAGCGGCGCGCCGCCGCTTTGATCGACGGTAACCGCGGCCGCTATGTCGAGGGCGCGGTGATGACGTCGATCCCGCCCTACCGGATCAAGGTGCCGTTGCTGCTCGGCGGCGCTGGTGCCAAGGAACTCGCGCCGCTGCTGGTCGAACTCGGATTCGATGCGAAAGTGGCGAGCGAGACGCTCGGCGTCGCCTCCGCGGTCAAGATGTGCCGCAGCGTGATGATCAAGGGCATGGAAGCGATGTTGATCGAAAGCTTCACCACCGCGCGCGCCTATGGCGTCGAGGATGCGGTGCTGGCGTCGCTGACGGAAACATTTCCCAGCATCAATTGGGAAAAGCAGGGTGCGTACTTCTTCCAGCGCGTGATCGAACATGGCCGCCGCCGCAGCGAAGAGGTTCGCGAAGTCGCCGAGACCGTGCGCGAGGCCGGCCTGACGCCGTGGTCGGCGCAAGGCACCGCCGAGCGCCAGGCCTGGGTGGCCGACCTTGCCGATGACGGCCTGTTCGGCCGCAAAGGCAGCGAAGGCTTTGCCCGCAGTGCCGACTGGCGCACCGAGGCGGATCGTATCCTGGCCATGATCAAATCGAACAAACCCGAGAAGTGAACGGTTGTGGCGATGGCATTCGAGAAGACTCCGGGCTGGCTCGACTGGTATGCCGGTCCCGCAAAACCCCGGTTCAAGGTGCCGGCGGGCGCGGTGGATGCGCATTGTCATGTGTTCGGCCCCGGCGCTGAATTCCCTTATGCGTCCGAGCGGAAGTACACACCCTGCGACGCCTCGAAGCAGCAGCTCTATGCGTTGCGCGACCATCTCGGCTTTGCGCGCAACGTGGTGGTGCAGGCCACCTGTCACGGCGCCGACAACCGCGCGATGGTCGACGCGCTGACCCATTCCAATGGCAGAGCGCGCGGCGTTGCGACGGTCAGGCAGAGTGTCAGCGATGCCGAATTGCAGGCGATGCATGAAGCGGGCGTGCGCGGCGTCCGTTTCAATTTCGTCAAACGCCTGGTCGATTTCACGCCGAAAGACGAATTGATCGAGATTGCCGGCCGCATCGCCAAACTCGGCTGGCATGTCGTGATCTATTTCGAAGCGGTCGACCTGCCGGATCTCTGGGACTTCTTCACCGCGCTACCGACCGTCATCGTGGTCGATCATATGGGCCGGCCCGACGTCAGCAAGCCGGTCGACGGCGCGGAGTTCGGGCTGTTTGTGAAGTTCATGGAGCAGCATCCCAATGTCTGGTCCAAGGTCAGTTGCCCGGAGCGGTTGTCGGTCGCGGGCCCGCCCGCCCTCAATGGTGAGCAAAACGCCTACCGTGACGTGATCCCGTTCGCGCGCCGCATCGTCGAGAGCTTTCCCGATCGCGTGCTGTGGGGCACCGACTGGCCGCATCCCAACCTGAAAGCTCACATGCCCGATGACGGCCTGCTGGTCGATTTCATCCCGCACATTGCCACGACGGCCGAGCTGCAACGCAAATTGCTGGTCGACAACCCGATGCGGCTGTATTGGCCGGAAGAAGCCTGAAAATTAGTTGCGGGAAAAGTGGCCCGGCAACGGTCGTTCCGTCATTGCGAGGAGCGAAGCGACGAAGCAATCCGGTTCTTTCTTTGTTGCCCCTGGATTGCTTCGCGGAGCCTGTCATCGGGCGCGCATTCGCGCGACCCGTTGGCTCGCAATGACGGGAAAACTATAATCCCTTGATCATGCCGGCGTTGATCAACAGGCGGTTGAAGCGGCGAGCCTCCGCGCCGCCCTTGCAGGCATAGAACACGCCGTTGCAGCGGAGCATGATCTTCTTCTGCTCCTCGAACGACGGATCGAGCGGAATGCCGGCGGCTTCCTGGATCACCAGCGGCAGATAGGCGCCGTCGATAGTTTCCATCTCGGTCGGGCTCTTGACCGGCTCGAAATTGACCGCGTCGATCGCATAATAGGTCGCGTAATAGCGCGGATCGTAACTCATCAGTTTCGTGCCGATCGCCGCTTCGTCCAGACCGGGATCGAGCAGGTGCGGCGAGAATTCCGGCTGATGATCGCCATAGCGCACGATCAGGAACGGCTGGCCGGGGAATTTCTTTTTCAACCCGGCGATGAATGAATTGTAGTCGGTCACGCTCATGGCCTGCCGGCGCAGATATTCGTCGACCACCGGCTCGTTGCCGGGATTGCGCCAGGACGGCATCAGATCCGGGCGGAAGCGGGTCTCCCAGGGAAAATGATTGGCGCCGAGATAGACGAACGCGAACAGCGGCGTCGCCGGCGTCTGCCCCGACATCAGGGTCAGGGCCTTGTCGTAGAAGAAGCTGTCGGGCTCGACATCCCGGGCGCCGAGATCGTGCGCGTCGTAAAAGTGCTCGATGCCGGTGGTGAGCTGAAAACTGCGCGCGCTCATGAAGGCGCCAAAGGCCGGATAGAGCGAGAGCGTGCTGTAGCCGCAGCGGCGCAGCGCCAGCGGCAGGCCGCGCTCGACCCGACCCGACGCGATGCGGGTGACGAAATAGGCGAACCGACCGAACGAACGCGACGACAGCCCGGCGAGCACGTTGTATTCGGTGAACCAGCTCGGACCGCCATTGCTCTCGGCGAGAAATTTGCGCGCCTTGCCGTCGAACGAATTGAAGTAGCTGCCGTAGCCCGTGGGCACTTTGATGCCTCCGGCCTGACGGATGTCGAAGCTGGATTCGTCGTGGATCATGATGATGTTGGGTCGCCGCCCAGCGGGATGGCAGGAATCCACCAGCGGCACGTTGAGATGCTCGTGGATGACCGGATCGGACTCCATGAAGCCGTATTGGATGAAATCCGATACCGCGGTCACACCGGAGCGGGAGAATTTCGATAGATAGCCGTCATCGTAATAGCCTCGCCAAACTTCATCCGGCCAGGTGAAGGCGCAGCCGACCAAAGCGGCCAGACACGCCAGCGCGCAGGCCACAGCCGGCAGGCGGCGGATGCGGAACGGATCGAGCCACCACAGCGCATACATCAAGGGGATGGTGACGGCGGCAGCACCGATCACGGACCAGCGCAAATGCGGAAAGATCGTAAACAAAAACGCCGCGGTATCGCGATCGATCACCATCAGGTCGACGAAGTTCGCGGTCATCTGCACGACGTCGTGCTTGAGCCGCGACAGCAGCACGAGCACCACCACCAATGTCAGCGACAACGCGCCCGACAGAGCGGGACGCCGCAGCAGTGCGATCCAGAAGCAATTCAGGATGCCCCAGGACAGCAGAAAGCCGGTGCGCGAACTGAGGTCGGTTTCGGTCTGAAACATCACCAGCAGCGCCGCCAGCTGCGGCGCCGCGACGGCAAGCAGCCGCCACAGGCCGACCGCAGCAAGGCTGCCGGTCGCCGTGGTCGCAGATGGACCTGGATTTGGCGCAAGCGCCATGGGCTGAACGCAACACCACCCGGCGCAGACCTTGCGCCTTGACTGGCAATGGCCAGGAGGCCGACGACGCAGCCGGACACTGCGGCGTGTCATAAAAATGTAACGGAACCGTCATGAACGCGCAATGAATTTGCCGCGGGGAGCGCGAATTTGGCCGTCCGGGGGTTAACGCCTCGGCAGCCGGGTCAGGCGGCCCGAATGCCGCTTGCGGACGCGGCGAAATTAATCGTCCGGCTGCAAATGAAACTGCCGGCCCAGCCGATGGTGCACGGTGATCACGGCACGATCGACATCGCTGATCAGGCTGTCGCCGAGAACGACGTTGGGAATTTCCCAGTTACGCCCCGCGCGGACATCGGGCAGAGCCTGGACACCGGGAACGGATGCGGTTTCGCATCCCGGTTGATCGCGCAGCGCCTCGTTCGCGAGCCGGGTCAGCTCCACACTGTTTTTGCCTGTTGTCGTCACGATGGTCGCAATATCTCTTTCGAAAGCTTCATGCCGGCCGCATCAGGCCGAGACGCTTGGCGATGATCTTGTCGACCATGCGCTTGGGCAGGAT
This sequence comes from uncultured Alphaproteobacteria bacterium, assembly GCA_963738105.1. Classification (GTDB taxonomy): domain Bacteria; phylum Pseudomonadota; class Alphaproteobacteria; order Rhizobiales; family Xanthobacteraceae; genus Bradyrhizobium. Next base: position 221,995 of record CAVTWC010000013.1, on the reverse strand, counting down.
TGCCGTGATCACGTGCCGCATCGGATCGGGCGTGATCTGGTAGCGCACCTTCGGGCTGGGCGATGTCAGGGCTTCAGCAGGATCCGCTCGGCGATTTTCTCCGGCGGCAATCCGATTTCGCCGAGATGCTTGGCGAAATCCAGCATCTTCGCCTTGGCGACGCGATACGGCGAGTTGCTGTTGTCGGGGGCACCCGCCTCGCCGGTCTTGCTCCAGATCGGCGTCTTCACCGCGCCGGGCGCGACGATGATGACATCGATGCCGAACATCATCAGCTCTCGGCGCAGGCTTTCCGATAATCCTTCGATCGCATGTTTCGACGCCGCATAGGCCGAGGTCAGCGGATTGCCGCTTTTGCCCGCGACCGACGAGATCATCACAATCCGCCCCTTGGGCCCCTTGAGCTCCGGATCGACCCCGAGCAGCGGCCCAAAGGCCTGCGAAGCCAGGATCGGCCCGATCACGTTGATGTCGAGCTGGCTGCGGAATTGCTCGATCGGCAGTTCGAGCAGCGGCCCCGCAACCGCGACGCCGGCATTGTTGACCAGGCCGGCCAGCGTTTCGCCGCCCAGCGCCGCACGGACCTCGCGCGCGGCGGCCAGCACCGCCGTCTCGTCGGTAACGTCGAACAACAACGGGGTGAAATTGGCGCCGAATTCGCCCTTCAAACGCTCCGCGTCAGCCGGCTTGCGCACGCTGCCGAACACCCGAAATCCTCGATCGAGCAACATCTTTGTGGTGGCCCAGCCAATGCCGGTTGACGCCCCCGTAATAACGACAGATCTCATGATTGGCTCCCCTCTATCCCCTGAACATCTCATCATGAACGGGGAACCGTGCAAGTGCCACAACGGAAAAAGCCGCCGGGCCCCTCCGGCGGCTTTTTAGATTGCGCTTGCGTGCTGCCGTGCCTTATTCGGCGTGGCCGTCGATGATCGGACCGAACAGCTCCCATTTCGCGCCGGTGAATTTCATCATCTGCACCTGCTCGATCGGATAGAAATCCGTCGGCGTGGTCTTGATGCGGATTCCCGGAATGTAGGTATCGATCTCGAAATCCATGTTCGCGACCACCTTCATGACGTTGTCGCGCGTCAACGTATCGCCGCAGCGCTTCAGCACCTCGACCATCGCGGTCGATGTATTGAACGCCGTCAGCGGCCCGCTCTCGGACTTGTCGGCTTCCGGATAATATTTAGCCATGAAGGCGCGGTACCGCTGCATGCCGGGATACGTATCCCATTGCGGATCGGTGACATCCATCTGATAGCCGGCGCTCAGAATGCCGGCAGAGTTGTCGAGGCCCGCGGGCTTCAGCACGGCGCCGACCGAGGCCGACACGTTGGTCATGATGTGGATCGGATGCCAGCCGAGCTCGGCGACCTTCTTGATGGCTTGCGCGGCAAATTTCGGCGTCGCGATGTTGATGAAGATGTCGGGATTGGCGGTCTTGATCGCGACCACCTGGGAATCCACCGTCGGCATGCTGGTCTCGTAGGGCACGCTGGCGACGACCATGCTGTCGTATTTGTCGCCTAGCACGTCGCGCAGGCCGAGTACGTAGTCCTTGCCGAAATCGTCGTTCTGGTAGAGCACGCCGATTTTGGCATTGGCATGGTGCTGCAGGATATAGGTGGCGTAGATCCGCGCCTCGGCGCGGTAGTTCGGCTGCCAGCCGATGGTCCACGGGAAATGTTCGGGATCGCCCCAGCGCGACGCGCCGGTGGCGACGAACAATTGCGGCACCTTCATCGTGTTCATGTATTTCTGGATCGCCGCGTTGCTCGCGGTGCCGAGCGGCGCGAAGATCAGGAACACTTCGTCGCTCTCGACCAGCTTGCGCGCCTGCTCCACCGTCTTCGGCGGGCTGTAGGCGTCATCATAGGAAATGAAATTGATCTTGCGGCCATTGACGCCGCCATTGTCGTTGACCATCCGGAAATAGGCACTCATCGTCTTGCCGATGATACCGTAGGCCGAAGCCGGCCCGCTATACGGCATGATGTTGCCGATCCTGATTTCGGTGTCGCTGACGCCGGTATCGTATTTCTTCTGCGCCGCCGCCGAGACGGTGGTCACGACCATGATCAATCCGGAAAGTCCAAGCAGCTTAAGGAGTGTCGCAATCCGCGTCCTGGTGGGCATCCTGAAGAAATTCTTCTCATGCGTCATGAGCATCCTCCCCGGGTCAGGCGTGACAACTTTTCGGACAGTTTCCTCTTCGAATTTTTCTGGAGCGTTCTGGAAGGTAGCAGCTGGGCCCGATGGCCGAAAGCGGGAAGCCGCCCCATCGACTAGCCGTATCAAAAGGCTATTTGTCGCGTATCCCCGTCAGCGTGCAGCGCAGCAAACGGCGCGTTGCGAATACGGGGAAAAAAAGAAGCGCACCTCCGTGGGAGATGCGCTTCCGAATGTTGAGATCGCGCTCGCGCAATCTCGCGGTAGAGCAAGCCTTAGTTCTTCGACTTGTCGACCAGCGCGCCCTTCTTGATCCACGGCATCATGTCGCGAAGCTTGGCGCCGACTTCCTCGATCGGGTGCTGCGCGAGCTTGGCGCGGGTGGCCTTGAACGAGGTCTGGTTGACCTTGTTCTCCAGCATCCAGTCGCGGGCAAATTTGCCGCCCTGGATGTCGGCGAGCACACGCTTCATCTCGGCCTTGGTCTCGGCGGTGACGATGCGCGGGCCGGTGACGTATTCGCCGTATTCGGCGGTGTTGGAGATCGAATAGTTCATGTTGGCGATGCCGCCTTCGTAGATCAGGTCGACGATCAGCTTCACCTCATGCAAGCACTCGAAATAGGCCATCTCCGGCGCATAGCCGGCTTCGACCAACGTCTCGTAGCCGCCCTTGATCAGCTCGACCAGGCCACCGCACAACACCACCTGCTCGCCGAACAGGTCGGTTTCGCATTCTTCCTTGAACGAGGTCTCGATGATGCCGGCACGGCCGCCGCCGATCGCCGAAGCGTAGCTGAGGCCGAGGTCATGGGCATTGCCCGACATGTCCTTTGCGATCGCGATCAGGCAGGGCACGCCGCCGCCGCGCTGATATTCGGAACGCACGGTGTGGCCGGGGCCCTTCGGCGCGATCATCAGCACGTCGAGATCGGCGCGCGGGTCGAGCAGGTTGAAATGCACGTTGAGGCCGTGCGCGAACACCAGCGCCGCACCCTTCTTCATGTTGTCGTGCAGATGCTCGCGGTAGATGTCGCCCTGCAATTCGTCGGGGGTCAGCATCATCACGAGGTCGGCCCATTTGGCGGCCTCGGCGACTTCCATCACCTTGAAGCCGGCGGCTTCGGCCTTCTTGGCGGAGGCCGAGCCCTTGCGCAGCGCGATCGCCACGTCCTTGACGCCGGAATCCTTCAGGTTCAGCGCATGGGCATGGCCCTGGCTGCCATAGCCGACGATGACGACCTTCTTGCCCTTGATCAGGTTCAGGTCAGCGTCGCGATCGTAATAAACACGCATGGTCGTTTCCTCTTCAGTGGCCAAGATCGGCCGATAAGCAGGGATTTAAGGGGTGTTCGGGTTGCAAATTTCCGGCGTTGTCTAGTCCATTTTCGACCTCAGGGGAAACCCGTTTATGCATGGCGCGGTGCGGCATCATGCGTCCATGAATACCGGATAGAGCGACGCCAGCAGCAACAGCGCCATCACAATATTGAAAGCACGTACGGCCCTCCGGGAGCTCAGGATCGGCCGCAGAGAGCTGCCGAACGCGGCCCAGGCGCTGCAGGACAACACCCCCAGCAGCAGGCTCAGGGCCACCTGGATTGTAATGTTCCAGGGATAGGTCGCGATCGCCGCATAGGCGGTGATGGTGCCGATCACCATTACCCAGCCCTTGGCGTTGATCCACTGGAACATGGCCGCGCCCCAGAAGGTCATAGGCCCGCGCCTGTTGTCCTGATCCGGCAACACCGGTTCGGCCATCGCGATCACGGCGGCGAGATAGACCAGATAGGCGACCCCGGCATATTTCAGGATCGTCTGCAGCACCGGATAGGCGATGAAGACGGTTCCAAGCCCCAGCCCCACCGCCCCCACCATGAAGGCGAACCCGATGGTGATGCCTGCGATGTGCGGCAAGGTACGACGAAAGCCGTAGGTCAATCCCGACGACAACAGCATGATGTTGTTCGGCCCCGGCGTGAAAAACATCACGACGGCAAAAACCACGAAGGCGATCAGCAGCGTGTGCGACATGAGACACTCAGGCGATCTTGGGCATTGCGGGCTTCGGTGACGCTGATTCAGAGGGAGCTTGCCACCGCTTCGACAGCAACATGATGGCGATGCCGCAGACGACGATGAGCATGCCGGACAGCCGCAGCGGCCCGAAGCGCTCGCCGAACACGACGCTTGACGCCGCCGAGCCCACGAACGGCACCAACAGCGCGAACGGCACCACCTGTACCGCGGCGTAATCCCGCAACAGCCGGCCCCATAACCAATAGGCGATGCTGGTCGAGATGCCGCCGATCGTCAGAATGCAGGCCAAACCGGTGAGCGACATATGCGACAGCCCGTGCCAGGTCGCCTGCGGCCCGTCCACGAACAACGTCAGCGCGAACAGGGGAATTGCAGCTACCAGAAAAAGCCACGAAAACAGGTTGAACATCGGCACATCGTTGGCACGGCGCAGCAGCAGATTGCCGATCGCGAAGCTGATCGGACAAATCATCAGCACGGCGAACGCGCCAATGCTGAAATCATAGCCGACGGTGCCGCAAATCATCAGCAGGCCAGCGGTCGCGACGCCGATACCAAGGGACTGCAACGTCGTCGGCAATTCACGAAACGCGATTGCCGCGAAGCCGATCGTGAACAGCGCCTGGCTCTGCACGATGACGCTGGAGAGGCCAACGGGAACGCCATGGGAAAGCGCATAGGCCTGCGCCAGGAACTGGCCAAGAAACAGCGTGAAGCTGATCGAGATCAGCACCGGCCAGCTGACCTTCGGCCGCGGCACCAGCAGGCACGGCAATGCCGCAACAGCAAATCGAAGTGTCGTCATCAGCGGCGGTGAAAATTCGTCAAGCGCGATCCGGCTCACGACAAAGGCAAGCCCCCAGATCACCGCTACCAATACGGCCAGGCAGACGTCGGCTGGCTTCATTGAAGTCTAGCTTTGCTCGCCTGGTTTCGGTTTCCGCAGCAGATAGGTGCCGTGCAGCGGCGCGTGATAATCGGTAGAGACCAGCGTGAAGCCGATATCGGTCAGCATCCGTTCGATCACCCAGCCGAAGGTCGAATATTCGTCGCGCATATGGGTGACGACGCTGTCGCGCGAAAAGCCGTGGTTCTTGATGTTGAAATCCGCCCACGCCTCGACGTCGCGTTCGGAACCATCGGGCATGCTGACGAAAACGATGTCGCGCAGGAAGAAACAGGCGCCCGGCTTCAGCGCGTTATAAATTCGCGACAGCGCCACCGCTTTCCAGAAATCCGGCAGATGATGCAGCGTGAACTCGCTGACGACGAGGTCATAGGAATTGGGCTGATAGGCAAAGCTCAACAGTCCCGCCGACTGGGTCCGGATCGCGACCTTGCGGTCGCCGGCCTGGATCTTTGCCAACCCCAGCATCGCCGGTGAAATGTCGATGGCATCGACTTCGGCGCCGAGCAGCGCGGCCTCGCAGGCCATCACGCCATTGCCGCAGCCGATATCGGCCATCCGCCAGCCGCGCTGCACGCCGAGCATGGTCAGCGCTGCGCGGGCGCGGACGTCGCGGTCATCGTCAAAGTCGCATATCGACGCGACCGCGTTATCGAGGCCGATCTGTCGCCGTTCGTTATAGTACCAATCACGCGCCAGCATGGTTCACATCCCCTCAGGCCCGCGCCCGATTGCGGCAACCCCGGTGCGCGACACCTCGACAAGGCCGAGCGGGCGCATCAGGTCAATGAATTGATTGATCTTGGCGGAATTGCCCGTGATTTCGAACACAAAGCTTTCGATGGTGGCGTCGATCACCCGGGCGCGGAACGCATCCGCGAGCCGCAGCGCCTCGACCCGATTGTCGCCGCCGCCGCGCACCTTCACCATCGCAAGCTCGCGCTCGATCGCGCGGCCGGACAGCGTCATGTCGACGACGCGATAGACCGGGATCATGCGGTCGAGCTGATGCTTGATCTGCTCGATCACCATCGGCGTGCCTGTGGTCACGATCGTGATGCGGGAAAGGTGTTTCTGGCTTTCGGTCTCGGAGACCGTGAGACTTTCGATGTTGTAGCCGCGACCGGAAAACAGTCCGATCACGCGCGCCAGCACGCCCGGCTCGTTCTGCACCAGAACCGACAACGTGTGCGATTCAACGGGCTCACGGCGCTCTTCCATGAAATAGGCGGATGCGGGCTGGTTCATTTTGTCCCTCGTTGTTCTCGGGCCGTCATACCCGCTTTGGCCGTCATACCCGTCGAATGCGGGTATCCAGTAATCGCAGGCGCAAGAGATGGAATCGATGACTCGCGGATTACTGGATCGTCCGGTCAAGCCGACATGAAGGCGGAGTTTGTGGCCGATGCTTCGCGATAAAATTCGCCATCATCACACCGCCACCCGTTGTTCGGTGCCAACAGCGGTGCCCGGCCCGACCCATTTCCTGAACAGGTCGAAATCGATGTTGCCGCCGCTCAGGATCAGTCCGACACGCTTGCCGCGAATGTTCCGCCGGTCCTGGATGGCGGCCGCGAGCGGTGCGGCGCCGGCGCCTTCGGCGAGGTTATGCGTATCGGTCCAATAAACTCGGATCGCGGCACCGATCTCGTCGTCGGTGACCTGCACAATGCGGGAGGCGCCCTCGCGAATAATCGCAAACGCGTCCGCATCCGGAATCCGCGTGGCCATGCCATCGGCCAGCGTGTTGCTGGTCTCGGTCATCACGATGGTGCCGGCAGCGAACGACAGCGCATAAGACGGCGCCAAGGTCGACTGCACGCCGATGATTTCCGTCTTCAGCCCGAGCAGATCGCGCGCCAGGATGCAGCCGCAAATGCCGGAGCCCTGCCCGATCGGCACATAGAGCAGATCGAGGTCGGGCGCCTTTCGCAACAATTCCATCGCATAGGTCGCAACGCCCAGCACCAGGTCGGGATGAAACGACGGCACCATCTCGAGGCCACTGGCTTGCGCGCGGCGATCGGCCTCCTCGCGCGCAGCCTGGAAATCATCGCCATGCTCGACCAGATCGGCGCCGAACGCCCGCATGGCGCGGTTTTTCTCGACCGAATTGCCCCGGGGCACATAAATCGTCACCGGCAGGCCGTAACGACTGGCGGCGAACGCCAGGCTCTGGCCATGATTGCCTCGCGTCGCCGAGATCAGCCCCGCGGTGGTCGGCCGCTCGCGCTTGAGGCGATCGACATACACCAGTCCACCCCGCACCTTGAAGGCGCCGGTCGGCGTGTGGTTCTCATGCTTGACGACAACGGTCGCGCCGAGCCGCTGCGACAGCAACGGCCACGTATGCGCAGGGGTCGGCGGCATCGCGTGGCCGACGACCTCCTGAGCGCGCTCCAATTGTCCGAGTTCAAACATGCTGCGGTCTCAGCTCACACCAGTGCCTTGCCGCCGGCGAAGGCGGTCGCGGTGGCCTCGTCATTGGCATCGGCGGGCAGCAGCATTTCGTTGTGGGCCTTGCCGGACGGGATCATCGGGAAACAATTTTCGAGCGCCGCCACCCGGCAATCGAACAGCACCGGGCGTTTGACCGAGATCATTTCCTTGATGGCGCCGTCGAGATCGCCCGGCTTGATCGCCTGAATGCCGACGCAGCCAAAGGCGTCGGCGAGCTTGACGAAGTCCGGCAGCGCCTCCGAGTAGCTGTGCGACAGCCGGTTGCCGTGCAGCAATTGCTGCCACTGCCGCACCATGCCCATGTACTGGTTGTTCAGGATGAAGATCTTGACCGGCAGATCGAACTGCACCGCGGTCGACATCTCCTGCATCGTCATCTGCACCGACGCGTCGCCGGCAATGTCGATCACCAGACTGTCGCGATGGGCAACCTGAACGCCGATCGCCGCCGGCAGGCCATAGCCCATGGTGCCGAGGCCGCCCGAGGTCATCCAGCGATGCGGCTCCTCGAAACCGAAGAACTGCGCCGCCCACATCTGGTGCTGGCCAACTTCGGTCGTGATGTACGTATCGCGCCCCCGGGTAGCCTCGAACAGCCGCTCGATCGCGTATTGCGGCAGGATGATATCGTTGTTCTTCTTGTAGGACAGCGAATTGCGCGCCCGCCATTTGGCGATTTCCTGCCACCACGGCTTGAGATCGGGCTTCTTCGTTTCCGCCTTGAACACCTGCAGCAGATCGCCGAGCACGTTGCCGGCATCGCCGATGATCGGGATGTCGACGTGGATGTTCTTGTTGATCGACGACGGGTCGATATCGATGTGGATCTTCTTGGAACCCGGCGAGAACGCGTCGACCCGTCCGGTGATCCGGTCGTCGAACCGCGCGCCGACGCACAGCATGGCATCGCAGCCGTGCATCGCCATGTTGGCCTCGTAGGTTCCGTGCATGCCGAGCATGCCGAGCCAGTTCTTGCCCGATGCCGGATAGGCGCCCAGGCCCATCAGGGTCGAGGTGATCGGGAAGCCGGTGGCCTCGACCAGTTCACGCAGCAGCTTCGAGGCTTCCGGCCCGGAATTGATCACGCCGCCACCGCTATAGATCACCGGCCGCTTGGCGGACGCGAGCAACGCCACGGCCTTGCGGATCTGCGCAGCATCACCCTTCACCCGCGGCGTGTAGGAGACATGCACGTCGGATTTGCGCGGCGGATGATAGGTGCCGGTCGCGAACTGCACGTCCTTGGGCACGTCAACCAGCACGGGGCCGGGACGCCCCGTGGTCGCGACGTAAAACGCCTCGTGCAGCACCTTCGCCAGATCGTTCACGTCCCGCACCAGCCAATTGTGCTTGGTGCAGGGCCGGGTGATGCCGACCGTGTCGCATTCCTGGAACGCGTCATTGCCGATCAGATGCGTCGGCACCTGCCCGGTGATGCACACCAGCGGAATCGAATCCATCAGCGCGTCGGTCAGCGGCGTCACCATGTTGGTGGCGCCCGGCCCCGAGGTCACCAGCACCACGCCGGGCTTGCCGGTGGAACGGGCATACCCCTCGGCGGCGTGGCCGGCGCCCTGCTCATGCCGCACCAGGATGTGCTCGACTTCGCCCTGCTGAAAAATCTCGTCATAGATCGGAAGCACCGCGCCGCCGGGATAGCCGAACAGATGCTGCACGCCATGATCGATCAGCGCGCGCACGATCATCGCGGCTCCGGTCATCTGGTTGGGGTTGTGGCTCTTGTCGCTCATGGCTGGCTCCGGATCCGCTGTGCTCAGCGGTTTTCTTCAGTTGGTTGTCTCAAAAATAAAAAGGGGCCCAGAAGGACCCCTGCACACCGCCCGATTTTGGATGGCCCTAGCCATCCCCGGCGGTGCGCCTGGGTACGACTACGATAAGGAGTTTGGTAATAATATTACGCATTTTGCGGCTCGACTTCCCAAAGGTTGCGCGGAACATAGCGACCAAACCCCAGAAGTCAAGGGAAGCCGCCCGCACAACGTGACTTTTTGGAGCTTAGCGGGGTTCCCCGCAATGGGCGAGTGTTTTTCGGCTAGCGAACGCGCATGGCTGACGCGCCGCCGTCTGGCGGGTCATTACACCAGCGCCGTCTCCAGCCACGCCTTCGCCGCGTCTGGTTTCACCCATTCGAACTCCGGCAGTTGGTGCCGGAACCAGGTGAATTGCCGTTTGGCATAGTGCCTTGTATCGGCTTGGCCGATCTCGGCGGCTTGTTCAAGCGTGATCTCTCCGTTGAAATGACGCAGCAGCGGGGGCACGCCATGGGCCTTCATCGCCGGCAACAGCGGATCCAGATGCCGCGCGCCGAGCTGAGCTACTTCCTCCAGCGCGCCCGCTTGCAGCATCGCGCCGAACCGCGCGTCGATCCGCGCATAGAGCGCATCACGTTCCGGCGCCAGAAACACGGCACGGAACGCGCCCTGCGGCAACAGCGGCGGCAAGCCGTCGCGATGCCAATCAGTCAGCGAGCGGCCGGTCGCCTCGATCACCTCGAGCGCGCGCGCGATCCGGGTGCGATCGCGCGGCTTGAGCCGCTCGGCGGAAGCCGGATCGCGCTGGCCGAGTTCGGCATGCAGCGCCTCGACGCCGTCACGCTCCAGCCGCGCCCGCACGCCGTCGCGGATCTCGGCGGCCACCGGCGGCACCGCGGACAGGCCGCGCGTCAGCGCCTTGAAGTAAAGGCCGGAACCTCCGGTAAAGATCGGCAGGCGATGTTGCGCGCGAACTTCCGCGAGCACCGCCGCGGCATCGCTGACCCAATGACCGGCGGAACAATTGACCCCGGCATCGACATGACCATAGAGCCGATGCGGCACGCGCGCTTCCTCGTGCGGCGTCGGCCGCGCGGTGATGATGCGCAGATCGCGGTAGACCTGCATGGAATTGGTATTGATGACGACGCCGCCGGTTCTTTCAGCAAGCTCCAGCGCCAGCGCCGACTTGCCGCTGGCGGTCGGCCCTGCGATAAGCACGGCTTGGCCTGCCGCTTGCCGGCCCTCTCCCTGGCTTGCCTCCTGAAGCGAATTGCCGCGCATGTCTCTCGTCGCCACGCTGATCTGCCACCCCGCCAATCCCGCGCTCGATAGCACGGTCGTCGATGGCGCGCGCGCCATTCTTAGCCAGGCCGGTCCGGCGCATTGGCTGTTCGACGAGGTCGCCGTCGATATCCCCTTTGACAGCAGCGAGCCGATCACCGCCATCGTCGCGCGATTGCAGCAGGCGCGTGGCGACCTGCCGATCGACGTCGTCGTGCAGCCCCGGATCGACCGGCGCAAGAAACTTTTTCTCGCCGACATGGATTCCACCATGATCGGCCAGGAATGCGTCGACGAACTGGCGGACTTTGCCGGCCTCAAGGCGCATGTCGCAGCGATTACCGAACGCGCGATGCGCGGCGAGATCGCATTCGAGCCGGCGCTGCGCGAGCGCGTTGCGCTGCTCAAGGGCTTGCCGGTCAGCGCGGTCGATGAAGTGCTGAAACAGCGCATCACACTGACCCCGGGCGGCCGCGAACTGGTCGCGACCATGCGCGCGCATGGCGGATATACCTGCCTGATCTCGGGCGGCTTCACGCTATTCACCAACGCGGTCGCGGCCATGATCGGCTTCCACGAGAACCGCGCCAATGAACTCAAGGTCGCTGACGGCAAACTCACCGGCGAAGTCGCCGAACCGATCCTCGGCCGTGCCGCCAAGCTCGCCACCCTGATCGAGCTGCGCGAATCCTTCGACCTCGACAATCTCGATACCCTCGTGGTCGGCGACGGCGCCAACGATCTCGGCATGATCGAGGAGGCCGGCCTGGGCATCGCCTACCACGCCAAACCCGCGGTAGCCGCCGCCGCCGCCGCGCGGATCGACCACGGCGACCTCACGGCATTGCTCTACGCGCAGGGGTATAAGCGCGAGGAGTTTGTGGGGGGATAGGTCGGATGCCAACCGTCCTGCGCTGGGGCGCTGTTGTCAGGCACTTGAGATCGCAGCGCGACCTCCTGGAAAGCAAATCGCATGAGCACTTTGGAAATTGAGGTCGGCGATATCAGGCCGGTTTCGGTTGCATTCACCACCGACGAGTTGATGGTGACGCTAGCGGACGGCCGCAAGATCGCGACCCCGCTTGCATGGTATCCACGGCTTCTGAATGCCAATAGCGCCGCGCGTGAGCACTTTGAGTTGATGCCGATGGGCGTTCACTGGCCTGAACTCGATGAAGACCTCGGCATCGCCGGGATGCTGCGAGGACGCCCGGCGACGTAAAAGCCAGACGAATATTGCGCGGCCCCGTCGTCCCCCCGTGCGCAATTGCGCGCCGGCAGGACGACGGATTTCATCGAAGCGGCCGGCGCAGCCTTAAGTCTCCAACTACTGCACGCTCAGCGCCACGAAGCGCAATTCGCCGTCGGCGTTGGCGATCAGCAGCAGGACGGATTTCTTGCCGTCTTTCTTCAGCTGATCGATACGCTTCTTGACGTCGGCAGTGTTGCTGACCGCTTCCTGTGCCACCTCGACGATGACCTCGCCGGGGCTGAGGCGTTTGTCGGCGGCATCCGAGCTGCCGTCGACATTGGTGATGACGACGCCCTTGACGCTGTCCTTGACCTTGTACTTGCCGCGCAGATCCTTGTTCAGGGTCGCCAGATCGAGGCCAAGCACCTTCTGCGTCACCGGCTTGTCGGCAGGCTCCTGCGTCTTGGCCGCAGCGGGCACCGGCTTGTCGCTGTCCTCGAGGCGGCCGAGCGTCACCTTTCTGGTTTGCTCCTCGCCCTTGCGGATGACGATCACGTCGACTTCCTTGCCGACCGCGGTGTCGGCGACGACACGTGACAGATCCTTTGGTTCCTTGATGTCCTTGCCGTCGAACTTGACGACGACGTCGCCCGGCTCGATGCCGGCGGGTTTGGCCGGGCCCTTGTCGTCGACGCCGGCGATCAGGGCGCCGCGCGCGGGCTTGATGTTGAGGCTTTCGGCGATTTCGTCGGTGACCTGCTGGATGCGGACGCCGAGCCAGCCGCGGCGAAGCTCACCGAACTGGCGCAGCTGATCGACCACGCCGGCAACCGTCTTCGAGGGCACCGCGAAGCCGATGCCGATCGAGCCGCCGGTCGGCGAAATGATCAGCGTGTTGACGCCGATCACGTCGCCATCAAGATTGAACAGCGGGCCGCCGGAATTGCCGCGGTTGATGGCGGCGTCGGTCTGGATGTAGTTGTCGTACGGACCCTGGCTGATGTCGCGATTGCGCGCCGATACGATGCCCGCCGTGACAGTGCCGCCGAGGCTGAAGGGATTGCCGATCGCGATCACCCATTCGCCGAGCCGCAGTTTGTCGGAATCGCCGAACCTGACCGCGGTCAGCGGCTTGTTCGGGTTCGGCGTAAACTTCAGCACCGCGAGATCGGTCTTCTTGTCGACGCCGACCAGTTCCGCTTTGAACTTGCTGCCGTCGTTCATGATGATGGTGATTTCGTCGGCGTCCGCGATGACGTGATTGTTGGTCACGACGATGCCGGCGGCATCGACGATGAAGCCGGAGCCCAGCGATGTGGTCTTGTGCGGCTGCAGGTCGCCACTGCCGCCACCCGGACCACCGCGGTGGTTCTTGAAGAAATCGTCGAAGAATTCCTCGAACGGCGACCCCGGTGGCAATTTCGGCATCGCGCCCCGATCGCCGCCGGAGGGGCCGCTTTTGGCTTCGACCGTCTGCGAGGTCGAGATGTTGACCACCGCGTCGATCACCTTCTCGGCCACATCGGCAATGCCGTCGGGGCCGCGCGCGAACGCCGGCGGCGCCATCACGACACTGGCGGCGCCAAGGCCGACGCCAAGGCAGATCGCGGCCAACCAGGGGCGCAGGCGACGACTGAGGGCCGGGATCGCAGCGGTCATAGTGGGTCTCTCTGTCTCGAAAAAACGGATCAGCCTTGCACGGCAATGTGCGCCTGAACAGGGCTGCCGCGCAAGCATCGGCAGGTCATTTCATCGTCAGGAGCAGAGGTCAAATGAGGCAAAAAACCGGCCGGACGGCTCGGCCCGGCAACTAGTCGATGAGTCATTCCGGAGGCGCGAGTGGAGCGAGCGAACTAGCTCCACATCGGAGGTCTCGTCCTTTGGATTACCCCGGAATGACGGCAGCTAATTAGCGCCGAACGACCCAGATCAGGATCAGGCCGGCGACCGCCGATCCGATTCCCACCACGCGCAGAATATTGTCCGGCGTCGCAAGCGCGCTTTTCATCGCCCGGCGCATCCAGGCCGGGCTTGCCGCGAACATCAAGCCTTCGAGCACGAACAGGATACCCACACCGATGAGGAAGTCGGCGAACGCTATGGACCTCATCGGACTGGAACCTCCCGTTTAATGTTCTTCTTGGCCTTGGCATCAGCGGCCGAAGCGAGATACCGCTTCGGCCCGATCTTTCACTTAAAGCGTGCTTACGGCTTTGGCGTGGCCGCCGGCGTGGCCGCTGCCGTGGCTGCCGCCGATGCGCCGGACGGACCGCCGAAGAACCTGAAGAACTCCGAATCCGGCCGCAGCAGGAACCTGGTATCGTTGCTCTTCAGGCCGTTTTCATAAGCCGTCATCGAACGATAGAACGAGAAGAAGTCCGGATCCTTGCCATAGGCTTCGGCGAACAGCCGGTTGCGCTCGCCGTCGCCTTCGCCGCGCACCTGCTCGGCGGTCGAATTGGCTTCGGCGACGATCACGGTAGCTTCGCGATCGGCGTTGGAGCGAATCTCCTGCGCCTTCTGACCACCCTGGGCGCGGAATTCGGCGGCCTCACGCTGCCGTTCGGTCTGCATCCGCTGATAGACCGCCTGGCTGTTCTGCTCCGGCAAATCCGCACGCCTGATCCGAACGTCGACCACCTGGATGCCATAGGCGGCGGCTTCCTTGTCGACCTGATCGCGGATCCGGTTCATCAGGGCTTCGCGCTCGTCGCGCACCACCTGGATGAAGGTGACCTCGCCGAGCACACGACGCAGCGACGCGTTCAGGATCGTCGTCAACTGGATGTTGGCGGCCTGGATTGATCCGATGCTCTGGTAGAACCGCAGCGCATCCTTGATGCGGTAACGGGCAAAGGCGTCTACCACCAATCGCTTCTGATCCGACGCGATCACTTCCTGCGACGGATTTTCCAGATCGAGGATCCGCTTGTCGATCGGGATCACGGTATCGATGAACGGCGCCTTGAAATGCAGGCCCGGGGTCGTGATGGGGGGTTGTGGATCGCCGAGCCGCACCACCAGCGCCTGTTCGGTCTGGTCGACGGTGAAGACCGAGCTGTAGCCGACAATGACGACAACCAGGAGCGCGATCAGCGCAACGATACCTGTAACCGGGGATTTCATCGCGTGCTCCCGCTCTGCTGTTGCGGCTGCGTCGCAGGCGGGCGCCGTGGCGACAGTTCGCTCAGGGGCAAATAGGGCACGACGCCCTGCCCGCCTCCGGCACCGCCGCCGTCATAGACCAGCTTCTCGGAGCCGCCCAGCACGCGTTCCATCGTCTCAAGATAGATACGTTCCCGGGTGACGTCGGGCGCCTTCTTGTATTCGTCATAGACCTTCAGGAAGCGCGCGCTCTGGCCCTTGGCCTCGGCGACCGCCTGCTGCTTGTAGCCTTCGGCGATCTGCAGGATTTGCGCGGCCCGTCCACGTGCGTCGGGAACGACACGGTTGGCATAGGTCTGCGCTTCGTTCTGCAACCGCTCGAGATCGGCGCGGGCGGCCTGCACGTCGCGGAAGGCATCGATCACCTGCGCCGGCGGATCGACCTTCTGCATCTGCACCTGCTGGATCAGGATGCCCGAACCGTATTTGTCGAGCGTGGACTGCATCAACTCCTGTACGTTGGCCTCGATCGTGGTGCGCGCGCCGGTCAGGATCGGCTGAATGTTGGATTTGCCGACGACCTCGCGCATCGCGCTTTCGGCGACCGCTTTCACGGTGCCTTCGGGGTTCTGGATGTTGAACAAGTAATCCGCGACGCCCTTCGGCTTGATACGCCACAACACTGTGAAGTCGACATCGACGATGTTTTCGTCGCCGGTCAGCATCAGGCTCTCTTCCGGTACGTCACGCATCGTCCTGCCGCGCCGCGCCGGATCGTCGATCAAGGTCATGCCGATGCTCAAGGTCGACACGCGCAGCGCTTTCGGCAGCAACACGGTCTCGATCGGATACGGCAGGTGATAGTTCAGGCCGGGATAGGCATCGCCGACATATTTGCCGAACCGCAACACGATGCCCTGCTCTTCGGATTGAACGCGATAAAAGCCGGACATGCCCCAGATCACCAGGATCGCCAACAGCAGCAGCGCAATCCCGAGGCCGCTGAAATATCCACCCGGCAGCAATTGCTGCATCCGATCCTGCGCGCGGCGCAGAAGATCCTCAAGATCGGGCGGCCGCGGTCCCACTGGTTGCGGTCCAGAACCCCAAGGTCCTTTCGGACCGGAGCCCCATGGGCCTCCACCTTGATTCTTCCACGGCATAGACACTCTCCTCCACGGGGCTCAGGGGCTAAGACGCCCGGCCTCGTAATCTGGACGGCTTTATAGGGGACGGCCCCGGCCCTTACAACGCAAGCTTCCGGTTCGAAGCAGCTATGCCTGAGGCTATAATTGTCAATGCAAACATTAACTGGAGCGGTTAATGCGACTTTCGCCTATATCCACCCCATAGGAAAAGCCGGCCGCCGTATGTAAGTCACATAGGAAAAGTCGGTGCTGTCGTCCGAACCGGCCGGATTCCGCACACGCCCGACCTCCTGCCAGCAAGCCGAATCGATTGCGGCAAAATAAGTATCGCCCTCCGGCCTGGCATGGACTTCAGTCACCTCCAGCCGATCGGCGACGCCGATCCATTGCGCGTAGATTTCCGCGCCGCCGATCACCGCGATCTCAGTGGCGAAACGCCGCAGCGCGTCGCCGGTCGCAATCGCGCGGGCGCTATCGAACGACGTCGTCACCACCGCTCCCGCAGCGCGATAATTGGGGTCGCGCGTCACCACGATATTGGTGCGACCGGGCAGCGGGCGGCGCAGCGAGACGAAGGTCTTGCGGCCCATCACCACCGGCTTGCCGATCGTCATCGCTTTGAGGCGTTGCATGTCGGATTTCAGCCGCCATGGGATCGCACCGTTGGCGCCGATCACGCCGTTCTCGGCGACCGCAACGATGAGGACAATGTCAGGACGCGAGGTGGCCGTCGCGGTCACACCGCGACCTCGGCCTTGATGTGCGGGTGCGGGTCGTAGCCTTCGAGCACGAAGTCCTGATAGCGGAACGCGAAGATGTCCTTGACGTCAGGATTGATCTTCATGACCGGCAATGGACGCGTCGGACGCGTCAGTTGCAGCCTGGCCTGCTCGAGGTGGTTCGAATAGAGATGCGCATCGCCGAGCGAGTGCACGAAGTCGCCGGGCTTGAGGCCGGTGACCTGCGCGACCATCATCGTCAGCAGTGCATAGGAGGCGATGTTGAAGGGCACGCCGAGAAACACGTCGGCCGAACGCTGGTAAAGCTGGCAGGACAATTTGCCGTTCGCGACATAGAACTGAAACAGGCAATGACACGGCGGCAGCGCCATCTTGTCGACGTCGGCCGGATTCCAGGCGCTGACGATCAGCCGTCGCGAATCCGGATTGCGCTTGATCATCTCGATGACGTTGGAAATCTGGTCGATGCTGCGCCCGTCCGGCGCCGGCCAGGATCGCCATTGCGATCCATAGACCGGGCCGAGATCGCCATTGGCGTCGGCCCATTCATCCCAGATCGAAACGCCATTGTCCTTGAGATATTTGATGTTGGTATCGCCGGCGAGAAACCACAACAACTCGTGCACGATGGCTTTGAGCGGCAGCTTCTTGGTGGTCAGCATCGGGAAGCCGGCCGCCAGATTGAACCGCATCTGATGGCCGAAGACCGACAGCGTGCCGGTGCCGGTGCGGTCATGCTTTTCCGCGCCGTCGGCGAGAATCCGTTCGAGCAAATCGTGGTACTGATTCATGGCGTGTCGTTGCGATCCTCAGGGATTAGCGGTTTCTAGCGCCCGGATCGGCCGGCCGACAGGCGATTCGCCGCCATCCGCGACGATTATACCCGAAAAAATGACTATTCCGCTGGCCGCCGGCAAGGTGGTCCGAGGTTCCGCCACATGTTTCCTCGGATATGTCCGGGGTGCGTTGCCCTAGCCGATAAAGCCGGCAAAACCCACAATACCCCCCGCCAGCAGCAGCCAGAGCGGATTGAGCCGGGTCAGGGAGGCCAGCACCGCCGCGACCGCGGTCACCAGGGCCGCCCCCCAGGTCCGGTCCGAGGTCAGCGCCAGGATAAGCCCGCTGGCCGCCATCAGGCCGATCGAGAGTGGAACCAGCGCCGCCTGGACAATGGACGGCCAGCGCGCATGGCTAGATCGCTTCAAAAAACCGCTGACGAAATAGGCAAGCGCCGCCGTCGGGACGCACATCGCGAGGGTTGCGACGACAGCGCCGCCGATCCCGCCGACCGTATAGCCGATCAGGGTGACGATCAGCACGTTCGGCCCGGGCGATAATTGCGAGATCGCAAACACATCGGCGAATTGTTTGTCGCTCAGCCAATGATGCGCATCGACCGCGATCCGGTGCATTTCGGGGATCGCGGAATTGGCGCCGCCGACCGCGAACAGCGACATCAGCCCGAAGGTCCAGGCCAGCGTCAGGATCGGATTGCTCTCCGGATTCATGGCGCCGCCCGCCTTCGCATCAAAACGGTAATGGCGATACTGACGGGGATCGCCACCAGCAGTACCGCCGCCAAAGGCAGCCGCGCGATCCCGATCGCGACAAACACCGCGGCGAGGACGACAAGCCCGACCAGGTCGCGCTTTTTGACCAACGGCATCGTCATCCTGAAAACGACCGACATCAGGAGGCCGACCGCCCCGCAGGACACCCCGGCCAGAACACGCCTGAGCGATTCGACCTCACCGAAATGCCGGTAAAGCACGCCCAGGATCACCATGATCACGGTGGGAGGGCCAAGCAATCCGGCAAAGGCCGCGATGCCGCCGGCAATGCCGCGAAACCGCGAGCCGAACACCACGGTCAGGTTGACGATGTTCGGTCCCGGCAGGAAATGGCACAGCGCGAAGGTCTCATTGAACTCTTCCGCCGTCATCCAGCGGTGCTGCTCGACGATACCGCGCCGTGCAAACACCAGCACGCCGCCAAAGCCCGCGAGCGACATTTTGGCGAACGCGACAAACAGCGCGATCAGACCAGGCGGCGGCGATGTCGGGCTATCCGGCGCGGGACCTGGAACAGGAACGGCTGCCGGCGAAGAATCCGAAGGCATGATCTTGATCTAGAACGACGATCTCGCGGGGCCAACCGATATTCCGAGGTATCCACGGTTGCCGGTTTCTTGGCAGCTATGCCGCATGCGGGTAGCTGGGCGGGCTCTGTTTTTCTGCCGTTTTGCGTCCTATATTTGGGGTGCCGGCTTGCCGGCTATGGAAATAAATGGCCGTCGCAATAAACCATTCGGACCCGGGGGCAGTACCCGGCGCCTCCACCCAAGCCCACCGCGGCAAAGCGGGTTTCGGTGGGGGCGAAACAGGATCGACGAGGGCGTAAAGGACGTGTTTTTTCTCGGTATGGTTCCGCCGTTATCGGGCTATGCAATAGTTGCAAACGACAACTATGCTCCGGTTGCTCAGGCTGCGTAACGCAGTTTGAAAGACCAAATCTAAAGTCCTGACGGGTTAAGCTCCGTCAGGCGGGGTTCGGAGGCACCTGGCAACAGAAGCCTCCACTTCACCTTCCATCGTGAGGTCGATTTTTCGTCGAGGCAATCTTCGCCAAGAATTGGCTTTTACTTGGTTCTTTTGCAGGAATATCACGGCCGGCGGTACTGACCTTGGCCTCCGGCCGAGGTACCATCCGAACAATGCCGCGAGTTGGGTTACAGGCACCATCGCCAATCCACCGGCAGCATTTGAACGCGACAGGATACTCAATGGCGACCGATCATATTCGATACGATGTCCTGGCGCGCGATGCGCTGCGCGGTGTGCTGCGCCGCGTATTGACCGATGCGGCCGAGCATGGCCTGCCCGGGGAGCACCATTTCTTTATTACCTTTCTGTCCACCGCCGACGGCGTGAAGCTTTCGCCGCGGCTGCTGGCGCAATATCCCGAAGAAATGACCATCATCCTGCAGCATCAGTTCTGGGACCTGACGGTTCTGGAAGATCGCTTCGAGGTCGGGCTTTCCTTCGGAGGCATTCCTGAGCGTCTGGTGGTGCCTTTCAATTCGATCAAGAGCTTCTTCGACCCGTCGGTGCAGTTCGGCTTGCAGTTCGAGACATCCGATGCAGCAGCCGAGAGCCCGGCCGGCAATCTGCCTGCCGTCCCCACTCCGACGCAGGTCCCGGCAACCGTGACCGCGCCCGAAGCGGCCGTCGAAAATCGGGACGAGCCGGCCAAGCCGAGCGAAGGCGCCGAGGTGGTCCGGCTGGATCGCTTCCGCAAGAAATAATCCGCGCGCGAGAAATGCTCGACGCTGTAGAGTGAACGTTCCGCCGGCTTTCGGCGCAACGGACATCATTCATGGCTCGATCAGCAACTCCATCACCTGCCACGCGTTCCGAAACCGACAGCTTCGGCCCGATCGACGTCGCCGCCGATCGCTACTGGGGCGCCCAGACCGAACGCTCCCGACGAAACTTCCGCATCGGCCATGACCGGATGCCGATGCCGATCGTCTACGCGCTGGCGACGGTCAAGCTGGCCGCCGCCGAAACCAATCGCGAACTCGGGCTGCTCGACCGGCGCCGCGCCAGCGCCATCATCCGCGCCGCGCGCGAGGTGATCGACGGCAAGCTGGACGATCATTTTCCGCTGGTGGTCTGGCAGACCGGATCCGGCACGCAAACCAACATGAACCTCAACGAGGTGATCGCCAACCGTGCCAATGAATTGCTCGGCGGCAAGCGCGGCGCCAAGCAGCCGATTCATCCCAACGATCACGTCAACATGAGCCAGTCGTCGAACGATTCATTTCCGACCGCGATGCATATCGCGGCCGCGATGCGCATTCTCGCCGATCTCGTTCCCGCGCTCGAGACACTGCACCGCGCGCTGCGTGCCAAGGAGAAGGCCTTCGCCAAAATCGTCAAGATCGGACGGACCCATACCCAGGACGCGACACCGCTGACGCTGGGCCAGGAATTTTCCGGCTACGCGGCGCAGGTCGAGAGCGGCATCGCGCGGCTGCGCGCGGCGGTGAAGGATCTGTACCCACTGGCGCAAGGCGGCACCGCCGTTGGAACCGGACTTAATTCGAAGCCGAAATTCGCCCGGTCGTTTGCCAGGCACGTCGCCAGGACTACAAAACTGCCGTTCACCAGCGCCGCCAACAAATTCGAAGCTCTCGCCTCCAACGACGCCTATGTGTTCGCGCACGGCGCCATCAACTCGGTCGCGACTGGCTTGTTCAAGATCGCCAACGACATTCGTCTGCTGGGATCGGGTCCGCGCTCCGGTCTCGGCGAGCTAATCTTGCCGGAAAACGAGCCTGGTTCTTCGATCATGCCAGGCAAAGTCAACCCGACGCAGTGCGAGGCGATGACCATGGTGTGCTGTCAGGTGTTCGGCAATCACACCGCCATCACCGTTGGCGGAAGCCAGGGACATTTCGAGTTGAACGTCTACAAACCCCTCCTGGCATATTGTATGATGAATTCCATCCAACTGCTCGCCGACGTCGCGCGTTCGTTCACAGAGAATTGTGTCGTCGGCATTCATGCAGATGAACAGCGCATACGGGATCTGATGCAGCGCTCGCTAATGCTGGTGACCGCGCTGGCGCCGAAAATCGGCTACGATAACGCGGCAAAGGTGGCGAAATCGGCTCACGCGCGCGGAACTACCTTGAAAGAAGAGGCTCTGCGGCTCGGATTCGTCACCGCTGCCGAGTTCGACCGGCTTGTTCAACCGAGCAAAATGACGCACCCCGCATAATCACGACATAGCCCCGCAAAATTACGGGCGCCGCTATAATTATAGCTCATAACAGCTAAACACTGATAACGATCAGCTATTGCCCTCGCGCGTCCTCGTGGTACAGCACAGGAATATTATGTTTTCGCAGAGCGAAACCTATTCTTTGATGCTATCAGATAACGACACGGGGAATTGCTGGAATGAACGAGCAAGCTAATACTCCACCCGACCGCTCACGCCTTCGTGAAAATGCCGCCTCTTCCTTAGCTGCCGGATGACGGGGGCAACGATGGGGGAACTGGTCAACCTGAAGCGATTTAAGAAACGTAGTGAGCGCCAGCAGGCGGCGAAACAAGCAGACACGAACCGCGCACGATTCGGCCGAACTAAATCCGAACGCGCGCGCGATCAATTGCAAACCAACCGCGCTAACGATCATCTCGATCAGCATCGCATCGATGGCGAGGACGCATCATGAAATCGCCCGTCGTCAAACGATCGATCGTGGTCGCAGGTCACAAGACCAGCGTCAGTCTCGAGGAAGCCTTCTGGAATGGCATGAAGGAAATCTCCGGACTGCGGGACATGACACTGTCCGAACTGGTCGGTGAGATCGACAGCAACCGCCAGCAAGGCAATCTGTCATCCGCGATCAGGCTGTTCGTGCTGGATTATTTTAGGACGCGTGCATTGGCGCCTGCGCCGGAAGCGAAGCCACCGGTTTAGCAGCGCTTCAAATTTGTTGTGCGTGCGCTGTAGCGCAATTGCGCGCTACGGCGACACGACAGCGAGCGCGAGCAACGACAGCAGCAATGCCGGCGGCATCACGATCAGGCCGAGCTTCAGAAATTGCACTGCGCCGACGTGCTCGCCCTCACGGCGCAGCACGATCAGCCAGAGAATGGTCGCAAGCGAACCGGTCACCGAAAGATTCGGGCCGAGGTCGACGCCGATCAGGATCGCGCCGGTGACATGCGCGGGAACCTGCGCGGCTTGGGTGGTGGTCGCGGCGATCAGACCCATCGGCAGATTGTTAAGTAAATTCGATGCCACCGCGACCAGGATGCCGGCCGCCCAGGAGGTGGCCTGCGGCGCGGCGATAGCGGCCTCTCTGAGCAGGCGCGCAAGCGCCGGCAGCACGCCGGTCCGGTTGAGGCCTTCGACCAGAATGAACAGCCCCGCCACCAGCGGCAGCACTGACCACGAGACGTCACGCAACACCGGCAATGGCGACTGCCGCCCGATCAACAAAACAAGTACTGTTATGGCCGATCCGGCAACGAATGTCGGCAGCCCGAGATCGCGGTCCATCGCAGAGGCCGTGAGCAGCACGATCGCCGTCAACAGAATGCCCGAGGCCGCAAGCTTGCCGGCGCGCGTCAGCGGGACGATCGAATCAACTCTGGCGACGGGCACATCGAGCGCCCGGCGTTGCGTCAGCCACAGTGCCAGATAGGTCGCAACAACAGCCGCCAGTGAAGGCAGCGCGAAAAGGCGCAACCACTCCACAAGCGGCGGCATCTGCTTGCCGAACACCACAAGGTTGGCGGGATTGGAGATCGGCAGCACGAAGCTTGCGGCGTTGGCGATGAAGGCGCAGACGAACAGATAGGGCAGCGGCTCGACTTTCGCCGCACGGGTCGCGGCATAGACCGCCGGCGTCAGAACCACCGCAGTCGCATCGTTCGACAACAGCACCGTTACGACGGTGCCGACGATATAGACGATCAGAAACAGTCGCGGCGCCGATCCGCGGGAAGATCGCACCGCCTGCGCCGCGAGCCAGTCGAATAGTCCCTCCTTCCGCGCCACTTCGGCCAGCAGCATCATGCCGATCAGAAAGAAGTAAACGTCGGTGCCTTTGCCGGCGGCCGTCAGCGCATCCGGCCATGGCAGCAGACCAAACGCGACCAGCAGTGCCGCGCCTGAGATCGCCCAGATGAATTCTGGCCAGTTCCACGGCCGCGCGATCACGCCGAACGTGGCGAACGCGGCAATTGCCCACGTAGCGGTGTCGACGGATGAAATCACTCCGCGGCCGCCAGTTTTGCCGTCATGGGCGCAGGTGACGAAGTCTCGCGCCGATCACAGGCTGGCCGCAAGATCGAAGCAAACCCGAGCCAGAGCGCGATCGAACCGAGCGCAAAACTGCCTAGAACAAGAAACATCGCGCTATAACCAATCTCCTGGGCCATCCAGCCGCCGATCAGCGGACTGAGCGACGCCCCAATACCCTGTGCGGTCATCACGGCCCCCTGCCCAACATTGACGCGCCCGCTGCCGTGGAGAATACGCGCCACGAGACCGGGCACAACAACGCTTTGCAGGCCGGCTCCGATGCCATCGAGGATTTGTACCGGATATACGCCCCATTTATTGATGACAAAGGCCGCCAGCAAGCCTCGGATCGGCAAAGCGATAAAGGACAACAGCAACAACAGCCAGTATCCTCGTTTCTCGCCGACATGCGTCGCGATCAGTGAAACCAGCATCATCACGCCCTGCGCCACGAGGATGGTGGTTGCGACAAATTGCGACGAGTTGACCTGCTTGGTCGAAACCACGGCAAGCCCGTAGAACGGAAGCATCGCGCCATTGCCGAGATGAAAGAGGGCCAGTGCCGCGGCCAATATCAACAGCGTCCTGTTTTCCAGCAGCACGGTGATCCCACTCACCTCGCCCGTTTTATCCTCGTTCTTGCTCAGTCCACGCGCCTCATCGTCATCGATCGCAGCGCTCGGGATCATCAGTACCGAGGCGATCGACAGCACGCCAAACAGCGCAGCGAGCCACAGCACTTGCGGCAGGCCGAATAGCCAACCGACGAGGCCCGACAGGCCGGCGCCAACCATGTTGCCGGCGTGGTTGAATACTTGATTGTGTCCGTTCTGCCGGTTGAACCCGGCTTGATGAAATATCCCGAGCGTGATGCCCGCGACTGCCGGCACGATCGCCGCACCGGAAATAGCGGTGGCGACCTGCGACAGGGTCACCAGCCAGAAGTCTTGCGATAGCAGAACTATGCCGGACGCGATCACCGTGCAAATGCCGGGAATGATGACGTAGAGCCTTTTGCGTCGGGTCGCGTCGATCAGCGCACCCGCCGGCGCTGCCATCAGCATGCCCGCGATGCCGCCGGCGGTCATGACGGTGCCGATCAGCCCACTGCTCCATCCATGCGCCAGAAGGAACACGCCGAGAAACGGACCGATGCCAGCCTGCATGTCGGCCATGAAAAAATTAAGCGCAAGTAGCGGCCCTTTGGCCCTCGAGGCCAATTCGTTCGATGGTCGGGTCACATTGCGCTCCGTCGCCACAAACGGCGATCGGGCAGCTAACGCCCGACACCAAGATTTGGTTCGGGTTTCCCCCTGAATGCGGTTCCAGAATGCAGCTAATGTTGACACACCAAGGTGCAGCGCGATCACACCAGCATGGCAGTCGGCTGCGATTTCCTCACGGTCGGAACGCCGCTTATTGCGGGCTCGTGGCAACCGGTGGGGTCAGCACCAAAGGCGGCCGCGGCCTCGGCGGTGCCGGCCGTATTGTGCCGGGCGCGGGACGAACCTCTATCGGTGGCGGCAGCGGCGCGACCTGTTGGCTCACAATGGGCGGCGCGGAAGCGGCGTTGGGCGACGCGACCGGCGCTAGCGGATGGGGCGCCACAACCCGGGGCTTCAATGGAATCCGGCGCGGATCGTGGCCCGGCATTGGAATATCGGACAGCGGCTGATCCTGGGGGGTCGCCAATGGCGCGGCTGCCGGAGGTTGAGCCACAACACGCGGCGGAATTGATGCCGGCACGGTCTGCGGCGCCTCGCCGCGCTCGATCGA
Organism: uncultured Alphaproteobacteria bacterium; assembly: GCA_963738105.1. GTDB lineage: Bacteria > Pseudomonadota > Alphaproteobacteria > Rhizobiales > Xanthobacteraceae > Bradyrhizobium. Next base: position 196,566 of record CAVTWC010000013.1, on the reverse strand, counting down.
GTCGAGCCGCTTGGTTTCACGATCGATCGTCCTCACCGCCAGCCACGACGACAACGCCGAGACATCGACGGTGCGATCGAGCCGATCGGGCGTGCCGACCGCAAATAACTGAATTTCCGGCCGGCCGGTGGCGAAACTGTCCGCCGCCAAGGCCACCGTGGCGCGGATATCAGCCTGGTCGGCGGGAATATCGTAGCCGCCGGACACGATGGCATGCGCGCTGCCGCCATCGAGCGTGGTCGCGGCCACGCGCAGCCGGCCGTCCCTGATGGTGAACGGAATTTGCGCTGACGCCACCAGCAGCGCACCCGCCGCCAGTACGGGATCGACAAGTTGGCGCAGCCTGGCGTCATCGGTCGCCTGGCCGGCGTCGCTGGCGTGGATCGCGATTTCGAACGCACGCGGATCGAGCCCCGAGATCACCGCCGACTCCAGCGTCACGGTGCCGTTTCCGGACAACGCGCCCGATAGCGCCGAGGTGCTGCGGCCCTGGGCCGCCAGCGTCATTTGCAGCGACGCGCGCCCGGATGGCATCGCCAATCCGCGATAATGCAATGCCGCCCCGTCGACGTTTTTGAACTGAACATTCGCGTTCAGCGCGATGCCGTTGGCGCCGGGTTTCACATCGATGCTGGCGTTCGCCTCGCCGCCCCCGATCGCGCCCTTGAGAGCATCGAAGGTCAGCGACTGGCCATCGCTTTTGACCGTGCCGCTGACGGGACGCAGTTCACCGCCGCCTGGCAGCGTGCCGCGCAACGCTTGAAAGGCGATACGGCCGCGCCACCCTTTCAGCAATCCGGAACCGAGCGGCTCGGTGGCATCGCGTCCGGCGCCGCCGATCGCAAGCGCAAACGCCGGCGCCAGATCGAGCGCATCGAGGCCGATCTCGCCCTCGACGCTCCTTTCATCGCCGGCTTTGTCGCTGCCAAGGTTCACACTCATGCGGCCGCGCAGCCGTGAACCGGCCAGTGAGCCGTCGATATCGCCGAGGGTCAATTTGTTGCCGGCCAATGAGATCCGCGACGACAGGCCGATATTTTTCACCAGCGTGTCCGACGATTTGAGGTCGAACAGCGGCGCAAGATTTATGCTGCGAACCTTCAAATTGACATTCGCCTTGACCTCCTGCGCCCATGGTTCGGCGGAACCGTCGGCTTCGGCATCGAGGCCCGTCCCCGAAACCTTTGCCTTCAGGCGCAGCGGCCCGTCCCACTTTCCGGTCGCCGATCCCTGGAACTGCGCCGCGCCGTCACCTGGCGTGACCGCCCGATCGAGCCCCAACAGTGCCAGCAATGCGTTGGCCCGCGGCGATGACAGATTGGAGTTCGAGCACAAATTCGCTGCGTCTGATCTTGTCGAGGTCCAGATCGCGGATCGCGTTGGCGGGCGGCGTCACTGTCGCGGTGACCTGGCCCTTGAGCTGCGGCGTATCGAAATCCAGAACTGCAGCGGCAACATCGGACTGTGCTTTGGTGTTGCCGAGATTGAGCGCCAGCTTCAGATGTGCGGGTCCTGAATCGGGTCCCAACGCATTGACCCGGGCGGCAAAGGATGGCGCAAAGGGTGCGATAAGCCCGGTGATCTTGCCGAGCGACGCCGCCGTTGAATCCAGCGTCAGCTTTCCTTTCGCACCGGTACGGTCGAAATTCCCGCCACCTTCGAACGACACATTATCGGGCCGCCCGACTTTCAATTGCTCAAGCACGATGGTTTTTGGATCGTAGCCAATTCTCGCCAGCAGCGGCCCCAATTCCTGACCAGCCCAAATGGCGCGGCCGATATCGAAGGAGAGCTGCGCTTTTTCGGGCCACTCGGCCTGCGGGCCGGCCATCGAACGCACGAATGCCGTTGCGGCATCGAGATCCAGACGATCGGCATTCAGGTCCGCATCGAACCTTGAACCGCCACTTGCCGATGGCGCGGCGAATGCAACGCGTCCCGAGACAGCGCCGCCGTCGATCTCGGCCTTCATTGCATCGATCGCGACGCGATCGGCCGCCACGCTGAGGTCGCCATGCAGGCGCAGCGGCTTTTGGCTGCGAAAATTGATTTCGCTGCGGCCCTGCAGCCACGCCATCAGCGTATCCGGATCGGACGAATCGACTTCGACCGCGCCCCTCACGGTGCCCGCAGTTGCGGCCTGCACATAGGTGCCATTCGGAGTGCCGTTGAGGCTGACCTGGGTCGAACCCGGCGCGCGAAAATCCAGCCGGCCGATGGTCCAGGCGTTGGCGTCGGTACGCAACTCGGCGGACAGATTTTGCAGCGGACGCCCGCCCAGCATGATCTGTTCCGTACTCAGTTCGATGGTTGCGGGGATCGGAAGTTGCGGCAGTGCCGCTATCAGCGCGCGCAATCCCGGCAGCAGCCGGATCGGTTCGGCGACCTTATCGCCGTCTTTCTTGCCACCGGCTTTCTTGCCGGCGTCCTTTTTGTCGCTTTCCTTGCTGTCGGCGTCCTTGGCGACAAACCTGTCGGCGTCGAGTTGCCGCGCCGACAACACCGCATGAAGCAGCGGCGCCGCGCCGAATTTGATGTCGGCAAGGCCCGCGAGTTTCAGCGCGCGCTCTTCCGCGCCATAGCTGGTCTCGACCTGCTCGAACTCTGCGCCGGCCGGATCCGCTTTGACCTTGCCCGATATCTTCCAGGGCGTCTGGTCCTGGCCCGCGCCCGGCTTGGGATTTGCCGGCGTCGCCAGCGAAGCGGCGCCCTCGAAGCGCGGCGCGCGTCCCCGAAAGCTCAGTACGCCTTCGAGATCGGCAGCCAATGCGCGCGTGCCGGGATCGATGTTGAGATGGACCCGGGTGCCGGCGCCATCGGGGCTGTCGCCGGACGACACCCGAAACGGATAGCGCACGCCCGACACCGTTACATTGCCGTCGCCGCGCACGGCGCCCGGAAGCGAGCGCACATCGCCGCTGAAGGCAATATCGTTCAATTCGAGCGTCCCGCGGCTCGACGCGTCATGCAGCGCGATCCGGCCGGTGAGGTTCAGCCGGTCGATCGCCAGCGAGCCCAGATTGAAGCTGCCGGTCGAGCCCGGCCAGTCGATCCGCCCCTGCCGGTCGAGACCGAGATCGAGCGCCATGCCGTTGATCGTCAGCTCGGTGGCGCGCCATTCGCCGCGCATCAGCGAGCCCAGGCTGAACTCGACATCGAGCTTGTCGGCGCGAACCTTGCCGAGATCGTTGGCGCCGCCGACCACCACCGAATGCAGCTGCAATGACGGCGCCGGCAGCAGGCGCGCGTCCAGCTTGCCGCCGACGCGGACCGGCGCGCCGATCACGCGCGTGGCCTCAGCCTCGAATTGCGGCCGGAATTGATTCCAGTCGATGAAGTACGGCCCGATCAACGCCGCTACCAGCGCGAGGATCAATGCAATCGCCAGTCCGAGCAGTGTCGTCTGCACGGTGTCTCCTTGGAACCATCCACCACCGGCGGCGCCGAAATCAGCGCCAAAGCAGCGCCATATATAGAGACAAGTGTGGCGAAGTCACAACAATGAGGCGTGACCGTTCGACGCCGTCACCAGCTGGCGGGCAGCGCCTTGAGACCACGAAGCACGAAGGTTGGCCGCCATTCCGGGTTTTCGGCGTTGTCCAGCCGCAACTCGGGCAACCGCCGCAGCAGGGTGGAAATGGCGATTTCAGCCTCGATGCGCGCGAGTTGGGCGCCCAGGCAGAAATGGATGCCGCCGCCGAACGACAGCGGCTTCACATTCGGCCTGGTGATATCGAGGCTGCCCGGCCGGTCAGGATACACGGCCGGATCGTGGTTGGCCGACCCCAACAGGCACAGCACGGTTTCGCCTTTCGGAATCCGCTTGCCGCCAAGGTCTTCGATGTCCTCCAGCGCCACCCGGCCCGTCAGTTGGACCGACGAATTGTAACGCAGGAATTCCTCGATGGCATTGGTGATGAGACCGGGATTGGCCTTGAGCAGCGCCAGTTGATCGGAATTGCGATGCAGCGCCAGCAGGCCGTTGCCGATCAGATTGACCGTGGTCTCATGGCCGGCGCCGAACAGCAGGATGATGTTGGCGGTGAGTTCTTCATTGGAAAGCTTGCTGCCGTCTTCTTCGGCCTGCACCAATTGCGTGATCAGGTCGTCGCCGGGCTGTTTGCGCCGCAGATCGAACAATTGCTGGAAATACATCGCAGCCATCAGGTTGCCGGCGTTGCCTTGCTTGATCTCCTCAGGCGACAGCGGCACTGGATCCAGCAAGCGTCCGCCATCGCGCGAGCTGGTATAAAATACCTCGCGATGCTCCTCGGGGATTCCGAGCATGTCGCAGATGATCGTGACCGGAAGGCGGAACGCAAAATCCTCGATCAGGTCCATGCGGCCCTGCGGGATGATGCGATCGAGCGTTTCGTCGACGATCTGCTGAATGCGCGGACGCATGTCCTCGACGCGGCGCGCGGTGAAGGCTTTCACCACCAGCCCGCGCAAACGGGTGTGATCAGGCGGATCCTGCTGCAGCATCCAGTGACCCATGCTGCGGAACACCGGCTCTTCCATGATCTTCGGGCCGTAGCGCCGGATCGTGCGCTCGACAAAGTCCTTGCCGAAGCGCTTGTCGCGCATCACCAGGCTGACCTCGGCATGACGGCTGGCGACGAACGAGCCAAAGGGCGTGAGGTGCATCGGATCGGACGTCCGCAGCCGTTCGTAATGCGGATAGGGATTGCGAATGAATTCGGGTGCCAACGGATTGAAAAGCGGCTCGGTCGTTGCGGTCTGAACATGCTCGTTCATGGTGACCTCCCTGGGTTGCCACGCTGAAATGTCTGCACCTTGAGCGCATCGGCGTTCTCGAACGCCGGACCGGACGCGGTCATCCGGGCATCCTGCAACTCGATACACTGTTGTATTGAGTTGCATTCTGCCCTAAAATGCACCGATGTCAAGAGTTCGAACCAGACCGACCCGCGACGACACCTGCGAAAAGCTGTTTGAGGCCGCCGCGCGTGTATTCGAGGAACAGGGTATCGGCAGCGCCAGCATCGAAGCGATTGCGGCGGCGGCCGGCTTCACCCGCGGCGCGTTCTATTCGAATTTCAAGAGCAAGGACGAATTGATCATTGCCATGATCGAGGATCACGTCGCGCAATCGATCCGGCGCAATCTCGATCTGCTCGCCCGGCATAACGACCTTGCCGACTTCATCGATGCGTTGAAAACGATGGACCGCAGCCGGCAGGATCCGCTCGGCCGCTCTCCCCTGCTGCACATGGAGATGATCCTGTTTGTGGCGCGCGCCGAAAAGCGCCGGCCCGAACTCGCCAAGCGGTTACGGGCACGCCGCAAACTGATCGCCGACATCGTCGAGACCGCGGCGAAGAACAACGGCGGACCGAAGAACGGGGCGCTCAACCCGACCTGGACCGGTGCGATCCTGCTGGCGCTGGAAGACGGCTTTCGTTTGCACCGCCTGATCGATCCGGAGACCACCCCGGCCGACAGCTTCCTGCGCGCCATTGGTGACCTGCAGCGCGCGATGGGCATTGCATCGCATTGATGCCGTCAGCGGATCGCGGCTCTCTTTATTTGAGCATGATGAAAACCGGTTTCCACTTTTCCGGATTATGCTCTAGCCGGCACTGCCCTGCAGTTTGTGCAACTGCCCCGCCACCGCGCGGATCTTGCGAGGCCCCGCCTGCCAGATCGCCACCGCCGACAATGCGCTGACGCCAATGCCGATCACGAAGGCGAGCGTATAGGTGCCGGAGAGATCGTGCAGCGCGCCGGTGACCCAGGGACCGGCAGCGCCGCCGGCGAGTGCGGCGAGCATGATGGTGCCAAAAATGCTGCCGTAATGCTTGCCCTGGAAAATCTCCACGACCACCGCGCCCATGATCGACGTCAGCCCATAGCCGAGCGCGCCTTGCGTCAGAACCATGAGATACACCAGCGGCAGCGCAGGAAAATATTTCAACGCGACCAACGCCGCAAAGCAGATCGCAAAGCCCAGGCAACTCGCCGCCCAGATCCATTCGCGGCCAACCCGGTCCGACAGATGCCCGAGCGCGATCTGGCCGGGAATGCCGAGCAGGCTGACGGCGCCCAGCGCCCACACCGCGACGTTCGGGCTGAATCCGATGTCGAGCAGATATTTGGTCTGGTGCACCTGCACCGCGTACCAGATGTACAATCCGCAGAAATAGCCGAGCGCGATCCACCAGAAACGTGCAGTACGCAGCGCGCGGCTCAAGGTCCAGTCGGTCCCCGCCCAGACCGGATCAACGATATTCGAGATCGGAATCACCGATGCCGACGGCGTCGGGTCGCCATCCGGCTCAAGTCCGATGTCCTGCGGCCGCTTGCGCAGCAACAGATTGATCGGGACCAGCACCACCAGAACCAGCGTGCCCATCGCCGTGCAGGCGGTCCGCCAGCCGGTTTGCTCGATCATATGCTGGACCCACGGCAGCAGCGTGATGGAGCCGATGCCGACGCCGGCGAATGCCAATCCCATCGCCAGCCCGCGGCGGCGGATGAACCAGTTGGTCAGGAACAGCGATTGTCCGGAATAGCCGAGACAGACGCTGCCGGCGCCGACCAGGACGCCGATCGTCAGATACAGATGCCAAGGCTGCGTCGTCAGCGGTGCCAGCAACAAGCCTCCCGCCATCAGCGCAACGCCGAGTTCCATCACCATGCGCGGCCCGAAGCGATCCATGGTGCGGCCGATCAGCGGGCTGACGGCGGCGGAAACCAGGAAGCCGAATGAAAAAGCACCAGCGGTAACGCCACGCTCCCATCCGAACTCGTCAATGATAGGTGGAAAAAACAGCGAGAACGACGTTCGCGCATTAACACCGATCGCCATCGTGACAAAAGTCACGGCGATGATGATCCAACCGTAAAAGAAAGGCAGCCGCATCAGATCATGTAGCGTAAGAGGTATTGGCGCGGCAATCGCCACGCCTGAAATATGCATGAAATAAATGCACCAAGGCCTAGCGGCCAGCGACCGCAGGTCGGTTATTCCTGCCGACAGATCTTCACGAAGTTTCTACTTCGCATGTGCAGTATGCTGGCATATTCCTGAGTTAACAGTTTCAGCCTATCGCTGATTTGGCAGTGGGGCAGATTGCATTTGTTACGCTTAAAGCATTTGGAAAGGTTCCTAGTTCCACCATTGACGAACGATTTATCGACTTGGCCTCGACGAGGTGATTCGACCTGCAGATCGTCAACCCGCAATCCCTGAAGACGATCCGCGCAGCCCCCTGTTTCGTATCCGTCGCTGAACAGCGACCGGGCTTGCGGACAAGACTTGCACAACAGATTTGCAAGCCGTCCACGACATCACCGCAAATAACAAAAAACAACCTCCATGAACATCAAAGCTAATCTGGCGCTCAACGCCCACGATATCCGACTCAACCTGTTTCTGGGGATTGCGAACTGGTCGCTATTCCTCGACCACATTCCCAACAATGCGGTTAACTTGATCACGACCAGAAATTACGGGTTCAGCGGCGCCGCAGATTTGTTCATCTTTATTTCCGGCTACAGCGCCGCGACCGTCTACGCCCAGATCATGATCGAACGTGGGTCCGTGGTTGGCGCCACCCGCATCTTCAAGCGCGTGTGGCAACTCTACGCCGCCTACATTGTCCTGTTTACGAGCTACATCGTTGCCATCGGATATGTCGCAACACAATATTCCGCCCCTGACCTGATCAATGAATTCAACGTTGCCGCGCTGATCGACCATCCGATCCGGATTTTGGGCCATGCCCTGTTCCTGCAGGCGAAGGCGCTCAACCTTGATGTGCTGCAGCTTTACACATTCCTGATGCTGCTCTTCGCGCCGGTGCTATGGGTGATGTTGCGCCGGCCCGGCTTGATGATAGCTGCATCGCTTGCGCTTTATTTCGCCGCGCGCCAGTTCGGCTGGAACCTGTCGTCCTTTCCGGACGGCAACTGGTATTTCAATCCGTTCTGCTGGCAACTGCTTTTTGTATTCGGAGCCTGGATCGCGCTCAACCGGGCAAAGGACCCCCGTCCCATCTTCACGTCGTCGATCGCGCTTTATCTCGGGATCGCCTATTTGATCTTTGCGTTCGTGATGACTATGGCCGGGCGCTTTCCGGCGTTCGGACAAATGTTTCCTTCATGGCTCAACGACGCCTTCAATCCGAACGACAAGGAAAACCTCGCGCCCTATCGTGTGCTGCACTTCTTTGTCATGGTGTTTGTGGTCACACGGTTTATCCCAAAGGACTGGCCCGGCCTGAGATGGCCGATGTTCGACCCGCTGGTTAAATGCGGCGAGCAATCGCTGGCAGTGTTCTGCATTGGGGTGTTTCTTTCCTTCATCGGCCATTTCGCGCTGATGATTAGTTCAGGTTCGCTGATGACGCAGATCCTGGTCAGCTTAACCGGCATCGCGATCATGACCCTGGTGGCCTATTACATCTCCTGGTCCAAGGAACAGGATTCGTGGAAGGCGATTGCCCGCGCGTGACGCCGCGCGCAAGCCAACCATGCGCGAACTTCACGCCGGCGTTACACGCAGCAGCGGAACGTCTCTCTGCCCCCATCGTTGAATTTCAAACCGATGGGAGAGCGAAATGATAAAAATGAAGACGCTGTACGCCGGTATTGCTGCGGTCACGATGCTGGCTACTCCGGCTTTCGCGCAGGAAGCTACTCAGGAGCCTGGCGCCATGGGCCAACACTATCCGAATTCGGATTTTCTGACCGGCGGTTACGGTTCCCGGGCGACGCCTGGTCCGCGCTATTATTATTGGCGTGATCACGGACCCGTACTTTATGGTCCGGCAGGAGTAGCGGCCGGTGTTGTTGGCGGCGCGATCGGAACCGCCGGCGTGATTGCAGCGGCGCCGTTCGAGGAGCCCGGACCCTACGCCTACTATGACTGACCGGATTACTGAACCGGAACAACGCTAACGCCCATCGAAGATCGCGTTCTGTCGAGCCAATAGACCGCGCGAAATCGCGACGTTTCAACCGAAGACGGCGTTGGGCAACCACAGCGTCAGGATCGGCACGTAGGTAATAATCGCGAGCACGATCAGCAGCAGAATCAGGAAAGGCAGAATGCCGCGGATCACCTCGCCGATCGGCGCCGATGAAATGGTCGAAAGCACAAACAGATTGAGCCCGACCGGCGGGTGAACCAACCCGATCTCCATGTTGTGCGTGAAGATGATCGAGAAATGCACGGGATCGACACCGAGCGGTACCAGCGCCGGCGCCAGGATCGGCAGCACCAGCAACAAGGTCGCGGTGACCTCGAGGAAGCATCCGAGCACCAGCAACAGCCCGTTGATGATCAGCAGGAACTGCCAGGTCGCGAAGTGGTGCCCGATGACGAAATTGACGAGCTGGTTGGGAATTCCTGACTCGGTCATCCAGTGACCGAAGGCCAGCGCGGTTGCCACGATCAGCATAATGGTGCCGGCGCTGCGGATCCCGTCGGTGATGACGGTCAGCGTTTGAGTCCAGTGGAAGCCACGGTAGAAAATCAGCGAGACCAGCAACGCCACCGCAGCCGATAATGCCGCCGCCTCGGTCACCGTGACGACGCCGCCGTAGATTCCGACGGTAACGACCAGCGGCACCGCCAGCGCCGGGATTGCGCGTCCGGTGACACGTAATCGCTCGGCGAGCGGCAAGGTCGGCTCGACCGGGAAATTATGCCGCCGCGCGTAGTACAAAACCCACAGCGCGAACGCCGCGGCCTGCAGTAGCCCGGGTAATACGCCGGCCAGAAACAGCCGCGGGACCGATTGCTCGGCGACGATGCCGTAGAGAATAAGGGCGAGCGACGGCGGCACCACGATGCCGATGGTGCCGGAGGCGCCGACCACGCCGAGCGCAAACGACCGCGGATAACCACGCTCGATCATCGCCGGCACCAGGATGGTGCCCATCGCCAGCGCGGTCGCGACGCTGGAACCGCAGATCGCCGCGAACAACGTGCACGCCACCACGGTCACAAGACCGAGCGAACCCCTGATGCCGCCGAGCCATGCGGTCGCGACATCGACGAGCGCCTTGGCAACGCCGCCGGAACGCATGAAGGCGGCAGCCATCACGAACAAGGGCAGCGCCATCAGCGTGGTGGAATTGAGCTTGTTGATCACCATCTGCGCCGCGCCGATCAGCGGCTGGCCGGTCGCGATGTAGAGAATGCCCGCGCACATGCCGAGCACCAGGAAAATCGGCATCCCGGCCGCGAGCAGCCCAAAGAACAACAGCAGGAACAGGAGGGTCAGCATGATGTGAGCCGGCGATCCTTAGCGATCGGTCAGCGGAGGGGATAGCCCGCTCGGCATCTCGTCGTGCAGCGTCGGACCCACGGTCATTGTCGCCGGGTCAAAGAAAAACGCGAAGCGAACCAGACGCATGATGTAGCGCACCAGCATCAGCGCACTGCCGACCGGCAACGCGAGATAATAAATCCACATCGGAAATTGCAGATCGGTCGAGCTGGTCTCGTTGATCAACAGCGAGGTGTCGACGATCTCCCAGCCATACCAGATCAGCGCACCGCAGAACACGATCGCGACCAGGCAATTGAAGATCTCGACGAGGCGCAACCAGCGCGGCGACAATAGCCGCAGCACGAGATCCGGCCGCACATGGCCATCGCGACGCACCAGCTGACTCGACACGATCATGATCGCCCAGATGACGAGATAGACGATCACCTCTTCGGCGTAACTGATCGCGCGTGCCGGATCGATATAGCGCCCGATCACCTGCAACAGCCCGATCACCAGCGCGATCAGACCGAGCAGACCCACCAGGGTCTCCTCGATCCGATCCCACCAATGCAGCGCGACCGACGATGCCTTCAGCAGGGACACGCGTGAAGTCACGCTCAACTGCCGCTGCCGACTTCAGCCATGATCAGCTTGACCAGTTCCGGCGAGACCTTGATGTCCTTGGCCAGTTGATCCTGCTCGGGCAGCATCGACTTGCGCGCCGTAGCGGTCTGTTCTTCGGTTGGATCGGCGAACTTGACGCCGTGCTCCTCCAGCGTGGCGCGAGCCTTGGTCTGGGCCGCAGCCATGTTGGTGCGGTAGGCCGGGATGTTCTGCGCCCACACATCCGTCACGATCTTCTGCAGATCGGGCGAGAGCTTGTCCCAGAACACCTGACTCATCAGCGGAATGTATTCGGCGGTGAACTGCCGATCCGCCAGCGCGTACTTGACGCCGGAATCCCAGAGCTTGGCGCTGGCCAGGCTTTCGTTCGACGACACCAGCCCGTCGAAAGTGCCCTGCGACAATGCTAGCGGCACGTTCGGCCACGCGGTGGTGTTGGGGATGGCGCCCAGGAAACGCGCGCGCCAGGCTTGCCCCGCGCCGCCCGAATTGCGGATCTTCATGCCCTTGAGATCGGCGAGGCTCGCGATCGGCTTGTTGGCGCTGTACCAGTTCTGGAAACCGAGATCGAGATACGGCCCGACCACATGCGAACGCAGCCTCTGCTGGATCTGGGTATTGAGATATTGACCAGGCTTGCCATCGATCACCCGGTGGATCAGCTCGATCGGCTGGCCGTAAAGCGCCGGAAGCTGGAAGCAATCCGCATCAGGGACAATGCCGGTGATGGTCCAACTGCCGGGAGCCGCCATCTCGACCTGTCCTTGAATCAGCGCCTTGCCGACCTCGAGATCGGGATAGAGCTGGCCGCTCTCGAACAATTCGGTCTTGATCTTGCCGCCGGCGGCGGCCTCGACCTTGCCGAGGAAATCCCGCACCGAAACGTTACGCAGATGCGAAGGCGCGGTGTCGAGCGAACAGCGCAAGCGCAACGGTTCATCGGCCCGTGCCGAGCGGATCAGGGCCGGCGTTGCGAGCGCGGCCATTGATGCCAAAGCAAAATCACGGCGTGTGAGACGCAGTGTCATCGGAAACCTCCCAGTGCGTTTACTATGTCAGCCGTCAGCCTCTTGGAGGTTCGGGGCTGCAGGACGCTTGGAAGGAGCATTACCTTGGGCAGCTTCGATCGGCAACGCCGCAATCGCACGGACGCACTGATCCCTTCGACCTAGGCGCCGAAATTTCTCGGCGGCGCCAGCGTAGTCGCTAAGCTCCGCCGCCTGCCCGGACAACGCGGGCGTTCGGGAGGTGACGTCACAAAAGTTTCGCTTGTGAACGCGTCCGAAGCTCAACCGCGTCACGCTCATCCTCTGCTGCACCGCGACATAGGCGGATCGAGACCTGAGCCGCCTCCGTCCGCTCGCCTTCAAACCTGCAAGCCCGGACATCGCCACGCGATCGGCGGTGCAACCGGGAACGCCGCGCGAACGATGAGCGCCGTTTGAGCAAGAAGCCCACAAAAGTTGCGGCCGATGCCCAAAAATTGGAACGCCCGCTGCAAGGGTTTGTGCGCCTGCAGACAAGCATCGGCACAACGCTGCCCCTACCGTTGGCCACCAGTCAGCCTTGCCGAGCGTATCTGCTCGTCAGCAACAGAGGAGTCTGTGCCATGGTGCCACGAAGTCTATTTGGGAGCCCGCGCAAGAAAATCGGCAACAAGACCAGATCGACCGATCTTCTTCGCAATGTTGCAATGGGTGTTGCCGGCCTGATTGCGCTTTGCATCGCGGGACAGGCCCAGGCGGCGGCTCCGGCCGGATGCGCGGCGCTGCAGACGAAATATCCCGCCTTGAAAGGCAAGACGCTGGTCAATGCGATCAATCCGCATACCCCCGGTTATGAAGCGATCGATCCGAAAGACCCCGACAAATATGTCGGCTTCGACATCGATCTCGGCGAAGCGATCGGCGACTGCCTCGGCTTCAAGGTGACCTACAAGGCGGTGACGTTCGCCGCCCTGCTGACGACATTGTCGAGCGGCCAGGCCGACATCGTGATCTCGGACATCTATGCCACCAAGGAGCGCGCCAAGGCGGCCGATTTCATCACCTATTCGAAGGTGTTCGACGGCGTGCTGGTCGCCAAGGGCAACCCGAAGAAGATCACCGGCATCAATACCTCGCTGTGCGGCGCGGCGGCAGCCGAGAACACCGGCTATGTCGAGGTACCGCTGATCCAGGACCTGATGCCGAAGTGCAAGGAGGAAGCTAAGGCCGAGCCGACGATCCAACTCTACGACAACAACGCCAACTGCATCCAGGCGATCCTGGCCGGGCGCGCCGACACCTATATCAACGACGTCAACACAGTCGACCAGGCGGTGAAGGCCAATCCCGACAAGCTGGAGAAGGCGATCGCGGTCACGATCCCCTATTCCGTCGGCATCGGCGTGCCGAAGAACAAGCCTGAATTTCGCGACGCCGTACTTGCGGCGCTGATCGAGGTACAGAAGGCCGGCATCCACATGGATCTTCTGAAGAAGTGGAATCTCGACGTCAATAACTTCAAGGAACCCGACATTCTCTCGGTCGACTGATGTCACTGTTCCTTCACTATCTCAGTCTGCCGTACCTGATCTCGGGCGTCTGGTTCACCCTCGCGGTGACGGCCCTGGGTCTGGCCGGCGGACTGTTCCTCGGTCTGGTCCTTGCGGCGATGCAGCTCAGCCGGTTCTGGATGCTGGCTGCATTCGCCCGGGGCTACACCATCATCTTCCGCGGCACGCCGCTGATCCTGCAAATGGTGTTCGCCTACGACGCGCTGCCGCAGATCGGGCTGAAGCTCAGCGCGATCGGCGCCGCCGGGCTGGCGCTGGCGGCCAATGAAGCCCCCTTTATCGCTGAAATGCTTCGCGCCGGTGTGCTCGGCGTCGATCGCGGCCAGGTGCTGGCCGGTCAGGCGCTCGGCATGACGCCGTCCTTGCTGATGCGGCGGATCATTGCGCCACAGGCGATCCGGACGATGATCCCGGCGTTCGGCAACGAGACCGTAAGCGCGTTGAAGAATTCGTCGCTGGCCAGCGTGATCTCGGTGCAGGAGCTGACGCTGCGCAGCACGCAGCTGGCGTCCTCGACCTTCGATTTCTTTTCGATCTTCTTTGCATCGGGATTGATCTACCTGCTGCTCACCACCGGCGTCAGCGTGATCCAGTTGTTCGTCGAACGCGCGCTCGATCTCGACCGGCCGGCGACCGAAAACCGCTTTGCGCGTTTGCTGCCGTGGTACCGCGCGCCATTGGTGCCGGAGCCTGCCGCGGGGAATCCCGCCGCCACCGCGCCGGCACAGTCGGAGGGAATCGCGACGCCCAGGGACGCCAACAAGGACGAGAAGGCGTCGCGGGCGGACCGTACCCGGCGCTCGGCAACGCTGGCGCGTAACGAGGTCGTGGTCGACGTCGACGGCCTCTACAAGGCCTACACCAACCAGCCCGTGCTTGCCGGCGTCGATCTGACCGTGCGGCTCGGCGAGGTAATCGCCCTGCTCGGCCCGAGCGGATCGGGCAAGAGCACGCTGCTACGCTGTATCAACCATCTCGAAGGCTGGGATGCCGGGACCGTCAAGGTCGGCGGCCGCCGCATGGGCTTTCACGAAGACGGCAAACCGCTGTCGCCGCGCGACCTCGCCGACGAGCGCGCGACCGTCGGCGTCGGCATGGTGTTCCAGCAATTCAATCTGTTCAGCCATCTGACCGCACTGGAGAATATCGCAGGACCGCTGCGTTGGGTTCACGGCGTGGCGCGGGTCGATGCCGATCGCCGCGCGCGCGAACTGCTCGAACGCGTCGGCCTCAGCGCCCGCGCGAATGCGCTTCCGAGACATTTGTCCGGCGGCCAGCAACAGCGGGTCGCGATCGCGCGCGCGATCGCACCCAATCCCGCGGTGCTGTTGCTCGACGAGCCGACCTCGGCGCTCGATCCGGAACTGGTCAATGAAGTGCTGGAAGTGATCCGCCGGCTAGCGGTCGAGGACGGCCTGACCATGATCATCTCGACCCATCAGTTGCGTTTTGCCGACGAGGTCGCCGACCGTGTGGTGTTTCTCAGCGGCGGCTCCATCATCGAGGAAGGGCCTGCGCACGAGGTTCTCACTCGGCCCCGCAATCCCATTACCGCGCGCTTCCTGAACGTCATGGAGGCCGACAAGCCGACCGTCGCGCCTGCGTAAGCAGCGCATCCCGAACTCAAAACGAGCCAGCGTCCACACGCGTCATCCGAGGCCATCAGCATGAAACACCATCTCCTTCCGGTTTCACCCGCCAACGTCCAATGGGGCTATTTCAGCAAGAAGGTCGCGCCGGCGTTGACGCTGAAATCGGGCGATCGCGCCACCATCGAAACGCTGACCCACCACGCCAACGACGATTACGAGCGGATGATCGCCAACGATCCCGGCGCCGAGAGCGTGTTCCGCTGGACCAAAGAACATAAAGCCATCGCGCGCCGCGGCGCCGGGCCGACCGAGGGGCCGTTCCTGCGCGGCTCCGGCGAAGGGGTCGGCGTGCATCTGCTGACCGGGCCGGTCGCGGTCGAGAATGCCGAACCCGGTGATATCCTGGAAGTGCGCATTCTCGATGTCCGGCCGCGCCCGAGTTGCAACGCCTGCCATGCCGGACGTTGCTTCGGCTCGAACGCCGCCGCGTCGTGGGGCTTTCACTATCATGACCTGATCGAGGAGCCGAAGCCGCGCGAAGTGATCACCATCTTCGAGCTCGATACGTCGGGCGAGCCCTACGCCAAGGCGGTCTACAATTATCGCTGGACCCCACAGACCGATCCTGACGGCATCGTGCATCCGACCATCGATTATCCGGGCGTACCAGTCGATCACCGCCTGGTGCAAAAGCGCGAGAACATCCTGCAGAACGTCCGGGTGCCCGCACGGCTGCATTTCGGCACCATGGGGCTGGCGCCATCCGAATCCGATTTCGTCAGCTCGATTCCGCCCGGCTACACCGGCGGCAACATCGACGACTGGCGCGTCGGCAAGGGCGCGCGGATGTATTATCCGGTCGCGGTACCGGGCGCGCTGTTTTCAGTCGGCGATCCCCACGCCGCGCAAGGCGACAGCGAACTCGGCGGCACCGCGATCGAGACCTCGCTGACCGGCGATTTCGAATTCATCCTGCACAAGAACCGCGATCTCGGCGGCACCATCATGGAAGGGTTGACCCATCCGATGCTGGAAACGGACCAGCAATGGTCGATGTACGGCTTCACCTTTCCGAACTACCTCGCCGAGCTCGGCGCCAACGCCCAGACCGACATTGTCAACCATTCGAGCCTCGACAAGGCGATGCGCGATGCGTTCCGCAAGCTGAGGCGGTTCCTGATGACGGTTCATCACATGAGCGAGGACGAGGCGATCGCGCTGATGTCGGTCGCGGCGGATTTCGGAGTGACCCAGGTCGTCGATGCCAATTGGGGCGTGCACGGCTCGATCCGCAAGAACGTCTTCATGTGCACATAGAGCGGGATGACTTATCTTCGAATCGTCATCCCGCTCTAGTTTATTGTTTGAGCATGATCTTTTCGGAAAACCGGTTTCCACTTTTCCAGATCATGCTCTAGGGAACAAATTTCGGCTGCCCGCGGGCAGTCCCGACCCCGACTGGATCGCCGGCGCCCAAGGCGCCGATCGCCTTCTTGTGCCCGCTTCTGGCATGACCGTTGCTTCGGATTTGGCTCATAGCGTTGGCCGAAGCATGAGTATCCACGCGTTTACCAGCGAGTCCTACTCGGAAAACGACCGGATCGAGGCCTGGCAGGATGTTCTGGGCGGATTTGGGCTGCGATCGTCGCCGCTGTCGGTCAGATATGGCGAACACGCCACCGCTTTGTCCCGGGCCTCGCTGGATGGCGTCGGATTGATGCGTTTTGCCGCAGGACCGCAGGTTTTTTCACCGCTGCCACGACGGGCGGATTTGCCGATCCTGCTGATGCCGGCCGAAGACGGCGCCGTGCTCAACGCCGGCGGTTCCCCGCAAACAGTTCCCGCCGGTCGGATCATCCTGTTGCCGCGGCAGAACGACTGGCGCGTCACCTTTCACCGCGACATGCGCGCCATCGTGCTGTCGGTGACGGCGGAGAGTTTTGGTGGCCGCAAGATCAGCCTGCCGGAATGCCGCGATGCCGTCATCGTCGCGTCGGATGGTTTGGCTGATATTCTCGGCCGCACGCTGGAAGTCGCCGCTGAAGCGCTGGAAACGCTGTCGCCCGAGGCCTGGAACACGATCCGGCTGAGCCTCGCTGAGATGCTGCTGACCCTGGCGCGTCAGAAATCGCCCAACGCCGTGGAAACAACCGGCATCGGCACCCGACCTGCGCTGCTGCAACGCATTTATGACGTGATCGAACGCAAGCTCGGCGATCCCGAGATCACGCCGGCGCGAATCGCGCAGATGGAAGGGATTTCGGAGCGATATCTGCAAAAGCTGTTCGAGGCGACCGGCGACAACTTCACGCATTATCTGAGAGAGCGCCGTTTGCAGCGCTGCTCGGCTGCCTTGGCTGACGCCACGCAATCGCATCGATCGGTATCCGATATCGCGTTTGGCTGCGGCTTCAACGACGCCGCGCATTTCAGCCGCTCGTTTCGCGACCGGTTCGGAATGTCACCACGCGCATTCAGGCAACAGCAGGAAGCTGAACGCGTATCGAGTCTCGTGGTCCGGGCCGGCCAGCGTGGCTGGCCGCAAGATGCGATCGCCCAATTGCGTCCGCATCGCTCCGCACGGATGATCGCACCGCCCGAACCGGGGTCGGTCGAACTCGCGCCCCGGCAGCAGGACCGGCCGGCGCACCATCATCTCCCGATCGACGCCAAACATGTGCATTGGGGATTTTTCAGCCGTTCGCTGAAACCGCTGATCGAGATCGCCTCGGGCGACACGATTACTGTCGAGACGCTGTCGCAGCATGCCTCCGACGACCCCGAACGCATGATCCATGGCGACCCCGGCGCCGAAAGCGTGTTTCGCTGGACCCGCGAGGGCAAGGGTGTCGAGCGTCGCGGCGCCGGACCGATGGACGCGTCGATCTACGGCCGTGGCGCCGGCGAAGGTTTTGGGGTCCACATCTGCACCGGGCCGATTGCCGTGAAAGGCGCCGAGCCCGGCGATGTCCTCGAAGTGCGCATTTTGGACATGGTGCCGCGCCCGAGCCGCAACCCCGATCTGAAGGGAAGGATCTTCGGCAGCAGCGTCGCGGCCTGGTGGGGATATCACTATGACGAATTTCTCACCGAGCCGAAGCCGCGCGAAGCAGTGACGATCTTCGAGATTTTTCCCGGCGAGGAACCGCACGCCGAAGCGATCTATTCCTATCGATGGCAGCCGCAAACCGATCCATCCGGCGTGCTGCATCAGACCTATGATTACCCCGGCGTCCCGGTTGCCACGGAAACGATCCGGCGCCGGCACGGTGTGCTCGACGGCATTCGGATTCCGCTGCGGCCGCATTTCGGCGTTATCGGTGTCGCGCCGCGCGAGGCAGGCCTGGTCGACTCCGTGCCGCCGGCCTATTTCGGCGGCAACCTCGACAATTGGCGGCTCGGCAAGGGTGCCGCGGTCTATCTGCCAGTGTCGGCGCCCGAGGCGTTGCTCTCGATCGGCGACCCACATGCCGCCCAAGGCGACGGCGAACTCAGCGGCACCGCAATCGAATGCTCGATGACCGGCACCTTCGAAGTCGTGCTGCACAAGAAAGCCGATCATGCCGGCAAGCCGTTCGCCGATCTGACGTATCCGCTGATCGAAACCGAAACCGACTGGGTGCTGACCGGCTTCAGCCACCCAAACTACCTCGCCGAATTCGGCGCCAAGGGACAAAGCGAGGTCTACGCCAAATCCTCGCTCGATCTCGCGATGAAGGACGCGTTCCGCAAGGTCCGGCGCTTCCTGATGAACACCAAGGGATTGAGCGAGGACGAGGCGATCGCGCTGATCTCGGCCGCGGTCGATTTCGGTGTCACTCAAGTGGTCGACGGCAATTGGGGCGTCCATGCCATCCTGAGCAAGCGCCTGTTTGCCAATCAAAACGCGCGCTAAGCGCAAAGAAGGTATCCATGAAATTTCATATGATTGCCGGCGGCCCGAAACCTGTTGCGCCGTTCAGCCACGCCGTCGAGACCGACGGTTTTGTTCTGGTCACCGGGCAAATGCCGGATACACCGGAAGCGCCGGGCGTCCTGCCCGAGGGCATCGTGGCCCAAACCCACGCCGTGATGTCAAACCTGAAAAAAGTGCTGGATGGCGTCGGACTCGGCTTCGAGCACGTCGCGATGGCGCGAATCTATCTCACCGAGTTCAAGCGAGACTATGCTGCGATGAACGAAACCTATCGCAGCTATTTTGCGCAAGATCGCCTGCCCGCACGGACCTGCGTCGGCGTCACCGGCCTCGCCTACGACGCCTTGATCGAGATCGATCTGATCGCGCGCCGTCCGTCACAACTTGCGATTGAAAATTGATGCGGCGCAATAAACGCAACGCATAACACGTCTGATCGCGCCGGGGTTTGATCGCAACGATCGCCCGTGCTGTAAGGTGCGCCGCATCTTTCAGCCCGGAGTTTTGTGATGGCGCGCTTTGGTTTTGTTTCCGCAGCATTGGTAATCTCGATCGTTAGCTGCGGCATTGGCCTCGTGACACCAGCCGATGCGAAAGTGACAAAGCTGGAGATCTCCTCACAGCAGAGCTACGGCACCTTCAAGCCGGGCGAATATGTCTGGTGGCAGGGCACGATCCGGGGTGAACTGGCGCCCTCGGAGAAAATCCCCGATCTCGACAAGGCAGCGAAAAACGCCCGCGGCATGGTCGAGTATTCCGCCAAGTTTTCGCTGATGTTTCCCAAGAATCCAAAGGCCGGCAACGGCACGCTGCTGGTCGACATCCCGAATCGCGGCCGCGTCTATGCACAAGGCCTGTACGACAGCCCGCGTGATGAGCCGTTCGAATCCGGTACCAACGATGTCGGCACCGGCTTCCTGCAGGATCACGGATTTGCAATTGCCGAAGTGCAGTGGGAGCTTGGCCAGGGTGCCGATCTGCCGACGTTTACCGACAGCTTCGGACAAAAGCATTTCATCGAGGGCGTCGGCTTTGCCATCGTCAGGGATGCCACCGATTTCCTTAAAGTTGCCACCGCCGACAGCGCCGGCACGGCCAATCCGCTGCACGGCGCGATCAAGCACACCCTCGCCTCCGGCAAATCCCAGTCGGGCCGTTACCTCAAGACCTTCCTCTATAACGGCTTCAACATGGTCGAGGGACGGCGGGTGTTCGACGGCATGCACGTGTTCGTGTCGGGCGCCGGCATGTTGCCGATTATGCAATCCGGCACCGGACCGCAATCCAGCGCCACCGGCGCGCCGGAATTTTCCAACCCGGAATTTCCCGGCGTCCACGATGGCGTCTTGACCATCGGTGACATCATCAAGCACGTCAAAGAGCGCGGCGAGAAGCCGCCGCTGATGCTGATGCTGAGTTCGACCACCGACTTCTATTCGCTGCGGGCCTCGCTGGGACGAACCGGTGGCGACGGCACCACCGAACTGCCGATCCCGGCCAACGTTCGCATGTACGACATCGCCGGTGCCTCGCATGCGGTTTTGCTCAAGGCCAAGTGCGATCTTCCGCCGGCAAAACTCGACTGGAGCCCGGTCTCGCGCGCGACCTTGCTGCATCTCGACGACTGGGTTGCCAAAGGCACCGAGCCGCCGGCCAACCGCCTGATGCCGCTCGAACCCGCCAAGGGCAATCCGATGGTGTTGCGCGCGCCGTCCAATCTGCCCAAGGCGGTGATCGAAGTTCCCCAACGCGACGCCGACGGCAATGCTATCGGCGGCGTCAGGCTACCCGACATGCAGGTGCCCCTCGGTGTCAACGCCCAACAGAATCCGCCGCTGTCGTTTAGCTGCATGCTGGCCGGCGCATATGTCGCGTTTCCACGTACGCAGGCCGATGCCGACGCCACGCACGACACCCACCGCCCCGTGCTGGAACGCTACAAGACCCGCAATGACTACGTGAACCTCATTCGAGCCGCCGCGCGCGGCCTCGAGCACGATGGCTTCCTGTTGCCGGATGACGCGGCCGTCATCATTCAATCGGCCGCGACCAACCCGCTGTGGCGTAACTAAGCCGGCAAGACCGGAAACGCCGCCACCAGCGCTGCTTCGCTTACGACGTACGCGTCTCCGCCGCCAAAGCGGGCTCGACCGAGCCCGTCTTGTTGCGCGAGATCACGGCTTCCGACAGAGCCTCCAGCGACATCTTCTTGGTTTCGATGCCAAAAACCAGAACCACGATGACCTGCAGCAGCAACAGGCCGACGACGAACGCCAGCACCGCGACGATCCCGGCCGAAGCGAACAGCACCGTCGTAATCTGCGGTGTCAGGATGGTCATGAAGCGGCCGAGCGTGTTGCAGAAGCCGGCCCCCCGCATCCGGATCGAGGTCGGGAACAGTTCCGGCACATACATGCCCCAGGCGATCGCGACCATCACATAGATCGCCGTGACCAGCAGGAACCCGGTGAGCGTTACCAATGTCGGGTCTGAAAGCTGCGGATAGATCGCGCCGAATAGAATGGCCGCCAGTGAAAAGATCACGACGCAAGGTTTTCGCCCAAGCTTGTCAGCCAGCACCATGCCGAGCACAGCTCCGACCGGACCGCCAAAACTCATCAGCGTGATGTAGTTGAGGGATGATGCAACGGTCAGCCCCTGCCGCACCATGAAGGACGGCAGGAACGCCACGAAGCCGTATAGCGCGGTATTGAGTGTAATCAGGATCACGCTGCCGGTGATGGTTCGTCCCACGATCTCGCGCGAGAACAGATCGGCCAGGCGGCCGGTCCCCGGCACCGGGAGCGAATCAGGTGCGTTGGCGACTTCAGGCAGCTTGCGGCCGGTCGATTTCTCGACATCCGCTTCGATCGCGCTCAGCACCTGTTCGGCTTCCTCGGAACGGCCATGCGATTCCAGCCAGCGCGGCGATTCCGGCATCCGCTTACGCAGATACCAGACCACCAGCGCGCCGAGACCGACCATCACGAACATCCAGCGCCAGCCATAGGTCGGAATCACCGCGCGCCCAACCACCGCGGACACAAACAAAGCGGAGTTGGTGCAGACGGCAAGACCCGCGCCCCAACGGCCGCGGCTCGCCGGCGGCATGAATTCCGAAAGCGTGACATAGCCGACCACAATTTCCGCGCCGAGACCGATGCCCATGATGAAGCGCGCCGCGATCAGCCAGTCCATCGACGGCGCCGCCGCACCCGCGAGCGAGGCAAGGCCGAACACCAGCAGATTGATCTGGTAGGAAAACCGCCGGCCATACCAGTCACCGGCGATGCCGGCGAACCACGCGCCGACCACCATGCCGGCAAAGGTCATCGAGATGAAATTGGCGTTCTGCGCCGGGGTCGACCATCCGATGCCGGTCACTGCCGCAAGCACGCCGCCCTGCAGATAGATCTCAAATCCGTCGAGAAACATTCCGCCGCCGATCAGCCCGAGAATACGCCTGTGAAAGCCCGACGTGGGCAGCCGATCGAGCCGTGCCCCTGCGTTGACGGTCGCCATTATCTTCCTCCCGAAGCTGTGATATTTCTTTTTATAACGATATCATAATCTGTCCGGACAAGTTTATTAGACGCGCGGCGAAGCATCGTCAAGGCGCGGAGGACAGGTTGACGCGCAAACGGGGTGACATGCGGGGACCGAAGAAGAAGAAGGCGTCGGCAGCGACGGAGCGGCCGGCAGCGCGGGCCGATGCTGTGAAGGAGCCGCTGTATCTGAAGCTGGTGCAGGCGATCAAACAGGACATCAAAAGCGGCCGGGCGCCGATCGGCGCGCTGCTTCCGTCTGAGATCGAGCTCGGCCGCCAGCATGATGTCAGCCGCCACACCGTTCGCGAAGCGTTGCGTCAGTTGCGCGTGGAAGGGCTGGTTGCGGCCCGCAAGGGCTCGGGCACCACCGTCGTCAGCCTCGGATCGACCAACCCCTACGTTCATGAGGTGGCCTCGATCGAGCAACTCGTTCAATACGCCACCGGAACGCAATACGAGGTCGGTACCGGCAAGCTGATCCGCGCCGACGCCAAACTGGCGCAGCGTCTGGGCTGTGCGGAAGGTGAGGAATGGCTGCGGATCGAGGGCCTGCGCTACGCGCCGGGTCAAACCGCCCCGATCTGCTGGATGGAGGTCTACATTCACGCCGACTATGCCAACGTCCTGCGCATGATCGGGCGTCGCCCGGGCCCGATCTACGCCTGGATCGAGGACATGCACGGTGAGCACATCAATGAAATCGAACAGGTGCTTTCCGCGCGCGATGTGCCGGCGGCGCTGAGCAAAAAGCTCGGCGTCAAGTCCGGCAGCATGGGCATCGAAGTCCGCCGCACCTATCGGCTCGATACCGGCAAGATAGCGGAGATCGCTTTCAACCTGCATCCGGCGCATCGCTTTCGCTACGCGATGACGCTTCGACGCAATCAAGGTGCCTGATCGTTTTTCGCGAAACCTGTCCGAACAAATCGCCTTGACAGCCCGAAGCCTCCCAATTACCTGTCCGGACAGGTTTGGCGTCCGCTAGCGATGCCGACCGCAGGGAGGCTTCGCCATGAACGAGCTATCGCCGATCCGCCATTTCGATCCGGCCGACGAAGAACTGCTGCTCAACACCATCGACCGCTGGCTGGAGAAGGAAGTCCGGCCGGTCGTCAAGCAATATGATCATGAAGACCGCTGGCCGACCGAGATCGTCGAGCAGATGCGGCAATTCGGATTGTTCGGCGCGACCGTCAGCCCGGAATATGGCGGGCTAGGCCTGCCCGCGACGACCTATGCGCGCATCGTGATGCGGATCTCCAGCGTGTGGATGGCGATTACCGGCATCTTCAATTCGCACTTGATGCTTGCGCTCGCGATCGAGAAATTCGGCACGCCCGCACAAAGGCAGACATGGCTGCCGAAGCTTGCCTCGGGCGAAATCCGCGGCGGCCTGGCGCTGACCGAGCCGGACGCGGGCACGGATCTTCAGGGCATCCGCATGACCGCGCGGCGTGACGGCGATTCCTACGTCATCAACGGCACCAAGACCTGGATCTCGAACGGTATCGAAGGCTCGGCGTTCGCGCTGCTGGTCAAGACCGATCCGCACGCGCAGCCTCGCTATAACGGCATGAGCCTGTTCATCGCGCCGAAAGGCCCGGGCTTCACGGTCGGCAAGAAACTCGAGAAGCTCGGCTACAAGTCGATCGATTCAGCCGAAATGGTCTTCGACGATTATCGCATCTCAGCCGACCATTTGATCGGCGGTGTGGAAGGCCGCGGCTTCAAGCAGGCGACGGGCGGACTCGAACTCGGCCGCATCAACGTCGCAGCGCGCGGTGTCGGGATCGCCGAAGGCGCACTGGCGCTGTCCACGCAATACGCGCAGATCCGCAAGACCTTCGGCAAGCCGATAGCAGAACATCAGGCGATCCAACTCAAGCTCGGCGAAATGGCGACGCGCGCCCGCGCCGCACGGCTGCTCACGCTGGATGCCGCGGCGGCATTCGACCGCGGCGAGCGCTGCGACATGGAGGCAGGAATGGCAAAATATTTCGCCTCGGAAGCCGCGCTGGAAAACAGCACCGAGGGCCTGCGCATCCACGGCGCCTATGGTTACTCCAAGGAATATGACATCGAACGGCTCTATCGGGATGCGCCGCTGACCTGCATCGGCGAAGGCACCAATGAGATGCAACGCATGATCATCGCCAAGCAGTGGATCAAGAGGAACCAGGCCACATGAAACCGCTTGAAGGCTTACGCATCCTCGCGATCGAACAGTTCGGCGCCGGCCCATACGGCACCACGTTCCTCTCCGACCTCGGTGCCCAGATCATCAAGATCGAGAACGCCGAAAGCGGCGGCGATCCCGCGCGCTATACCGGCCCTCGCCTGCTCGGCCCGGCCGATAGCGAATATTTCCAGAGCTGGAATGCCGGCAAGCACAGCATCACGCTGGACCTGAAATCCCCGGAGGGCCGCGAAGCGTTCGAAGCGCTGGTCACCGAATCCGAGGCCGTGGTCAACAATCTGCGCGGCGATCTGCCGGAAAAACTCGGGATCGACTATGCCAGCCTCAAATCTCTCAATCCCTCGATCGTCTGCCTGCATATTTCCGCCTATGGCCGTGACAACGAACGCAAGGCCTGGCCCGGCTATGATTATCTGATGCAGGCCGAGGCCGGCCTGATGAGCATCACCGGCGAGCCCAACAGTCCGCCGTGCCGCTTCGGGCCCTCGATCGTCGATTACATGACCGGGATGACCGGAATGGTCGGGCTGCTGTCCTGCCTGATGCGCGCCCGCGCCACCGGGCAAGGCTGCGACGTCGATACCTGTTTGTTCGACGTGGCCCTGCACCAACTCGGCTATACCGCGACCTGGTTCCTGAACAACGGCGACGTCACCGAGCGGATGCCGCGCAGTTCGCATTTCTCGGTCGCACCGGTGCAGACCTTCCCGACCGCGGATGGTTGGGTGTTCGTGATGTGCATGACGGACAAATTCTGGGGCAATCTTGCGGCTGCGTTGAACCGCACCGACCTGTTGCAGGATCCACGCTTTGTCTCACCGAATGACCGGCGGCTGAACCGCGAAGCGCTCAGCGCATTGTTGGACGTGGAGTTTCGCAAGGCCACGACCGCAGAGTGGCTCAAGCGCCTCTCGGGCAAGCTTCCGGTCGGGCCGGTCTACGATCTGCCGCAGGCGCTGCAAAATCCCTTTGTCGAACAGACCGGCATGATCCACACGGTGGCGCATCCGGCCAATCCGGCGTTGAGACTGTTGGCGAACCCGATCAAGGTTGACGGCCAGCGGCCACACTCGCCGGTGTGCGCCTCGCTCGGCGCCGACAACGACACGTTTCTGCCCGCACGGACATTGGCTGCGGCCGACAGGTAGCGCGCATGAAGCTCACGGGTATTCGCGTCATCGATCTCTCGTCGTTTCTGCCCGGCCCCTATTTGACGTCGGCGATGGCCGACCATGGCGCCGAAGTCATCAAGATCGAGGCACCCGGCGGCGATCCGGGCCGCACCATCGGATCGCTGGACGGCGACAGCACCGTGTTCTTCCGCAACGTCAATCGCGGCAAGAAGAGCGTCGTGCTCGATCTTAAGCAGGAGAGCGATCGCGAAGCGTTGCTCAGGCTATGCGAGACCGCCGATGTCGTGGTGGAGAGTTTCCGTCCCGGCGTAGTGACCCGGCTCGGCGTCGACTACGAACAAATGAAGGCGCGCAACCCGCGCATCGTCTATTGCTCGATCAGCGCCTTCGGCCAACACGGGCCGTATCTGCGCCGGCCGGCGCACGACCTCGCGATCGAAGCCATGAGCGGCGCGCTCAGCATCACGCTCGGCAAGGATGATGTTCCGGCGATTCCGGGCATCCCGGCCGCGGACATCCTGTCGGGACTGCAGGGCCTCTCGGCCGTACTGATGGCACTGCTTCGCCGGACCGAGACCGGGCTCGGCGACTACATCGACATCTCGATGTACGATTCCCTGGTATCGGCCTGCGTCAACGTGCTTGGACCGGCGATGGCCGAAGGCCGCCAGCAGATCGCCAAGCACGAGCGAACCACCGGTGGCGCGGCGTTCTATCGTATCTACCGCACCTCGGATGACCGCTATCTGACCTTGGCGGGACAGGAGGAGAAGTTCGTCCGCAACCTGCTCAATACCGCCGGACGGCCAGACTTCATTGATCTCTGTCTGCAGGGTCCCGGCCCGCATCAGGCGCCGGTGATTGCCTATTTCGACGCGATGTTTGGCGGTAAGCCGCTCGCACACTGGATCGAATGGCTGCTGGAGCTCGACGTCTGCTTCGGACCGGTGCAAACCTTTCCGGAGATGCTCGGCGATCCGCAATTGAAAGCACGCGGCATGGTGGTGACCGATGGCCTCGGGCGAAAGCATATTTCCTCGCCGATTCATTTCAGCGGCGAGCCCGCACAGATCGATCTGAGCATTCCGGCGCTGGGACAGGACACCGAGGCCGTCACGCGTGGCCTGCGTCCGGCATCCGCCGCCGACCCACGGAAACAATCAAGCAAGCCAGGAGAACAATGATGGTCGCGACCATGAAGAATGTCGGCGGACGCCGATTGCGGGAAAGCTATGGTCGCTACTACGAGGATTTCGAAATCGGCGACATCTACGAGCATCGGCCGGGCCGGACCATTTCAGAGACCGACAACACCTGGTTCACCCTGCTGACGATGAACCAGCATCCGGTACATTTCGACGAGGCTTACGCCGCCAAATCGGAGTTCAAGCGGCCGCTGGTCAATAGTTGCCTCACGCTGTCGATCGTCGTCGGGATGAGCGTCAGCGACGTCAGCCAGAAAGCTATCGGCAATCTCGGCTGGAACGACATCCGGCTGACGGCGCCGGTGTTCGTCGGCGACACGATTTACGCGGAAACCGAAGTTCTGGGTAAGCGGGAGTCCGCCAAGCGCCCGACGCAAGGCATCGTTTCGGTCAAGACCCTGGGCAAGAAATCGGACGGAACGCAATTTATCTCGTTCGAGCGAACCGTGCTGGTTCCCAAGCGTGGCCACGCCGTAGACGACGCGGCCGGGTATTGAGCGCGGGGCGACTGCCTCGCCGCCGTAGTTAATCAATGATTAATGCTGTTCTGGCAGTGATGTCGTAGCCACCCGCTACCCTGGGCCAACGGAGGATTTCCAATGGGCGATATCATGAGCATTCTGCAGTCGAGCTACACGTCGGCGTCGTCGGCGCAAAGCTTGATCGCGCCCGGCTCTAAATTCGCCAATGTCGATCCGACGAAGTGGGCAGGCACGTGGACCGGCACTGACGACAAGAAACAGCCCGTCACGATATCCATCACCAAGGTCAGCGGCTTTCGAGCCAATGTGACGGTCAATGATGCCACCGACGGCCAACAAAGCGCCAGGGCATTCATCACCACCAAGAACGCTTTTCGAATCGGTGATTCCCAGTTTCAGCTGACCGGCGACGGCAAAGCCACGCTGACCACGATCGTAACCGATCCGAACTCCGGCAACCAATCGGCCCTGACCGTTCCGCTCACGCTCAAGACCTGATTTTACAGGGGCCTGCCGACGGCGATCGTTACGCCGCCGGCAGGATCTTTCCAGGATTGAAGATATTCTGCGGATCGAGCGCCTGCTTCACCGCGCGCATGGCGTCGATGGCCTCGATGCCGATTTCGGCTTTCAGATATTTCTGCTTGCCCTGCCCGATGCCGTGCTCGCCGGTGCAGGTGCCGCCCATCGACTGCGCGCGCTCGACCAGGCGGTGCATGAAATCCTCGCCGCGCGCCATCTCGTCGGCGTCGTCGACGTCGCACAATAGCGAGCAGTGGAAATTGCCGTCACCGACATGGCCGACGATCGGCGATTGTAATTTCATACGCTTTAAATCTTCTTCCGTCTCGGTGACGCAATCGGCCAGCCGCGAAATCGGCACGCAAACATCCGTGGCCACCACACCCGCACCGGGCCGCAGCGCCTTGACCGACCAGTAGGCGTCGTGGCGTGCCTGCCAGAGCTTGGTGCGATCCTCCGGCCGCGTGGTCCAGGTGAAATCGCCGCCGCCGCATTCTTGCGCGATCTCGCGGAAATTCTTCGATTGCTCGGCGACTTCGTTTTCGCTGCCATGGAATTCCAGCAGCAACAGCGGCGTCTCCGGCAGCGACAGTTTCGAATAGATATTGCAGGCCCGCACCTGCTCGGCATTCAGCAGTTCGATGCGCGCGACCGGGATGCCGGTCTGAATCGCCAGAATGGTGGCCTGACAGGCGCCGCGCACGCTGTCGAACGAGCAGGCGGCTGCCGCGATGGTCTCGGGGATGCCGCGGAGTTTGATGGTGAGTTCGCTGATGATCCCGAGCGTGCCCTCGGCGCCGACGAACAGATGGGTCAGGTCGTAGCCGGCCGATGATTTCTTCGACCGTGTGCCGGTCGTGATGATCTCGCCGTCGGCTCGGACCACCTTGAGCGCCAGCACGTTGTCACGCATGGTGCCGTAGCGCACCGCATTGGTGCCGGAGGCGCGCGTCGACGCCATGCCGCCGAGCGAGGCGTCGGCGCCGGGATCGATAGGGAAGAACACCCCCTGGTCGCGCAGATATTCGTTCAGCGCCTTGCGGGTGACGCCGGGCTGGATCACGCAATCGAGATCGTCAGCGTGAACTTCCAGCACCTTGTTCATGTCGCGCAGATCGATGCAGACGCCGCCGGCCGGCGCGTTGACCTGCCCCTCCAGCGAGGTGCCGGTGCCGAACGCGATCACCGGGACGCGGTTCTTGGCACAAATCCGCACCACGTCCTGGATGTCGGACGTCTCTTGCGCCATCACGACAGCGTCGGGCGGCTGCGGCTTCAACCACGTCGTGGTATGCGCATGCTGGTCGCGCACCGCCTGCGAGGTGATCAACCGGTTGCCGAATCGCGCGGCGAGCGCTTCCAGCGTGCGCGCCAGGGCCTGCGGCTCTGGACGCGTCAAATTTTGTGGTGTTGTAGCCAAAACGGTATCCTCCCGACGAAAAGACCGTGGCAAAGGATATATTGGCGGTCAAGCACCGGGATCGAACAAACGCGCAAACGAGGGAACGGGTATGATGACACTCACAGCGGCCGACGACGGGCTGTTTCGCCCCACGCCGTTCCTGTCGTCGGTGATGGAGATCGAGCCGCAATGGATCGACTATAACGGCCATCTCAACATGGCCTATTACAACGTCATGTTCGACCGCGCGATCGACGAATTGTGGTTCAAGCTCGGGATCGGGCCGACCTACATGAAAGAACGCCACGGCTCGACCTTCACCGCGGAATGCCATGTGCGGTATTTGCGCGAGATTCATCTGGGCGATCCCGTACAGATCACGATCCTGCTGGTGGGCGCCGACGAAAAGCGGCTGCATACCTTCGAGGAATTGCGCCACGCCACCGAGGGCTGGCTGTCGGCCACATCGGAAAACATGACGATTCATATCGACATGACTGCGCGAAAAACCGCGCCCTTTCCCGACGATATTCGCGCCCGCATCGATGCGGTGGCATCAGCGCATGCGGCGATAGCGCGCCCTGAAGGCATCGGCCGGAAAATCGCGATGCCCTCGAAGCAGAAGTAAAAGGGCTTTCCAGCCTCCAAATATTCTCAAAGTATTCTCGGCCTCATGGTGAGGAGGCGCGTACGCGCCGTCTCAAACCATGGATATTAAACGCCCATCCCTCGAGACGCGGCCTTTCGGCCGCTTCTCAGGATGAGGCAGTACCGCGCTAAACCCGCGTGCGCCCACGCGCCAGTCCGACCACCGCCGAGACCAGGAACAGCACGACGGCGACGAAGAAGATGATCTTGGCGATTTCGACGGAGGCACCGGCAATGCCGCCGAAGCCCAAAATGCCTGCGATCAAGGCGACGATCAAAAACGTAACGACCCAGCTCAACATGGTCCCGACCTCTGTTTGCACATTCTGTTTCGAACCCGGCGCAACCGACGATGGCGCGCCCCTGATGCGGAATTAATCCGGCCTGGGAACGAAAGTTCCGTGCCCTTCAAGGGCCGCAAAGCGCAAAAAATGCCCGTCCCAAGGGAACAAAATCGGGGTTGGCACGCCGGAAGGGCGCCTGCGCGAACGCCGGGATAACTCCTGTCAAAATGCTCCGTGGACGCCTATATGCCGTTCATTCCTGCTATGAAGGCTCCCCTTCACGGCCCCGTGGTGCCATCGTGGGCTAAGACGATTCGTATGACCGAGCCGAACAAACTGACCCATCGCGACGTCCCCGAGCACCAGCCTGCCGCTGGCGGTATCGCCGCGCGTGCGCGCGCCGCCGCCGGTGGCCCGCCATATCTCGCAGGCCTCAATCCCGAGCAGCGCGAGGCGGTGGAAACGCTGGATGGACCGGTCCTGGTGCTGGCGGGCGCCGGCACCGGCAAAACCCGCGTGCTGACCTGCCGTATCGCCCACATCCTCAGCCAGGGGCGCGCCCGCCCCGGCGAGATCCTCTCGGTCACCTTCACCAACAAGGCCGCACGCGAGATGAAGCTGCGGCTTGGCCAGATGCTGGGCCAGGCGGTCGAGGGCATGCCGTGGCTCGGCACCTTCCATTCGATCGGCGGCCGCATCCTGCGCACCCACGCCGAGCTGGTGCAGCTGAAATCCAATTTCACCGTGCTCGATGTCGACGACCAGATCCGCCTGCTGAAGCAATTGCTGGCGGCGGAAAACATCGACGACAAGCGCTGGCCGGCGCGAATGCTGGCCGGGCTGATCGACGGCTGGAAGAATCGCGGCCTGACGCCGGCGCAGGTGCCGGCAGGCGAAGCCGCCGTCTTCGGCAATGGCAAGGGCGGCAGGCTCTATGCGAGCTACCAGGAACGGCTGAAGATCCTCAACGCCGCCGATTTCGGCGATCTCCTGCTGGAAAACATCCGGCTGTTCCGCGAGCATCCCGACGTGCTCCGGCAATATCAGCACCGCTTCAAATTCATCCTGGTCGACGAATATCAGGACACCAACGTCGCGCAATATCTGTGGCTGCGGCTGCTGTCGCAGGCGCCGGCAGCGCGACCGGGCCTGCCGTTGTCGGCGATCATTCCGGGGCATGTGGAGCCTCCGCCTGCCGTCGCCGCGCATGCCGTCATTCCGGGGCACGCCGAAGGCGTGAACCCGGAATCCGGAGGACTGAACTCATCTCGGGATTCCGGGTCTGCGCCTGCGGCGCATCCCGGAATGACGGCCGCCTCGACACCTTCGCCACCCAAGAACATCTGCTGCGTCGGCGACGACGATCAGTCGATCTACGGCTGGCGCGGCGCGGAGGTCGACAACATCCTGCGCTTCGATCACGATTTCCCGGGCGCCAAGGTGATCCGGCTGGAACGCAACTACCGCTCCACCGGGCACATCCTTGCCGCCGCCTCGCATCTGATCGCGCACAATGAAAGCCGGCTCGGCAAGACGCTGCGCACCGAGGATGTCGACGGCGAAAAGGTCACGGTCACCGGTTCCTGGGATTCCGAGGAGGAAGCCCGCGCCATCGGCGAGGAGATCGAGGAGCTGCAGCGCGCCGGCAACAATCTCAACGATGTCGCGATCCTGGTGCGGGCCTCGTTCCAGATGCGCGAGTTCGAAGATCGCTTTGTCACGCTGGGCCTGCCCTATCGCGTGATCGGCGGTCCGAGGTTCTACGAGCGCGCGGAAATCCGCGACGCGCTGGCCTATCTGCGGGTGATCAATTCCCCGGCCGACGATCTCGCCTTCGAGCGCATCGTCAACGTACCCAAACGGGGCCTCGGCGATGCCACCGTGCAGATGCTGCACGACCACGCCCGCAAGCGCCGCATTCCGCTGTTCGAGGCGGCGCGCGCCGTGGTCGAGACCGACGAATTGAAGCCGAAGGCTCGCGGCTCGTTGCGCGATCTCATCATCAGCTTCGAGCGCTGGCGCGCCCGGCGCGAGGTGTGCACGCATACTG
Source organism: uncultured Alphaproteobacteria bacterium (assembly GCA_963738105.1). GTDB lineage: Bacteria > Pseudomonadota > Alphaproteobacteria > Rhizobiales > Xanthobacteraceae > Bradyrhizobium. The sequence goes on along the minus strand of CAVTWC010000013.1, from coordinate 164,159 downwards.
AATTGGCGGAAGTCGTACTCGACGAGAGCGGCTACACCGAGATGTGGCAAAAGGACCGTTCCGCCGATGCCGCCGGCCGACTTGAAAACCTCAAGGAGCTGGTGCGCTCGATGGAGGAGTTCGAGAACCTGCAGGGCTTCCTCGAACACATCTCGCTGGTGATGGACCGCGACGGCGGCGCCGAAGACGAAGCGGTGTCGCTGATGACGCTGCATTCGGCCAAGGGACTGGAATTCGACAACGTGTTCCTGCCGGGCTGGGAAGAAGGCCTGTTTCCGAGCCAGCGCACGCTCGACGAACAGGGCCGCGCCGGGCTCGAGGAAGAACGGCGTCTGGCCCATGTCGGGCTGACCCGCGCGCGGCGCCGCGCCAAACTCTATTTCGCGACCAACCGGCGAATTCACGGGACGTGGTCCACGACGATTCCGTCGCGCTTCCTCGATGAATTGCCGGCGCACAATGTGGAAATCACGGAATCCAAGGGCGGCTCGGGCTGGGGCGGCACCGGCGGCTACGGCCCCTCGCGGTTCGACAATGTGGAATCCTTCGGCTCGAGTTACACCACACCGGGCTGGCAGCGCGCGCAGGCCAACCGCGCCCGCGGCCAGGGCGGCCGTCAGGACAACCGGCAGGGCCAGGCCCGCGGCGGCTTCGACGAAAACCAGTCGCCCTTTTCAAGCGCGCGGAGCGATGCTCCGGGCGGCCGCGGCGATGGCTTCTCCCGCAACAAACGCGGGCCGATGGTGATCGAAGGCGAACTGATCGCGAAATCGACCGGCACTGTTTCGGAATTCTCGCTCGACGACCGCGTGTTTCACCAGAAATTCGGCTACGGCCAGGTGGTGAAAATCGACGGCAACAAGCTCACCATCGCCTTTGAAAAGGCCGGTGAGAAAAAGGTGGTCGATAGTTTCGTGCAACGGGCGTGACCGACATGTCAGCTGGCGCCAAATCCGCAGCCGCGCTTGCCGTCATCGCCGTCACCGGCTTGCTTGCGGTGGCGCCATACGTCGCCACGATCGGGCAGAGTGCGGCACAGGGAGCAGACATCGCAACCCAAAGCACAGCGGAAGCCGCCTCGCCGATTTACGGCGTCACGATTCCGAAAGGATATCGGCAGTGGCAATTGATTGCGCCCTCGGAGGAAGCGGCGCCTCTGAACGAGCTGCGGGCCATCCTCGGCAATTCCGTGGCGATCGATGCCTACCGGGACGGGACGCTGCCTTTCCCCGATGGCACCATCCTGGCCAAGCTCGCCTGGAAACACGCGCCATCTCCCGAATTCAAACCTGCCTCTGTTCCCGGTGCGGCAACCACGGTTCAAATCATGGTAAAGGATTCGAAAAAATATGCGGCCACCGGAGGCTGGGGCTTCGGCCGGTTTATCGACGGCAAGCCGGTCGACGAAGCGCAGCACCGAACCTGCTTTGCTTGCCACCAAGCCAATGTAAAAGCACACGACTTCGTTTTCACGAGATGGGCGCCGTAGCCAACGAGCCTGCTTTATCATCGAAACCCCTGGTCGCAGCCGAATTTGCAAAATCGGCAGCATTTTAACGAATCCCCAAACTGAAAACTCGCGTGTGCCGTGTATCGTGCAACCTCAATGGGTATGGCGGGCGTTCGCTCGCGAGTTGGGGCTGCCGAAAATGGCTGAGGCAAAATCGTTTCTGATGGATCTCGACGAGGCCGTCTCGCGGGGAACACCCGAGAGCCGCGCGCGCGCACTGTGGCATACCACCGACCTCATGGTCGCGGGCCGCTACAGCGAAGACGAGATCTGGACCTTTGGCGAGGTGATCGGACGACTCGCGGATGAGATCGAGGTAACGGCCCGCGCGCAGCTTGCGAAGCGGCTGGCCCGCGTCGACCACGCCCCTGTCAACATCATCCACAAGCTTGCCTTCGACGATTCGATCGAAGTCGCCGGCCCGATCCTGCAGGAGTCCGGACGGCTGGAGCCCTATGCGCTGGTCGCCAATGTCTGCACCAAAAGCCAGTCGCATCTGCTCGCGATCTCGAAACGGGAGTCGCTCGAGGAGACGGTCACGGACGTGCTGGTCACGCGCGGCAACCAGGAGGTCGTCACCTCCGTCGCCACCAACAGTGGCGCGCGGCTTTCGGAATTCGGTTTTCTGCACATGATCCAGCGGGCCGAGGGTGATTCCATTCTCGCCGAACATCTCGGTCTGCGCAAAGACATTCCCCGGCACATCTTCCAGCAGCTGATCGCCAAGGCGTCGGACGACGTGCGAAAGCGGCTCCAGCACGAGCGGCCCAACATGGGCGAGCAAATCAAGTCCATGGTCTCCGATGTCGCCGGCGAGCTGCAGTCCAAGTTCGGACCGGTATCGCGCACCTATTTCGTCGCCAAACGGTTGGTGACCACGCAGTACCGGCAAGGCAATCTGAACGAGGACAGCATCTCCGGTTACGCACGCTTCCATAAACTGGAAGAAGTCACGATCGGGCTGTCGCTGTTATGTGCCTTGCCCAACGATGTGGTCGAACGCGCGCTGTTGGACAAGAACCGGGAGATGCTGCTGATCCTCGCCAAGGCCCTCGACTTTTCATGGGCGACCACGATGGCGTTGTTGTTCCTTGGCGCGAAAGATCACCGCATCACCGCCAGGGAATTGAAGGATCTGGAGAGCGAGTTCGGGCACCTCAACGTCGAGACATCCCGCAGCGTTCTGGAGTTCTATCAATCGCGCAAGAATATCGACGATGCGGATTCCGGCCCGAAGAGCCAACCCGCGCGTATTGCATCATAACATGACGGATCCGGCAGGGGGACATCGTCGATGAACGCAATTCCATTCGGCTTGGCTGCGCGCAAGCCCTCGGGTGCAGGCCCTGACGAGTTGAGGCCGGACGGATCGCTCGATAACGCCTGGCTCGTTCTCGAAGCCGCGAATGATCTTCGCGACAATGTCACCGTCGAAATCTGCCGGCGGGTGATCGACGCAAGCCTGAACGGCCGGCCTGCCGCGCCATCCGATTTGCAAGTCCTGCACAATTATTTCAGCTAATCGGGGTTCCGAATGACGTCGCCCGCCGGCCGGCGGACGCTTGCGCGACGGCGGGTGCGTGCCTATCTGTGGCTGCCCACCTTCTGGGCAGGCTAACGCGCGCCGCGTTGTGCCCGCCGCCTATCCAGTTCAGACCTTCAAGAACCCGGCCCCAAGTCTCAAGCTTCCGATTCCAAGCCCTCGATTCCAGAGATCGCGAACCTACAAGCCTTATGCCCCCCATCATATCCATTACAAATCTGTCCAAAACCTATGGTTCCGGTTTCAAGGCCCTGAAGGGCATCAATCTTGAAATCGGCAGCGGCGAGATATTTGCGCTGCTCGGGCCCAACGGCGCCGGCAAGACCACGCTGATCAGCATCGTCTGTGGGATCGCCAACCCAAGCGAGGGCAAGGTTCTGGTCGGCGGCCATGACATCGTGCAGTCCTACCGCGCGGCGCGCTCGCTGATCGGGCTGGTACCGCAGGAACTGCATACCGACGCATTTGAAACCGTGTGGGCGACCGTCAGCTTCAGCCGCGGCCTGTTCGGCAAGCCGAAAAATCCTGCCTATGTCGAAAAGGTCCTCAAGGACCTGTCGCTGTGGGACAAAAAGGATTCCAAGATCGTCACGCTGTCCGGCGGCATGAAGCGCCGGGTGATGATCGCAAAAGCGCTATCGCACGAACCGCAGGTCCTGTTCCTCGACGAGCCGACCGCGGGCGTCGACGTCGAATTGCGCAAGGGCATGTGGGAAGTGGTGCGGACTCTGCAGGCCAAGGGCGTCACCATCATCCTCACCACGCATTACATCGAAGAGGCCGAGCAGATGGCCGACCGGATCGGCGTCATCAACAAGGGCGAGATCATCCTCGTCGAGGACAAGGCCGGGTTGATGCAGAAGCTCGGCAGGAAGCAGCTCAAGCTGCATCTGCAGAGCAGGCTCGAAGCGATCCCGCCGGCACTCGCGCCCTACGATCTCGAACTGTCGGATGAAGGCAACGAATTGATCTTCAATTATGACACCAAGGGCGACCGCACCGGCATCACCAGCCTGCTGAGCGATCTTCGCAATGCCGGCATTCGCTTCAACGACCTCGACACCAACCAGAGCTCGCTGGAAGATATCTTCGTCAGCCTGGTGAGGGCGCCATGAACTTCCGGGCGATCGGCGCAATCTATCGGTTCGAAATGGCGCGCACCTGGCGCACGCTGGTGCAAAGCATCGTCTCGCCGGTGGTTTCGACCTCGCTTTATTTCGTGGTGTTCGGCGCCGCGATCGGCTCGCGCATCACCTCGGTCGAAGGCGTCAGTTACGGCACCTTCATCGTGCCGGGGCTGGTGATGCTGTCGGTGCTGACCCAGAGCATCTCGAATGCCTCGTTCGGTATTTATTTCCCGAAATTCGTCGGCACCATCTACGAGATCCTGTCGGCGCCGATCTCCTATTACGAGATCGTGCTGGGCTATGTCGGGGCCGCCGCGACCAAGTCGATCATCCTCGGCCTGATCATTCTCGCCACCGCCGGGCTGTTCGTGCCGCTGCAGATCCATCATCCGATCTGGATGCTGACCTTCCTCGTGCTCACCGCCGTGACCTTCAGCCTGTTCGGATTCATCATCGGCATCTGGGCCGACGGTTTCGAGAAGCTGCAGATGATCCCGATGCTGGTGGTGACGCCGCTGACGTTTCTGGGAGGCAGCTTCTACTCGGTCAACATGCTGCCGTCGGGCTGGCGTACCATTACCCTGCTGAACCCCGTGGTCTATCTGATCTCGGGCTTCCGCTGGAGTTTTTACGAAATCGCCGACGTCAGCGTCGACCTGAGCCTCGGCATCACGTTCGGATTCCTGGTCGCCTGCATGATCGTGGTGTGGTGGATCTTCAAGACCGGCTATCGGCTGAAAAACTAACGCGGCGCGTAGCGACTGAAGTCATTCCGGGGCGCGCGTCATCGCATCGCCCGGAATGACCAGCCTGGTTGAAAAATCAACGATAGCAGTGGAATTGATCGTAGCGATCGTAGAAGCCGCGGCATCCGTGACGCCAATGGTGCCGCGGAATCCCGAGCACGCCGTCCACGGCGCCGACCGCGCCGCCCACACCAGCTCCGACCGCGCCGCCTACGACCGCGCCGACTGGTCCAGCCGCGCGTCCTCCCTCACGGGAGCCTTCTTGCGCGCCACCGATGATGCCTTGGGCATGTCCGAGATGGGGAATCGCCAGCAGCGCGAGAGCAAGCGCGGCGGCTGTCAGACGAAGCTTCGAAGGGAAATAGGTCGGCAGCGGCAGCGTCCTGGCTTGGATATCGGCCTTCGTCGTCTTCATCTGAATTCCTTGTGATGACAGCGCCCTTGGAGGCGGGAACGAGTAACGCCGCTCCTGCCAAAAAGTTGCGTCATCATGACGGATTCACGACCAAGGACGCGTGTGAGACGCATGTGACATCGAAAGCGTTGGCAGCGCCGCTCCGAACAGGCCAACCTCGCGAAAAATTAACCTCGCGCGCCCGCTTGCGCCCTGCGATCGCCTTGTTTGCGCCCGGCTGCACATTAACGATGGCCTGGCAGGCCACTGGAACAAAACCCGGATTCAGGACATATTAGCGGCCGGGGGACGGTGAAGGCGGCGCTATTTGTAATCGGGCCAGGAGGCCAAAAGTAAATGCGTTCCTTGTTCATTGCCCTCACCGGCCTGACGTTGTTCGCCGCCGGCCTGTTCGCCAGTGACGCCGCGCAGGCCAAGATCGCCATCACCGTCGACAAAGATGCGCAGATGATGACCGTCGCGGTTGACGGCGTCGAGCGCTACCGCTGGCCGGTCTCGACCGGCAATCCTTCTCACGAAACACCGAACGGCACGTTCCGCACGTTCCGCATGGAGGCGGATCACTTCTCCAAGGAATTCGACGACGCGCCGATGCCGCACTCGATCTTCTTTACGAAGATCGGTCACGCCATCCATGGCACCGAATCCGAAAGCAAGCTTGGTGCGCCGGTGTCCCATGGCTGCGTCCGTCTTTCGCGGGCCAACGCATCGACGCTTTACGCAATGGTCGAAAAGGACGGTGTGCTCAATACCACCGTCACCTTGACCGGCTCCTCGCAGGTGGCGCTGGCGCGCAATCCGCGCATCCGGGCAATCGCCGCGCGTCGCGATCCCGCCTCGCAATACAGCTCCGTTGGAGATCCCACCCAGTTGACGCCGCAAGCCGCGGCACCCGGCCAATATGCCCCGCAGGCACAGTATGCCCCGCAATCACAATACGCACCGCAGGCGCAATATGCGCCGCAGGTACAGCGACCCGACGATGGCTACATCTATCCGGCTGACGGCAGCTCGGACGGCGCGCGCTATCCCGCGCCGCGCGGCAGCCGGCGGGTCTACAACGCACAAAGCTATCCGCAGCCGCAATATTACGACAATGGCTATGGACCACAATACGCGCCGCAGCCGCAGCCCTATTACCAGCCGCGCGGACTGTTCCAGTAACGCTTGATAGCGCCTACCACGAGACGGCAAAGCAAAGGGCCTGATTCAGAAGCAACTGAATCAGGCCCTGATGCGTTTTGGCTCCCTCAATCGGCCGGTGGTGGCCAACCGATGACGGAGCAGCTTCGAAGCTTCCAGGTCCGAAGGACTAAGATCCCTTCTCGCACTTCGCCATAAAGCTGTTCTTGGCGGCGCCCGACAGCGGCTTGCCGTCCGCGCTCACGGCCTTGGTGGCGCAGCTCTCGGCCATGCACTTCTTCATGAACGATGTCTTCGCAGCGCCCGCGAGCGCCTTGCCGTCCTTGCCGACCGCCTTGCTCTCACAGGTCTCTTGCGCCATTGCCGAACCGGCGGCGAAGGTCGCAATCATAGCTGCCAGAAATAAACCTCTGATCATGTATCTCTCCTCTACCCGCCTGGGTATCGTTTACCACCCGAGGCATGCGAGTTGACAGCAAGTCCGGTTCCCGATCAAGGCCCGGCCACGCCTGGTGACCTCAAATGCCCACCGTATCGCTCCGGCCGATGCTGCCCAAAAGTCCAGACAGCGCCACGCGACCGGTGCCGCCTCGAGAAGTCGCTGACGAAATGTTCATCATTACCGACAGGTGAAGCCGAGCTTATTAGCTCGTTTGATTTCATAATAGAGGAGTAACCAGAGACTCAGCGCATTGCATGAGATGACGCATTACTGACATGCGTTTCTCCTTCAAAACAAACGACTTTACCGCTTGTTACATAATTACCCCCTAGGCCTTGATGCATTGCGGTACCTCGCCTAGGCGGTCTGTCCATGTTGAAAGTCTATAATTGCGTCGCTTACGCCCATGATCTCAAGCTGGTTGGCCTCGCCGCCGTTATTTGCGTGCTGGCATCGCTGACCGCGATCAACCTGCTCCGCCATGCGCGGCGATCGACCGGCAACATGCGGATGGTGTGGCTTGCGGTATCCGCAATCTCGACCGGCTTTGGCATCTGGGCAACGCACTTCGTTGCAATGCTGGCCTTCACCCCGGGAATTCCGAGCGGCTACAACATCGCGCTGACTGCCCTGTCGCTGGTCGCCGCCATCCTGCTGACCGGCGTCGGCCTGGCCGCTACGCTGATTCCGAACTGGCGCCACGGCCCGTGGGTGGGTGGCGCCATCGTCGCCGGCGGTATCGCGGCGATGCACTATACCGGCATGGCTGCGTTCGAGGTCGCCGGCATCGAGCTGTGGGACCCAGTGCTGGTCGCGACATCGATCTTGATGGGCGTCGCGTTGGGTGCGATTGCGCTTCCCGTCGGTCTGCACGGCACCGAAGAGAAATGGAAGATCGGTGGCGCGGTTCTGTTGACGCTTGCGATCTGCAGCCACCACTTTACGGCGATGGCCGCGGTGTCGATCATTCCCGATCAGGCCATCGAAGTGCCGGCCTCAACGCTGCCCGCCACATGGCTGGCGTTGGCGGTGGCCATGGCGAGCTTTGTGATTATCGGGTTGGCGCTGGCCGCTATTGTGCTCGACATCCGCGACTCGCGGCGCTCCGAGCTTGAGGTCGACCGTATGCGTGACCTCGCCGACGCCTCGGTGGAAGGGCTCCTGGTGTGCGACGGCGAAACGATCGTTTCCGTCAATACCAGTTTCGCCCTGCTCTCGGGGGTGTCCGCTTCAGGACTTGTCGGCGTCAGCCTCGAACGCTGCTTTCCGGACAAGATGGCCCGCGCCAAGCTGCTGGCCGGATCGAACCAGACGGTGGAAACCAGCTTGCGGCATCGCGATGGTACGATGACGCCGGTCGAGCTGCTGCTGCGCCCGATCGTGTTCTCCGGACGGCCCCATCATGTCGTCGCGGTGCGCGATCTGCAGGCACGCAAGGAAGCCGAGCAGCACATCCATTACCTCGCGCATCACGATGCGCTGACCTCGCTGCCCAATCGCGGCTTCTTCAATGCCAGGATCGACCAGGAAATTGCCGGTCTCTCTGGCGACGAAAGCCTTGCCGTGCTCTGCCTCGATCTCGACCGGTTCAAGGAAGTCAACGATCTGTTCGGTCATGCCGCCGGCGACGCGGTGCTGCAGACGGTAGCATCGCGCGTCACTGCGGTGCTCGGCGAACGTCAGATGATGGCGCGGCTCGGCGGCGACGAATTCGCCGTCCTGATGCCCGGCGTGAAGAACCCGGAAGCCGCCGGCCGGCTCGCCGAGACCATTCTGGAGGCGCTACACGCGGCCAGCGACACGCCGGAAACCAACTGCATCTCGACCAGCATCGGCATCGCCATTTGCCCCGATGACGCCGCAGACCGAGAGGCTCTGCTCAGCCACGCCGATACCGCGCTATATCGCGCCAAGACCGACGGTCGCAACACCTACCGTTTCTTCGAGGCGGCGATGGGCGCCGCGGTCCGCGAACGCCGGATGCTGGAACATGATTTGCGGCTCGCGGTCACACGCAACGAATTGCGGCTGGTGTATCAGCCGCAAAAGGGCGCCAAGAGTGAGACCATGACCGGCTTTGAAGCCCTGCTGCGCTGGAAGCATCCGGTGCGCGGCGATATCTCGCCGGCGATCTTCATTCCGATCGCCGAAGAGAGCGGCGCGATCCTGGAGATCGGCGACTGGGTCCTAAAAACCGCCTGCCGCGAGGCCGCGACATGGGAGCAGCCGCTGACCGTCGCCGTTAACGTCTCGGCCGTGCAGCTTTACAACCCGGATTTCGTCCAGGAACTGCATCAAATCCTGCTCGAGACCGGTTTGCCGCCGCGGCGTCTGGAAATCGAGATTACCGAAACCGCGCTGGTGCGCGATTTCAACCGGGCGCTGACCACGTTGCGGCTGGTCAAGGCGCTCGGTGTTCGCATTGCGATGGACGATTTCGGCACCGGCTACTCGTCACTCTCGAACCTGCGGGCGTTTCCGTTCGACAAGATCAAGATCGACGGCTCGTTCATCAAGTCGGTCAATTCCAACGAGCAGGCCGCGACCATCGTCCGTGCCGTGCTTGGGTTAGGACGCGGGCTTGGACTGCCGGTGCTGGCCGAAGGCGTCGAGACTGACGCCGAGTTGCAGTTCCTGCGCGATGAGCGCTGTGACGAGGTGCAGGGCTATCTGCTGGGGCGGCCGGCAGCGATCGGCCAATTCCGCCATTTGACCCACTCCGATGCAGTACTCGAGCCCGACGCGGCCGACACGCCGCTCGCCAAAAGCGCCTAAGCGTCCTACCAGTTAACTTCAGCCGTCGCGGCAGCTTCACTGCTCGCCGTCACGCAGCCGGCGATAGACCGCGCCGAGCACGTTGGAATAATCGTCGGTCCAGACCCGCTGCTTCTTGTTCGCATCGGTCTCTTCCCAGACGTCCGATGACGCCAGCTTACCGACATCGGCCTCGGCCCGGGCCGAGACCACGACGTCGGTCGCGAAGATGTATTCGCCGTCGCGGTTGGAATCCTCGTCATAGACCCAGCTCTTCATGCCGTTGGCGTCGGCGATGCCGACCACGACACTTTCCAGTTCAAGATGCCGGTTCGACACGTGCATCACCACCACTCCCTGCGGCGCCAGCTTGTCCTTGTAGATCTTCATCGCCTCCTGGGTGGCGAGATGGATCGGGATCGCGTCCGACGAATAGGCATCGACGATGATCATGTCGTAGAAGCCGTCGGGCTCGCGCGCGAAGGTCAGCCGCGCATCGCCCATCACCGGCTTCAGGTTCGGCTCGCAATTCTTGATGTAGGTGAAATATTTCGGGTCGCTTGCGGTATCGACCATCGACTGGTCGATCTCGAAAAACTTCCAGTTCTCGCCCGGCTGCGAGGCGCAGGTCAGTGTGCCGGCCCCCAGACCGATCACCGCGACGCGCAATGGCGCACCCTTGCGTTCGCGAATGGCCGTGATCGCCCGGCCGATGCCGCCGTCCTTGTGATAATAGGAAATCGGCTCGGGCCGTCCGGTGATTGGCGTGCCGTTATCGTTCTGGAATTTCTGCGCGCCATGGATCGTAGTGCCGTGCATCAGCACGTGATACTGGCCGTGCGGCGTGACCACGATCTTGTGGACCCCAAAAAAGCTGCGCACGGTCTCGACCCGCCCCTCATCGGAGGGATAGGCGCGGATCAGCACCAACGCCACCGCAACCGTCGCGAAGATCTTCCAGCGGTTGGCATTCAATCCGAGCGCCAGCAGGGCCGACAGCGCACCAACGCCGCCGATCACCCAGACCCTGTGATCGTCGAGCCCGTTCATCACGCCGCCGTTCGACCAGGACGGCGCGGTCAGCACGATCACCAGCACCGCAAGAAACGGCCAGTACCAGAAACTCCAGCGCGGCAGCCGCTCGTCGCCACCGGGCGGCCGGCATAGCGCCGCGCAGGCGAGCAGGATCGGATATTCCGCGATCCATGAGAACGTGAACGGCGCGATCAGGCCTGCGAATAACCCGCCGAGCATGCCGCCGAACGACAGCGCGACATAGAAGCCGGTGAGGTATTTGGCGGCCGGGCGGGTCCGAGCCAGCTCACCATGGCAGGCCATCGCAATGATGAAGAAGCACAGCAGATGGCCGCCGAGCGTGAGCAACAAATTCTGTTCGCCGCCGACGGCCAGCAGCACGATCACCCCCGCGATCGCCAGCGGCTGCGCCAGCAACATCCAGCGGTGCGGCAGCAGCGGGCGGGACTGGAACACCAGCACCCAGGTCAAAAGATATAGCGACAGCGGCAGCACCCATAATAGCGGCGCTGCGGCGACGTCCGTGGAGATATGCGCGGTTACCGCTATCAGCAGACCCGACGGCACCGCCGCGAGGAAAATCCAGCGCGCGCGCAGGATCCAGGGCGGCGCAGGCGCATCGCTGTGTTCGGCGAGGACATCCACCGCCGCCGATGCCGGTGAGCGCAGCAGCAGTGCGCCGCAGCTCGCGATCAGGACGATCAACAGGCCATAGCCGCCGGTCCAGATCAGGTTCTGGGTGCGCAGCGTGAACATTGGCTCCAGCAGCACCGGGTACGACAACAGCGCCAGGAAACTGCCGATGTTCGAGGACGCATAGAGGAAGTACGGGTCGGGACCATCGGGATGGCCGGTGCGGACAAACCAGGCCTGCAGCATCGGGTTGTTGGCCGCGAGTGCGAAGAACGGCAGCCCGATCGAGACCACGAACAGGCCGAGCAGCCAGAATGCATAGCCCGACGACGGCGGCTCGCCCCACCCGCTCGCAATCGATAACGGCAGCGTCAGCAACGCGACCAGCAGCAGCAGCAGATGCACCACGACCGGAATCATGCGGTTGCGCAGTTGCATCAGAAAATGCGCATAGGCGTAACCGCCGAGCAGCAGCGACTGGAAAAACACCATCGCAACGGACCACACCGCCGGCGAGCCGCCGAGCCGCGGCAAAACCATCTTGGTGAACAGCGGCTGTACCGAGAACAGCAGCAACGCGCTGACAAAGATCGCCGAAGTATAGACAATCAGCACCAGCCGGTTTCGGGACACCGAGGATTGGCCCGTGACGGCGGACATATCAGTCGAAATCATGAGAGCTCCGGCGTGGGCCCGGCTGGCGCCGGTGGCGGGATTCCGGCTGATGACACCGGGCGCCGCAATGGACCATATCGCCCCACCGCGGGCAATGCGGGTGAACCGCCGAAAGCATCACTTATCGCTGTGCGGGTTCGCGCGTCTTCGATAGATAGGGAGCGTCATTCCGGGATGCGCCTCTTGGGCGCGGACCCGGAATCTTCGAGATTCCGGGTTCGATGCGGAGCCTGTCATCGGGCCGCGCGGTGCGCGGACCCGGTGGCATCGCCCCGGAATGACAAGACTGAATACGAAACGGACATGAACGAAACCGACGTACTGATCATCGGCGCCGGGCATAACGGCCTCACTTGCGCGACCTATCTGGCGATGGCCGGACTGCGCGTGACGGTGGTCGACCGCCGCAAGGTCGTGGGGGGCGCCGCCGTCACCGAGGAATTCCATCCGGGATTTCGCAACTCGGTCGCAGCCTACACCGTGAGCTTGCTGAACCCGCAGGTCATCAGGGGTCTGAAACTGGCCGACCACGGCCTGCGGGTGGTCGAACGCCGCGCGCAGAATTTCCTGCCCGCGCCCGATGGCCGCTATCTGCTGACCGGCGAAGGCCGCACCCGGCAATCCCTGGAGAAACTCAGCGCGCGGGACGCCGATCGCTTCGATGCGTTCGGGCGGGAACTGGAAGAGATCGCCGACGTGCTGCGTCAATTGGTATTGCGCGCGCCGCCCAACATGGTCGAGGGTTTTGGTGTCGGCGCGATCAGCGAAGCCTTCAACGCGCTTGGGACCGCCAATATCCTGCGCCGGCTGACGCTGGAGCAGCAACGCAGTCTGCTCGACCTGTTCACGCGCTCGGCCGCCGAGATGCTCGACGAGAGGTTCGAGAACGATCTGGTGAAAGCGCTGTTCGGATTCGACGCCATCGTGGGCAATTACGCCAGCCCCTACGCCGCAGGCTCGGCCTATGTGATGCTGCATCACGCCTTCGGCGAGGTGAACGGCAAGAAGGGCGTCTGGGGCCACGCCATCGGTGGCATGGGCGCGATCACGCAGGCGATGGCCGGTGCCGCGCGCGGCCACGGCGTTAACATCCAGCTCGACGCCGGGGTGCGCGAGGTGATCGTGGAGCGCGACCGCGCGGTCGGCGTCATCCTCGACAATGGCGAGACGATCCGCGCCAAATACGTGGCCTCCAGCGTCAATCCGAAACTGCTGTACACCCGGCTGATCCCGGCACACGCGCTGCCGCCGGCGTTTCTTCAGCGCATCCAGAACTGGCGCAACGGCTCCGGCACATTCCGGATGAATGTCGCACTGAACGCCCTGCCCTCGTTCACCGCACTGCCCGGCCCCGGGGATCACCTCAGTGCCGGCATCATCCTGGCGCCGAGCCTTGGCTATATGGATCGCGCCTGGCAGGACGCCCGCGACCATGGCTGGAGCCGCCAACCCGTGGTCGAAGTGCTGATCCCCTCGACCCTGGACGATACGCTGAGCCCTCCAGGCCAGCACGTCGCCAGTCTGTTTTGCCAGCATGTTGCGCCGGAATTGTCCGGCGGCCGATCGTGGGACGACCACCGCGACGAAGTCGCCGATCTCATGATCGCAACGGTGGACAGCTACGCGCCGGGCTTCGCATCCAGCGTGATCGGCCGGCACGTTCTCTCGCCGCTCGACCTGGAGCGCCAGTTTGGATTGCTCGGCGGCGATATCTTCCACGGCGCGCTGTCGCTGAACCAGTTATTCTCCGCGCGGCCGATGTTGGGCCATGCAGATTACCGGGGGCCCCTCAAGGGCCTCTACCATTGCGGCTCCGGCGCGCATCCTGGTGGCGGCGTCACCGGCGCCCCCGGCCACAACGCCGCACGCGTGATCCTGGGGGATCACCGGGCGCTATTCGCGTGAACGGGCGAACGATCCTCAATCCAGTTCGAACGCTTCCTTGTAGTCGAGCTTGAGCGCCGGGTTCTGCTCTTCCTTGCGCAACAGGCAATTGCCGATCACCAGCACTTCGATATCGCTGCCCATGAAGCAGCGGAACGCATCTTCCGGCGTGCCCACGATCGGCTCGCCCCGGACGTTAAAACTGGTATTGACCAGCACCGGGCAACCAGTTCGCGCCTTGAACGCCGTAATCAGCGCATGGAAACGCGAATTGGTGTCGGCGTGAACGGTCTGGACCCGCGCGGAATAGTCCACGTGGGTGACCGCGGGAATCTCCGAACGGCTGACGTTCAATTTATCGATGCCGAACAGCGCCTGCTGCTCCGGGGTCATGGCACGGCGCCGGCGCTCGACCACGTCGGCAACCAGCAGCATGTAGGGGCTATCCGCCGACAGTTCGAACCAATCGGCGACATCTTCCCGCAGGATCGCCGGCGCGAACGGCCTGAAACTCTCGCGATATTTGACGCGAAGGTTGAGCGACTTCTGCATCGATGCGGATCGGGGATCACCCAGGATCGAGCGCGCACCGAGCGCGCGAGGCCCGAATTCCATGCGGCCCTGAAACCAGCCGATGGCCTTTTCATCGACCAGCGCCTGGACCGTGGATGAAATCAGATCCGGATCGCCGAGCACGGTAAAACGCGCGCCGGCCTTCGACAGGCGGGATTCGATTTCGGCTTGTGCGTAGTCCGGACCGAGATAGGAGCCCGACATGCTGTCACCACCGGCAGTCGCCTGCCGTGGCGCACCGTTGAACTGGTAATGCGCCGCGAGTGCTGCCCCCAACGCACCGCCGGCATCACCGGCCGCAGGTTGAATCCAGACATTCTTGAAACATCCATCGCGCAGGATCTTGCCGTTGGCGACGCAATTGAGCGCGACGCCGCCGGCCAGACAAAGATTGGCCGAGCCGGTTTCCTTTGCCGCACTGCGCGCCAGCCGCAGCACGATTTCTTCGGTGGCTTTCTGGATCGATGCCGCCAGATCCATGTGGCGCTGATTGAGCAGCTCTTCCGGTTTGCGCGCCGCGCCGCCGAACAGGTCATGAAACCGCTCGCTCGTCATCGTCAGTCCGGTAGCATAATTGAAATAACCGAGATCGAGCCGGTAGGAGCCGTCGGCTTTCAGATCGACCAGATGATCGAAAATCTCGTTGACATATTTCGGCTCGCCGTAAGGTGCGAGTCCCATCACCTTGTATTCGCCGGAGTTGACCTTGAAGCCGGTGTAATAGGTGAATGCCGAATACAATAGCCCGATCGAATGAGGGAAATGAATCTCTCTGGTGATCTCGAGCTTGTTACCCTGACCGAAACCGGATGAGGTCGTGGTCCATTCGCCAACGCCATCGAGCGTCAGCACCGCGGCTTCCGCGAACGGTGAGGGGAAAAACGCCGACGCCGCATGACTCTGATGATGATCGGTGAACAACAGCCGTTGCTCCCAATCGATGTCGGGATCGATCTCGTTCAGGCTCTGCCGCAGCAAACGCTTCTGGAACAGTTTTTCCTTCAGCCAGAGCGGAATTGCCAATCGAAACGAAGTGTAGCCGCTCGGCGCCAACGCCAGATAGGTCTCGAGCAACCGTTCGAACTTGATGAATGGCTTTTCGTAAAACACCACGTGATCGATGTCGCCGGGTTTGAGGCCGGCTTGATCGAGGCAGTAGCGGATCGCGGAAGTCGGAAATTGCGGATCGTGCTTCTTGCGGGTGAAGCGCTCTTCCTGCGCGGCAGCCGCGATGCGGCCGTCCACCACCAGGGCCGCAGCACTGTCGTGATAGAACGCCGAAATCCCGAGGATCCGCGAGGGCATCAAAACAGCGTGTAGATAAAGGGCGCGACCACCGATCCCTTGGTCAGCACCAACAGCCCGCCGAGAAAGAACATCACGACGAACACCGGCACTAGCCAGTATTTCTTGCGGACACGAAGGAAGGCAATGAATTCACGCAGAAAAGACATTTACGATCTCAGAATTGCTGGCGCATGGCTTCGGAATGCGGCCGCTCGTCGGCGCGCGACAGCCAATAGCTGGCGGCCGTCTTGTCGAGCTTGAGCCGCAGCGGATCCTTGCCGAGCAGCCGCATCAACAGGCCGATCGGCAAAAAGGTACCGTAAAACAGCACGGCCATGATGACCGGATTGACGATCCGGTGCAGCAGCAGGCCAAGCTTCAACCAGATCTGATTGGGCGTCGACAACAGCGATGGCCGCAGCAGTGCGGATCCGATCAGCAGCAACGCCAGCACGCCCCAGATGCCGCCCCATGGCGAGCGCTCGAAGCCTTTCACCACCGCGATCAGCGCGAGTATGGCGCCGAGCGTCAGCCCGAACTTCCGGTTGCTGGGACCGGTCGTTACGTCGTCGCGCCTCAAATCCTCATGCAGGGTTCCGGCCGCCATAAGTTCCCTTCAGTGTGTTGTTACCGGCCATTCTACACGGGCACCCCGCACGGAAGCTAGCGCGATGCCTTGCTCTCTCCGGCAAGACCGTTTTCAGAGAGCAGGCCGAACAGCCGGTCAGCGACCAGCCTTTGGCCTTTCGGTGTCCAATGCGCGCCGGAAGGGTCGGGATATGCCTCTGCCCCGTCGAAACCGACAAAGGGAATTCGCGCGGCTTGAAGATGCGCCACGAGCTTGTCGTCACGTGTCTGCACGCCGACGATCAGCTTCGCGCCGTGCGCCTCGACGAAGTCACGGATCTTGCTGACCAGACGATCGGACGGATCGGGCACATCGACGGCCGGATGCACCAGATCGACGAAATTATAGACGACGACGCGGGCCAGCAGGGAATGGCGCACCAGCCAGCTCTCCTTGACATAGACCTGGCGCGATTTCGGAACCGGTTGGCCTTTCAAGACCAAGGTGCCGTCGGTGGCGGTCGCGAAATACGGTTTCTGGTAACTCTCGTAGCGAACGCTGGTGCTGTTATCGAAGTGGTCGTTCTCGCTGCAAAATACCAGCACGACGACCTTGGGCTCGATCTCAGGCCATAGCCGCTGCAGCAGCAGATATTCCTGGTCGGTGCCATAACCGGATACGCCGGCGTTGACGATGTTGTAGGCGGGAATGCGCCCCCTCAAGAGGTCCGTGAAGCGCTCATTTGCCTCGGAATCGAGGCCCCAGACAAAGGAGTCGCCGATGAAAAGCATCGCCGGCCGCCCATCACGTACGAATTCGATGTCGCGAAGTCCGAGGCTGTTATGCTGCGCATGGACCTTCCGGACGTTGGTGACGTCAGCGCTCGAATTCGGAACCGGCGCCCATCCGAGTTCAGGATCATATTGGTAGGTCAGCGAGCGCTCGCTGGAGCTGTCGCGCAACATCCGGGGGCTGACGAGCCGCAGCAATCCCTCCAGCGCCACCAACGTCACAAGCGTGATCAGCAGGGAGATGCCAATCGAGCGTAACGCCTCGGTGACCCGCTCACGCGTGATGGAACTCATTCCAGAACCTGCCCGGCCCGTCTGCGGTGCGCGCGGAACAGCCAATCCCTCTGGCTTCGCGGCCCGTAGCGCGACGCCTTAAATCGCCAACCCGAAACAATCAAGCCGACCTGGGTCATTCCGGGCTGTGGAAAGGCCTGTTCACAGCCCTGTTGATAAGCTGTGCAAATATGGTGGACAGCTAGGTGATAGGTCCGCTGATTGCCTGTGATGAGCCGGTGAATAAGGCCGGGATATCACAGGGAGAAGTCGCGGGTTTGCTGTGCGGATATGGGCGACAAAGGCAGGGAAAAACGGTGAGAGACCCGGGTATGTCCCGGTGGATATAACTGTGCACGACCGGTGGCGTTGCGGTTGAAATTCCGGAATTGCCACCCGCGAACCGCCACCGCCGCGCCGAAAACCATGATAGATTCGCCGCAACATAAGCGAAGCACGGAGACACCAGCCATGCCCCTGCTGAGAAAGCCGCTCTATCAGCGCAGCGAAAGCGGCGACGAGGACCGCTGGCGTCTGGCGTTCGATACCGACAGCCACCGTTTGTTCGTCGAGCATGAGATGACGCGCCGCGACATGCGCGGCTCCGGCTATGCCACCAATACCGACGAGATCGACGTCAACGAGTTTCTGCGGGAGAGCGGCCAGGGCCAGCAGCAGTTGGCGCAACTGCTGGAAAAGCTGTTTGAGGAGTGCCACGAAGCCGCCTGAACCCCGCCGGCTCGGCGATCGCCATTCAGCTTTTAACCCTTCTTTCGCGCGCGCTGTTTTCAAGCCACTAGCTGAAGACAGCCATTTGCGCGCCCCTGCGACGGGGGTAATGGTATGGCGATATTCTTGATCCCATTCCGGCACCTTCATGACCTCAACGCTGACGCCCGCCACCCACCGCGCCAATTTTGCCATCGGCAGCGAGACGACGGCCAAACACGTCGTCGACCTCCTGACCGAGAGTTTTTTCGAGGGCCAGGCGGCGATTGCCGCCTTCGAACGGCCGGACGGTCTGTGGGACGTCACGGTGCATTTCGCCGATCCGCCCGATCAGGCCTCGATTCGCGAGCTTGTCGGCCTCGCGGCCGGCGACGAGGTCGCGCGAAACATCACCTTCGACACCGTCGAGGCCAAGGACTGGGTCAAGGCCAGCCTTGCGGATCTGGTGCCGGTCCCCGCCGGGCGCTTCATCGTGCATGGCCAGCATGACCGTGAACGGGTGCCCTCCAACAAGCTCGCCATCGAGATCGAGGCGGCGCTGGCGTTCGGCACCGGCCACCACGGCACCACGCGCGGCTGCCTGCTGCTGCTGGATCATGTGCTGAAGGCCTGGTATCCGCGCCGTGTGCTCGACCTCGGCACCGGCACCGGCGTGCTGGCGATCGCCGCGGCGAAAGCGCTGCATGGTCAGGTGCTGGCCAGCGATATCGATCCGGCCTCGGTGCGGGTGGCGCGCGACAATGCCCGTCTCAACCAGACCGGCGATCTCGTCCAGATCATCACGGCGGCCGGTTTTTCCGCACCGCAATTCGCTGCGCGCGGCCCGTTCGACCTGGTGCTGGCAAACATCCTCGCCAATCCGTTGCGGCAATTGGCGACGCCGATGGCACGGCATCTGGCACCATCCGGGCTGGTGATCCTGTCGGGCCTGTTGAACCGTCAGGCCGCCAGCGTCATTGCGGCCTACCGCACCCGCGGACTGGTGCCGCTGCGCCATGTCAGGATCGACGGCTGGAGCAGCCTGTTGCTGCGTAACGCTGGTGCCGGCTGAAGCGGATTAAGCCTAATCCCGCGGCTTCGGTTCGCGCCTGACGATGACGCCCTTTTTTTCACGCAAGGTGCGCTTGACCCGCGCCTCGACGAGACGATCCAGCATCTGAACGATGACGCCACGCTGTTTCCGGACCACGGCGTTTTCGGTCGCATCGCCGACAGGCGCGGGTCGCTCCGGCGGCGAGATCTTTTCGAACGTAAAGGCTGGCATGTGTATCCCCTCGTCGTTGAGTTGAGACACTGTCTGAGTCCTCCGGCATTGGAGTTCCCTAGTCTTCGTCAGATGAACGATCTGCGCTATAAGCCGTTCCCCGCTGTCTGATCCAGACGCTATAATTCAAGCATAATCTATGCCAAATTACGGCGTTTTCGGCCGCAACGCGACCCACCTTCGGAGTGTTCAGGACAATGTTCGAGGCCCATTTCCAGACCTTCGAAGAGCCCGAAAGCGGCGTGGCGCTGACGGCGCGGCTGGCCGCCTTTCGTGAGGAGTTGGCGCGACGAAAACTGACCGGATTCGTGATTCCGCGCGCCGATCAGCAGCAAAACGAATATGTCGCGCCTTCCGAAGAGCGGCTGGCCTGGTTGACCGGCTTTACCGGTTCGGCCGGATTGGCGATCGTGCTGGTTCATGAAGCCGCCGTGTTCGTCGACGGCCGCTATACGCTGCAGGCCGCCAAGCAAGTCGATAACAGGGCCTGGAAGGTCGAGTCGCTGATCGACCCCTCCCCCGAAAGCTGGCTGACCCAGCACCTCACCGCCGGCGATCGCCTTGGATTCGATCCATGGCTGCACACAACAGCGGCAGCCGAACGACTGGCGGCGGCCTGCAGCAAGGCAGGCGCAACGCTGGTCGCGGTCGACAGCAACCCGCTCGAATTCAGTCTGGACCGAGCGTCCGGCACCGCCGCTCGGCCCAGTCGTCGTTCACGGCACGCAGTTCTCCGGCGAAGCCGAGGGCGAAAAACTTAACCGCATTCGCGCCGAGATCGATCGGCTCGGCGTCGATGCGCTGGTGCTTTCGGATTCGCATGCGGTGGCCTGGACCTTCAACATTCGCGGCGCCGACGTCTCGCACACGCCGTTGCCGCTATCCTACGCGCTGGTGCCGAAAACCGGCCGCCCCACGGTGTTCATCGATCATCGCAAACTCTCCAACAGCACCCGCGATCATCTGGAGCGATCTGCCGATGTCGCCGAACCAAGCGCGCTGACGCCTCAACTGACGGCGCTGGCGCAACATGGCGCATCGATTGCGCTCGACAACGCCACCGCCGCGGACGCGCTGAGCCGATTAATCGGCAATGCCGGCGGTAAGGCGGTGCGCGGCAACGATCCGATAGCACTGCTCAAGGCCTGCAAGAACGCCACCGAGATCGAGGGCACCCGCAACGCGCATCGGCGCGACGCGGTGGCGCTGGCGCGGTTCCTCGCCTGGATCGATCGAGAAGCGCCGTCAGGTGCGCTGACCGAGATCGACACCGTCGAGGCGCTGGAAACATTTCGGCGCGAGACCGGCGCCCTGAAGGACGTGTCGTTTCCGACGATTGCCGGCACCGGCCCCAACGGCGCCATCGTGCATTATCGCGTCACCCGCAAGACCAACCGCCGGATCGCCACCGGCGATCTCCTGCTGATCGATTCCGGCGCGCAATATCAGGACGGCACCACCGACGTCACCCGCACCATCGCGATCGGCACCCCGACGGCGGAAATGCGCGACCGCTTTACCCGCGTGCTGCGCGGCCATATCGCCATCGCGCGCGCGGTGTTTCCCGACGGCACCACCGGCGCGCAGCTCGATACCCTGGCGCGGCAATATCTCTGGCAAGCCGGCATCGATTTCGAACATGGCACCGGTCACGGCGTCGGCAGCTATCTGTCGGTGCATGAGGGCCCGGCGCGCATCTCCAAACTCGGCACCACGCCGCTTCGCCGCGGCATGATCCTGTCCAACGAGCCCGGCTACTACAAGACCGACGCGTTCGGCATCCGGATCGAAAATCTGGAACTAGTGGTAGCCAAGGAAGTGACCGACGCCGAGAAGCCGATGAATGCATTCGAGACGCTGACCCTGGCGCCGATCGACCGCCGCTTGATCGAGCTCACGATGTTGAACGCAGATGAACTCGCCTGGCTCAATGCCTATCACGCCCGGGTTCGCGGCGAGGTTCGCCCGCATCTCGATGAGGCCACCAAAGCCTGGCTCGACGCGGCGACGGCGGCGCTGGCTTAAAACATTTGCCGCCGCTCCATCCACCACCGTCATCCCCCGCGAAAGCGGGGTATCCAGTACGCCTCGGCGCTGCTGTTCAAATAGGCGCTCTGGAATACTGGATCATCCGCTTTCGCGGATGATGACGTCGGTGTGTACATACTACCGCATCCCGAAAACCGAATAGCCGCATTCCGAAACGAGCGTATCCGTCATCCCGGATAACTCTACAGTCTGATCTCAGCGAAATCGGATCAGACAACAATGCACGGGGTGATGGGCAAGCGGCCCGGGACAGCGACTGACCTTTCGGGAATTGCAAAATCCCGGATCACGCTTTTGTTGCTGGTCGCTATGACCGGCGTCGCGCCGATCTCGCTCTATATGCTGGTGCCGGCGCTGCCATTACTGGCGACCAGCTTCGGGCGCGACATCTCGATCGCGCAGATGACGGTGTCGCTGTACATGGTCGGCATCGCCTGTTCGCAGATCATCATGGGGCCGCTGTCGGATCGTTTTGGACGACGGCCTGTGCTGCTGGCGGGCCTCGGCCTGATGGTGCTGGCCAGCGCGGGCTGCATCTTCGCCGACACCCTGCCGCAACTGATCGCGGCGCGGTTCTTTCAGGCGCTGGGTGGCGCCACCGGCATGGTGGTGAGCCGCGCCATCATCCGGGATCTCTACAGCCGCGAGCGCATCAGCTCGATGATCAGCCTCGTTATCGCTGTCATGATGATCGCGCAGATGTTGAGTCCGCTGACCGGCGGGCTCCTGGAAATCGCCTTCGGCTGGCGCTCGATCTTCTATCTCATCACTGCGGCATCGCTGGTTATCATCGTGACGATCGCGCTGGCGCTGCCGGAGACCCGTCGCGACCGCGCCGCCGGCAGCGGATTTCGCGGCGATGTCGGCAGCCTGATCACCAGCCGCGCCTTCATCGGCTACATGATGTGCCAGGTGCTGGCCTCGCAGATCATCTTCGCCTTCGCCGGCGGCGGACCCTACATCGTGGTGACCCAGATGGGCCGCAGCAGCGCCGAATATGGCGCCTGGTTCGCCACCACCGGCTTCGCCTATCTGGTCGGCAACCTGTTCTGCGTGCGCTTCGCGCCGCACCACTCGCTCGAAAAACTGATCTGGTTCGGATTGGCGCTGCAACTCGGCGGCAGCGCGTTGAATTTGGTCTGGAGCCTCACCGGGATCAATCAGGCGCCATCATTCCTGTTCGGTACCCAGATGATCGTGATGCTGGCCAATGCCTTCGTGATGTCGAATTCGGCCGCCGGCGCGATCAGCGTCCGTCCCGAAGCCGCCGGCACCGCCTCGGGCGCGATGGGTTTCCTGCAAATGGGAATCGGCTCGCTGGTCTCGCAATTCGGCGCCTATCTCGGCGGCCACTCCACCACCACGCTGCCACTGACATCGGCGATCTTCATCATCTCGATCGCCTGCGCCTCGGCCATGGCCTTCATCGTGCCGCGGCGGGCGGTTGTGGTCAGTGAGGCACTGATGGAGAAGGCGGAGGAGGAAGAGTCGGGGATGTTGTGAGAGCGGCCGTGCGTGTGGCGAGGGCGCTGCTTCATTCTCCGCCGTCATACTCCGCGAAAGCGGAGTATCCAGTATTCCAGAGCGTTACTGTCTAACACAATCGCTCTGGAATACTGGGTCACCCGCTTTCGCGGGTGATGACGACGGTGAGGGTTGCTCACTCCCCGATCAGCTTCAACCATTCATCCTCAGTCAGCACCGCAACGCCGTGCTTCTTGGCTTCCGCGAGCTTCGAGCCGGCGCCCGGCCCCGCCACCACGTAGTCGGTCTTCTTCGACACCGAGCCGGCCGCCTTGGCGCCGAGACGTTCGGCGGTGGCCTTGGCTTCGTCGCGGGTCATCTTTTCCAGCGAACCCGTGAAGACCACGGTCTTGCCGGCCACGACCGAATTGCTCTTGGGCTTTTCGGCATCCAGGATCGTGACCTCCTTGGTCAGCCGTTCGACGATGCCGCGATTGTGGCTCTCGCCGAAATAGGCCGCGATGCTTGCAATCACCGTGTCGCCGATCTGGTCGAGCGCATCCATCTCGGCGATCGTCTCCTCGTCGCCCTTGGTGACCGCGAGACACGCATCGTGAAACGCCTGCCAGGAACCGTAGCCGCGCGCCAGCGCCAGTGCGGTGGTCTCGCCGACCTGCCGCATGCCGAGCGCAAAGATAAATCGCTCCAGCGAAATCCGCCGCCGTCCCTCGATCGACGCGAACAGATTGCGTACCGAGGTCGCGCCGTAGCCTTCGATCTCCTCGAGCTTGATCTTGTCGTTGCGCGCCGGCAGCGTGAAGATATCGGCGGGCTCCTTCACCCATCCCTCCTCGAAGAAGAACTGGATCTGCTTCTCGCCGAGCCCGTCGATGTCGAAGGCGCGGCGCGATGCAAACAGCTTTAAGTGCTCGATCTTCTGGAACGGACAGGCGAACTCGCCGGTGCAGCGGGCGCGCGCGCCCTCCTCGCCGGCCGCGGTTTCCTCGCGCACCACATCGGTATGCAGCGGGCACGGACATTTTTTCGGAAAATGAAAAATCCTGGCGTTCTGCGGCCGCTTGTCGATGATGACATCGACCACCTGTGGAATCACGTCGCCGGCACGCTGGATCACGACCGTGTCGCCGATCCGGATGTCGCGCCCCTCCCGCAACTGCTCGCCGTCGCCGCCGATTCCCTTGATGTAGTCCTCGTTGTGCAAGGTAACATTCTGCACGATGACGCCGCCGACGCCGACCGGCTCCAGCTTGCCGACCGGCGTGAACGAACCGGTTCGCCCGACCTGGATCTCGATATCGCGCAGCACTGTCATGGCGCGCTCGGCCGGGAATTTATGCGCGATCGCCCAGCGCGGCGTCCGTGACACAAAGCCGAGCCGCTCCTGCCAATCCAGACGATTGACCTTGTAGACTACGCCGTCGATGTCGTAGTCGAGTTCGGCGCGCTGCTCCTCGATCTTGCGATGAAAGGCGATCAACTGCTCGACGGAGTGACAGAGCTTGGTCAGCGGATTGGTCTTGAAGCCGCAGCGCTCGAACCAGCCGATCATGCCGGACTGGGTATCCTCCGGCATTTCACTCATCTGACCCCAGGCATAGGCAAAAAAGCCGAGCGGCCGCGACGCGGTGATGGTGGGGTCCTTCTGGCGCAGCGACCCCGCGGCCGAATTGCGCGGGTTGGCGAAGATGGTGTCGCCCGCAGCCTTCTGCCGTTCGTTCAGCGCCAGGAACGCCTTCTTGGTCATATAGACCTCGCCGCGCACTTCGCAGATCTCAGGCACATTGCGGCCTTTCAGCTTCTGCGGCACGTCCTCGAGCGTGCGGATATTGGCGGTGACGTCCTCACCCTCGGCGCCATCGCCACGGGTTGCTGCCGTGACGAGTTCGCCGCCCTCGTAGCGCAGCGACATCGAGAGACCGTCGATCTTCGGCTCGGCGCTGAAATCGATCTTGTCGTCCGGCAGCTTGAGAAAGCGTTCGATGCGGCCGGCGAAATCCAGCACGTCCGCCTCGGCAAACGCGTTGTCGAGCGACAGCATCGGCACCGCGTGCCGGACCTTCTTGAAGCGACCGGATGGCGCAGCACCGACTTTCTGCGACGGCGAATTGGAGCTGACGAATTCCGGAAATCTTTTCTCGATTGCGTTGAAGCGCTGCCGCAGCGCGTCGTATTCGGCGTCGGTGACGCTGGGCGCGTCGTCCTGGTAATAGCGCCTGTCGTGCGCCTCCAGCTCCAGCGTCAGCCGCATCAGCTCGACCTTGGCCTGGGCCTTGGTGAGCTTTGTAACTTCGACGAGGGGTTTCTTCGCTTTCGCGGCCATGGTCGCGCCGTCGTTACGCCGTCGCAGCGCGCAGCAACCGCTCCGCCGCAGCGCGCGCCTCGGCGGTGATTTCGGCGCCGGCCAGCATGCGGGCGATTTCTTCGCGGCGGTGGTCAGCGGCAAGTGCGTTGACGCGGGTGGCGACGCGCTTGCCCTTGTCGAGCGCGTCCTTGGAAATCAACAGATGATGGCTGGCACGCGCGGCGACCTGCGGCGCGTGCGTCACCGCCATCACCTGCACCTTGCCGGCCAGCCGCGCCAGCCGGGCGCCGATCGCGTCGGCTACCGCGCCGCCGACACCGGTGTCGATTTCGTCGAACACCAGCGTGGGCGCCGAACCCCGGTCGGACAGCACGACCTTGAGCGCGAGCAGAAACCGCGACAGTTCGCCACCGGAGGCAACCTTCATCATCGGACCCGGCTTGGTGCCGGGATTGGTCTGCACCCAGAATTCGACGCGATCAAACCCCTGCGGGCCCGGCGACGCCGGATCGGACTCAACCTGGGTCATGAATTTCGCGCGTTCCAGCTTCAGCGGCGCCAGTTCACCGTTGACGGCCTTGTTGAGCTTTTCCGCCGACTTGGTGCGCGCGGCCGAAAGTTTTGTCGCCGCCGCACTGTAGTGCTTGTCGGCTTCCGCGGCGGCCGCCTCGAGCTTCTTCAGTTGACCCGCGCCGGCGTCGATCAACGCCACGTCGGCGACGTATTTCGCCGCCAGCGCCGCCAGGCCATCGACCGGCGTGGCGTATTTGCGCGACGCCGCGCGCAACGCGAACAACCGTTCCTCGATCCGTTCGAGCTCGCCGGGGTCGAAATCCGCCGCGATCAGCGCCGCCGTCAGATGCTGGTCGGCTTCCTCCAGCGCGTTGATGGCGATATCGATCGCCTTCACTGCGGGCTCGACCAGCGCAGGCGAATTGCCCGCCCGCCGTTCCAGCCGGCGGACCGCCGCCGCGAGCGCGGTCACCGGCGAATGATGGCCGCTGACCGCGTCCTGGGCTTCGCGCAGATCGGCCGCGATCTTCTCGCCCTGCATCATAGTGGTGCGACGTCCGGCCAGCGAGGTCTCCTCACCATCCCTGGGCTTGAGCGCCTTCAATTCGTCGGCGGCGTGACGCAGATAGTCGGCTTCGCGGGCCGCACGTTCCATCGCCGCGCGATGCTCGTCGAGCAGCGTATTGGCCGCCCGCCGCGCCTCCCACAATTTCTCCAGCGCCGCGACGTCCTTTTCGAGGCCGGCGAAGGCATCGAGCAGTTGGCGGTGGGTCGAAGCATCGACCAACGCCCGCTCGTCGTGCTGGCCGTGGATCTCGACCAGCGCGGAACCGACCGCTTTCAGGGTCTGCACGCTGATCGACTGATCGTTGATGAAAGCCCGGGTGCGGCCGTCGGCGAGCTGGACGCGGCGCAGGATCATCTCACCGGTGTCGTCGAGCCCGTTATCGCTGAGAATGGCCGCCGCCGGATGGCCCTTCGGCACATCGAACACCGCGGTGACCTGACCCTGTTCGACGCCGTGGCGGACCAGCCCGGCGTCGCCGCGGCCGCCGAGAGCCAGCGCGAAAGCATCCAGCAATATCGATTTGCCCGCGCCGGTTTCGCCGGTCAGCACCGCGAGGCCACGGGAAAACTCGATGTCGAGCCGTTCGATCAGGACGATGTCACGGATCGAAAGACGGGCCAGCATGAAAGAACAATTCCTACCCGAGGCCTATCTTCTTGAAGGCCCTCGAAATGTAGGACCCCTGATTCTCGCTCGGCTCGAGACCGCCGGACTTTACAAGATTATAGGCGTCCTTGTACCAGCGGCTGTCAGGAAAATTGTGGCCAAGCACTGCCGCGGCGGTCTGCGCCTCGCCGACGATCCCGATCGCCATATAGGCCTCGGTGAGCCGGGCCAGCGCTTCCTCGACATGCCGCGTGGTCTGGTACTGGGTGACCACGGTCTTGAAGCGGTTGATGGCGGCGGTGTAGTCGCGCTTTTCCATGTAATAGCGGCCGACATTCATTTCCTTGCCGGCGAGTTGGTCGCGGGCGCCCTCAAGCTTGGCCTTGGCGCTGACGGCATATTCGGAAGTCGGGTATTTGCGGATCACCTCTTCCAGTGCGGCGATCGCCTTTTCGGTGCGGGTCTGGTCGCGGCTGGTGTCCGGGATCTGGTCGTATTGCGAGGACGCGATCAGGAACTGGGCGTAGGCGGCGTCGGGGCTGCCGGGATGCAGGGTGACGTAGCGGGTCGCCGAGCCGATGCAATTGTCGTAGTCGCCGGCGTTGTAATAGGCATAGGCCGACATCAGTAGCGATTTGCGCGCCCATTCCGAATAGGGATGCTGGCGATCGACTTCCTCGAATTTCTTCGAAGCCGCCTTCGGATCGCTCTTCTGGTTCATCAGGTACAAGCCCTCATTATAGAGCTTGTCCGCCGGTTCCTCGACGAAGGTGTCATCCTTCGCCATGAACTTGTCCCACAACGCGCCGGTGCCGCAGCCGCTCAGGGGGATGGCAAGTACGGCAAGACCCACGGTCAGCCGCAACTGGCGGCCCACCCACGAGGTGTCCAAACCAGCAGCCAATTTGCGTAACCTGAGCGTCATACGCTGTGCCGACATAGATTTAAAACCTGACGCCTGTGATGCGATGCCCGCCACGCGTCATCCCTGCATCGATGAAGCGCACGTCATGGACGCATTAATTAAATCTCGTCACCGCGGCCATGCCATGCAACCGCGGGCCTATCTAACCGAAAACGGTCCGGTAACCAATCGGATACGCAGCTATTTCGCCCGGATTAAGGCGGCCGGAAGGCATTGCTGCCGGTGTGGTTACTGGGCCCGAATTCATCAACAGGACCGTGGTCACGCCGAAGCGTCCGCGATACCGTCTAGCATAGCCAAAATGTCTCAAGGGAAGCTTTAGGAGGGGCGAGCTTCAGGCGATCCTGGATTGCTCAGGACACGTTCGAACGGTCAGGACACGTCAAGAGGACGGTCAGGACACGTCCGGGCCGTAGGCGGGGGCGACCATGCCGCCCACCATTCCGCTGCCAACCTCGGCGTAGGCCCGCGGGCGGCGAACCGCATCCGATTCCAACACGCGCCAGGCGCTGCGATCGCCCAGTAGAGCCGACAGCACCGCATGATTGAGCTTGTGGCCGCCACGCACCGAGCGGTAGGCGCCGAGCAGCGGCAGCCCGGCCAACGCGAGATCGCCGACCACATCCAGTACCTTGTGGCGCGCACATTCGTCGGAATAGCGCAGGCCTTCGGTATTGAGCAGCCGTTCTTCGTCGAACACCACCGAATTCTCAAACGACGCACCGAGCGCGAAGCCTGCGCTCCAGAGCCGCGCGACGTCGTTCACGCAGCCGAACGTTCGGGCGCGACAAATCTCGCGGCGGAACCGTTCCGGGCTCACGTCAAGCATGTAGCTTTGACGACCAATCACGGCATTGGCGAAATCGATCTCGACTTCGGCACGGAAACCCGCCGCATACGGGCGCAATTCGCCAAACGAGTCACCCATCGTGACCTGCACCGGCTTGAGCACCTGGATGAAGCGGCGCGCCGCGGATTGCGCAACAATTCCAGCTTGATCGATCGCGGCGACGAAAGGCGCCGCGCTACCATCCATGATGGGAACTTCCGGACCATCGATTTCGATCGTCGCGTTATCGACGCCCATTCCGCGCAAAGCCGCGAGCACATGCTCAGCAGTGGAAATCAGCGGACCGTTACGGTCGCCCAGCACTGTGGCAAATTCGGTTGCGATCACGGATTTAGCAACTGCTTGAACTTCGCGATCGGCGCCTTCAAGTCCGCTACGGACAAAAATAAAACCTGCATCGACAGATGCAGGTCCAATCGTCAGGCTTACAGGTAAACCGGAATGAACGCCGACGCCCGTTACAGTGGCTTGCGAACGAAGCGTTGTTTGCCGGCTGAATTTCATTCGTAGATCGCCCACTACCGACTTACTTACAAACGAAACGGCATGTTTCCCCAGCCGATTTGCCTTCAGTATCCCCAAGTCACGGGCGGACCATAGTCATTGCCCGAAAGAGCGCCAACTCACGCTTTTTTACCGATTGTTACCCAACCTCTGCCGCAATCGCGCCAAAGGTTAACCAAAGTCGGACCCGGCCGAAAGCCGCATTGGTCCTGGCATCTCATCCTAAAATCCATAATTAATCGTTTAATATCAGAAGCTTGATGATCAAACGGGAGCGCTTTTCTTTCGCATAGAAAAAGGCCCCGGTCTGTCCGACCGGGGCCTTTTATGTGACCGAGACTGTAACAATTCTCAGCTCGACTGCCGGCGCAGGAAGGCCGGGATATCAAGATGATCGTCGCCCTGTGGCGCCGGTGCAACAGATGCAGGGCGGCCGTGGGTGTCTAAACCTTGCGGCGCGGGCCGCCGGGCGTATTCGGATACCGGCTCGTGAGTTGCCATTTGCTGCGCCACGGACCGTTGCGGCTTGCGCTCCGGCAACGGGGCCATCGCCGGACCCGAAGCACGGGCCGCGATCGGCGGCTCGCTCTCTTCGTCGCGGCGGCCGAGGCCGACATTGGCGAGCCGCTGCAGCAACGACATCCGAACCTTTTGCGGATGCTCTTCCTCGGCGTCGCCCCGCGCCTGGCGGATTTCGGCCTGGGCCGGCATCGGCAGCTCTTCGAACTTCGGCATTCTCGGAGCGCGGGCCGGTGCACGTTCAGCAGCCTGCGGGATGAAGGTCTCGGGGGTCGCGACTTCCCGCATCTCGACCTTCGGGATCTCGTGGTCCGGGAACAGTGACGGCTTCTGCGCGATCGGGCGCACTGTGACGTCGCCATAGGATGCGGGCTGCAGCGGTGCGGCGGCTGGCGCCCCCGGACCGACGGCGGCTGCGATTGCGGCGAGCGCGGCGCGTTCGACATTGCCGCCCTGCCGCTGCGGAGCGGACGCAGGAGCAGCCGCAGTCGGCGCGGCTTGCGTCGGCATTGTTGTTTCCAGCTTCTGGGCGCGTTCGGCCAGGCGCGCATTGTCGGCGCGCAGACGGGCGGTCAGATCAGCCAGCCGGGAGTCCGGCGAGCCAGTCGGAGCGACCGCGTTGGTCGCGGGGGCAGCCGGCGTCGCCGCATTGCGCGAAATCAGCGCCTGCTCGATGCCGGTAGCGACCACCGAGACGCGGATCA
The DNA here is from genome assembly GCA_963738105.1 of uncultured Alphaproteobacteria bacterium. Lineage (GTDB taxonomy): Bacteria > Pseudomonadota > Alphaproteobacteria > Rhizobiales > Xanthobacteraceae > Bradyrhizobium. The sequence continues at coordinate 133,742 of CAVTWC010000013.1, read as the reverse complement.
CGCCATCGAGGGTCTCGTCGAAGGTGGCGCCGACGATGATGTTGGCGTCCTGATCGACTTCCTCGCGGATGCGGGTGGCGGCCTCGTCGACCTCGAACAGCGTCAGGTCCTTGCCGCCGGTGATCGAGATCAACAGGCCGCGGGCGCCCTTCATCGAGCTGTCGTCGATCAGCGGGTTGGCAATCGCAGCTTCCGCCGCGGTCAGCGCGCGCTTGTCGCCGGACGCTTCGCCGGTGCCCATCATCGCCTTGCCCATTTCGCGCATCACGGCGCGGACGTCGGCGAAGTCGAGATTGATCAGACCTTCCTTGACCATCAGGTCGGTGATGCAGGCGACACCCGAATAGAGCACCTGGTCGGCCATCGCGAAGGCATCCGCGAAGGTGGTCTTTTCGTTGGCGACCCGGAACAGGTTCTGGTTCGGGATGATCAAAAGCGTATCGACCACCTTGTGCAGTTCGGAAATGCCGGACTCGGCGGTGCGCATGCGGCGCGCGCCTTCGAAGTGGAACGGTTTTGTCACCACGCCGACGGTGAGGATGCCCATGTCGCGCGCGGTCTTGGCGATCACGGGTGCAGCACCGGTGCCGGTGCCGCCGCCCATGCCGGCGGTGACGAACACCATGTTGGCGCCCGACAGATGATCCCGGAGTTCGTCGATGACTTCCTGGGCGGCAGCGGCGCCGACATCAGGTTGCGATCCGGCGCCGAGGCCCTGGGTGACCTGCGTGCCCATCTGCACGATGCGCTGGGCCTTCGACATCGTCAGCGCCTGTGCGTCGGTGTTGGCGACGACGAAATCCACCCCCTGCAATCCGGCGGTGATCATGTTGTTGACGGCGTTGCCGCCGGCTCCACCTACGCCGAACACGGTAATCCGCGGCTTCAGCTCGCGAATATCAGGGACGTTGAGATTGATTGTCATGGTTGCCTCTCGATTACGCGCGTGTTGGTTTGCCCCGGCCGGCGGCCGCGGGAGGTGGTGAAATTCCAGGGGAACGGAAAAGATTCATCAGAAGCCCTCGCGAAGCCATCGTCCAACCTTTCCGAAATAGCCGTCGGTCCCTGTCTTGAGCTGCCGCGTATGCCGCGGTTCGACGTGTTCAAGATGCGCATATTGCGGATAGACCAGCAGGCCGGAGGGGACCGCGAATGACGCGCTCTTGGCCTCGTTGGGCAGCCGGCCGAAGCCGAGCGGACGGCCGATACGGACGGGACGGCCGAGAATCTGGGTGGCAAGTTCGACAAAGCCAGTGAGTTGCGAAGCACCACCGCTCAGGACCACGCGAGCCTTTGGCTCTGCCGCAAAGGGAGAATCCGCCAGGCGGTCCCGGACCATTTCAAAAATCTCCTCGGCGCGGTGCCGGACGATGTTCGCGATCGTGGCGTGGGACACGATTTGCGGAGCATCGCGCTCGTTGTCACCTGCCGCCGGCACGGACATCAATTCGCGCGCGTCGGATCCACCGGTCAGCACCGTGCCATATAACGTCTTGATTCGCTCGGCATCCGCAATGCAGGCAGAGAGTCCGCGCGCGAGATCCATGGTGATGTGGTGGCCGCCGACCGCAAATCCGCTGGCATGGACGAAGCGGCCGCCGGAATAGATCGCGATGGTGGTGGTGCCCGCCCCCATCTCGACCACGGCAGCACCGATATCGGCTTCGTCGTCAGTCAGCACCGACAGGCCGGCCACATAAGGGCTCGCCGCCATGGCCTCGACATTGAGGTGACAGCGTTCAACCACCAGCATCAGGTTCTTGGCGACGGTGGCATCGGCGGTGACGACGTTCATGTCGACACCGAACTGCCGTGCCACCATGCCTCTGGGATCGCGAATGCCTTTGACGCCGTCGAGCGCATAGCCAACCGGCAGCGCATGCAGCACCGTGCGGCCCTCGCCGGTAGCGTGGCGCATCCCGGTGGAGGTGATGCGGGTCACGTCGGCGGGGGTCACCGCGCCGCCCTTGATGTCGGACGCAGCCTCGATCAGCTGGCCCTGCAGCCGCCCGGCCGAGACCGACAGCAGCACCGATTTAACCCGAACCTTGGCCATCCGCTCGGCCAGCGCCACGGCGTGGCGTACCGCCTGCTCGCATTCGGCGAGATCGACCACCGCGCCGGCCTTGACGCCGCGCGACTGGATCTGGCTGTAACCGATCAGTTCGACGGCATGGCTGCGCCCGCGCAAGGCTTCGCTGGGCGGGCACGGCTTCAGCCGCGCGATCATGCAGGCGATCTTGCTGGTGCCGATATCGAGCGAAGCCACCAAGGCGGTGCGATTCTGCGCCATCGGGCGCGTCTTCGGCGTTTGATTGCGGTCAAGGCCGGTCATGCTGCGTCACCGGTCTTTTTCTTCTTCTTGTCCTTGAACAGATCGTCGCGGGCCTTGGCCGCGTCGTCGGACAATTGCACGACCAGCCGATCCGGCAGGCGCATGTCGACGGCGACGATATCGCGCGAGAACAATTTGTCTTCCTTGTCGAGCTTGCTCAGCGCTGCCAGCGCATTACCGACGTCGTTTTCCGGCAGGCGGATGTCGAGCCCGTCCTTGAGCCGCAGGTTCCAGCGCCGCTCGCCGACGAAAATCGCAGCCTTGGTGACCGCCCGCACCTGCGGATAGCGATCCAGCAGCGCCAGGAAATCCCTCGCCCTGACATCAGCGCCCTTGCCGACCACCAGCGGCAGCGAGGTGAAGCGCCGCGTCACATAGGGCTCAAGCACCGCACCGTCGTCTGCGATCACGGCGAGGCGGCCGTCCTTCTGCCACAGTGCGAACGCCGAGCGCTCGACGATATCGATCTGCAACCGGCCGGGATAAAGCTTCAGGACCGTCGCATCCCCGATCCAGGGGTTGCTTTTGAGCTTGTCGCGAACCGCATCGGCATCGAGGAACAGTAGCGACGAGTGGCCGTTGACGCCCCCGATCGCGAGCACCTCGTCCTGGGTCAATTGCTTGCGGCCGTTGATCGCGACTGTCGTGATGCGGAATCCGGCGGAATTGGCCAGCGCATTGCGGGTATCGCTCAGCGCCTGCGTCAGTTCCGCGACATGCCCGCCCTTGACGATGCCGAAGCCGGCACTGCCAAGCAGCAGCAGCACGGTGGCGGCAATACCGGCGCGGTTCGGCAGATAGCGTTCGACAAAGGCGATCAGCCGATTCGGATTAGGCTGGCGCTCAAGGCGGACACGCTTGGCCGGCGCGGGCTTGGCAAGCGCCGATTTGGCGGATTTGGCGCGCGCCACCCGCGCGTACAGCCACTCGCGCAGCAACACAGCCGCCCCGATGGCGGCCGCTTTCAGGTCAGCTTGGGGCCCCAGCGATCTCAGTGATCGAGCGAGGCGTCCTGCACCATCCATTGCACGAGCTCGTCAAAAATGTTGTGCCCGCAAACGCTTGCGAGTCTCTGGCACCGATGACGTCCTGGTGATGCCGGGCGGTTATTGACCTCAAATGATGAGGCCCGTTCACTCGATGCGGTCGTCGAAGCGGAAATCCGCAACAGCTCACGCCCCCGGCAGCCACACGCCACATGCGCCGCCAGCGTTAACCTTCGGACTTACTGGTAAACAAAACGTAAATGCGGTGCGCTCACGGTGCGTTTTGATCAACGGTGTGAGCCATTTGCCCCACATTCGCTAAAATTGGCTGAGGGAACCGGGCCAGCCGGTTGCGCCGGCGAGTTGGAACCCGCCGCGGCGCTATCCGGACGTGCGCTTGATCGCCAGGGCAATCTGGTCCTGCAGAAAATCCGCGAACTCGATGCCAACGGCTTTCAGCGCCTTGGGATAGAGCGAGGCCTTGGTCAGGCCCGGCAGGGTATTGGTTTCGAGATAAACCAGCCCGGTTTTCGAGACGATGAAGTCGGACCGGGTGTAACCGCGGCACGACAGCGCGTGATGCGCTTTCAGCGCCTGATCCATGATCTCAGCTGATATTTCCGGCGCAAACCGCCCGGGGCAGATCTCCTGGGTGGCCTTTGCGAGATATTTGGCGGTGTAATCGAACCCGCCATCGGCCGGAATGATCTCGATCGGCGGCAACGACATCACGGTGCCGTCGAGCTTTTCCAGCACGCCGCAGGTGGCTTCGACACCCGAGATAAAAGGCTCGATCAAATAGTCTTCGGTCTCCGCCGCGCGGCGTACCGCCACCAGATCCTGGCTCGAATTCACGAACATCAAGCCGTAGCTCGATCCGTCCCGCGCCGGTTTCGCAATCAGCTTGCCGTATTCGGCCAGCGCCCGCTCGGCATCGTCCAGCGGCACGCCGACCGTCGCAGTCACGCCCGCGATCGCGGCGAAGCGTTTGGCTGCGACCTTGTCGAAGGCGAGATGCGACGACGCCGAGCCCGAGCCGGTGAACGGAATGCCGCGCATTTCGCACATCGCCTGCAGTTCGCCATTCTCGGCCATGCCGCCATGCATACCGAGCACCAAAAGCCGGTTCTCGGCCTGCGCCCGATCCAGCGCGCGCGCAATGTTACCCAGACTTGACGTGCCCGGCTGGAACGGCTCCTCGAACGGCCGCGAATGCCCCAGCAAGACCTCAGAGCGGGTTTCATGCACGGTATCGTCGACGTCCCAGAACCAAAGGTCAGCGTCCGGCAACGCGGAATGCAGCGCCTGCGCGCTCGCCACCGAGACCAGCCGCTCTTTATTCAAGCCTCCGAACAGAATGGTGATGCGCTTCACGATTGCCCGATCCCAAGCTCGACCCCGAGCCGCTTGATTTCCCAGTGTAGCTCAATTCCGGAATTTTGCTTGACCCGCGCGCGCACGGTCTCTCCAAGCGTCTCGATATCGTGGCCGGTGGCGTTGCCGGTGTTGATCAGGAAATTGCAGTGCATTTCCGAGACCTGGGCACCGCCGACGCGCAGGCCGCGGCAACCGGCGGCGTCGATCAGTTTCCACGCGCTGTTACCGGGCGGATTCTTGAAGGTCGAGCCGCCGGTCTTCTCCCGGATCGGCTGCGCGGTTTCGCGGTGGGTCTGCACTTCGTTCATCCGCGCCCGGATTGCTTCCGGCGCAGCGATCGTTCCGCGAAAGCGCGCGGAAGTGAAAATAATCGAGGGATCGACGCCGCTGTTGCGATAGACGAATTGCATGTCGGCATTGCCAAAGCGATGTTTGCTGCCGTCACGGCCGATGCCGGTAGCTTCGAACAGGACATCCTTGGTCTCGCTACCATTGGCGCCTGCATTCATGCGCAGCGCACCGCCGATCGAGCCGGGAATGCCGAAGAAAAATTCGAGCCCGCTGATATTGGCCGATGCCGCCGTCTCGGCCACGCGTTTGTCGAGCGCGGCGGTACCGGCGCTGACAGTGTCGCCTTCGGCGCTGACCTCACCGAAACCGCGCGGGCTAAGCCGGATCACCACACCCGGCATGCCGCCATCGCGCACAATCAGATTGGAGCCAACGCCGACGACATACACCGGCAGTTCATGCGGCAACGCTTTGAGAAAATAGGCCAGATCGTCTTCGTCCGCTGGCGTGAACAGCACCTGCGCCGGACCGCCGACCCGAAACCAGGTCAGCTCCGCCAGCGACTGGTTCGCCAGCAGCCGCCCGCGCAATTCGGGCATCGCGTCTTTGAGATCGGGCGTGATGTCGGGGAAGGTCAAGGACGACATCCCAACGTCTGGTCTGCGCTGTTCCCTCCCCCTCCCCCCTTGTGGGGGAGGGTTAGGGAGGGGGGTGAGCAACAGCCGCCGTGCTCGCGGCTACCCCCCTCTCCGGCTCTCCCCCACAAGGGGGGAGAGAGCAGGAAGAGGCGCTTCGTTATCGCAGTGCTGAACATTCTCGGCTTCACCCCAGCGCCTTCAATTCGTCCGGCAGCGCGTAGGCCCATTGGGTGATGTTGCCGGCGCCGAGGCAGACGACGAGATCGCCGCTGGCAGCGAGTCCTTTGACCACGCGCGCAAGCTTGGACGAATTCGGCAGCGGGATCACTTCGCGATGGCCGTGGGCGCGCAGGCCGAGTACGAAATGATCGCGGTCGATCCCTTCGATCGGCGCCTCGCCGGCCGGATAGACTTCGGCGACGACGACCGCGTCGGCATCGTTGAAGCAGGTACAGAACTCCTCGAACAGCGATTGCAGCCGGGTGAAACGATGCGGCTGCACCACGGCGATGATCTTGCCATTGGTGGATTCGCGCGCAGCCCGGAGCACGGCGGCAATCTCGACCGGGTGGTGGCCGTAATCGTCGATCACGGTGATGCCGTTGAACTCGCCTGTCCTGGTGAAGCGCCGCTTGACACCGCCGAAGCCCGCGATCGCCTTGCGGATCGTGTCGTCGGACAGGCCGAGTTCATGCGCCACCGCAATGGCGGCCGTGGCATTGAGCGCATTGTGGCGGCCCGGCATCGGCAATCGGATATCTGCGATTTCATGCGTCGCATCGGTCTTGCGGTTGCGGAACGCGACCTTGAAATTCGAGCCGCCGCCCATCGGCGTCAGATCGACCAGCCGCGCATCGGCCTGCGGATTTTCGCCATAGGTAATGATGCGACGATCCTCGATCTTGCCGACGATGGTTTGCACCACAGGATGATCGATGCACATCACGGCGAAACCGTAGAACGGCACATTCTCGACGAACGAGCGAAACGCGTCCTGCACCGCCTCGAAGGTCTTGAAGTGATCGAGGTGCTCAGGGTCGACATTGGTGACGATGGCGACGTCGGCGGGCAATTTCAGGAAGGTGCCGTCGCTCTCGTCGGCTTCCACCACCATCCAGTCGCCGGCGCCGAGCCGCGCGTTGGTGCCATAGGCATTGATGATGCCGCCATTGATTACGGTCGGATCGAGATCGCCGGCGTCGAGCAAGGCCGCGACCATCGACGTCGTGGTGGTCTTGCCATGGGTGCCGGCGATCGCGACGCAGCTTTTCAGCCGCATCAGCTCGGCCAGCATTTCGGCACGCCGCACCACCGGGATGCGTTGCGCGCGTGCCGCCATCAGTTCCGGGTTGTCGCGCTTGATCGCGGTCGACACCACAAGCACATCGGCACCCGCAACATTCTCGGCCTTGTGGCCGACGCTGACATTGATGCCTTTCTCGCGCAGGCGGTTGACGTTGGCGCCTTCGGCGGCGTCGGAACCCTGCACGGTGTAGCCGAGATTGCTCAGCACCTCGGCGATGCCGCTCATGCCGATGCCGCCAATCCCGACGAAGTGGATGGGTCCGATCTCGCGCGGCAGTCTCATAGATCACCTCTCACGTCATCGTCCGCGAAGGCGGGCGATCCAGTATTCCGCGAGGCCAAGTTCAAATGAGCCTCGCGGAATACTGGATGCCCCGCCTTCGCGGGGCATGACAAGGGGAAATTTTGCGCGCGGGCCACTAGATTCCGGCCACTTTTGCCACCAGATCGGCCAGCCGTTCCGCGGCGTCGAGCCGGCCGACCGTGCGGGCGTTGGCCGCCATCGCGGTCAGGCGCGCGGGCTCGGCAGCGAACGCGGCGATTTCCGCAGCCAGCCGCTCGGAGGTAAAGTCGCTCTGTATGATGCGGATCGCGCCGTCAGCCTGCGCCAGCACGCCGGCATTGGCGAACTGATCCTGGTCGATCGCCCCCGGCAACGGCACCAGGATCGAAGGGCGGCCAATGGCGCCGAGTTCAGCCACGGTCCCCGCGCCGGAGCGCGACACCACCAAATGGCTCGATGCCAGCCGCGCCGGCAAATCCGTGAAGAACGGCGCCAGTTCCGCCGATACATTGAGGCGGTCATAGACCGCGCGCACCCGCACCATGTCTTCTTCGCGGACCTGTTGGGTCAGGAGCAACCGGCTCCACAATTCAGGCGGAAGCCGTTCGATCGCGCCGGGCACGATATCGGCCATCACGCGGGCGCCCTGGCTGCCACCGACCACCAGCAAACGCAGCGCACCGTTCGGCTCCGGCGAGACGAATTGCACCGCGGCCGCGGCCAGGATGGCGGGGCGCATCGGCGTCCCGACGGTAGTCGTTTTCGGCGCCAGCGCCGGATCGCGATCGAGCACGCCGGGCAGCGAAGTCGCGATCGCGCTGACGCGGCCCGACAGGAAACGATTGGCACGGCCGAGCACCGCATTGGCTTCGTGCAGCAACGTCGGCACACCGAACAACCGCGCGGCCAACAGCGGCGGCACGGTCGGATAACCGCCGAAGCCGACCACGGCCGCGGGCTTCAGCCGGCGCACCAGATTGAGCGCGACGATGGTGCCGGCGCCCAGCATCGCGCCGGTACGGGCCAGCGCCCATGGTGTGCGGCCACGCACGGTTTCGCTCGGCACCACATCGATGGTGTCCTTGGAGAACAGGCCGCTGTAGCGCAGCGCGCGCGCATCGGTCGCGAGCCGCACGCGATAGCCACGCCGGATCAGTTCGACGCCGAGCGCCTCGGCGGGAAACAGATGCCCGCCGGTGCCGCCCGCGGCGAGCAATATGAGAGGCGCATTGTCCATAGGGCCGTCTTTACAGATGATTTTCCGTCATTGCGAGGAGCGTAAGCGACGAAGCAACCCAGTGCTGCGTTCCGTGGCCCCTGGATTGCTTCGCGGAGCCTGTCATCGGGCCGCGCCTTGCGCGGACCCGTTGGCTCGCAATGACGAACAAGTTGTTGGCCTCTAAATCACGCATAACCGTGCGCCGCAGCATGGGCGGCGCCGATCGACTCCACTTCGGTGCGCGGCCGGTGCCGGGTCAGCGCCAGCATCATGCCGACGCCATAGGCCAGCGAGACCATCGACGAGCCGCCGTAGGAGATGAACGGCAAGGTCATGCCCTTGGCCGGGATCAGCTGCAGATTGACCGACATGTTGATTGCTGCCTGGACGCCGAACAGCACTGCAAGGCCTGATGCCGCGAACCGCGCGAACATATCCTCGTTGGCATAGGCGCGCGACAGCGCGCGGATCACGATGAAGGCAAACAGCGCCAGCAGCACCAGGCACAGCACGATACCGAATTCCTCGGCGCCGACCGCGAACACGAAGTCAGTATGGCTGTCCGGCAGGCTGCGCTTGGCGATGCCTTCGCCGGGCCCTAACCCGAACCAGCCGCCATTGTAAAACGCCTCCATCGCGGTATCGACCTGGAACGTATCGCCCGATGCGGGATTCATGAAGTGCTTGATGCGCGCCGCGACGTGCGGCACCAAGAGATACGCGCCGAACAATCCGGCGCTGGCGGCGCCGGCGAGCCCCGCCACCCAGATCATCCGCATCCCTGCGATAAAGAACAGCGAGCCCCACACCATCAGGATCAGCATGGTCTGGCCGAAATCCGGCTCCATCACCAGCAGCGACACCAAAGTCAGCAGCAGCACGATCGCCATCGAGGTCGCCGGCATTTCCGGCCGTCCGGTCGATTCCGCGAACAGCCACGCCGCCAACACCACGAACGACGGCTTGGCAATCTCGGAAGCCTGGATGTTGACGCCGATGATGGTGATCCAGCGCCGCGCGCCCTTCACTTCAGGACCGATCAGCAGTGTCACCACGATCAGCGCGATCGAGATCGCGAAGATGATCAGCGCGCTGCGCCGGATCGATCGCGGCGACAGGAACGAAACCCCGATCATCACGATCAAGGAAGGCACCAGGAACAGGACGTGCCGGTTGAAGAAGTGGAACGGGTCGAGCCCGATCCGCGTCGCCACCGGCGGGCTCGCCGCCAGCGACAGAATAATGCCCGCCAGCATCAGCGCGATAATCGCCGCCAGTTGCAGGCGATCGACGGTCCACCACCATTCGCTCAAGGGGGTGCGTTGTTCACGGGAGAGCATGGGTGTTCCCTTTGGGCAGAGGTCCGTCCATTGGTCGCCCATGATGGTTTCTAGGAGGTTAACGAAAAGGTTATCTTTTGGGGGTTGAAGGCGACGCCTCCAAGGGCGCCATGGTTCGAGACGGCGCTTCGCGCCTCCTCACCATGAGGCCTCATCCTGAGGAGCGCGCCTCTTGCGCGCGTCTCGAAGGATGCGCCACAGCACGACGCGCTGGACATAACTCCACATTCTCGCGACATGAATCGCCCGAGTTTTGCAAATCATTGGCCCATCAAAAACGAGGGCTCAGGGCGACCCTCAAGGGAGGGCGCAGTGCTACCCCAAGAGGGGAGCAGGGAAGACCGGGTGCGCGCTGCACCCGCGGTCTCGCGTGCAAATCGAAAACAAAAAACTGCACACGAGCATACAGGTTCAGCGGAAGCAGTCCGGCCTTCCCTGCGCAATGGTTTTACGGCTTACTTCGAGCTCCCCGGTGACCGGCTTTACACTATCCAATGAATGGACGAGATGTGCCGAACCTGCTCACCGGGCTGCAAGACGCGCTGAACGTAGCTCATGACAATGAGTCTCCTTCAGCAGGGTTTATTTGCAGGTCGCGCTTGTTAGGAAACTAAACAGCATCGCAAAAGGGCGAGCGGCGACGTCCACCGTTTCAGTTCGTGGGATGGCGGTGCAGCGGCTTTCGATCAGCGGCTTCGCCGAGCCAGTGGAATTACTTAGCCATGCCGGTAGTTGTACCTGTGCGCCGCACCTCCCGTCGCTCGTGCCGTCCTGTGCGCCGCGCCTCACGTCGCTCGTGCCGTCCTTCGCGCCGCTCCTGACGCCGCGTCATGCCAACGGTCTGGGCCTCAGCATCGGAACCCGTCAGTGCTGAGGTGGATACCGCGACGGCGAAGGCAGCAACTTTTCCGAAAAGAGAAAGAGCCCTTCGGCGGGAAATTGCTTGCGATTTGATGATTTCGCTCATGTCAAGACTCCACGGAGGTGGTGAATACCCATGCGGTTGCCAATTCCAAATGCCTGTATTGATTTAGATCAAGGAACCTGCGCAAGCGGCGCGTCGGTGTTGTGGTCACGGCCACCGCCGCGCCGAGCGATCAAAGACGAGTCCCGCACCAGAGATGACAGGAGGCAACTATGGCCGAGCCCGATGGCAATGGGATTTCCGCTCGATTGTGGAGGCTCCCTGGGCAGTTGCTGCTGGCGCTGATCAATGCGACGGCGCTCCTAGTGATCGTCGCCGCGATTGTTGCGCTCGTCACGATTGCGCGCATCAACCACTTCGCCGAAAACATCGTTGCAACGATGACCGAGGCCGTGCTGTCGAAAGTCGATCTGCCGCAGAAAGACGTGCTGGTGAATATCCGAAGCCTGACGGCGGAAGTCCGCACGCTTGGCAACACCCTTCGGGAGATCAAGACCGGAGAACACCCGGCCCTTCAACCCGAGTTGGCGCAACTCAAGGAGGCGTTGACCGTCCTGAATGTCAGCGTCAACCGGCTCGGAAGCGCCAGATCGATGCTCACCGACGAAGCGATTGGGCAACTAGGCCGGACGGTCACCGACGCTGTGACGAGGCTGAGGGATTGCTCTTCCAGCGCTCGCCAAGCGGCGCTCGAACGCACCCTCAGAAACCAGACGGTCGAAACGACGGCACTATTTCAGGAAGTCCATGAAAATTGAGTGCCCGCGCGTGGAATGCGCCCATAGCGCCTATATTGCCGGGGAGTAAATGCGACGAAGGTCCTTACGGCGATATTCGCCCTGCTCGCATCGAGTTCGGCCGCCGCTCATCCGGGTCAGCTTTCACCTCTTCTGAATAACAGAAGCGCTGACCGGCCCCGATCCGTCCCAGGGCGGTGGTTGGCCGGAACCTGAGGCCCCAAAAAGGGAATGCATTCTACTTTACGCCAGCAACAGCATCGCTCTGGCGCGCCCGTCTTCGCAACATCATGGCTCCGAATGAACTAGCTGTTCCCGGGCACCCGAGCGATGTGTCGGCTTCGGCAACGGCAACATTGCCTGCGCCACCAACGGAGTGACCGATGCTTGAGTCGCCTTACGGCAGCCAAAGCGCTGAACGGCTGGCGTGAAGACCACCAGCAAGTAACCCTTTCGCATTCTCCCGCAACTCCAGCCCGGCGCTTCGGCTCCCCGGGCTCGGGTCAGTGCAGGCGCGATGGTCGCGCCTAAGCACAAGGAGAAGACGAAATGGCTACCAAGTCGAAGAAGACCGCTGCGAAGCGGATCACCGCGGCCAAGGCGAAGGCGATCAAGGGCGCCAAGGGCCGAGCTACTAAGGCCGCCAAGGCCAAGACCGCGAAGCCCGCTGCCAAGGCCCAGGCCGCTGCCGGCGCACCGAAGGCGGGCACCAAGATCGCCCAGCTCACCGAGATGCTTTCGCGCAAGAACGGCGCATCCAACGCCGAGCTTTGCGAAGCGCTGGGTTGGCAGCCGCACACGTTGCGCGCGGCGATCAGCCGGCTCCCGGTCAAGCCCGAGCGCTCGCGCGTTGACGGCGTCACCAGCTACCGGATCGGAGCCTAGGACCGACGCGAGCTATCGGGCGGCAATCGGGGTTCGCCCGATTTTTTGAACCCAATCCCTGACAGGAAAGCAAGCAATGCAAGACAACATCGAAAAGCAAATAGCCGAGCGGATCGTCGATAGGGCGCTCGCTGCCGGCTACACCGTCTGCGTTTTCGACGGTGAAGTGTGGCCGCTGCAGCGGTCGAGCAATCGGCCCGACATCATCGCTGCAATGTACTCGACCGACTCCGACACGCTGCGCTTCTGCTTGCCCGAAAGCGGCAAGCGGGTCGGCTCGATCATGCTGGTCTACGGCAACGGCCCGGACGTCGTTTCCGATCACACCGACCTGCCGGCGATCAATGAGCTGGTGGCCGAATAACCCCGCGACCGATCAAATCAACTCAAAAGGAAATACGGCAATGAAAACGTTTGTCACCGCCGTAGCCTTCGTGCTCGGCGTCCCCTCGGCGCTGCTGGTGCTTGTTGCCATCGGTGACGGCAAGGCCGGCCTCGTTAGCGGCGGGCGGTTCTATATCGCGCTTTGCCTCGCGATTTATTTCCTGCCGACTGCGATGCTGCGCCGCTATCCGGCCTGGGTCGGCATCCTCTGCTGAACCTCTTCCTCGGCTGGACGCTGATCGGCTGGGTCGCGGCGCTGGTTTGGTCGGTGATGCCGATCAAGCCCGAGCGGCGATTGACACTGATCGAGCAGGCATTGATCGAGCGGCGCATCGCCGACGAGCTGCGCATCTAACCCAAATCATTCAAACAGGATCATCTAACAATGACACGCAAACCTATTGCCGCAACGCTTGCTGCCCTTGCGGCCTCCACCATACTTGCAGCCGGCGTGTTGGTTGCGCCGCCGCTCAACACGCCAACGCAAGCCGCCAGTGTCGACCACACGATGACGCTACGTCGCGCTGGCTATTGGACGGCTTGGTACGATCCGAGCAATCAGGATGGCGACCCGATGTGCGGCATTCGCACAATGATCGACCATCCGGGCGGCGCGACCGGCGCCTTCTTCGTGAAGTACGTTCCGGGCGGGAACATCTTCTTCCAAGTCTTCAAGTCGAACTGGCGCATTCCGAACGGCACCACCATCCCGGTGTCGCTGACCTTTGATCGCAGCACGCCTTGGACCGCGACGGCGAGAGGCAACAGCAGCGGCGACAGCAGCTCGGTTGCCTGGACGATCAATAGCGACAGCGTGAAGTCGTTTCTCAACGTCTTCGGCACGGCTAATTCGATGACGCTCTCGTTCACGCAAGGCTCCGAGCGGCCTTGGCCGTTGAACATGACCGGGAGCCGCGCGGTTGCCGACGCCTTTGCCAAGTGTGTGGTCACGCTGGCCAAGGCGGCAACCCCGACGCAGCCGTATGGCAATAGCGGCGGCGACACAACGCAGCCGTTCGGCAACGTGCCTGCTCAGCCGGAGCAGCCGCAATCGCCTGCAGCCGCCAAGCGCGAAGACGGAGGCGTCTGATGGCATCGAACGCCGATGATATCTGCGTCGTCTATTGCATCAGCGATGCAACGTGCAGTGATCCGCACCCGCACGGCTATATCGGGCTAACCAAGAACCAAGCTCGCCGGGAGCGGGACCATCGCCGATCCGGCAAGTGGCCTTCAGACGGACATGTCTCAAACGCGCCGAAAAGTCGTAACTTTCTGATAACATCTTCTGAGCACGCAAGACCTGTTGGGAGCAAGATACTGCCTCCGGCTTGGTAGCCAGCACCGTGTTGTACGGGTTACCGAAAATAAATACCTTCGAAGTGCGCCAAATGATCCGTTCCAATTCCACGAACGTGCGCATCTTTAGCCGATACTTCTACAAAACCAAGAGTTGAATGAAGTTCCACGTGAGCCCCCAAGCCCAGAATGGCAGTCGTCGAAAACGGATCGGGTTGAAGCCAAGTCGGCGCATTTTGTTGAAAATAGGTTCGCGCCGACAAAGTTTTAGCGCCAGTTGTAAAAGAAGGCGGTGATACTCAGGTAGTCCTCTTTACGCCGACAATGATCCAACGACCCCGGTGAACGGATCAACAGGATTCGCAAATGCGCCTCCGGCCGCTAAGGGCCGAAGACGCAAAGGCCGAGTGACCCTCGAGTTAACCCTTGGTTACGAGCGGAGCCGGGGCCGGGGCTTTGCCGACTGGATACTTGCCGACCGGGTATTTGCCGATTGGCATCTTGCCCACCTGCGCGGGTTGATAAACCGGCTGCGGATGAGGCAGGTCGGCAGCAACCGCCGCTCCCACAAACGCCAGGGTAGCGGTCCCCACAATCACGAATTTCAACATGCACGTCTCCATCTGTTATTAGGGCAATCAGAAATAACCTGATACTCGTTACGAGCATAGTAAACAGAGCCCCTCAGCAAACACCGCGCGATCTATTTCTGACGAATGTTGCAGAAATGGCACCAAATTAGAAGATTGAGTCCGCCCGTCCCTCAATGAGGTATCTCAAATCTCTAAATTCAGACGATTGACGGGAAAACGCGGCACCAACAAACTGCGCGGCACTTTGACGCTCAAGGCCCGGAACGGAGCAACATGACGATCCCCTGCCGCGTCCTAATGATCTATCCGAAGTTCGTTCCGGACTCGTTCTGGAACTATACGGAAGCTTGCGAACTAGTCGGCGCGAAATATCCGGCAGCGCCGCTCGGGTTGATCACCGTCGCCGCTATGCTCCCGAAGCATTGGGACATTCGCCTCGTCAACCGTAACACCGAGCCTTTGACGGACGCGGACCTCAACTGGGCCGATCTCGTCATGATCGGGGGTATGCTCAACCAGCAGCCTGATTTTCTCGACCTGATCGATCTCGCCCACCTGCACGGCAAGCCAGTATGTGTTGGTGGGCCTGACGTCTCCTCCAGCCCGCATCTTTACGCGGAAGCGGACTTCCAGGTGATCGGCGAGGCCGAGCAAGTCATCGAGGAATTCATCGCCGCCTGGGAAAGGGGCGAGCGCAAGGGCGTGTTCATCGCCGAGAAATTCAAGATCGACGTCACGCTAAGCCCGATGCCCCGCTACGATCTGATCAAGTTCGATCATTATCTCTTCATTGGCGTACAATATTCGCGTGGCTGCCCGTTCACCTGCGAGTTCTGCGATATTATCGAGCTGTATGGTCGCGTGCCGCGCACCAAGACCAACGATCAGATTCTCGCAGAGCTGCAAGCGCTCTACGATCACGGTTATCGCGGGCATGTCGATTTCGTCGACGACAATTTCATCGGCAACAAGAAAAACCTCCGCACCTTACTGCCGCGGCTCAAAGTCTGGCTGGAAGAGCGCGACTATCCGTTCGAATTCTCGACCGAAGCCTCGATTAATATCGCTGATGACAGCGAGCTGTTGCAGGCAATGAAGGACGCGAACTTCTTCGGGATTTTCGTCGGCATTGAGAGCCCGGATCCAGAGACCCTCGTGCATATGAAGAAAAAACAGAACACCAGGCGCAACATCGCCGAGTGCATTCATAAGATCTACGGCTACGGCATGTTCGTCACCGCGGGTTTCATCGTCGGGTTCGATACCGAGAAAGTCTCGATGGGACAGGCGATGATCGACTTCATCGAGGAGGCCAACATTCCAGTCTGCATGGTTGGACTACTCTATGCGCTGCCCGGCACACAGCTGACGCGGCGGCTAGCCAAGGAAGGCCGCCTGCACAAAGGTCATGACCTCATGAAGGTCGAGCAGGCGGGCGACCAATGCACGCTCGGCTGCAATTTCGACACTAAGCGTCCGCTTCGTGACATCCTTGTGGATTATAAGGCTGTGCTCGGGCACGTGTTCAGCCCGACGGCATATGCAGGACGGCTGTCGCGGCTCGCCGTCATGCTCGACCGGTCCGACCGGCGCCGCGAGCTGCCGGATGGCGACGTGCGTAAGAGGCTTGGCGGCATCGAAAGCGTATACAAGATCATGCATGCCCTGCCGGAGGTCCGGGAGCCGTTCTGGAAGACCTTCGTCGAGGTCGCCAAGACCAATCCAGGCGCGCTGCGTTACATTGTGATGCTGATGGCGCTGTACATGCACCTCGGGCCGTTCTCGAAGCACGTGATCAGTGAGATTGACCGACGCATTGCTGAGTTGGACGGTATGTCGCCGGCGGGGGCCAGGGGGCTGGCCAGGGGCTGCCAAGTCAGACGCCGGACCAAGTCAAGCGCCGTCACGCAATGACCGTAGCGCTAGACTGCAGAAAACACGTCGCTCGGGTGAGAAAATGACTGACAATTGAGGCCTCCTCGCCCGTTCGTCTGGTCCTTCTGGTTCTATTGCGTTCTTTCTGGGTCCAGACTTGGGTCCACGGATTTGGCAATTCGGTAGCGGGAAATCAGCGGGAGCGTTTTGATGGCCGACGAGGCGATTTCCCCTCAAGGCCGACAGCAAGCCGATCAGGCGACCGCTCAGGCTATGCGCCGGCGCTTGCTCATCACTTTGGCTGCCGCGTTAGTGCTCATCGGCGGCGGCTGGCTAACGCTGTGGGCCACAGGCGGGAGTTCCACGGTCGCTCCGGCGCCGCACCCTACCGCTGCTTCAGCAGTGAGCCGTCGACCCTCGGGCGAGCTTCTGGAAACGACCAAAGATCTCCAGGCCACCCTGCAGCAGGTTGTTGACCAATTGCAGGTCGTGCAAGATCAGCTCATCGCCCAGCGGGCCGAGACGAAAAGGCTATCCGACCAGAACGCCGCCCTAACGGAGAAACTCGATGCCCTGCAGCAATTGATCTCCAACATGCCGACGACGACCCGCGCGGCCGGGTCGCCTTCCGGCCCGCAGCCAAAAGCACACTGAGACAAAATTGGGATGCCCTGCCACTACGCTAGGAAGCCCGCCGGTAAGTCCGAGATGCGTGGGCTGTCCAGGCCCCGGGTAATCCCGGCCACCGGCTCGCTTCGCCGCTAGGCACGAAACCATTTCGTAGAATTAATGAAACGATCTTGAAACAAGCGAGGGCTATCGAATGTACCCATTAGTATAGTCAAGGGTGCGTAAAATGATTGAAGCGGTGACGGTGGTCCTGGGTCTGTTTTGCGTCGGCATCTTTTTAGCCCATGCAGTCGATGCTTACCGCACGCTAAGGATCGGCTAGCCCGGGAGCTGGGCTATTCAGCGGCGTATCCCTGCTACCGCGGCGAGATGATCGCCGCGGTCGGCGAGCACATTGGCAGCGCTCGCCGCAGCGTCGGTGTTTGATCAGCGCAGCAGCGCTCGTATTTCGGCCTTTTACTGCGGCCAATCCTTGTAGAGCATGATCCCGATCATGGTCATCGAGACGGCCGCAACCGTCAGAGAGCAGATCACCGGCAACTCTTCCAGGACAGCGACAACGGCTGCCCGCCCGCTAATTCTCTTCCTTTGCGCGAAGCGCCACCCTGCCACACCCATACGGAAACTCCGTTTGGCCCCCAGCAGCAGTGCGGTTTGAATCTATCAATAAGCGTTCGCCGGCAATAGACCAATTCTGACGTGCCCGTTTGCGACTGCATGAAATCCGCTGTGGTGTGTCCAAATCGCAACGACGTATTTGTTCCTTCGATCGGAACAGCAATTTGGATTCGCCACGATCACTGGCCAATGCAAATCTGCCGCACCCGGGGCGGACGGGGCTTTTCGAAACCAAGCGATTTTGAGCCCGGGAGGCCGCCGGATATTGCCTGGCGGCCTTTTCAATTCTCCAGACGACCTGCCGGCGTAACCTCGGCGGCCCTGGGGTGGACCTGAACCAGCGCCCTATCGCACGATGGATCCGGCTTCCGCGCGATCCGTCTCATTGAAGAAACTCAGGCAGCGAAACCGGTTGCGCATCGGTTTCCTTATCTTGCTCCAAGCTTAGCGGGTTGGCTACCGCACGTCTTCTTTGAAGTGCGGTGCCGACTACCCCGACGAGCACGAGCAAGGCGCCGCCGACCATAAGGCAGTGTGGGAATTGTATTTGCTTTAGCAGGTCACGCCCCGAGCACATCTGCTTGCGCCACGACGGGCGGCGGTTCTGACGCACACGCCATTGACCATGTGCATGCCCGCTCCACATGCCTCCCTGACTTTGATGACTACATCATCCGGCATTTGAAGAGGTACAAGCGGCATGGCCTGAACCGACGAAACCAACGCCAAGGTTACCGCCACAACAATCCATCTGATCATCGCATTTCTCCCCGTTAAACCGAGCGCATCACGCGCGCGTCGCGGCCGGCGGCCGTTGATGTAGATCAATAGATTGGGCGCGCCCCATCCAAGCTGGGAGCACCTTACATCTGTGAACAACACACATTAGCACCCGCCTCAAGTCACGGGCGGAAAGCACCCGGTCACCTGCCGTCTTATGACAACGGCTATTTTGCTTTAAACGAATTACGTCGGGCTACGTCGCAGGTTACCGAGCCGACCTACAATGATTGGTGCTAGTATCGTTTCGATCCGTATGTGACCGATCGGAAGCTGAAGGATAACGCTGCACAAGCCCTTTCGACTGAAGAGGTGCCGAGATGATCACGATTCCGCAATTGGCTGCACGAGCCCTGGGTTCGTTTCTGTCGCGAGAAACCAAGGGCCTGTTCCGTTCCTCGCATTCCGATTTGACCAAGCTACTGCCCTTTGCGGCAAGAGTGGCGCTGGAATGCATTGGGAATAGCGATGCACTCTATCACGATATCGAACACACTATGCTGGTTACACTGGTCGGCCACGACATCCTGATGGGAAGGATGCTGCAGCGAACCACGACGGCCGACGACTACGCGAACTTCATTCTGGCCTGCCTCACCCACGACATCGGATATGTCCGGGGCATCGTCCAGGGCGACGAAGATGACGCGTATGTTGCAGATCTCAGAGGCCGCAAGGTCCAGCTGCCGGTTGGATCATCCGACGCGGCACTTGCGCCCTACCATGTCGATCGCTCAAAGCTGTTCGTCATCGAACGCCTCGATTCAGTCGAGGAAGTTGACGCGGACCGGATTGCCCGGGCCATCGAATACACGCGCTTTCCCTACGTCGACACACAAAAGGAAGAAATCGACGACCTCAACGAGGAAGAGGGATTGCTGCTGCGTGCTGCGGATCTGATCGGCCAGCTCGGCGATCCCAATTATATGAGGAAGTCGAATGCCCTGTTCCACGAATTCGAAGAAATCGGCCTGAACAAGAGTCTAGGCTACGCGACACCCGCCGACATCGTTTATAAATTCCCCCAGTTCTACTGGACCAATGTCGCGCCCCAAATCCAGCTTGCGATCCGGTATCTCAATGTCACCTCCAGCGGTCGGCAATGGATCGCCAACCTCCACAGCAACGTGTTTCGGGCTGAGCGCGAGTTGAACCTGTCGGGACCGCAGAGATAGACTGCGCACCTTGGCGGCGATGGCCCGCCGTCGCGGTGAGGATCATCAGGCCATCGATCTGCCGGGATGGGTCAACCACATCTACGCCGCGCCGTTCGCTCCGGTCTGGCGGCATTGCGTAACGTAGCGGAAGGCAATCCTCGCACACCGTCCTCCCGGCTTCGTCATCGTCTACGACCTGCACGAATATGAGGACGAGAAGCGCGAGGCACTGGAGAAGTGGGCGCAGCGGCTCGCGTCCATCTTCAAGTCGGATTCTGCTGCGCCCGCCAAGGTCGTCAAGCTGCGCGGCCGGCGGCGATATGGCCCGGCAGATCGCGGCGCGTGGCCACCTGTGCGCTGGCGCGGGGTGGCCCGCTGTTCCGGTAGCCTTGCGCTAGCGGACTAGTGACCCGCGAAACAAGCCTTTAGCGCCGCACTCCAACGCGATTGACGCCACCATTTAAGTTGCCACCGGCGTTATGACGGACCGCAGCGCGCGCCACCGGACGAGGCCTGAGCACGACGCCTGCCCTTGCGACGCAATGGGCGGGATAACCGACGTATTCGCAGTACACGACCGCTCTGGCCGGCGCTGGATTGAGAGTGAGACCTGCAAGCCCCAACAGGACGCTCGCAGCAATCCCGGCAATAGTCGCTGACTTGATCGAAAGACGTTTCGTCGGATGCATGGCGGACTCCTCTTCGCTCTTGCGGAACTGAAAGGTGGCGGGAGCCGCCTCAGGTGCCGCTGAAAATAGCGTGAGCGCCAAAGGATGGCTGACTTTGACCTAGATCAATGGAGGGTCCCTAGCGCCAGCTATGAGACCGAGCATTGCTGCGACCTTGCCCACACTCGGTTCTCGATAGCCATCCATTGGGGCCCCAATCGAAAATCTTTCCTCCCAGAGGGATGTCCAGCCTTTTGCCACGACCTGACGAATGTCAGTTAGCGGGCGGATACTGTTGCAAAAGTCAGTTTGCAGAAGGTATCAAAATTTCTGAGGGCCGCTGGCTCGGTTTTCGTGTACGGATGTGACGGCCTCGTCGCCTCATGCTGGACTCATAGGCGACATCGGTAGCGCGGTTGACGCTATACGAATCATCGATCTCTTCGCGTTTCAAGTTCTCGTCAGAAATTCAGACCGTTGCAACTTTCGACTCTTGCAACAGTATCGGGCGCAAAGCGCACTTCCAAAATGACTAAAGCGCTAGTCGCCGCGAGCAACCACTTTCAGGAGAAAAAAGCCCCGGACGATGCCGGGGCTTTGAATTTGCGGGAGATATGGGATTGATCAGTAGTGGGCAGCCACTGGTGCGCCGTAACCACCGAATTTGTAGTTGATGCGCAGAGTGACCATGTCTACGTCTTGGCTGATCCGGTCGTTGACAAAAGCGGCAGGAACCGCATTGAGCGAGAACGAGTTGTTCGAGTCACCCATAAACAGATGGTCGTATTCGATACCGGCAGACCAGTTCGGTGCGAAGCCGTACTCCCAGCCGACCCCCACGGTGCCACCCCAGCGGGTCGCGCTTGCTGCGGCCAGTTCACTGTCGGTAATCGTGGAAAGTATGCTGAAACGATTGCTCGTCACCGCCGCACCGCCCTTCACGTAGAGCAGTGAGGCGTTCCACGCGTAGCCGATCTGGCCGGTGAAAAGGCCGATACCATCAGTTTTGGTACGAGTGGAGAACAGTGGATTGATGAGGCTGACGCGCTGGTTGCTGAGATCCGCCCAATCGCCCTGAGCCTCGAGGCCAAACACCCACTGGCTCGCTTGCCAACGATAGCCGAGCTGGCCACCGACGAGGCCCCCGGACCGCTCGCGGCAACCGTCAGTCACACCAAGGAAATCCACACAGTTGCGGGCCTGGCCCCAGCCGCCATTGCCGCCGATGTAGAAGCCGCTCCAGTCGTAGATCGGGGCGACGTAAACCGGCGGGGCCTTGGTATACGGACGAGCAGCCAAATCAGCAGCAGAAGCGGGAGCGGCGATCCCGAGCGCAAGCAATCCGACCGTCCCTAACAAAAACTTCTTCACTATTTTTCCCTCTCGTCGCGTAATTTGCGACTGCTGAACTAAAACTATTTAGAGTCTCAGCTTAAGCGATTCAGCACCTAAACTTCGTGCCTTATTAGTAACAGTCCATTTTTGAATTGTGGCGAACCTGCGGCAAGGGAACTGGGCGGCGCGGCTTAGCTCGATCCTCTTTTCACAATTAAATTAAGATTGCGCAGTGTCGGCATCCAATTCGAGAGGATCTTGCGCAGCCTCAAAACGAGGAATGAGATCGGGAGGCAAAACTAAGTTGGGCCAATTCTTCGGTCACGGCGGCCGAGAAGCATCCAGGCCTCTCCGACTTCAGCCTCTAGGGGCGCGAGGCTTTCATCGCCCGTCTGGCGCTGACCGACTTGGCCGAGCGTGGCCTCGATATGCAGTATTATGTCTGGGACGGCTGATACCACCGGCCGGATCATCGTCGAGCAGAAGGCGGCCGATCGCGGGGTGAGGGTGAGGCTCCTCGTCGACGATCCCTCACACTCAATGTCCGCTCAGCACCAGCGTCTTGATCGGCAGCACCAGGGCCTGAATCCGCAAAAGTAACGCGTGCACAAATCCGGTCGCGTCGACGACATGCAACCCGATGCTCTTCAACGTACCTAGTTTCCCGGACGAGATCAGTTCGTGATTACTGGTGTAGGCGTTAGCTACACAACTGCTGCCGGGCGTCACGCCCTCCAGCCCGCCCTTGTATAGCGGCTCCATGAAAACGAGAATGGAGCCGGGAGCCGCGACCTGCTGCGCCTCGATCAGTTGCTCGCCGCCCCTGAACTGGCCAGCCGCGATGTAGTCCTGCACGTTGGTAACCACCATTGGAATGATCGTCCACGGCTTGGAAATGCAGGTGGCCTCGGCCACCATTCCGACCTTCATGACCTGAGCCTCGATCTGCCCAAAGCCTGCCATGAGAGCACGGCGTCCCGCGCCCTCCGGAATCAGGACGCCGGCCGTCCGCATATTTGGAGTGACGATATCACCCGGCTTCAGTCCGAACTGCTCGACCCGCCCGTCGACGCCGGCACGGATGAAGGTCTTGTCCAGATCGACCTGCGCTTCGGCCAATGCCGCCTCGGCGCTTGCCTTCTCCGCCGGTAGCAGAACGCTCACTCGCGTGATCGCGGATTGTTTGGAAGCGGTCGCGGCGTCGAGGGAGCCCTGCCGACCCGCGACGGCCACTTGCAGCTTTTCGATGTCGCGTTGCGGAACAATGCCGGGATTGCGCCTCTGCAATTCGCTCTTGGTCTCGAGTTCATCCGTTGCCTGCTGCAGCGAGCCTTTTGCCTCCTGAAGCTGGCCTTCCGCCTTCATGACATCGGCCTCCGCCGCCACCATGGCGGCATCGACTTCGGCGATCTTGCGCTTGGCCGTCAGCAGCGCGGCTTCCTGCTTGGCGCTGTCGAGTCTGAAAAGCACCTCACCTTGCTTGACGGGCGCGCTGACATCGACGTGAACCTCCGCCACCCGGCCGTTTACTTCGGTCATGATCGGGACGGTCCGGTAGTACAACGTCGCCGACGACGTCGACGGATGATAGTAGAAGATCATCGTGATCAGCGCGACCGTGAGCATCAGGCAGCCGACGATGCCATATCGCAGCTCGAACCAAACCGAATAGAGCGTGATTTCGTGGCCGAAGCGCTTTCCCTGCCGATAGCCTCGGTAAAAGACTGTTCTGGCGAGATACCGGCGAATCTGTGAAGCTTGATCTCTTCTTCAAGAATCATGGAGGCTCTCTTCGACATACAGCCTGATCCACTCGCCGAGCGTATCGTTGCTCGGGCACATCGCGGTGGGATCTGTCACAGCCGGCACGCCTTGTACTTCAGTCTCGAAAGGATCGATCCAATGGCGAAGATAGCGTTTACCGGATTATCGATGTTGTAGGTGTCAGCGAAACCTCATTGGGAAGACGTTTCACTGCAGTTCGAGGGCTGACATCGTTAGGCCGTCAGCTTAGTCGTGCCGCTTGGATTTGAATCAAGCTCCTGACCGAAACTCCATTTCCTGCTTTTGGCGGTAACGCTAGTATGCGGCTCAATTTCCATTCTCGGTCAAAAGCGAAGGTGTGACCGCTCGCCGGTCACTTCCGATCTTCGCCGATCAGCGGACATCGTCAGATCAGGCCGGTTGTATCGTCTCGTGTTCGTACTTATGGGCAGCACGTCGTGAGGTGTGGCAGAAATTCCCCGGGCGTCAGTGTCCCGGGTGAATAGCATCGTTGAGGTAGATGCAGGTGAGGATGGCAAACACGTAAGCTTGCAGGAAAGCAACCAGAAGTTCGAGCGCGGTCAGCGCGACGGTCAACGCGAGCGGTACTATACCGCCGATCCAACCGATCGTGCCAAGCGAGGTGCCTAGCAGCACAACGAATCCGGCAAATACCTTGAGCGTGATGTGACCGGCCAACATGTTGGCAAACAGACGCACGCTGTGTGAGAGCGGCCGCGTTAGGAAGGAGATGATTTCGATCGCGACGACAAGTGGCAGGATGTAGATCGGAATGCCCGAGGGCACGAAGATCCTGAAGAATTTCGAGCCGTTCCTGTAGAATCCGTAGATCAGCACCGTGAAGAACACGAGCAGCGCCAATGCGGCAGTAACGATGATGTGGCTCGAGACCGTGAAGGTGTAGGGAATGATGCCGATCACGTTTGAGACCAAGATGAACATGAACAGTGAGAAAACCAGCGGGAAGAACTTCATCCCTTCCCGGCCGGCGTTGGAGCGGACCATAGAGGCCACGAACTCGTAGCTCACTTCGGCCATTGACTGGAAACGCCCGGGAACCAATTGCCGGCCTGCAACGCCAACCACCATCAGCAAGCAAATTACCGCCACCGAGACCAACATGTAGACGGACGAATTGGTGAAGTAGATGGCCTGATTGCCGATCTGGCCGATTTTGAAGAGGTTGTCGATATTGAACTGGTGAATCGGATCAAGGGTCATCCGCGGCTCCATGTGAAGCGGCCCAGCCGGTAGGCGAATTCGGCATTAGCGAACGCGAGGTCACGGCTCGAGGGCCATCAACGATCGGCGGTCTGAGGTCAAACGGACCTATTATGTGCGAGCTTGTTCCGATGCATGTCTATGATGGCAAATCAAAGCTTGCGAGCCGTTGCCGATCCTCGAGTACGATTGCGCGCTGGGTGTGGTCGAGGAAGCCGAGCACGCCCGCGCGTTGCAACCGCGATAGTGCACGAGATACGGTTTCAAGCGTCAGGCCAAGATAATCGGCAATGTCCCGGCGGCTCATTGGTAGTGTCATGATCCCGGTGGGGGTTAGCCGGGCGTCCATTTCAAGCAAAAACGCGGCAACCTTCTCCATCGAAGTTTTGCGGCCCAGCAACAGCATGTGATTTTCTGCGTGTTCCAGATTGCTGGTGGTCATACTGAGTAGGTTCCGCGAGACTACCGCGTCACTTTCCGCCACCGCCTCAAGGCTTTGCCGTTTGATGAGGCGGACAGTAGTCTTCACGAGCGCTTCGGCGGTAAATCGATGCGCACCGCCGTTCTCCAGCCCAAAAATATCGCCGACCAAGTGAAACGCGCCGATCTGGCGGCGACCATCTGTGAGTAGCTTGTAGCTTCGAACTGCGCCCGTTTTGACCTGATAAACGTACTCGGCTGGCCCCTTC
Organism: uncultured Alphaproteobacteria bacterium; assembly: GCA_963738105.1. Taxonomy (GTDB): domain Bacteria; phylum Pseudomonadota; class Alphaproteobacteria; order Rhizobiales; family Xanthobacteraceae; genus Bradyrhizobium. Next base: position 108,387 of record CAVTWC010000013.1, on the reverse strand, counting down.
TCGCCGTAAATCTCGGTCCCTTTCTTGTAGGTGAATTCGTTCAAGCTGACGATTGGGTTCGATCCACTCGTTATGCCAAGGTCGCCAAGGGAATTGGGACGAGGCGCGCGGTCTGCGGTGGTGCGCACAAGCATGGCCGAATTCCAGACTATCAAAAGGAGACAAAACTTTTAATTGTGCGGAATGAGAAGCTCAATCTTTCAATAGATCGAGAACTGTCCGTTCGGTCACTTGTACCAAAGGGCAATGAGACGTTTTGACACACGGATGTGAGCGGGCCGCTACGGTTACCGCAAATACCTGATGCAAGTCCGAAGTGCGCTTCGGGTCAAAAGCGTCATCTTGACCCTCTGCCGTTGACTTCTGGTCTACCCCTATCGTCAGACCGCCCCCGCAGGTCATCGGCGCGACCGAGCAGCGTTAGCGGCACGGATCACTGAACACAATTTTTCCGGGCGATCAGCGCGCCGATGTGAGAAATGATTGTCCGAACGCTGGTTCCCAACCCCGAACATCACCGTCGCCACCGGGCCGCGGATCCATTTTCCGACCAGGATGGTTGGTAGGATATTTCGATGAACAGGTATTGCGTTGGCTTACGACGGGCGATCGGTGACGCGCCTGTTATGGTCGATCGAACGTGCGATGCGCCTGAAGCGCATGGTGCGAACCGGCTCTTGCTTTGCCTGGCGTTCGGAATAATCGCGGCAGTATCGGGGGTCGCTAATGCGAACGCGCAGGAGGCGGAGCCACGATCGTATACGAATACGCCGGTCGGACTGAATTTTCTGATCTCGGGCTACGTCCATTCCGAAGGCAAGATAGCGTTCGACCCGGACTCGGCAATCGCCGACGCTAAATTCCACTCGGATGCCGGGGTGCTGGCCTACGTTCGGTCCTTCGATGTCGGGGGCCAGTCAGCCAAGCTCGACGTGATCGTGCCGTCGTCGTCCTTCGCCGCACAGGGCTCCCTGAACGGCCAGCCCCGCGAGCGCGAGATGTTGGGCTTCGGTGACCCGCGATTTCGTGTCTCGGTCAATTTGTTTGGAGCACCTGCGCTTTCGGCGAAGGACTTCGCGAGTTACCGTCAGGATCTGATTGTTGGAGTGAGCCTGCAGGTCTCCGCGCCGTTTGGCCAGTACGACGACAGCAAACTGCTCAACCTCGGCAGCAATCGCTGGTCGTTCAAACCGGAACTCGGGATTTCAAAGGCTTGGGGTCCATGGACTTTCGAGGTCGCCCCCAGCGTGACATTTTTCGGCGACAACACCGACTTCTTCGGAGGCAACACTTTCTCTCAGTCGCCAATCTATGCCGTGCAGGGACATGTCCTCTACACTTTCCAGTCTGGCATATGGATGGCGCTGGACGGGATCTATTTCGCGGGCGGCCGCACCGCCCTCAACGGCGCAAAGAGTGACAATGAGCAAGCGAACACGCGGGCTGGCTTCACCCTCGCCCTGCCGATTGACCGACAGAACTCCCTGAAGCTTTCTGCCAGTACCGGCATTACGACCCGCACAGGAAGCGAGTTCAGCGCTGTCGGAATCGGGTGGCAGTACCGTTGGGGCGATGGATATTAAGGAAGCAGGTCGAAACCCTCGATCTAGGAACTGACCAGAGGCGTTTCCGTCTCGCAAATGAGTTGCCACGCCTGCTGTGGGTCAATCGCTTCATCTTGACCCTCTGCCGGTAACTTCTGGATCTCCCCCTGTCAACGGACATCCTCAAACCGCCCCGGCATGTCTCAAAGGTGCCCAGAAGCGGACTCATGCAGCGCAGCAAAACGCCGTTTATTCGATCACCTTGTCGGCGCTCTCACCAGCGTCGCCGGCACTGTCAGTCCGGGCGCTTTCGCGGTCTTAAGATTGAGCGACAATTCAAACTTAGAAGCCTAACAGTAAGGAATATCGCCGGGATTTGCGCCCGCGCTGAGTTGATGCGTTGGCAAACAAGCTCATTCAGGCCTCTCCGAGACGAGCGATCAATCGCTCGGCTAGCCGGCGGTCGATGACCACAAACGAACGGCTTGCACGCTCATAGGAATACATATTGCCAGTCGCTATGTCGAACCACCAACCGCTCAGACGGAGCGTTCCGGCCCCGACCCGCGCGCGCACGATAGGGTAGGACATCAGGTGTTCGAGCTGCACCAGCACGTTGAGCTGCGAAAGTTGATCGTGCGGCTTGAGCGTAGCATCCACCGCGCCCTCGCGCTCGAGTCGGAACGCTGCGGTTCTGGCATGATGCAACCACCTTTCAAGATTGGGCGCGTCGGGCCTTGGGCTGCGCGTCATCGCCGCTTTCATCGCGCCGCATTCAGAATGCCCACACACAACGATGTTCGCCACCTTCAGAACCAATACGGCGTACTCGATCGCACTCGCTTCGGAAAAGTCGCCGATCGATATACCTTCGTCTGTCGCCGGCGGAATCAGATTGCCGACATTACGCATGGTAAAAAGGTCGCCCGGGTCGGTCGAAGCCAACAGATCGGGTACCACTCGGCTATCCGCACACGTGATCATCAGCGTATCGGGCGACTGCGCAAGCGCCAATTCGCGAAACCGTTCCGCATGCTCAGGCAGATGCTGTTCACGGAACTCAACAATACCCGAAATCAGCTTATGCATCACCGGACCCATCGCAAGCGGCCGCAGGAAGCGTGATGTTTTTGAGAAGTTTTTCTTCTGTGAGAAATGCCGACAGTAACTCCACTGAACCATCATAGGCAAGTTTGATGTCGGCTCGATCAATGGCCGCCATCATCTCCTGAGAGGCGGCCTCCCAGACCGCCTGCGCTTGCTCCAGTAGCGATTGACTTTGCGTCGGAGTCCTTAGATCCGGCGCCAGCCTGGACCATGTGCGCAGCAAATGAATCTTGACCACCGCATTGCCGATCGATGCTTGCCGCAATAGATCGAACGCGGTCTTCACAATGTCCCGAAATTGCAGTGGCGGGAAAAGTATGCTGACTTTTCCGTCTTCACTACTCCAGATACCGGTCTGTTCGGGCAAGTTAGCCAGGCCCCGTATCGCCTCAGCGAGCCAGTCGATGCAATAAAGAGCTGTGTAAGTATCATTGATCGCCGGGCTTAGCGCACGAAGCGCGATTTCAACCAGCTGCGCAATAGCGAACTCCAGATCCTGGTCGAGATTGCGATGGCGGCCGAGTTTTACCGCCGCGATGATTGACGGGCCCAAGACCCCGACGCACTGCGCTGGCAGGACGCGGGCAATAGTCTCTCCCTGTCCAACAAACTGCCCGGGACGGAAGAGAAGGCTGATGACTACATTAGCCTGCGCGGTTTCGCTGGCCATCCGCTCGAAATGAATTACTTGTACAAATCCACTGATGACACTGCGCACAGCGGCGCCATCTCGCGCCAAGAACTTTTGGAGTTCTACGGCGTCTTGCAACTGTAGTGCGCCAGGATTTTGAGGTAACTCGCTCGTGCGCGTAGCCTGCTGAGCTATGGAGTATGATCTCTGAGTCACTACAGTCTGCAGGTCTTCGAGGATTCCGGGCAGCACATTGTTCGTCTGAATTGACATCGCGATTTTGTTGTTGAAAAACACCAACGAAGCGAAGCTGATCACCACCAAGGTGCAAGTCGTCATTATAGTCAGTTGAGGAACAAATTGGTCCGCCCCCTGTTGGCGGACTGCGATGAATGTGAGCAGCGCGTGGAAAAACGTGGCGACAAATAGCCCCAGCGTGATCTGCATCATCCTGTCGCGCAGGAAACGGTGTATCAGACGCGGGCCGAATTGGGTTACTGCCGCAGAAAAGACCAGCAGGCTGACGGAAAAGATCAACGCAAGGACCGTACTCACTGCGCCAAGAAGTGCGCTGAGCAGGGCCCGGGCGTCATCGATGTTTCCAATCGATAACCACGCTGGGAGGGTGAACGTTCCGCGGAAGACCTTGGCATCGATCGTTATCGTCACGGCAAAAAATAGGCACGCGAATATCGACAGACAAAAGGGGATGGGCAGCAGACTGGTGCCTGGGGCTATATCTTCGAGATGGCGCGGCACATTGGGCATTATTGCTTGCTCACCTTCTCATGCACTGCCGCTCTGCGCCCGTGTTTCTTCCTCGTGGATCCCTATCAGGCGGCAAGAGCCCGCGACATCCGCCGCCAGAATAGCCGCCAGTCGTAGCTCTACCTGCTTGCCGCTCAAGGTGCGCCCCCGGGTTCGGGGAAATTGAATGTTCATGTAGCACAATTGTGGGCCGATGTCCGGCTATGCCCATGTCTGAAATGGGTCTTGGCCGTGTAAAAACACACTTCCAAGGAGGTCGGTGAGACGCCAGGACCGGTTCGGTCTCAGGCCATGATCGCAGCCATCAGCGGCTTGGTTCCGACGATGTTCATGACCCGCGTCAGATTATAGGCCAGGACCGAGAGAGCCATCTCGGCGGCTACTTTTGGAAGCGTTTTGGTGAGGAAGTGTGTCGCTCCCATGCGGGCCTTCATCGTGCCGAACGGATGCTCGACCGTCTCGCGACGCAGTCGCATGGCGTGTGGGTTTGCATCAAGGCGCTGCTGCACGGCATCGAGCAGATGCTCATGCTCCCACCGTGGAATCCGCCGCTCTGGCCCGGTCGTGCACTGGGATTTGAGCGCACAATCTTGACAGGCTGTGGTCCAGTAGCGCCGTAGCCGCTTGCCATCCTCCTCGCTCGTGAAGCGATAGGGCAATTGCTCCCCAGCCGGACAGCGATAGGCGTCCTGCTCTGGCAAATAGACAAAGTCCTGCTTGCCGAAGCGCCCCTCCGACTTGGCACCCGACGTCTGCGGCTTGGGCAGAGTTACCGTGATGCCGGCCTCGTGGCACGCGAGGATCTCCAGACTGCTGAAGTAGCCGCGATCGGCAACGGCCTCGAGCGTCTCGGCCTTTAGAACACCCTTCGCCTGCTTGGCCATATTGGCGAGTTGCGCCCGATCTGAGCCGCTGTTCGTTACCTCGTGCGCCACAATCAGATGATGCTCGGTATCGACGGCGACCTGTACGTTGTAGCCGACGACGCCGGAACCGCGGCCGCTCGTCGCCATCGAACGGCTGTCGGGATCGGTCAGTGAGATTTGCTGGTCGGGCGACGCGAGCATCTGCTTCTCGTAAACCGCAAGCTTGCCCATTTCCTCCTTCAGCTTCGTCAGCTTCTCGGTAAGCCTCGTCACCTTCGCGGCCAGCGCCTCCGTCGGCTCCTGCCGGTCGGCCGTGTCAAGTTGGCTCAGATAGCGCGCGACGCTCTCCTCCAGTTGGGCACGCCGCCGTTCCACCTTCGCCCGCGTGAAGTTCTTGTCCCGGTTGTTCACGGCCTTGAACTTGCTGCCATCGATGGCAACGCTCGCCGTCGCCAGCAGGCCCATCTCGCGGCAGAGTTCGACGAAGCGCGCACATACCTTGCGCAGCGCCAGGCCATTGTCTTTGCGGAAGTCCGCGATCGTCTTGTGATCAGGTGCGAGCCGACCCAGCAGCCACATGACCTCGACATTGCGTCCAGCCTCGCGTTCGAGCCGCCGGCTCGACTGCACCCGGTTCAGATAACCGTAGATGTAAAGCTTGAGGAGAACCGAGGGGTGGTACGATGGCCGACCAGTCGCCGCCGGCTCCACCCCCTCAAAGCTCATCTCAGCCAAATCGAGCGCATCGACAAACACGTCGATCACGCGAACAGGGTTGCTCTCGTCAATGAAATCATCGAGGCATTCGGGCAATAGCGTCCATTGCCCACGATCCGCCTCCTCAACGAAGCGCCTCATCAATTCCCCCACAGAATCACGGGAGAATCATAACAGCAGCACAGCGTTTTCACACAGCCAGGGTCAAATGCGAAATGCTTCAGAAAGAGCAATCAATGTCCGCTTCGCCCCTGCGAACGGAACATCGTCAAGCACGAACGCCGCATCGGAAAAGTGCCCATAAGCGTACTCAGTGCAGCAACAATGCGATATTGCTCCGATTTGCCCATAGTACCTTACGCAAATCCGCGCGGTACCGCGGCGAGCGCAATGGCGCAGCCTTTTCCGGTGCAGATCATGGCGGGTTTCAGGTGTCTTCCTATCCCCAAGCGCTCAGACGGGCGTTGCAGAAATAGCTGCTTGCCGTTCAGTCGCCGTAACCCGGCGTGCCGCGTAGTGTCGTGCGAGCGACGCGCAGACCATGAGTTGAATCTGATGGAACACCATCAATGGGATGACAACGAGCCCCACATGCCCGCCGAACAGCAGGGTTGCGATAGGCACGCCGTTGACGAGGCTTTTCTTTGACCCGCAGAACACGATGGCGATTTCATCGGCACGCGAAAAGCCGAGCTGCCTGCTCGCAAAGGTCAGGATGGTCATCACGGCCGCGAGCAGCGCGATATCGACGAGCGCGACCTTGAACAGATCTCCGGCACCGATCTGATGCCAGATACCGTCCACGACGCCATGGCTGAAGGCGGCGTAGACGAGGATCAGGACCGAGCCGTAATCCACGCTCTTGAGCGCGCGCGGATGGCGCGTGAGAGAAGTGCCGATCCACGGTCGCAACAGCTGACCGGCGACGAAGGGCAGCAGAAGCTGCACCACGATGCCAAGAACCGAGCGCGCGGAGATGTCGAGGCCGTGGCTGGCGAGCAGGAAACCGGCGATCAGGGGAGTGAGGAAAACACCGAGCAGGCTTGATGCGGTCGCGCTGCACATGGCAGCCGGCACGTTGCCGCCTGCCACCGACGTGAAAACGATCGAGGCCTGCACCGTCGAGGGCAGCGCGGTGAGCAAAATCACCCCGGCCCATAACGGCCCGGGGAGGAAACCGGGGACCAGGAAGTGCGCAGAAATACCGAGCAACGGAAACAGCGCGAACGTGCTCAGGAATACCATCACGTGCAGTCTCCAGTGCCGTGCTCCAACAAGCGCTTCTTCGGGCGAAAGCTTCGCCCCGTGCATGAAAAACAACAGCACGATGGCAGCATCCGCCAGCCCTCCAACGGCCGTTGCCGCTTCCCCGCGGGCCGGCATCACGGCGGCAAATGCAACAGTCAGCAGGATGGCCCCGAGGAACCTGTCGATGCGGGACCAGACGGAGCGGAGCAAAATCATTTCGAGCCTCGTTTGCAGTCGATACCCCGCTTGATATCGGATGCGGTCGGTCATTGTGAATGCCGCATACAGCTATTATTGTAATCGAGCATTGTGATGATAGGGCCATGCTAAATCCCGTCCTGCTTCAGACCTTCCTGGCGATCGCCCAGACCCGTAGTTTCACCCGGGCCGCCGATCGCCTCGGCTTGCGCCAGTCAACGGTCAGCCAGCACATTCGCAAGCTTGAGGACGAGACCGGACGCCGGCTGTTCGTCCGCGATACCCATTCGGTAACGATGACGGCCGACGGGGAGGCCATGATCGAGTTCGCCCGGGGCATCCTGGCGGCGAACGAACGGGCGGCGCGCTATTTCGCGGGCTCCGAGCTGCGCGGCCGGCTGCGGTTCGGCGCGTCGGAGGATTTTGTGACGTCGCTTCTGCCGCAAGTGTTGCGGGAGTTTGTTCGCACGCATCCGCTTGTCGAATTCGAGCTCACGGTTGGCCTGAGCGGTGAGCTCAATGAGAAACTCGGCCGCGGAGAGCTTGACCTCGTCTGCGGCAAACGTCGCCCGGGAGAGGATCGCGGACGAGTTGTCTGGCGCGATCGGTTAGTCTGGGTGTCCGGCGATCTTTCGCGGCTCGATCCATCAATGCCAGTACCGCTGATCCTCTATTCACCGCCCAGCGTCACCCGCGAAATCGTTCTTGCCGCGCTTGAGCGGTGCGGTCGTCCTTGGCGCATCGTGTGCGCGAGCGGCAGTTTGAGCGGCCTGCGAGCCGCGGCGCTCGCCGGACTCGGCATCACGATTTTCGCGGGAGACCTGATCCCGACGGGCCTTGCCGAGATCTCGAGCGGCCACGGTCTGCCGGATCTCGGCACTGTCGAGTTCGTTCTGCTCGGCACGGCCAAAACCTTAAGCGGGCCTGCCGCCGAACTCGCGGACGCAATCCTCGCAAGCGGCATCCGGGTGTAGGCCTAGCCCAAAAGTGGACAGCACCGTAACGGCGCAAACCCACCGCCTGAAAACCGGGAAAACCGTGGTCAAGAGACAAAAAAGAGCCCGGCCAAAAAATGCCAGGCTTTGCGTTGTCTCAGGAAAATCAAAGAAGTCCTTGAGCCATGCGGCTTTTGTGTATTTTCGTGGCACCAAAAATAGGACTGGACGCCAGGACCACACGACTTCGCCGTCCGCGTTGGCGCTGTTCGTCAAAAGCGCATCCGCGTCCACCGCATCCCATCCCAACGTTCGTGACGATGGCCAACGTTCCCTCGTGAGGGATGAGACGCATGGATTAAGCCGGTGATTTGGGTCGAAAGGAAATGAAAATTTTTTTCGCTGAGGGGCTGCACAGGCAGGCCGCCAAATCAGGCAAATCACTTCGGGGAAGTAGCGCACATGAGCGAAGCGGCATGCGGGACCGTAGAAAGGATCCGGATATCGCGGAACTCACCCGGGTTACGTGTTCGCGCACGACGCCTACATCACAGAAGACGTCATACTCCGCGAAGGCGGAGTATCCAGTAATCACCGCCGTCAATGAAATGCACCGCTCTGGAATACTGGATTATCCGGTCAAGCCGGATGATGACGCTGGCAATTGGAGAGACGGTGCGCTCGCCAATCGCCCGCCGCTCCAGTGTCTCACACCACCGGCTTTACGCCCGGCATCGCCGTCACAAGATCGCGAAACTTCGCGCCGCGGATTTCGAAGTTGCGGTACTGGTCGAACGAGGCGCAGGCCGGCGACAGCAGCACGACCGGATCGGCGATCCCCGATGCTTCGGCGTCGCGCGCGGCGTTGGCGACTGCGACGTCGAGCGTGACGCTGATTTCGTGCGGGACGCGATCGCCCAGGGTGCCGGCGAATTCGTCGGCGGCTTCGCCGATCAGATAGGCCTTGCGGATGCGCGGAAAATATTCGGTCAGACTGGTGATACCGCCGAGTTTCGGCTTGCCGCCGGCGATCCAGAAGATGTCGGCAAAGGACGACAGCGCATGCGCGGCGGCGTCGGCATTGGTGCCCTTGGAGTCGTTGACGAACAGCACGTTGCCGCGGCGGCCGACCTGCTCCATGCGGTGCGCCAGGCCGGGAAAGCTGCGCAAGCCGTTTTGCAGGACATCGGTGCTGAGGCCTGATGTCAGCGCGCAGGCCGAGGCGCAGGCGGCGTTCTGCGCGTTATGCAGGCCGCGCAGCGAGCCGATGCCGCCGATTTTCGCGATCTCGGTACGCGCGCCGCCGGAAGCGCGCAGAATGGTCTCGCGCTCGACATAGATGCCATCCGCCAGCGGATTTTTCACCGAGACCCGGATCACGCGCTTGCCCGACTGATCGAGGCGGTCGGCGATGTTGCGGCTCCAGCCGTCGTCGACGCCGACGATCGCAGCCCCTTGCGGCTGCACGCCGGCGACCAGACGTTCCTTCACCGCGGCATAATGTTCGAGCGTGCCGTGCCTATCGATATGGTCTTCGCTGATATTGAGGAGGATGCCGACCGACGGATCGAGCGATGGCGCCAGATCGATCTGGTAGGACGACATCTCGATCACGTGCACGCGGCCCATCCGCGGGGGCTCCAGCGACAGGATCGCGGTGCCGATATTGCCGCCCATCTGGGTGTCGTAGCCGGCGACGCGCATCAGATGCGCGATCAGAGCCGTCGTGGTCGATTTGCCGTTGGTGCCGGTGATCGCCACGAACGGCGCATCGGGCGCATGGCGGCGGCGTTCCCGGCAGAACAATTCGATATCGCCGATCACTTCGACACCGGCCTGCCGCGCCGCCAGCACGCTCCAGTGCGGTGCCGGATGCGTCAGTGGCGCGCCCGGCGTCAGGATCAACGCGGCGAAACTCGCCCACGACACCGTGCGCAAATCCGCGGTGATGAAACCGGCCTGCGCCGCCTTGGCGACGTTTTCGGCACTGTCGTCACCGGCGACGACTTCAGCGCCGCCGGCCTTCAGGGCGTGGCAGCTCGCCAGCCCCGAGCCGCCGAGGCCGAACACCGCGACGGTTTTGCCGGAGAATGAGGTGACGGGGATCAAAGCGTCACCACAACGAGGACCTCATCCCCGCGTAACGGCTGCGCCGTTATCGCTGGAGGAGCGGCCCGAAGGGACGCGTCTCGAAGGATGGAGCCGCGGCCATCCTTCGAGACGCGCGCAAGAGCGCGCTCCTCAGGATGAGGCAGTTGCCTGATGCGACCATCCGTTAGAAATGTCTTCATACGACAGCCCGCCATCACCGCAACTTCAGCGTCGAAAGGCCGGCCAGCGCCAGCATCACCGAGATGATCCAGAACCGGATCACGATCTGCGGTTCGGTCCAGCCCTTCTGCTCGAAATGATGATGCAGCGGCGCCATCCGGAATACGCGTTTTCCGGTCAGCTTGAATGACGCCACCTGCACGATGACAGACACCGCTTCGAGCACGAACAGCCCGCCGATCACCGCCAGCACGATCTCGTGCTTGGTGGCCACCGCGACCGAGCCGAGCATGCCGCCGAGCGCGAGCGAACCGGTGTCGCCCATGAAGATCGAGGCCGGCGGCGCGTTGAACCAGAGGAATCCGAGGCCGGCGCCGAGCAGCGCGCCGCAGAGCACCGCGAGTTCGCCGGTGCCGGCGACGTAGTTGATCTGCAGATAGTCGGAGAACACCGCGTTGCCGGCGAGATAGGCGATCATGCCGAAGCTGGCCGCCGCGATCATCACGGGCACGATGGCAAGGCCGTCGAGGCCGTCGGTGAGGTTCACCGCGTTGCCGGCGCCTACCATGATGAAGGCGCCGAACAGCACGAAGAACCAGCCGAGATTCAAAACGATGTCCTTGAAGAACGGAATCACCAACGCGGTCGAGAACGGGTCGCGCCCGAGCCGCACCAGCGCGTAGCAGGCGGCCAGCGCGATCACGCCTTCAATCAACAGACGGATGCGGCCGGCGAAGCCGCTATGGGTCTGCTTGGTCACCTTCAGATAATCGTCGTAGAAGCCGACGAAGCCGAAGCCGAGCGTCACCGCGAGCACGATCCAGACATACGGATTGAGCGGGTTGGCCCACAGCACCGTCGAGACCAGCAACCCCGACAGGATCATCAGGCCGCCCATGGTCGGCGTGCCCTTCTTGGCGAGGTGCGATTGCGGGCCGTCGGTGCGGATCGGCTGGCCCTTGCCCTGGCGGAGCCGTAAATGATCGATGATCCACGGTCCGAACATGAACACGAACAGCGCGCCCGTCACCATCGCGCCGCCGGTGCGGAAGGTGATGTAGCGAAAAACGTTCAGAAATGAACGAAAGACGCTCAGCGCAGGTACCGTGTTTGAAAGATCGATCAGCCAATAAAACATTCAATCTGCCTATACCGCGGCTTCATCGAGCGCGGTCTTGCCGGGGAAGCGCTTTTCCAGCGCGTTGACAATCGTCTTCATCTTCGAGCCCAGCGATCCCTTGACCATGATGGCGTCACCGGCGCGAATCGCCTGTAACGCCTGGGCTTCAAGGGCTGCCGCACTCTCGGCATAGCCGCCCCGTTTGCCCGTGGAAAGGGCGTCCCACAGATTACGCATCAGGGGACCACAACAATACACCAGATCGATGTGATTGGTCTTGATGGCCTCCAGCAATCCGCTATGCAGCGCCGGGCTGGTCGGGCCCAATTCGAGCATATCGCCGAGCATGGCGATGCGCCGGCCCTGCGGCCCGATATGCGCCTGTCCCAGCACGTTCAGCGCCGCGGCCATCGAGGCCGGATTGGCGTTGTAACTTTCATCGATCAGGGTCGCCTCGCCGCTGGCGACTTCCAGCGTGCGCCGCACACCGCGTCCCGCCGCCGGCTCGAATTGCGAGAGCGATAGCGCCGCGCGTGCGAGATCGGCGCCGACCAACGCCGCTGCCGCCAGCACCGCCAGCGAGTTCATCGCCATGTGGCGGCCGGGCACGCCTAATTTGTAGGTGACGTCTTGGCCCAGGATATCGGCATGCACCGCCGAACAGGTGGCGTGCAGCGACACGTCGAGCAGCCGCGCCTCGGATTTCTTGTTGGCGCCGAACGAAACGATGCGCGAGATGCCGAGCTTTTTGGCGCGGCGCGACAGCCGGGCGAACTGCGCATTGTCGCGGTTCAAGATCGCAGCGCCGCCGGGCTCGATGCCGGCGAAGATTTCCGCCTTGGCATCAGCAATCGCCTCGATGCCGGTAAAAAATTCCAGATGCACCGGCTCGACCGTGGTGATGATAGCGACATGCGGCCGCACCATCTTGACCAGCGCGTCGATCTCGCCGGCATGGTTCATGCCGATCTCGGCGATGGCAAATCGGGCTGACGCCGGACATCGCGCCAGCGACAACGGCACGCCCCAATGGTTGTTGAACGAGGCGGACGATGCGTGGGTCTCGCCCTGTGCGCCGAGCACTCGCCGCAAGGCCTCCTTGGTCGAGGTCTTACCGACCGAACCGGTCACCGCGATGACCTGCCCCTTGAGGCGGGCGCGTGCGGCAATCGCGAGTTCGACCAGAGCGGCCAGCACATCATCGACCACCAGCAGCGGGGCATCGGCCGCGAATTTCTCGCGCTGGGCGCGCTCGACCACGGCGAGCGCAGCGCCGGCTTTCAGCGCGGCCGCGACAAACGCGTGGCCATCATGGACGTCGCCCTTGATCGCAAAATATGCCTCGCCCGGCCCAAGGGTGCGGGTGTCGATCGAAAGCCCTGTGATCGCCTCCGGCAGCACGCCCTGAACCGAGGCGCGCATCGCCTCGGCCATGTCAGCCGATGTCCACAACGGTGCGTTCATGCGACCCTCGGCGCCAGTGCTGCGATCACCGCTTCGTGATCGCTGAAGGGCAAGGTTTTGTCGCCGACGATCTGCCCGGTCTCGTGGCCCTTGCCGGCGATCAACAGCGCATCGCCCGGTTGCAGCCCGGCAATTGCCGTCCGGATCGCCTCGGCGCGGTCGCCGATTTCGCGCGCGCCCCTGGCGGTCGCCATGATCGCCGCCCGGATTGTTTGCGGATTTTCGCTGCGCGGATTGTCGTCGGTGATGATCACGCTGTCGGCGTTTTTGGCGGCGATCGCGCCCATCAGCGGACGCTTGCCGGCATCGCGGTCGCCACCGGCGCCGAACACCACGACAAGCCTGCGTTTGGCATAAGGCCGCAGCGCCTGCAGCGCCTTCGCCAGCGCGTCGGGCTTGTGGGCGTAGTCGACAAAGATCGCCGCGTCATTCTGTTCGCCGACGCGCTCGAGCCGGCCCTTGGCGCCTTCGAGATGTTCCAGCGCAGCAAAAACCGGCTGCGGGCTCGCTGCCGGTGCCGATCGCAAGGCCGGCCGCGACCAGTGCATTCTCGACCTGGAATTCCCCGACCAGCGGCAACCGCACCGCATGCCGGCGGCCACGATGTTCGAGCATGAGTTTTTGCGCGAGGCCGTCGATCTCGGCCGACAGCAGGCGAATCCCCTCACCGGCGCCATCGCCCTGGCCGCCGACCGTCATCACACGCAGCTTGCGTCCGCGCGCCGCATCGATCACGGCTTGCGAACAATCATGATCGGCCGAGATCACCGCGGCGCCATCAGCCACTACCAGATCGCGGAACAGCCGCAGCTTGGCTGCGAGGTAATGCGCGACGTCAGGGTGATAATCCATGTGGTCGCGCGACAGATTGGTAAAACCGCCGGCGGCGACGCGCACACCGTCGAGCCGGAACTGATCGAGGCCATGCGAGGAAGCCTCGAGCGCCAGATGGGTGACGCCATCACGGGCGATTTCGTCGAGCTGGCGATGCAGCGCGATCGGATCCGGCGTCGTCAGCGAGCCGTAGACGGTGCGCTTCGGCGACACCAGCCCGATGGTGCCGATGCTGGCGGAGGCATGACCGAGCGACAGCCATATCTGGCGTGCGAACGCCGCGACGGAGGTCTTGCCGCTGGTGCCGGTGACAGCCGCGATGGTTTTGGGCTGTTGCGGATAAAATCGCGCCGCGGCCAGCGCCAGCGCGCGACGCGGATTGCGCGCGCGGAGAAACGGCACGGAGCCAGGGTTTGCGGGCGGATGATCGCCCGCAATCGCGACCGCGCCTCTTGCGATCGCCGCATCGACGAAGCGCGCACCGTCGGTCTTGCTGCCGGCAAGCGCGAAGAACAGATCGCCCGGCTTGACCGCGCGGCTGTCCATCGCGACGCCGGTAACTTCGATGGCGCCCGCCTGCAACTCGATCGTCGCGTCGTCGCTGAAGAGGTCGCGAAGTTTCATGATCGTCCGGTCCCGCGGCGCGCGGGGGCTGCAAAGCTAAGATAATATACGCACGGCTCACCGGTGAGGCGGTTCAGAAGTTCTCTTCATTATCACCGCAACTCCGTCAAGAGAACTTCTGAACCGCCACACCAGAACTAATATCGATTCTAGCGTCCCTTATCGAATCCGAAGTTCGCTCCCGGCGCTGCAGCAAGTTCAGCGAACTTCGGATTCGATAAGGGACGCTAGTTTGTTTTGGATGCCGCAAGAATAAGGCGGTCAGGCGGCGGCAGATCGAACCGCGGCTCGATGCCCAAAAGCGGCGCAATCCGGGCAATAACGGCGCCGCCGGTCGGCACCGCGTTCCAGCCGGAGGTAATAAAGCCGTAGGTTTCCTTCAGCGCCTGCGGCTCGTCGAGCATGATCAGAAGCTGGTATTTCGGATGATCGGCGGGCAGGATCGCGGTGAAAGCGGTCAGTACTTTCTTCTTGGCATAGCGGCCGTTGATGACCTTTTCGGCGGTGCCGGTCTTGCCGCCGATATAATAGCCCTTGACGTCGGCCTTGCGCGCGGTGCCGACCTCGGCATTCAGGCGCATCAGGAACCGCATCTTCTCGGAGGTCTCGGGCTTGATCACCCGCTTGGCGACCGCCATCGCTTCCTGCTCGGTGCGCTTCAGGAAGGTCGGCGGAATCAGATAGCCGCCATTGACCAGCGCATCGATGCCCATCACCGCCTGCAGCGGCGCCACCGCGACGCCGTGACCGAAGGCAATCGTCACCGTGTTCAGTTCGCTCCAATGCCGCGGCAGGATCGGCGAGGCGCTTTCCGGCAATTCGGTGCGCAGCCGTTCGAGCTGGCCCATCTTGCGCAGGAACGCCTTATGCGCCTCGACGCCCTGCGACAATGCGATACGCGCAGCACCGACGTTGGAGGAGAACGTGAACACCTCCTTCATGCTGATGAAGCGGCCCTTGGGTTCGTCGTCATGGATGGTGAACTTGCCGTAGTGCAGCGGCCCTCGTGCATCCCACATCGAATCGAGACCGGACTTGCCGGAATCCAGCGCCATCGCCAGCGTGAAGGCCTTGAAGGTCGATCCCATTTCATAGACGCCGGTGGTCAAGCGGTTGATGCGATCGGGGTCGTGCGCTTCCTTCGGGTTGTTGGGATCGAAATCCGGCAGCGATACCATCGCCACGATCTCGCCGGTCTTGACGTTGGAGACGATGCCGGACGCGGCCTTGGTGTGGAATTTCTCCTTGGCCTTGAGCAATTCGTCACGCAGCGCGTGCTCGACGCGCAGATCGATCGACAATTCGACCGGCTGCTGCTGCCGGTCGGTGGCAAAGCCGGCCTGGTGCAGATCGGACAGGCCGTTGGTGTCGAGCCACTTCTCCATCCCGGCGATGCCCTGGTTGTCGATATTGACCAGGCCGATCACATGCGCGACTTCCGAACCGGTCGGATAGACGCGCTTGTTCTCGCGCAGGAACCCGATGCCGGGAATACCGAGCCGGTGAATTTCCTGCTGCTGCAGCGGGGTGATTTCACGCTTCAGCCAGACGAAACCTTTCTTGCCCGACAGCCGGTCGCGGACTTCAGCGGTCTCGAGATCCGGCAAGGTCCCGGTCAACATCTCGATCGCCTCATCCTTGTCGATAATGCGGCGGGGCTCGCCGAACAGGCTCGGCGCCTTGACGTCGGTGGCGAGCACCTCGCCGTTGCGGTCGACGATATCGGGCCGCGCGGTGGCGATGGCATCCTGCGAGGCGGTACGGCGCGCGCCGTGGCTGTCGCCGAGGGTGGCGTACATCACCAGCCGGCCGCCGATCACGGCATACACCGCGGCGAACGCCAGAATCGCAAATCCGACGCGGGCGCGAGCTTTCGCGGCGCGGTCGACATTGCGCCCGTACAGCAGGCTGCGGATCAGCCGCTGCCGCCAGGGTTCGACACGCTTCGGCTTGCTAACGGTCACCGCGCGATCAGTCATTGCGCATCCTCCTGCGCCGGCGCGGCTGATGGCGCTGATATCGAACCGGTGACGTCAGCGCTCTTTGCATCCTTGCCATCGGCGACCGCCTCGATGGTCGAGATCATCGAGCCGATCGGATCGGGATCGCCGGGCTGGACCAGGCGCGGCGGACGCTCGGGCAGGTTCTTCAACGAGTCATATTGCGTGGCGTTGATCGGCTTCAGCGGCAGATGCCGTTCGGCCAGGCCCTGCAGCCGCAACGGCGCGTCGAGCTTGGTCCATTCGGCGCGCAACGCTGCGATGGCGTCGCGCTGCTCACGAATATCGGCATGCAGCCGCAGCACGCGTTCGGTGCGCACGGTGGATTCCATCTTGATGCGGTAGACATAGGCCGCGGCGAACACCAGCATGCCGATCACGAGGAGATGGAGGATCCGCATCGTCAGCCTCCCCTCAGCACGTCGGCGAGTTGCGGCCATCCCGGCAATTCGGCGGCGGCGTGCGCCGGCGCCGCGGTGCGCTCGGCGGCGCGCAGTTTTGCGGAACGCGCGCGCGGATTGGCGGACACTTCGGTATCGCCCGGCGTGATGGGACGCTTGGTCAGCAGCTGAAAGCTCGGCGGCTCCAGCGCGACCTCGGGCAGATGCCGCGACCCGCCGCCGGCCTTGCTGCGATCGACCAGGAAATTCTTGACGATGCGATCTTCGAGCGAATGGAACGACACCACCGCGAGCCGGCCGCCGGGCTTCAGCACGCGCTCGGCCGCGGCGAGCGCCAGATGCAATTCGTCGAGCTCTTCGTTGACGAAGATCCGCAGGCCCTGGAACGTCCGCGTCGCCGGGTGAATTTCGCCTGGCTTTGAGCGCACCACCTTGGAGACGATGTCGGCCAGCGCCCGCGTAGTGGTAATCGGCGCTGCCTTACGCGCGGCGACGATGGCGCGGGCGACGGCGCGGGAATGCCGCTCTTCGCCGAAAATATAAATGATGTTGGCGAGATCAGCCTCGGACGCCTTGGCCACGACATCCGCCGCGGTCGGACCGTCCTGCCCCATCCGCATGTCGAGCGGGCCGCCCAACCGAAACGAGAAGCCGCGATCGGCCTGATCGAGCTGCATCGAGGACACGCCGACGTCCATCACGACACCGTCAACCGCCGAAATGCCCTGGCTCTCACAAACCTCGGCCAGGTTGGAAAAACGGTCCTCGACCAGTGTCAGCCGGCCGTCCGAGCCGTCCACAAGGTCAAAACCGCCCGCAATGGCCGTGCGGTCACGGTCAATCCCGATCACTTGCGTGCCTGCGACATCCAGAAGCATCTGGCTGTAGCCGCCGGCGCCAAAGGTAGCGTCGACATAGATGCCGCCGGCGCGCGGCGACAGCTGCGCCACCGCCTCGACCCCCAAAACCGGGATATGGCGAGCGGGGATGGGCCGGTCAGCCGAATTCATGACCCGGCCCCATTTGCGGTCCCAACCAGCCGATAAAAATGGGACGCCAACCGGTCCATTGCGCCTCAAATGCCTGCGCTGCGCAGGGCTGTTCCGATCGAGTAGCCCCTTCCGGCCGAAAAATCGCGGCGAGGCCCATATCCCGGTTCCGCGCGCCCCGATTCGGCAACCCTGGTTTCCCCGTGGGATTTGATGGGCTGCCATGGAATTCGAGCTGGATTTCGAGCGTCAAATGGGGCCTCGGCCGTCCCCAAATCGGTTCGGCGCTTCACCACTTAGTAACGGCAGTTAGCGTTAAGAAATCGTTGACGGTGATGTTACGGATTCGTGCGTCGTTTTCGCAAAACTTTCCGTTAAAGTTCCCATGGCGGCGCGGTGATGCGCGCTGCACACACTCGGCCAAAATACGCCGACCTTGGCGGTCGGCACGTTGCGCTGAGGACATCGTAAAGGAATAGTAAACGATCGGAGCGTGAAATCGTCCGGTTGGCGCTCTGTCTGCTTTTCCGCCTACCGCTCTGTCTGCCGTTCTCTTGCCCGGTTTGAGTTGTTAAATGCCCGTTGGTCCGTTCGCATCCAATAATGCTGATTCGAAGCGTCAACGTGCCCTTCCGATTCCCAGGGCCACCGCGACCATGAAGACATTCACCCCCGATTCCTCTGTTGCTTCCGACGTCGTCCCCTCGGCCAATTACGGCGACCGCAACAAGGGCCGCGCACCCGACATGATCGTGCTGCATTACACCGGCATGCCCGATGTCGAAGGCGCGATCGCCCAGCTCTGCACCCCCGGCACCGACGTCTCCGCGCATTACATCGTGCTGGAAGACGGCCGCATCGTGCAATGCGTGCCGGAAGCGAGGCGCGCCTGGCACGCTGGCGTCTCGTACTGGGCCGGCGAGGAAGACCTCAATTCCTGCTCGATCGGCGTCGAGATCATCAATCGCGGCCATGATTGGGGCTATCCGGACTATCCGCTGCGCCAGATCGCCGCCGTGATCGCGCTGTGCCGCGGCATCATGCTTCGCCGCAACGTGCCGACCCATCGCGTGCTGGCGCATTCCGACATCGCGCCGGCGCGCAAGAAGGATCCCGGCGAGAAATTTCCGTGGCATTCGCTGGCCAATTCCGGCGTCGGCCATTGGGTGCAGCCGGCGCCGATCGTGCGCGGCGAAACGCTCAAGCTCGGCACCATCAGCGACGAGGTCGAGCACCTGCAGCAGGCGCTGGCCCGCTACGGTTACGGCGTACCGATCTCGGGCAAATACGACGGCGCGACCATGGAAGTGGTCACCGCCTTCCAGCGTCACTTCCGGCCCGCCCGCGTCGACGGCGTCGCCGATCAATCGACCCTCGCCACGCTACACGCGCTGCTTGCCACGATGCCGGCCGACGCCAAGGTCGCGGCGGGGTAGTTATTCGCCGTCATGGCCAGGCCTAGCCGTCTAAAGGACGGCGTCGCTTCCGCTCGCCTATGCCCGGCCATCCACGTCTTCTTTCTCAGTAAGAAGCAAGACGTGGATGCCCGGCACAAGGACGGGCATGACGATGTTACTAACTCATCTCCATCATCCGCCGCGCATACAACCTTCGCAGCGGCTCCAACTGCGTCGCGGCGGTGGCCGCGAGATAGGCTTCGCGCGCGGCGTCGTGGCGGCCGAGCCGGCGCAGCAGATCGGCGCGAACCGCGGGCAGCAATTCATAGCCGTCGAGCTTGCCGCGCGCCGCCAACGCATCGACCAGCTCCAACGCGCGCGCCGGGCCGTCCACCATTGACACGACGGCCGCGTGATTAAGCTCGATCACCGGGGAAGGACTGATCCGCATTAGCACCGCGTAAAGTCCCGCGATCTGCGGCCAATCGGTGTCCTGGTAACTCGACGCCTGCGCATGCAACGCCGCGATCGCGGCCTGTACGGCGTAGGATTCCGGACGTCCCGGCATCGACAGCGCCTCTTCCACCAGCCTTACACCTTCCGAGATCTGCGCGCGATCCCACAAGCTCCGATCCTGTTCCTCCAGCAGCACGATGTCGCCATCAGCGGTGGCGCGTCCGGCGCGGCGGGCATCGTGCAGCAACATCAGCGCCAGCAAACCCTTGATCTCGCCCCGCCCCGGCATCAACGCATCGAGCAGCCGTGCGAGCCGGATCGCTTCCTGCGCAAGGTCCGGCCGCATCAGATCCTCGCCCGAGGTCGCAGCATAGCCCTCGGTGAAGACCAGATAGATCACCGCCAGCACGCCGCGCAGCCGTGGCGCCAGCGCGTCGCGGTCCGGCACTTCATAGGGAATGCCGGCCAGCCGTATCTTTTGCTTGGCGCGCAGCAGCCGCTGCGCCATCGCCTCTTCGGATGCGAGAAAGGCGCGCGCGACTTGCGCCGTGGTCAGCCCGCAAACCGTGCGCAAGGTCAGCGCCACCTGAACCTCGGCGGCAAACGCCGGATGGCAGCAGGTGAAGATCAGGCGCAGCATGTCATCGTCGAGCACCGCATCCGGCGTCGCGTCGTCGCTGGACGCATTGAGCTCGAGCTCATGCATCAGTTGCTGTTGCTTGCCACGAAAATTGATCTGCCGACGCACCCGGTCGATCGCCTTGTTGCGCCCAACGTTGACCAGCCACGCCCGCGGATTGGACGGCGGCCGCATCGCGGGCCAGCGCTCCAGCGCTACCGCAAACGCTTCCTGCAACACGTCCTCGGCGAGATCGAAATCCCCGACCAGCCGGATCAGCGTCGCCAGCGCCCGGCCTGACTCGTCGCGGAAGGTTTTTTCAATTTCGATAGGAGTCATGGGGCGACGCCGTTCAACAAAACTAGCCGTCATTCTAGGATGCGCCGCTTGGCGCAGGCCCGGAATCCATATGTGGACGGCCCCCGAGCTGCAAGAGTTCTTGATGGTCTGATCGGATCGCTTGCATCCATATGTCCGGCCTTTTGATGCGGTCGCGCTGGACCACTGGCCAAGATGGTTTCCGCGACGCGAATTCCAAACAGTCCCGCGACCTGTTTCGGCCAATGGATTCCACGGAGTGTCTCGCACCTCGGATCGATCGATCCCACCATCTGTCTCCCTTTTGCAGCTCCGGCCCGGCCGCCGGGCGATGTTCGCCCGGCGGCCGATCTCTTAAGCGGCGCTCGCCGATGTCGCAGGCATCCGCGCGCCGTTGTAACTGTCACCGCTCACCATCAGCTTCCAGGCGATCCGGGCAGTCTTGTTGGCGAGCGCCACTGCCGCAAGTTTCGGCGGCTTGCGTGCGAGCAGCGCGGTCAGCCATGACGACGAACTGCCGCGCCCGCGCCGCGCCTGCTGGATCACCGCGGTCGCCCCCGCCACCAGAATGCTGCGCAACGCCTCGTCGCCAGCACGGGTGATCTTGCCGAGCCGGGTTTTACCGGCGGTGGAGTGGTCTTTCGGGGTCAGCCCGAGCCAGGCCGCAAAATCCCGGCCGGAGGCAAACGCGCGCGGGTCCGGCGCCTTCATCACCAGCGCGGTGGCGCCGATCGGCCCGACACCCGGAATCTGCGCCAGCCGGCGGCTGCAGGCGTCGGCGCGGTGCCAGGCCAGCAGTTTGGCGTCGATCGCCTTCAGTTCCTCCTGCAGTCGCACATATTCCTTGCGCTGCAGCGCGAACAGCTCGCGCGCCAGCGCCGGCACGGTCTCATCCTGCGCGATCCGCGACAGCAGCGGCTCGATCTTGTCCAGTCCCCTGGCCGTAGTCAGGCCGAACTCCGCCGCATAGCCGCGGATAGCGTTGCTCAGCTGGGTGCGCCGGGCGATCAACTGCGCGCGCAGCCCGAGCAGCATCAGCGCCGCCTGCTGTTCCTCGCTCTTGACCGCCACGAACTGCATCGTCGGCCGGCTCATCGCCTCGCACAGCGCCTCGGCGTCGCGGCCATCGTTCTTGTTGCGCTTGACGTAGGCCTTGACGTGCTGCGGCGCTATCAGCTTCACCTCATGACCCTGCTTGCGCAGTTCCCGCGCCCAGAAATGCGAAGCGCCGCAGGCCTCCATCCCGATCATCGTCGGCGGTAGCTTGGCGAAAAACGCCACCACGTCATTGCGCCGCAGCTTCCGGCGCAGCGCCGGCCGCTCGGCAGCATCGACCCCGTGCAACTGAAAAAAATGCTTCGACGTATCCATTCCAATGCGGATAATCTGGTCCACGGACGGCTCCCTTGTCTGAGATCTCAACAACCTCATTCTGGCACAACGCGATGCCATAGGGGGCCGTCCACACCATCACTCCCTGCAGGGGTTATGGATTCCGGGCCCACGCAAAGATGTGTGTCCCGGAATGACGAGAGTGCAGTTCCGTGGCGTCCCGGAACAATACTCAATCATAAACCATGACCGGCCTGACCTCGATCGAACCGGTCTTGGCGCCGGGAATGCGCGCGGCGATGGCGAGCGCGGCGTCGAGATCCTTGGCCTCGACCAGATAGTAACCGCCGAGCTGCTCGCGCGTTTCCGCAAACGGGCCGTCCGTGGTCAGGGTCTTGCCGTCGCGAACGCGCACGGTGGTCGCGGTCGAGGTCGGCTGCAATCCATCGCCGGCCTTGAAATGGCCGCTCTGGACGATTGACTGGGTGAACGCGTGGTATTCCCCGGTCATCGCCTTGCGCGCCGCCGCGTCCATTTTCCCAAGATCGGCTTCGTTCCGATAGATCATCAACAAATACTGCATCGCATGTGCTCCCTTTGATCGGCTGATATCGCCGACACCCAGTCGAACTGGGCAACCGCAAAACGACATCTTCAGGATAAATTATTTTTGGCCCGGGCGGCGGGGAGTTAACGGCTTGACGCCGCAGTCTCCAGCCCCCATGCCATGGGGGTCAGTCGGCTGGACGGCCGCTCCCGCTAGGGTCGAAAGGCTGCGGGGGAGGAAAGTCCGGGCTCCATCGACATACGGTGCCGGATAACGTCCGGCGGGGGTGACCCCAGGGAAAGTGCCACAGAGAACGAACCGCTTCCTCTCCGGAGAAAGTAAGGGTGAAAAGGTGCGGTAAGAGCGCACCGCGGGTCCGGCAACGGAAACGGCATGGCAAACCACACCGGGAGCAAAACCGAATAGGGACGGCAACGCGGGCTGTTCGCGAAAGCGAAAACACCGCAGGGCGATGTCAGGCTCGCCGTCCGGGTAGGTTGCTCGAGGCCATGTGCAAACATGGTCCCAGAGGAATGGCCGTCACGTATCACCTGCGCGAGCAGGCGGTGCCCTACAAAACCCGGCTTACAGGCTGGCTGATGTTTCTAAAATGAGGGGTCCGGCGCCAACACGCCGGACCCCTCGCCAATTCTGGCCAGGCTCCCGCAGGAAGCCTGTATTATCGACGAATAAAGCTTGCGACCGTTGCGCTGGCAATCGCACACAGCGAGACGATCAGAAATACGACTGACGTGTTGCCGCCAGTATCCATGAAATGCCCGATGGTCGGCTCACCCAAGCCGGCGAACAGATAAGCGCAGAAGTTCATGATGCCGGTGGCGGTGCCGGCTCGTTTATGTCCCACCAGATCGGGACACAATGCCCAGAACGACGACTGGGGACCGTAAACGAAGAACCCGCACAGAAACAGAACCGCCAGTCCCTGATACACGTCGCTGGTGGGAATGGTGTACATGTAAAGCGCTGTGATCGCGGCCAGCACCATGTAGAGCACGATCGCAGACGAGCGGCGAGAGTTGAAGAGCTTGTCCGAGACCCATCCGTTGGTGAATGCCCCGAACGCCATGCCGACCGGCAGAGCAATGCTGATCCATCGGGGATCGATTGCCGCCGCATCCGCCTTGGTCCAGTTCGCACCGAGGAAGTGCACGGGCACCCACACCAGAAGCCCATACCTCGCGGCATTCTGAAATCCGATCGAAAGACCCGCGACCAGCAGCCGCCAGTTCGTCACAACCGCCTTGTACCTGGAAAGCGAACCTTCCGTATCGGCGACTTCTGGCGCCGATACGTCGTCCACCGCATCATCATGCGGCGACGCAAAACCCATATCTTCCGGCTTCTCGCGCGCGATCAGATAGAACGCGATGCCGCCGATCAACAGAAGCATCACGGGAATTCTGAAGATCCAGCGCCAATCGAGATGGAAGTAGCCGACGACGATCAGTGATGTCGCGAACGAGAGCACCGAGGCGAGGCCGGCTGCAAAAGTGTACATGCCGTACACCGTGCCGCGCTCGTGACGCCCCCACCAATTCGACAACAGGCGGCTGCCCGGCGCCCAGCCCATCGCTTGGAAATATCCGTTGATGCCCCAGAACACCGACAGGCTGATAATGCCGGTGGACAGGCTTGTCGCCCAGTTCATGATAAACGACAGAATGGCGCCGGCGCTCATCACGCGACGGCCACCGAATTTGTCACCCAGATTGCCGTTGATGGCCTGACCGATGGCGTAACACCACAACAACGCGGCGCTGGCCCAACCCAGCGCCTCCTTGCTCACGCCAAATTCGGCCTGGATTCCCGGGATCGCAAAGCCGAACGTTTGCCGCCCGGTGTAAAAGAACAGATAGCAGAACATCGCGGCCAGGAGCATTCGCCACTGCGCACGCCGGAAGCTTGTCGTCAACTCCGGATTGACCGTGCCAACGGAGCCTATACTCGAGCCGATACTTGCTGGACTTTCCAAGACAGACATTCTGATCCTCCCTGTTTTAACGTCGGATATCGGTCGGTCTTTCTTCGAGGCCGATCTCGATGAATACGATTGATGGGGGCGGTTGACCTCGCCTGAGCTGTCTAGGTGGTCCAGGGAAGCGAGTACGTTTTCACGTTCGTGAAACTCTTCATCGCTTCCTGTACCCCTTCCTTGTATCCGAGCCCGGAATCCTTGATCCCGCCGAACGGCGACATCTCGATGCGGTACCCGGGGACTTCCCAAACATTCACGGTGCCGACATCGAGTTCGTTGACGAAGCGCGTGATGTAATCGAGGCGGT
The DNA here is from genome assembly GCA_963738105.1 of uncultured Alphaproteobacteria bacterium. Lineage (GTDB taxonomy): Bacteria > Pseudomonadota > Alphaproteobacteria > Rhizobiales > Xanthobacteraceae > Bradyrhizobium. The sequence goes on along the minus strand of CAVTWC010000013.1, from coordinate 83,698 downwards.
TGGTGCAGACGCCCGACGAAAGACCAAATGCGGTCGAGTTGGAAATCCTGATCACGCTCTCGATGTCGTTGGGCACCCGGATAATCGGTATCACTGGGCCGAATGTCTCCTGCAGCACCAGTTCCGACGTGTAGGGAACGTGGTCAACGACAGTCGGGGGATAAAGCGCTCCGTTGCGATCGTTGCCATGGAGCAAGCGGGCCCCGTCCTTCACGGCCTCATTGACCCGACGCTCGAATTCCTTCGCGGCGCCTTCATGAATCACGGTCCCGACATCGACCGAAGGATCCATCGGATCGCCGGACTTCAGTTTTCTGGCCTTCTTGAGCGCCAGTTCGGCGAACTCGTCGGCGACAGCCTCCACGCAAAGGATGCGCTTGACGGCGGTGCAACGTTGACCCGAATTCTTGGTCGCCCCCAGCACCGCCAGCTCCGCGGCCTTCTCAAGATCGGCATCTTCCATCACGATCAACGGATCGTTGCCGCCAAGCTCAAGCACCAGGCGCTTGTAACCGGCCTTCGCGGCGATGTGTTTGCCGACGCGGACCGAACCGGTGAAGGTGATCAGATCGGCGTCGGGATCAGTGATCATGGCATCCCCCATCGAATGGGGATTTCCGGTGACGATCGAGAGCATTTCCGGCGGCAATCCAGCTTCGTAAAGCACGTCCGCCAACGCCAAAGCGGTCAGCGGCGTCAACTCCGTGGGCTTCAACACGATCCGGTTGTTGGTGGCGATCGCGGGCGCGATCTTGTGGCTCACCATATTCAGCGGATGATTGAATGGCGTGATCGCCGAGATCGTTCCCAGCAACGGCGTGCGCATGGTGAATATCTTGCGCGACTTGCCCTGCGGGCTGATATCGCACGAGAACACCTCGCTGTCGTCCTTGATGGTCAACTGGCCAGCGAAGGAATAAACGTCGTAGGCGCGGCCGGCTTCGTAGAGCGAATCCTTCCAGCACAGCCCGGATTCCGCCGTGATTAGCCGCGCGAACTGTTCCTTGCGGCTCGCCAGAATGTCCGCTGTCCTGAGCAGGATTTGCTGCCGCTCATAGCGCGTCAGCTTCGATTTGAAGGCCTTGGCCTTCGCGAAAGCGTCCCGCACATGTTCGGGACGCGCGGCCGGCACGCTGCCTATCACCTTGTTGGTATAGGGATTGATGACGTTGACGCGCTCATCGGTATCGACGCGCACGCCGGCGATACGCATCTGCTCGTGACGAACGGCTTGTGTCTGTATGTTCATTGAACGCTCCTGCCCGACTGCCGCCGGATCACTGAATGCGGTTGAGGGCCACGTCGAAGACGTCGAAGTTTCGCAAGACGTGACCGGGAGGAATGACGATCCTGCCGTTCGCGATCAGCGGAACGCGCTCTTCGGTAATTCCGCCGTGCGACCTCAGCGGCTCGGTCAGCCCCGACAGATCGTGGCGGTCCCGGCTCGTTCCCAGCACCTTGTGTCTCGACGAAATGACGACGATGTCGCCGACGCGATCTGTGGGCAGCTCAAACCGCTCGCAAGCGGCTTTGCAGGTCATCGCCAGCTCAATGCCGGGCGTGTCCTTTAGCCTTGCAATGAGCGTCTCGATGTCTTGCCCGGCAGGCGTATAGATCGTCGCAAATGAACCCAGCGACCCGTGATGCGCCACGTAGGGATCGGTGATCGGCAGAATCACCCTGGCCTTCCCCTTGCCGATCCATTCGTCGAACAGATCCTGCAGGAACAGCACGTCGGGCTGACCGCCGGGAATGAATTTATCGTTCATTCCATGATCGGCGGTGGCGACGATGTTGCAACCCAGCGCATCAAGTTGCGCCAGATAGCTGTCAATCATGCCGTAGAAGTCGTTGGCGATCTTGGTTCCCGGACCGACCTTGTGCTGGATGTAATCCGTTGTCGACAGGTACATCAGATCGGGCCGATGACGTTCGACCAGCTTGACGCCGGCGGCGAACACAAATTCCGACAGATCGGCGGAGTAGACTTCCGGCAGCGGCAATCCGACGAAATTGAGAAGGTCATCGATCCCGTTGTCCTTCATCGTCGCCTGATCGGCTCTCTCTGCTGAAAACGCAAAGGCGCGGCCGGTGCTGTAATCCAGCCCGTGCGACAACAAGGTACGCAGCTTGTCCTTGGCGGTGACCGCAGCGACCTTGAATTCCGCGTCATGAACGCCCGAGAGGATTGTCGGTGCACGCAGGAATTTCGCGTCGTTCATCATCACTTCGACGCCATTGGCGGCATCGTAGAAATAGTTTCCGGCGATGCCGTGGACCGATGGCGGCCGCCCGGTGATGATCGACAGATTGTTCGGGTTGGTGAAACTCGGAATCACGCTATTGGCGTGAACATGCGCGCCGTCCCTCATGAACCGCGCGAAGGTCGGCGCAACGCCGGCTTCGATGGCCCGCTCGATATATCCGGGCTCGGATCCATCGAGGCAGATAACGACAGTCGGCCGTACCGGCGGATTGTAGTTGCGGCCGTTGACGACGATAGGCTTGCCATTGGTTTTCATCATCATTCTCCTTTGAGCCGCGACTGCGCGAAGCTTCGCGCGCGGCCGGACACAGCGTCCTGTTTCAAGCTGTTCGGGCCGTGGGCAAGCGCACGATCTGCGAGGCCTCAATCAGTCGGTCTCCCGAACCGATAAAATTCCGCCCGCGTTCGCCCTGAAGCGAATCCTCGATCAGAAGCCGCCATTCCCTGCGATCGATCTTGTAGGAGGCCGGGTTGCTGGATATTCCGAGCAGCCCGAGAAAATCCTCCAGATCATCGGCACCACGGGCCAGATCGGCGCCAAAGATCTGCTTCAGACTGTCTTCGCAGATACCCCCGACGCCATGGACGCTGCGCAACACCATTGGCAGCGAGAACGAGCATGCGATCCCGTGCTGGACGCCATGCCGCAGCGTGATCGGGTAGGATAACGAATGCGCGATCGCGGTTTTGGTGTTCGAGAAGGCGAGGCCTGCAAACAAGGCGGCCATCGCCATCCGCCCGCGCAGCTCGATATTGCCGAGATCTTTCACGAGCTTCGGCAGGACATCGAGGGCGCTGCGAGCGGCGAAAACGGCGTGATGGGCGGACACCGGATTGTTGTTGACGTTCCACAGGCTTTCCAGCGCGTGCGACAGCGCGTCCAGCCCGGTGCTGATGGTCAGCAATAGCGGCTTGCCCAGCATCAGGCGTGGATCGACAACCGCGTGCGTTGGATAGAGATTTGGCCGGGCCAGGGAATATTTCTTGCCGTTGGCCTCGTCCCAGACCGTCCCCCAGCACGTCACTTCGCTGCCGGTGCCCGCCGTCGTGGGAACGGCGATGATCGGGATTGCCGAGAGTTGTTCGGCGCCCTTCTGGCTTTCCAGGAACGTCTTGATTTTTCCGAAGTCGCCGCCGGCTGCTGCGAACACTTTGGCCGAGTTGATAACGGAGCCGCCACCGAGAGCGACGATCACTTCAGGCTGGTGCTGCAGTTTGGTGAAGCGGCCGATCTGCTCCGCCAGCAATCGATAATCGGGATTGGGCGCCACGTCGCTGATGGTCAGGACAGGTGCGCCCGCGGTCTCCTTCAAGCGGCTGGCAAGCTCGGCGAAGAACGGCTCGCCATAGGTGACCAGCGCATATCGCCGGTTGCCAATCAGTCCGGCCAGCTTGGCGAAACTGTCGATGCCGAATTCGATCTGAACGGGGTTTCCGTATTTCCACACCATCGCGCTTCTCCCTTTCGAGCGATCGTGTGGCGGCCGCCTACTATTGACAAATTCATATTTTCAAAACTAGCTATTGATTATGTCAATAGTCTTCAGCCGCATTCGCGCCTTCCACGCCGTTGCCGCGCACGGCGGTTTCACCGCTGCGGCGCGTGTCCTGAACGTCGGCCAGCCGACGTTGACCGTTCAGGTCAAGGAACTGGAAGAAAGCTATGGCGTCGAACTTCTGATCCGCAAGTCGAGAACCATCGAGCTGACGGAGACTGGCGCCGCGCTGTTCGAAATTACACGCGGGATCATGACGTTCTGCGATGAGGCCCACGAGCTTTTGGCCGCGCATGGCCATTCGACCAGCGGACAACTGCGTCTTGCAACCGTTGGCCCCTTTCATGCCACGGAGATTTTGGCCGCGTTCAATCGCGACCATCCCGCTGTGCAGATCTCGACACTGCTTGGAAATTCCGAACGTACCTTGCGCCACATCATCGACTTCGAAGCTGAGGTCGCAATCCTCGCGGAGGTCCCGGACGACCCGCGAGTGATCATGATCCCTTATCGAACGCACCGCGTGGTCGTCTTCGTCAACGGAGACCATCCCTGGTTTCACCGAAAATCGGTGAGGCTGCAGGAGCTTGCCCATCAGCGGTTCGTCCTGCGCGAGCGCGGCTCAACCACGCGCCGTGCGTTCGAGGCGGCAATCGATCAGGCAGGGTTAAAGATCAACCCGGTCTTCGAAATCGAGAGTCGGGAGGGCGTCTGGAAGGCCGTGGAGCGTGGACTCGGCATCAGCGTGGTCGCCGATTTCGAATTCGTCCCGCATCCGAACTTGCGCGCGCTGGAAATCCAGGGCCACGCCATCAGAACGCAATATAGCGTCGCCTATCACAGGGATCGCGCCCACTCACCGATCATCAAGGCCTTTATCGATACCGTTGCCGAAATGAAGGCCGGCTTTGCCAAGTCCTCAACGAAGCGGCCGCGGAAGTAGCTTTTCGACCAAGCCCTTGCGCGCGAAGTCCGCCCTGCAGGCATATTTGAAAACCGGCCGGATTGTCGTTACAGTGCCGCAGCACCGCCGACCGCAAACCAGTGGTGTGTATGACGGCGGCGCGTCGCCGCAGATTGGTTCGAAGGTTGGTCGTCCTTTCACGGGCGATCCCGCGTAGATCAGGCATGTGGCGAATGGTTTTTTGTAACCGGGTACGGCAAGCGAAGGCGGCGCAATGACCGCACCCGGTACCCCATCCGATCAGCCTCCCGTATCTCAGCTCGTGGTTCAGGATCTGACCCGCGCCGCAATCTTTCTCATCGTCACGATCAACCCCGGCATGACGGAGCGAGCGGCAATCCGGTCGTTTTGCGGCAACCTGCCCGCATTGGTCCGTTCGGTTGGCTTCCGCGATATCGAGGGAAACCTCTCCTGCGTGATGGGGATCGGATCCGAGGCGTGGGACCGGCTGTTTGGCCGACCGCGGCCGGCGGAACTGCATCCGTTTCGGGAGATCAAGTCCGGCCCCCGCCATGCGGTGGCGACACCTGGCGATCTCATGTTTCACATTCGCGCCAAACGCATGGATCTCTGCTTTGAGCTGGCGTCTCAAATCATGGTCCAGTTCGGCGACGCCGTGACGCCGGTCGACGAGGTGCACGGCTTTCGCTATTTCGATGAACGCGATCTGCTCGGCTTTGTCGACGGGACCGAGAACCCAACGGCGCAGGCAGCGACCGATGCCGCCTATGTGGGCGCCGAGGATGCGGCCTTCGCCGGCGGCAGTTACGTGATCGTGCAAAAATATCTGCACGATATGGCCGGCTGGAATGCGTTATCGACCGAAACGCAGGAGCGCATTATCGGCCGAGCCAAGCTTTCGGACATCGAACTCGACGATGCCACAAAACCGTCTTACGCCCACAACGCGCTCGCCAAGGTCGAGGTCGACGGCAAGGAAATCAAGATTATCCGCGACAACATGCCGTTCGGTCGCGTCGCCGATAAGGAGTTCGGCACCTATTTCATCGGTTACGCGCGTTCGCCGCGAACGATCGAGCAGATGCTGGAAAACATGTTCGTAGGCCAGCCTCCCGGCAATTACGATCGTTTGCTCGACTTCAGCGTTGCCAAGACCGGCAATCTGTTCTTCGTGCCGTCAGCCACTTTCCTCGAAGACATCGCCGATGACGATCCGTCCGCGGCGCTTCCGGACGAGCCCGCCGCACCCGCGCCCATGCCGGCGCCGGCGCCGGCGCCGAAACGGAAGGGCTCGCTCGATATTGGTTCGCTTAAAGGAGACCCCGCCTCATGAATAATCTTCACCGCGAGCTTGCCCCGATATCCGATGAAGCCTGGTCTCAGATCGAGGAAGAAACCTCGCGCACCATCAAGCGCTACCTCGCCGGCCGGCGCGTCGTCGACGTGCAGGGGCCGGGGGAAATTGCTCTTTCTGCTGTCGGTACCGGTCATTTGCGCAATGTCGCGGCGCCGGGAGACGGCATCCTGGCGCGACAGCGCGAGGTCAAGCCGCTGGTCGAACTCCGCGTTCCCTTTGAACTCGATCGCCAGCAGATCGATGATGTGGAGCGTGGCGCCAACGATTCGGATTGGCAGCCCGCAAAGGACGCCGCACGGCTTTTGGCCTTTGCCGAGGACCGCGCGATCTTCGAGGGTTACGCCGCCGCAGGCATCGGCGGCATTCGCGAGGGTACCAGCAATCCGATCCTGACCCTTCCGGCCGATGTGCGGGCCTATCCGGACGTCATTGCCCACGCACTGGCCAAACTGCGGCTCGAGGGCGTCAACGGCCCCTATTCGGTGTTGCTGGGCGCCGACGCCTATACAGCCCTAAGCGAGAGCAGCGATCACGGCTATCCGATCCTGCGGCACATCAAGGACCTCGTCGACGGTGAAATCATCTGGGCACCAGCCATCAACGGCTCGTTCGTGCTGACGACGCGCGGCGGCGATTTCAGCTTGTATATCGGAGAGGATGTGTCGATCGGCTACTCAAGTCACGACGACAAAAAGGTCCGCCTCTATCTTCAGGAGACATTTACGTTCCTGCTGCTGACGACCGAGGCTTCGGTTGCGCTGACCGCCAACGACAGCAAAGCCAAAGCCTGATTGCCGGAAGCGATTGAGGACGGGAAGCTCCACGGCCTCATGAATTGATTTGATCGAGGGCTTTGGAAAAATACGCTTGCAGTGCTTGATCCGTCCTGGTTCGGGCTTCAGCCATGGCATCCGGGCCAAGGGCCGATCCTTCAACGGAGAAGAATGTCAGATCGTGCAGGCCGATCGTGCCGAGGATCGCTTTTAGATACGGCGTCAGAAAATCCGGCTGACGCGCACGCTCTCCGGAAAATCTTCCGCCGGAGGACACCGCGACAAAGACCGGGCGGTCGCGCAGTGCGCCCACTTTTCCGTCCCGGGTCACAGTGAACGTCCGGCGAATTCGAACGATGTGATCGATCCACGCCTTCAGCACGGAGGGTACGGTGAAATTATGCATGGGAGTTCCAATGACTACAAAGTCGGAGCTCTCGAGTTCCTGAATAAGCTCTTCGGATTGGGACATCGCTCCCTGCGGAAATAACTCGGCGGACGATTGCTCTGTGGCACCAAGGGCCGTCGCGTAACTCGCATCGATATGCGATATCGCACCGCCGCCGATCACCCGATTGACCAATATGGCCGCCGGCTCTTTCTGCAGCAAAAAGCCGATAATCTTTTGCGAGATCCGGTAGCTCTCGGAAGCTTGCCCGCGCGGGCTGCAACTCACATGCAGAATTTTGGTCATCTGCCCATATCCAACTTCGCTTTGAGTGCCGCCGCTGGCGCCTGAAGCCTGGGCGTCACGAGAAGCCATGGTTTACGGGCCTCATGGCATATGTCCAAGGTCCATGAATGGAAATTACAACTGATCCATGATTGGCTGTGTGGCTCTGGGGGCGCGCACCAGCGGACGGTGAAAAAGCCCGCGCAAGGTGCTCGTTTTAACTTCCCGTCGGCTGCCGCTTTGCGCCATTATGGCGCGATCATTTTTGCCCCTTCTGCAGAATTGGCTGGTCCATGAAAATCGCCAAGGACAGCAAGATCTCACCGTTGGATCCGGCGGCAGCCGAGCCCTTTTATCGCCAGATCTACGATCGGTTTCGCGACGCTATTACCAGCGGATTGCTGAACCCCGGCGATCGGATTCCTTCGGCGCGTGCGCTGACCAAGGAATTGGGCTTGGCCAGAGGCACCATCGAAGCGGCCTATTCGTTGTTGGCTGCTGAAGGATACATTCAGGCTCGCGGCCAGGCCGGGACAATCGTGACGCCGGACCTCAAGCCGCGAATGCCGGTTGCGAGCCCGATGCCGCCATCCGACAGCAGCATCGACGCCGTCAGTTTTCGCCCGGATTCAATTCTGCCGTTCCAGATGGGTTTGCCCGCCCTGGATGCGTTTCCTCGAAAGATCTGGGCACGCCTGGCCGCGCGATCGGTGCGTGCCATGCAGCCATCCGGCATGGTTCATCCCGCAGTGTATGGTTTGCCGGCACTGCGCGCCCAGATCGCCGCCTATCTCCAGGTTTCGCGTGGCATCAACTGCTCCCCGTCTCAGATATTCGTAACATCGGGATATCGCCACACCATTGAGTTGATCGCTTATTCACTCTTGAAGGCCGGAGATCGCGTCTGGCTTGAAGACCCCGGATATCCACCGACGCGCGAACTGCTGGGTTACATGAATATTGCAGCGGTCTCGGTGCCGGTCGATCGGGAGGGCATGATCGTTTCGGACGGAATCAAGACGGTGCCACGGGCGCGCGCAGCGGTGGTCACGCCGGCGCATCAGAGCCCGCTATCCGTATCCTTGTCCCTGCCCCGGCGCCTGGCGTTGCTGGACTGGGCTGCGCGCAACGACGGATGGATTATCGAGGACGATTACGACGGCGAGTACCGCTATGTCAGCCACCCGCTGCCGGCGTTGAAGAGCCTGGATCGCGATGGCCGGGTGCTCTATGCGGGCACGTTCAGCAAGGTGCTTTTTCCTAGCCTCCGGCTTGCCTATGTTGTCGTGCCGGAAACCCAGGTCGAGCGGTTTGAGCAGATCACCCAAGCTCTCGTCGGGGGCAGCCCCGGGTTGACGCAAACCATCGTCACGGCCTTCATCACTGAGGGCCACTTCGCGCGTCATATCCAGCGAATGCGAAAGCTCTATGCCACCCGCCGGGAAGCGACCGCCGCGGGTCTGGAAAGCGAGCTCGGGAAATACATGCAAATTGATTCGCAGCCGGGCGGAATGCATTTGATCCTGCGGCTGCGAGGCCGGCGGTCTGATCGCCGGCTTGTGGCGCGGATGCGGGAAGACGGCCTGTACGGGGAAGCATTGACGGATTGGACGACGCGCAGCGACGGAGCCTCGGCGCTCCTTCTCAATTTTACGAATGTTGACTCCCAGCGCACCGCCGAGAATCTCGGAAGGCGTATCGCGAAGTTGATGTGACCGCGGCAGTGGTCCGTCTCGCGAACGCGCACCCTTTCCAAGATTATGGCCTAATCCTCAAGGCGGATCATGGACCTTCTAAGATAGGCCAAGACTGATCACGATAGAATCCATCAATCAGCAAATAGAAGGATTTATCATGAGCAATCGTCTCGACTACGCCAAGGCTTCGCCTGAAGGTTTCAAGGCTTTGGGTGGGGTTTATGTCTCAATTCAAAAATCCGGCCTGCCAAAGCAACTGGTCAATCTCGTCTATCTGCGCGTGTCGCAAATAAATGGCTGCGCTTATTGCATCGATATGCATTCCCGCGATCTGCTCAAGTCGGGCCTTGCGGTCGACAAGCTCGTCCTGGTGCCGGTGTGGCGCGAGGGGGGTGAACTATTCAGCGTCCGCGAACGCGCGGCACTCGCCTGGGCGGAAACCGTAACGCGCGTGGCCGAAACCGGCATTCCCGATGCCCACTATGAAGCTGCGGCTGCTGAATTCAGCGACAAGGAACTCGCTGATCTCACCTATGCGATCGGCTTGATGAACGTCTTCAATCGGTTGGGAATTGGGTTCCGCACCCGTCCCGCCGCTGCGGTCGCCAAAGCTTAAAGCACCGGACAAGCGACTCGCGCACAGAAGATGTTTTCTGTTCGTCAGCGCTCACTTGTTTCAGGCGTGACCGGTTTCAAGATCTGACGCGGTCGCGTTGCCAGATACCAGAGCTTTCCCCAAATCTCGCCCGGCCGTAGCGCTTGGGCAATTAATGAACGGACCTATCAGATATGGCATGGGCACTCCTCGGCATCGCCGGCATTCTCGAAATCGCATTCGCCTTCGGCATGAAGTGGTCGGAGGGTTTCTCGCGATTGATACCTGGGCTGTTTACGGCGGCCACCGGCCTGTCGAGCGTCTTTCTGCTTTCACTCTCGCTCCGCACCCTACCAGTAGGGACCGGCTACGCGGTCTGGACCGGCATTGGCGCGACAGGCACCGCGATCCTCGGAATGACAGTATTGGGCGACTCAGCGGCTCCGCTGCGATTGCTCTGCCTTACGCTGATTGTGGGGGGTGTAATCGGACTTAAGCTTGTCTCGGGAAACGCAGGATGAATGCCGGTCGCGCCTTTCGATCGCCCCTCAACCCGCAACAATCTTCCGCAATATCCCCGTCAACGCTTCCGGCGCGGTGACGTTGGGCGAATGGCTGGCGTCGATCTCGTGATAGTTCCAGCCCGGCTCGGACCTGGCGCGCCGGGCGAACGGACCAAAGGTATCGGCCGGCGTGATGCGAGTTGCGTAGATGTAGCTGCGCGGCATCGCCGGCTCTGACTGCAGCTTCAATCCGCTCTCGAAACATTTGATCGGCATGTCGACGCGGCGCCCGCTGAGCCACGCGACGTCATCGGCGGATGTGTCCGGCGGGGTCGGCATCGGCGGCAAGCGCCAGCCGTCATTGGATTTCGCCGCGTCGCGCATACGCTGCCGCGCCGGTTCGTTAAGGTCGAGCAGCGACTGTCCGGCGCGCGGCACGAAGGCATCGAGATAGATCAGTTGTGCAATGCGATCGCGGGCGCGGTCGGCCACGCCGGTCGCGACCATGCCGCCATAGGAATGGCCGAGCAGCACGATGTCGCGCAGGTCTTCGTAGCTGATGACATTGAGAATGTCGGCGATATGGGTTTCCAGATCGATCGACGGATTGGCAAGATGCGCCCGTTCGCCCAGACCGGTATAGCTCGGCGTCACCAGGCGATGCCCGGCCGCTTCCATCAGCGGATGCATCTTCTTCCATGCCCAACCGGCCGACCAAGCGCCGTGGCAAACCAGGAAGGTCTTGGCAGGACTTGAGGGCATTGGCGTTTCCGTGGGGTTTATCGTTGATGGCGTTTTGCGGATAGTACCTGCCGTTCCCGTGGTGTAAACGCCAACGCGATGGTCATTCCGGGATGGTCCAAAGGACCAGCCCCGGAATTCAAATTCTCCGATGTGCAACTGCACATCGGAGTTCATCGCTGCGCACGCCCCGCGACAAACGCTTCGCGTTTGCGCGGGGAATGACTAAGGACAGTTCTGGTGGATACCCTCACCTACGCCCTTCTCTTCTTTGGCGCGCTTGCCGGCGGCTTCGTCTCCGGGCTGGCCGGCTTCGGCACCGCGCTGATGGCGCTCGGCATATGGCTCTATGTGCTGCCGCCGTCGCTCGCGGTGCCGCTGGTTCTGATCTCCTCGGTCGTGGCCCAGACCGCGACGCTGCCGTCGATGTGGCGCAGCTTCGATTTCACGCTGATCTGGCCCTTCGTCATCGGCGGTCTCGTCGGCGTTCCCCTCGGCACGCTGCTGGTCGCGCATGCCGATCCACAAATCTTCAAATTGACCTTCGGCGTGCTGCTGCTGGTGTTTCCGGCCGTGCTGTATTTCCAGCGGGCGCCGATGGCGTTCGGCTTCGGCGGCAAGCCTGCGGACACCGCAATCGGATTCGCCGGCGGCATTCTCGGCGGATTCGCCGGCCTCTCCGGCCCGATTCCGATCCTGTGGGCCAGCGTGCGCGGCTGGAACAAGGACGAGCGGCGCGGCATTTTCCAGGTCTTCAACTGGACGATCCTGCTGGCCGCTCTGTGCCTGCAGATCGGCACAGGTCTGATCAAGCAGAACGTGATCGCGCTCGCGCTCGTGACCTTCCCGGGAACGCTGCTCGGCACCTGGCTGGGCACCCGGGTCTATCACGCCCTGAACGACCGGAATTTCAGGGACGTCGTGCTGGCGCTGCTGGTTCTGTCCGGTGTGACGCTGATCCTCACCAGCGTCGGCGTGCACTAGCTGTCGTTACCAAAACGCAATGCGCTGCATGGCCGCCATGCGGCGCGCGCCTGGCGCTGTACGCGAGAGCGCGAAAAAGTTACAGAGCCGCCATGTCCTCCCCTTCCCTGTCGCACGAAACTTCCTCTGGCTTGTCGCGCGAGCGTCTCGGCCTGTTGCTGGGCTTTGTCGGCATGGCGATCTTCGGCGGCACACTGCCGGCGACGCGGATCGCGGTCTCGGCGATCGATCCGCTGGCGCTGACCGCGCTGCGCACCGCGATCGCCGGGCTGTGCTCGCTCGCGCTGTTGATCGTGTTGCGCCGGCCGCTGCCGCCGCGCCCGCTGTGGTTTCCGCTCGCGGTCGCGATGCTCTGCGTCAGCGTGATGTTTCCGTTCCTGATGGCGCTGGGCGTGCAGACCGTCGACGCCTCGCATGGTGGCGTGGTGCTGGGCATTCTCCCGATCGCCACGGCCTTCGTCGCCGTCCTCATCACCCATGAACGGCCAAAACCGTTGTTCTGGATCGCCTCGATTTTTGGCGCGGCGCTGGTGGTGGCGTTTGCGTTGCGGCAAGGCGGCGGCGCGCTGTCGTCGGGCGATCTCCTGCTGTTCGCCGCGGTTGCGGTATCGGCGATCGGTTACGCTTTTTCCGGACGGCTGACCGCGGACATGCCGGGCTGGGAAGTCATCAGCTGGGTGTTGGTGATGGCACTGCCGATCTCGCTGCCCGCCGCCGCACTGACGATGCCGGCGGATTTAAGCGAGATCCCGCTGAAGCCGTGGCTGGCGCTGTTGTACGTCGCGGTGTTTTCGCAATGGATCGGGTTCTTTGCCTGGAACGCCGGCATGGCGATGGGCGGCATCGCGCGGGTCTCGCAGGTGCAGTTGCTGCAACCTTTCATCACCTTCGCGCTGGCCGCCTTCTTCAACGGCGAAACCATCACGCCGCAGATCGTGCTGTTCGCGGTTGCAGTCGTTGCAACAGTGGCGATCTCGACCCGGACGCGGCGCCGAGACGCGCCGATCGCCACCGACTAGCGCACCCCGCCCTCTTAAAAGCAGCCGGAGCGACCGCGGCGACGTGCCGCCGCTGACTAAGTTGCCGTCCCGCGATCGGCCAGTGCGGGATTTCCATTGATCAATTCAACCCGGGCATTTTCGGACTTGATCGCGCGAACCAATATCCGTGCCGTTTTCATCTGATTCACCGTCACACAGAGGCCGATGATCTGGCCAACCGACACGTCGCGCATCGCATCGTCGGAAATTTTCATCGCGATTTCGAGCGCGCGCTTGATCGCGGCCTGGTGTCGTTCGGCTTCAGCTGTTTTGCCCTTGTCCGCACGCCGTCCGTCGGCGGCCATTTTACCGGCGATGGCGCTGGCCGAGGCGCAAATTTCGCGGATTTTTTGCGCCGCTTCGATATCGCCGAGGGGTTTGGCATCAGCGACTTCCCAAACGTCCGGTTGTCGCGTTTTTCGAAACCAGTGCATCAGACGCCCCTGACGGTGCCGGAAACATATTCCGGTACCGTCAATCTTTGCAAATACGTTCACACATGCCGATTTCAGCGCCCGCTTTTGATCGGCATTGAGTTGTCGCCGCTTCGGCTGTCCGGTTCAATGCGATTGTCCTCTGCCGCGCCAAATCACTCTGCCGCGGCAACCGACGCGAATTCGGTCGCCTGCAGTTCGAACAGCCCGCGATAGATCCCGCCGGCGTGACTGGCGAGCGCGGCATGGTTGCCTTGCTCGACAATTTCGCCGCGGTCGAACACCAGGATGCGATCGAGGCTGCGTACCGTCGACAGACGATGCGCGATCACGATCGAGGTGCGTCCCTTCATCAGCCGTTCCATCGCCTGCTGAATCAGCGCTTCCGATTCCGAATCGAGGCTCGACGTCGCCTCGTCCAGGATCAGCACCGGCGCGTCCGCAAGAAACGCCCGCGCCAGCGCCACGCGTTGCCGCTCGCCACCGGACAGCTTGACGCCGCGCTCGCCCACCAGCGTGCCGTAGCCTTTCGGCAGCCGCAGGATGAACTCATGCGCATTGGCAAGCCGCGCCGCCTGCTCGATCGCCGCCATGCTGGCGCCGGGCCGGCCGTAGGCGATGTTCTCGGCCAGCGAGCGATGAAACAGGATCGGGTCCTGCTGCACGATCGCGATCTGGCTGCGCAACGATTGCTGCGTCGCCTTGGCGATATCCTGACCGTCGATCAAAATCTTGCCGCCGCTGACATCGTAAAGCCGCTGCACCAACTTGACGAACGTGGTCTTGCCGGAGCCGGAGCGGCCGACAAGGCCTACGCGTTCGCCGGCGCGGATGTCGACCGACAGCCCGTCATACAGCGGCGCGCGGTGGCCGCCGTAATGGAACGTGACGTCGTCGAACACGATGCGTCCGCCCTGGATGTCGATCGGCTGCGCACCGGCCACGTCGGCGATGCCGATGACTTCGTCGTGGATCGCGACCAGTTCCTCCATGTCGTTGACCGAGCGCTGCAGGTTGTTGATGTGCATGCCGATATCCCGCAAATAGGCGTGGATGATGTAGTAGCTGGTCAGCACATAGGTGACATCGCCGGGCGACGCGCGGCCGGCAATCCACAACGACACCGCACCGCCGATGACGGAGGCGCGCAGGCACAGCAACACCGACAGCTGCGCTGCGGCCGTGTAGTTGTAGCGCAGCCAGGTCCGCCGCACGCGCACCCGCCACCGGCTGATGACGCGCGCGAGCCGGGTGTCTTCGCGCAGCTCCGCACCGAACGACTTCACCACTGCGTTGCAGGTCAAGGCATCCGCCAGCGTACCGCCGACCTTGGTGTCCCAGGCATTGGAGACGCGCGCGGCGGGCGCGATGTAGCGTGTCGAAAATATCACGACCATCGGAACGTAGACCGCAGCCCCGACCGCAATCACCAGACCGAGCGACGGCCAGTGCAAGCCGACCAACACCATCGACCCCAGCAACACCAGCAAGGAAGGCAATAGCGCCATCAGGATGGTGTCATTCAACAGGTCGAGCGCCCACATGCCGCGGGTGATCTTGCGCACAGTCGAACCGGCGAAACTGTTGGCATGCCAGTCGGTGGAGAAGCGCTGCACGCGCATGAACGCGTCGCGCGACACGTCGGACATGATCCGCAGCGTGAACGGCACGATTGCCTGCAATCCGATCAGACGCAGGATCATCGAGCCAAGCCCCAGCGCCACGATCGCGCCGAGCGCCACCAACGCGGCACGGCGCGCGGCGGGATCCGCCGCGCCCGAAATCATCGCGTCGACCAGATGGCCGGAGAAAACCGGCATGAACAGATCGGCGACGGTCGCGCCCAGCAGGCCCCCGGTCACGGTCGCGGCAACGACCGGCTGGTCGAGCCAATGGCGGAACACAAAGGGCAGCACCACGCGGATCGCGGCGGGGCGTTTAGTGAGTTGGTTGGTCATGGCGTCATCCGGCAGCGCTTCCAGCGCAGACCGGCTCCGTTGCTGGACACGGCGACCCGACAAAAAGCGAGCGCGCGTCGTTGAAATTCAGCTAACTACTTGGGAAGCTTTGGTAATCGGGACGTCAGGCCCGATCGATGCTGCTGAGGTCGCCCTTAGTGGGCGAAACAGGCGTCCAGCATGAACACCGAACGCGAGGGCGCGGACTGCAAATACATCGAAATCATGCAAATCCTCCCAGGTTCGAGTGCGAAAGAGTGAGCGACTATACATTGCTTATAAATGCGTCATCGACAATTTGCAACATCGACGGCCCGGCGCGCCGTGATCGCGCGTACGCCGGATCATTTTTGCAACGCACGCGACACCTTACGCCCTAAGTCGAGCATCGGTTTTGTTTGATTTGCACCGGGGCCTGTGTTGGACTTTCGCCGAAGCCGCCAGCAAGGCGGATCAGAAAAAGGGAGCAGCGTCCATGGCAAGAGCCAGGCTTAAATTTGGATATTTTCTGACGGCAACGACCGCGCTTGTCGCCTTCGGCGCAGCGTCGCCGTCATCGGCGCAATCGAACGATCCGATCAAGATCGGCGTCATCGCCGAAGTGCAGTCGATCGCCGGCGCCGCGACGCCGGGCGGCGCGCAGATCGCCGCCGACGAGATCAACGCCAAGGGCGGCATCAACGGCCGCAAGGTCGAGATCGTGTCCTACGACAACAAGAGTTCGTCGGCGGATTCGGTACGGGCGTTCCAGCGCGCGGTGTCCGACGACAAGGTCAGCGCGGTAATCGCGAGCTACATCAGCGAGGTCGTGCTCGCGCTCGAGCCGTGGGCGGCGCGGCTGCACATGCCGCTGATCACGCCGGGCGCCGCGAGCAATGAAATCACGCGGCCCGTGCACGACGACTATGACAAGAACAAATATACCTTCCACGGCTACCTGACCTCAGGCGCGCAGGCGCAGGCGGTGTGTGACGCGGCCAAGGATCTTTTGGTCGACGGCATGAAAATGAAGACCGCCGTGATCATGAGCGAGGACGCCGCGTGGACCAAGCCGCTCGATGCCGGCTATGAAGAGTGCCTGCCGAAAGCGGGATTGAAGGTGCTCGATCACATCCGCTTCTCGCCCGACACCACCGACTTCACGCCGATCTTCAACAATCTTGAAGGCAAGAAGCCGGACGTGATCATCACCGGCATCTCGCATGTCGGCGTGCAACCGACCGTGCAATGGAAGAACCAGCAGGTGCCGGTGCCGATGTTCGGCATCAGCGCGCAGGCGCTGAGCCCGACCTTCTGGGCGGATACCAACGGCTCGGCGGAAGGCATTCCGTCGCTGGCGGTCGCAACCTCCACCACGGCGGTGACGCCGAAGACCAAGGTGTTTGCCGCGGCGTTCAAGGCAAAGTTCGGTTCGGAGCCGGCCTATACCGGCTACACCGCCTATGACGAGGTCTACATCATCACCGACGCGATCAAGCGCGCCGGCTCGACCGACCCCGACAAGATGGTCACTGAGCTCGAGAAGACCGACTACGTCGGCACCATCGGTCGCGTGCAGTTCTACGGACGCGACAGCCAGTTCACCCACGGCCTCAAATACGGGCCGGACAATGTGAGCGGCATGATCTTCCAGTGGCAGGACGGCAAGCAGGTCACGGTGTGGCCGGCCAAGGTCGCCGATGGCAAGATGAAATACCCGAGCTTCGCGCGGCCGACCAATTGATCGGCTGACAGCTTCGAACGCTCCGAAATCACGGCGCGCCCCAATCGGGCGCGCCGTTTTTGCGTTCGGGCGCCTTAGCTAATGCGCCGCGCCGGACGTCAACAGCGCGGGCTTCTTCAGCAGTATGACCAGAAGGCTCAAGCCAAAATAGAACACCGCCATGATGTAAAAGACGTCGCCATAGGCCATCACCACCGCCTGGCGGTGAACAATCTGGGATAACTGCTTCAGGGCCATCAATGAGGCGTCGCCCATGCCCTGCATACGCTGGGTCAGCATGTTGAGCGTCTCGGTCGCGGTGGCGTTGCCCCAATTCATGCGATCCTGCAGCCGCGAGATATGCAGATCGGTGCGGTCGTTGAGAATTTGATTGATGATCGCGAGCCCGACCGCGCCGCCGAGATTGCGCGTCAGGTTGAACAGCCCCGAGGCGTTCTTGACTCGGTCCGGCGTCAAGGTGCCGAGCGCGATGTTGTTGGTCGGCACCATCGCGCACATCATGCCGATGCCGCGCAGGATCTGCGGCACCAGCAGTTCGTAGAAATCATAGTCGCGGGTGATCCAGGTCATCTGGAACGAGCCGAGCCCGAAGATGATGAGGCCGGCGGCGATGATGTAGCGCATGTCGACCTTGAGCATCAGGCGGCCCACGACCGGCGCCATCAGGAACATGGTGATGCCGGACACGAACATGGTCTCGCCGATCATCAGCGCGCTATAGCCGCGCACTTCCGAGAGATAACGCGGATAGACATAGGTCAGGCCGTAAAGGCCGATGCCGACGCAAAACGAAATCAGGCAGCCGACGCCGAAATTGCGGTTGGCAAAGGCCCGGATATCGACGATCGGCTCGTCCGCGGTCAGCACCCGGTAGAAGAAGGCGATGGCAGAGACGGCGCCAATGGCGGCGCAGATCGCCACCGAGGTGTCCTGCAGCCATTCATATTGCGGGCCTTCTTCCAGCACATATTCCAGCGATCCCAGAAATCCGGCCATCGCGATCAGGCCGAACCAGTCGAAACGATCGAGCAATTCAAAATTCGGCTCGTCGAAATCGACCAGCGCCAGCACGCCGATGATGATGCCGATGCCCGGAACCACATTGATGAAGAACAGCCAGTGCCAGGACAGCACGTCGGTGATGTAGCCGCCGACCGTCGGGCCGATGGTCGGCGCCAGCGTCGCCACCAGGCCGATGATCGGGCCGACGATATATATTTTGGTCCGTGGAAACACCGTATAGGCGGACGCGAACACGGTCGGGATCATGCCGGCGCCAAGAAATCCCTGCAGCGCGCGCCACAGGATCATCTGCTCGATCGAGGACGCAAAGCCGCAAGCGAAACTCGAAATCGTGAAGCCGGCCGCCGAAATCGCGAACAACAGCCGCGTGCCGAGCGCGCGCGACAGGAAGCCGGACAACGGAATCGCGATCACTTCCGCGATCAGATAGGCGGTCTGGACCCAGGATACCTCGGTCGAACTCGCCGACAGACCCGCCTGGATTTCGGTCAGCGATGCCGAGACGATCTGGATGTCCAGGATCGACATGAACATCCCGAACACCATGATCAGGAACGCAACCAGCCGCCGCGGCTCGATGCGCTCGGATGGCGCAGCGGCCGCTGCGGTCATCATCGTCGGCGAGGCGGTGGTGGCGTCAGCCATGATCTGCAGCCTGATGTAATCGGGTCAGCACGGCGCGCGACTGGACGCGCCGCCGGATACGCAGTTATTGCGGGTGGATCGCGGTCGGCGAATCCAGATCGGCATCGTTGTCGGCGTCCCTGGCGCCGTCGTGGGTATCGACGGTGGCATAGACCGACATGCCGGCGCGCAGCAGGTTCTGCCGCGCCACATCCTTCGGCACCCGCACCCGGACCGGCAGACGCTGCACGATCTTGGTGAAGTTGCCGGTGGCGTTGTCCGGCGGCAGCAGCGTGAACACCGAGCCCGCCGCAGGCGAGATGCTGTCGACGATACCGGCGAACTTGCGATGGCCATAGGCATCGACCGAAATCGTCACCGGCTGGCCCGGACGAATGCGCTTGAGCTGTGTTTCCTTGAAATTGGCGTCGATAAAGACATCGTCGAGCGGCACCACATTGCCGAGCCGTTGTCCGACCACGATGTAATCGCCGGTGTTGACCAAGCGGTTGGAGAAGGTGCCCTCCACCGGCGCACGCACCGACGTGAAGTCGAAATCGCGCTCGGCTTTCGCCAGTGAGGTCTGCAATTCGGCCAGCTGGGCGCGGGCCTCGGCCTGCTGCGCCTTGGTGACCTCGACATTGTCGCGCGCCGCGTCATAGGCGGCCTGCGCCGACTTCACCGCCGCGACGCCCTGATCGCGGCTGGCTTCGGACACTTCGAAGGTTGCCCGCGAGGCAAATCCCTTGGTGTTCAACGCCTCCTGCCGATCGTAATCGAGACCGGCGCGCTTGAGGCCCGCTTCGGCGGAGGCGAGTTGCGCCTTGGCCTGCTCGACCGCGCTTTCCAGCGCGGTGACCTGACGGCCGATACGGTCGATGGTGGCCTGCTGGGTCGCGATTTTCGTGCGCGCCGAATCCACCGCGATGCGATAATCGCCGTCATCGATCTTGAAGATCACGTCACCGGCATGCACGACCGCATTGTCACCGGGCAGGATCGCCGCGATGTGACCCGATACCCGGGCGCCGAGCGTGGTGTTGTTGGCGCGCACATAGGCATCGTCGGTGCCGACGAAGAAACGTCCGACCAACACATAATACGCGCCATAGCCCGCGGCGGCGAGCGCCAGCAGCGTCAGGATTCCCATCAGGACAAACCTGCGCTTGCCGGGTTTGGCGGCGGCGGGTTGGGCGGCGGTGGCCGGCGCCGCGGCTGGCGGTTCGGTAACGGGCTTGTCCTCCGGTGTCTCGACGGGACGGCGTGCGACGCTGTCTTCCGTGAGCTGGACATGAAGCCGGTCGACCAGAGCAGCCGGCGTGTCGCGCACCGATTCATCCTCGGCCGTATCCGGCCCCGCACGCACAATGCGCGCTGCCTGGTCTCTCGCTGCGGCCATGCCCGGCCTCCTTAAGACTATATAATTAATGTTGCGACGGCGGCGCGGCCAACAACAGGCCTCGCCGCCTCGCATCCTAAACTAAAATTAGCATTGACCGAACGGTTCGGTCAAGATATATCGTCACAAGACCGAACATAGACGATCTCTCCTGCCACGGCGTTGCCGGTCCCGGAATATTATCAGAGAAGCTAAACCAATGGTTGCGCATCCTGCACCCCTACGCTTCGTCGGTGACGAGGATAGTTCAAAACGCCGCCAAATCCTCGATGGCGCCAGCAAGGTGTTCATGGACCTGGGCTTCGATGGCGCCAGCATGGGCGAGATCGCCCGCGCCGCCGGCGTCTCCAAGGGAACCCTCTATGTCTACTTCGCCGACAAGAACCGGCTGTTCGAGGCGATTGTCGAAGAGGAGACGATCGAACAGAGCAAGGTCGCGTTCAATTTCGATCCCGCCCGTGACGTGCCGACGACACTTCGCGAATTCGGCCAGGCCTACATCCAGTTATTGTGCCGGCCCGGCGGCGGATCGGCGATCCGCACCGTGATGGCGATCGCCGAGCGGATGCCGGACGTCGGCCGCCGCTATTATGAGCGTGTGCTGGAGAAGAACATCGAGCATCTCGGCGTTTATCTCGAGGCGCATGTAGAGAGCGGTGATCTTGCGATCGACGATTGTCCGCTCGCGGCGTCGCAATTCATGCTGACGTGTCAGGCGTCGCTGTTTCTGCCGTTTATTTTTCAGGCCGCGCCACCGCCATCGGCGGAACGCATGACGGAAGTGGTCGAAAGCGCGACCCGGATGTTTCTCGCGGCCTATGGCGTCAAATCCAAACGCTAGAGCATAGTGAAATTTGGCTGAACGAAATCTGGTCGTCATTGCGAGCGCAGCGAAGCAATCCAGTTCTTTCTTTTTGGCTCTGGATTGCTTCGTCGCTGCGCTCCTCGCAATGACGGAAGAAAGACGCTAGTGGGTATCACTGACGCCAGTGCTACATCAGGACTGTTCTAATCGTCCTCGGCGTCGTCTTCGTCGCTGGCCTTGTGATGATGCGGCGCGATCCTGCTGCCGCCGAGCGATCCGGTGACCATCGGCGCACGCCCCGTCGCCGCATAGGAATTGGCCCCATAGGAATTGGACGCATAGGGATTGCGCCCCGACGCGCGCGCCGCCACTTCCTCGCCTGACATCGCGGCCGGCTGGCAGATGATCGGCCGGTGGGCGCGGCGCATCAGGTCAACGTGGATGTGATTGTAATGATAGACGTTGGAGCCGGGCGCCAGCACGGTGGTGAATTCGCGGCAGGCCGATGCCTGCACGTCATGCAGAAAGCCCTGCTCTTCCGGCATGCCCTTCCAGCCGGTCTCCACTGAAATGCGCCGGCCATCGGCCAGCGTGAACGCCGCGATGTCGAGGGCATTGCCGAACGCGTGTTCGGAAATATGCGCGTTGGAATTACCGTTCATGCCGCGGCAGGAATAGGCGGAGATCTGCTTGATCTCGACGACGCGCGCGCCGAACCAGCGCATCGCGGCGGGCTGCACGGATTCGGCCAGCCAGTGATCGAGCACCGAGACGATCGGACAGGCTAGCGTCGCGGTCGGCTTCACCGCAACCGGCCCCACCGCCGCGACGGAGTTGCCGGGCATCGGACCCGGGCCAAGACGCGGCAGGCTTTCAGCTTGCGGCGCGGCCGGTGCCGGATAAGGCCGCGGCGAATATGGCGCCGGAATTGTCACGCGGCGGATAGCCTTGTGCGTTCGGGTAGGCCTGCGCATTCGGATATGGCCGCGCACCTGATGGCGGCGGCGTACCTTCGGGCGGCAGTTCGATCTCATCTTCCTGCTGCGAAACGCCGGGCGCCGTCAGCGAAACCGGACCAGTGGACGGGGGGTTATAAGCGGGCTGGCCATAGCCGGGCTGGCGCAGGCTGTTGTCAGGATAGGTCGACGTCCGCGGCGGCGGTTGCGAGACCGGCCAGCGCGGCTGGTTGCCGACATTGGCCGGCGGCCGCAGATCGTCATCGGCAAAACCGAAACTGCTGTTGCTCTCGCCCAGCGCTGCGACTTTCAGCGGGAACTCGGCGCCGCAAACCCCGGGGCCCGAAATCGGATCGATCCGGACCAGATCGGCGCTCTCCTTGACCGCACCGGATTTCAGGCATGCGATTTCGGCCTCGGCCCGCCATGGCTCGCGCTCCTCGGACTGAAAAAATCCGCGACCGCAACCCGCTAGCGAGACAAGGACGAAGGAGCCGACGAGATACAAACGAACTCCGCGCGTCATCCGCGCAACATCGACCAATATATTTAAGGACTCTTCAACGCGTTGATTTCACGACTCTTTAACCACGTTGCCAATGGCCGATGCGTTACGTGATCGTGATGGAGCAGCAAGGCTGACTTTTTCCGGCGGGAACAACTCGCCACTTGGTGCGTTATGCGAGGCACCGACGTAGACCGAGGGAGGTTTGCCGTGACTTTCGCCAGCAAACTGAGCGTTGTTACCGCGTATATCGCGCTCGCGTTTGTCGGCGCGATCGTGCTCGGCGTGATCTACTAGAATCCCACACGTTCAGGATTTTCAGCGCCCGGCGGCCAGGATCGTTCCGGCCGCCGGGCGTTTTTCGCAAGCCAGCTCCGGTCAGTTCAAGCGCAGTTCCGTGATGTGCCGTGGATCCGGCTTCAACTCGTTGCGTTCCACGAGCTTGACGATATCGGTCAGCGCAGCATTCGCGCGACACGAGATGCCGAGTTTCTCGCCCTCGCGCACCACGAAGCCGTTGAGAAACTCGATCTCGGTGCGTCGTCCCTTCTGCATGTCCTGGCCCATCGAGGGACGCTGCGCGGAGGAGGTGCGCTTGCCGTCCTCGAAGCGCTGCGCGTCGCAGGTGCGCATCGCCGCCTCATCGCCTTCGCCGGCCCGCGCGATCGTCTCGGGCGGCAGGTGCAGAATCTCCTCCAGTTGATAGCCTTGCGCTTGTCCGACGCGGATCGCTTCGCTTCCGAGCCGGGTGGAGAAGCGGCGGATCGGCTCGTTCTGCAACATTTCCCCGCCGGTCAGGCCGGTGCAGGCGGAAAGTCCGTTGCCGATAACGTTGGCGACCAGTTTCGACCAGCGCTCGCCCCACAGATTTTCGGTTACCTTGGCGCTGTCGGCGTACCCGACCAGGCGGCGGATTTCCTCGGAGCGCTGGGTGATACGGCCATGCACTTCGCCGGTCCGAAATACCGTGTGCGCGGCCCCGCCCTTGCCGGCGCCGCGGTGGATGTGGCCGGGCTCGGGCAAATTGACCGTGATGCTGCTGGCAATGCACCCTAGCGTCTTGCCCCAGCCGACAATGCCGGCGATCGTCTCTTCATTCATGCAGTTTTGCAGCGACACGACATAGCCGTCCGGCGCCAGATATTGCTGGATCATCATGGTGGCCCAGGCGGTGTCGTAGGACTTCATGCAGACGAAGGCGATGTCGACCGGTTTCTCCTTGGAAAGCTGCTGGGCGTCCGTGACATGCAGCGCGCGCACCGGAACCGAGAATTCCGCGACGTCCTTGGCGTGGGTGACGCGCAGGCCGTGTTTCTTCATGTGCTCGACATGCTCGGGCCATGGATCGATGAAGGTGACGTCCTCACCGGCCTGCACCATATGCGCGCCGGCATAGCCGCCGACCGCCCCTGCCCCAACGATAGCTATTTTCCGACCCATCCAGTTCCTCCCGGTTTTTCGTTGAACCGAGACTAGCGCACCGGCTGGGGCGATCGCAAATGCGCAGCCGCATCGCCCCATGCGCCACGCGCGCCCAAGATATCCGGGAATGCGTCGGGAGCGGGTGACCTGTTATGTCGGGAGCGACTCACCTCTTTCGTCTTTTGACGAGAAGATAGGGAATGTGGCGTTGAAAGGGAGACCAGTATGGCTGCTGAAGCAGGACGAAGCCCGGCGTCAAACGACGAACGCGAGATCCGCGCCCTCATCGAACGATGGAGCCAGGCGGTGCGCGACCAGAACATGGACGGCATCCGCGCCGACCACGATCCCGATATCCTGCTGTTTGATGTCCCGCTGCCATTGTTGTCGCGAGGCATGGACGCCTACATGGCGAGCTGGGAGGCGTTTCTTTCTTCATCGGAAAAGCCGGTCGTTTTCGATTTTCAGGACATCGAGATATCGGCCGGCTCCGATGTGGCGTTCGCCACGGCGGTTGGCAGGTGCGTCAACATCGATTCGAGCGGCAACAGAGAGCCGCTCGTGTTTCGACTGACAATGGGCCTTCGCAAAACTGAGGCTCGTTGGCGCGTGATGCACGAGCACCATTCATTGCCGGCGATCTAGAAATTCGAGCAGCTCGGGTTTTCTACGATCGCGAACCCGGCCAATTGCCGCGGTCGCTCATCAGGCTCACCGGCTTGATATCGGTCCGGCTCCAGCCGTTGCCCGCGCATAAGAACCAGCCCAGCGCGCACGCCTCGACCTTGAGCGCGTTCGGCCCCTTCATCGAGATCGTCCCGTAACAGCTGTCGCCGCTGTCGCGGCTATAGATATCGCCGGACCATTCCGACGCCGACTTCGACTTCATGTCGACCAGCACGGCTCGCCCCTGGCATTCGCCGACGGATCGAGCACGTATCCGCACAGCGCCTGGCCGCATGGCTCGATGCCTTCGGCGGCATGTTCTGCGGCGGCCAGACCTGGAAGCGCGTCAGCTAAGCAATACGTTTATTTTGAATACCGGACGCCACGTCCAGCACATGCGGGACGTGGCGTCCGATCGTTTTGCGTCTGTACAACCACAGCGGCGTCTGCATTCATCTGGCATTCAGACGGCGGAGTCCTCTATTCCGGACGGCTGGTTGGTATCGTCTGCGAATTCAAGGTGACGTCGTAATGAGGCATGCGCTTTCGGTCGTCACCTGGCTCGTGTTGTTGTGGCTCGGCGGCAGCGCCGGCGTCTCCGCGATGCCTTCGCTGATGCAAACAGATCAGATGCCCGCTGCGCAAGCCGCGGTATCCGCACCCATAAAACTGGCGCAGGCACAGCCGACGCAGCCGCCCGCCGCGCCTTCCCTACCCGCCGCGCCTGCGCAGCCTGACGCCACCACCGCCGATGAGCCGATCGGAAACGTCGCGACATTGACCGGCAGCGCGAGCGTCACCCGCAACAACACGGCCACGCCGCTCAAGCTGCAGGACGATATCTTCCAGAACGATGTCCTGCAGACGTCGGCGAATTCCACGCTCGGCGTCACCTTCAACGATGCCACCACGTTCAATCTCACCGCCAACGCCAGGATTATCGTCGACAGTTATATCTATGAAGACGGCGGCAAGCAGAACGGCGCGTTGTTCGATATCGCCAAGGGCACCGTGGCCTTTGTCGCGGCCGAGGTCGCCCATACCGGCGACATGAGGATATCGACGCCCACCGCGACGCTCGGCATTCGCGGCACCACCGGCCTCATTGAAGTGCCGGAAGGTGCCGCCGCCAACAGCGCCAACAATGTCGCGATCAAGCTTTATCCCGATGCGGACGGACGGGTCGGACGGATCGAAGTCAATGATCGCACCGGCGCGCGGCTCGGCTTCCTGACCCAGGGCGCTTCCGGCTTCACCATTCGGCCCGGCGCCGGTGGCCGCTTCAGCGCGGCGCCGCTGCTGATTTCACCGCAGCAGGCGCTGCGCGATCAGGGCATCGTCCGCCAGGTCCATGCCGCGCAGAGCGTCGGCCGCCAGATCGTCAGCCGGCAACGCGCGTTGCGGCAGGCCAACCCGAACCGCAACAGCCCGAACCGCAACAATTTGCGTAACAATCCGAATCCGAACCTGCGCAACAACAATCCGGCGCGTCAGCCCGGCCTGCAGCACCAGAACGGATTGCCGCCGCGGCCAGGTTCGCCGCAAGCGCCAGGCGCGCCGAACCGCCAGGGACAATTGCAGCAGCAGCCGGGTGTGGCACCCGGCGCGCCGGCCGGCATACAGCGAGGTGGATTATCGAACCGGCCGGGCTTGCTGCGGCGAGCCGCACCAGCACCGAAGGGGAAAAAGGAAAGGCGCTAAGAGGCATCTCGTGTCCCGGACGCGGTGCAGCGTTCTTGCGACGCTGCTCCGCAGAGCCGGGACCCACTGCCACAACGTTGGACCCCGGATCAGCAGCGCATCACACGGCCTGTACTCGGGCCGCGCGAAGCGCGGACCCGGGTGCAAGAGCGGCGCACTGCGCAGCATCCGGGGAACACGATCAGGCGGCGCGCTGTAACCAGTCCCGCACTTTTCTGCACCAGGCTTCGGCGTACGGGTTGATCCGTGACAACGGCGCCGCCGTCTGTGGAATTGGCCGCGGCGATTTCCGCCGGTTGAGGCACCATCCGGAATTCGTCCGCATCAATGGGCGCTGCGGATTCCATCGTATCGCTCACGACCACCGCGCGTTCGTCCTGCGCGACCTCGGCGGCATCGGCTGATGCCGCCAAGGGTACCGGTTCCGGCGTCAACGGCGCGGGAGCCGACGGCGGCGGAGCAATCGACGGTGCGGCGCGGCTGCGGCGCTTCTCGGGCGCGGCCTGTTTGGCGCGGGTTCGCCGTGCAGCCTCGGCTGACGCCGCGGCCTGCAGCGCGATCGGGCCGACGTTGGCGAGGAACGCGCGCTCGTAGCCGCGCGACAACCGCTCAAGGGCGGCATCCAGCGGCAGCCAATCGACCGCCCTGATGTCATGCATCAATTCGTGAACCGCATCGCCGCAGGCTTCCATTCGCCAGTAGTGCACGACCTTGGATCGCCCGCCGGACTCATAGACCAGCGTGCCCAGAAATTCGTGCACCGACACATCATGGCCGGTTTCTTCCAGCACTTCGCGCTCGGCTGCAGCGCGCGGCGTCTCGCCGTCGTCGAGCTTGCCCTTGGGCAGCACCCATTCATTGCGCTTGCGCAGCCGCACCACTGCGATGCGCGGATTTTTCTCTCCTCGCAGCACAATGCCTCCGGCCGCCAGAACAGGCGCTCGCGCCATCCGTTGTCTCACATTTGCGATTTCGAATCGGATTCAGGCAAAATTATATAAGGACGCCCGCCGACAACACCAGTTACGTCGGCGATTTTCGCATCAACGGCTGACCGGCGCGGATTCGTGTTCCTTCCGCGATGCCGTCGCAAAACTCGAAATGATCCGGCGCCAGCACGATGATGGTCGAGCCATGTTCGAACCATCCGAGCTCGTCGCCCTTGCGGACGCTGACGTCGCACGGGAACTCGGTTGGTCCCCTGGTTTGCGCATTGAGCATGACATCGAGGCAATGCAGCCGGATGCTCGCGACCAGAATGGCGGCGACCGGCACCAGGGTCAGCGCTTCGCCGGTCGAGAGCCGGGTTTGCAGCACCGCGCGCTCGTTCTTGCAGAACAGCCGCTCGACACGCTTGAGCGCGATCGGATTGACGTTCCAGGTATCGCCGTGAATGAACGTCACCCGCTCGATCCGGCAGTCATAGGGCGCGTGGAAACGGTGATACATGCTCGAGGTCAGCCGCAGCGTGATGAAACGCCCGTTGCGGTGCGCTTCGACCAAAGCGGGATCGCCGAGCAGATCGAGCAGCGAATACGGCGCGCCCTTGATCTGAAATAATTCGGTGTCGGCGATCGCGCCATGCGCGCCGACGATGGCGTCCGACGGGCTGGCCACGATCGAGGGGTCCGGGTCGGCCGGACGCAGGCCCGGACGCAGCTCGCGGGTAAAGCAATCATGCAGGCTCTTGAAGCTGGTTTTTCTCGCCTCCGACAGATCGAGATCGGAGAACATCCGCCAGCAGGCAATCGACAGATCCCGGATCAGGGGCTGCTCGATCTTGCTGAACCAGCCGATGAACCGGGTTACCGCCGCGCGCGGAATCCGGTTGGTCAGCAGGAAATTAAGGTCCTCCTGCTGGGTCAGACCCGCGATCAGGCTCTTGATTGTCATGAATCTGTCAGCAGGATTCGCTAGCGCTGGCGGCATGGATTCGCCCCTTCCGATTCTGTCGTTGTCCACCGCCGCGGTCGCAAGCGCCGCGGCTGTCTTCCCCAAATTGCAGGCGCGGGTGGCGCTGTCGCGGGCCAAGCACCGCTCGCTGACCGGCCATTCCAAGATGTCGCGCATGGTGGCGCGCCTGATCCCGTTCTACGAATTCGACATCAACGATTTCTTCGCTGCCGATCGCGCGCCCGCCGCGGTCGCCACCCAGCGCCAGGATGCCTTCTTCCGGCTGGCCCGGCTGTACGAGCAGCGTTTCGCCAAGGGCCGCAAGATGACTGCCGAGGCGGCGGAGCGAATCTCCGACCTGCATTTCACCGAGACCTACCGGGTGCCGTTTCAGTTCAGCCGGCTGGTGCGCGAGCATCTGGGCACCGGCGCCTTCATGGAATCCTCGGCCGGGGTCACCGTCACCGACCTCGACGGCAATGTGTTCTACGACCTGACCGGCTCCTACGGCGTCAATATCTTCGGCAACGACTTCTACAAGGATTGCATCGCCAAGGCCGAGACCCGCGCGCATCCGCTCGGACCGGTGCTCGGCCCCTACCACCCGATCATCATGGACAATGTCCGGCGCCTGTGCGCGATTTCCGGGCTCGACGAAGTCTCGTTCCACATGTCCGGCACCGAAGCGGTCATGCAGGCGGTGCGGCTGGCGCGCTATCACACCCGCCGCTCGCATCTGGTTCGCTTCGCCGGCGCCTATCATGGCTGGTGGGGCGATGTTCAGCCCGGCATCGGCAATCCGGTGTCGCCGCATGAGACCTACACCTTGGCCGACATGTCGGAGCGGACGCTCCAGGTCCTGAAAACCCGTAACGACATCGCCTGCGTGCTGGTCAATCCGCTGCAGGCGCTGCACCCCAACGGCAACGCACCCGGCGATTCCTCGCTGGTGGATAGCTCGCGCAAGGGCCGCTACGATCGCGCCGCCTATGCCGAATGGCTGAAGGCGTTGCGGCAGATCTGCACCGAGCGCAATATCGTGCTGATCTTCGACGAGGTCTTTGTCGGCTTCCGGCTCGCTCCCGGCGGCGCCCAGGAATATTTCGGCGTCCGCGCCGACATGGTGACCTATGGCAAGAGCCTCGCCGGCGGCCTGCCGGTCGGCGTGGTCTGCGGCCGCAAGGACCTGATGCGACGGTTCCGCGACGATCATCCCGCCGACATCTGCTTTGCCCGCGGCACCTTCAATTCGCATCCCTACGTCATGATGGCGATGGATGAATTCCTCACCCGGCTCGACGATCCGGCGTTCCGCACCGTCTATAGCGGCCTCGACGAAACCTGGGATAGCCGGGCGCGCCAGTTTAACGAGATGATGACCGCGCAGGACCTGCCGGTGCGGGTCAGCAATTTGTCGTCGATCTGGATGGTCCAGTACACCGAGCCGTCCCGCTATAATTGGATGTTCCAGTATTATCTGCGCGCCGAAGGGCTGGCGCTGAGCTGGGTCGGCACCGGACGGCTGATCTTCAGCCTGAACTACACCGATGCCGATTTCGCCGAAGTGACAAAGCGCTTTGCCGCAGCGGCCGCGAAGATGAAGCAGGACGGCTGGTGGTGGCGCGACGCGTCGCTGACCAACAAGGGCATCAAGCGGCAGATCCTCAAAGAGATCATCGCCCGGAAGTTCAAGCGCTAGGCGCGCGCTTTCATTCATCGACATCGAATTACTTTTCGTCATGGCCGGACAAAAGCGCGAAGCGCGTCTTCGCGCTTCCCGGCGTCATCCTGAGAGGCTGTGAAACTATCTCGGACCTCATCCTGAGGAGCCGCGCCCTTGCGCGGCGTCTCGAAGGATGGCCGCGAGTCCGCGCGTTGCGTCCATCCTTCGAGACGCTTGCTTCGCAAGCTCCTCAGGATGAGGTCCATCATTTTCGCCATCCTTCGAGACGCATCGCTTACGCGATGCTCCTCAGGATGACGGTCTACCGGAAGTCAAGAACGGGAATGCCCGGCTCGAGGCCGGGCAAGTACGCAACGTGGAAACAATCCAGATCAAAGATCAAGCGTGCTTGACGTGCTTCTCGAGACCCGGATCGATCAGTTCGCCCTTCAGCAGCGCCAGCGGCGCCTTGTAGTACAGTTTGAAATCGCTGAAGGGGTCGGTGAGGATCTTGGTCATCCAGACCAGGCCGGTCTCGACGTCGCGAATGAAGAACAGATGGACGGTGCGGAACAACAGACCGCCGACGCCGACCGCGAGCCAGATCTTGGCGACCTGCCGCATGAAATCACCCGATGACACCCAGGGCTTGAACAGGCCGAACATGGTCGGATCGAGATACAGCACCAGCGGCGACAACGCCCAGATCAGCATCAGCACGACCTTGCGCCGCAGATTGTAGCCGACCTTGATCTCTTCCTTGTGCTCGTGCGTGGCGTCGTTGACGTGGTCATAGCCCTTCGGCTCGAAGAAGAAATGACCGGCCTGCCGGGTGGTCATCGAGACGCACCAGCCGAGCAGCGCCGCCGCCACCGGATCGAAGAACATCATCACGTAGCCGACGAGAAAGCTCGAGGCGCTAACGAAGTGTAAACTCTGGTTGATACGGCTGTGGTGGTAATAGCGATGGTCATCCCAGCGCTGGGTGTGCAAAGCCTCGCGGAAATTCTCAAGCATATTTCCCTCCATCGTCGGGGATTTTTGTACAGGGATTCGATGTCCGGCGTGTGACATCATCATAATGACATATGACGTGACGCAACCGGACTGTTGATAACCTTAGCGACCGCCTCAGGCGGCCGCCGCGATCTCGACTTTACGGAAACGAATGAGCGAGAAATGCCCGAGCGGCGGCACCAGGCGGCGCTCGACCAGCTCGATGCCACGGGCGCCGGCCTGCCATTCGGCAAAGCGCGACCACGCGAATTCAGCGGTGCGGAAGCCGAGCGGACGCACCACCGGCTGCAGCCGCTGTTCGATGAAGCGGCGTACGCCGGCATCGGCGCTGACCCGGCTGAGCAGGATCATCTCGCCGCCGGGACGCAACACGCGGGCGAATTCGTCCAGCGCCACTTCCGGGTTCGGCACCGCGGTGACGACATATTGCGCCATCACGACGTCGAACGAATTGTCGGGGAATTCGAGCTTCTCGGCATCCATCACCGCGAGGCCCTCGACATTCTTGAGGCCGAGTTCCTTGACGCGCTGATGCGCCTTGCGCAACATCGCTTCCGAAATATCGGTGCCGAAGATGCGCGTATTGGCGGCGTATTGCGGCAACGAGATGCCGGTGCCGACGCCGACTTCAAGCACGCGGCCGCCGATGCTGTTGGTGGCCGAGATCGCCGCTTGCCGGCCCTTGCCGAACACGCCGCCGAATACGAGGTCATAGATCGGCGCCCAGCGGTCATAGGCACGCTCGACCGTTTCGCGATCGAAGTCCAGTTGACCCGTGCCGTCCAGTTTCAAGATTTCCGCCATGATGGTTCCAACTTGCTGTGATGATGAGTGTGATTAGCCGCGTACAGCGGTTCTTCCCGCCACGACGCGGGAGGTGGGCCGCAGCGAACGGCTTGGCTGCAACGCAGTGAGATTGCCGATGAACTGACGCGCACTGTTTTCCCAGGAACGCTCGAGTGCAAAATTGCGGCAGGTTTCGCGCGACATGCCGAGCGCGCGCAGGCAGGCGCTCTGCAGGTTTTCATCGATGGCGCCGATCGGATGGTCCGCGATCACGTCGAGCGGACCGGTCACCGGAAACGCCGCGACCGGGGTGCCGCAGGCCAGCGCTTCCAGTTGCACGACGCCAAAAGTGTCGGTCTTGCTCGGAAACACGAAGACATCGGCCGCCGCCAGATGCGAGGTCAGATCCTGGCCTTTCTTCTCGCCGAGAAATTTGACCTGCGGATATTTGCGTTCGAGTTCGGCGCGCTGCGGTCCGTCGCCGACCACGACCTTGGTGCCCGGCAGATCCAGCGACAGAAACGCCTCGATATTCTTTTCAACCGCGACGCGGCCCATGGTCATGAAGATCGGCCGCGGCAAATCGAGTTCGGCCGGCGAATCCGGATTGAACAGATTGGTGTCGACGCCGCGGGTCCAGAAGCCGAGCTTCTTGAAACCGCGCGCACCGAGCTCTGCCTTGAGCGAGTCGGTCGCGACCATGATCATCGACGCGGCGGCGTGGAAGTGCCGCAGCACCGCGTAGCCGACGCTGGCGGGAATGCCGGTGCGAACCTCGACATATTCCGGGAAGCGCGTGGTGTAGG
The DNA here is from genome assembly GCA_963738105.1 of uncultured Alphaproteobacteria bacterium. Classification (GTDB taxonomy): domain Bacteria; phylum Pseudomonadota; class Alphaproteobacteria; order Rhizobiales; family Xanthobacteraceae; genus Bradyrhizobium. The sequence goes on along the minus strand of CAVTWC010000013.1, from coordinate 51,267 downwards.
AGGTGGTGAAGGCCAGCTTGCGGCGGCGGCAATAGGCGCGCACCGCCCAACCGATCGGGCCTTCGGTCGCGATATGGATCGCGTCGGGCGCGATCGCCTCGATCCGCTTGGCGATCTCGCGCCGGTTCGGCAGCGCAATTCTCAGGCCCGGATAGGTCGGCAACCCCATCGACGGAAAGCCGTCGGGGGTCAGGAAATCGATGTCGACACCTAGCCCGGCCGCGCTACGCGCCAGCGAGGTTAACGTGCGCACCACGCCGTTAACCTGCGGATGCCAAGCATCAGTCGCTATTAAAATCCGCATCTCGGGAGCCTGAGAGCTGGTTGATTCTCAACATCCCGACGTTCGGCCATGGATATTTCAGGCGTATGACGTCATCGAATTGTCAGGCCGATTTTTGTTAACCCTCCAGCCCCGCGGCCTCACGAAACTGTCATGAAACAATTCATTACCGCGACGAAACCGTTTTTCGCCTTTGACGCAAATGTCCTGAAACACCTCATCGGTACTGATCGCCCCAACAACACGCCGAACGATGCGTGAAACCAAACAGGGGACGACACATGTTCAAGCTGAGATCATTTGAAGCTGAATTCCCGCCGCGCCACCTCGAAATTCCTGGCGTTCGGCGCATTGGCGATCGGCACGCTGGCGCTTTCCACGTCGGCCTCGGCAGCTCCGCTGCCGCTGTTTCCCTTCATCATGACGCCGCCGGTCCAGGCGTACGAGCCGCCGGTGCAGGCCGCGCCCGATCAGAACGAGGTCGCTCCCGCCCAGTTGCCCGCGCGGCTGAAGCGCGCAGATCGTGAGCTATCCGACTCGCGAGGCGCCCGGCACCGTCATCATCGATACGCCCAACACCTATCTTTATTACGTGCTCGGCAATGGCCAGGCGATCCGCTACGGCATCGGCGTCGGCCGCGATGGCTTCACCTGGTCGGGCGTGCAGTCGGTGACCAAGAAGGCCGAGTGGCCGGATTGGACCCCGCCCCCGGAAATGATCGCGCGCCAACCCTATCTGCCGCGCCACATGGCCGGCGGCCCCGGCAATCCGCTCGGCGCTCGCGCAATGTATCTCGGCGGAACCGTGTATCGCATTCACGGCACCAACGCGCCGGAGACGATCGGAACGCATGTGTCGTCCGGCTGCATCCGCCTCACCAACCAGGACGTTTCCGATCTCTATTCACGGGTCAATGTCGGCACCAAAGTGATCGTGCTGCCGATGGACCGCCGTGCGGACAATGCCGGCAACAAGCGTAGCTGATCGCAAGCCGATCCAAGCTTACCTGCTAAGAAAAGATGGCGCGGTCTCCGCGCCATTTTTGTTTCTGAGCGGCAACATTTCCCACGCCGGAATTAACGATCGTGCCCGGTTCGTGGCGAGACCATGGCCGGCTGGCGATCCCGCGCCATAATACGTCAGAACGCCGCCAAAAGCGCCCGTAACTGAAGCTGGCGCCCGCAGAACCCACCCTGTAAACTCGACCCTTCAATCAGTCCGGGGGGACGATGCGTCTGCCGTTACGTCTCAAGACGATCCTGCTTGCAAGCATGGTCGTCGTGATCTCTTTCTATGCCAGCCTGAAGGCTCTGGACTGGCTGTCGCCGCGCGCTCCGGTTAACGCGCCTGCGATTGCCGCGTTGCCGCCATTGCCGCCGGCATCGCGCACTTCGGTCGTACTGGCGCCGGTCGCGATTTCGATCGCCGCCATTCGCGACGCCGCCGACCGCGCCGCGCCACATGATTTCAACGGCAAGGCCGACAATCCGGCGACGCAGATCCTGCAGAACGCCGATGTCGGCTGGACCGCGTCGCGCGGACCGATCACCGCGACCGGCGCCGCGGACGTGCTGACATTGGCGACGCCGCTGACGGGCACCTTGAACGTCACGGGCTCGCTGTCGTCGAAAGCGACCGGCGCGATCAACGCGCTCGGCAGCCTGCTCGGCGACAAGGCCGCCAAGCAAATCGGCAGCATCAACATCAAGGACATCAACGCCCACGCCGAGATCAAGGGCAACGTCACCATCACCTCGCGGCCGAAACTCGCGGCGACCTGGCACTTCGAGCCGAATTTGCAGGCCCAGGTCAATCTCGGCGATAGCAGCCTCACTGTGGCGGGCGCGCGCGTCAACGTCCCGGCGCAGGTCAAGCCGATAATCGACAAGACCGTCAACGAGCAGCTCGAAGCGGTGTCGGCGAAAATCCGCAACGACCCCGCGTTCGAGCAGAACGCGCGGGTACAATGGGCCAAGGCCTGCCGTTCGATCCCGCTGCAGGGCACCAGCGGCGCCAACGCATCATTGCCGCCGCTGTGGCTCGAATTGCGGCCGACGCGGGCGATCGCAGTGCAGCCGCAGGTCGACGCATCGGCGGTCACGGCTCTCGTCGGCGTCGAGGCAGAGACCCGGGTCACCTCCGAGCAGACCAAGCCCGACTGCCCGTTTCCCGACAAGATCTCGATCATCCCGCCGACCCCGGGCGGCGTCAGCATCGGCGTGCCGATCGATCTGCCGTTCACCGAGATCAACAAGATCCTGGAAACGCAACTGAGCGGACGGACATTTCCCGAGGACGGTTCGGGCTCGGTCGATGTCACGGTGAAAAAGGCCACGGTGGCGGCGTCCGGCGACCGGTTGCTGATCTCGCTTTTGGTGCACGCCAAGGAAAAAAAGAGCTGGTTCGGCCTCGGCGCCGACGCCACCGTGCAGATCTGGGGCAGGCCCGTGCTCAATCAGGCCGAGCAGACGCTGCGGCTGACCGACGTGCAACTGGCCGTCGAATCCGAGGCAGCGCTGGGGTTGCTCGGGGTGGCGGCGCGCGAAGCCATGCCGCGGCTGCAACAGGCGCTCGCCGACAAGGCCGTGGTCGACCTCAAGCCGTTCGCGGCCAATGCGCAGAAGAAAGTCGCCGCCGCGATCGCGGACTTCCAGAAAAACGAGGACGGCGTGCGGGTAGCGGCTGAAATCACCAGTCTGCAACTGGCCTACATCGCTTTCGATTCCAAAACGCTGCGCGTGATCGCGCAGGCAGAAGGCACGCTGAACGTTTCGATCACCGCGCTGCGCGGGCTTTGAAGCCAGGACGTGGATTCAAGCTCTGTCCGCTTCCAGATTTCTAAAACGTGAACACGATTGTCCGGACCTGTCACAGGAGTGTTGCGATCGGCCCGATATGAGGAACCCGTTTCAATTTCCAAAGGGGGGACCTATCGGATGTTCAAATCAATTTCCACGCCGCAAACAACGGGCCGCGCCATTGTCCGACGCCTGATCGCGGGGACGGCCTTCTCACCGGTGCTTTTTGCGGTCCATCCGGCATTTTCCCAGACTGCGGGCAATCCGCATGAATTGCTTGTCAGCGCGGCGTCTTACGCGGGCAAGCCGTCGACTGTCACCGTGGGCCAGGTGCTGCCGACGGGCGGGCAAGCTGTGGCCGACGGCACCTATCCGACGGTCTTCAACAACGTGGCGGTCGATTTCGAACTTCGGCGTGACCGCACCGGTCGTGATCAAGAAATACCATCTGGAAGGCGGTCGCCTTGCCGAAATTGGTGCGCTGACTGTCCCCGCGGACGTTGCGGTGACTAGCTTCAGCTCCAAGTCTGAATTGTCCCTTCACCTGTCGCCCGACGGCAAGGCCGTGACATTCATGGGCTATGACGCTGCGGTGAACGCTCTGGACGTCTCCAATTCCAACTCGCCCAACCATATCAATTCCACCAATCCAGATACCGGCGTGCATGCACGCGTGGTGGCGGAACTGGATTTTGACGGGTCGCTGCACCGGACCAAAGTCAACATCTACACCGGTGACAATGGCCGCGGCGCGATCCGCGCCAACAAGGTCAATGGCACCCAAGCCGACCAGTATTTCACGGTTGGCAATGCCGGTAACGGCAGCGGCACCCAGCCCGCGCTGGTTGTCGATGACACCGGCGTTCAACTCGCAACGCCGGAGGTCGATGGTTCTGATGCCGTGGTCGGCGCGCAGCAGGGAACGCCCGGCAGCAAGAATGGCTTCCAGTTTGGCTTCTCGGTTGGCCAGCTTGGCTTTGCTGCGGACAAGTCCGGCAAGGACGATAATTTCCGCGGCCTCGCGATCTTCAACAACACGCTTTACGCGACCAAAGGCAGCGGAAGTAACGGCATCAACACGGTCTATCAGGTCGGCCCGTCGGGAGTTCTGCCGACCCGGGATACGGCCTCGTCGACGACATTCAGCATCCTTCCAGGTTTCCCAAGCAATCCCTCGGTGAACTCCGGCGCGAACGGCTTCTATCCTTTCGGTCTCTGGTTCGCCAATGCAACGACGCTTTATGTCGCTCAGGAAGGTGACGGCGTGCTGGCCGACGCGGCGACATCACCGACTGCTGGCCTTCAGAAATGGGTTTATGCGAATGGCACGTGGAGCCTCGCTTACACGCTGCAGAAGGGCCTGAGCCTTGGCACGTCCTATCACGTGAATGGCTATCCGACCGACCCGGCAACAGGTGGCCTGCGCAACATCACCGGCCGCGTGAATCCCGATGGCACCGCGACGATTTACGCCGTGACGTCGACCGTGAGCAATTCGGTCGAGCCGGGAGCCGATCCGAATCTGGTCGTCGCCATTGCCGACAAGGTCGCGGCGACAACGCTTCAGACGCATGAAGCTTTTGAAGTGGTTGTGCCACCCGCTTTCGCAACGGTCTACCGCGGCGTGTCGTTCGCCCCCGTCAATTGCGATGGCGATCATGGCCAGATGAAGGACAATGGCCGTGGCAACGACAAGGGCAAGAATTCACAGGACGACGTCTGCGGTCCGACCAGGATCGCCGCGGGCCACTGATCGCCCGCAGTGACCGGAGCCTTTGCTGACTGCCTCTGGTTAGTCCGCGGGATTAAAAATCGGATCGACGCGATCGGCTGCGCCGGTCGCGTCTTTTTCTTGCGCGCGCGGATGGGCCATTTGTAAAAACCCATCAGCCATTCGGCGTCAAATGCCGGTGTCCGGCTTGTCGTGCTGGAGCGCGTCGGCGTAGCACTTCGAAGCCTCTTCGATGAATTCTCGGTAGATTTCCATTCTGAGATCCGTGAATGCACCGACCGCAAGGGCCGGTTCACATGGCCGCAAGATTCTGCCGATTCAGAGGAAGCCATCGTCCGCCGGATGACGGCTTCCTCTGACGGGACTTACACCCCGGTCTGCGTAATGAACTTGGTGCTGAGGTAAGCATCGATCCCTTCGATGCCGCCTTCCGAGCCGTAGCCGGAATCCTTCATGCCGCCGAACGGCGTCTCGGGCAGCGCCAAGGCGAAGCTGTTGATCGACATCATGCCCGCTTCCACCGCGGCGCCGATCGCGGTCGCGGTCTTGGCGGATCTGGTGAAGGCGTAGGACGCCAGACCGTACGGCAGACGATTGGCTTCTTCCGCGGCGTCGTCGAATTTCGAGAACCGGGAGATCAGCGCCAGCGGTGCGAACGGCTCCTCGCTCATCGCGCGCGCCGAGTTAGGCACGTCGGTGACGACGGTGGGCTCGAAGAAGTACCCCTTGTTGCCGACCCGATTGCCGCCGGTGGCTAATTTAGCGCCCTTGCCGACAGCGTCCTGGACCATGGTCTCGATCGCATTGATGCGACGATCGTTGGCGAGCGCACCCATGGTGGATTCAGTGTCGAGGCCGTTACCGACCTTGAGCGACCTGGCGCCGTCCACGAACTGCTTGACGAACTTGTCATAGACGCCGTCCTGCACCAGGAAGCGCGTCGGCGAGATGCAAACCTGGCCGGCGTTGCGGTATTTCGCGGCAACCATGATCTTTGCGGCCGATTCAATGTCGGCATCGTCGAACACGATCGCCGGGGCATGGCCGCCGAGCTCCATCGTCACGCGCTTCATGTGCTGACCCGCCATCGCCGCGAGATCCTTGCCCACCTTGGTCGAACCGGTGAAGGAGATCTTGCGGATGGTCGGATGGGGAATCAGGTATTCCGAAATTTCCGCGGGCACGCCATAGACCAGATTAACCACGCCGGCCGGAACGCCGGCGTCGACAAATGCCCTGATCAATTCCGCGGGCGACGCCGGCGTCTCTTCCGGCGCCTTGACGATGATCGAGCAACCCGCGGCAAGTGCTGCGCTCAGCTTCTTCACCACCTGGTTGATCGGGAAATTCCACGGCGTGAAGGCGGCAACCACTCCGACCGGGTCCTTGATCGCCATCTGGTAGACGCCGGGCAGCCGCGCCGGGATCAGGCGGCCGTAGGTCCGGCGGCCTTCCTCGGCGAACCATTCGATGATGTCGGCGGACGCCATGGTCTCGATCCTGGCTTCGGCCAGAATCTTGCCCTGCTCCATGGTCATCAGGGTCGCGATCTTCTCGGCGCGCTCGCGCATCAGGTCTGCGGCCTTGCGCATCACCTTGGAGCGCTCGTAGGCGGAGACGTTGCGCCAGACCTTGAAGCCTTTTTCCGCCGCCGCCAGCGCCTCATCGAGGTCGGCCTTGCCGGCATGCGCTACGGTGCCCATCGTTTCTTCGGTCGCGGGATTGACGACTGGGATGGTCTTACCGGAAGCGGCGGGACGCCATTTTCCGTCGATCAACAATTGGACGTTCGGGTAGCTCATTTTTTCTTTCTCCGATCTGGCGCATGATCCGGAAAAGTGGAAACCGGTTTTCCGAAAAAGATCATGCGCGAATAATTAAGGCTTCCTCCGCCGCGCGGACAACAGCACGTTCGGCCGCCCTCTTTCAAGAGCCCGGTCAGGACCTGGCCGACGGAAAGTCCGTCGCTCTGCGCATACCGAGCGCAGTGAGTACAAGGCCTATATGAACGCCATGCCGCCGTTCAGCAGAACCGTCTGGCCGGTCATGTAGTCGTTGCCGATGACCATCAGCACCGACTGCGCCACCTCATCGGCCTGCCCCATCCTCCCCAACGGGATGTTGCGCGCCAGATCGGTGCGGCCGGCCATCATGTCGGTCTCGATCAGCGATGGCGCCACCGCATTGACGGTGATGCCTTCCTTAACCAGCCGCGCCGCATAGCCACGGGTCAGGCCTTCCATCCCGGCCTTCGAAGCATTGTAATGCACGCCGATCGCGCCCGCGCCGCGTGCTGCACCCGACGAGATATTGACGATGCGCCCCCATTTGCGCGCCCGCATCGCCGGCAGCACGGCCTGGGTGCACAGGAACGCCGATTTCAGGTTCACCGCGATGGTCTGGTCGAACTCGGCTTCGGTCAGATCATCGATGCCGCGCACAATCGCCATGCCCGCATTGTTGATGAGGATGTCGATCGGACCGAGCGCTTTCGTCACGCGCTCGACCATCGCCGTGACATCGGCGCTTTTCGAGACGTCGGCGGCGACAGCGGTCGCGCGGCCGCCCATGGCGTTGATTTTCGCCACTACGGCGTCGGCGCCGCCGGCCCGTTCGCGATAATTGACGGCGACGGCAGCACCTGCGCCGGCGAGCGCCAGCGCAACCGCCGCGCCAATGCCGCGGGATGCGCCAGTTACCAGCGCGATGTGACCTTTCAGATTTTGCATCGATCGGAACCTCCTGGCCTGGGAGCCAGAAGCTCCGCGATCATATCATCTTGTGCGAGACGTTCTTGGTGACGGTATAGCACTGCAGGCCTTCCGTCCCGCCTTCCCTTCCATAACCCGAATCCTTGACGCCGCCGAACGGCGTTTCCGCCACCGACGCCACGAAGTGATTGATCGAGAGATTACCGGCTTCGACATCGTCCGCCAGACGGTTGGCGTTGTGCGCCGAGCGCGTGAACGCATAGGCCGCGAGCCCGTAAGGCAGCGAATTGGCCTTCTCGATTGCCTCATCCAGGTTACGCACGGGGTTGACCAGCGCCAGCGGGCCGAACGGCTCCTCCTGCATCGCCCTCGCGTTGTCGGGCACGTCGGCGAGCACGGTCAGCGGATAGAAATAGCCGCGATTGCCGATCCGATTGCCACCGGCAAGGACGCGGGCACCCTTGGCCTTGGCGTCGGCGACCAGCGTTTCCATCGCGTCGATCCGCCGTCGAATTCGCCAACGGACCCATCTGCATCGCGGGATCGAGGCCATCGCCGACCTTCAACTGCGCCGCCTTCCCGGCAAAGGCGTTGGCGAACTTGTCGTAGACCGACTCCTGAACGAAGAATCTTGTCGGTGCAACGCAGACCTGGCCGGCGTTGCGGGATTTGCCCGCCACCGACGTCGCCGCCGTCGCGACCGGATCGATATCGTCGCAGACGATGACGGGTGCGTGGCCGCCGAGTTCCATGATCACGGGCTTCATATGGCGGCCGGCCATTTCGGCGAGCTTCTTGCCGACCGGGATCGAGCCGGTGAACGTGATCAGGCGGATCGAGGATTGCGGGATCAGATATTCCGATATCTCGGCGGGATTACCGAACACGAGATTGAGCACGCCTGGCGGCAACCCGGCATCATGGAACGCGCGCACCAGCTGCACCGCGCCGGCCGGGGTCTCTTCGGAGGCTTTGAGGATAATGGAGCAACCCGCCGACAGCGCCCCCGCGACCTTGCGGCCGGGCGAGCTCATCGGGAAATTCCACGGCGAGAACGCCGCGACCGGCCCGATCGGCTGGCGCAGCACCGAATGGCGCATGCCTTCTTCGCTGGGGATGATCCGGCCGTACAGCCGCAGGCCTTCGGTGGCGTCCCATTCGATGATGTCGCAGCCGCGAATGATCTCGAGCCGCGCCTGATCGAGCGGCTTGCCCTGTTCGAGCGTCATCGCGACCGCCATCTCGTCGACCCGCGCGCGAATGAGGCTGGCGGCTTTCAGGATGATCTGGGTTCGCTTGGCCGGCGATGTCTTGCGCCACAGTGCAAAGCCGCGTTCGGCCGCGGCGAGCGCGTCGTCGAGATCGGCTTTGGTCGCCGTCGGCACCGTGCCGAGCACGCTTTCGTCGGCGGGATTGATCACGGGCTGGCCGCTCGCACGTTTCCAGCGGCCGTCGATATAAAGCTCGATATCGGGATAGTTCATGACGCCTCCCTTGAGATCGCGCTTTCGAAGTCCGCACGATCGATTTGTTCAATTCTTTGCGAGCGGTGCCCGGCGTTTCGCAGGCCAGATCAGGCGAACCCGCGCGTATTTGTATCGTTATATCGTATTAGATATAAAGCTTTTATTATGCGGGAGGCGCGACCCGGCGAAAGCAGCTTGCGAATGCCAGCCACTGGCTTAATGCATAACGGCGGCATCTTCGGACGGAAACGACAGCGGAGTTCGAGAGATGGATTATGTGAAATTCGGCAAGACCGGGCTCGGGGTGTCGCGGCTGTGCATCGGCTGCATGACCTACGGCAATCCAAATCGTGGGCCGCATCCATCCATGGACGCTCGATGAGGCCGCGCGCGCAGGTCGCACTGGCGTGGGTGCTGCAGAAAAAAGCCGTGACCTCCCCCATTGTCGGCGCCTCGAAGGCGGAACATCTCAAGGACGCGGTAACCGCGTTGTCGTTGAAGCTCACGGCCGAGGAAATCACCGCCGCGCTGCAGCGTCCCTATGTGACGCGTGACGCATCCGGACTTTGATCGGCGCTGTAGGTCACGAATTGGAGATAGCGAGATGACAAGCGTGATCGTGACAGGAGGAAGCGGCAAGGCCGGCCGGGCCACGATCCGCGAATTGCTCAAGCACGGCCATCAGGTGATGAACCTCGATACGGTGGCGCCTTCCGAACTGCTCTGCCATTTCATGAAGACCGACCTCAACGATCTCGGCCAGGCCATCGACGGCTTGAGATTGTTGACCGGCACCATCGATCGCCGCCGCGCCTCGATCGGCGAGCCCTCGGCGGTGATCCATCTGGCCGGCATTCCGGCGCCCGGCCTCGCGCCGGATGCCACCGTGTTCCAGAACAACATGATGTCGACCTACAACGTCTTCAGCGCGGCCCTTCGCCTCGGCATCAAACGCGTGGTCTGGGCCTCGAGCGAAACCACCTACGGCCTGCCCTTTACCCGGACGCCACCGATATCAGCTCCGGTCACCGAAGAGCATCCGCTGGCGCCGGAAACCGGCTACGCGCTGGCGCAAGACGCTTATGCGAGAAGATGGCCAGCGAGATGAACCGCTGGCAGCCCGCGACCTCCTTTGTCGGCCTCCGCATCTCCAACATTTTCGAAGCGCACGACTATCAGCAGATCCCATCGTTCTGGGATGACCCGGCGCTGCGCCGGTGGAATCTGTGGAGCTGGGTCGACAGCCGCGATGTCGCGCAATCCTGCCGGCTGGCGCTGGAGGCAAATCTGTCGGGCGCCGACGTGTTCACGATCGCCGCCGCCGATACGCTGATGAGGACGCCGAGCCGCGAACTGATGGCGGCCGCGTTCCCCGGCGTGCCGGTCGATCCCAAGCTCGGCCCGTTCGACACGCTGCTATCGATCGACAAGGCGCGCAGAATCCTCGGCTACGCCCCGCAACATACCTGGCGGACATAACAGACCATGATCCTCTTTCTGCTGGCCTATCTCGGCGGCGTCCTCACCATCGTCAGTCCGTGCATCCTGCCGGTGATCCCCTTTGTGCTGGCGCGCGCCGATCGCCCGTTCCTGCGCAACGGCCTGCCGATGCTGGTCGGCATGGCGCTGGCGTTCGCCGTCGTTGCCACGCTCGCCTCGGTTGCCGGCGGCTGGGTGGTCTCGGCCAATCAATATGGCCGGATCGCCGCGCTGACATTGCTCGCAATCTTCGGCGTGACGCTGCTGTTTCCCGAGATCGCCGACCGGCTGATGCGGCCGCTGGTCGCGGTCGGCGCGCGGCTGTCGCAATCCGCCGACCAGGCCGACCAAGCCTCTGGAGGTTCGATCCTCGCGCCGCTGTTGCTCGGGGTCGCCACCGGCTTTCTGTGGGCGCCGTGCGCCGGACCGGTGCTGGGCCTGATCCTGACCGGCGCGGCGCTGCAGGGCGCCAGCGTCAAGACCACGCTGTTGCTGCTGACCTATGCCGCGGGCGCCGCGACATCGCTGGCGCTGGCGCTGCTGGTCGGCGGCCGCGTGTTCGCCGCGATGAAACGCTCGATCGGCGCCGGTGAATGGATCCGCCGCGGCCTCGGTGCGGCGGTGCTGGCGGCGATCGTCGCGATCGCGCTTGGCTTCGACACCGGCTTCCTCACCAATGTTTCGGTCGGCAGCACCACGGCGCTGGAGCAAAGCCTGCTCCACCGGCTGCATCCGCGCGAAACCACCACGGCGATGTCGGGCCCTTCGATGATGCGGGCCAAGCCGACCGGTGAAGCGGGCGAATTGCCGGTCGAGGGCCCGGCGCCCTCGCTGGACGGCGCGGTCGAGTGGCTGAATTCCAAGCCGCTGACCACGGAGGAGTTGAAGGGCAAGGTGGTGCTGGTCGATTTCTGGACCTATTCCTGCATCAACTGCCTGCGCGCGATTCCTTATGTGCGCGCCTGGGCGGAGAAATACCGCGATCATGGCCTGGTGGTGATCGGCGTGCATGCGCCGGAATTCGCCTTCGAGCGCAACGTCGACAATGTGAAGAAGGCGATCGCGACGCTTGGGATCGGCTACCCGGTCGCGATCGACAACGACTACAGGATCTGGCGCGCGTTCGAGAACGAATACTGGCCGGCGCATTATTTCATCGACGCCAAGGGCCAGATTCGCCACCACCATTTCGGCGAGGGCGAATACGACGAATCCGAACGGGTGATCCAGAAGCTGCTGGCGGAAGCCGGCGACAAGAATGTCCCTGGTGGCATCGTTGCGGTGAACGCCTCCGGCGCGGAAATGGCTTCCGCCAAGAGCGATGTCGAGTCACCGGAGACCTATCTCGGCTATGACCGGATCGAACATTTCGTCTCGCCGGGCGGCGTGGTGCAGGACACCAGCCATGTCTATGCGGCGGGCACGCCGCAGTTGAACGACTGGTCGCTCACCGGCAACTGGACGGTCAGCGGCGAGCGCGCCGAGCTCAATGAGAAGGACGGCAGCATCATCTATCGTTTCCACGCTCGCGACCTGCATCTGGTGCTGGGGCCAGCGACCGAAGGCAATCCGGTTCGCTTCGTGGTGACCGTCGACGGCAAAGCCCCCGGTGCGGCGCACGGCGTCGATACCGATGCCGATGGCCACGGCGTCATTACCGCGCAGCGGCTGTATCAATTGGTTCGCGATCCCGGCCCTGTGATGGACCATACCTTCGAGATCCGGTTCCTCGATCCCGGCGCGCAGGCCTACGCTTTCACCTTCGGCTGAAATCCCGTAGATCTGCGCCTAACAACGCGGGAATACGGTTGATGAAGTTGTTCATGTTCTACGTCGGCGGCAATTGCGGCAATTCCAATGTCGAACTGCACGATGTGCGTTTTTCAATCGGCGAGACACCGGAAGATTGTTACGCGGATCTGCGCCGGCAATGGTGGGGCGACGCCGACAGCCTGCATCTCGATTGCTGGGGCGCGGTCGAACAGGCCGATGGCTTCGACATCACGCTGACGGCGGACAAAACAACCGAAACCACGGATCGATTGTTCTTTGTCAATCTCGGCGGCTACGATCCCGCCGAATTCAGCGAGTTGCACAAGAACGTCCTGCTGGTGACGCCCGATGCCGACACTGCCAAGGCGAAGGCAAAAGCCCAGATCAAGCATTGGGTCAGCCCGCACCGGGATAAATTGTTCGACGTCGAGAAGGCCGTGGATGTCACATCAATGATGCAGCACTACGGCTATTCGCTGCGGCTGACCAAAGCCGCCAACGAAAAGCCGTTCACATTCGTCTGCAAATATCTGCCGATTGCCTGAACAGCCGAGGCACCGATTGCTCAGCCAGCCCCCGAATCCACGCGCTCCAGAAATTCCTTCACATTGCTGCACCATGCCGGTGTCGGTGGCGACATAGCCCGGCAGGCTCGCGACCTCCTGATGAAATTCGCGGCCCTTCATGATGTCGAGCACGCGCCGCATCGGCTCGGTTTCCAGGAAAGCGCGCTTGCAGACAAAGAAATAGTCTTCCGTCAGCAGCCGGACAAAATCGAGCCCGAACTGGCGCGCAGCCGCTTCGACCCCGAAACTCGCATCGGCCATGCCGCTGGCGACATAGGCGGCGACCGCGGCGTGGGTGAATTCCATCTGCTGCGCGCCGTTGATTTTGGCTTCATCGATCTTGTGCAGCGCCAGCAACTGGTCGAACAAAAGCCGGGTGCCGGAATCATGGTCGCGGTTGACGAAGCGCGCCTTGCGGTCAACCAGCCCTTTCAGCGATGTGATCTTGAGCGGATTGCCGCGCTTGACCATCAGCCCCATCTCGCGCGTGACAAAGCTGATGACGCGGTCCTCGCGCGGATCCAGCCATTCCTTGCAGGCGCGGATGCTCTGCGCCCGCAACGCGCCGCGCGGCAGATGCACGCCGGAGAGATCGCAGGCCCCCTGCGCCAGCGACACCAGCGAATGCTGGTTGCTGACATAGCGCAGATCGACGCCGATGCCGGGTTCGCGATCTAGCAACTCACGCAGTTTCGAGACCGCGAAACCGTGGCTGGCGTGAACGCGGATCACGCTGGGGCGTTGATGCAGGAACGGCTTGATCTCGGTCGCGAGTTCCTGCGCCAGATTTTCAAGCTGCGGCCCCAGCCGCGCCTGCATGCGCTCGCCGGCCCAGACCAGCTTCTCGCCGAACGCCGTCAAGGTCGTGCCCTTGCCGCGATGGGTTTCGACCAAGGGAACGCCGAAGAACTCGGACCATTGCTCGACCAGGTTCCAGACGTGGCGATACGAGAGGTGCGCATGCTCGGCGGCGCTGGTGAGTTTGCCGGTCTTTCGAATCTCGTTGAGGATCCCGAGCATCACGACAGCGGTCTGCGGCCTGCCCTCCTTGTGGAAACGCCACACGGTCTCGATCTCGATGTGGTGCATGGCCGCCTCGAAGTTATGAAATTGGCTGCATATTATCCAGTTCTATAGGCAAACGATATCATATTTACGGTGGCAAATAACTTCCTACGTTGAGTTATAACAAACGGAGGAAATATGATGTCTATTGCATATGACTATGCGCTTGAGAGGGTTGCCCCGGCGCCTTCAGCCAGGCCTAAGCTGCTGCTGATCGACGGCCAGCACGTCCCGTCGGTCTCCGGACGCACCTTCAAAACCCTCAACCCCGCCACCGAACAGGTCATCGCCCAGGTCGCCGAAGGCAACGAGGTCGACGTCGATCGCGCGGTCGCCGCGGCGCGCCGCGCCTTCGAAGGCCCGTGGCGAACCATGCGCGCCTCCGAGCGCGGGCAGATCCTGCTGCGGCTCGTCGACCTCATGAAAAAGCACGCCGACGAAATCATCGCGCTGGAAAGCCTCGACGCCGGCAAGCCGATCGCCGGCGTGACGCGGCAGGATTTTCCCGCCGCGCTGGATACGCTGACCTATTACGCCGGCTGGGCCGACAAGATCAGCGGCGAGGTCGTCTCGACCCGCGATGACGCGCTGACCTACACGGTGCGCGAACCCGTCGGTGTCGTCGCCGTGATCGTGCCGTGGAATTTCCCGCTGATGATCGGGATGTGGAAACTGGCGCCGGCGCTGGCCTGCGGCTGCACCATCGTGATGAAGCCCGCCGAACTCACCTCGCTGTCCGCGTTGCGGCTCGGCGAACTGGCGCTCGAGGCCGGCCTGCCGCCCGGCGTGCTCAACATCGTCACCGGCCCCGGCCGGGTGGTCGGCGATGCCCTGGTCAACCATCCTGACGTCGACAAGGTCACCTTCACCGGATCGCCCGGTGTCGGCCGCGGCATCCTCCGGGGTGCCGCCGGTAACTTCAAACGCGTCTCGCTCGAACTCGGCGGCAAGTCCGCGAACGTGATCTTCGACGACGCCGATGTCGAAGCCGCCAGCAAGGCCGCGGCTTCCGGCATCTTCTTCAATGCCGGCCAGGTCTGCTCGGCCGGTTCGCGCGTGCTAGTGCACGAGAAGGTCTACGACGAAGTGGTCGAGCGGCTGACGCAACGCGCCAAGGCGCTCCGGATGGGCGATCCCGCCGACCGCGCCACCGCGATCGGTCCGGTGATCTCCGAAAAGCAGATGAAGAGCATCCTGGATTATGTCGATATCGGCCAGAAGGAAGGCGCATTCCTGACCACCGGCGGCCAACGCGTCGGCGATCGCGGCTATTTCATCAGCCCGGCGGTGTTCGCCAACGTCAAGCACGAGATGCGGATCTCGCAGGAGGAAATCTTCGGGCCGGTCGTCAGTGTCATCAAGTTCAAGGACGAAGCCGACGCGCTGCGCATCGCCAACGGCACGGCCTACAGCCTCGCCGCCGGCGTCTGGAGCCGCGACATCGGACGGGTGCAACGCTTTGCCAAGAAGGCGAACGCCGGGACGGTCTGGATCAATACCTATGGTTATACCGATGTGCGATTGCCATGGGGTGGGGTGCGCGATTCCGGCTTCGGCCGCGAACACGGCACGGCTGCGATCGAGAACTTTACCGAGCCGAAGGCGGTCTGGATGAATCTCAACGTGTGAGCCATCAGACCATCGCGCCCGGCCGATGCTATCGGTCGGGCGTACCTACCTCGGGCCGATCTTCCTGCGCGCGCGCCAGCACATCCTGTCGGCCTCCCAGCCACCAGCTATTGAACAACCACAGCACCGACGCCACCGCGGCGACGATCGAAATCTCGCCGAGGCCAAGCTTGAAATAGGTCAGTAGCGCAAACGACCAGGCACCGATCTGGTCGCCGAGCCGATACACCGCAGTGTCGATAAAACTCTTGGCCTTGTAGCGATCCTCGCGCGGCAGCACCGTGAACAGCACCTCGCGCGTCGGCCGCGCGATGGCGAAATTGCCGGCGCGCCGGATCAGTTGAAAGCCGACAACCGACGCCAATGTCGGCACCAGCGCCACCGCACCGAAACCGATCACGCTGAACACCGGCAACAGCGACAGCGTGGGCCCGACCCCGAACCGTTTGAGGATACGCCCGGTCAGGAACAATTGCACCGCCAGGGTCAGCACGTTGACGCCGAGATCGACGGAGGCGAAAAACGCGGTCTGTGCCGCGCGGCTTTCAAAGCTGTGACTGACCACCGCGGCCTGCTGGAAATACAGGAAGGTCGAGGTCACCGCGTAGAGCAGCAGGAACAGGCTGACATTCAACAGATAGCTCGACGACAGCGCATCGCGAAAGCCGCTCATCAACGAACCGCCGATCGGCGCGTCCGACTGCTCCGCCTTCGGCCGTTCCGATAGCGCCGCGGACAAACCGGACAGCCGGCGCACACAGAACACCGCGACCTCCAGCATCAGCGCCGCGCCGACCATGAGATAGCCGGGCGCCATGTGCTCTACCGTCGATACCGTGAAGATCGAGCCGGAGATCGCGCCGAGCGTGGCCCCCGCAGCGATGAAGCCGAACAGCCGCTTGCCCTGCTCGGAGGTGAAGACGTCGACGATCATCTGCCAGAAGATCGAAACCACGAACAAATTGAAGATCGAGGTCCAGATGAAGAAAATGCGCCCGACCCAGATGGTCTGTTCCGGCGTCGCCACATACAGCACCAGCGCAAACAACAGGATGTTGGCGCTGAAGAAGCGGTACGAGATCGAGATGAATTTCTGCCGCGGGAAGGTCTTGACCAGATAGGAGAACGGCAGGTTCAGCAGCAGCATTCCGACCAGCGTGCCGGTGAACAGCCATTGCAGATTATTGACGCCGCCCGCGACCCCCATCTGGTCGCGGATCGGGCGCATGATGTAATAGGACGACAGCAGCGAGAAGATATAGAGCCACGACCACGCCAAAGCCGGCACCTCGCTCGGCCTCACGTCGATGATCTTGCTCAGGAAACGATGGAAGACGGAATTGGACTGCGGCGGCGCATCGGCGAGTGCCATCAAGCTGAACCCTTTACTCGAGCGCTAGAGAGTTGATCGCGAGAGTTACTTGAGCGCATCTGCGCGCTTGCGCATCTCCGCCGCCGTCAACTGCTGGCCATAGAGCGGATTGCCTTGCGCAAAATCCTTGGCGCGCGCCAGCGGCCCGATCACGACCGCCTCGAAGCCGGCGTCATGCACCAGCGTCGATGCGGTGTTCAGCGCATCCTTGTCGTCGCCCGCGATCGGTATCGCCATGCGATCGCCCGGCCGGTTGGCTTCGGAGACGAAGAACTTGTAGCCCATGCTGTTGAAGGCCCGGACGATCTTCGCGCCCGGCAGATATTTCGCCGACGTCAGGCCGATGCCCTCCTCCTTGGTTTCCGCCGTGATCTCGCCGTCACGCGCCGCGACCGCATTGCCGGCATCGAGCACCACCTTGCCGGCCAACTGGCTGCCATAATCCTTGCCGATCTGCGGATAGGCGCCATAGGGCACAGCAATGAACACCACATCGCCGAATGCGATCGCATCGCTGACCGAACCGGCCTTGGCGAGGTCACCGAGGCCCTGCACCAGGGAAGTGAGCTCTTCGGGATGGCGCGACGAAAACATCACGGGATGACCTGATTTCACCCAGAGCGTCCCGAGCGTGCTGCCGATATGGCCGGACCCGATGATGCCGATCTTCAGCAGCGCCTGGGCGGATGCGGGGCGTGACATGCCAACGGCAAGAGCGAGGCCGGCGAAGGTGCCGGCACGCAGCAGAGTGCGGCGGTTGAGACTGATACGATCGACATCGGACATGATCTTCTCTCCCAATTTTTTGCCGAATTTTTTAGTGCGAGCGAATATCAAACTAACAATCGAAAACACGACTTATTCAATGTGACAGCGGAGTATGGAATCCTAACGGCGCGAACCGCAATCACATCATCGTAATCTCGGACGTCAAACCCCACCGTCGTGGCCGGGCGTAGCCGTCTGAAGGACGGCGTCGCTTCCGCTCGCCTATGCCCGGCCATCCACGCCTTCCTTTTTAGGACGCCAAGACGTGGATGCCCCCGACATCTAGCGCGAAGACGCGCTTCGCGCTTTTGCCCGGGCATGACGAACTTGATTCAAAGCGCCGTGAAAAATTCCACCATCGCCTTGCGCTGCGCGGCATCGGGAAACTTGCCGCGGCCGGCGCTGATATTATCGGCCAGATGCGCTGGATTGGTGGTGCCCGGGATCACCGCCGTCACCGCTTCATGGCCGAGCAGGAACTTGAGAAAGAATTGCGGCCAGGTGGTCGCGTCGAACTCGCGCGCCCATTCCGGAACGGTCTTGCCGCGCACCGCCGAAAATACCGAACTTCGTCCGAACGGCAGCGCGGTCAGGACGGCCGCACCGGCATCGCGGGCGGCCGGCAGCAGCCGCTTTTCGGCTTCGCGATCGGCCAGGGAATAATCCACCTGAAAGAAATCCGGCTTCTGTTTGGCGATCACGGTTTCCGCCGCGCCATAGTCGCCTTTGTACGTTGTGGTTATCCCGATATAACGGCAGAGCCCCTGCGCTTTCCAGTCGCGAAACGGCGCCAGATCCTGCCGGGGATTTCGCACATTGTGCAGTTGCAGCAGATCGACCTGCCGGTAGCGCAGCCGTTCGAGCGAATGATGGAATTCAACCGACCCGCCGGACTTGCTGCCGTCCTCGATCTTGGTGGCGAGAAATACCTTGGCGCGGTCCTGGTCCGACAACAGGTCGCCCAGCACGCCTTCCGCCGCACCATAGGACGACGCGGTGTCGATCAGCTTACACCCCTGCGCCAAGAGATCGTCCACCACCTTTTTCAGCCTGACCCGGCCCTCGCCTTCCGGCCTGACCTGAAAATCGTTCGCGGTGCCGAGCCCGATCACCGGCAACAGTTCACCCGAATGGTGGGGGATCGGCCGCGTCGCAACGGGCTGATCGGCCGCGGAACCAGACTGGCCGAAGGCGGACGGCACTCCGTCCAGCATCAATCCGGCCCCGATCCCGAAGGCGCCCTGCAACAGCCGCCGGCGCGAGGGGCTTCCGCCGCTGACATCAACGCCCGGTTCAAAGCCCATCTGGATCGACCTCCATCCCGGCGAAGCTTCGACGCCTGCCGATGTGCCGGCGGCGGTTTACGGTAACCAACGCGCAGCAGTGTGGTTCGACCCGCGCTCTCGTTCCAGCAAAGAAAATGTGACCGGAACGCACTCTGGAGACCATTTCCAGGGATTTTAAGTCGATTTGCCCGGCCATTCCCCGGCAGGACAAAGGCCTCCTTATGCCCAAAAAGTCGTCTTTGCGGGCCCTCCCGAACGCGGCTAGAACAGGCCTGTCACACAACGCCAAAACGAAAAACCAAGGGAGATGAATACCATGAAATCACTTGCAGCCGTGGTAGCGGCCGGCCTCGCTCTCGCCGCGTCCGGCACCGCGGCGAACGCGCAGATCTCTGACGACGTCGTCAAGATCGGCGTTCTCACCGACATGTCCAGCCTTTATGCCGACGCAACGGGCAAGGGTTCGCTGGCCGCCGTCGAAATGGCGGTTGCCGATTATGGTGGCAAGGTGAAAGGCAAACCCGTCGAGGTGATCTCCGCCGACCATCAGAACAAGCCCGACGTCGGCGTCGCCATCGCGCGCAACTGGTACGATAATGAGAAGGTCGACGCGATCTTCGACGTGCCGACCTCCTCGGTCGCGCTGCCGATCTCGGCACTGACCCGCGAGAAGAACAAGATCAACATCAACTCCGGCGGCGGCAGCTCTGACATCACCGGCACGGCGTGTTCGCCGAATACCGTGCACTGGACCTACGACACCTATGCACTCTCCAACGTCGCGGGCAAGGCGATGGTCAAGCGCGGCGAAGACACCTGGTTCTTCGTCACCGCCGACTACGCCTTCGGCATGGCGCTGGAGCGTGATGCCGCCAACGTCGTCAAGGAAAGCGGCGGCAAAGTGCTTGGCGATGTCCGCCATCCCCTGAACTCGTCCGACTTCTCCTCCTTCCTGCTGCAGGCACAGGCGTCCAAGGCCAAGGTCGTGGCGCTCGCCAATGCCGGCGGCGACACCACCAATGCGCTGAAGCAGGCCGCCGAGTTCGGCATCACCCAGGGCGGCCAGAAGATGATCGCGCTGCTGCAGGAAATCACCGACACCCACGCCCTCGGCCTCAAGGAGACCCAGGGCCTGATCGTGACCGACGCTTTCTACTGGGACATGAATGACGAAACACGCGCGTTCTCGAATCGCTTCAACGCCAAGGTCGGCCACATGCCCACCATGATTCAGGCGGGGCTGTATTCGGCGACGATGCATTACCTCAAGGCGATCGAAGCCATCGGCACCGACGAAGCGCCGAAGGTGATGGCCCAGATGCGGGCGACGCCGATCAACGACTTCTTCGCCAAGAACGGCCATATCCGTATCGACGGCCGCATGGTCCACGACATGTATCTGTTCGAAGCCAAGAAGCCGTCAGAATCCAAGGGCGAGTGGGATCTCTACAAGCTGCTCGCCACCGTGCCTGGCGACGAAGCCTTCCGTCCGCTCGACAAAGGCGGCTGCCCGCTGGTGAAGGCGGCGAACTAGGGTTGCAAATACCGTCATTCCGGGGCAGCCCGCAGGGCTGAACCCGGAATCTCGAGATTCCGGGTTCGCGCCAAGGCGCGCCCCGGAATGACGGTCCTGGATGGCAACTAAAAAAAGCGCGCCCGGCAAAACCGGGCGCGCTTCGTTTTGGGCGACCACTTCAACGGCCGCGTTACTCCGAATATTTGAACTCGGGCATCGCCTTCAGCTCATCCTTGGTCGCGTTGTACACGGCATGGTCCGGATACCAAGGATTGGGCTTCGAGGTCGTGGCCGGAGCCGACGTGGTCGCAGAGCCCGTAGTTGTGGTCGACGATGCCGGCTTGGCGCCGCCGGCCCCAGCCGTGCCGGTATAGGCCACCGGCTCGTTGACGAACTTGATCTTGTCGAAGGGAATCGCAACCAGGTGCCCGCCGACACCGAGCACGCCACCGACGCTGATCACGGCCGCTTTGATGTTGCCGCTCTTGTCGGTCAAGAGATCGTTGATCGCGCCAACACTCTCATTGCTGTCGTTGTAGACGTTGAGACCGACGACCTTCGAGGTGCGCCAGTCACCCTGGAACGACGAAGTCGACGCCGAACTTGAAGCCGCCGGCGCCATCTTGGCGCTGTCGCTGGTCGTGGTCGGGGTTTGCGCCAACGCAACAGTCGCAAACAAAGCGGACCCGGCCAGACCGGCCGCAACATATTTAGTAAACATGATCTGTCTCCCTGAGATGAAATCGTCGTGTTGGGAAAACAGATTCATCCATCGGCCGTTCCAGCGACCGATTGTCTTTTCGGATATTGCAAATGCGAAACGTCGCGAAATTTTCTGCGGGTTCCGCGGAACAGCAGCATCGGAACAGCGTTGTGCGCGGATTTGCGCGTCGCTCGAACGCGCAAATTGGAAGTCGCCCCGATATTAGAAGCCGCCCCAGTACGGCGGAACTCCGTAATAGCGATGCAGCTCGGTTTCCTGCGAACGATCGCCCCAGTCGAAATCCTTGTCGGCACGGAACGACGGCGCGCGTTTGAGTTCCTCGTCGTCGATGTCGAGCTGGTAGGCTTCGAACTTCGGGTTATAGCTCAGCCGCGCCCACGGCAACGGCAGCAGATTGGTGCCGATACCGAGAAAGCCGCCGAAGCTCAGGATCGCGTAGGACACTTTACCGCTGATTTTGTCGATCATCAGCCGTTCGACGTGGCCGATCTTGTCGCCATTCGGCCGTCGCACCGCAGTGCCTTCGACCCGATCGCTTGCAATCAACTGATGCGGCTTGGTCATGACGTCGGTCATCATCATCATCCCTGTGAGATTGATGAACTGAACCAACGTACCAGCCGGGACCCGGTTCCCGCGTCATTATGGCTTAAATTACAACGATCACCTTCCCGTTCTGGGAAGGATGACAGCCGCGTGCGCCGGTGTGCGTCGGCGGGGACCGGACCTGGCTTGAAGAAAGAACCTGAGGCAAGAAAACTGAAGCAAGAAAACTGAAGCAAGAAACTGAAGAAAGGAACATGAAATCAGGTTTGATAGTTGATCAGCAGTGCCGATAAGGACGAACTGCTATCGGCAGGGGTGGTGCTGCCGGTCGCGTTGTAGACCGACGACGACGAGTTCGACAGGGAATCCTGCAGGGACTGGAGAAATTGCTGAAGCACATCGGCAGTTGAACTGGTATCACCCGAGCTGCTGGTGCTGTCGGTCGATGACGAGGCAGTTGATGACGCTGCCCCGCCGTGGCCGCCATGGTGACCATGATGAACGCCGTCGGCGCCACCCGGCGGAGGGCCACCGGCACCGCTGGGTCCGCCCGCACCACCGGGGCCTCCGGGACCGCCAAGCGCAGCCGTGGCGCCGGAAGCATCCACGGCAGCGGTGTCACCCGCGCCGCCGGAACCGCTGGCGAAGGCTGCCTGAAACACGCCCTGCAATTCGGTGGCTTGGTCGGAGGTCAATTTGCCGCTCGAGACTTCGCCGGCAATCAGGCTGTCGATCTTCGATTTGATATCGCCGGGCGCCGCACTTGTGCTGCTGCCGGAGCTGCTCGGATCGCCGCTCTGCAGCGAAGGGTTGATGTCGGTCAGCGCGGAAGACAGCGCACTCTGATCGCTCGAGCTGACGGCGCCCGAATTGACTTCCGACTGCAGCTCCGACTGCAGCAACTGGAGGGGCGACTGATAGTTGCTGCCGGAGGCCGCGGAAATTGAGGTCATGATGGCTCCAAAGGTTCTTGCAAGATGACCTAACGTTAAGGTTAATGATCTTAACGAGACCTTTTTATCGTCCTACAAGGATGTTGCCTGGTGTTACGCCGGCAGCGCCAGAAATATCGGGAAACAAAATTCCCGGGCCGGTTCTTCTCGAATTGCATTCAAAGGTTCGCATGGCTACGGCACCACCGAATATCCTTGTCGTCGAAGATGATCGCGAGACGCGATCGCTGATCGCAAAATACCTGCGCGGCAACGGCTGCAACGTCGCAGCGGCGTCCGACGGACGCGAGATGGCGCGCGCGATGGCCGACCATCGCGTCGACCTGTTGATCCTCGATGTGATGCTGCCGGGCGAGGACGGCCTCAGCCTGTGCCGCAAGGTGCGCGCGGAATTGCAGGTGCCGATCATCATGCTCACCGCGCGCGGCGAAGACGTCGATCGCATTCTCGGCCTCGAGATGGGCGCGGACGACTACCTCGCCAAGCCGTTCAATCCACGCGAACTGCTGGCCCGCATCAACGCCGTGCTGCGGCGCCAGGCGGCGGCGCAGACGGTCAGCGCCACCAACGGCGCGACCGCCCTCACCTTCCTCGGATGGCGGATCGATTTCAGGCTGCGCGAACTACGCAATCCGGCGGGTGCCCGGGTGGCCATGACCAGCGCCGAGTTCGACCTGCTGCGCACCTTCTGCGAGCGGCCGGGCCGCGTGTTGTCGCGCGACAGCCTGCTGGATCTGACGCAGGGACGCAGTTCCGGCTCGTTCGAGCGCAGCATCGACGTGCTGGTCAGCCGCATTCGCCGCAAGATCGAAACCGACCCGGCCGACGCCACCATGATCAAGACGGTGCGCTCCGGCGGTTACATGTTCACGCCAACGGTGAATGCGGTTGCGGTTTCCGCAAACGCGCCGTCATGAACCTGCTGGGCTTTCTCAATCTGCGACGGATCAGCGGACAGATCGCGGCATTGGTGGTCGCCTCGATCGTAGCGCTTCATCTGAT
This sequence comes from uncultured Alphaproteobacteria bacterium, assembly GCA_963738105.1. Classification (GTDB taxonomy): domain Bacteria; phylum Pseudomonadota; class Alphaproteobacteria; order Rhizobiales; family Xanthobacteraceae; genus Bradyrhizobium. Next base: position 27,597 of record CAVTWC010000013.1, on the reverse strand, counting down.
CATTACGGCGATCTTCCTGATCCATCGGCCGGACCAGCCCGATCCGATGATCGACCGCCGCCATGGCCAGCTCGCCGCCAGCATCCAGCTTGTCGGCGCGGCACCGGCCGCCGAGCGACCGCGCTTGCTCGCCGACATTGCCCACGCCTTTCCGCAACTGAACATCGAAAGTCTGCCAGATACGGTTACGCCGCCGAAGGATCCTGCAACCGTCGAACAGCGTATGCTGCATCATCGCCTCGGCGCGAACTACCGGGTGTTTTCGCTCGGGTCCGACACCGATCCTCATAAGGTCGGTATCGTGCTGCCGGACGGCGCGATGATTTCAGCGATGCTCTGGGATTTTCGGCCGCACCCGTTCTGGGGCGGCCCGTGGATGACGACGCTATTGTTCGCGGTCATCAGCGTCACGCTGCTCGGGCTATGGGCCGCGCGCGCCTTGACGGCGCCGCTGTCGTCGTTTGCGAAGGCCGCCGAGGATTTCAGCCTGGACGGCACCGCCGCACCGTTGCCGGAGCGTGGCCCCGAGGAAATTCGCTCGGCGGCACGGGCGCTCAACCGGATGCGGGAGCGGATCAGCGCCCTGATCGACGACCGCACCAAGATGCTCGCCGCCATCAGCCACGATTTGCGCACGCCGATCACCCGGATGCGGCTGCGCTCCGAATTCATCGAGGATGACGGCCATCGCAGCCGCATGTTGCGCGATCTCGACCAGATGCGATCGATGCTGGAATCCGTGCTCTCGTTCCTGCGCAACGACCGCAAGCTCGAATCCATGACGCTGGTCGATATCGCGACGACCTTGCAGCTGATCACCGATCAATTCACCGATATGGGTCACAAGGTCGTCTATGACGGCCCCGAACACGCCATGGCCACGGCGCGGCCCGACGATCTGCATCGCAGTGTCACCAATCTGGTGGAGAACGCGGTCAGGTTCGGGGCGGAAGCCAAAATCCGTCTGGTCGTGGCGCCCGACCTCATCACGATCGAGGTCGAGGACGACGGCCCCGGCATTTCCGACGCCCGCAAGGAAGTCATGCTCGAGCCGTTCGTGCGTGGCGACGACGCCCGCAACATGGACGAAGCCTCCGGCTTCGGCCTCGGCCTGTCGATCGCGCGCGCCATCGTGCTGGCGCATGGCGGCAGATTATCGCTGCACGACCGCCAGCCGCATGGACTGATCGTTCGTATTGAATTGCCGGCTCGCCAGCAGACCCAACAGGCCGCCTGAACCGTAGCGTTTTCGCGCGAAGAAACGCTGACTCAGGCTGCGATCTGTTCCTGATCCGGCTGCGCGCACTCGAAGGCCACTGCCTCGAAGCGGTAATCACAGGCGTAGCAGTGCCAGAGATAGGACGTGCGGCGCTGGCCGGCTTCGATCCATTCCGGAATTGGTATCGGCCGGCCGCATTGGGCGCAGGGGTTTCCGCGAGGCAAATCGCCGAACTCAGCTCGGGCCATGACGCATCTCCCTTGTACAATTCTTTTTGGATTATAACGGATTGGACAGCTTGACTGACGGATCACTCTTACGGGCAGATCATTGCCGTAATGGATCATCGCATACTGTCGTGGCAGATTTTTGAAACGGCGTTGAGTCTTTTGTGCGACGAGACGATGGACCTATCGCCGCACATGTCAACGTCTGTCGAATGATTGCTAAATTTTATTTGGTCTTCGGATCAATCGCCGGCTCGACGGTATGCACGGCGCCGGGCGTACGCACGTGGATGGTGGCGATGTCGTCGGAATAGACCTTCTGCCAACCGTCCATGTGGTCGAGCAATTTGGTCGCCGCACTCTGGGTCCGCATCAAGGTCGCCTGGATGTCGTATTGGTCGAGCAGCCGGAACAAATTGTCCGGCTGCATCAGGCCGCTGGCGGCGTTGTGATCGACGAAGAATTTTTCGCCATATAATTCGGTGCGGCCGTCGATGAACGGCGCGACGCCGTTGGCGATCAGGTAGCCGCCGAAATCATAGTCGTTGAACACGCGGCTGAAATTTAATTTCTTCAGTTCGGTCACGGCGGCGACCGGCGCGCTGTGGACGTGCGGCTCGAAGCGATGCGCCGAGGCATAGGCCACCGTGCCCGCCACCAGCGCCATCGCGACGCTGGCAAACAGCACGCCGCGCGTTGACGATACCCCGCCCGCGACGGCTGTCTCAGCGCCACCGATTTGTCGTGCCAATGGTGCGGCCAGCACCAGCGGCGCCAGCAGCGCCAGGATTTCCACCGCGCGTCCCTGCGCGAACGCCATATGCAACAGGCCGAGCAGTAACAGGATCCGCGTCGGCGGCAGTTTGATACCGCGGAACAGCGATAGCCCGATGCCGAGCAACAAACATATCTCGAACGCGCCGAGGCCACCGAACTCGGTCGGCTTCCATTCCATGATCAGCGGCAGCGCACTGCCCAGCTCCAAAATCTTTTGCGACGCCAGCAGCGCGTTCCAGCTATAGGGCGTGCAACAGCTTGCCGCGAGCGCCAGAATCCCGAACGCCGCCCAGCGCAGCGCCAGCGATGTCCGAAACTTCGCGCTTGCGCTGACCACTGCGTCGAGCGCGATCGGTGCGATCAACACCAGACCGAACACAAAGCCGCCGTGCAGATTGGCCCACAGCGCCATCAGCGGCAGCAGCCAGAACGACGGCGCGCGACGCCGATCGGCGGCCGCGATCAGTCCGCCCACCCAGACCACCATGACCGGCATTGCCAGCACATGCGGTCGCGCCAACAGATGCGGCACGGTCAGAGCCAGCGCCGCGGCCACGAACACCAAAGTGGTGCTTTCGCTGAGGCGTCGATTCAAAAACCTGGTCAGTAGCGCGAACGTCGCCGCGATCGCGCTTGATGCCAACACCACCGGCCCGCTCCAGCCCGCGACGGCATAGGTCTTGGCATAAAGCACCTGCGCCAGCCATTGGGTCGAGATCCAGCGCTGGCCGCGCATGGTGAAGGAGTAGACGTCTGTGGTCGGCACCGCGCGGTGGTCGATGATCCACTGCCCGACCGTGACCTGCCACATCGTATCGGGATCGATCAGCAGCCGGTTGCCGGCCAACAGAAACAGCGCATAGACGCCGACGCCGACCCACAACGGCAGCAGCCCGCGCAGCGGGCCGGCCTCTTCGGTGATCTCTGCAACGGATAGGGTCATCGGTCGGATTTCTGGGTTTCCTGCGCGAAACAAGCACGTCAGGGCATAATTCTTGGTAAAGCGGGACCCGCCGCGGCGACCCGACGCAATTTCGCCACATCTTCGCCCGGTGTTTGCAACAATTACGGTGTGTGAAGCGTTAGCGCGCCGCTGATCCGACAAGCGCCCAACGAGAAGCGTCCAAAGGGTCTCGCAAGGCCAATGACTTCGTTAATGAAACGTCTGCTGTTGCTGATCGGACTGGCCGCTATGGCCGTGCCGGCATTCTCGCAAGCAGCCCTCGCCCAGCGCGCCAAATATGAAGAGATGATCGCGACCCACGCCAAGGCCAATCTGGTGCCGGAAACGCTGGTGCACCGGGTGATCGTGCGCGAGAGCAAATATCAGGCGTCGTTGCTGGGCAGCGGCGGCGCCATCGGCCTGATGCAGATCAAGCTCGCGACCGCGCGCAGCCTTGGCTACACCGGCACCGCCGAAGGCCTGCGCGATCCCGCCACCAATCTACTGTACGGCATCAAATATCTGGCCGGCGCCTTTCGCGCCGCCAATGGCGACCACGACCGCGCCGTGCATTATTACGCCGCCGGCTATTACTTTGCCGCCAAGCACCAGCGGCTCGAACATCTGAAGGAAGCCAAAGTCGGCCCTTCGACCGCACCGCCGAAAGTGGCAGCGGTTGCTGCCGTGAAAGACGACACTTCAGCAAAAGACGGCAGCAAAGATACCGCGGAGGCCGAATCAGCGGCCGTCGCCGCCCCGGACCCTGCGCCGCAAGCAGGTGACAGCAGCGTGAAGGCGCGTTGACACCACCTGCCATCGGCCTACATTGGGCCCGTTCCGAGGGGAGCTCCGATGAGGAGCTGAGAGACCGCACGCTCAAACCTGCAAATCTCTTCGCAGGTGCGAGACCGCGGTGACCCTTTGAACCTGATCCGGGTCATGCCGGCGAAGGGACAGGGATGTTTCAGACCACCAAGGCCCCGCGAGGGGAGTCCTCAATATCTATTATCGGTGCCGGCATTGCCGGCGCCTGGCAAGCTTTGCTGTTCGCCCAGGCCGGCCGACAGGTGACGCTGCACGAGCGCAGCGACGCTGCCATGCTGCAATCCACCAGCCATTGGGCCGGCGGCATGCTGGCACCGTATTGCGAGGCCGAAGTCTCCGAGCCTGTGATCGTGCGGCTGGGCCTGCGTTCCCTCAATCTCTGGCGCGAGCAGTTTCCGGAAACCCCGTTCAACGGTTCGCTGGTGGTGGCGCATCCGCGCGACCGCGCTGATTTCGACCGTTTTGCCAAGCTCACGTCAGGTCACCAACGGCTTGACGCATCGGCGATGGCCGAGATCGAACCGGCGCTGGAGGGACGTTTCCGCGACGGGCTGTTTTACCCCGATGAAGGCCATGTCGAGCCGCGCCGCGTGCTGCCGCAACTGCATGCGCGCCTCACCGAGGCCGGCGGCACCATCCGCTTCAACAGCGACGCCAATCCTGAAGACTGCGACGGCATCGTGATCGATTGCCGCGGGCTTGCCGCCCGCGACACGCTAGGCGAGTTGCGCGGCGTCAAGGGCGAGATGATCATCGTCGAAACCGACGAGATCGAATTTTCAAGGCCGGTGCGGCTGATCCATCCGCGCTGGCCGCTCTACATCATCCCGCGCGCCGATCACCAGTTCATGATCGGCGCCACCACCATCGAAGCGGAAGACCGCGGCGTCAGCGTGCGCTCGGCGCTGGAACTGCTCAGCGCGGCCTATGCGGTGCACCCGGCCTTCGCCGAAGCCCGCATCGTCGAATTCGGCTCTGGCCTGCGGCCGGCCTTCCCCGACAATCTGCCGCGCATCGCGGTGCAGGACCAGAAAATCTCCGTCAACGGGCTTTATCGCCACGGCTTCCTGCTGGCGCCGGCGCTGGCGGAACTGACGCTCGGCTATGTCGAGCGCGGCGTGATCGACAACGAGGTGATGCAATGCACGTGATCGTCAATGGCGAGCATCGAGAGGTATCGTCTGGCAGCGTCGACGCGCTGCTTAGCGAACTCGAATACGAAGGCAGCCATTTTGCCATCGCGCTGAATTTCGACGTGCTGCCGAAAAGCCGCTGGGCCGAGACCCCGCTGAAAAGCGGTGACGAGATCGAGATCATCACGCCGCGGCAGGGAGGGTGAGGATGATTTACGACGCTCTCCACTCGTCGTCCCCGCGAAGGCGGGGACCCACAACCCCTGGCGTCGGTTGTGGCGGAAGGCATTTGCCCCAGTGCCCAAAAGAGACGACACGGCGTATGGATCCCGGCGTTCGCCGGGACGACGAACCAGAAGTTTGAGAGCTAACCCATGCTGAACTTCTACTCCAAAACCTTCTCCTCCCGCCTCCTCATCGGCAGTGCGCTGTATCCGTCGCCGGCGATCATGCAGGCGGCGATACGGGCGTCGGGGGCCGGCATCGTCACGGTGTCGCTGCGGCGGGAAGCCGCCGGCGGCAAGACCGGCGATGCGTTCTGGTCGCTGATCCGCGAGCTGGATGTCACCGTGCTGCCCAACACCGCCGGCTGCCGCAGCGTGCGCGAAGCCGTGACCACGGCAAAACTGGCGCGCGAATTGTTCGGCACGTCCTGGATCAAGCTTGAGGTGATCGCCGACAACGACACCTTGCAGCCCGACGTGGTCGGCCTGGTCGAAGCCGCGGGGATCCTGATCAAGGACGGCTTTGAAGTATTTCCCTATTGCACCGAAGACCTCGGCGTCGCGATGCGGCTGGTCGATGCCGGCTGCAAGGTGGTGATGCCGTGGGCGGCGCCGATCGGCAGCGCCAAGGGCATCATCAACCGCGACGCGTTGAAACTGCTGCGCGACCGCCTGCCCGATATCACGCTGGTGGTCGACGCCGGGATCGGCGCGCCCTCGCATGCCGCGCATGCGCTCGAACTCGGCTACGATGCCGTGCTGCTCAACACCGCGATCGCCAAAGCCGCCGACCCCGTCGCGATGGCCAGCGCCTTTCGCCTCGGCGTCGAGGCCGGACGCACCGCCTATGAAGCCGGGCTGATGGAAGCCCGCGATTTCGCCTCCCCTTCAACTCCAGTCATCGGGACACCCTTCTGGCATGCCGTATCCTGATCGATTCTATCCAGTCGTCGACAGCGTCGCCTGGGTCGCGCGGCTGACCGCACTTGGCGTCGGCACCGTGCAACTGCGCGCCAAGGACTTGAACGAGTCACAGGCGCTGCAGATCGTTACCGACGCGCTGGCGGTGACATCAGGCACACCTACCAAACTGGTGGTCAACGATTACTGGCGCGCCGCGATCGTCGCCGGAGCAAAACATCTGCATCTCGGCCAGGAGGACCTTGTCGATGCCGACCTCAAGGCGGTCCGCGACGCGGGCCTGACGCTCGGCATTTCCACCCATGACGACGAGGAACTGGCGACCGCGCTGCGCGCCGATCCCGATTACATCGCGCTCGGGCCGATTTTCCCGACCACGCTGAAATCGATGCGCTTCGCGCCGCAAGGCATTCCGAAACTCACCGAGTGGAAGAAACGCATCGGCAACACCCCGCTGGTCGCAATCGGCGGCATCAAGCTTGAGCAAGCGCCAGCGATCTTCGCCGCCGGCGCCGATTCCATCGCCGTCGTCTCTGACGTCACCCAGAACGCCGACCCGGACGCGCGCGTGCGCGCCTGGCTCGGCACCAACGCGGAGGCCGCGTGAGATGAGCAAACACCCTATCAACCGTCATTGCGAGGAGCGCAAGCGACGAAGCAATCCAGCCTGCACTTGCGGCACTGGATTGCTTCGCTGCGCTCGCAATGACGGAAGAAAACATACCCGTCGCCGTCATTCCGGGGCGCGCGTCAGCGCGAACTACGATGTGCAATTGCACATCGTAGAATCTCATTTCGTGCCCTGAACTTCTAGATTCCGGATCGGTCCGCATAGCGGACCGTCCGGAATGACAAACAAATTCAACGGAGGATACACCATGAACATCCGCTCGAACCCCGACACCACGCTTCCCGCCGTCACCACCGGGCCGCTGCCCGCCTCCCGCAAAATCTGGGTCACCCCGGATGAAGCGCCCGATGTGCGCGTGCCCTTGCGCGAGATCATCCTCAGCCCCGGCGCCGGCGAGCCGAATTTACCTGTCTATGACACCTCCGGCCCCTATACCGATCCGGCCGTGACCATCGACGTCAATGCCGGCCTCAAGCGCGCGCGCATCGAATGGGTGAAAGAGCGCGGCGGCGTCGAGGAGTATCAGGGACGCGAGATCAAGCCGGAAGACAACGGCAATGTCGGCGCGTCGCATGCCGCAAAGTCGTTCACCGCGCATCACAAGCCGCTGCGCGGCCTCGACGGTCACAAGATCACCCAGCTTGAATTCGCCCGCGCCGGGATCATCACCAAGGAGATGATCTATGTCGCGACCCGCGAAAATCTCGGCCGCAAGCAGCAGCTCGAGCGCGCCGAGGCAGCGCTAGCCGATGGCGAAAGCTTCGGCGCCTCGGTGCCGGCGTTTGTCACTCCGGAATTCGTCCGCAGAGAAATCGCAAGGGGACGCGCGATCATCCCCTGCAACATCAACCATGGCGAACTCGAGCCGATGATCATCGGCCGCAACTTCCTGACCAAGATCAACGCCAATATCGGCAACAGCGCCGTGACCTCGTCGGTCGAGGAAGAAGTCGACAAGATGGTGTGGGCGATCCGCTGGGGCGCCGACACCGTGATGGACCTCTCCACCGGCCGCAACATCCACACCACCCGGGAATGGATTTTGCGCAATGCGCCGATCCCGATCGGCACCGTGCCGATCTATCAGGCGCTGGAGAAGTGCGAAGGCGACCCGGTCAAACTGACCTGGGAGCTTTACAAGGACACGCTGATCGAGCAGTGCGAACAGGGCGTCGATTACTTCACCATCCACGCCGGCGTGCGGCTGCCCTACATCCACCTCACCGCCAACCGCGTCACCGGCATCGTGTCGCGCGGCGGCTCGATCATGGCGAAGTGGTGCCTGGCCCATCACAAGGAAAGCTTCCTCTACACCCACTTTGAAGAGATCTGCGACCTGATGCGCAAATACGACGTGTCGTTCTCGCTCGGCGACGGCCTGCGTCCGGGCTCGATCGCGGACGCCAACGACCGCGCGCAATTCGCCGAACTCGAGACGCTCGGCGAACTGACGCAGATCGCCTGGAAGAAGGGCTGCCAGGTGATGATCGAAGGCCCCGGCCATGTGCCGCTGCACAAGATCAAGATCAACATGGACAAGCAGCTCAAGGAATGCGGCGAAGCGCCGTTCTATACGCTTGGGCCTCTGACCACAGACATCGCGCCGGGCTACGACCATATCACCTCAGGCATCGGCGCCGCCATGATCGGCTGGTTCGGCTGCGCGATGCTGTGTTACGTGACGCCGAAAGAGCATCTGGGTCTGCCGAACCGCGACGACGTCAAGGTCGGCGTCATCACCTACAAGATCGCGGCGCACGCGAGCGATCTCGGCAAGGGCCACCCGGCGGCGCAACTGCGCGACGACGCGCTGTCACGCGCTCGTTTCGATTTCCGCTGGGAGGACCAGTTCAACCTCGGCCTCGATCCGGAAACCGCGCGGCTCTATCACGACGAGACGCTGCCCAAGGACGCCCACAAGGTCGCGCATTTCTGCTCGATGTGCGGCCCGAAGTTCTGCTCGATGAAGATCACCCAGGACGTCCGCGACTACGCCGCGACGCTGAACGATCCGACCACGGTCGGCCTGTCTATCTCCGGCACCATCGAAGACGGCATGGCGCAGATGAGCGCCAAGTTCAAGGAGATGGGGAGCAGTGTTTATCTGGATGCGGAGAAGGTGAAGGAGAGCAACAAGGTGTTGTGAGGCACCTGCTGCGCGTCATGCCCGGGCGAATGCCGGGCATCCATCAGAAATGCGAAAGGCCGGGCGAGAAGCCCGGCTTTTTTAGTACCTAGCCCGGATGAGCGGAGCGATATCCGGGGCTGGCAGAAATCTAGCATCTCGCTAAGCTCATGCGGGCGACAGCCACTTCACTGGAGTGCTTCCCATGCCCATCCAACACTTCCCCCCGCCCGCTGGCATCAAGGCCCCGCCGCTGTCCTTTGCCGCCCGCGTCGGCGATCTCTTGTTCATCTCCGGCATCCCGGGCTTCGACGCCAACGGCGACCTGCCCGACGGCTTCGAGGCGCAGTTCGCCAATGTCGTCATCAACATCAAGCGCGTGCTGTATGAGGCAGGCGCCACCTTCCGCGATCTCGCCAAGGTCAACGTGCTGCTGACGCGCGCGGCTGACGTCGCCACGATGAACAGTCTCTATGCGGAAGCGTTCGGACCGGCGCCCTATCCGGCCCGCACCACCTGCGTGGTGATGGCGCTGCCCAATCCGAAAATGCTGATCGAGATCGAGGGCGTGGCGTCGCTTGTACGCTGACGCGTCGTGCGGCTTTCGGCACTTTCGAGTTCGTCATGGCCGGGCTCGTCCCGGCCATCCACGTCTTTCTTGCTTCCCGGCGGCAAGACGTGGATGCCCGGCACAAGGCCGGGCATGACGAGCACATAGGCATACAATGAGTGCGTAGGGTGGGTTAGCGCAGCGTAACCCACCATCTTTCCGTGCGCCGAGAACGGTGGGTTACGGCTTCGCCTAACCCACCCTACGAGTCACGATTTACTTCAGCGTGATCGCAAGCCCGCTGAGGTCGAGGTTCGCGATCAGTCCGAGCTGCTTGCCGCTTAATTCCAGGATCGCGCCGTTCTGGTTGGTCAGCACGATGCCGCGCACGCCGGCGCCGAACGCCACGCCGGCGCCGGCCGCAGCATAGACACCGGCGATGTCCTGCGCCCGGCGGATATTCCGGACCCGTCCCTGCAACGTGGTCTGCGAGCCGCCGAACACGAGGCCGTAGTCCAGCCCGCCGGCTGAGAGCCCGTAGGTCTGGCCGTGGAAGGTCATCACGCCGCTGCCGGCGGAGCCGCCGAAGATCCAGCCCGCCTTGAAGATCACGAGCGTCACGGCCCCCTCGTCGGCCCGGGCAACGGACGGCGCGGCGAGCAGCGCCAGCGCGAACAGCACGGCGCGGGCCGCGGATGACAATCTCATGGGGGTCTCCGGAGGATGTGAGAGGCAGGTCGAATCGTGGCGCCAATGTAGCCGATAGGTGGCACCGTTGGAACGTCCGCGGGGCGTGCGGGGTGATCACGATCGGGAGTGTGGCGCCGTTGCACACGCGCGCCCGATGACAGGCTCCGCGTGACCCACCACCGTACAAGCCTAGCCCTCACTTCTTGAACATCGTCTCGAACAATTCCTTCGCCCGCTCCAGCCCTTCCTGCGTGAAAACCACAGATTTCACTTTGCCAACGGGGTCGTCGATCATGCCCTTCTCGTGCAGGCGGCCAAGTACGCCCCAGTCGAATCCCTTCCAGGCCCTATAGCCGTCGTGCAGGGTCAAATAGAGGAGCGCCAACGCTGCGTCGTCGATCTTGTCGGTATCGAGGGGCATAACGAACCTCCCGCGGCTTGGTGGTCCGCCTATCCTATTCAGGATCGCCCGAGGCGCAATTGGGTCGAACGACAGCAGCGTTCGATTCCGTCGTCATGGCGGGGCAAAGCCGTTCGAAAAACGGCGTCGCTTCCGCTAGCCTAATGCCGGCCATCCACGTCTTTCTTGCTTCACGGCCGCAAGACGTGGATGCCCGGCACAAGGCCGGGCATGACGAGCAGAGAGGTTGCCAGCGGATTGGAAATCGCAAGGTAGGTCAGCCGCAAGGCGTGACCCACCATCGCAATCTACTGCTTATCGATTTTGGTGATGGTCTTCTTGCCGCCGCTTTCGGTCACGGAGACGGTGACCTTGTCGCCGGCATGCACCGGTTCCAGCAGGGCGACCGGGGCCTTGAGCTGTTGTTCTGTGGCGCCGCCGCCACTCGCACCGACAGTGCCGTTCGGCGTCTGCCTGATGACAATGATCCCATTGATCCGATCGATGGTGGTGATCGTACCCGTCAGCGGTTGCTGCGCGAGGGTCACCGAAGGAACGGCTACGAGCATGGCGCCAGCCAGCATCATCTTTGCCAAAGTCATCGAAATCTCCCGATTTTTTCGGACCGTCGACGATAAACCGCAACGAGCGGGTTTGTTCCGTGAAAATGATACGCCCATGAGAGCGTCTTCAAGCTCGGCCGATCTCTCTTGAGCACTGCATCGAATCCCGTTTCCCATGGAAATCGCCCGTCACGGTCCGGCCACCAGCCGGTCGCGATAGCGCGGACCAAAATCTGCCCCGACGAGACCGGGCAAGAATTGGAGTTGATGTACGATTCTGGTCATGACGAATCGGGCATTCAAGGTCGGCGAGAGCCGAGAGCAACCCAGCCTGCTGCCTCGGCGGATCGAGGACTATGTGGGGCGGGACAATCCAGTTCGAGCGATCGAGAGCTTCGTTCATGCGCTTGACCTGACGAAGCTTGGCTTCCGCCACGCCTACCCGGCTTTCCCTGCGCCCTCTGCTTTCGAAGAGGGTGGAAAATGACGTACAACTCGGGCGGATCGCGCCGCGAGAATGCTGCTGTATGTCCGGAGGCTGTTTGACAATTGAATATGAGAAACAACGGCACCGTAGGGTGGGTTAGTTAGGCGAAGCCGTAACCCACCATCTTTCCGCGCGCCGCTTTCGCACGAAGAAATGGTGGGTTACGCTAGACCTTGTCATCCGGCCGCGCATGGCGCGGAGCGTTGGCCACCACCCGACGAGCCAGGTACATCCCATGCTGACCCTTTATTCCTACCCCGAACTGTTCGGCGTCGCCGACAATAACGGCTACGGCCTCAAGGTGTTCGCGTTCCTGAAACTGGCGGGCGTGCCGTTCACGCATCAGCATGTGTTCGATGCCTCGAAGGCGCCACGCGGACAATTGCCTTACATCGTCGATGACGGCGAAGTCATCGGCGACAGCGAGACGATTATCGCGCATTGCACCGGCAAATATCACGTCAGTATCGACGCCGATCTGACACCCGCCCAGCGCGCGACCAACCATCTCATCACCCGCATGCTCGATGATCTCTATTGGGTGATGTCGTATTCGCGCTGGAAGGACGAGCGTTTCTTTCCGGCATTTCGCGACGGCTTCATGGCGCAGCATGCGCAGATCGACGAAGCCGGGCTCAACAAAGCGAGAGAGTACAACGCGCAACGTTATTATTTTCAGGGCATCGGGCGCTACACGCCGGACCAGGCCTATGCGCGCGGTTTGGCGGATCTGCAGGTGCTGGCGGATATGATCCCCGCGAGTGGTTATCTGCGTGGACCAAAGCCAGGCAGCATCGATGCCGGCATCTACGGCTTTATCGCCAACATCCACTTCTTTCCGATCCCGACACCGCTGAAGGCATTCGTGACCGCGCATCCGAATCTGGTGCGGCATTGCGAGGCGACACATGCGGCGGTGAGCGGGTAAGGGAGTGGTTGGATGAGTGCAGCGGCTGCCTCAACACGTACTGCCTCATGGTGAGGAGCGCCGCGAAGCAGCGCGTCTCGAACCATGCGTGTTGTCGCCATCCTTCGAGACGCATCGCTATCGCGATGCTCCTCAGGATGAGGTTTGGTTAGGTTGCGAGGTCCGGCACAACGCACGTAAACCACGCCACGCCTTTGAACCATCGGCGGGCTCGCGACACTCACTCCATGTCCGGAACATCTGCATCCGACACCCAACTTCCGCACATTATCAGCAGCGGAAACGAGCCGTCATTTCAAACAGGAGCTATTATCCATGCGTCGTATTTCCACGCTTTGCGCTGCCGCCGGTCTTGCCCTTACAGCCCTCGCCGCCACCACGCCCGCCGAGGCCGATTTCCATCTGATCCGCTGGCAGGACACCGGCTTCTGCCAGATCTGGGACCAGAGCATTCCGACCGCGCCGTGGCCGTCGAATTACAGCGTCGTCAGCATGCCGGCGCCGACATTCCTCGCCGCGCTCGATGTCAAGGACCACATGCTGCACACCGGCGGCTGCGCGTTCTGATCACGGAAAACGCAGGGTGGGCAAAGGCGCCCTTGCGCCGTGCCCACCTCTTTCATTCTCCGCATAGAGATGGTGGACACGCGCGAAGGCGCGCTTTGCCCACCCTACGCTATTTGCTTCGGGCTGGCGCACGCGCCGAATGACCCTTCGCGCCGCCAAAGGCCCCTGCTATCCTCCGTCACAATCGCGACCACAACAATCAAACACGGAGGAAGTCGCAATGCCCCTGCTCCAGCATCATATCGCTGTCGTCACCGGTGCGGCCTCCGGCATCGGCCGCGCCATCGCGATCGGTTACGCCCGTGAAGGCGCGCATGCCGTGTTGCTCGACCTTAACGAAAAGGCCGCGGATGAAGTGGCCGAGGAAATTCGCGAGGCCGGCGGCAAGGCGGACAGTTTTGCACTCGACGTCGCCAGCCACGATGACTGTGCCGCAGTCGCCAAGCAGGTCGCCGACAAGGTCGGGCGGGTCTCGATCCTGGTCAACAACGCCGGCATCAACCGCCGCAACGCCTTCACCGCGGACAGTGACGCCGTGTTGAAGGACTGGCAGGACATCATGGCGATCAACCTCAGCGGCACGTTCAACGTGACGCATGCGTTTCTCGCGCCGTTGCGCGCCAGCAAGGGCCGCATCGTCAACATCGGCTCGATCCAGTCCTTTGTGCATGTCCGCACGCCGAACTCGCCGGCCTACACGGCGTCGAAGCACGGCGTGCTCGGCTTCACCAAGGCGCTGGCCGCCGACCTCGGCAAGGACGGCGTGCGCGTCAACGCGATCGGCCCCGGCCTGATCGAGACGCCGCTCAACGCCCACGTGCGCGCCACCAACCAGGAGTTGGTGAAGATCTTCATCGACCACACTCCGCTCGGCCGCGCCGGCAAGCCCGAGGATATCGTCGGGCCGGCGCTGTTTCTGGCGTCCGATCTTTCAAGCTACGTCACCGGCTCGATTGTGATGGCGGATGGCGGCTATCGGGCGATTTAGTGGCGGAGGGAGGGTATTTCTACGGGGGGCCTCCGCGTTAGGATTTTGTTAACCAACTCCGCACACGGTCGAATAACAGCTGGGGGCTGTTCATTCTCGATGTTTCCGCCCACGTTCTGGGCGAGCGTTGATCGGGAGGTACCGATGGCTTACGAAGCTGCACTTCATGCGCCGGAGATTCCGGCGTCGTCACTAAGACCAAACGAAATCGTTCCGTTGCTGATTGGATCCACCGTTGGTGAGATCGAACGCGAGCTGGTGCTGCAAACGCTGGCGCGCTGCGATGGAAACCGGACCCGCGCCGCGCGCGTGCTCGGGGTCTCCGTCCGCACCTTGCGCAACAAGATCCGGCTCTACTCGACCGACGGGATCGATGTCCCGGCGCATGTTGATTAGCTGCGGCCCGGCTTCGCTCAAGCGCGTCTCTTTGCCGGGTTCCACTTTGCCGAACCATGCCCTAAGGTAACCCCAGCCGGGCGCAAGTCCCGGATCGAGGAAGCCTTAAGGGGAGAGCGGATGTCCAACGCGCCGCATTTTGACATCGACGTGCGGGCGTTCTGGGCCGATCCGTATCCGGATCTGGCGCGCATGCGAAAGCAGGCGCCGATCGCGTTCGTGCCGCAACTGGGCTCGACGGTTTTCACCCGGCGAGACGATATCTTCAGCCAGGAAAAACGCATCGACGTGTTTTCGTCGCATCAGCCGGCGGGATTGATGAACACGCTGATGGGCCACAACATGATGCGCAAGGACGGCGATGCGCATATGGCGGAGCGATCGGCGATGTTTCCGGCGGTGTCCCCGCGCACCGTGCGCGACACCTGGAGCCGCCAGTTTCAGGGCCATGCCGACCGCATCCTCGAGGAGCTCAAGCCCGCCGGCCGCGCCGATCTGTGCAAGGCGTTTGCGCTGCCGCTGTCGGCCGAGTGCCTGAAGGACATCACCGGCCTCACCAACATGCGCTTTCAAGACATGGATGCGTGGTCGCAGGCGATGATCGACGGCATCGCCAATTACAGCGGCGACAAGGCGATCGAGGCGCGCTGCCATGCGGCGACCGCGGGCATCGACGCCGCGATCGACGACATGATCCCGGTGGTGACGAAGCATCCCAACACCTCGATCCTCAGCGTGCTGCTATCAGCGGGCCAGCCGATGGAGAGCGTGCGCGCCAATATCAAGCTGGCGATCTCGGGTGGACAGAACGAGCCGCGCGACGCCATCGCCGGCACGGTGTGGGCGCTGCTGACGCATCCCGACCAGCTAACGCTGGTCAGAAGCGGAAAGGCCAAATGGCTCGACGTGTTCGAGGAATATGCGCGCTGGATCGCGCCGATCGGAATGTCGCCGCGGCGCGTCGCCAGGCCGTGGTCGTTCGGCGGCGTCGATTTTGAAGCCGAAGATCGCGTGTTCTTCATGTTCGGCTCGGCCAATCGCGACGAAGCCTGTTTCAGCGATCCCGATCGTTTCGACGTGCTGCGTGATACCGCGAAGAGCATCGCGTTCGGCGCCGGCCCGCATTATTGCGCCGGCGCGTTCGCGTCGCGCGCCATGGTCGCCGACGTCGCGCTGCCGAGTATCTTCGCGCGATTCAAGGGCTTGCGGCTTGATCCATCCGAGCCGGTGCGGATCGGCGGCTGGGCATTTCGCGGCCTGCTCAATCTGCCTGTGATGTGGGACGTGGAATGATCCGGGGCCTGCGCATCTTGCTGTTGATGAATCCGCAGGCGGGGCCAGCTTAATTGCTGCCGTCATCGAACGTCTGCTAAAAACTCCCCGAATTTAAGCGGGAGTATGTACGTGGCGGACGACAGCACGACCAGAGCAGGAAAAGCCGGACCGCCAGGCCCGCGCGGCCGTCCGGGCGAGCCGGGCCCCCAGGGTCATCCCGGACGTCCGGGAGCTGAGGGTCCGCGCGGCAAACCCGGTCCCGTCGGCAAGCCCGGCCCGCAGGGCAAGCGCGGCGAAGTCGGACCGCAAGGCAAGCCCGGGATGGCTGGTCCGCGTGGCGAGGCTGGATTGCCGGGCAAGCCGGGCGCGGCCGGCGAGCCGGGTTCACGCGGTGAACCGGGTTCACGTGGTGAACCGGGTCCCCGCGGCGAGCCGGGACCGCCCGGCCAGTTGCCATCGATCGAGCAGGTGATGCCCTGGCTGCATCTGATTTTCGATGCCTGGGAGGATCACCGTCGCCAGCGCGAACGCGAGGCGCGCGAAGCCGCGGAACGTGAGGCAGCGGAGCAAGAGGCGCTGGCCGCGATCGGTGATGCGGAAACCGACGATAGCGACGATGAGGACGATCGCCGCGAGAAGAAAAAGAAGAAGCACAAGGACAAGAAATAACCAGCGCGGGATGCGCTGCACTGTGAAGTGGGTCACGTGACACCGACGCGGACGCCGATCACCCGAACCGCTGTCGCGAGCGTTCCCGGGCCTTCTCGGCTTCGATCTCCCGGTCGCGCGCCGGCGCATTGGTTTGCAGCGAGGCGAGCAGCCGGCGGGCGCTATCGGCGACTTCGGACACCGCGCGATTGAACGCCTCCGCATTGGCCTGCGACGGCGAATTGAACCCGGATAGCTTGCGCACGAATTGCAGCGCCGAGGCGTGGATTTCCGCGTGGGTCGCCGGCGGTTCGAAATTGAACAGCGTCTTGATATTGCGGCACATTGGTTTCTCCTCTACCCGGCGCGGACGACATTGGGTCGCTCTTTCCGAGGACGACCCGCAAGCGTAAAATCCGACATTGCGGCCGATTTTGTCATAGAATGGCGTCCGGGTTCACCCCTGTCGCCGCGCCCACGCCAGCAAAAAGCGAGTTCCACGATGTCCCACGTCACCTACAAGATCGTTCAGCATGACGGCGGCTGGGCCTATACCGTCGATGGCGTCTTTTCGGAACCATTCGCGACCCATGCCGCGGCGCTGGCGGCCGCCAAGCGCGTCGCCGCCGAACAACGTGTGCCCGGCCGCACCGAGGAGATCCAATACGAAACCGCAGACGGCAAGTGGCACACCGAGACCGCCGCCGGCAATGACCGTCCCGAAACCGATATCGAGGACGGGGCGTAGTATTCCCCGGTCGCCGCGCGGATTGATCGAAATATTTCGGGGAGCGACGCGATGCTGCAGTCTCGGCTGGGCGCTTATCGCGTGGTAGACCTCCACCCCAGCGGCTCAGAAAAAGGCAGCCGCAGCTGGGGAGAAACATCATGGGGCTTTCGCGTGCGGCGCTTTCGGTTGGGTTTGCGGTTTTCTTTGCTATGACGTCATTTGCTGCGCTCGCGGCCGACTATCCCGCACCGAAACAGGGCGACTGGATCGCGAAGGATTTCAAATTCCACTCCGGCGAGACCATGCCGGAGCTGCGGCTGCATTACACTACCGTCGGCGAGCCGAGCGGCCAACCCGTGCTGGTGCTGCATGGCTCGGGCGGCTCGTCGGCAAGCATGCTGACGCCGACCTTCGCGGGCGAGTTGTTCGGCGCCGGCCAGCCGCTCGACGCGTCGAAATATTACATCATCATTCCGGACGGGCTCGGACACGGCCAATCGTCAAAACCCTCCGACGCGATGAAAACGGCATTCCCGAAATATGATTACGCCGACATGGTCGATGCGCAGTACCGCCTGGTCAAGGAAGGCCTCGGCATAAAGCATCTGCGGCTGGTGATCGGCAATTCGATGGGCGGCATGCACACCTGGCTGTGGGGCGTGAAATACCCCGATTTCATGGATGCGCTGGTGCCGATGGCCTCGCAGCCGACCGCGATGGCGGCGCGCAACTGGATGCTGCGGCGGATGATGATCGAGACCATCCGCAACGATCCCGACTACAACGACGGCAAATACACCACGCAGCCGCGGATGATGAAATACGCCGTCAATGCCTTCGGCATCGCCACCGGCGGCGGCACCCTCGCCTATCAGATGCTGGCGCCGACCGCCGAGAAGGCCGACAAGATGGTCGACGAGCGGCTGGCGCTGCCGGTCACCGCCGACGCCAATGATTTCATCTACCAGTGGGAAGCTTCGCATGATTACGATCCATCCCATGAAATGGAAAAAATCCGGGCCACGCTGCTGGCAATCAACGCGGCCGACGACGAGCGCAATCCACCCGAGACCGGCGTCACCGATGCTGCGATCAAGCGCATCAAGAACGGCCGCATCTTTCTGATCCCGGCCAGCACCAATACCCGCGGCCATCTCACCACCGGCAATGCGAAGTTCTATGCCAGCCAATTGCTGGAACTGCTGCAGACGGCGCCGCAACGCACGATGTGAGGCGGGCTGACAACGGCGTAGCGCAGCGTCGCACCGAATTCGCTGATCGAGGGCCTTAGAGAGCAGAGGCTGACTTTCGCACCGCATCAATTTGCTGCGGCTGCGCATCGCTCATTTTTTCCGCACGACAGTCCACGTCTATTCGCGTTCAATCATGCGATTCGCGGCTCCGCGTGAGCAACGGATGCGACGACAAGAAACGAACACTGTGGAGGATCGCATGCGACGGTTCGCGCAGATCGCTTTGCTGGCGTGGTTATCCGCGCTGACGGGCGCGGCGTTCGCCTTCGACAATGGACAATATGAAAACGTGCCGCCGGACATCCGCGCCTGGTTCAAGGGCGTGGTCGCCCCGAACGGCGTGCCCTGCTGCGATATGGCCGACGGCCATCGCACTGAATACGATTTTCGCGGCGGTGCCTATTGGGTGCCGATCGAGGGCGAATGGATGCCGGTGCCCGCGCACGCCATCATCCGCGACCGCGGCAATCCGGTCGGCGAAGCCGTCGTGTGGTATGTGCACCATCGTGGCGGTATCATCATCTCGTGTTTCGTTCCCGCCGATGCGGTGTGACGGTTCGCGCGCCGCACCCGGCTAACCGCCTCTGCGGCAACGACACGTTCTACGGGCAGCATTTCGGCCCCGTTTATGCCGCAACACATCGCATGATGCGCCGACCGTGACACGACAGCTGCGGTCTTGGCGAATATTTGAGCCAATACAACACGATGGTGCCAGCATGCCTGAATGGTTTCACGAGATGATCAAACCGGTCATGATGTTGTGCGTGTTCATGTTGAACGCCAGAACATCCTTTCGCCGCATGGATGTTAAATCCGGCCAGGAAGCGGAACGTCTGCAACAGGTTCTGATCGAGGAACTACGGGCGCTGTCCGAGCTTTTACAGCGAATATCGATCTGTTGGATCATCACGAGCAGATTCTGATGGCGCCGAGAGCGCCGATGGTCGTCTACCGCGCCAATATCGCGCGGCTGCACACCATAGATCCCGGCCTCGTCTCGGACCTCATCGCCATCCACAACAAGAATGAACAGATCGAAATGCTGATGTCGGCAAAGGCCAAGACGGTACGCGGGGGGTCCGCGACGGTATTTCTGTTCGACACGATGGATTCGAAATTCCAACCGATGCTGGAGGATTTCGCGGAGGAAATCACGCGATGCATTGAAAAATACAGCACCAAGATAGCCGCGCCGGAACCGGCCGAGCGGCCTGACAGGGTAACGTCGCTGGTCCCTCAAGTCGCTACCTGAGGTGCGGCTGGCGCTTCAGCCCGTGATCATCTGGTGGGCGCTATACTGAAGTGATCGATTGGCCGTGGCGGAAGCAATAGGCAGTGGCCGCAACGATATCGTGGTGATAGCTTTGTGCTCGTCACACAGCCGTTATCCTGGAGACCGTCCTTGACCGATCTTGCCGCTTGCGACCTCGCCTCGATTTATCCGCAACCGACGCCGCGCGTGCTCGCGAAAGCGCGGCCGGAGATCGACAGCCACGCCAGAAAATTCATCGGGATGTCGCCGTTCTGCGTGCTCGCGACATCGGGCTCCGACGGCAGCGTCGATGCGTCGCCGCGCGGCGGCAATCCGGGCTTTGTCAGCGTCACCGGCCCGAACACGCTGTTGATGCCGGACCGTTCCGGCAATAACCGGATCGACAGTTTTCGGAATATCGTCGAGGGCTCCGGTTTCGTGCACCTCGTCTTCTTCGTCCCCGGCATCGACGAGACCTTGCGCGTCGGCGGCCGTGGCACATTGTCGGCCGATCCGGATTTGCTGGCCGCGATGGTGGAGTTCGGCAAGCCGCCGCGCGCGGCGTTGCGGATCGACGTCAACGAAGCCTATTTTCACTGCGGCAAGGCGCTGATGCGCTCGAAACTATGGTCGGCGGATATTCGTGTCGAACGCGAGGTGTTTCCCAGCATCGCCGAAGTGATCCACGACCAGACCGCATTGGGCGAGCCGGAGCCTCAGGCCCAGGTCGAGGCGCGTTACCGGACGCAGCTCTGAAGCGAACGGCCGCGCGGTGAGTATACCGGCGCGGCCTGGGTTCTAGATCATTGCGCTGCAGCGCTTTCGAGCGTCCAGACTAGTGCTCGCTCTCGAGCCCGCCGACATGCTTCTGGGTGTAGAGTTCAAGCCCGATCCGCTCGATCAGATCCAGCTGGGTTTCGAGGAAATCGATGTGATGTTCCTCGTCCTTCATCAGGCTTTCGAACAGGTCGCGGGAGACGTAATCCTTGACGCCGTGGCAGTAGGTCGCCGCTTCCTGGTACAGGTTGCGGGCACCGACTTCGGCGGCGAGATCGCATTCGAGGATTTCCTTGACGTTCTGGCCGATCCGCAAGGGGTCGAGTACCTGCATGTTGGGAAAGCCATCCAGGAACAGGATGCGGTCGGTGAAGCGGTCGGCGTGGTGCATCTCCTCGATGGATTCCTTGCGCCACTGCTTGGCCATATCCAGTAGGCCCCAATGGTTCAGCAGCCGGAAATGCAGCCAATACTGGTTAATGGCAGTGAGTTCGCTACGCAGGCCCTTGTTGAGGTAATCGATGACTTTTGGGTCGCCCTGCATGACATGCTCCGATTCCAAGGCCTGAACTGGGCCTTATCTCATTTAGAATGCTTCTAAACTAGATCGCAGGCGAGAGCAACCCTTTTGCCGGAGAGGCAAAAAGAGGGCACAAATTCAATAAATTAGGAAATTTTCAGGCTGCCGCCGCTGCGAGGGCAGGCTGGTCGTAACCATGCGAGTCAGCATGAGCCTGGCTGTGAGGGCATCCCGAGCAGCAGGCCTTGGCGCAAGCGCCTAGAGCTTCCTCAATGATGGTCTTGATGGTGCGCGCGCAGCGACCGCATTCGGCGCTGCAGCCGAGGCAACCGTAGATCTGCTTGGCATTCCGGGGGAGGTCTTCCGCGCCATTGACCGCATCGCGGACATCATGGTCGGTCAGAACGTTGCAGGAACAAACAATCATGAAGTCAGCGGGCTCGTCAGGGATGCGATACAATTGAGATATTGAAGTGCACGGTGGGATGCAAAAGGAAAAACCCCAATTTCAAGTAATTCCAAACTGGCTTCGTTAAATCTAGAATGAGTTCTAAAACCGCTGCAGCAGAGGAATAACTGCGATTTCCGTTATCCGCGGTTGCACCGCTAGTCGCCTCCACCACCGCCGTCCCCACCTCCATCACCGCCGCCGCCATCGCTGCCGCCCCCGCTATCACCACCGCCGGAATCACCCGAGCCCGCATGATCGCCGCCACCACCGTCGTGATGTCCGCTATCGCCGCCATCATAACCGCCTTCGCCCGACCATGAGCGATCGCCGGACGACCGGCGATTGGCGCGAGCTTTCTCCGATCGGCGAACCGCGAGCATTGCGATCAACACCGTAAGGCCGATCGCAATCTGCACGGTCGGCAACATCGCACTCATGATTGATTGGTCCCCGCTCGGAAATGATCAGAAGCCCTCGCGCTGCAAAAAGCCGCTCGCCCGCAACAATTGGTCACGAAATATGGCGATCCCGTTCATTGATCATTCAAGCGGAATATGAAACTTTCGCGCCGATAGAACGCTCTATTCGTTGTCCCAGTGCAATGAGAAAGGTGAAGCCATGAAGAAGACATTGATGGCGCTCGCGGCGGTCTCCACCCTGGCCATCTCGGCTGTCGTGGCACCCGCACCGGCCCACGCTCAGCGCGGAGTCGGAGCCGCCATCGCCGGCGGAATCATCGGCGGCGCCATCGTCGGCGGCGCGCTCGCGGGCCCCGGCTATTATGGACCCGGCTACGGCTACTACGGACCCGGTTATGGCTATTACGGCGGTCCGGCCTATGTGGCCGATTCCGGCTGCTACTGGCAGCGGCAGCGTTTCTGGGACGGCTATGGCTGGCGCATCCGCAATGTCAGGGTTTGCGGCTGAGGCCGTTCACCTTCATTAAATCCGCATTAAATCAACAACGGCCCCCCCGGAAACGGCCGTTTTCGGGGATGCCGGCAAAATCTGGCCTGAAAAAACCGTTTTCTCAGCCCATCAGCCGCGATACGTTTACTTTCGATTGACTGTTGTGCGCTTTTTAGCGAGATGGCCAACTTCGAAGACGGCGTGTGAGTCACTTTAAACCCGGCGCTGACTGAATGCGCCATCCCTAGGAGAGCCCAAGACATGAAGATGACATTTGCTGCCATCGTCGCGGTCGCAACCGTCGCTGGTTCGCTCGCAACGACCCCCGCAAGCGCGCAGCGCGGCCTCGGCGCGGCTGTCGCTGGTGGTCTCATTGGCGGCGCGATTGTCGGCGGTGCGATCGCCGCCAGCCGGCCGGCTTACGGCGGCCCGGTATACGTGGAAGACGCTCCGCCCCCGCCCTGCCGTTTCGTTCGCGAACGCTTCTGGGATGGCTATAACTGGCGCTTCCGCCGCGTCGAGGTCTGCAACTAAGCGGACCACGCCGACGCTCATATCGAGCGCCTGATTTCAAAACCCGGCTGAAATTTCAGCCGGGTTTTTCTTTTTCAGATTGTGTTCAGCGTGGCGAACCCATCGATCGCAACACGGCCTCGCTCGGCCAGCAATCGACTTTGATCCCGGCCGATTTCTGATAGGCCCCCAGCGCCGCGCGGGTCTGCATCCCGGCCTTGCCGTCGAGCTTGTCCTTGTAGAGGCCAAGGCGCGTGAGCTGACGCTGCATCGCTTCGACATCGGTGGTGCGCAATTGCTTCGAGGCCGACCACGGCGTCGCGAATGCTTGCGGGCTCAGCATGCGATCGCTGAGATGGCCGACGAACAGCACGTAGAGATCGGAAAAATTATATTCCTTGATGACGAAGTAATTCTTCGTGGTCAGGAACGCCGGGCCATAGATGCCCTCTGGCTGCAGCAACGACGCCGGCTGCGCCTGTTCGGCGGCGCTGAGCTTCTCTCCGCGCACCGGCACGAAGCCCGCGCGCAGCCAGTCGCCGATCGGTTTTGTCACTTCGGGCACGCCCATCGTGCAATCCGCATTGGCCGGCGCCTGCACCTCGTAGGCCCAGCGCAGGCCCGGCTGCCAGCCCTTGTTGACGAGTTGCTCGGCGGCGGAAGCGAGTGCATCCGGCACCGAATGCCAGATGTCCTTATGGCCATCGCCGTCGAAATCGACGCCGTGCTTGTAGAACTCCGATGGCAGAAATTGCGTCAGCCCAACGGCGCCGCCCCAGGACGCACGCAGATCCTTGCGCGTCACCTCGCCGTCGCCGATCATCTTCAGCGCCAGGATGAATTCGTTGCGATATTGATCCTTGCGGCGGCCGACATAGGCCTGCGTCGCCAGCACGCGCAATCCGTCATAGGGCAGCGTGTAGCGGCCGTAATCGGTCTCGCGGCCCCAGATCGCCAGCACGATGGTGGCCGGCACGCCGAAGCGCTTTTCGATTCCCGAAAGCGCGTCGCGATATTTCTGCATCAAGCGCTGGCCTTCTTCGGCAAGCTTCGCGATGCTGGCTTCCCTGATATAATCCGCCGGCACCTGCACGAACTCGGCCTGCGACGGCGCGCCGGTGGCGGGGCGTCCGGGCAGGAGCAGATCGGGCAATTTGTAATCAGGCTCGAGGCCGCGGGTTTCCGCATCGAATGTCGCGCGCGACACGCCTTGCGCCTGCGCTTCCGGCCAGAGCGAAGCGATGAACTGGGTGAAGGCGGCGTCGGCCGCGAAGGCGGCTTGCGGCAGCATTAATCCTGCGAGGAGCAAGCCTGCCCCCAACGCCTCCTTCAAACGGTCGAATATGAACCTGGATTGCATAGACGCCTCAATTTGTATATGTTCAACATATACACAATGACCGACCTTGACCAAATCACGGGCTTTGACTGGGACGATGGTAATAGCCGCAAGAGTGCGGATAAACATGACGTCAGTCAGACCGAAGCCGAAAGTGTCTTCTTCAATGATCCCCTAATCGTTCTCGAAGACGCGAAGCATAGTGAAAGGGAGCCGCGTTTCCATGCATTGGGAAAAACGGCTCAAAATCGCTTACTGCACATCTCTTTCACTCTTAGACAGAATGGAACCATGGTCCGGGTGATATCGGCGCGAGACGTGCACCGAAAAGAAAGAAAAGCTTATGAGCAAGCCTAAATCAATTCCCACCTTCAAGACCGAAGCCGAAGAGCGGAAATTCTGGGAAACGCACGACTCCACCGATTCCCTGGACTGGCGCAAGGCCGAGCGCGTCCGCTTGCCAAACCTGAAACCCTCGACCACGGCAATTTCAATCCGACTGCCACTTGGATTGCTGGAGCAAATCAAGATCGCGGCCAACAAGCGCGACGTGCCATATCAGTCGCTGATCAAGATGTGGCTGGCGGAGAAGGTGGAGTAGTTGTCAGCGCTCACTTCACCGCCACAATGAAAAGCCGCGGAAACCGCAGCAACACCTTGCCGTCCTGTTGTGGCGGATAGGCGGCCGCGACGCGGGCAGCGTATTCGGCGAGATATTGCTTGCGCTCGGGCGCTTCCAGCGGATCGAGGAACGGCCGCAGCCCGGTGCCCTTGACCCATTCGACGACCGCGGCGGTGTCGTCCAGCACGTGATTGTAGATGGTGTGCCAGATCTCGAGCCGCGAGCAGAGCGGGCGCAGCGCGTCGTAATAGCCGCCCGGCGTCGGCAGCGTGTCGCGCATCCGCGCCTTGTCGGCGAGTTGCTCGCGCCACGGCCCGGTCTGCGCCACCTCACGCATCAGGACGTGAACCGGTTCGTCGAGATTGTCTGGCATCTGCACCGCGAGCACGCCGCCCCGCGGCAGCGCGCCGGTGAGCCGCTGCAACTGCTTGAGATGACCCGGCACCCATTGGAAGATTGCGTTGGCGAACAGCACATCGGTATTTTCCGGCGGCGCCCAATGCGCGACATTGGTCTCGATGAATTTCTGCGCCGGCAACCGTTCACGCGCCTGCCGCAGCATGTCGGCCGAAGTATCGATACCGGTGACCGCCGCCTGCGGCCAGCGCTTAACCAGAAGCTCGGTCGAATTGCCCGGACCGCAGCCGATATCGACGACCTTGCGCGCATCGGCGAGCGGGATCTGGGCCAGCAAATCGCGCGAGGGGCGGGTCCGCTCGTCCTCGAATTTGAGATATTGCTCTGCGCTCCAGTCCGCCATGCCGGCTCCTGTGTCTATCGCGTCAGCTTCTTGTATTTCACGCGATGCGGGATGATGGAATCCTGCCCGAGCCGACGCATCTTGTCCTTTTCGTAGTCCTGGAAATTGCCCTCGAACCATTCGACATGGCTGTCGCCCTCGAACGCCAGGATATGCGTGGCGATGCGGTCGAGGAACCAGCGGTCATGGCTGATGATCACGGCGCAACCGGCAAAATCCTCCAGCGCCTCTTCCAGCGCGCGCAGCGTATCGACGTCGAGGTCGTTGGTCGGCTCGTCGAGCAGCAGGACATTGGCGCCGGATTTGAGCATCTTGGCCAGATGCACGCGGTTGCGTTCACCGCCCGACAGCGAGCCTACCTTCTTCTGCTGGTCGGCGCCCTTGAAGTTGAACGACGAGCAATAACCGCGCGAGTTCACTTCCTTCTTGCCGAGCAGGATTAGCTCGTTGCCACCGGAGATTTCCTCCCACACGTTTTTCTTGCCGTCGAGATCATCGCGTGACTGGTCGACATAGCCGAGATGCACGGTCTCGCCGACCGTGATGGTGCCCTTGTCGGGCGTTTCCTGTTTGGTGATCATCCGGAACAGCGTGGTCTTGCCGGCGCCGTTGGGACCGATCACGCCGACGATGCCACCGGGCGGCAGCTTGAAGGTGAGATCGTCGATCAGCGCACGATCGCCGAAGCCTTTGCTGAGGCCCTCGAAGTCGACCACATTGGCGCCGAGCCGCTCGGCCACCGGTATCGTGATCTGCGCGGTCTGGGTCTGCTTGTCGCTGGCCTGCTTCAACAGATCTTCGTAGCGCTGGTAGCGCGCCTTGGATTTGGCCTGCCGCGCCTTGGGTGAGGACGCGATCCATTCCTGCTCGCGGGCGAGTGTCTTCTGATGCGCGGCGTCCTCGCGGCCCTCCTGCTCGAGCCGCTTCTGCTTCTGCACCAGCCAGGACGAATAATTGCCCTCGTAGGGAATGCCCTTGCCGCGGTCGAGTTCGAGAATCCAGCTCGTGACATTGTCGAGGAAGTAGCGGTCATGGGTCACGATCAGGATCGCGCCGGGATAGTTGCGCAAATGGCCTTCGAGCCATGACACCAACTCGGCGTCGAGATGGTTGGTCGGCTCGTCGAGCAGCAGCAAATCGGGCTGGTCGAGCAGCAGCTTGCACAACGCGACGCGGCGACGTTCACCGCCGGAGAGTTTGGTGACGTCGGAATCGTCGGGCGGACAGCGCAGCGCGTCCATTGCCTGATCGACCTTGCTGTCGAGATCCCAGAGGCCTTGGGCCTCGATCTCGTCCTGCAATTTGGTCATCTCGTCGGCGGTTTCCTCGGAATAATTCATCGCCAATTCGTTGTAGCGATCGAGGATCGCCTTCTGCTTGGCGACGCCCAGCATCACGTTCTCGCGCACGGTCTTGCTGGCGTCGAGTTGCGGCTCCTGTTCGAGGTAGCCGACCCGCGCGCCCTCGGCGACCCAGGCCTCGCCGTTATATTCCTTGTCGAGCCCGGCCATGATCCGCAGCAGGGTCGATTTGCCCGAACCGTTGACGCCGAGCACGCCGATCTTGGCGTCCGGATAGAACGACAGATGGACGTTATCGAGCACCTTCCGGGTCGGGTAGCTCTTGGTCAAACCCTGCATGAAATAGACGAACTGACGGGCCATCGCGATCCCTGAAACCGTTGCATTTATGGAAATTTGCTGACCGCTGATGTAGCGGCGCGGCCCTCAAAGGGCAACCGCAAGCGCTCGTTTTCCATCCGTTCACCACGGATCATTACGGGTTCGTCACCATGTGTGCGCCAAGTGTGTGCGAAGTCACGACAATTGAAACTTTCTTTTAATAAATCAGGCCAAAACTCGTTCCCGACGGTGAAACAGGCGTCTCGCAGCGGCAGAAGCCGCCGGGCGAAAACAGCAGGGTCGCGTCATGGCAAGCATCATTTCGGCAC
>CAVTWC010000012.1:0-175702 GCA_963738105.1 uncultured Alphaproteobacteria bacterium | reverse complement strand
GCGCCTGCACTTCGGTTCGGAATGCCTGACGCGAGGCGTCGCGCGAATAGAACATGTGGCCGCCGGGATAGACCACGAGCTTGACGCGCGACGGCGAGCCGAACGCCGGCATCTGGTCGAGCAGAATCTGGGTGCCGAAATACGGCGTCGCGAGATCGAACAGGCCCTGCCCGACCAGCAATTTCAGCTTGGGATCGAGCGCGAGGATTTCCCGCAATTGCGACGTCGACTCGACCGGACTGTTGCTGCGACCGAAATCCCAGGCCTTGATCGACCGCGCCCGAGAGCAACTGGTAGGAGCCGTCCGGCCGCCAGTTCAGCTTGCGCGTAGTGAGGTCGACCACCGCGCTGGTCAGCGGCGCGGTCAAGGGATCGCCGGACGGATCCCTGAAATGAAAGAAGCTCGAATCCGGATAGGGATCGAAACCCGTCACCGACGCGTCATAACGGCCGGTCACCTTGCCGTCCTTGCGATCGAATTCCCGGCGGAATTCCATGCTGTCGAAGCGGCCCGCGAGCCGGCGGCTCACCGCCTGATCGATCCCGGTCAGCGCGGCGACCTTGTCGGCGATCCGCGTCGTTGCCTCGGTATCAGCCGACGCCCTTGACGAGATCGGTCAGGAATTCGCCGCCGCGCATAGCGCTCGACATCGGCCATGTCGGCGCGGGTGATGGCGCCTTTGGTCTCGCGCGCCACCGCCGCCATGGTGGGAAGGCTCGCGACATATTGCAGGATGCTCGAGCCACCCAACTCGCGATAGTCGAGCGCCGGCGACAACAGGATCAAACCCCTGATGCCGACGCCCTGGTTGAGCTGCAATTCGCGAACGATCTTCGGCCCGCGAATGCCGCCATAGCTTTCGCCGGTGAGATATTTCGGCGACAGCAGGCGATTGGATTTTTCCAGCCAGCGGCGGATCGTCACCGCCAGCGAGTTGACATCGCCGTCGGTCGAGAAGAAATGCTTGCGCACGTCGTCGCCGGTCGCGACGAAGCGGCTGTAGCCGGTGCCGACGGGATCGATGAAGACGAGATCGGTGAAATCGAGCCAGGTCTCGGCATTGGGTTGCAGATCGGGCGACGCCGACGACACCCCCGCGTCGCCGTTGATCGGCAGCCGCCACGGGCCGGCAATACCGAGTTGCAGATAGGCTGAAGCCGCACCCGGACCGCCGTTGAAGAGGAAGGTCACCGGACGCGTCGCCGGATCGGCGCCGTCGAGCTGATAGGCGGTATAGGCGATATCGGCCTGCGGTTCGCCCTTGTCGTCGAACAGCCGGATCGATCCCGCGGTCGCCGAGAAGGCAAGCGAGCGCCCCGGAAGCGCCAGGGTTTGCTTGGTGGTGGAATCCGGCGGCAGGCGATGTTGTTCGGCCGCGGCCGGTGACGCCGGCGGATTGCTGCCGCGCCCGCCTTTTTCGCCGGGCTTCTGGTCGCCTGATTTCTGGGCCGATGGCGCGGCGGCCGGCGGCTGCTCCGGCGTCGCATCCTGCGCGCGCGCAGCCATGATGGGCGAAAAGGCCAGCGAGAACACCAGAGCCGCAAGCACCGGACGCAGACAGCGCGGCGCCGCGAAAGACCCGGCCATATTCAAAGATCCGGCCATATTGATCGCCTTCCCTGTTTACAGCCGCGTTTCCCGCGATCCATTGCGAACGGCCGCGTTTTCAAGCCCAAAACTGCGACAGGTTGACCCGCGTGCGCAAGCTCACCCGCGGAGAGTTGATCCGGTGCGGATGCGCCGCGCAATAGGCTGATATCGCTGGCCCCGAAATTTCCTGGCGGCCGGCCATCTCGACAAAGCCGGCAGAGGTCGTATAGACGACCCCGGCGCACCTGCTCCCATCCGCGCCAGTACGAGCCCGCGATCCCATGACCAGCCCCCAGCGATATGACCGGATCGCCTTTGTCGCGAGCGCCAGCGCGGAAGCGCAGCAGGCGCTGGCGCAATTGACCGAGATGTACGGCAATCACGATCCGGCCGGCGCCGACGTCGTGGTGGCGCTCGGCGGTGACGGATTGATGCTGCAAACGCTGCATCGTCACATGCATTCGGGCAAGCCGATCTACGGCATGCATCGCGGCACCGTCGGCTTCCTGATGAACGAATACTCGACCCACGACCTGCACGCCCGGCTGGCGGCGGCGCGGGAATCCGTGATCCATCCGCTGTTGATGCGCGCCACCGACATTCACGGCCAGGTGCATCTGCACCACGCCATCAACGAAGTCGCGCTGTTCCGCCAGACCCATCAGGCCGCGCGCCTGCGGATCCTGATCGACGAGCGCGAGCGCATGGCGGAGCTGATCGCCGACGGCATCCTGGTGGCGACGCCGGCCGGATCGACCGCCTATAATCTGTCGGCGCAGGGACCGATCCTGCCGATCAACGCCGCCCTGCTGGCGCTGACGCCGATCAGCGCGTTCCGTCCGCGGCGCTGGCGCGGCGCCCTGCTCCCCAACACGGCGTTCGTCGTCATCGAGGTGCTCGAAGGCGACAAGCGCCCGGTCGCGGCGGTCGCCGACCACGACGAGGCGCGCGATGTCCGCCGCGTCGAGGTGCTGTCCGACAAGACCATCTCGATGCGGATGCTGTTCGATCCCGGCCACAGCCTGGAAGAGCGCATTTTGAGCGAGCAATTCGGCTATTGATCGCAAGCCGCACGGCTGCGCTTTCCGCCGCGGCAAGGCTCCTCCGGAGCCCGGATCGCAACCATTCGTTAACGCGCGCGGGATATGGTTAACGCGGAGTATACCGAGCCGTTCGGTATGTGCTTAGAGCCGCGCCATGTTCCGCATCGATTTCAACAAGCTGCGATTTCTCGTGTGCGACGACAATCCGCATATGCGGCGCATCCTGCGCACGCTGCTGCACTCGTTCGGCGCGCGCGAAGTCTATGAATCCGAGGACGGCGCCACCGCGCTGGAAATGTACACCCACTACGTCCCCGACATCGTCATCACCGACTGGTCGATGCCGATCTTCGACGGCCTCGAACTGGCGCAGATGATCCGGCAGCCGGAATCCAAGGGCAACCCCTACGCGCCGATCATCATGTTGACCGGCCATTCCGAGAAGCGCCGCGTCACCGTGGCGCGCGACGCCGGCGTCACCGAATTTCTCGCCAAGCCGATCTCGGCCAAGGGGCTCTATCAGCGCATTCTCAACGTGGTCGCCAACCCGCGCCCGTTCATCAAGACCAAGACCTATTTCGGTCCGGACCGCCGGCGCAACACCGCCACCGCCTATATCGGTCCCGAGCGCCGCGTCGGCGGCGAGATGGAAGTGATGCAGCAGCCTTCGCTGCTCGACAAAGCCAGAACTCCCCTGTAGCGCCGGAGGAAGCGATCATGGCGAAAGACAAACCCGCAGCGCCGCAGATCGAGGCCTTCGCCGATCATTACGTGATCACGCAGCCCAATCCGCTGCGCAAGGTGTTGCGGCGCGTCGCCGACAAGGATCTCGACGATCCGGTGGCGCGCGCCGAGAAGGCCCTCGCCGGCCTGTCAGGCGAATTCAAGAACTGGATGACGGTCGAAAGCGACCGGCTCACGGCCGCTTACGCCGCGACCCTCAAGGACGGCTTTACCAAGGACCATTGCGAAGAGCTGTTTCGCGCCGCGCATGACATCAAGGGCGACGCCGCCACGTTCGGCTTTCCTTCCGCGGGTGCCGCGGCCGACAGCCTGTGCCGGATCATCGAGCACGCGCCCGATCTCGGCAAGGTACCGGCGCAACTGATCGCGCATCACATCAACGCCATTCAGGCCATCGTGCGCGAGCGCACCAAGCTCGACACCGTGAGCACCGCCAGCGAACTGAGCCGGCAATTGCGCGGCATCGCCGACGAATACCTCACTCACGCCAACCGCAACCGCCCCGAGCATCTCGAAGCGATCCTCGCCCCGAGCATCGTGCCGGCGGAGTAGTCGCATGCTTAGCGTCGTCCCTGCGAACGCAGGGACCCATAACCCCTGGCGGTTATGTTGAAGCGGAACGGTTCAACGTTTTTCAGATCACTGACGACACGGCGTATGGGTCCCTGCGTTCGCAGGGACGACCCGAGAATTTATCGGCAACTAAGCCGCGATCAAATCATCCGGCATCATTGCGACGGCGTCGTCGGCCATCAGTTCGTCGCAGAACATGCGGGCCTCTTCCCGCGCCGACTCGGTCGCGAAGCGCCGCAGCAGGATCAACAGCGGCTCGGCGGTTTTCGGATCGGTCTCGCACTGCGTCAGCACGCGCTCGACCATCCGGCGCCGCAATCGCGCAGCGCCGCCGAGCGTGTCGACGAATCCGATTTCATGATTGACTTCGAGCGCGACCCGGAACGCGGCAAAAGTCGATTCCGGCAATCCGGCGCGCGTCAGCAACGCCTGCAGGCTGGCGCCGCCGCGATCGTGCAGCAATGCGGAGACCCGGGCCGGCGGCAGGCCGGACAATTCCGCCAGCGCGTAATCGAACAGTTCGAGATTGCCCGACAGCAACGCCCGCAGGATCAGTCCCGCGGTCAACTGGCCGGTGGCGCGCAGATGCTGCACCAGGCCGCTCATGTCATCGCCGCGCGAAACGCGCCGCGATGTTCACCGTCGAGCGTTCGCGCGCCTCGCTGGCGATCCGCACCGGCGCGATCGGCGCTGAGCCAGTTACGGGCGACAACGAATTGCGCCAGCGTATCCGATAATTTGGCGACCAGCGCGACCCGTGTTGCCGCGGGCAGATCTTCCATCACCAGCATCGATTCCCGGATCGCGGCGAGATGGCCGTGGCGCTCGACGATGCGATCCCAGGAAAACGCCGGCAGTTCGGCGTAGGCGTTCTCGATCAGCTCCAATGCCGCCGAAGCGGTGCCGACTTCGGCGATCGCCGCACATACCGACGGCGGCAGATTGACGCGGCGGGCGATCGCGCATTGCGTCTCGCAATTGCCGGTCGCGATCAGGTCGACGAGGTCGGCGTCGATCAGAAGCGGTGAATGTTCGAGCACCGGAAGCGCCACCGACGGCTGATCCAGCGACAGCGCCTGCACGATGGCGCCCGGCGCCTCGGTGCTGCGCGCAAATACTTCCGCCATGGCCTGGCGCACCAAAGGGGACGGATCGTCGAGCAGCATCAGCAGCGCGCCCTCGGCGGCTGCACGATCCTCCTCGGTCAAATCCGAGATGATCCAGGCCCGCGCCAGAGATCGCGTAGCCTCTGCCCGCTCGCCTGCGGGAGCGGTCCTAACCCAACTAATGAACTGCCGAACGATCATGGTCCTGCCGGCTTACGCAACTTGAGACGACACCGTGACGCGATGCCACTGTCATACAAAATAAACCACGACGCTTAACAAAGCGTTCACCATAAACGACTGGTTTTATTGACGTTTTGTTAAGGGTGCGCGGCGCCTTGGCCGTGCCAGCAGGAATTTAGCTGCTGAACGTGCCGCTGCGATCGCTGAACAGATCGAGCCCTTGCGACGCGTTGGCGCCTGACGCTGGCGCCGCCGGTGCTGCGCTGGCCACCGCATCCGATGTCAGCGAGCCGGATTCGCCCCACAATTTATGCACGGCCGGCGAAACCGGTTGCGAGCGTTCGCCGAACTGAAACAGCGAGCGGAAGCTAGTATCCCCCGCCGTCGAACTGCCGGCCGTGGTCGAAGCCGACGCCATCGTAACAGCTGCTGCGGCCGCCGCGTTTGGAAACGTCGAGAGATAGGCGGCGCTGTCCATCGGCGCGGCCGCCTGCCCGGCGCTCGCGACCGCTGTCGTGGCCGGAGTATCGCCGACCGCGGCCATCGCGGTGCGCGTCGCCGGTGAATTCGCAGCGGCGGCGTAGCGCGATGTCAGTACCGAATAGACTTCGGAGACGCTGCGCGCGCGTCCCGAGCTGTCATAGAAGATCGAGCGGTTAGCCGCGGCCGCATTCGGAAACATCCGCGCGCCGGACGCCTGCGGATTATCCTGGGCATTGTTGATCAGCTTGCCCGCACCGCTGACGCCCATGAAGTGCGCCATGTAGAGTTCGCCATCGGTCGGGCGGCGACCGATCAGGCCGGTGAGCTTGAAACTGTTGGACTGCGTCAGCACGCCGGCCATCGCCGAACTGGCGACAGGATCGTCCCGCAGCTTCATGATCGCGGTTTTTTTGGCGGGATCGCTGACCGAATAATCGCCGGAAGAGGATTTAGTGATGGCGTCGGAATATTGGCCGTAGCCGAGCTGCGCGCCGGCTTCCTTCACCGTGCCGAGCCAGGTCTGCCCGATGAATTGAAACAACCCGGCCGCCGACGAGGTCGAGGCCTGAGCCTTCGGATTGAAGTCCGATTCCATTTTCGCGGTGGTCAGCAGATATTGGAAGCTGGTGCCGGTGGTATTGGCAGCCTGCTTGATCGCGCCGGCAATTTGCGCGCGCGACGAGGCGACACCTGCCGTTGCCGTGGCGCTTGAGCTATCGACCGTCATCTATTGGTGCCCCGCTCCCCGCGAAACGCCCGCCCGGCCTATCCGCGCGCCTTTCTCCCAAAAGGGCGCTCATGCCGCAGTCACCCTGCGGCAATCATGGTTAATGGCAGGTTAAGACGGGACGGCCCGGGCCTGGGGTCAGGGCTGAGCCTCGTAATAGCGGGCAACGGCGTCGATTTCTTCCGGCGTCATCTGCCGCGCGATATTGCGCATCTGCTGGCTGATATCGTTGCGGCGCGCGTCCGATGCAAAGGCCTGCAATTGCGCCTTGATATAGACCGCCGACTGGCCGCCAAGCCACGGACTGCCGGCCTTGTTATCGACGTCGCCATGGCATGCGCCGCAGGGTGGGATATTGCGCATCGGCGCGCCGGTTATCACGATCTGCGGCGCCGGCGCACTCTCGTTCAACTGGCTCGAAGGCACCCGCGGCAGGAAGGAATAATAGGCCGCGAGATCCAACATGTCCTGGTTGCTCATGTTCGCAGCAAACGGGCTCATCACCGCATTGACCCGCGCGCCCGCCTTGAAGTCGTTCAGTTCCTTGTAGGTCACGGCGGCGTACTGCCCGGCAAGGTTGGGCGAGTTGGCGTCGCTGACGCCCTGCGGCCCGTGGCAGATCGCACAACGCTGCGCCAAGGTCGCGCCTCGCCCGATCGACACCTGATCCCGATGCGTCAGCATCTCCGATGTCATTACGACATTGGAGGTCTTGAAATCGGGCTGCTGGGTGCCAGACACCGGCACGGTGCGCGGCACCCCGGCCGCGCTGCAGATGGCGTCCCAGATGCCGCTGATCTTGAGGTCGGGCTGAATCAAGGGCAGCCAGATCAGGCCGGCCAGTGCTGCCAGCACCGCGATCGCCGCGGTGATGCCGACGCTGGCGCCGAACCACGGATTGCGCAACGAGAACAGCTTCTGCTCGCTCATCGGCTGGCTCCGACATAGACCGCGGGCACGTTGGTTTGCTTCAGCACCAGGAGCTGGGCGATCGGATAGCCGTAATTTGCCACCGTGAGGCCGATCATCAGCGCGAGCCACAGCCCAAAACTGTTCAGCGCCACCGGGATGCGCGCCGGCATATGCAGCGGCACGCTGAACTGATAGGCGCCCGCCTCGCTGCGCTGGGACATCTGGCCCCGGATCAGCACGACAAAAAACACAACGCCCGAAATCAGCAGGATCAAGCCGCCGACCGCCGACATCGCCACCGAAAAGGCCTGCGGCGAGATCGCTGGATTGGCGTAATCGTAAAACGCCATGCGGCGCGGCATGCCGAGAATGCCGACATAGTGCCACGGAAAGGTGGTGACGATCATGCCGATGAACCACAGCCAGAGCTGGGCGCGCATCAGGCCGAAACTTTCCAGCGCCCGGCCGGTCAAATGCGGCCACAAATCATAGGCGATCGCGAAATACATGATCACGATCGCGCCGCCGAAGATCAGATGGAAATGCCCGGTGATCCACTGCGTATTATGGACGCTGGCGTCGAGCTGATAGCTCATGTTGATCAGGCCGCCGGCGCCGCCGAAGCCGAGCATGACCAGCGACAACGCGGTCGCGAGCATGATCGGGTTTTGCCAGGGCAACGCCTTCAGCCATCCGAACGCACCGCTGCCGCCACGCAGGCGGCTGCCGATCTCGGCGGAGGCGCAGATGGTGAACACCGTCAGCAAGGTCGGAAGCGCGACCAGGCCGGTGAACACCGAATGCATGAACTTGAATCCGGCGCCGACTTGCGGGTCGGCAAACAGATGATGCACGCCGATCGGCATCGCCACCACCACGAACAGGATGAAGGCAATCCGGGCCATGGCGTCGCTGTAGAGCCGTCCTCCGATCGCACGCGGGAAGATCGTGTAATAAGCGATGTAGGTCGGGATCAGCCAGAAATACACGATCGCATGCAGCGTCCAGGAGAAGAACACGCGGGCAAGCCCGGCATCGATGGTGGACCTGAGGCCGAGCGCCACCGGCAGGATAAGGAAGATGATTTCGAGCGCGGCGCCGACCGCGGTCCAGGCCCAGAGATAGGAACCCGCGACGTTGGCAAACATCGCCAGCGGCACCGGCCGCTCCGGGTTCTCGCGCTTCCAGATCGTAAGATTGATCGACATCAGCGCGACCCATATCCATGAGCCGACTACGACCATCACCACGCCGATATAATAAAAGGGGTTGCCGACCATCGGCGGATAGAACGTGTAGAGCACCGAGGCGAGACCCATCGAGACCGGGATCATCGCAACCACGGCGCCGACCGCGACCAGCGCAAAACCAGCCCAGGCCCAGCGCGTCCCGACCAGCGGCTTTTCAAGTGCCGCTTCGGTGATGGCGTACCCAAAACCCATCGCGATCAGGGTCGGAAACACATAGCCCATCGCCGAGCCGTGCGCAGTGACCGAGCGATAGTAGAATTCCGGATTGAAATGCCAGGCGTTGAACGGGCTGCGGACGAACATCTGCCAGGCGCCCAGCATCAACGCCAGGCCGAACACCGCAAAAGCGAGCCAGAAATGCGCCAGGATCAGCCGCTTGTTAATCAACACAGCTCAGCCTCCGTCGCGACGCCATCATGCCGAGGAAGGTGGTCTTGTCGACCACCTTGACCTTGCCCCACATCCCCTGATGCCCGATCCCGCAAAACTCCTGACACGGCATCACGTGCTCGCCCGGCGCCTTGAACTGGACCGGCAATTCCGAAACATAACCCGGCACCAGCATGGTGTTGATGTTGGTGCCTTCGATCAAGAGACCATGCACGACGTCGGCGCTGGTCGCGCGCAACGTCACGGGTGTCTCTGACGGCACCACGATACATTGCGGCGTGAAGGAATATTGCTGACCGATCGCACGCACGGTCACCGAGCCGTCGGCCTCGATCGCGCTGCCGAGATTGCTCTCGATGAATTCGCCGGCGAGATGCAGCGTCTTGGGATCGGCAGTCTCGACATGGCCTTGCGGCATCGTCGCATGGTCGATGCCGATGAAGATCGCCATGCCGACCAGCACGCCGACGACCACGATCGATAACGTCGCCCATCGCCGCTCGATCCGGGCCGCGACGGCTTCGCCTAGATGAGCATCGCCCTCGGTCGTCATGATCAAGCGCTCCGCGGCAGGAACACCAACAGATAGAACGCAAACCACAACGCGATCACCACCGCGGTTGAGATCCCTGCGATGACGATGGCACCGCCCGGACCCGAACGGACGATGGCGGCGACGCGTTCGTCTTCGGCGCCTAACGTGGTCGCCTGCGGTGGAGGTGAGTTGATCATGGCATGCCTCAGTTCAGCGTCGCCGAGCGCAGTTGATTGGCCTGCCGCGCTGAAACCGGCTCGCCGCGATTGCCCCAGGAGGTTCGGATGTAGGTCACGACGGCGGCGACCTCGTCGTCGGACAGCCGCTGCGCAAAGGGCGGCATGCCATACGGCCGCGGATTTCCGGCCGTGCCCGGCGGATAACCGCCATTGAGCACCATCCGGATGGCGTTAACGGCCGAAACCATCTGGATCGACGGGTTGCCGGCCAGCGGCGGATAATGCGGCGGCATGCCGAGCCCCGCAGCGCCATGACAACCGGCGCATTCCCGATCGTAGATCGGCTTGCCGAACGAGAGCAGCAGGCTGCTTTCGGCCGAGGGCAGTGGTGCCGCCGGCTTTTCCGGTGACGTGCCCTGCGCGAGGCTCTTGAGGTACACGGCCATCGCGCGGGTATCGTCGTCATTGAGATATTGCAGGCTGTTGTAGACCACTTCCGCCATCGGCCCGTAGACCACGCCGCGACTGG
The DNA here is from genome assembly GCA_963738105.1 of uncultured Alphaproteobacteria bacterium. Lineage (GTDB taxonomy): Bacteria > Pseudomonadota > Alphaproteobacteria > Rhizobiales > Xanthobacteraceae > Bradyrhizobium. The sequence goes on along the minus strand of CAVTWC010000012.1, from coordinate 165,457 downwards.
ACACGCCGGTGCGCAGCAGGTCGGAAATCTCCTCGATGCTCCAGTCGCCGAGGCCAGCCTCTTTGTTGGAGGTCAGCGACGGCGCGTACCAGTTCTGCATCGGAATCAGCCCGCCCTCGAAGGCCTGCGATTCCGAGCTGCCGCCGAGCGCGTTGATGGCGGTGTGGCACATCCCGCAATGGCCGAGGCCTTCGACCAGATAGGCGCCGCGATTCCAGTCGGCCGATTTGGTCGGGTCAGGCTTGTATTCGCCTTCGCGGAAGAACAGCGTGCGCCATCCGATGATCAGCGAGCGATTGTTGTAGGGAAACCGTAGATCGTGCGGACGGTTGACCTGCTTCACCGGCGGGACCGAACGCAGATAGGCGAAGATCGCGTCGCTGTCTTCGCGCGTCACCTTGGTGTAGGAGGGAAACGGCATCGCCGGGTAGAGCAATCCGCCGTCCGGAAAGCGCCCGTTGTGCATCGTCTTGAAGAATTGATCTGACGTCCAGGTGCCGATCCCGGTCTGCGCATCGGGCGTGATGTTGGACGTATAGAGCGTGCCGAACGGCGTCTCCATTGGCAGGCCACCGGCAAAGATCTTGCCTTCGCGCGCCGTGTGGCAGGCGATGCAGTCACCGGCACGCGCGAGGTATTCCCCCTTGGCTACCAAGGCCGGATCCGGTTTCGGCAGCTGCTGTGCGGTCGCTCCCGTCACGCCGATCGTCAGCCATGACGTCACCAGCACTGGAAGCAGTTTGTTCAAGGCTCGCGACATCACCACGACCCCCTCAATGCGGTTGACTGCCGCACTCAAGCGGCATCGGAAGGCTTCCATGCGGTGCGAAGGAAGGATCGGCCGGCGCCGGTCGCGACGAGAGGTAGGCTGCGACCGCCTTCACGTCGTCCTCCGTCAAGAGACTGGCGACAATCTGCATGCAATCCGGTGCCGCCGCGGTCCGCGTGCCATAGCGCCAGCCGCCGAGTTGGGCGCTGATGTAGCTGGCGCGCAGCCCTAACAGGCCGGGGATCGCGGGCTCCATGCCGGTGAAGCCCGGATTATGGCATCCCGCACAAGCCGGGATGCCATGCTGCGGATCGCCATTCTTCACCAGCGATTCGCCGCGCGCCAGGATTTCACCGCTGACGGTGGGAATCGCAGGCGCGGCAAAGGGCGGCCTCAACGAGGCGAAATAGGTAGCGATCTCTTTGAGGTAAGCATCGGGCAGAAATTCGAGCAGATAGTTCATCGGTGGGTATTTGCGCCGCCCGTCCCGGAACGCCAACAGCTGGTTGTAGAGATAACCGGCTGGCTTTCCCGCCAGTCGCGGGAAATAGACGTCGCTGGTGCCCTCACCTTCGGCGCCGTGGCACGACGCGCACGCCAATACCCGCGCCGCCATCGTATCGGGCGCCTTCTCGGCAGACGGCGCAACGCTCTGCGCTCGCGCGGCGCTCGACGGCAGCGCGACCAGGATCAAAAACGCCAATATCGATCGAAATCGTAGCGCCACCGCAACCCGCCCCAGTTCGACGACGGAACAATTCTTTGCACATCCGGAAAAAGGAGGCAACGAGGCTGCCCGATAACGAGGCTGCCCGATCCCGACTACCCTATTCGGGCACAAACCGAATCAAATTGCATTGCGCTAGATCAATGACGGATGGGGTATTTCGTCGGCAGCCAGGACGGATCAGGGCCGCCATAACCCCATCTCCTGCACGGCAGACAGGGTTATTTCCGGTAAACCGCCTTCGGATCGAACAGCTTGTCGGCATCCACGAACGACAATTTTGTGCCGCCCTCACCACCGTCGATCTTGCGGTAAAAGCACGAGCGGCGGCCGGTGTGGCAGGCAGCACCGGTCTGCTCGACGCGAATCCACACTGCGTCCTGATCGCAATCCATCCGCATCTCGATCACGCGCTGGGTGTGGCCGGAGCTCTCCCCCTTGCGCCACAACGCCTGGCGCGAGCGGCTGAAATACCAGGCCTCGCCGCTGGCGATGGTCTTGCGCAGGGCTTCATCGTTCATGTGGGCGACCATCAGCACGTCGCCGGTCGCAGCGTCAGTGGCCACGCAGGTGACGAGGCCCGACGCGTCGAATTTAGGCTGAAACGCCAGCCCTTCCTCGACGTCATGAGTGTGAGCGGATGTGGACACTGACAGACCCTCGTCTAACTCGATCGAGGGTCGGTTAGCGGTTCGACCCTCGCACCATCGACAGGAAGCGCGCCTGTTCCGCCGGATTGTCGCGGAACATGCCGGTAAAGCGGCTGGTGAACGTGACCGCGCCATGCTTGGCGACGCCACGCACCGACATGCAGGTATGCTCCGCCTCGATCATCACGGCAACGCCGCGGGGCTTGAGAATTTCATCGATCGCCGCCGCGATCTGCGCGGTGAGATGTTCCTGGGTCTGCAGGCGGCGTGCGAAAATATCGGTCAGGCGCGCCAGCTTGGACAATCCCACCACCCGCTCCACCGGCGTATAGGCGATATGCGCCTTGCCGTAGAACGGCATCATGTGATGCTCGCACTGCGAGGTGAATTCGATGTCGCGGATCAGCACGAAATCGTCATAGCCCGCGGTCTCGCCGAAGGTGCGGTCGAGCACCTCGGCCGGACATTGATGATAGCCCTGATAAAGCTCGTCGAAGGCTTCAACCACCCGGCGCGGGGTGTCGAGCAGGCCCTCGCGCTCCGGGTTCTCGCCGATGTAATTCAAAAGGACGTGCACGGCCCGCTCAGCCTCGGAGCGCGACGGGCGCGGCTGGTCCGCGCGTACCGCGGCGGCGAGAAATTCGGCGGGGTCCAATTCTGCCGGACGCATGTCCTGCGTCTTGGAGGCCGGGGCTTTCGAATCCGAAGGCTTCAAATCAGAAGGCTTCAAATCAGAAGGCTTGGCCTCGGCGGGCTGGTTGGGGCGGAGGGATTTGATCAATGCGTCCATGTCTACTCCGTTCGACCGGTCTTTCGGACCGGAGTGTCACCGGCAGACGGGGCGGCTTGCCGCCGGACGCCTGAGTCACGATGTTAACACCACGGCGGCCGGTTTGGTTTCTATTGTAGGCCGCCGGGCCAATAGACGGCTGTTTTTCCGTCAGTACCGCCCATATATAAGGCTCAACACGGCGCTCGCCAAGGGTGATCGCGCTGCAGGCCCGAGAGCCCAACCCTATGCTGAATGACATCTATAACAAGCGGATCATCGAACTGGCCGGCAATATCCCCCGGCTCGGACGGCTGGATTCGCCCGACGCCAGCGCCACAGCGCATTCCAAACTGTGCGGGTCGACCGTCAAGATCGACCTGCGAATGGAGGGGCCGGTTGTCACCGACTTCGCCCATGATGTGAAGGCCTGCGCGCTCGGCCAGGCCTCCTCGTCGATCATGGCAAGCCATGTGGTCGGCTCGACCGCGAGCGAATTGCGCGAATTGCGCGAGACCGTCCGCAAGATGCTGAAGGAAAACGGCAGCCCGCCGCAAGGCAAATGGGCCGACATCGCCCTGCTCGAGCCGGTGCGCGACTACAAGGCGCGCCATGCCTCGACGATGCTGACCTTCGATGCTGTGGTCGATGCGATCGGCCAGATCGAAGCGAAGGCGGCCGACAAGACGAAGCAGCCGATTGAGGCGCGGGGCTAAATAATCAACTCCGTCATTCCCCGCGCAAACGCGAAGCGTTTGTCGCTGAGGGCGCGCTCTTGAATGACGGAGTTGAGATCAGAGACTTTCGCCGCTACTTCGCCGGCGCCGCGACGGCGCCCACCGGAACCAGAGCCTCCGCGGTCTTGGTCGACTTCTCCGGCATCGCAGTTTCCTTCGGCGCGGACGCCTCGGTCTGCAGGGCGCTGGTGATAAAGCGATCCTGCACGGGCTTGGCCGCGAGTTCGGCCACCGGTGTCGTGCTGTCGGGCTTGATCCGGGGCAGCACTTCGGCCACCGCATCCGTGGTGACGAGATTGGTCAGCCGCAATTCATCCCGTGACAATTCGTGCAGCTCGTCCCACGGCGGCACGCTCAGCGACAGCGCCAGCAGATCGCCGGCGCCGCCCATGTCGAATGTGTACTTCGCGAGACGGCCGACGTCGCGCTCGACGATCATCAGATCCTGCGCGCTGTAGCTCGCCGCCCTGGCGTCGTCGGCGCGGTCGCCCATCCAGATCTGATGCACCCTGACATGCGCGCCCTCGGGCACGTAGCGCGTCTTGCCTGACAACAGCAGGAACACGCACATCGATTCGCAATAGGCATCGGGAACGATGCGCGCCTGATCGCCCTGCGCGGTACGCTCCTCGACGGTGATGCCGACGGTCGTCGCCAGACCGAGATTGCGCCAGCGCCGGCCGAGCGCAATGGCGTCGTTGACCGAACCGCCGCTGGAATCCAGCACGACCGTCGCGCCATCGAGACGGCGCCCTCGTGCGAACGCGTCGAAATCAGCGGGGCTTTCGCCGGTCACGATACCGACGGCGCTGACCCAGCCGCGGCAATTGGGTTCGCACGCCACCCAGCTAAACCGCATCGGCAATTTCCGCTCTTCGAGCGTCGCGCCGGCGTGCGCGGAATTGCCGAGCGTCATGGTCGCGCCGGGCAAAGCGATGCAAAGGGCGGCGGCGCCGAGTAGCGCCAAGCCGCGAAGATTAAGCGACCTCACGAACTTCAATTTGGTTCCTTCCCGCAAGCCCCGTTACGGGCAGTGGCAGTGGCCCCACTTCAACGCCACATGATTCTGTCATAGTGGCGTTATGAAAACGGTAACCTTGCGATTCCGCGTCGTCCATAGAACCTTTGCTGCAGTGCGACCTAAAACATGCGATATTTGTGGGATTGTGGCGCAAATGCCAACACGCGCCGGTTCCATGAGTGGGAACCGCGCATGGGCCTGCGTATGATTGCGGCACGATGCCCATGAAGCATCCATCCACCCATAGCTGCCCCGCTTGCGCGGGCACGATACAGCGCCTGCCCCGTAACGCCGGGCGCGCGCTGATCTGGATTTACCGGCATACGCTGTCGCCGCTGGTCGGTTACAACTGCCGGCATCTGCCGACCTGTTCGGTGTATGGCGATGAGGCGATCGAGCGCTTCGGCTTGTGGGGCGGCGGATGGATGACCCTGGCGCGGCTGTTGCGCTGTCAGCCCTGGGGCACATCGGGAATTGACAACGTGCCGTTGACCCGGCCGATCGGCGCGCGATGGTATCTGCCGTGGCGGTACGGACGCTGGCGCGGCGTCAACGCACCCTAAGCAACACGAGCTCATTAGCAGCGTGCTTTAATCAGATCGTGCGGCGCGCTGCAGCGCTTTCACGCGAAATCCGCATTGCAGCCCTGCGTGGAACCGGCGCTTGCTGCACGCATTGGTTTGGTACTTCCGCCGGGAGGCCAAAATCATGCGCTGGAAAATCAGCCACCAACGTCACGGGCAACACGATCCCCGACAGATTGATCTGATCGCCATCTTCGTGTTGCTCATCGTCATCGTCACTGCATTCAGATTTTACAGTGCCAACCCCGAGCCTCCGAGCACGGCGAGCTTTGTCGATCCCAGCCAAAGCGTTCGCTGGTAACGCGACAGAGCCTAGCGCCCGAACCAGAAAAACCCTCTGGGCATCTCGACTGGCGGCAGCGGACGCGGCTTTTTTGGCCGCGGCGGTTTCGGCTGCAGCGGCGGCTCGACCGGCGCCGCCGACGAGGTGGTGTCGACATTCCCGGTGCCATCGGACGGCAGCCTGACGGAGAGCAGCAGGTTCGATTCAAACGAGCGCCAGCGATAGCCGATGCCGAAATCCATCGGCTGGCTGTGCCGGAATAGTTCGGCATAGGCCGGCTGATAACGACCGGGGAATTTGTCGATCGGCCCGACATAGCGGCCGAACGGAAAGAACCGCCATTTCCTCGGATCATAATCGGCCAGCGGAATACCGGAATCGTCCTGAATGATGGTCGCGCTGTTGGCGAGCAGGAAGTCGCGCACGACCGTGAAATTACCGGCATGCAGCAGATAGGACGCGCTCTTGATCAGACTGTTGCCGGGCGCCAGCGTCGCGCAGAATTTCAGGAAGCCGCTGGCCCGCACGCCGCTGTTGGAGAGATCGGTACTGAAGAAATACAGAGTCTTTTCAACGCCGTCGTCGCCGGCGAACATGATCCGGACACCGCGCGTGGCGTTCCTGCCGGCATCGTCGTTGGAAAAATGCACCCCGCCCTTGTCGTCGAGCGAAATCAGGCTGACATCGCGGATGATCTTTCCCGACCGCGCCAGGAACACATACAGGATCGGCAAGGTGCCGCTGACCTGATCGGTCCGCAGGTCGGTCTTCATGTGCTTGGTGATGAAGAAGCTGAAGTTCAGGATTGAGCTCATCGAATGCTCGATGTCGATCAGCGTTGCGCCAAGATACGCCACCCTGGTCAGATCGGGCACCGACCCGACCGGTTCGAGCGCGCTCAGCACATAGGTCGTCGCCTTGGAATAGAACGCGTCCGCATACAGAAAGTCCGGACCGCTGAACATGTAGAACATCGTCGAGCGCGGTGCGGCCAGATTGACATCAGCCCAGGCGCGGATCCTGGACAGCTGCCGCGCCTCGAGCTGTGCGAACGCATTATCGAAGAGACGGGCGTGGCGCTGCCATGCCGGATCTCTTGTCAGCGGCGTTAGCGGCGATTGCTCCGACGGCCGCATGCCCGCAAGGAAACGCGCAGTGTCGTTGGCGGTGATGGCGTCGGCGGCGTGCGCCGGCGCGATCACCGCGAGCAACATGGCACCAACGAGCGCAACGATGGTTCTGAGCTGGGGCATATTTACTCGCGGCCTGCGGATATCGTCGCACTGGCCGGGCCCGGCCGCCTGCGGAAAACCGCATAGATCAAGAGGCCCGAAACCATAATCAGAATACCAAGCGAGGACTGCAATGGCCGTTCGACCAAAAGATAGTACATCATGAAGCCGGTCACGAGCAGGAAAACCACCGGGGTGACCGGGTACCCCCAGGCGCGGTATGGCCGCGGCAGATCGGGCTGGGTGATCCGCAGCTTGATGACACCGAGCACGGTGAAGAACGAGCAGAACAACAGACCCGACTGAATGAAATCGAGCACGAACTCGAAACTGCGGGTAAGCAGCAACAGGCTCGCGACCGCAAGCTGGAACAGGATCGCGTAGGCCGGCGCGCCGCTGCTCGACTTGCGGGCAAACAGGCGCAGCGCCGGAATATCCTCGCCCATCGTCATCATCACGCGCGGGCCGATCCACATCATGGCGCTGATCGACGAAATGAGGCCGATGCAGATCATCGCGCCGACGATGCGGCCGCCGATATCGCCGAAGATGAAGCTGCCGGCGATCCGGGCGACGTCGAGTTGCCCGGACAGTTTGTCGATCGGCGTGGTATGGAGGAACACCGCATTGAGCGCGACATACAGCACCAGCACAATCAGTGTGCCCGACAGCAGCGCACGCGGCAGGTTCTGCTGCGGCAACTTCATCTCGCCGATGATATAGGTCGCAGCGTTCCAGCCCGAGAATGAATACATGACGAACACCAGCCCGATCGCGAACGGCGCGCTGGTGACATGGGCAAGATCGCCCGCCGACGGCGCGAACGAAACCGGTTGCGGCTTGCCGATGACAAAGCCGGCGATCAGGAACGCGACGATCAGCACGACTTTCAGGATGGTCGCGATCAATTGAAACGTGCTGGAGTGTCTGAGGCCGCAGAGCTGCACGATCGAGACCAGCCAGACCACGCCCATGGCGAGCGCCAGCGGTGAGGCGCCCGGCAAGACCGATTTGCCGTACTCGCCGAACGCCATTGCCGCCAGCGCCACCGGCGCTGCGAAACCCACCGTCGCCGATACCCACCCGGCCAGAAATCCGAACGCCGGATGATAGGCGCGGGTCAGGAAGTTATATTCGCCGCTCGAGCGCGGAAACATCGCGCCAAGTTCGCTGTAGGAGAACACCCCGCACAGCGCCACCAGGCCGCCCACGGTCCATAGCAGCAGGATCGAAAAGCCGGAGGGGATATCCTTGACCTGAAAACCGAGGCTGGTGAACACACCGACGCCGATCATGTCGGCCACGACGATCGCGGTCGCGACCCGCACCGAGACCATCGAGCCGTCGCCGGGAAGCCGATCGGGCAATGCCGCGCTTCCCGTTCCTGATACCGTCATGTCCGGTCCACGCCTTGGGCGTTACGCCGTGATGCACGCATGGTGCAGGCTGCCCCATATCAATTCAAGCAAGGTTAAAAAGGACATAAAGTCAGGCCTCGCTAGGTATCTAAACACCTAAAATGTCCCGGCAGGGACTGCAACGAGCCCAGGATTGCTAAAAACACCATGACGGTCCCACAATCGCGACACGTTCTCGTGTTCTCTTGAGCATGCCGGGTGTGGGGTACGTTCCCCGGAAGCTTAACGTCACCTAAAGACCAGCGCGCTGAAATACAGTCGCCGTTGAATGTCGGGGCAATGGGTGGATGATCGGGGCAGATCCGAAATTCCAAAGCTGTGAGCGTGCGGGTGCGTCAAGCGCGCCAGCGTTCGTGCGCCCTGCCCGGCGACCCCGGTTCTGCGACCGTCGCGCCCGGTCGCAGCGATGGCGCTGGATCACTTTGCTTTCGCTCGTGCCGCTTTCCCTTGCTCTGGTTCAATGCGGACAGGCGCCAGGCCCAGGCACCCTCGCCGCCAATGTACAGGCCTCCGGCGACAGTTTTAACGACCGCTTCCCGCAACCCCAATTCAAGGATCGCTTCCCCAGCGCAAGCGAGAGTTTCCAGCAGCGTCAGCTCGCCGATCTCCAGCCCAGCCGCAGCGCACTAACCACCGTCGCCCAGGCATCCACTGTTCAGGCAGCCCCTGTTCAGGCCGCGGCGCAAGGCGCGCCTCAGATCGCGCCGTCAACGACGGCTCCAACTGCTCCGGCGCCCTATCGCGTAGCTTCGCTCGAGCCGCAACTACCCTACCAGCGTCCGCCCCGGCAACAGGATCTGACGACGCTGGTCAGCATGAAATCCTCGGCCTTCCCCTATTTCGGCAACAACCCGGCCTCCGATGCACCGTTCCTGAATATTTCCAAAGGCGACCGCCGCGGTCATCGCAGCTATAGCGGCCGGGTTTATTGGCAGGACGAGACCTACAGCGACAATCGCGTGCTGCTGCATGTCCCCGAGACCTTCGACATCCGCAAGCCCGGCGTCATCGTGGTGTTCTTCCACGGCAACGGCGCCACGCTGGAACGCGACGTGCGCGACCGGCAACTGGTGCCGCAACAGATTTCCGACTCCGGGGCCAATGCGGTGCTGCTGGCGCCGCAACTCGCGGTCGACGCCGCCGATTCCAGCGCCGGCAAATTCTGGCAGCCCGGTGGCTTCAAGCGCTTCATCGACGAGTCCGCCGAGCAACTCGCGCGCCTCTATGGCGATCCCAATGCCGCCAGAACCTTCGCCAACATGCCGATCGTCATCGTCGGCTACAGTGGCGGCTTCCTGCCAACCGCCTGGAGCCTCGAGGTCGGCGGCATCAGCGATCGCGTCCGTGGCGTATTCCTGCTCGATGCGGTTTACGGCGAGTTGGACAAGTTCGCATCCTGGATCGAAAACCACCGCTCCGGTTTCTTCGTCAGTTCCTATACGCACTACACCGCACGCCGCGACCTGGAGCTGATGCATATGCTGCGCGACAAAGGCATCGCCGTGTCGCAGGGCATGGACGGGCCGTTGCGCCCCGGCAGCGTGGTGTTTGTCCAGACGCCCGAAGGCGTCACGCATCGCGATTACGTGACGCACGCCTGGACCAGAAACCCCGTCGAGGAAGTGCTGTCGAAAATGGCGGCAACGCCGGCACTGACGCGGATGGCGGCGAGTTCTGATAGCAGCCGCTGAGACGCATCCGCGACTGGCGGCCTCTCGGCCGCCGTCGCAGGCAGAAGATTTTCGTTTTGACGCGTTTTCTTCACGCGAACCGGCTGCCACTTCGCTCGAAAACGCTATATGCGCAAGCCCGAGGCTTCTAGAATTTCGGGACCTTCTCGGCGAACCCGTTGTAGCAGTTCAGGCGCTCGTCTTCTTCCTTGGTGAAGCGACAATCGGCAACGCCCTTGGCGGCCGGCGCCTTCGGATTTGGCTTGGGCGGGAAAATCGCGTCGTAGCAATCGAGCCGGCCCTTGGTCCCGTCATCGATCTCGAGGCAGGCCTGCAGCTTCTTGGCAACCGGCAGGTTCTTCGGCGCTGCCGCCGCCTTGGGCGCTGCTGCGCCATGCGGCTTGACCTGCACCAGCGGTTTGTCCCCGACCGTCGGCGGTGGGCTCTGTTGGGCCATTGCAGCAGTTGACATGGCAGTGGCTGAATAGAGAAGCGCGACCAGCGCCAGCATTGTTCTCATTGTAAGTTCACCCCGTTTTTGTCCGGCGCTGCACGACCCCCGTCAGCATCACCGTTAGCAGCGCCAGCGCGACAAACCCCATCGACACATAGCCGGCGCCATATAGTAGATTCCGCGCATATAACACACCGCCAATCGCGGAACCAATGGCCTGTCCGATATAGAGCACCGATGTATTAAGCGATACCGATGCCGGCGCCAATGCCGGCGCCGCGGCGACCAGCCGGACCTGCTGCATCGAGTTGGTGGATGCAAAGCCGAGCCCCCAGATCGCGACCGATCCCGCCATCAGCGAATAGATGCCGGCGCTGAGCGCCCATCCGGTGACGCCCGCCAACAGCAGCGAGGTGAACAGCAACGAGGTTTTGTAGGCTCCCCAGGAATTGACGATACGGGTCGCGACCACAATGCCGATGAAGCCGAACACGCCGTAGAATGCGAACACCAGCCCGATCGCGTCCGGACCGGCCTGCGTCAATTTCGAGAGCAGCGGCCCCATAAAGGTGAACACCACGAATTGGCCCGACATCTGCAGCGTCGTGATCAGCAGCAGCAGCGCGATCATCGGGTTGCGCCCGAGCGCGGCCCAGGTCTTGAGGTCGACCGGCGCACCGACCAACCCACCCGGCAGCCGCCACGCCAGAAAAACGCAACTAACGCAGCCGAGCGCGCCGATCACGCCATAGGCCTCGCGCCAGCCGTAACGGCTGGCGATGAAGGTGATCAACGGCAGGCCGATGGCCGCCGCGACCGACCAGCCGAGAAAGATATAAGCGATGGTGCTGCCGCGCTTCTCGACCGGCACGATCATCGCGCCGGTGCCGGCCGCCTGCGGCGTGTAGAGCGCGCCGATCGCCAGCATGATCAGGCGAATGACGAGCAGGCTGGTGAAGTCCGGCGCGAAGGCCGATGCCGCATTGGTGAGCGCCATCACCGCGAGCGTGCCGGTCAGCAGCGCGCGGCGCTCGATCCGGCCGGTCAGCCACGCCGTCAGCGGCGAACCGATGCACAAGACCATCGCGCCGAAGGTGACCAGCAGTGCCGCGGTGCTAACACCGACATCGAGTCCCCCGACAATTCGCCCAGCATTGCCGCGGGTGCAAACACGGAGGTGCCGGTGACGATATTTCCGACCATCAGGGCCGTGGGAGCAAAACGTTTCACGGCGCGTTGTTATCAGACCGGCGCTTTAATGCAACTGCATCTAACTGACGGTTTCGGCCGCGCTACGGCGCGTGAGCGGACGTGAGACCGGGAGACGGCATTACGGGCCGCGCACCCGGCGCACCGGCCGGGCAAGCGGCAGAGAGCTTCGTCCACGCCGGCTGCAAGCCAGTGGTGTCGATATCGAATGTCGACAGATTATGCGCGCCGTCCGGAGCCAGGCTGCTCTCGCCCATCTGCAGATGGTCCGCGGCCACGATCGCGTTCACCAGGTCCGGCGCAACCTTGTCGCTCCAAACCTCGTAGGATCCGACACGCGCTGGAAATTGACCGAAAGCCACCGACTTTTCTGCTCCCGCCATCATCATCACCGTAGTCTTGCCGGCGGTGCCCTGGTCGAACTCGCGGGCAAACATCAGCCTGGCCCGATCCTTGGCCTCGCAGAACAACCTCCATTCCATCGCTCGAAATGCACCATCGTCTTTTTTCGCGGAAGCGGTCTTGTGAACATATGGACGGGCGGCGTTTTCCAGCGTCCATAAGGTTTCGGAGAACGAACGCGTATCGACGCCGAAACGATAAAGCTCCGCCCGCGTCAGGATGTGGAGGCTTTCGAATTTCACGGTCGCGATGAGAGCGTCCAACTCATGACTGATGCCCATCGCCTTGATGAACGCGGCGCGCTCGCGATTGGCCTTGGCAAGGTCGCGCTCCCTGATCTCCTCGACCAGCCGCGCCGGCGCATACCCGTGGATGATCAGCGTAAGCCTGGAGTTGTGGACGGCCACCACCGCATCGGGCGCGACCTCGCGCGTCGTTGCCCCGAGGAAGAGATAGCCGCAGGCCGAATTGCACATCGCATGATAGGTCGTTAGGTCAGCCTGAACTTCGCCGCCGGCCGTCTTGAGTTTGAGGCAGGCGCTGTCGATCTGGCTCCCCGCGGTACAGCTGGTCACCAGCGTGCGGCCAATTCTGGCGGTGGCCTTCCTGCTGCGAAGCAGACGCCCGATCACATAGGACTGCTCTACCGAACCGCCCGGCGAATACAGATAGATCGGAACTCGCGTGTCCTTGACGCCAGCCAGGAAACGTCGAACGCGCACTGCCGCTTCCCCGTCGAGCTTGCCTTCAATCGCAATCCAGCGTTCGCAACCGGAGCCGCATGAATTCGGCTGCCCCCTGGCGAGATAAATCAGCAGCTTCGGCGCAAACCCGGCTTTCTCCTCCGGCGTTTCGGCGCGCAACGAGCCGCTCACCAGCAACAAGGCTGCAAGTACGAAGAAGCGCAATATCATGGGTGGGAGTATCAGGCTGCAGTGAAGGGTGTGGGCATAACGAGGTTAGACAATGCCAACCGTTACCGCAATCCCTGGTAGTGGGCAGCGCCAGAACAGCCGAAGGGTCATTTAGTTTTGCTCGCGCCGGAACGTCATCCGGTTGTACCGACCCGCGATGTCGCGGCCAATCAACGCTTGCGCGGTGATTTACGACGTACTCACTGCGCCGGTCCGAGGGAAGGCCCAATCGTCTCGATCGCATGGGTTGCTGCAGCGGGGCAAGAGGCAGAGAGCTTCGTCCACGCCGGGTCCAAGCCAACTGTGTCAATGTCAAATGGTGCCTGACTGGCTTTACCGTCTGGCGTCAACGTCCCCTCCCCCATCTGCAGATGAGAGGCCGTCAACATTGACTTCATGGCATCGGAAGCGATGTTCCCGCTCCATACTTCATAGGCTCCAATTCGGGCAGGGGTACTGCCGAAGGCGACGGGTTTTTCGGAGCCCGCCATCATCACCACCGAATTGATGCCGGCGGCGTCCTTGTCGAATTCCCGAGCGAACACCAGCCGCACGCGATCCTTGGTCTCGCAGAACAACCGCCACTCCATCCTTCTAAACGATGCACCGTCGCCCTTCTTTATCAGGGCAATTTTGCGAACGTAAGGACGCTCTGCGGGCTCCAGCGCCCACGCGGTTTCCGCTATCTCCCTTGTAAAGCTCGGGCCGCGTGAGGGCATGCGGATTTTCAAATTTCACGGTTTCGATGAGATCCTCAAGCTCATGGCTGATACCCATCGCGGCCAAATATGAGGTTTGCGCGAGATCGGCCTGCACCATGCTGCGGTCCCGAAGGGCCGCGATCACCTCCGGCGAGGCCTCTTCGACAGGAGTGAGTCTGGCGTTATGGACGGCCATCGTGGCGTCGGGAGCCACCTCACGCGTCGTCGCGCCGAAAAACAGATAAGAGCAGGCCGAATTGCATATCGCCTGATTGGTCGAGATTTCAGCCTCGACCTCGACTCCCGCGGTCTTGATCTTGAGGCAGGCATCATCGACCTGAGTTCCTGGCCGTTACGATCGTCCGTCCAACCCGGGCAACAACCGATCGCATGCGCAGCATGCGTCCGATCGTGAAGGCTTGCCCCATGGAACCGCCCGGCGAATTGAAATAGATCGGCCGCTTGATATCTTTCACGTCGACGAGGAAGCGACTGATGTGCGATGCGGCGGCTCGATCGACCTTGCCTTCGACGGCAATCCAGCGATCACAGCCCAATCCGCATGAATTGGCCGGGCCCTTTGCCAGATAGACGATGAGCGTCGGCGAGGCTCCCGCGACTTCCCGAGGCGGCGCGGCCCGCACTTCGCCATCGAAGAGCATCAAAGCTGCGACAAGGAGGGCACGCAATGTAATGTCATGGATATGCCGATGTTCAGGGAGAATGTCGTATCCGCAAACGCAGGAGCAACTCGAGCAAGGCTAAAGAGGGAATCACAGCCCCGCAACCTCTGATAGCAGATACCTGACTTCCGCCCAAAGGTGCGTTGCCAGCCTTCGAAGCCTGACTTTTTCGCGGTTGCAACCCCCAAATCGCCTGCTATACCGCTGTTTCCCGCTTACCTGCGCTCGTTCGCAGGAGTGAGCACTAGGAGATGACAATGTCTGAGAACAATACGCCCGCATCCGGATTCCAGTTTGGTCTTGCGAATTTGAAACCGGCCGCGGAGCCCAACACGATCGCCCTCACCTTCCCCGACGGCGCCAAACGCGAATTCCCCAGGGACATCACCGGCCTCGATATCGCCAAGGGCATCTCGCCGTCGCTGGCCAAGCGCACGGTAGCGATGGCGCTGGATGGCGTGGTCGCCGACCTCAACGATCCGATCGGGCGGGACGCAAAAATCGAATTCATCGCCCGCGAGGACGCCCGCGCGCTGGAATTGATCCGGCATGACGCCGCTCACGTGCTCGCCGAGGCGGTGCAGGCGCTATGGCCGGGCACCCAGGTCACGATCGGCCCGGTGATCGAGAACGGCTTCTATTACGACTTCTTCCGCAACGAGCCGTTCACGCCGGAAGATTTCGCTGCGATCGAAAAGAAGATGCGCGAGATCATCGCGCGCGACAAGCCCTTCACCAAGCAGGTCTGGAGCCGCGAACAGACCAAGCAGGTGTTCCGCGACAAGGGCGAGAGCTTCAAGGTCGAGCTGGTCGACGCCATTCCCGGCGACGAGCCGATCAAGATCTATTTCCAGGGCGACTGGTTCGATCTCTGCCGCGGCCCGCACATGACCTCGACCGGCAAGATCGGCAACGCGTTCAAGCTGATGAAAGTGGCCGGCGCCTACTGGCGTGGCGACAGCAACAATCCGATGCTGACGCGGATCTACGGCACGGCGTTCGCGAAGCAGGAAGAACTCGATGCTTACCTCAAGCAGATCGAGGAAGCCGAGAAGCGCGACCACCGCAAGCTCGGCCGCGAGCTCGATCTGTTTCATTTCCAGGAGGAAGGCCCCGGCGTCGTGTTCTGGCACGCCAAGGGCTGGACCATCTTCCAGGCGCTGATTGCCTATATGCGGCGCCGGCTTTCCGGCGACTACAGCGAGGTCAATGCACCGCAGATCCTCGACAAGGTGTTGTGGGAAACGTCAGGCCATTGGGAATGGTACCGCGAGAACATGTTCGCGGCGCAATCGGCCGGTGACGAGGCCGAGGACAAGCGCTGGTTTGCGTTGAAGCCGATGAACTGCCCTGGCCATGTGCAGATCTTCAAGCACGGCCTGAAGAGCTATCGCGACCTGCCGCTGCGGCTCGCCGAGTTCGGTGTCGTGCACCGCTATGAGCCGTCGGGCGCGATGCACGGCCTGATGCGGGTGCGCGGTTTCACCCAGGACGACGCGCACGTGTTCTGTACCGAGGCGCAGCTTGCCGATGAATGCCTGAAGATCAACGATCTCATCATGTCGACCTATGCCGATTTCGGCTTCGAAGGCGATCTCACGGTCAAGCTTTCGACGCGGCCGGAGAAGCGCGTCGGCACCGACGAGATGTGGGATCATGCCGAGCGCGTGATGGCGACGGTACTGTCGCAGATCGAGGCGCAGGGCCACAACAACCGCATCAAGACCGCGATCAATCCCGGCGAAGGCGCCTTCTACGGGCCGAAATTCGAATATGTGCTGCGCGACGCCATCGGCCGCGACTGGCAATGCGGCACCACGCAGGTCGACTTCAACCTGCCGGAACGATTTGGCGCGTTCTATATCGACGCCGATGGCTCGAAGAAAACGCCGGTGATGGTGCACCGGGCGATCTGCGGCTCGATGGAGCGCTTCATCGGCATCCTGATCGAGCACTTCGCCGGCAACTTCCCGCTCTGGCTGGCGCCGGTGCAGGCGGTCGTCACTACGATTACGTCCGAGGGCGATGAATACGCCAAGGTGGTCGCGGCGCAGGCACGGCGCGCCGGCCTGCGCGTCGAGCTCGATCTGCGCAACGAGAAGATCAACTACAAGGTCCGCGAGCACTCGCTGGCCAAGATCCCGGCGCTGCTGGTGGTCGGCAAGAAGGAAGCCGAGAGCCATTCGGTTTCGGTGCGCCGGCTCGGCAGCGAGGGACAGACGGTGATGTCGACCGAGGCGGCTTTGGCCGCTTTGGTCGATGAGGCCACACCGCCGGATGTGAAGCGGGCTCGGTCGGCAGCCTGATCGTTGATAATCGATCTAAATCGGCTTCCATCCGGCTGGTTGCACGCTTATCTCCGCGGCTGACATCCTATCGAGGAATTGCTAGTGCCCGACGCCCTTGAACTCTTGAAACTCCGCCGCTCAGTCAAGCCGCGCGAAATGACCGGTCCCGGCCCCTCGCCGACCGAGCTGGAAACCATCCTGACCATCGGCGCGCGGGTGCCCGATCATGGCAAGCTGACGCCGTGGCGCTTCATCGTGTTCGAGGGTGACGCCCGCGCCCGCGCCGGCGATGTCATTGCCAAGGTATTCGCGCGGAAAAATCCGGGCGCGCCGGCGGCCGAGATCGAGATCGAAAAACGCCGCTTGATGGATGCGCCGCTGGTGATCGGCGTCGTCAGCTTCACCAGGCCACATCCCAATGTGCCGCCGTGGGAGCAGGAGTTATCGGCCGGCGCCAGCGCGATGAATATCGTGACTGCGGCAACCGCCCTCGGCTACGGCGCCAACTGGCTGACCGGCTGGTTCGCGTTCGACCGTGACGTGCTGGAGGGGTTTGGGTTGAAGGCCGATGAGAAGCTCGCAGGCTTTATCCATATCGGCACGGTCACCAAGCCGAACGAAGACCGGCCGCGCCCCGCCCTCTCCGATATCGTGACGCGGTTTTGACGCGGTTCCAGGTTCTCACGCCGCCTGCGATGCGCGCCGGCCGAACTTGAACAGCAATTGTTCGACCTCGGCGGCAGGCCGCGCGGCGCTGAACAGAAAGCCCTGCACCTGGTTGCAGCCTTCGGCACGCAGCCAATCGAGCTGGTCCATGGTTTCGACGCCCTCGGCCGTGGTCGTGATGTTGAGGCTGCGGCCCAGGCTGGAAATCGCTCGCACGATCGCCACACAGTCGGTGCGCTCGGCCAGATCCTTTATGAACGAGCGGTCGATCTTGATCTTGTCGAACGGAAAGCTCCGCAGATAGCTCAGGCTGGAATAGCCGGTGCCGAAATCGTCCATCGAAATGCTGACGCCGAGCTGGCGCAACTGGTGCAGGATCGCAAGGTTTGCTTCCGTCTCCGCCAGGAAAACGGATTCGGTAATTTCCAGTTCGAGCCGCAACGGCGACAAGCCCGAATGCGCCAGCGCCGAAACCACCGCCTGAACCAGATTGCGGCTGCGGAACTGGACCGGCGACAGGTTGACGGCAATCTTGATGTCGGCAGGCCATTTCGCCGCCTCGGTACACGCCTCTCGCAGCACCCACTCGCCGAGCGCCACGATCAAGCCGATGTCCTCGGCGACCGGAACGAAGTCCGCAGGCGAGATCATGCCCTTTTCCGGATGCCGCCAGCGCAGCAGCAATTCAAAACCGTTGATCTGGTCGGCTGCGATATCCACCAGTGGCTGGTAATGCAGCTCGAATTCGCCATTGGCGAAGGCGCTGCGCAGGTCGCGTTCCATGTCGCGGCGCTTTTGCGCCTGGCGATCCATTTCCCGTTCGAAGAAGCGATGCACGCCGCCGCCGTCCGACTTGGCCCGATACAGTGCCATATCGGCGTTGCGCATCAGTTCCTCGCAGCTGTCGCCATCGCCCGGCGATAATGCGATGCCGATGCTGGCGCCGACGACCAGCTCGATACCGTCGACGTCATAGCGAGCGCTCAAGGCCCGGATCAGCCGATCGGCGAAATCGCTGGCCTCGTTCGGCGAAACGCCCGAGGCAAGCACGATCGCAAACTCATCGCCGCCAAGCCTCGCCACCAGATTTTCGCCGCGGACCTCGGCCTTCAGCCGCTCGGCCACCGCTTTCAGCAGGCGATCCCCCATCGGATGGCCGAACGCATCATTGACGTTCTTGAACAGATCGAGATCGAGACACAGCACCGCCACCCGCTTGTTGCCGGCCTGACTGCGTTCCAGCGCCTGGCGCAGGCGATCCTGATAGAAATCCCTGTTCGGCAGATCGGTCAGGCCGTCATGGTGGGCCATATGGGCGATGCGGGCCTCCGCCTTGCGCCGTTCCGTGATGTCGACGATCGCCACCAGATAGCCGTCACGGCCATCGAATGCGACGCGCCGTCCGAACGTCAGTACATGGATTTCGCTGCCGTCTGCTCTCAGATGCCGCCAGTCCCGGCTGGAATGGTAGATGTCGCCAATCTCCTCCAACGCCTCGCTATGCATTGCCCATTCGTCTTGCGGCCAGATCTGCCGAAGCTTCATGCCCAGGAACTGGTCGCGGCTATATCCATAATGCTGCACGGCGGCGTCGTTGACGCTTAGGAAGTCGGTGGTCTCGGCATCGAACACCCACATCGGCATCGGATTATTGTCGAACAGCAGACGAAACGAGGATTCGCGCCGCTTCAAGTCGGTAACGTCGGAGACCGTCAGCGAGAGCATGTCGCCGAACGCGGTCACGCCGAGTTTCAGATTGCGGTCGTCGCTGTCGACCTCGAACTGGCCGCCATTGCCACCGTCGATGATCTCTATCAGCCGCTGCACGATGTCCGGCGAGCATAGCACGTTGCCGCCGGCGCTAAGCCGCCGCCACATCAGGTCGGCCGACGACAGCTTGAGCAGCTGCGATGCCCCCTGGTTGAGGTGCACGATCTGGAAATCGAATGGACGGCCGAGCGCGTCGCGGAGCGCCGCCAGCGACAGCACACCGTCGTGGGTCGCGGCGAAAATCGTATCGAGCAGATTATACTGCGCGCCCCGCTCGTTGACATAGGTGCCGATCAAGGTGCCGCCCCAACGCGATGAGGTCGGCAACGCCAGAATATCGTAGGTGCGGACCAGACCATCACGAACGCAATGGGCCACCGCGAGATAAGGCCGGCTATTGGCCAGCGCGCTGGCAGCGGCCTCGCCGAGCGCGGTCGCGCAATCCGGCGACAACGCGGTCAGCGGAATGTCCCAGCGTTCATCGTCCAGCCATTTCTGGACATAGCGGCCGGTGCGCGACACTTCGAGCGCTTGATTGTTTTCCTTCATCAACACGATGTGGTCCGCCAACCGGCCAAGGCTTCCAAGCATCACGTCTTCATAGCGCGGCAGCGTGTCGCCGGGTCGCAATGCGGCCTGCCATTTGCGCTGCAAGACCGAAACGTCGTCGAACATTTTTGCGTCGACTTTTCCGAATATTTTTTGGGCAGCAGCACTCATGATATTCCCCGCAACGCAAACGCCTATCCCGCTGGATCCAATGCAGGGCGGATTAACGTGTTGTAAAAATTGCGGGGCGGTATCGGCAAACCATCGATTATGACAGTTTTAAGTCATCCGATGGTTAGTTCGCGTTAGAGACTATGACAGCCGAAAATTTCTATCGATGCGCTCTGCGGCTACCGCGCGATGACTTCGACTTCGCCGTCGACGCCGTTGACGACGTTGAAGGGACGCTCGAACACCTTGCCTTCGTTCTTGGCGATGGCGCGGTATTCGCCTTCGGACAGGATCACACGCGGGAATGCACCAATCGATTCCTTGATGACGTCGCCGCCCGGCGTGATCACCGACCAGGCGGTGTTGGCGAGCGCCTCGCCGCCCTTGTCGCTGACGAGCTTCAGCGTAATCACCGCGGCGCGATGGGTGATGATCACATCGGTCAGCTTGCCGGCCTGCACGCGGATATCGGAGCGCACCACGGAATTGGCGTCGCCGTAGCTGGAGACGATGTAATAGGTGCCTTCCGGCAGCAACGCGACGTCATTAGGTGCCACACTTGGCAGCAGCGCGGGGCGCTCCGAGGTCTCGAACTGGCTGCCTTTGTAGATCGCGAATGAAATCTGGTTCTGCGGAATCTTGGACGTCCCAACGCGGCCTTCGATGCGCAGGCCGCCGGCCGGGAGCACGAAGGCCTCGCGATCGGTTTCCGATTTCAAGGTCACTGGCCGCACCGCGCTGACCAGGCCCAGCGCCACGTGGACCACATAGCTGCCCGGCGGCAGCACGATGTTCGGCGTCGCGCCGCGGTCCTCGCGGATCAATTTGAAGGTGCCGGTCTCGTCTGGCCGATCTGAAAATACCCGCCACACCAGTCCGCTGGTGATCGGCGGCAGATCCTTGCCGTAGCGCGCGGTCAGCGACAACACCGCTTGCCCCGCAGTCGAGGCGCCCCCGGGCGGTACCACCGGCGGGGACACGGCGATCGACGGTTGCACGATGGACGGTTGGGTCAGCGTCGGCGGCAAACTCGGGATCGACGCAGGACCGGACGGCGGCGCCAGGCTCATCGCTCCACCACCGGCATCCGGAACCGATGCCGGCGGTATCGGCGGCGGCCGGTCGCTAAACATCTGGGCGAAAACCGGGGCCGGCAAGATGGAAAGCAGCGTCGTGGCAAGCGCACACGCCAACGCCAGGCGGCCACGCCGCCCCAGCCCACCGATGCCATTACCCCTGGGAGTCATGGAGCATGCTTTTCACTGAAAACGCGGCAAATTCAAGCCTCCGCCCCGGTCCGATGGTCGAACAAGGCCCACGGAACCCGTTAGCGGGTCCAATCGCGTGGGGTCGTGGTCCAGTCACAATCCCCACCTAGTCCGACATGGCACTGCAGCATAAACCATGGTTTTGCTAGATTGTGGCAAGTCCGAGCTGCCGCGAATAGGCTTGTCTTCGAAGGAGACGACCGTGTTGGAGAGTTTGATGGGGCGAGGCCAAGCCGGCGCCGACAAGATCGGAATGGGTCAGGTCAGACGGCCGGTGATCGGCCTTGCCTTGGGCGGCGGCGCCGCGCGCGGATTTGCCCATATCGGCATCGTCCGGACCCTGATTGCCCATGGCATCGTGCCCAATGTCGTGGTCGGCACCTCGATCGGCGCGGTGGTAGGCGGCGCCTATGCGGCCGGTCATCTCGATACGCTGGAAGAATGGGCGCGCAGCCTGCAGCCACGCAACATTTTCGGCTATCTCGATATCCGCCTCAACGGCTCCGGCCTGATCGGGGGCGCCAAGCTTGCCGCCCAGCTGGAAGCGGCGATGGGCCAAAATCTGATCGAGGACCTGCCGATTAAGTTCGCCTCGGTGGCGACCGAAGTCCGCACCGGCCACGAAATCTGGCTGACCCATGGCCGTCTCGTCGATGCGATGCGTGCCTCCTACGCGCTGCCCGGAATATTTTCGCCTGTCATGGTCGGCGACCGCTGGCTGGTCGACGGCGCGCTGGTCAACCCGGTGCCAGTGTCGGCGGCGCGTGCCTTCGGCGCGGAGATTGTCATCGCGGCCAATCTTTCCAGCGACGTCTTTGCCCATTCGACGACGATCTATTCCCATGGTCCGACGCCCGAGGTCGCGGTCGCCTCGACGCCGGAGATCCTTGACCCCAACCCGCCGAAGCGCGGCTTCGGCAAGTTCTTCTCGCCCGAGCGCACCATGAAGCGCGAATTCTTCGGCGGCGGCGGACGGCCCGGCATCTCCACCGTAATGGTCGATGCCTTCAACATCATGCAGGACCGCATCACCCGCGCCCGCCTCGCTGGCGATCCGCCGGACCTTTTGATCTCGCCCCGGGTTGGGCAAATCGGCTGGTTCGATTTCCACCGCGCCGACGATTTAATCGCACATGGCGCGCGCGCCGCCGAGCGCGCTATCGAGTCGATCCAGGAGGCGATTCATATTCTCGCGCCCGGAGCCAACGGGTCTAGCTCGGGTTCCGGCAGCAAGGCGCCCTGACCTGATACGATCAGGCGGTCTTGATGTACTCGCGCAATGCTTCCTGTTCGCTTTCGTATTCCCTGACGCGCCATTTGACGACGTCGCCGATCGAAATCAGGCCGACCACCCGGCCGTCATCGATCACGGGCAGATGCCTGAACTTGCCCAGCGTCATCATCTCCATGATGGCGCCGACGGTGTCCGACTCCTTGCAGCTGATGACCTTGCGCGTCATCACCGCGCTCACCGGTTCGTCGAGTACGGCCGCGCCGCGTTCGCCGAGCACGCGCACGATATCGCGCTCCGACAGGATGCCTTCGATGTGGCCGCGGTCCATCACCAGCACCGCGCCGATTTTCTTCTCCGCAAGGATATTGATCGCGGCGGAGAGTTTGGTCTCGGGCTCGACGCTCTGGATCTGGTGGCCTTTGGAATCGAGAATTGCACGTACCGTCATTGCCGCCTCCGTGAAGCCGATCGCGCCCTTGAGCGGGCGCGTCTTTATTGCCTAGAGTTTTCAATCAACAGTTTTGCGCCGGTTTCGTTGCAAGCGCGATGTTTTTTGCAAAAGCATCTTTTTTGCAAAAGCAAATGGCAAACGCGGCTATCAAGCTCGCTCACGGGCTTGCAGCCCTGCCTCGTCACGCGAGCAGGATGAATGAAATCACGCCGCGCCGCAAGTGACGTTCAGTCGCGACGCGGCATATCGGTCGACGACGCATCTGCAGCATCGACCGGCGCGCGCGGAACCGGATCGAAAAGCGAGAACAGCATCAATCCTGCAAGAAATCCGCCGATATGCGCCTGCCAGGCGACGCTGGCACCATCGGCGCCGATCGCGATCGATCCGACACCGAAGATGATGTTGACGCCGAACCAGATCGCGAGAAATCCGAGCACGCGGCCGTTGCGCAACGCATGCATCAGCGACAGTGCCGGCACGCGCGCCGCGGCATCGGCGTCGCCGCGGCTGAACGACAGAAAGCTGCCCTTAACGAAGGCAAACCGGATCGCGGCCGCCATCGCGCCGGACACCGAGGCCGAGGCGCCGATCATCGGCGCCACCGCATGCTCATGGGTGAGCAGATGCGCCAGCGCGCCGGCCGCCGCGGTCACCGCCATGAACAGGAAAAACCGCAAAGCGCCGAACCGTCGCGCCAACGCGCTGCCGAACGGCAGCAGCCACAGCACGTTGAAGCCGATATGGGTGAGATTGGCGTGCAGCAGCGAATAGGTGACGAAGGTCCAGATCTTGGCGCCGGTTCCGCCGGGGAAGGTGACATCGAGCAGCGTGGAATCGTAGCGCTTCGGAATGAAGCCGAACATCTCGATCACGAGGTCATCGGTGTCGAGCGGCAGCAGCATCCGCACGATATGGATCACCGCGAGCAGCGCGATGTAGGCGGTCAACGCGCCAGGCAGCGTCAGGATCGGTTCGCGCGGGGCCTCCGGCGGTTCCTCTGGCGTGGTTTCGAGGGGAGCTTCCAAGGGATCCTGAACCTTCAGCCGCGGCTGTTGCTGATGATTGCGCCCCAATAGGCGGCTTGGTGCTGCAGCGCAAGAGCGCCGCACGGCGTCGGGCACCAAACAAAAAGGCAGGGCGCTGAGAACGCCCTGCCTGATCTGTCCGGATCTTGCCGCGCTGGGCTAACCGGGTGACATCCCCACCCCTCCCCGCGCGATGACCAAACTGTTTGAACCAACCCTGTATCGCGTCCGCAGCCAGCCCCTGGAGAAAACCGGCCGCGGGTAACTGCGGTGCATCCTATCCCCATCCGGCGCGGCGGCAAGGCGATAGTTAATTTAACGTTAACGCGAGGAAAGGCCCGCCAAACGGGCAGAACTCGCCCTATGGCATGGACGCTGCACCGTCCGCCCTGCACAACAGAGAAGGGAATGCGCGTGCACGAAAGCAGGACAGAACTGTCCCACCCAGCGTACCGCCCGGGCAAGGTCAGACGATGAAGCATCCTTCGAACCGCGAGTTTTTCGCGTATTGGGACAATAAACGCGGTGGCGCACGCGCGCCTGACCGCGCTGATATCGAGCCCGGCGCGGTGCGGGAGCTGCTCGGCGATATCTTTGTCCTCTCTTATGATGCCGAGGGCGGCTACCCGTTCCGGGTGGCGGGCACGCGGGTCTGCGCCCTGCTCGGCCGCGACCTCAAGGACAACAGCTTCTCGGCGCTGTTCACACCGGACACCCGCCGCGAGATCGAGGAGATCATCGCCGTGGTGGCCGAGGAAATGCTCGGCGCCGTCGCCGGCATCACTGCGACCGCACAGGATGGCACGCCGGCGCATCTGGAACTGCTGTTGCTGCCGTTCAACACCCGCGCCCACACCCCGATCAGCCTGACCGGCCTGCTGGCGCCGTTCCGCGACGCTCACAGCGTGCTCACCGATTTCAGGCTGACCTCGTTCCGCTACCTCGCCCACCCGCCGCAGCGCTTCGTGCCGCGCGCCCTGAAGAAGCTCGCCCTCGCGCGCGGGCTGATGGTGTATGAGGGATTTCGGTAGGGGAGCGGCTACGCATACGTCGCTCTTTACCCCTTCGTTGGGGCGCCGAAGCAAACGAAACGCATTCCCAAAAAAACCGTCATTGCGAGGAGCCACCGGGTCGCGCGAATGCGCGACCGATGACAGGCTCCCCGACGAAGCAATCCAGTCTTCCTTGTCGCCATGGATTGCTTCGCTTCGCTCGCAATGACGTAGACATGACCCCACCTTCTCGTCGCACGCCACAAGCCGGTGATTTGGGTCGGGAAGGGAACAGAAATATTTTTGCAGACGGGGTTGGACAGGCAAATCACTTGGAGAGGCAAATCGCTCTACGCGCGAGACGAAGCTTTAAGCCGACACGCCCTGTCGTGTCGGTTCCAGCGCCTTGAGCAGGTGATCGGCATCGTAGAACTCATATTCGTCGGTGCAGATCAGATGCGGACCGGAACCGAGATATTTCAGCGGCACGTTCTTGTGCGCCGGCTCGATCACCACATGCCCCTTGTTGGCAGCGACGACTTCACAGATGAAGCGGCTGAAGCTGCGGTCGCCGTTCTCAAGATTCTTCGAGAGCGTGATCAGGAGCCCCGGGACCAGTTGTTCGCTGGGGAGACCTGCCGGCACCGGCTTGGTCAATGTGTCCGTCAAGACTGTCATCGTTCGATACGTCCCCGTCGCATCGTCTCTAATCCGCGAGAGTCAGCCGCGTTCCACGAATGCGTGTATCGCGTTTGAGCGGGAGCGCGCGAAGCTCGGAGCCAACCGAGTAAGTCGTTTGCTGATTCGGCGTGACCGACAGCAAATGACATCATGACCAGGCCGAACCGCGGTTGCTGCATGTATATTCCATTCGTGCGCGCGACGTTGATCGCTCACGAGGTACCAACAGTATCCTACAACCACTTCGCGCGACAACGCTACCGCATTCATCGCATCCCTGCTCAACATCAGCGTCGATCGCGATGCGTCTGCTTTGCGGACGTCAGGCTAATTGTCGGGCACATGAGTCGATCGGCGGATCGGACTGTGCAAATTCAGGACACACAATATGATGGCTGCCAACCTCCCGACGAGATTGCCATGCCCGACATCATCGACTTTGGCTCGCTGCAACTGAAATTCCTGCAAACCATGCAGGACACCGCCGGCAGCCTCGACATGTTCCAGATTACTGCAGCCCAACGCGCGCATGCCAATTCCGCACTACCATGATCGCTGGGACGAAACGATCTATGGATTGTCAGGCATCACCTGTTGGCGGATTGATGGCAAGGACACGAACTCGCGCCCAGCGAGACGGTCTTCATCCGGCGCGGTGTCGTGCATGGCTTCAGCAACCGATCGGATGCGCCGGCCACTTGCCTTTGCACGCTGAGCCCGGGTGTGCTCGGCCCGCAATATTTCAGGGAGATGGCCGGACTGCTGTCGGCCGGCACGCCAGAGCCGGCCAGGATGAAGGAAACGATGTTACGCTACGGGTTAATCCCGGTACCGGGCTGAGTGGGCGCGAACCTGGCCTGCTCCGGAGGAGTTCAAGCGAAATGCCGGACTAGACCTCCAGCCATTCCTTGCTGACGGCCAGGTTCTCTTTGAGTTCGCGGGGCGTGCCCTCGAAGACGATGCGACCGTGGCCCATCACATAGACGCGGTGCGATATCCGCATTGCGATCGAGAGCTTCTGTTCCACCAGCAGGATCGCCACGCCGCGCCGCGCGATCTCGGCGATGAGATCGCCGACCTGTTGCACGATCAGCGGAGCCAGCCCCTCGGTCGGCTCGTCGATCATGATCAATTCCGGGTCTCCCATCAGCGTGCGGCACATCGTCAGCATCTGCTTCTCGCCGCCGGACAGCACGCCGGCCGCAGTATCCGCCCTGGCGGCGAGGTTGGGAAACATCGCCAGCATGTCCTCGAGCCGCCACTTCCCGGCGCGCCTGGTGTCCTTGATGCCGAGCAACAGATTCTGCCGCACCGTGAGGCCCGGAAAGAT
This sequence comes from uncultured Alphaproteobacteria bacterium, assembly GCA_963738105.1. Classification (GTDB taxonomy): domain Bacteria; phylum Pseudomonadota; class Alphaproteobacteria; order Rhizobiales; family Xanthobacteraceae; genus Bradyrhizobium. The sequence continues at coordinate 138,806 of CAVTWC010000012.1, read as the reverse complement.
GTCACGGTGTTCCGGAACGTAGCCCAGGCCCAGACGCGCGATCTGGTAGTTGGGCAAGCCCGCGATGTCACGTCCCTTGAACCTGATCGAGCCCTGCGGTGGCACCTCGCCCATGATCGCCTTGACCGTGGTGGAGCGGCCGACACCGTTGCGTCCGAGCAGGCTGACGACCTCGCCGGCGTCAACGTGCATGTCGACACCCTGCAGGATATGGCTCTTGCCGTAGTAGGCGTGCAGACCGGCGATCTCCAGCATCACGCCACCTCCTCGCCGAGATAGGCTTCCCGGACGAGCGGATTGCCGCGAATCTCTTCCGGCGTGCCGGAGGCGATGATCTGGCCGTAAACCAGCACTGAAATCCGGTCGGCAAGGCCGAACACCACGCTCATGTCGTGCTCGACGATCAGCAGCGTGCGGTCCTTGGTCAGACGGCGGATCAAAGTGACGGCGCGCTCGGTTTCGGCATGGCTCATTCCCGCGGTCGGCTCGTCCAGCAGGATGACGTCGGCGCCGCCGGCCACCGTGATGCCGATTTCCAGCGCGCGCTGTTCGGCATAGGTCAGAAGGCCCGCGGCGACGTCGCGCCGTTCCGTAAGGTTGATATCGGCGAGAATTTGCGCGGTACGCTCGCGAACCTCTGGAAGCTTATCGATGTTCTTCCAGAACGCGTAGCGGTGGCCGGTCGCCCACAGCACCGCGCAGCGCAAGTTTTCCCATACGCTCATATTGGCAAAGACGTTGGTGACCTGGAAGCTGCGCGACAGACCGCGGCGGTTGATCTGGTAAGGCGGCAGCCCGGAAATCACCTCGCCACGCAGCAGCACGCTGCCGGAGGTCGGCGGCACATATCCGCTGATCAGATTGAAGGTGGTCGACTTGCCGGCGCCGTTGGGGCCGATCAGCGCGTGGCGCTCCCCCTGCGCTACGGTCAGATTGATATCGCGGATGATGGCGACGTTGCCGAAACTCTTTTGAACCCCTCGCAGTTCGATCGCGGCGCTCATGCAGCGCCTCCTGCTTTACGCGCGATGGTGGCAGCGTCGTCCCAGGCGTGACCGACCCATTGCCAGGTCTTGCGCGCCACCAGAAAACCACCGATCAGGAGAACCCCCGCGAGCGCCCAGATATACGGGCTCGCCGCGTCGAAGCCGACGCCAAACGCCTTGATATGCGGGTCTTCGCCGGGATTGACGGTGTAATGCACGATGGTTTCGATCGAAAGAACAAGCCCCACGATCATCGTCAGCGTCGGAACCAACGCAACCAAATAACTCGGGATTACCTTCGGTAACGTCCCGCCCTTGAGCAGCGGACGATGCATCATCACGAGCCCGGTGATGCCACCCGGCGCGAACAGCACCACCGCGATGAAGATCAGACCGAAATAGAGCTGCCATACCTGGGTGAGATCGCTGAGGCCGAGCGATAGCAGCGTGACGAAGATCGCGCCGGCGATCGGGCCGACAAAAAATCCAACCCCGCCGATATAAGTTGCGAACAACACCGTTCCCGACTGCTCCGCGCCCAGATAGGCCGAGTTGGCGATCTCGAAATTGATCGCCGCCAGCGCGCCAGCGATGCCCGCAAAGAAACCGGCGAAACAGAACGCCACATAGCGGACGACGTGAGGATTGTAGCCGACGAACTGCACGCGCTCGGGATTGTCGCGCACCGCGTTGCACATGCGACCCAGGGGCGTTCGGGTCAGCGCGTACATCGCGATCACCGCGATCAACATCCATGCCGCTACAAGATAATAGATCTGGATTTGCGGGCCGAAACTCCAGCCGAACAATTTCAGCAATTTGGTGCGGTTGGTGGAGATACCGGCCTCGCCGCCGAAAAAGGTCCGCAGGATCAACGCGGATGAGGCGATCAGTTCGGCGACCCCGAGCGAGATCATGGCGAATGCCGTCCCGGAGCGCTGGGTCGAGACCCAGCCAAGCAGGACCGCGAACAGCAATCCGGCGATGCCGCCGATCAGTGGTACCAAAGGCAAAGGCACCGGCAGCTTGTTGCCGCCGATGATATTCATGGCGTGGATCGCGAGGAAGCCGCCGAGGCCGTAATACACGGCATGCCCAAACGACAACATGCCGGTCTGGCCGAGCAGGATATTGTAGGACAGCGAGAAGATGATGGAGATGCCGATCAGGCTGAAGGTCGTCAGAGAGCCGCCCGAACTGAAGATGTTGGGAAGCAGCAGCAGCACGATCGCCGTGACCACCCACATTCCGTAGAATTTGAACTTGTCGGCGGCGGTCGGCAGCGGCGGCGCGACGCTTGCGGTGAGCTCGGTCATGTGTCGCGTGTCCCGAGCAGGCCCATCGGTCGGAAGATCAGCACCAGCACCAGCATCATGTAGGGAACGATCGGCGCGATCTGCGCGATGGTGACGCCCCAGATGTCGGCAACCCAGCTCGAGGCATAGGCGGGGCTGAGCGGACCGAACACGCCGGCCAGCGAACCGTTCATCGACACCGCGAAGGTCTGCACCAGGCCGATCAGCAGCGAGGCGACAAAAGCGCCGGGCAACGAACCCAGTCCGCCGACCACGACAACCACGAACAGAATAGGCCCCAGCAGTCCGGCCATGTTCGACTGCGTGACCAGCGCGGGGCCAGCGATTACGCCTGCGACCGCGGCGAGCGCGGTACCCACGCCGAACACCAGCATGAAGATGCGCCCGACATTATGGCCAAGATGGCCGACCATATGCGGATGAGTCAGTGCAGCCTGGACGATCAACCCGATCCGCGTCTTCTTCAGGACGAGCAGAAGTCCGATGAAGATCCCGATCGACACCAGCAGCATGAACATCTTGTAGGCGGGATAGTTGGTCGAGAAGATCGTGAAAGCCGGGAAATCCAGCAGCGCAGGGACACGATAATCGACCGGGCTCCTGCCCCAGATGATCTGCACCACCTCCTCGATCACGAAAGCGAGGCCAAAGGTGAACAACAGCTCGGCGACGTGGCCGTTTCGGTGCACGCGGCGCAGTCCATAACGCTCGACGCCGGCGCCGATCATCCCGGCCAGCAGCGGCGCGATCAACAGCGCCGGCCAGAAGCCGAACCACCGGCTGATCTGGAAACCGAAGAACGCACCGAGCATGTAGAAGCTCGCATGCGCGAAGTTGAGAACGCCGAGCATACTGAAGATAACGGTAAGCCCGCTCGCCATCAGGAACAGCAGCATGCCGAAAAGCACGCCGTTGAGCGTGGATATGACGATCAGTTCAAGCACGACGCACCACCGGGATTAAGGATACGTCCGCCCCGAAAGCTTTTCGGGGCGGACGTCTAATGCTGCAGCAATTAGGGCCGTTCCATCTTGCAGGTGGTCGGAAGTTCGGTCGCTGGTGTATCGATCTTTGCTACCAGTTTCCAGCCCCAGCCGGTCTTCTCCTCGTCGAACGGCTCCTTGGCGGTACGATCGCCGAACGAGGAAATATAGATCGGCTGGAAGAACTGGTGATCGTCCTTGCGCATATAGCCCTTGCCGCCGTTGAACACCTCGAACTGCAAGCCCTCGAGTGCTTCAGCGACCTTGACCGGATCGACCGACTTGGCCTTGTCGGCGGCCGCCGCCAGCATCCGCATTTCGTTGACGGCACGCGGATAGAACAGGCTGAAGTCGTATTTGGCGCGCAGCGCCTTCTCGAATTCCTGCGACGGAGGATTATCGATATTGGCAATGCCTTCGGTGATCTGGAACACCTGCTGATCCAGATTGGCCTGCTTGATCGCGGTTGGGCCACCGGTACCGCCCGCATAATAGGTGTACCAGTTCACCTTCAGTCCGGCATCGGCCGCCGCTTTCAACAGCAGCGCGAAGTCCTGGCCCCAGTTACCGGTGATGACGGTGTCGGCGCCGGACGCCTTGATCTTGGCGATGTAAGGCGCGAAGTCGGTGATCTTCAGCAGCGGATGCAGTTCGTCGCCCACGATCTTGATATCAGGCCGTTTGGCAGCCAGCATCGCCTTGGCGGTGGTGCGAACGGACTCGCCGAACGAGTAATCCTGGTTGATCAAATAGACGTTTTTGATCGAAGGCACCGTCTTCATGTAATTGGTCAGCGCCTCCATCTTGATGTCGGAGTTCGCGTCCCAGCGAAAATGCCAGAAGCTGCACTTCGCATTGGTCAGGATGGGATCGACCGCGGCGTAGTTGAAATAGAGCACCTCCTTGCCGGGATTGCGCTCGTTGTATTTGGTGACAAAGTCGGAAAGCGCGGCGGCCACCGCCGAGCCGTTGCCCTGAGTCAGGAAGCGGACGCCGGCGTCGATCGCCTTCTGCGCCTGGATGAGGCTTTCCTGCGGATTTGTCTTGTTATCGAGCGGGACGATCTCGACCTTCTTGCCCTGGATGCCGCCCTTGGCGTTCAGTTCGTCGGCGAGAAACTGGAAGGTCTTCAAGCCGACTTCGCCGACGCTGGCGCCGCCGCCCGAAAGCGGGTCTATGTAACCGATCTTGACGGTGTCCTCGGCTGCCGCCGACATCGCGCTCGCGCCAAGCACAGACAGCGCGAGTGCTGTCAGGCTAAATATCTTCCTCATAAATTCCTCCTCGTTGGACTAACCATTCGCTCCCTTGAACGGGATCCGATTCTTTGACGATGACGATGACCGCTTATGCCTGGATCGTTCCGCGTGCGCTTCTCTGCCGGTTGTGACCAACTATGAGATGCTCTCGCCATTGAGAGATGCTTGGTAACTGCGACGCGCCCCCCGAGCCGCCGTCGCTCAGTTCGGCAGCCGCGCGGCCTGAGTTTCACCTGTGACTGGACAGCGACGCCGATAGCCTCACCATGCGCTGACGTTATCTCTTCGGGGACACACTGTGTGGTCGTCGTTCAGCGGCACTTTGACCGGCATCCGGGCGCCTGCCCGGCGACATCACTGTCCCAATTCCTTTGGCCCGCGCCTGTAACGACCGCAGCGCGATCGCAGCCTCATCCCGGCTTCCTCTCAATCGTTTATTAGCTCACTAGTGAGTGAATATCATATTCACAGGATTTCCCTCGCCGCAAGGCCCTTTCAGGCTTTCCGCTCGGCTTTTCGACGCTCGCAAACGCCCAGAAATCCGGCCGCCATAAAGGTCGCCATCCGCTCCTTCACCGCCGCGTAATCAGTGGATTTACACACGCCGCCCGAGAGCTTGTCGATCCGCCCGGTTTGCGCGAGCGTGAGCATCAATGCCCCGGTCACGAAGTGATATCCCCAAAAGATGTCTTCTTCCGCGCAACCCGGAAGCGCCTTCTTGAGCAGATCGATCAGGCGCAAGACCACCGGATCGAAATGCTGATCCATCATTTCGGCGCCCCATTCGGGTGTGTTGGCGACCTGCGCCCCCAGCGCCCCGTAATTCCTCCAGCCCTCGCCTCCCTCGATATAGAGGTCGAGGTCGCTGTCGAGGAACACACGCAACGCTCCTTCGACCGAAGGCCTGCCTCCGGTCGCCCTGTCATATTCGTCCAGCAACTTCATGCGGCGCTCGCTTGTGATGACCGCGCGCCGTGCGAACACTGCGTCAAACAGTGTCTTCTTGTCCTCAAAATAATAATTGATCAGCGTATGATGCACGCCAATGCGTTTCGCGACGTCCTTCAACGTAACCCCATGGAGGCCGTTTCTGGAAAAGAGAAACTCGGCGGTGTCGAGTATTTGCTCGATCATATCGGCGCGCCGCTCCGCTTTGACCGAGCTTTGGCGCCGGGCGGTCTTTTCGTCGGACAAGCTGAGGTCCCTCCCTGTCTTTGCGGCAGGCAAGCCGCCAACGATGCACTTTGGATCGTGAGCAATCAGTAGATCAAACACGCATCTAACGATCCAGCCCCGGTTTAGCGCCAGACATTGTCGGCGTTGTCAACGATAGCGTCCTCATTCTGGGCTTCGAACGCGGACTGTCGTCAATTGACAGGCCGCACCAGGTTTTGCCTGGCATGTCCTCCCCTATTCGATCACGTCATCGGCAAGCGACAGCAAATTTGCCGGAATCTCAAGACCAAGCGCCTTTGCCGTTTTGAGATTGATGACAAGTTCGAATTTGGTTGGCTGCTCGACCGGAAGGCTGGCCGGCGGCGCGCCTTTTATAATCCTGTCGACATACTCCGCCGCGCGGCGGCTCATCTGATGCTGGTCCGGGCCATAGGAGATCAACCCGCCGGCTTCAGGATAGTCTCGCGGTCCGTAGATGGCGGGAAGTCCGGCCTTGGCCACGCTCGCCGTGGTTTCCTGCTTCGCACCCAGCAGAACCGGATCCTCAAGCACCAGCAGACTGGCCGCCCCGGATTTCACGGCCTCATCGATCGCATTCGAAACCTGGTCGGCCTTCCTTGCTTCGACGACGACGAGCGGCTGACCGATCGAGGCGGCCGCCGTCTTGACTTGCTGGAGCGCCAGCGCGGTGTAAGGGGTATCGGGATTTCCCAGCACCGCAATGAGTTTGTTGCCGGGAACGAGGTTTCTCAGAAGCTGCAACCGTTTGGCGGCAATGTCGGAAGCTTGCCCGCTCAACCCCGTTGCGTTTCCGCCGGGACGTCCGAGGCTCGCGACGATGCCTGCGCCAACGGGATCGCCGATAGAGGTGAAAACGATCGGGACGCTTTTGGTCGCCGCGATAGCCGCCTTCGGTGCAAGTGTTCCGAAGCCGGTAATCAGCACATCCGGATGGGTGTCAACAAGCTCTGCAGCAAGTTGCGGCAACCGCTCTACCCGGCCTTCGGCCGACCGGTAGTCCAGAATGAGGTTGCTGCCCTCGCGGTAACCGAGCTCTTGCAATCGTTGAACCAGCGTCTTCGCCCAGGTCTTGTCTTCACCGGGAAGCAGGGCCAGGTAACCGATCCGGTATGTTTTCCCCGCCTGCTGTGCCAATGCCGCTAACGGCCGCAACAACAGCGCAGCGGCTGCACCGCCAACAAAACCAATCAGCCTCCGCCGTTTCACGACGCACCCCACGGTTCTTCGCTGCCACGATTGCACGTTGCAGTCTTAGCAGGCTATTGCGTTGCAATGCGAGAAATCGCCCGCGACGTCCGCGGCGGAATAAAACCGGCCCTCTCGCATTGACGATTATCGACCCGAAAAAAGAGATCGGAAAACGGACTCGGTACCCTGAGCGGCATTCGCCGCCTCGAACATAATTTAGCCAACGAAGGAACGGTAGATCGCCCCTTTATTGCTCGGTCCAGGGGTAGGCCCGGGGCATCCATTAGGGCAGGAAAGGTGACTTACTTTCAGACGTAAGTTCCAGCACCGCTCCTTGCCCGCCGCTTCGAACGCCAAGACCCGCCCCTCAAGACCTGCCGCTATGCGTTGATCACGTCTGCACCGCACTCAGCAATTGGCCACACACAATTGTTGTTGCGGCACATGTAAGGTCGGTACGGCTTCGCGACCGATCGCACTCCGGAGTGGGCAGTATGAAGAAAGTTGGTGTTTTCGCATTTATGATTTTCGGGCTCGTTGGCGCGACGGATGCGTCGGCTGACAATGTGTCGGCTGACAATGTCTGGGCAACCAAGGCCGTGCCCGCCGCGGCCACAACAGCTTCCCTGCCGCCAGCAACGTGTAGCAGCCTTGAGGACTTTGTCGTCACGGCCTGTCCATTGACCTGGAATGGCATCACAGTCTACGGCACGATCGACGGCGGTGTATCGTGGCGGAGCCATGGAGCGCCCTTCAATGGCACATCCGCCGTCGGCGTCGACTATCTCATCCAGAAGTACAGCAGGGGCCCTCGGTGGGATCTCGGGCCGAATGGTTTGAGCAATTCAAACATCGGCATCAAGGGGACCGAGCCGCTTGCTAACGGATGGAATTTTATCTTCGATCTGCAGGCCGGGTTCGATCCTTATTCGCTGCAGTTCTCCAATGGCCCGCATTCGGTAGCTCAGAACGCCGGCGTCCCGCTCACCGCTCAGAACTCTGGCTCCGACTCGAGTCGGGCCGGGCAATTTTATAATTCCGTGGGCTATCTGGGCGTCAGTTCACCCTATGGCACCTTGACCCTTTTCCGGCAAAACTCGCTGACCCTGGACGCTGTTTTTGCCTACGATCCGATGGGCGCGTCGTACGCTTTCTCGCCGATCGGCTGGCAGGGAATTACCTGCGGCGGGGGCAATACCGAAAATTGCCGGCATAGCACTTCGTTGAAGTATCGTGTCAACATCGGCCAGTTCAGGCTCGCGGCACTCTGGCAATTCGGTGGCTACGAGCTGAACAATGCCTCGACCGGTGCATATCAATTTCAGGTCGGTGGCGACATCCCCAATCTGGCCGGCGGCACGCTTTCGCTCGACGCAATCGGCAGCTTCGTCAAGAACGGCGTAGCGGTAGCGCTTGCCGGCAGCACGTTTCCGGCGGTGTTGCCGCAGGTTCTCACAGCTACGCTTTCGGACAATACGAGCGCGATGCTGGTTGGCAAATACACCAACGGCCCACTCAAGCTGTTTGCCGGATACGAATTCATTCAATATGCGCCCCCCAGCAATCCCTTTGCCCCCGGCACTGGCTTTACTGATATCGCGGGAGACTTCGTCTGCGCCGGCTGCGCCGCGATCAACAACACGAACATCAACAACACGGCTTTCAGCGCCGGCGACAAGTTGTTCCACGTATTCTGGACCGGAGCGAAATACGCAATCACTGACAATGTAGATGTGACTGGCGCTTACTATCATTACGACCAGCCCGCCTTTGGTGCCCCCGTCAACTGCGCCGACGCCGCGGCATTTGCAAACTGCCATGGGACGATGAACGCGGTTTCTTTCGTGGTCGATTGGCAGTTTGCGAAGAAGTTTGACACCTATGCCGGATTGATGTTCTCGCGGGTGAATGGTGGCCTGGCGAACGGCTTCATCCATCGCGACTTGATCGCTCCCACGGCTGGCCTTCGCTTCCGCTTCTAAAAGCCGCAGGCGCGGATCAATCGGTGCAGGAAGCCGGGTGTGGCGCGCATAGCCCATACCGCCCGCTCGCCGCATGGCCTCCTTTCGCCATCTGCAGACATCAGCTCAATCGATGCCTAGACGGCGAACCAGGAATCTCATGAATTTGCTCTAGCCTTGCTAGCGGATGCTTTGCGCGGAAGTCTCACACTGAACTCGGTAAATTCGCCGGGTTGAGTATCGACCTCGATCGATCCGGCGTGTTGTTTGACGATAATATCGTAGCTCAACGAGAGGCCAAGGCCGGTTCCTTCACCAGGCGGCTTGGTCGTAAAAAATGGATCGAACATCTTCTCTCTAACCTCCGGTGGAATACCGCGACCGTTGTCGCGAATTCTGATTTCAACGTAATCACCAAGGTTTCTTGTTGTCGCACCGAGGGCAGGCTCGTGGCCATTGCTCATCTCCGCCTTGCGTTTCATCGCCGCGTAAAATCCGTTTGAGATCAGGTTGAGAAGTACCCGCGTGATCTCTTGGGGGAACATTTCAACCTCGCCAGCGGCAGGATCGAAATTCTGGTCGAGCCTGATCTGGAATTCCTGCTTCTCGGCTCGAGCGCCGTGATAGGCAAGACTGAGGCTCTCCGCGACGAGGGAGTTGAGATCGACCGGCCGGCACTCGCCGGCCCCCTCGCGAGAATGCAACAACATATTCTTGACGATGGAGTCCGCGCGCTTGCCGTGCTGAACGACCTTTTCGAGATTGCCCTTCAGCATCTTCGTTAGTTCGCCGGTTTCTTCCCAAGTCTTGTGGTCCAGCGTCGCGGGTTTGAGCAGCTCGTCCAGTTCGTCGACAAGTTCGACGGACAGAGCCGAGAAATTATTGACGAAATTGAGCGGATTCTTGATCTCGTGAGCAATACCCGCGGTGAGCTGGCCGAGCGAAGCCAGCTTCTCGGTCTGAATCAGGCGATCCTGCGCGGTACGTAGCTCGTCGAGCGACTTGGAAAGCTCTTGGGTACGTTCCTGTACCTGTGCGAACAGGCGTACATTTTCGATCGCGATGGCGGCTTGATCGGCAAATGTCGTGACCAATTCAATTTGCTTTTCAGTGAAGGGTCTCGCCTCGGAGCGCGTCAAGGTCACGACGCCAATCGGCGTGCCTTCGCGCATCATCGGTGCAGCCAGAAGAGCGCGATAGTTGCCGAGCCTCAGCGCCTCGTCAAAATGATAGTCCGCGTCTGCCTTTACGTCCGGAATGTGAACCGCCACGCCTTCGAGCAGAGCGCGTCCGGTGGCCGAGCCCCGGTCCGGAGCGACGGGAATATCCCTGACATAGTCCATGAATTCGCGGGAGAAGCCGAAGCTCTCGGCGCGATAGAAAGCCGCATCCTTCTGCCGGGTGATGGTGCCCTTGTCGGCTTCGCAAAGCCGCGCTGCTGATTCAACAAGGGTTTGCAGAACGGTTTCAAGATCAAATGCGGAACGGCTGATGACTTTGAGCACGTCGGCCGTCGCGGTTTGCTGCTGAAGCGATTCGCGCAAGTCCTCCGTGCGCGCCTGCACCTCGTCGAACAACCGCACATTTTCGATCGCGATCACGGCCTGGGCGGCGAAGTGCTGCAGGAGGGCGACCTGAGTGGTGGAAAACGGCCGCACTTCCTTGCGGTAGATTGTTATTGTGCCGCGAAAGATTCCATCCTTTCGGAGCGCAACAACCAATGCGGAACGGGCGCCCCCGAGGTCGACAAGGGCGCGACGTAACGGGTTTCCCGCCCGATAAGCGTCCTCGTTCATCTGATCAAGGTTATGTATGAGATCTTCACCCTCTAGCAGACGCCAGTGAGCATCTCCTGGTCGAGCTTGATCCATTCCGGTTTCGAAATAATCTGCGAGTGCGGGAGGCACTCCATGCTGTGCCGCAAACTTGAAGCGTTCCCCATCATAAATCGCCAGGAAGCCGAACGCGGCCTCGCAAAGGTGCATCGCCTTTTCGAGCAAAGCCTCGAATACTGGTGCGGTAGTGCCGGGCGACGTGTTAATGATCTCGAGAACTTCCCTCGTTGCCGTCAGCTGCCGACGCGCTTCGTTCAGCTCACGCCTTAAACTTCCACTCTGATTCTTTAAATCGATGCGCCGGGGCGCGCGATTGCGTTTTGCCCGCGTCTTGCGTTTGGTGGGTTGCCGGCGCACCGTTTGTCCACGCTTCGCCATTGGACGCGCTCCGACGGGAAAGCTGCAAAACTCGAAGTATGGCACAAAAGCTACTCAATCCGGGGGCGGCCGTATAGTCAGTTAGATGGTCGCACGTTCCGGTTTTGGCGCGGCACACCATGCCGGGCGAGCAACGTCCAACCACAAAAAACCTGCCGTGGTCCATCTTTGGATGTTTCTCCAAAACTTCCCTGACGCTAAAGAGATCATCGAACCTGAACGCGCCGGCTTCTCCGCCTCCGCGCCCTTAAATCGTGTGCCCGTCGAGGCATGCGCCGCACCCGCGGCTTCTACGAGATTTGGACAGAACCATGAGCCGTTTCTGGAGCAGCCTGACGCACGATTTGAAGCCCTATGTGCCGGGCGAGCAGCCTCGCATGACGGAGCTGGTCAAGCTCAACACCAATGAAAGTCCGTTTGGTCCCTCCCCGCGCGTGCTGGAAGCCATCAGCGGCGAGGCCACCGATACGCTGCGCCTGTATCCCGACCCACAGGCCACAGCGCTGCGGGCGACGTTGGCCACCTACCACGGCGTACGACCCGAGCAGGTGTTCGTCGGCAACGGCTCGGACGAGGTGTTGGCGCATACGTTTGCCGCGCTGCTGAAGCACGACGCGCCGTTGCTGTTCCCTGACATCACGTACAGTTTCTACCCGGTCTATTGCGGCCTGTTCGGCATCGCCTACGAGACCGTGCCGCTCGATAACGCCATGCAGATCCGCCTCGCCGACTATCGCCGGGCGGCCGGCGCGATCATCATCCCCAATCCGAATGCACCGACCGGCATTGCGCTGACACGGGCCGAAATCGCGGCCCTGCTGCAGCAACATCCTGATGTTCCCGTGGTGATCGACGAGGCCTATGTCGATTTCGGCGCCGAGACCGCAATGCCGCTGGTCGCCTCCCACCCGAACCTTCTGGTCGTTCAAACTATGTCGAAGTCGCGGGCGCTGGCCGGCTTGCGGGTTGGCTATGCGATCGGCGACGCCGACCTGATCGAAGCGCTCACCCGGGTAAAGGATAGCTTCAACTCCTATCCGCTCGGCCGCCCCGCCCAGGCCGGCGCCATCGCTGCCCTTGAGGACGAAGCCTATTTTCAACAGAGCCGGGCGCGCGTGATCGAAGGCCGCGAGCGGCTCAACGGCGGACTGGTTCGGCTTGGCTTCGAGGTGCTGCCGTCCGCCGCCAACTTCGTCTTCGCGCGCCATCCGGCGCAGCAAGGCGCGGCGCTGGCCGCCGCGTTGCGCCAGCGCGCGGTGATCGTCCGCCATTTTTCCGCGCCTCGCATCTCCGACTATCTGCGCATCACAGTGGGCAGCGACGGGCAAATTGACCGGCTACTGTCGGCCCTGTCGGAGATCCTAGGCAAGGGCTGAGTTGCGCTTGTTGAGCAACGCGGATATTCGCCGGAGCCGCAAGATCAACGAGATGCTGATTTTGCTTCAGCACTCCGGTTTGCTATCGTCGATCCAGGTTCGCCTACGCTATTCCAGAGTTCTTCTGGGCAATGCCGGATAAAATAAAAAATCAAGGGGATGAGCGATGTCCAGGAGACAAGTTTCACGCCGCGCACTATTGGCCGGAATGGCCGCAGCGCCCTTCGTCCGCCGCGCCAGCGCCGAAGCCGCGTGGCCGACCCGTCCGGTGATGGTGATGGTGCCCTATCCGCCGGCCGGCGGCGCCGACACCACCGCGCGCATCCTCTACGCCAAGGTCGGCGCGATTTTGGGCCAGCAATTCGTCATCGAAAATCGCGGTGGGGCCGGCGGCACCATTGGGGAAGGCCTGGTCGCGAAGGCGAAACCCGACGGCTACACCATCCTGCATGACGCCACCGCCTATTCGGTCAACAGCGCGCTCTATTCGAACCTTTCGTTCGACTACGACAAGGATTTCGATCCGGTGGCCCTGGTGTCGCTGGTGCCGAATATCCTGGTGGTGACGCCGTCGCTGCCGGTGAAGACGATGGCTGACTTCATCGCGTATGCCAAAGCAGCTCCCGACGGCATCGACATCGGCTCGTCCGGCAACGGCACACTGCAGCATCTGTCGTTGGAATTGTTCCGCTTCATGACCGGGGCCAAGGTGAACCATGTGCCCTATCGCGGCGGCAGCCTTGCGCTGAACGATGTCATCGCCGGACAGGTGAAGTGTTACTTCGCCAACGGCTCGGCGGTGGTCGGCATGATCCAGGGCGGCCAGGTCAAAGCCATCGCCCATACCGGCAAGGGCCGGCTGAAAAGCCTGCCCGATATTCCGCCGGTGTCGGACACGCTGCCCGGCTTCGAGGCCTTTGAATGGAACGGCGTGTTCGTGCCGCATGGTACGCCACCGGCAATCACACGCTCCCTCAATAGCGCGATCAACGAGGCGCTCCGCGACCCCGTGATCAAGGAGCGCTTCGAGCAGCTCAACATCGAGAGCCGGCAGAACACGCCGGAGGAGTTCCTCGCCTTCGTCAAGGACCAGATGGAGCGCTGGAGCAAGGTCGTGAAAGAAGCCAACATCAAGTTGAGTTAAGTCGATGCTTAAGGAGCCGCCGCGCATTGCGGGACCCGTCGCGAACCCCAAGGCGCCACGCATAAAGCCCCCGCCGGGGTCGTGGGATACCCACGCGCATATCTTCGGACCGCCAGACAAATTTCCCTACACCGAAGGGCGCGGCTACACCCCGCCCGACGCGCCGGTCGAGAATTTTATCGCCCTGCTCGACCACCTCGGCATGGCACGCGGCCTGGCCGTGCAAGGCAATGCCCACGGCTACGACAACCGCGTGCTGCTCGATGCGCTGGCGCGTTTTCCCGATCGGCTGCGCGGCGTCGCCATCACCGACACCAGGATCGCGCCGTCCACATTGCGCGACTGGCACGCTCTCGGCATGCGCGGCCTGCGCTTTCACCTGTTTTCCGACGCGGGAAAACCGGGATACGTGCGTGGCGTCGGGCTCGAGGTGTTCGAAGTATTTCGCAAGGCCATGGCCGAACTCGGCTGGGTCATGCAGATCTTCTGCGACTGGCGGCTGATGGAGAGCCTCAGCCCGACCTTGCGCGAGGTGTCGCGCCAGATGCCGGTCATTATCGACCACATGCTGCACATACCGGCGGAACGCGGTATCGGCGATCCGAATTTTCAGGCGCTGCTGCGGCTGGTGGGCGACGGTCACGTGCATGTGAAAGTGTCCGCGCCGTATCGGATGTCGGCGCAATTCCCCGACTACGATGACGCCCGGCCGTTTCACGATGCGCTGGTATCAGCTAATCCGGAACGCTTGACGTGGGGCAGCGACTGGCCGCATCCGTCGATCGCGGCCGAGGTGATGCCGGACGATGGGCACCTGCTCGATCTGTTCATGGAGTGGACGCCGAACGAAACCACGCGGCGGCGCATCCTGGTGGAGACGCCCGCGAGGTTGTTCGGAAATTAACAGCCGGCCGCGGCGACAACGTTGAGCGGCGGCTCCCCCCGCGCTGTCCGGGCGATGTTGTCAGCGATGATCCTGACGCGCGCCTCCACCATGCCTTCGGTCCATCCCGAGACGTGCGGCGTCATGATGACGTTCGGTAATTGATGAAATGGCTGCGTCGAAGGTAACAGCCGGCCGGGGGCGGTCGGGTAACGCCACCAGACATCGAGCGCCGCACCCGCCAGCGCGCCGGTCGAAAGAGCGCGATAGAGCGCATCCCCATCCACGATCTCGGCTCGGGCCACGTTGATCAGGCAAGCCGTCGGCCGCATCAAGCCAAGCCGTCGTTCATCGAGAAGTCCACGTGTTTCCGGCGACAACGACAGCGTGACAGCAAGGTAGTCGCTCGCCTGCAGCACTTCGTCGATCCGCTCCGGTCCACCGATGAACGACACACCATCTGGCGGCTGTGGTTGCGCCTGCCGCCGGATGGCAACGATCTTCATGTCGAAGGCGCGCGCGCGACGCGCGATCGCCTCGCCGATGTGACCGAAGCCGAGGATGCCAAGCGTCTTGCCAGCAAGTTCCGGCCAAAGCGGCGGCGCCGGTGAGCCGACGGCCCATTGGCTGTGCCATTCGCCGTTCCGCAGCCTGGCATCGAGCGATTGCAGATTTCGCGTCAGCGCCAGCATCGTGCCGATGACATATTCGGCGATGCCGACCTCGTGGCCATAGGCGTTGGCGAGAAACATTCCGGGCTTCAGCGCGCTACGGTCGATCCGGTCAAGCCCGGCGCCCGGCACCTGGATCAGGCGAAGGCGGCCTGCTGCATCGGCCATCGTCCGCGAAAAACCCATTGAGACGAGGATGTCGGCGTCGGCGAGCGCAGG
This sequence comes from uncultured Alphaproteobacteria bacterium, assembly GCA_963738105.1. Taxonomy (GTDB): domain Bacteria; phylum Pseudomonadota; class Alphaproteobacteria; order Rhizobiales; family Xanthobacteraceae; genus Bradyrhizobium. The sequence continues at coordinate 123,410 of CAVTWC010000012.1, read as the reverse complement.
CAGGATTTCCGCTTCATCGCCTGTGATGATCTCGCAAGGATCCGTCAATCGCGCGCGGACCTGCTCCGCGAGTCTCACGCCGAACGATCCTGCGAATGCGACTTTCATCTTGTGCCCCTGCTCGGTGCGGACTGCGTGGTCCAGGTCAATTGCGTCGATGCCTCGGCGATGTCACTATCCGCGCGCTTGAGGATCCGATCAACTACATGCCAGGTAGTCATGGCTGCGCCACCCAGCTTTCCGTCCGGTTTGGTTTGGTGGCGGAAGAAGCGCGGCCTCTCCCAGCTTCAATTGGCAATGGCCGCGGCCTGTTCTCAGCGCCACATCAGTTTCCTGGAGCTTGGCCGCACCAGGCCAAGCCGCGACATGGTGCTACGCCTGTCGACGGCCTTGGACCTGCGGTTGCGGCAGTCCAACGAGTTGCTGCTTGGCGCCGGCTTTGCCCCGGTGTGGGCGGAAACCAATATTCAGGCCGCACCACTGGCGGCCGCCCGGGATGCACTCAGCTACATTTTGGACCAGCAGGAGCCGTATCCGGCCGTTGTGGTCGATCGCCACTGGAACCTGCTGCAGGCCAACAAGGGCGCGTTCGGACTTGTCGAGTTCCTGGTAGGCCCGATCGCACCCGGCACGGCCATCAATCTCGCTGACGCGCTGGTTGGGCCGGATGTGCTGCGGCCACATCTGTTGAACTGGGAGCACGTCGTTCGCTATTTCATTCGAAGCGTCGAGGCCGATGTGGCTGCGGACGCCACGATCGAAACGGCGAGTTTGCTGGAGCGGCTGCTTGGCTATCCCGATGTGCGGGCGGCAATCAAACGTGACGTCGTGGTCGCCGACGGACCCATTCTACCCATGCACTTCCGAAAAGGCCGCACCGAGCTGCAACTGTTCACGACCATCGCCACGCTCGGAACGCCACAGGACATCACGTTGCAGGAATTGCGAATTGAGAGCTTCTTTCCGATCGACGAGGCCACACGCGAGCTTTTCCGCATGTGGGCGCGACCGCAGCACATCTCACCCCTTCCCCGGCTCGCCCGGCATGATCTGCAGCAACGGTTCCGGTCCGATCGAAATCTGACCGGTGAAGGGACGATCATGCGCAGCGATCAGGAGCACCGACGCCGCGACGCCGGTCGCGAACAGGCCCAGGGCTAGGGCCGATGTCAGCCGGTTGTCGCATTGGACGAGCGCGATCACCATCAACTCGCAGAACGCCTGCAAATACAGGCACCACCATTTGACCGGATTGACCTCAGCCTGGCTGACGATAATCCGTTGCCGCCGCGCATCCAGTGCCGACCCCAGCGCGGTGATAATCTCACGCTGCGCGGTCTGCTGACCCGCGCCCTGCGGCGTCATCGCGACAACCAGTTGCAGCGCCTCGGCGAGCGGGACCGGTGCGGCCCGCAGCGACGCGGTCTGGCGTGCCATCATCGGCCATTCCACCGTCGCTGCCTGCTCGACATAGCTGCGAACCAAAGCGAGCAACCGGGCCTCCGGCTCGGCCGGCAGCCCCGCGGCGAGCAATGTCACCGCGCGCAGCGCGCTGGCCTCGCGGCTTACCGCCGCACTCGCGCGATCACCGTCAGCCCAGACCTGCGCGGCGGTGAACGCCACGAACAGGCCGAAGATGATGCCAAGCACCGGCAGCATTCCCGGCGAGATCGCCCTGAACGATTTGGCGCGTTGTTCGGTCGCCAGCGCGGACACGACCGCGAAGGCGCTCGCTGCCAGCAGAAAAGTAAAACCAAACACGACCAGCGCCATCCATGGCACCGGCAGATTATGTATCCAATCGCTCATCGCAGTCCCCCCGCGTAGCCTCGGATCAGCGGCCTCGAATCAATCGCCACCAAATGCAAACTTGGCTCAAACCGCCATTGCCGTCGATGCCCGCCGGTCCGCGCGGGCCTCCCTCTCCAGGGCATGGGATGAAGTGAGCTCGTGCGAAACCGATCGCCTGAATTGATGGGCATGCGACGACCTGCCTCAATCCTGGCCTCCAGGGCCGGCTTGTGCCAACCCTCTGAGGTGCTAGCATCTATAGTTGAAGACGGATGGCTTCCAATCATGGGTTGGAGATCATGGCAGCCGGCTTTTTCGAAGCAGTCATTGCCGCCGCGTTTCGCCGCATCAATCGCACGCGCATCTGGTACAGTCTTCCGCTTCCGCTCGCGGTGATCAACCTGCTCACGCTGCGCAGCGACCTGCGTTGGCAAAACCTGTTCGACACCGAAACGGCCCCCGCCGATCCGGCGATACCTGCCGATTTCGATATCCGCCATTGCCGGACCGCGGATGGCGCGCACAATGACCCGTCGAAACCGTGGATGGGCATGGCGAAAACGAGATTCGGGCGCAATGCGCCGCTGCCGCTCACCGCCGGCGAGCAGCCTCCTGATCTCTACACTCCCAATCCGCGGTTGATCAGCAGCGAACTGCTGAAACGCGGCGATTTCATTCCGGCGAAAAGCGTCAACGTGTTGTTGGCGGCGTGGTTACAATTCATGGTGCACGATTGGCTGAGCCATGGCCTCAACGACCAGAACAGCCCGCCGCTGCGTTTTCCCGTTCCCGAAGGCGATGATGAATGGCCCGAGCCGGATATGACGATCCTGCGCACGCAGCCGGATCTTCAACGCTGTCCGGCCGACGAGCGGCGTCCGGCAACCTACCGTAACTCCGTCACCCATTGGTGGGACGGCTCGCAGATGTACGGCTCGGATCTGCCAACGCAGCATTGCGCCCGCAGCTCACCTGCCAAAACGCTGCTGCCCGACGGAAAACTGTATCTGGACGAAACCGGTCATCTGCCACTCGACCCGCAACCCGCCAACGGCGACCCGTTGCAGGAGTTCGCCGCCGTCAACGGCAATTGGTGGATCGGGCTGTCGAGCATGCACACGCTGTTCGCGCGCGAGCACAATGCGATCGTCGACCGCCTGCATCGCGAATATCCCGAACGGGACGGCGAGTGGCTGTTTCAGAAAGCGCGGCTGATCAACGCCGCGCTGATCGTCAAGATCCACGCCACCGAATGGACGCTCGCACTGCTGCAGTCGCCGCCGTTGCGATACGCGATGCGCGCGAGCTGGTGGGGTGCGCTGGGCGAAGCCTTTTTCCGGGCCTTCGGCAGGGCGACGCACAACGAATTGCTGTCCGGCATTCCAACCTCCCCGGCCGAGCAATATGCCGCGCCCTATTCGATCACCGAGGAGTTCACGGCGGTCTATCGTCTGCATTCACTGCTTCCGGACGATTTCTCGTTTCGCCGTCGCAGCGACGACAAGGAGATCCTGGCCTGCACGCTCACTGACCTTCTCGCTGGCGGCACCACAAGGGTGCATCGTGAGGTGCCGTTCGGAGATGTGCTGTACTCGCTCGGCACCAGTTTCGCTGGCGCGCCGGTGCTGCATAATTATCCAAAGCATCTGCGGCGATTACCCGAAAACATCACCCAGGGCGTCCTGACTGACGTGGCCGCAACCGACATCATTCGCGACCGCGAACGCGGCGTGCCGCGCTATTGCGCGTTCCGGCGCATGCTGCGGATGAGCGTGCCGGCGAATTTCCAGGAACTCACCGATAACAAAACCTGGCAGAAGGAACTGGAAGCCATCTACTGTGATGTCGAACGCGTCGATCTCCTGACGGGAACGCTGGCCGAGACTCCGCCGCAAGGTTTTGCGATCTCGGACACCGCCTTCCGTATCTTCATCGTGATGGCCGGACGCCGTATCAAGAGCGACCGTTTCCTGACCGATGATTACACCGCCGACGTTTACACCGCCGTGGGTCTCGACTGGGTCGAGCAGAACGGCATGCGCGAAGTGCTGTTGCGACACGCGCCGTCGCTCGCACCTGTTCTGAAGAATGTGACGAACAGTTTCTTTCCGTGGCCGAAATCAACCTGCTGAGGTCTACCTCACTCCACCAGTTCGGGCCACGGCACGATGGTCGACTTCACCGTCTTCATCGCCATCGCATCGGCCACCGCGCGACCGATGCCGTCCTCCGTGAACGGATAGATCGTCTGCATCTCCAGCCACGGATATTTGTTGCGGGTGCGGTAGAGCATATCGACGCCGAGCGGCAAATCATTGCCGGTAAAGCCCCAGGAGCCAAGCACGTTGAGGTCCTTGGTGCAGATGCGATGCCAGGACGTGTTGATCGAGCCGGCGTCGGTGAACTGGCCCATCTCGACATAGGTACCGCCGTCGCGCAGCATCTCGATGCCTTCAGGGCCGGCGCTCGGATGACCCGAGCAATCCATCACCAGATCGGCGCCGAAACCGCCTACGATGTCGCGCACTGCCTTGATGCGCGCTTCCGCGCTCGTCAGCTGTTCGATATCCACGGTGGCCTCTGCGCCGAATTTGCGCGCCAGTTTCAATCGCGGCTCCTCCGGTGCACCGACGCAGATCACGCGCCCTGCCCCCATCTCCTGGGCCGTCGCCACCGCGAGGATGCCGATCGGGCCGGAGCCCTGGATCACCACCGTATCGCCCCAGCTAAAACCACCGGCGCGGCTGGCGCGGTTGAAGGCGCGGATGCAGGAGGTCAGCGGCTCCGACAGCGCGCCCAATCGCAGCGACATATCGTCCGGCAATTTGTAGATCTTGGTGCCCGGCAATTCCTCGAGGTCGACATAGACATATTCCGCCCAGCCGCCCCACAGATGCGGCGCCTTGTCGAAGCCGAGATAGCGGCCGTAATACACCGGCGTCAGGCACTTGTTGGCGCTCAGCGGATAATGGATGCAGTAATAGCACTGGCCGCACGGCATCAGCGGCGGGATCATCACCTTCGACCCCACGGTGAGCGGCTTGCTCATGAAGTCTTCCCTGAATTCCGAGCCGACCTCGACCAGCACGCCACCAATCTCGTGGCCGAGCGTGAACGGCCATGGCAATGGCTTCGGCCAATGTCCTTTCAGAATATGCAGATCGGTGCCGCAGACGCCGCAAGCGCCGACTTTAATCAAGGCGGCCTTCTTCGGGATTTTCGGCCATGGCACCTCGCGAATGACCGGCTGCGCGCCGGGGCCGGCATAGGTACATACGCGGATCTGTTGCATTGGGGTTCCTCGCCCGTTTCGCGCTCGTTGATCGAGCTGTTCGGCATGACGCAAACTCTAGGTGAACGAAATCAGGATGCCAATCGCGGACCTGCGCCGTTCTGTCCAGGCGCGCCGGTTGACACGCAAGCGTTGCCGCCTCACGCTGCGCGGCGGTTTTGGGAGATGAGGCATTGCGCAATCGCTGGGGCGTTCTCGCCGTCTTGTTCACGGTCCGCCTCACCGTGGCGTTTCAATTTCAAAGTGTCGCGGCGGTCGCGCCATTGCTCGGCCGCGAATTCGGCCTCGGTCTCGCCGATATCGGGCTGTTGATCGGGCTGTACTTCACGCCCGGCGTCGCGATCGCGTTGCCGGGTGGCGCCGTCGGCAAGAAATTCGGCGACCGGAACACTGTGCTGTTGGCACTGGCGCTGATGCTGATCGGCAGCCTGATGATGGCCACCACCCACGACTGGAGCATGCAGGTCGCCGGACGGCTGATCGCGGGCGCCGGCGGCGTACTGCTCAACGTGCAGATGACCAAGATGGTCACCGACTGGTTCGCGGGCCACGAGATCTCGACCGCGATGGGGGTCTTCGTCAATTCATGGCCGGCCGGTGTCGCGCTGTCGCTGCTGACGCTGCCGGCGATCGGCACCGTTTATGGCGTCAGCGCGGTGCATCTCGCGGTCGCGGTGATGATCGCGCCCTGCATCGCGCTCGCCGCGACCTATCGGCCGCCCGCGCAGGCGGCCGCCGCGGTCACGACATCCGCGCGGCTCGACCGTCGCGCGTTGCTGGCGGTGATCGCGGCCGGCCTGATCTGGGGCCTGTTCAATGTCGGCTTCGCGATCATCTTCAGCTTCGGCCCCTCGCTGCTGGTCGAACGCGGCTGGACCGTTGCCGCCGCAGGCTCAACCATCAGCATCGTGCTGTGGATCGCGGTATTCTCGGTGCCGTTTGGCGGCATGCTCGCCGACCGGATCGGACGGCCGCAGCTGATCCTGGTCGCCGGATCCATCCTGTTCGCGCTCTTGATGCTGTTGCTGCCGCGCCGCAGCGAAGTGGTCTTGCTGGTGATCGCGATCGGCCTGGTCTCGGGCCAACCGGCGGGACCGATCATGAGCCTGCCGGCGCGCGTGCTGCAGCCCGCCACCCGCGCGATCGGCATGGGCATCTTCTACACCGTCTATTATGCCGCGATGATGCTGGGCCCGATCATCGGCGGCGCCTGCGCCAAATGGACCGGCACGGCCGCCGCGGCGTTCGATTTCGGCGCGGTGGTGGTGCTGGCGTGCCCGCTGATTTTATGGGTTTTTAACCGGATCACGGCCGCTCTCCTCAAAGCGGATGAGACCATCATTCGCGCACCCCGCGTAACCACTCGTTAACCCTGACGGCCGTAGGGTCGGGGTGACACCGGAAGGACGGTTGTCGGGTGGCGAGAATGGCGTTAGCGCACAAAAAATCTATTCTTCCGGCCGCCGAGGAGCGACGGCGCTTTCAGCGCGTCAAGGTCCACCTGCTCGGCCGCTACATGCTGCCGGACCGCCGCGAGTTTCCGTGCCAGATCATCAACATGTCGCCGGGCGGCCTCGCCCTGCTGGCGCCCGGCATCGGCAATGTCGGCGACCGCGTGATCGCCTATCTCGACCATATCGGCCGCGTCGAAGGCAAGATCACCCGCATCATCGACAACGGCTTTGCGATGACCGTGGGTGCGACTGCCCGCAAGCGCGACAAGCTCGCAGCGCAGCTCACCTGGCTCGCCAACCGCGACATCCTCAATTTGCCGGAAGATCGCCGCCACGACCGTATCGTGCCGCGCAATCCAATCGCGTTGATGACGCTCGAGGACGGCACCAAGATGACCTGCCGGATCATCGATATGTCACTGTCGGGTGCGGCGATCGCCGCGGAACGGCGGCCGCCGCTGAAATCCCAGGTCCTGCTCGGCAAGGTCGCCGCCCGCGTGGTGCGTAACCTCGAGGAAGGCTTCGCGCTCGAATTCATTCACGAGCAGCTCGCCGAGACCCTGGAAGACAGCGTCAACTCCAGATAAGGCCGCGCGCCAGCGCTCAACGACTCCGTTACGGCCCGAACGACAATCGAATCTACGGAATATACATTTTCTTGGCAGCGGACAGCGCGCGCATGCAGCCTGCGCGGTCGCCTTGTTTGTCGAGCTTCTCGGCGAGCGCCATTCTCGCTGAAAATTTCGCGTGAAGACGTTCTTCGGTTCGCTTCGCAGAACCTCGCGTCGGTTGGTGGCCGAGTTGTGCACCGATCGACTGAGGTGCCGTCAATCCCGCACCGGGGTCTCCTGCCGATTGGCGCACAGTCTGCTGGAATTGTGCAATGTCATCGGTGCAAGGACCGGCGTGGGCAAATCCCGGGATCATCCCGAGCGTCGCAAGAATGATCAGTCCCGTTGTTATCTGGCACCTGGTCATACAAAGCCCCTCCCTTCCGCCTGAATGAAATTTACGCGCAAGCGCTCAATTGCTCGCTGGATATTAGTTCGCCAAATCCAAAAAGGCGAGACAACGCGCGGAAACCATTAATGCCGGTAGCCGCCAATCAACGGTCAAGCCGATGGGCTGCCGTTGCCGCGTCAGCTCGCCTCACTCGCCCTTCTTCGCCGGCTTCGACAGATAATCCTTCGACTGCGCCTCGCTCTTGAGCGGGGTCACCTTGTCCGGATCGATCCGCACCATGATGTAGTCGATGTGGTCGTCGATCTTGGTGAACCAGTGCCCGGTGCCGGCCGGGATCACCACGACATCGCCGGCCTTGATGTCGTAGGCCACGCCGTCGCGCACTTCCGAGCCATTGTTGCCGGGACCGTTGAACTCGACCACGGTGCGCATGGTTGCCGGGCGGCGCTGCCGGTTGGTGATGTCAGGGCCGAGCACCAGCGTCGCCGACCCCGAGATGACGTGGTAGACTTCGCTGATCTGGTCGTGCTCGGCGACGGAATCCGGCGCCGGCTTGTCCAGCTTGCCGCGATGAACCCTGCCAATGCCGATATGAGCCTTGCCGATGTCGATATCGCGGACCTGCTGGTCGAGCAGCTTTTCATCCAGCGCCTTCTGGGCATAGGCGTCGATTTCTGAGGCCGGGATATAGGTGCCCGGACACATCGGACAGGTCGGCTGCGGATCGGTGGGGTTAATTTTCTGTTGGGCCTGCGCGTGGGCCCCGATCGCGAAGCACAGCAGCGCCGAAAAGCCCAAAACAACTCGTTTCATGACGACCTCCCTGGTTTTCTTTCATGCATGCACGGGAGTTCGGCGCTTGCCAAGACCGACCTCCAAAAACCGGCTTGCAAAGACCGGCTTGCAAAGGCTTGCTTTGTCGCCCGATTTTTCGCTGCCGCGCGACACCGTTAGCGCGCGGTAAAGCGCAGGCACGCCCAAATCCCCGGATTTTGCTGCTCTGACCGCGGCATTCGCGCCGTTCAGTGCCAGGTTTGAGGCCGTTTGAGCCGCGCGTGGGCGGTTAACGGGCACCGGTTTTGCTACCGCAAGCCGCTGCAGCCCAGCAATACCCGCGTTAATCCGTAAAATTTGAATCAATTGCGAATACTTACAATTTTAGTCGAACTTTATTCAAGTATAGATCGAATTAGCCGTTCCTTTTACTTTCATTCGCGTCAAATGTACTTGTCTTACTTAGCGGCGGCGAAAAACCTTTGTGCGAAGTGTGGTCCCAACAAGAAACGGGGGCCACGATGTTTGGGTTCAGGGGACAGGGGAAAGGATTGGCGGTTGCCGCCATCCTGTTTGGAATGAGCGTCTCGGCGCATGCCGGTGACGAACGGGTGTTGTATGCGAGCCTCGGCGATACCACGCGCGCGCCGATCGGCTGGGTTGAATTCTGCTCCAGCAATCCGCGCGAATGCTCGGGCGGCACCTCGCAGCCGCGCGATATCGTAATGACGCAGACCGCCTGGCGCGATCTGCTCAAGGTCAATCACTGGGTCAACGAGACTGTCAAGCCGATGACCGACATGGAGCATTGGGGCGTGATCGAAAAATGGTCGTTGCCGACCGACGGCTACGGCGACTGCGAAGATTACGTGCTGATGAAACGCAAGATGCTGATCGACGCCGGCTGGCCGCGCGAAGCGCTGCTGATCACGGTGGTGCGCGACAAGAACGGCGAAGGCCACGCGATCCTGACGGTGAAGACCGACAAGGGGGAGTTCGTTCTCGACAACCAGAACGAAAACGTCGTGGCCTGGACCGAGACTGGCTACCGCTTCGTCAAGCGGCAGTCGCAGAGCGATCCCAACGTGTGGGTCTCGCTTGGCGATAACCGGCCGGCTGTCGCCACCGCGACCGCGCGCTGAACAAGAATTGGACGATCACAGGACACGCGACCCGGTCACATCCCCACCCCTCCCCGTCCCAGACCGGATCGCGCGAGGCCAGCCGTCCCCCAACGGCTGGCCTCAACTTTTTTCAGAGATACGCCATCGCCGATCGATCGCGATGCGATGGTGTGGAGCTTACGTCAGCTCAAACCCCAGCGCCGCTTGCATTCACCTGCATTCAGAGCGGCAACCACCTGATCTCGCAGGCGCTGTTGCAGCGGTTGCAATGCGCCGGCTGGTCGAAGGTGTTGGCAAGCTCCCATTCCTGCGATTCATTGCTCCACTGTGCCGTGACGTAAGAAATGATGTCATCGGACTCGCATCGGGCACACACCGGCGTCGAACGCGTCGCGTGCCGGTTGACGGCGCGCGGCTGCGCTTGCGGGTGGACGATGGGCGCCTGCTCCGGATTGGCACTGAATGGATTGAGAAGCATTGCGTGTCGCATGGTAGTTCCCCGTCGTAGCGCGGCAGATTGTGACCCACTTGCCCGCCTGAATTCAATTCACCGCGGCGAACATCCACAGCCTGTTGTTTCCCGGCAACAGGCGCCGGTCGCCGGTCTCGCTCTAAGGCTGCGGTATCCTGTCGAATTTGTAATCGTTCGCTCGTGAACTCGCCAACCGGTTGTCCCCCACCGATGGGAAACCGGAGGCCTCACGATGAAACGCACGATCATGATTGCGGCACTGCTGTTGAGTTCCATAGCACATGCACAAACCTACAAGGATGTTTGGAACGACGTGCAGAAGCCCTGGCGGCCCGATGCCGAGATGGACTACGACGTGCAGGTCGATGGCGCCGCCTGCGACCGCCAGGTGGGAGAGCAACGGGGCTACCCATCCGCAAAATACCGGCAATGTATGGCAGCGCGGTATTAGAAGTTCAGCCACCTCGAGCGGCTGCCAGACGCCGCCGAGCCGAACGACTATGAGCCGATCCCCGATACTTTCCCGACGCCTTCCGACCCGCCTCCCCCGGAGATCAGCGCACCGGAAGCACCGGTAGAAGCCTCTCCTGCGCCCGACATTCATCCGTTCTGCGCGGACACGATTTGCTAAGCTTGGTGATTGGGTCCGCCCGACCAGGATGGAACTTTGGCACCAAATGTGGCTTTATGTCGGGATGATCGACGTCAGGGCGGACGATGCGCGGATTAGCGGCATCGGGCGGATCGGTTCGCAGCCGATTGCGCTGGCAGCGGTGGCGCTCGCCTTGGTCCTGACCGGGGCCGGATCGATTGCGCTCTGGCGTGCCACTACGGGCGCCCTCCCCGAAACCCAACGCGTGATCTCGACCCGGCAAATTCAGCTCCGGGCCGTTGAGGCCTCCGAGCAACTGGTTGAGAAGACCAAGGCGCTGGAGCTGTCGCAGCAGGAAGCGATCGACCAGCTCCAGGCGCTGCAGGACCAGATGCAAGGTGTCAAACGCCTCCTTGCAGCGCAGCAAAGCGAGACCAAGCGATTATCCGAGCAGGTCGGCGCGGTCGCCAGCGCCATTGACGGCCTGCGGCAATCCTTCGCCAGCGCCCGGTCCGCCCCCGATGCCCCCGATCCGCCGCAGGCCCGGCACACCCGTGCGCGGCACCACGCGGCACGGGGCAGTCAGCGCAAGCGATCGCGGTCCTGATTCGGCACCGTCCATTTTATTCCCCGTCTCGGAAAAAATTTTTTCCGGGCAAAATGTGAACTGGATCACATTCTCCCCGGCAAGAAACCGGCAATGATGTGGCTACCGGGTGGCGTGAGCCGATTTCAATATCCGGGCAGGGCAAGGCCGCATGGGCGATATACTACGCCGGCGGCCTTGTTTTTTTGCCCAACCCAAAGCGTGTCACTCCGACCATTTCGGCTGCTCGCACGCAGGTTACTTGCTTCGCACACTCGTTCCCTGCTGAATGCAAACCCCACCTGCCGGAGCAAATCCAATCATGAGTGCCGAACCCTCGCTCGTGTCCGATGTCATCGGACTGACGAAAGCTGCGCCATTTTCACGCCGTGGTTTCATGACGGCCTCCGCCGCCGTGACGGCAGGTTACACGCTGGCTGCGGGGCCCGTGCGCGCCGATGTCATCAAGACGGATACCGACGGCCTCACTGCAGGGGATGTAAAAATCAAAGTCGCCGATGGCGAAATGCCCGGCTATTTCGCGCGCCCGAAAGGCGTGAGCAACCCGCCAGTCGTGCTCGTGGCGATGGAAATTTTCGGCCTGCACGAATACATCAAGGACGTGACGCGGCGCCTTGCCAAGCTTGGTGCTTTCGCCATTGCGCCTGATTACTATTTCCGCAAGGGCGTCGATCTCACCAAGATCATCGACATTCCACAATTGCTGCCGATCGTAAATTCCAAGCCCGATTCCGAACTATTTTCGGATCTCGACAGCACTGTGTCCTGGGCCAAGGCAGAAGGAGGCAACACCAATAGACTTGGTATCATTGGCTTCTGCCGCGGCGGGCGAACGGTCTGGGAATATGCCGCGCATAACGGAGCGCTGAAGGCGGGCGTCGCCTTCTACGGGCCACCGGCCGATCCTCCGAGCGCGATATGGCCGAAGAACCCGATCCAGCTTGCCCCTGACATGAAGGCGCCGGTGCTGGGCCTGTATGGCGAGGCGGACACCGGCATTGCCGTGGTTGATGTCGAAGCACTGAAGGCCGCGCTGGCGGCTAACAAGAAGACCGCCGAGTTCAAGATCTATCCGGGCGCGCCGCATGGCTTCCACGCCGACTATCGCGCGAGTTATCGCAAGGAAGCGGCCGAGGATGCATGGCGCCGGATGCAGGCCTGGATGAAGAAATACCAGGTGCTTGGCTGACGAAGTGCTTGGCTGACGGCTGAATTCAAGAATAAAGCGCGGGGCGTGAGCCGCGCGCTTTATGTCTTGAATTAAAAATAGTTGGCCGACGCGATCAGCTGCAGACTTCGACCGGCCGGATGCGCCAGCCGGATGGCGTGTGCACGCGGCGGCGCACGATGTAGCAATTCGTTTCGTCGGCGTAGTAATCGTCGTAATACGGGTAGCCGTAGCCGCCGTAATAGCCATAGCCCGGGCCGTAGAGCCCGTAGCCTAGGCCGACGCCCAGTCCAAACGCACCCATGCCGAAACCGCGACGGAAACCGCCGCCGTGGAAACCTCCGCCACCAAAGTGACCTCCACCGCCGAAATGTCCCCCGCCACCGAAGTGACCGCCGCCTCCACCGCCGTGACCGAAGGCGAAGGCTGAACTCGGAGCAAGGGCACCCACCGCGGCGATGGCCACCACGGCGAGAAAGGCTTTACGCAACATAATGATTGTCCTTCCTGATCAGATCAAAACGCTCAGACCATGAACGTTCATGGATCATGAGTTTTCGAGCCCGGCGAACCTTGCAGATTTTTGCGGCTTCGGCGGCAATAATCATTAAGACGCCGCTCAATTTTACGCGACCAACCATTTGGGATTCCACGCCAAATGGTTGATGCTGCCGCGCAGTTGCGGGCGGGAACAAATCCGACTTGGCGCTATTGAGTTTCCATCTGTTCGGCGCGCAGGAGCCAGGCCGGGTCGTGCGGAAATTGATCGCCTTCGACGAGGACACGCTCGACAAGCTGACCCAATTGGGGCGCGACCGCATGGCGACGATCCAGGAATTGGCCGACGAAGCGTTCGCCGATCTGCTCAGGAAGCACGGCGTGCCCATCGACCTGAAAGACGCGCTGCGGAAGAGCGCGCGGCGCTCGGAGACTGGCGCGAACAAGGCCGACGCACCGAACAAGGCAAGATCCAGCACAGCGAGGAAAGCCAGATCATGACCGGAGATCCCGATCCGTTTGAGCAAGGCCAGCGCGCGGCACGCGAAAACATTCCGGCCGACGGCAACCCATACCAGGACGGCAGCCAAGAGCACGCGCTATGGGCCGCCGGCCACGAACAGGTGGCAGGCGCGGCCGAGGCTCAGGAATCCGAGGGGACTTGATATCGGAAATTTCCGATCCGACGGTCATTCGTTCGAGGGCTGAACGCGCAGCACCCCTTAGCCGATCTTCTTCAAGCCTTTCTTGAAGCGCGGGCCGTTGCGTTGATAGGAACGCGCGGCGCCGCCCATCTTGACGACCTGTTCAGCGTCAAGCGTGCGGATAACCCGCGCCGGCGCGCCGATGATCAGCGAGTTCTCGGGAAACTGCTTGCCCTCGGTGATGACAGAACCAGCGCCGACAACGCTGCCGCGGCCGATCCTGGCGCCGTTCATCACGATCGAGCCCATCCCGACCAACGCACCGTCCTCGATGGTGCAACCGTGCAGGATGACATTGTGACCGACCGTGCAATTCGTTCCGATCGTCAGCGGAAAGCCCATGTCGGTGTGGCAGGTCGAATTGTCCTGGACGTTGGAGCCTTCGCCGATCTCGATCCATTCATTGTCGCCGCGCAGCACCGCGCCGAACCACACACTGGCGCCGCTGAGCAGGCGAATCTTGCCGATCAGCGTCGCGGTATCGGCGACAAAATAATTGCCGTCAGGGGGGAATTGCGGGCCCTGCCCGTCCAGTTCGTAAATGGCCATGCGTATCTCCTGTTTGCGGAGACCTTGGCATGAGGACATCAGCGTTTACAAGCCGGGCGCGGCACGCGCCCGCCGAAGCAACAACGCGATAAAATGAAAAAACAGAAGGTCAGGCGAGCAGACCGGCGGCGCGCAGCGTCATCAGGAAAAATGTCCCCGACATCATGCTCCAGAACCCCGCCAGCACGGTGGCCATCATCACGAATTCGAAGCGGCGGCGCTCGATCTTCGCACCGCGCAGCGTGTTGCGCATGATGATGAAGGGCGCGGCAAAGATCAGGAACGGCACAGCGGCGAAAGTGCTCGGAGCTACCCCTTCCTGCAGCAGGCCAAATCCGGCCGGGCGCTGCACCATCGCCTGATAGCCGCTGGCGAGAGCGCCGGCCAGCGCGAAGCCGATGCAGAGGGAAAACAGGGAATTCAACGCATCGGGCGACATCGGTACTCTTCCGCTACAGGAACACGCTTGCAACTCCCTCTGCTTCGCAAAATTGGCCGCCGTCCGCCATACTATCCTTAAGGAAAGGTTAACGCGACCCGCCGGAACCGCGCCCTGCACATGGCTCGCGCACCATCGACGGCGCGCCAGGTTGCGGAAATTTGGCACCCCCTGTGACATATTCGAACATGATTCGAACCCCGCCTGAGGCGCCTTCCACGATGCTTCGCTTATGACCTATTTCTCGACGGCCCAGCCTGTCTCGCGCGGTGCGCGACGGCGTCGGCGCAATCCGATCGTGCCGATCGCCCTGGCGGGCGCGGTTGCCGTCGGCGCGATCGGCCTGGTCGCCTATCTGTTGTGGCCGACCTGGGAAGCCGATGTTTCGAGCGATCCAGCACGGTTGCCGTTGAGTATCGGCGCCACCCTGTTCAACGTACCGCCGATGGCAATCCGAATGAAGATCCAGCGCCACACCGGGCCGCAGGAGCGGGTCGATCTCAATTTCGAGTTTCCGTCGCTCGCGGTCCCGGAAGGACCGAAGCATGTCAGCGCCGATACCGTCGAAGATGCCGCGATGCAGCCGATCGACCGGATCTTCCTGTCGATCTCGGCGCATCATGATTTAATGGCACCCGACGTGCGCATGAACACGATCTATCCGCGCTACCTCGACCAGACCACAGCGCCTGCCCAGGACGGATTGACGGTGCGTGCGTTTCGCGACGGCACGCCCTACAGCCATGAGGATCTGTTTCTCGCCGACAGCCCTCACCTCGAGGCGCGCTGTACGCGCGATGGCGCGACGCCAGGGATGTGCCTCAGCGAGCGCCGCATCGACGGCGCCGATCTGACATTCCGGTTTCCACGAAACTGGCTTGCGCAATGGCGCGACGTCGCCGATGCGATGGACCGCCTGACGGTGCAATTGCACGGCCCGAAGGCGAATTAGTTCGCGAACCCGCCGTTCAGCACCCGCGGCAAATATCTTTCAATTTGCTGTTCAATAGTTTTTCGCGATCCTCGGAAGCAGCCTTAATGTAGGCATCGTTGCCATGCAGCCGGCCTGCCGCGAGATGAACTCCGGCTCCGGTCTGCACCTGCGGCAAACCATGCCTGCCACCATGGGCTTCCACCGTCGCCGCCGAGCCCGCGAAAAGCATAACCGCAGCCGCGATTGCAGCGAACTTCGCGGAAAGGCCATCACTCGATCGGGCCATTCGAAACCGGCGGATGGGCTCGACATGCAGCGACCCTCCTCGACCTGTTACGGCGCAAAGTGGATGGGTAAAGTGGATCGATTACGTGACCGGAGTTTGAGCACGTGCCGTCCGCCCGTAACATCATCCTGGTGCATCTGCGACATCCGCCGAGTAACTTGCCCGGGAGCGACGATTGGGTGTCATCCCCGGGATGACTATTGTCATCTCCCCGGGGAAAGACTGCACCGCGCGCGGGCCGGTGTCAGCCCTGCTCGACCAGATCGTCCTCGAGGATCGCCATCTGGAACTGGAACGAGCGATCGTCATCTTCATCGTCGACAAATAGCACGCCGATGAATTCCTCGCCGATATAAACCTCGGCGGAATCGTCCTTTTTCGGCCGCGGCACGACGCGGATCTTGGGATTGCCGAACAGGCGCTTGAGATAAGCGTCGAGTTTCCTGACTTCCTGAACGTCCACGGCAGTCTCCAGTACGATTGTTGGTTTCGAGGGCTTTTAGGACATGATCCCGAAAAGGGGAAACCGGTTTTCGCGAAAAGATCGTGCCCAAGCAGAAAAATAATCAGCGGGTCCGAGGTGACGAGACTGGACCGGACTCCAGGATACAGCGCAGCGATCCGCCGCCCCTATCCTGCCGCTTTCGCGCAATTGATTTAAGCGGCCTGAAAAGTCAGGCCGCTGCCAAATCAGGCGCGTTTTCGAAAAAATCAAAGTCCGATCGCGTTGATCATCTGGTCCATTGTGCGCGACGGCTCGGCACAGCCGGCCTCGCCGACGATCTTGGCGGGCACGCCGGCCACCGTCACGTTGTGAGGCACCGGCTTCACCACCACCGAGCCCGCCGCGATGCGCGCGCAATGCCCGACTTCGATGTTGCCGAGAATTTTCGCGCCGGCACCGATCAGCACGCCATGGCGGATCTTCGGATGACGATCCTCGTTCTCCTTGCCGGTGCCGCCAAGCGTGACGCCGTGCAGGATCGAGACATCGTCTTCGATGACAGCGGTTTCGCCGCAGACAAATCCGGTGGCGTGATCGAGGAAGATGCCGCGCCCGATCCGGGCGGCGGGATTGATGTCGGTCTGGAATACGGCCGAGGAACGGCTTTGCAGGTAAAAGGCAAAATCCTTGCGGCCCTTTTCATAGAGCCAGTGCGCCAGACGGTGAGTTTGGATCGCGTGGAAACCCTTGAAGTAGAGCAGTGGATCGATGAAGCGCGAGATCGCGGGATCGCGGTCATAGACGGCGACCAGATCGGCACGGAACGCGTTGCCGAGATCGGGATCGTCGCGTAGCGCTTCGTCAAAGGTCTGCCGGATCAAATCGCCCGATAGTGCCGAATGATCGAGGCGTTCGGAGATGCGATGCACGACAGAGGCTTCCAGCCGATCGTGGTGCAGCACGGTCGAATAGATAAAGGACGCGAGTTCGGGCTCGCGCCGAACGATGTCTTCCGCTTCCTGCCGAACGCGATCCCAGATCGGATCGAGCGCTGCCAGTTTTGTGTTCTGCGGATTGATCTGATGAATGGCCATATGCTGATCTCGTGAGTTGGGCTGCTTTCGCAAATTCGACCGTTCCGTCCGTTCAGTATAGCACGGCGAAGACACCGCTGTCCCAGGGCGCGAGAAGCCGAAAAGCATGGTTAGCCGGCCTCGAAACCTGCGCTAGAACCTTGAAGCAACGCATTTTCTTCGGATTAAGCCCTGCCCCACCGTCACGCCGCCCTGCCCGCTTTGCATTGCCCGAAACGTCGAATGGAAGTGGTTGGCAATTCGGAGAAATCAAGCCGCAAGCCATCCAACTATTTACCGATTTTCGTGCTCCCCCAATCCGGCCAAGGTGATCCGAAACGGGGGGAAGCCACATTACCGAGCAGATTTTACCGGCGCGCCGGACCGATTCGAGCTGGGTCCGGGTCGTTGCGCTCGCCATTCCGCTGTTGCTGGTCACACCCGCATTATGGAACGGATATCCACTGCTGCAATGGGACACCGGCGGCTACCTGGCGAGGTGGTACGAGGGCTACCTGGTCCCGAGCCGCTCCACGGTGTTTGGCCTCTATCTTCATTTCGGCGAGGATTCGCACTTCTGGATCAACCTCGGGATTCAGGCACTGGCGACGCTGTGGATCCTGCAACTGGTGCTGCGGGTGTTTGGCATGGCGAGGCCGTCGCCGCTGGCCCTCGTCAGCGGCGTGCTGATGCTGACCACGGCGCTGCCCTGGCTGGCGAGCATGCTGCTGACCGACATATTCGCCGGCCTCGCGGTGCTGTCGCTGTTCGTCCTGGTGCTGCACGGCGACAAGATCTCGACCGCGGAAAAAATCCTGCTGTTCGCCTTTACGGCGTTCGCCGCCGCAACCCACAGCGCGACCCTGGCAGTGCTGCTCGGATTATGTTGCTGCGGCTGGATCGCGCGGCCTTGGTTACGCGCACGCATCGCCCTCGCGGGATTGGTGCAGGGCAGCCTGACCATCGTCATTGGTGCGGCGATGCTGCTGGCCGCGAATTTCGCGCTGTCAGGACAACTGGCCTGGACGCCCGGCGGTTATGGCGTTGCGTTCGGTCGGATGCTGCAGGACGGCATCGTCACGCAATATCTGCGCGACCATTGCACGACGCAACAACTCAAGCTCTGCCCCTATCGCAACCAATTGCCTCCGACGGCGGATGACTTTTTGTGGGGCAACAGCATGTTCAACACGCTCGGCCGCTTTCAGGGCATGAACGACGAGATGGGGTTCATCGCGCTGCATTCGCTGGCCGAATACCCGGCCTGGCAGGCCGAAGCCGCGATCGTCGCCACCGCGCAGCAACTGACCGATGTCGCGACCGGGGAAGGCACCAATGGCTGGATACCCCACACCTACGGCATCATCGAGCGCTATTTGCCCTCGCAGCTCACAACCATGCGCGCCGCGCGCCAACAGCATTGGGACATCAATTTCAATGCAATCAACCGCATCCATGTGCCGGTGGCGCTCGGCTCGATGCTGCTGCTCGCGGCGATCGGTGCGGCCGCGATCCCGCGTCGGCAGCTCGACGACCTGACGCTGTTGGCGGCGACCGTCGGCCTCGCCCTGCTCGGCAACGCCTTCGTCTGCGGCGTGATCTCCGGGCCACATGATCGTTACGGTGCGCGGATGGTGTGGATCGCGACGCTGGTTGCATTGATCGCGGCCTTCAAATATTTCGCCGGCGCCGAATATCCCGACCGCGATTCATTTTCGCTGTGAGAGAAATTCCAGCACGCCGGTCTTGTAGACCTTGTCGCCGACCGCGCGCATGTGGTCGCGGTTGGGAATGTCGAGCACCTCGGCGCCCGCAATGATCCCGGCGAGTGCGGTCGCCGAGCCCGCGATTTCGTCTGCCGTGCCAACCGCGATCAGCACCGGCACCTTGATGTCGACGGCTTCGTCAGCGGTCATCAGCCGGCGCGAACCGCGCAAACAGGCGGCGAGCGCCCGCCGATCGCTGCGGGTCTGATCAGCGAAGGCGCGGAACGTCCGTCCCACCGGATCGGTGACGTCATCGAGCGAATCTGCCTCCAGCGCAATCGCGACGTTTTCGCCGGGACCGCCGCCCTCGATCAATCCCATCCCGATGCCGCCGAGGATCGCGGAGCGGACCCGCTGCGGCTCGCGATGCGCGAGCCAGGCCGTCATCCGTCCGCCCAGCGAATAGCCCATGATATCGGCGCGCGCGATATCCAGATGATCCATCAGCGCGGTGACGTCGGAAGCCATGGTGCCGATATGGTATTCTTCGGAATCATACAGCTTGGTGGAATCGCCATGGCCACGATTGTCGAGCGCGATGACGCGGCGGCCGTGCTTCTTCAGTTCCGAAACCCAGGTCGGATAGACCCAATTGACGTTCTTGCTCGAGGCGAAGCCGTGCACGAGCACGATCGGATCCCCCTCGCCTTCATCGAGATAGGCAATTTCAACAGCGCCATTGTGAAAGGTCGGCATCAACAATTCCGTATTTTGGCTCTGCATCAACAATTCCATACTTTTCTGGGGAATGGGGGCTGGACGGAAACTAGCCGTGCGCCACAGCAGGTACCAGCTGCGCCGCCGCTGCCATCTGTTTTTGCAATCGCCGTCTCTTCTTGCGATCGAGCCAGGACTGCGTCATGCGCTCGGTGGTGGCTTTGATCGACGACAACAGGCCGAACAGCGCCAACAGCGCGCCGAACAACCATAGCGTCAGGTCGAACGTGCCGGCCGCCAGCAGCAAGGCGCCGCGGCCGAACATTTTGAGGATTGCGCGGGTCTGGCTGCCCTTGGACTCCGCGAGCCTTGCTGCGCGCGCGACGTCTTTCGGACCTTCAGCTACCGCAAGCGCATCGAGTGCGCCGCGGGTGCCGGCTTTCTCGCCGACGCGTCCGACATCCTTGGCAAGGCGAACCAGTCCGCCGGCCTGCTCAAGGCGGAACGCCGCCTTGATCGCCCGCACGCTCTCGCCCGGGCGCAGCACCGAGGCGGACTCGATCGCGTTCTCCAGCATCGGCGTATCGACGATATCGCGCGCCGAGCGACCGGCCCATAGCGTCAGCCCTTCGCCGAGCCGCCCAACCTTGCGCGCGTCCTTGACCAGCGTCAGACCGGCGCGCACCGGCGCCGCACCGCCGACCGACACATAGGTCGCCGCGGTCACCGCGAGGCCGGCTGCAGCCAGACCCAGCACCAGCCGATCGGTCTCCTCACCGGTCGCCAGATGCTTGCCTTCGCGCACCACATCCCTGATGTCGCCGAACACGAACAGATCGCCGGCGACGGTGCCGGTCATGCTGGCGCCGTCGTTCACGTTGCCGGTGATCAGGCCGCTGGCGAAACTTTTCGCCATGTGCGAGGTCGAATTCGCCTCCGTGACGGCATCGCGTACCCGGGCCGCCAATTCGTCACTGACGGCGATATTCTTGTCACGCGCCAGATCGACAAAGCTGCTGGCGAGATCGGTATCGCTGGCGGCCAGCGCCCCCTCGATATTGCAGGCCATATCGCGAGTGATGGCCGCATCGTCGCTCCGCAGAGCAGAATTGATCCGGGCATCGGACAGCGCTGAGGGATCGTCTTGCGCGGCCAGGATGGCGCCTGCGTCGCGCGCCCGCGGCCACGCCAGCGCGCATGCGACCGCGCACACCGCCACCCCCGTCAACGCCCAATCGCGCTTCAATCGCTTCATCCTGAAAAGCCCATTTCCCGTCCCGGAAATAGCCTAAAGATAGTTATGCCCTTTTTGCGACACAACGTCCCCGACGAAAGAAGGGCTTCTCTGGGACGACAAGATTGTGTCGAATTTGCATGAGCAAATGAGCGGTCGGGGGCCTTGGAATCAACGGAACCCCTCAGTATGGTGCGCGGCATTTCAATTTTGCTGCCCATTATTGCTGCATGTAGTTGATTGCATCGCTGCCTCCATTGCCTCCAGGGTGAATACAATGTCCGACCATGTCGTTCCGCACTTTCATAATGACGCCGGCGTTTCGGTGATCGAAATCGGATCGCAGGAGTTCATGTGCGTCGGCGCCAATCCGCCGTTCGATCATCCCCATGTCTTTCTCGATCTCGGCAACGACAACGAGATCATCTGCCCCTATTGCTCGACCCTATATCGTTACGCCGCCGACCTCGCCGCCGGTGAAGCGCGTCCGCCGGAATGCGTGGTGAAAGACAAGGTCGCCTGATCGGCTTGTGGCCGCGTCACGCACGATCTTCGTTGCCGGAGCCGGGATCGGGGGATTGACCGCAGCGCTGGCGTTGGCGGGAGCAGGCTTCCGCGTCGTCATTCTGGAGAAGACCGAGCGGCTCGAAGAGGCCGGCGCCGGCCTGCAGCTTTCGCCCAATGCCAGCCGCGTGCTGATTGATCTCGGCCTGAAACCTCGGCTCGCCGCCCGCGCCGTGATCCCCGATGCCGTCAGCATCATGAGCGCACGGTTGGGCCGCGAAATCGTCCGCCTGCCGCTCGGCGAAGAGGCGTCGAGCCGTGCCGGTGCACCCTATTGGGTGGTGCATCGCGCCGACCTGCAGGCCGCGTTGCAAGCCGAGGTCAACGATCATCCCGATATCGAGCTACGACTCGGATGCCAGTTCGAGGATCTCGCCCCGCACAGCAAGGGACTGACGGTGGTTCAGCGCAGCGGCACTCGGCGCCAGCAGGAGGTCGCGCTGGCGCTGGTCGGCGCCGATGGCATCTGGTCCGCCGTGCGCCATCATCTGTTCCCGCAAGCGCAGCCGCAGTTCTCCGGGCTGATCGCCTGGCGCGGCACACTCGAGGCCACGCAGCTGCCGCGCGAACATGCCTCGCGCCGGGTCCAACTCTGGATGGGGCCGAACGCGCATCTGGTTGCCTATCCGATCTCCGGCGCGCGGCAGATCAATGTCGTCGCCGTGGTGCCGGGAACCTGGAACCGACCGGGCTGGAGCGCGCCCGGCGATGTCGCGGAAATCAAGACCGTCTTCGCATCATCGCCATGGCCAAGCGCGGCGCGCATGTTGATCAACGCGGTCGACGAATGGAAAAAATGGGCGCTGTTCACCGTGCCCGGCGGCGGTGAATGGACCGATGGCGCGGTCGCCCTGCTCGGCGACGCCGCGCACGCGATGCTGCCGTTCGCGGCGCAAGGTGCTGGAATGGCGATCGAGGACGCCGCGGTTCTGGCAAAATGCCTCAGCCAATCCCAGCAGGAAGGCGGCCCTGCGATAGCGGTCGCGATGCAACGCTACGCCCGGCTGCGCCGGCCACGGGTGAGCCGGATACAACGCGCCGCGCGGCAATCGGGACGGATCTATCACCTCACCGGTCCCGCAGCCTATGCGCGCGATCTTGCGATCCGGGCGATGGGACCGGCGCGCATGCTGGCGCGACAGGACTGGATTTACAACTGGCGGGTGTGAGGCAACGCGTGTGAGCCTTATGGCCAGACGCTCAGTAAACCGCGCTACCCGATCGCGACGGTGAGTGCACGCTTTTGCCTTTGGCGGGCGGCGCAGGTGTTGCGGCCGCTGACGCGGCGCCGGGTGCGCTCGGCGGCGTTTCGACACATTTGTTGCGGCGCCAGGCTTCGTCGGCAAATTTGGCCTGACCGCGATAGGCAATGTAGTCGTTGCGATAGGCGAGTTCGGCGACCACGGGACCGGCGACCCCGGTATCGGCCTTGGCCATCAAGCGCTTCAATTCGTCCATTCTGGCCGTGATGCTCTTGCGCTCGGTTTCCAATTGCTTGCAGTCATAATAGTCGTATTTCGCGGGATCGGCGAACGCCATGGTCATGTTGTCGCCGAGGTCGCTGACGCTGCTAGCACAACCTGCCAAGCCACCCCCGAGCGCCAGCAGCGCGACGGCGAAAGCGGCGCGCGGCAACGGCTGGCGATGGGCAATCCTGATGATCATGCGACCTTGATATGCGGACAATCTTGCGGTTGCGTAAAGCAGGTGCTCATGTCCGGATTGAGGCTTTGCCTTGCATCCGGCGCTCCGTGCCCACGGCGCGAAGCTCGCAAGGCAACGGGCACAAACCCGTTCGCACCAAGGGGTTAGCTGACTAATCAATTGGAAAGACAACAGTTCTTGGCCATCCGGGATTCAGCGGCTATAGATGGCATCGGTACGCGGGCGTGGCGAAACTGGTAGACGCAAGGGACTTAAACAACTTGAGTGCCCTCCGGGAAACCGAAGGTGCAGAACTGCCCAAATTCGGGGAAACCGGTAACAGGCAATCCCGAGCCAAGCACTCCGGTCGAACGACCGGCGTGAAGGTGTAGAGACTAGACGAGCAGCACCTAAAGCGCGAAAGCGCCAGGGTGAAGGTATAGTCCAGACCACAAACGAGCCGAACGCGCCAACGCGCCCAGGCGAGGCGGCCAAAGCCGTAGTTGGTAAGAAAATCCCTCGGCTCGAAAGAGCTGTGCCGGTTCGACCCCGGCCGCCCGCACCACACCTGATTCCACGATGCTTGGTAGAGATATCAAGAGAACCGTCCGCGTTTGAGGCGGCGGTTTTGGCGGGTTAGCGGCGCGCATCTTGTCATGTCGTAGGTGAAGCGCACGCGAATAGATCGAATCCCGCCGCTGACATTCGCCAATCGTTAACTTCAACGCACGGATGCGACAACCGCCAGCTGTATTTCCAGTCCCGTTCGCACTATTCATCGGCCCGTCCGGGCAAAAGGATGTCGCATGCTGCAAGATGGCCAATATGCTGCGTGGTTTAAGACGCCGCGGGGTGAAGGCACTGGCATTCTGCTATTGGCAAACGGCAAGATCACCGGTCGCGATCACTTGCTGACCTATTCCGGTTCCTACCAAGTCGATGAAGACCGCTTCACCGCCGTGGTGTCGACCAAGCGGCACGCCGAGGGAAAGCCCACCTTGTTCGGCATCGACGAGGTGCAGATAGAGGTCGCAGGCAAATCGACGGGGACGACGGCCAGTTGCGCCGGGGCGGCGAAGCACGCGCCGGAACTGCCTTTTGAGGCGACCCTGATCCGCATTCAGACTCCCTCGCCAGCCCCCAGCGCCCCCGTGCGCAAATTCGGATCTCCCGATGTGCTTGTCGATTTGCCGCGGCATAGCGTTCCGCATCCGACCATCAAGTCACGGTTATAAATTCCAGCGATACCCCGCGAATCTCGCGATTTCGTCAGAACGGCGCCGCTCTTGCTGAAGAACTGGTCTTGGCTCGACGCGGCGCCGGATACGTTCGCCACTTCCTGATTTTGTTTCAGCGATTGATCCGAAAAAGCTGCGCATAGCTGCCTTGATAAACCGGCATGAGTCCGTGCGGTGTCGGCATGGAGGGTTCAGGATCAATCAGCAGCACGTAGTCAAAACTGGCACGCCAGTCTTTGAGGTAGCGGGCGGTTCGTAACTCGTCGGCCGAGTAGCTGTCCTTTGCCAGCAATGGCCATTCGGGCGGTTCCGACAATGGCGCTGCGATTTGATCAAATGGCGGCCTGACGCTCAGCGGCTGCTGCGCGCGATCGGCAAACAGCAATGGCCAGAATGCATCGCGCTCGATGAGGAGCAATGCCGCAATATGCCCGTCGAGCCGATAGATTCCAGGCAACGCGCGCTCAGGCGGTTGGACGTCGGTCAAATGTCCGGGATGGCCGCGCGCAACCATGACCCGTGCGCCGGGCCCTACCGGGGCTATGGCTGCGCGGACATCGGCGACATCCTGCCGGTGATCAAGCCACGTCATTCCGACATAGCCGGACCGCAATAAAATGAAAGCGGCAACGAGAACAATGACCGGAAGCGGCAAGGCGCGGGGCTGGACGCCGGCAAACAGCAGTAGTCCAATCATCATGGCAAAACGCAAATCGACGAAAGTGCCCCCGTTAAGGGCTGACGGCGCGACAACAAACGCAAGCACGAGCACGATGAAAATAAGCGGCATGCCGGGCGCGAATCGGACGCCGCGTCGTATCAGGATCAGAAGCAAGACAACCGCGATGCCAGTCGTCAGGGTGAGGTCCGCGCTTGTGGTCATAAAGGGCGCGAAGATCCTCCACAATTTGGCCAGACCGCGCCACTCGCCGACTGATACATTCCCATCACCCAACGGACTCAAGAAATAAAGCACGATCACCGGACTGAGGACCGCGAGCAGCGTGCCGACGGCATACGCGACGTCGCGCGACCGGAGCACGCCGGACCGGTCGCGCTCCCATAGACGGTCGACTTCGTCGCCACCGATCAACAACGCAAATAGAACCACACCGAAGATGTGACAGAAGAAAATCAGCACCGCGGCCACAGCTCCGACCAGGACCTTGCGCAAGATCCAATTCCGGCGGCTCAGCACGATCCAACAGGCGGCGCCGATCAGCGCCAGACCAAGTGCGAGCAGGAAATTCATGAAGCCGAGGAAGAACGGGCCGTTGTAGGCAATCAAGCCAGACGCCAACGGCCAACACGAAAAGCGGCCAAAAGCAGCAAAGTGATATGCGACCACGCCGATGAGCGGCGCGAACAAACTCAAGGCAAGTAATATTCGACCGTCAACGTGAACATCCCCGATCCGCAGCAATGCCGCGCCAATCGCGTCCATTCCAAGATTTGGCAGGATGGTCCAATGCGGCGCATACATTTGTGACAGCGCGGTATCATGCGAATGAGCGAGCACGAAGTAACGCGCAAGATGATTGGGGTAATCCAGGACAGGCGGTACATCGACCAGAAAAAACGGAAAGGCGAGAACGGCGACAAGCGCTGTCGCAGCCAGGCACCAACGAAGGCCGTAGCTGTTCTTCCGGGCCGATAGATCATCGACGACAAGGGGGGCGTTCAAGACACGGGCACCCATGTTGCGTCCGATGCATATACGTGTACTGTATTAATTATGTAACCTGAGATAGTGTTAGCTGGTATGATCAGAACGCACCTTCTTTTTTCGTCGTTCCCTGAGCACAGTGCAGGTCACAATGGTAATCAGCTACTTTAACTTTCATCAACATGGTCTGTGGAAGCAACAGGTTTCACAGGACCGATACAAATTGGCTGCTTAAAGTCGCGCGGTCGGCGCCACTTGGGATTGGGTGCCCTCACCCGTAATCTGCGCCTCACCAACGGGTAGGAGCTGCATCCATGTCCCAACTCGAGCAAATCACGATCAAGCCCGGCCTGACCTTCGACGCCCTGACCTCGGGTGTATCTGGCGCGCCGCTGGTGCTGCTGCTGCACGGCTTTGCCGAATCGATGAATTGCTGGCGCGCGCAGGCGGCGGCGCTGACGGCCAAGGGTTTTCGCGCGATCGCGCCGAGCCAGCGCGGCTACTCGCCGGGCGCGCGGCCGGATGTCAACGAACCAGCCAATTATCACATCGACCATCTGATGAACGATGCGATGGCGATGGTCGACGCCTGCGGCTATGGCGACCAACGCTTTCATCTGGTCGGACATGATTGGGGCGGCAGCATCGCCTGGGCGCTAGCCGATCGTCAT
Source organism: uncultured Alphaproteobacteria bacterium (assembly GCA_963738105.1). GTDB lineage: Bacteria > Pseudomonadota > Alphaproteobacteria > Rhizobiales > Xanthobacteraceae > Bradyrhizobium. The sequence continues at coordinate 96,805 of CAVTWC010000012.1, read as the reverse complement.
CCGCAACGCATCGCGTCGCTCACGGTATTGTCACGGCCGCATCCCAACGCCTTCAATCGCGCGCTGCTGATGCCCGATGGCGAACAGGCGCGACGCTCGCGCCACCACAAGGCCTTCCTCGAACCCGATGCCGCCGATGTCGTGCTGGCCGATAACGCCAAATGGCTGCGGGATCGGCTCGCCGCCAACGGCGTGCCAGCGCCAGCGATCGAGCAGCATCTTGCCGTGCTCGGCAACAAGCCGACGATGGAAGCGGCGCTGGCCTGGTATCGTGCCCGCGGCGCGATCCGCAGCCCGATCGGCCCGATCCGCGTGCCGACACTCTATATCTGGGGTGATGCCGACGACACAGTCGGGCGCGCCGCGGCCGAGGGCACCGAGGATTTCGTCGCGGCCCCCTATCGCTTCGAAGTGTTGCCCGGGGCCGGCCACTTCGCCGCCGATCAAATGCCCGATCGGGTCAGCGAATTGTTACTGCAGCACATCGCGGCTCACCCGATTTGATCGGGCGGAACCTGCAGATACCCGGAACTCAATCTGCTCCAAAATGTTGTCCTGCAGCAAATGGAGCAAGACACTATGCCACAAGCCTCATTCGACAATCGCCACGATCAGCGCCCGGTAACGTCCCGTCAGGCACCTAAAGACTTGCGTTCGTCGGCGCAGCCTTCGCCGAAAAGCCGTCCACCGGTCGCAAGCGACGGGCTGGAAACGCTTCGAAGCAGCGATTGTTGAAAACAAGATTTGGCTGAAAACCAAAACGCGACGGAAGATCAATCCCCCGTCGCGGTTTTGTGTTTGAAGCCTTGTATATGAAGTGCGGTTCCGAACAGCGGCCCTATTCCGACTTGTCGATGTTCCAGAAGATCGGTGTCGCCGGGCCGTCGAGCACGCCGGTCAGTGATTTGCGCCAGGCGCTCGGGATCAGAAATTGCCCGAGCGGGACATAAATCACCTGATCGTAGACTTCCTTCTGAATGTCGGCCGCGATTTTCTTTTGATCGTCGGCTGACGTGGCGCGTGCGAAGGCGTCACGCATGCCTTCCAGCTTGGCATCTTCGGCCCAGCCAAACCATCCGCCGGTCTTGCCGCGACCGCTGGTCGATGCGTTGACGACGGGGTTCAGCACGTCGGCACCGACCCAGTTGGTGAAGAACATATTCCAGCCGCCCTCGCTGGTCGGCTTCTGGCTGGCGCGGCGCGAGACCACCGTCTGCCAGTCGGTGGCCTGCAAATCGACCTTGAAGCCCGCATCGCGTAGCGCCTGCGCGACCACGATCGGCTGCGCCTTCAATGTCACGACATCGCCGGGCGCCATCACCACTACGGGCGTGCCGTCATAGCCGGATTCGGCCAGCGCCTTTTTCGCCTCCGCCATGCCGTCGCCCTTGACCAGCGATTGCGCGCCGACGTCGGAGGCGAGCGGCGTGTCGCAGACGAACACCGCGCCGCAGATTTTGTAATAGTCGGGATTACCGACCAGCGCGTCCAGCACGTTCTTCTGGTTTATGGCCAGGAACGCGGCGCGGCGTACCTTGACGTTATCGAACGGAGGCAGCAGGAAATTCATCCGCCCGAGCGTCTGGAAGCCGAGCTTGTTCAGCACCTCGACCTTCAAATCCGGATTGGCCGCCAGCACCGGAAGGATATCGAAGGACGGGTTCTCCATGAAATCGATATCGCCGGACTGCAGCGCGTTCACCGCGGTCTGCGCATCGGCCATCGTCACCCATTCGACGCGATCGACCTTGACGACCTTGCCGCCGGACGTCCAGCTCGGCGCTTCCTTGCGCGGTACGTAGTCCGTGTTCTTGACGAACACCGCCTTCACGCCGGGCTGGAACTCCTCCTTGACGAATTTGAACGGGCCCGATCCAATCTGCTCGGTGATCGGCTTGTCCGCCGGCGTCTCGGCGACGCGCTTCGGCATCATGAACGGCACCACCGACGACGGCTTGCCGATCAACTCCAGCACCAGACCGTAGGGTTCCTTCAGTTTCAGCGTGATGGTCTTGGCATCCGTGGCCTCCAGGCTCGCGGTGAAATCCATCAGCTTCTGGCCCATGCCGTCGCGCTTGCCCCAGCGCTGCAGCGACGCCACACAATCTTCCGCGGTGACCGGCGTGCCATCATGCCACTTCAATCCGTCGCGCAGCGTGAAGGTGTAGGTCAGCTTGTCGTCGGAAACCTTGTACTCCGCCATCTGCGGCTGGATCTTGAAATTGGAATCCATTGCCAGCAGCGTGTCGTACACCATGTAGCCATAGTCGCGCTGGATGTAGGCGGTGGTGATGATCGGGTCGAGGAAGCGCAGATCGGAATGCATCACCGCGGTGATGGTTTTGCCGGCCGCCCATGTCGGCATCGGTGACGCCAGCACTGCTGCAAGCGCGATGGCCGATGCTATCGTGGAACGCTTCCAGCGCGAGATAAGGGACATTCGATCTCTCCTGACGTGAAACCGGTCAAACGCCGATCATTATCTATGCATGGGGGCTGTTCTTTAGGCGAACTAACACGCTGTAACAACTCGACATTTGAGACTTGCATCAAGCACGCCGCGCGTCAATCGCGTTTTGGCTTATTGCCATGCGGCAAACGCCGGCTGAGAGATCCGCGATGTTTCGCTTTACAAATTCGTCGCGGATCATTCTCGTTACGCTATCGTCGCCGTCGAAAGCCTCGCCACGCCGATCCTGAAAACTTCAAGCCCGAACCTGAAGAGAGATGCCATGAACCCCGCCAACCTTCCCTTCGATACCGAGGCCATGCTGCAGGGCCTGCGCGGCTGGGTGGAATGCGAAAGCCCGACCTGGGACGCAGGCGCGGTCAATCGCATGCTCGATATCGCCGCCCGCGACATGGCGATCATGGGCGCCAGCATCGAACGCATCGCGGGACGGCAAGGTTTCGGCGGTTGCGTGCGTGCGAAATTTCCACATCCGAAACAGGGCGAGCCGGGCATCCTGATCGCCGGACATCTCGACACCGTGCATCCCGTCGGTACGTTGGAAAAGCTGCCGTGGCGGCGCGAGGGTAACAAATGTTTCGGCCCCGGCATCTATGACATGAAGGGCGGCAATTACCTGACGCTGGAAGCGATCCGCCAACTGGCGCGCGCCGCCTTCACCACGCCGCTGCCGATTACGGTATTATTCACGCCGGATGAGGAAGTCGGCACCCCCTCGACCCGCGACTTGATCGAGGCCGAGGCCGCGCGCAATAAATATGTGCTGGTGCCCGAACCGGGCCGGCCGAACAACGGCGTCGTCACCGGCCGTTACGCGATCGCGCGGTTCAATCTGGAAGCCACCGGCAAGCCGAGCCATGCCGGCGCCACGTTATCGTCCGGCCGTTCCGCGATCCGCGAAATGGCGCGCCAGATCATCGCGATCGATGGCATGACCACGGATGATTGCACCTTCTCGGTCGGCATCGTGCATGGCGGCCAATGGGTCAATTGCGTCGCCACCACCTGCACCGGCGAGGCGCTGAGCATGGCGAAGCGTCAGGCCGATCTGGATCGCGGCGTCGAGCGGATGCTCGCGCTGTCAGGCACCGCCAACGATGTCAGCTTCAAGGTGACGCGCGGCGTGACGCGGCCGGTATGGGAGTCCGACGCGGGAACCATGGCCCTGTACGAGAAGGCACGCGGGCTCGCCAAACAATTGGGCGCCGAACTGCCGCATGGCAGCGCCGGCGGCGGCTCCGACGGCAATTTCACCGGCGCGATGGGCATCCCGACCCTTGATGGTCTCGGTGTCCGCGGCGCCGATGCGCATACGCTCAACGAACACATCGAGGTCGAGAGCCTCGCCGAACGCGGCCGGCTGATGGCCGGTTTGCTTGCGACGCTGGAGTAATAGCAACACGTCATTCCGGGGCGATGCGAAGCATCGAACCCGCAGATGCGCGATTGCGCATCGGGGAATATGCTCGAGATTCCGGGTCTGGTCCTTCGGACCATCCCGGAATGACCGAATTTTTGCACGCAATGGCACGGGATTTGCTGACCTGATAGCTTGCGGACGGGGAACAAAATTGGGCGCGAACCGGCCGGCCGGCTCGCCCAACATGATGGGACAAGGATGCTCGGATATCTGCTTCGCCGTGTGTTGGCCGCCATTCCTGTGATGGGCGTGGTGGCGCTGTTCGTGTTCCTGCTGCTGCGGATCACCCCGGGCGATCCCGCCGCGATCCTCGCCGGCGACAATGCGACGCCCGAGCAGCTCGAGCGCATCCGCACGTCGCTCGGATTGAACGAACCGCTCTATGTCCAGTTCGTCACCTGGATCAGCAAGCTGCTGCATGGCGATCTCGGCGTGTCGCTGATTTCCAATGTGCCGGTCCTGAAAATGATCAGCCAGCGCGTCGAACCCTCGATCAGCATCGCGTTGTCGACCATCATTCTCAGCATCCTGATTGCGGTGCCGCTCGGCGTGATCGCAGCCTGGAAGCACGGTACCTGGATCGACCGTTTCGTAATGGGCCTCTCGGTGATCGGTTTCTCGGTGCCGGTATTCGTGATCGGCTATGTCCTGATCCAGATCTTTGCCATCGACCTGCGCTGGCTGCCGGTACAAGGCTTTCAAAGCATCACCAAGGGACTTTGGCCGTTTCTCCAGCGCATCATCCTGCCGACGATCACGCTGTCGTTTATCTATGTCGCGCTGATCGCGCGCATGACCCGGGCGGCGATGCTGGACGTGCTCGGCGAGGATTATGTCCGCACCGCGCGCGCCAAGGGCATCACAGAGAGCGGCGTGCTGCTGCGTCACGCCCTGCGCAACGCCGCAGTGCCCGTCATCACCGTGATCGGCAGCGGTTTTGCGCTGCTGATCTCCGGCGTGGTCGTGACCGAAAGCGTGTTCAACCTGCCGGGTATCGGACGCCTTACCGTCGATGCCGTGCTGGCGCGCGATTACCCGATCATCCAGGCGATGATCCTGTTGACCTCAGGCATCTATGTCGCGGTCAATCTCTTGATCGACGTCGCCTACACCCTGCTCGATCCCCGTATCCGGTACTGAGGTCAGATATCGATGGCGATCGAAACCCTCCCCGAACCGTCGATCCCGATCACCACGCCGTTGCGGCCGCGGTTCGGATTCCTGACGGAAACACCGATCATCGCCGCCGCCTCGATCTGCCTGGGATTGATCATCGCGTTGGCGATCCTTGCGCCGCTGGTGTCGCCGCACGATCCGCTGCTGCTGGCGCCGGCGCAACGATTGAAGCCGTCGAGCGCGCAGTTCTGGCTCGGCACCGACGCCTATGGCCGCGATGTGCTGTCGCGTATCCTCTACGGCGGACGGATTTCGCTGTTGATCGGCCTCGGCTCGGCAGTGTTCTCGATCGTCATCGGCCTGTTGATCGGGTTGGTGTCCGGCTTCTTCAAATGGGTCGATGCGGTGATGATGCGCATCATGGATGGGCTGATGGCGATGCCGAGCATTCTGCTCGCGGTGGCCGTGGTGTCGCTGTCGGGCGCCAGTCTAGCGACCGTGCTGGTTGCCATCACCATTCCCGAAGTCCCCCGCGTGGCCCGGCTGGTGCGCTCGGTGGTGCTGTCGGCACGCGAGGAGCCGTATGTCGAGGCCGCGATTTCCGTCGGCTCCAGCCTGCCCAAGATCATGTGGCGGCACCTAATGCCGAACACCATCGCGCCGTTGATCGTGCAAGGCACGTATGTCTGCGCGTCGGCCATCCTCACCGAAGCGATCCTGTCGTTCCTCGGCGCCGGCATCAGTCCGGAGACGCCGACCTGGGGCAACATGATGGCGGAAGGCCGGGCACTGTTTCAGGTCAAGCCGTCCTTGATCTTCTGGCCGGGGCTGATGTTGTCGCTGGCGATTCTGAGCATCAACCTGATCGGCGACGCCGCGCGCGATGCGCTCGATCCCCGCATGAAACAGCGCGAGGGCGGCAAGTGAGGAAAAAATACAGTAACTGCGAGGCAGCATTCATATGCCGTCATTCCGGGGGATGCGAAGCATCGAACCCGGAATCTCGAGATTCCGGGTCTGGTCCTTCGGACCATCCCGGAATGACGGCGGTGGGCGATGACATGACCAACATCATTCTCGACATCAATAACCTCGTCGTCGGCCTCGGCAACAAACCGCAGGCGCCGCGCATCATCGATGGCGTCTCGCTGCAAGTCCGCGAGGGCGAAACGCTGTGCGTGGTCGGCGAAAGCGGCTCCGGCAAATCCGTGACGTCGCTGACCACGATGGGACTGTTGCAGAAGGGCTCGCTGGTGCCCTCAGGCGGCAGCATCAAGCTGGTCGGCGAGGAACTGCTGACCGCCAGCGACCGCCGGCTGCGGCAACTGCGCGCCACCACCATGGCGATGATCTTTCAGGAACCGATGACCGCGCTCAATCCGGTGGTGCCGGTCGGCCGCCAGATCGACGAAGTGCTGCGCGTCCACACCGACCTCGACGCGCGGACGCGGCGCGCCAAAATCCTGGCGATGATGGAACAGGTGCGGCTGCCCGAGGTCGAACGCATCTTCGCGTCCTATCCGCATCGCCTCTCCGGCGGTCAGCGCCAGCGCATCATGATCGCGATGGCGTTGGTACTGGAGCCGAAACTGCTGATCGCCGATGAGCCGACCACAGCCCTCGACGTCACCACACAGAAGCAGATCCTGACCCTGATCCGGGAGCTACAACGCGATCGCGGCACCGCGGTGCTGTTCATTACCCACGACATGGGCGTGGTCGCCGAAATCGCCGATCGGGTCGCGGTAATGCGTCAGGGCCGTTTGGTCGAAACCGGGACGCTCGACGACATCCTGCGCAACCCGGCGATGGAGTATACCCGCAACCTGCTCTCGGCGGTGCCGAGCCTGGTGCCGCGCGCACCGCGACCCGAGACCACTGAACCGGTGGTGCTGGAAGCCAACGAACTCGGCAAGGTCTATCGCGAGCGCTCGCTGTTCGGCAAAGCCCGTGAAGTAGCAGCCGCGCAGGACGTCACGCTGACCTTGCGCAAGGGGCGCACGCTGGGCATCGTCGGCGAAAGCGGTTCCGGCAAGTCGACGGTGGCGCGCTGCATCGTCCGTCTGATCGACCCGACCTCCGGCGGCATCCGGCTGGCGGGCCGCGAAATCTCCGAACTGTCGCGCCGGCTGCTGCAACCGCACCGCAAGCGCATCCAGATCATTTTCCAGGATCCTTATCGTTCGCTCAATCCGCGCGTCACTATCGGCGAGACCATCGCCGAGGGACCGATCAATTACGGCGTGCCGCGTGAGCAAGCGCTCGCCAGGGCGCGCGAGTTATTGGAACTGGTCGACCTGCCGCCGGATGCGATCTCGCGCTATCCGCACCAATTCTCCGGCGGCCAACGCCAGCGCATCGCCATTGCGCGTGCGCTGGCGCTTGATCCCGACGTGCTGGTAGCGGACGAAGCCGTCTCGGCGCTGGATGTCTCGGTGCAGGCGCAGGTGCTGGAACTGCTCGACGAAATCCAGACCCGGCTCGGCATCGCGCTATTGTTCATCACCCACGATCTGCGTGTCGCGGCGCAGATCTGCGACGATGTCGCGGTGATGCAAAAGGGCCGTATCGTCGAACAGGGACCCGCCGCGGAAGTGTTGACCAATCCGCAGCAAGCCTATACGCGGCAGTTGCTCGACGCGGCGCCGGGACGCGGCTGGGATTTTGCCAACTTCCGGCCGGTCGCGACCGCAGCCGCGGCGTCTTAAAGCGCAATCTGGCGCATCGCAATACGACCAACGAAGCAATCCCGAAATGGCGCGAAGCCATGCGGGATCGGATTGCCTCACAGCTTGCGCTCCGCGCAACGGCAAGGCTAACGTCGCCTGCTAATCGTGAGCCGAGATCAAATCGATGACCCGTATCGCCGTTGGCGGTTTCCTGCATGAGACCAACACGTTCGCGCCGACCAAGGCGACCTATGCGGATTTCGTCCATGGCGGCGGCTGGCCCGCGATGGCGCAAGGCGTGGACGTGCTCAAGACCATGCGTCACATCAATGTCGGCCTCGCCGGCTTTGTCGAAGCGGCCGAAGCCAATGGCTGGGAACTGGTGCCGACCATCTCGTGCGGCGCAAGCCCTTCCGCTCACGTAACGAAAGACGCTTTCGAACGTATCGTGAAGGTAATGGTTGAGGGCATCCGCTCAGCCGGCCCGCTCGATGCCGTCTATCTCGATCTGCATGGCGCGATGGTAACCGAACATTTCGACGACGGCGAAGGCGAAATTCTGGCGCGGGTGCGCCAGGTGATCGGCAAGGATCTGCCACTCGTGGTCAGTCTTGATCTGCACGCCAATGTCACTCCGGCGATGGTCGAACACGCCGACGCGCTGATCGCCTATCGCACCTATCCGCATGTCGACATGGCCGACACTGGCCGCGCCTCGGCAAAACATCTGGCGCTGCTGCTCAAGTCGAAACAGAAATTCGCAAAAGCGTTCCGGCAATTGCCGTTCCTGATTCCGATCAGCTGGCAATGCACCAATGACCAGCCCACTCGGGGCATCTACGAGGTACTTGCCTCGTTCGAGAGCGACACCGTGCCGACATTGTCGTTCGCCCCGGGCTTTCCCGCGGCGGATTTTCCCGATTGCGGACCAAGCGTGTTCGCCTATGGCAAGACGCAGGCCGACGCCGACGCCGCGGCCGACGCGATCGCCAGGGTCGTCCTCCGTCACGAAGATGATTTCGACGGCCGGATCTATTCGCCCGACGACGGCGTGCGCCACGCGATGGAACTGGCCAAGACCGCGACGAAGCCGATCGTGATCGCCGATACCCAGGACAATCCCGGCGCCGGCGGCGATTCCGACACCACAGGCATGCTGCGCGCGCTGGTCCGAAACAAGGCCACCAAAGCCGCGATCGGCGTGATCTATGATCCGCAGTCGGCCAAGGCCGCGCATAATGCCGGCGTCGGCGCCACCGTCACGCTCGCGCTGGGCGGCAAGTCCGGCATACAAGGCGACGCGCCGTACCAAGAGAGTTTTGTCGTCGAGAAATTGTCCGACGGAAAATTCGTCGCACCTGGTCCCTATTTCGGCGGCCGCGACATGGATATGGGGCCGTCGGCGGCATTGCGGATCGGCGATGTCAGGGTGGTCATCAGTTCGCACAAGGCGCAACTCGCGGATCAATCGATGTACCGCTATGTCGGCATCGAACCAACAGAACAATCGATCCTGGTCAACAAGAGCTCGGTGCATTTCCGTGCCGATTTCGAGCCGATCGCGGAAAAACTCCTGATCTGCGCCGCACCCGGCGCGATGCCCGCCGATACCGCCACGCTGCCATGGACACGGTTGCGTCCGGGCATCCGGATCAAACCGAATGGTCCGGTGTTTAACTCTCACCTACAGCCTTCACTCTCCCCCGCCATCGGATAACAGAAATGCCCAGTATCGAACGTATCGAAGGCTTTGCCGACGAACTCACCGCGATCCGCAGGGATTTGCATGCGCATCCCGAGATCGGTTTCGAGGAAGTCCGCACCTCCGGCATCGTCGCCGACAAGCTGACCCAATGGGGCATCGAAGTGCATCGCGGCCTCGGCGGCACCGGCGTCGTCGGCGTGCTCAAGGGTAAGGGCACAAGCTCCAGGCGGATCGGACTGCGCGCCGATATGGACGCGCTGCCGATGGAAGAAAACACCAACCTGAAATGGCGTTCGACCATTCCAGGCCGCTTTCACGGCTGCGGTCATGACGGCCACACCACGATGCTGCTTGGCACCGCGCGCTACCTGGCCGAGACGCGAAATTTCGACGGCACCGTGCATTTCATCTTCCAGCCGGCCGAAGAAGGCCTCGGCGGCGCCCGCGCCATGATCAAGGACGGGCTGTTCGAAAAATTTCCCTGCGACGAGATCTACGGGCTGCACAACGCGCCCAATCTGAACCTCGGCGAAGTCGCGATCTTTCCCGGACCGGCGATGGCCGGCGCCGATTTCTTTGACATCACCATCCAGGGCTATGGCTCGCATGGTGCACGGCCTGAATTGTCCAAGGACGCGGTCGTGATCGCGATGACGCTCGGACAGGCGTTGCAAACCATCGTCAGCCGTAACGTTGAGCCGGCACAGGCCGCGGTATTGTCGATCACGCAGATTTATTCCGGCTCCGCCTACAATGTGATCCCCGGCGACGCAAAGCTATGCGGCACCGTCCGCGCTTTTTCCGACGAGGTGCGCGCAATGATCCGCACGCGTATCAAGGAAATTTGCGCCGGTATGGCGAGCGCCTTTCAGGTCGAGATCACGGCCGACGTCCGCGACACCTTTGGTGTGCTGATCAATCAGGAAGAACAGTCCAAAGTGGTCGAGCAAGTGGCCCGCACGGTCGTCGATCCTGACAAGGTCATCACCAGCGTGCGGCCACGGATGGGCAGCGAAGATTTCGCCGACATGATGCGCGTGGTGCCCGGTGCCTATTTCTGGGTCGGCCATGAAGGCTCGGTGACGGTGCATAACCCCGGTTATGTGCTCGACGACAAGATTCTCCCGATTGGCGCCAGCATGTTCGCGCGCATCATTGAAACCCGTTTGCCGGTGACTTCCCATGCATAAACCTGAACCACAAGATACCGTAACTCCGCTGCACGACCTCTCGGCCGTCGATCTGCTCGCAGGTTTTCGCGCCAAGCAGTTCACGCCCTCCGAAGTGCTGGAAGATGTGCTATCGCATGTCGCCGTGTGGGAGCCACACATCAAGGCGCTGTATGCTTTCGATCCCGATGGCGCGCGCGCGGTCGCGAAGGCCTCGACCGAACGCTGGCAAAACGGCGAGCCGGTCGGTTCGCTCGACGGTGTTCCCGTCACCATCAAGGACAACATCGCAACCAAGGGCGTGTCGGTACCGCTGGGTGCCGCCAGCAACAAGCTCGTGCCATCGGCGGTCGATGCGCCGCCCGCGGCGCGGTTGCGCGAAGCCGGCGCGGTGATCTTCTCCAAGACCACGATGCCCGATTACGGCATGCTGTCCTCGGGCCTGTCGAGTTTTCATCCCCTCACCCGCAATCCCTGGAATCTGGCGAAAAACCCCGGCGGCTCCAGTTCGGGTGCAGGTGCGGCCGGTGCGGCCGGCTACGGCCCGTTGCATCTCGGCACCGATATCGGCGGTTCGGTGCGGCTGCCGGCGTGCTGGTGCGGCCTGGTCGCGCTGAAGCCGAGCCTCGGGCGGGTACCGATCGATCCGCCCTATGTCGGCCGCGTCGCAGGTCCCATGACGCGCACGGTCGACGACGCCGCGCTGATGATGGCGGTATTGTCGAAGCCCGATCGCCGCGACGGCATGAGCTTGCCGGCGAATGCGATCAACTGGAAAGTTCTCGACAAATCGCCGCGCAAGGTGCGCATCGGGTTGATGCTTGACCTCGGCGTCGGCCAGCCGCTCGAGAAGGATGTTCGCGAGGTCGCCGTGAAGACCGCCAAGGCGTTCGAATCCGCGGGCGCCGTGGTCACCGAAGTCGATGGCGTCCTGACCCGCGAGATGCTCGACGGCCTCGATAATTTCTGGCGCGCGCGGATGTGGGATGATCTGTCGAAGCTCGATCCAGCGGATCGCGCCAAGGCGCTGCCTTACATCACCAAATGGGCGGAGGCCGGCGCACAGCTGTCCGGTGTCGATGTGGTCAGGGGTTTTAACGCCACCATGGCGATCCGCAGTGCCGCGGCAAAACTGTTCACCGACCTCGATTACGTAATTTCGCCGGTATCGCCGGTGGTGAACTTCGCCGCTGAACTTGCGAGCCCCCTCAACGATCCCGACAAGCCGTTCGAACACATCTGTTATACCGTTCCGTGGAACATGGCGGAAAATCCCGCAATATCCATCAATGGCGGCTATGACAAAACCGGCTTCCCGATCGGCGTCCAGATCATCGGCCGCCGCTTCGACGATCTCGGCGTGCTCGGCATGGCCAAGGCCTTCGAGAGCTTGCGCGAAGTGCAGAAGCCCTGGCCGACGCCACCGGCGAGGTAAAAGATTTCACGTCGTCATTCCGGGGCGTGCGAAGCACGAACCCGGAATCTCGAGATTCTCCGATGTGCAATTGCACATCGTAGTCCACGCGAAGACGCGTGTCCCGGAATGACGAACTTAAAGTCCTTAAAAAAAACGTAGAGGAAACGCCATGGCCTACGAGACGATCAAATACGAGATCGACGAGCAGATCCTCACCATCACGCTGAATCGGCCGGACAAGCTCAATGCCTTCAACGCCACCATGCAGAAGGAATTGATCGACGCGTTCGATGCCGCCGACAAGGACGACGACGTCCGCGCCATCATCGTCACCGGCGATGGCCGCGGCTTCTGCGCCGGAGCCGATCTGTCCTCGGGCGCCGACACCTTCGATCGCGATGCCAAGCGCGGGCCAGTAAAACGCCTCGCCGACGGCAAGGTTGATTACAGCGATCCCAATGTGCGCGACGGCGGCGGCCAGGTGACCTTACGGATTTTCAAATGCCTGAAACCGGTGATCGCTGCAGTGAACGGTCCCGCGGTCGGCATCGGCGTCACCATGCAGCTCGCGATGGATATCCGCATCGCCTCGGAAAATGCGCGGTTCGGATTTGTGTTCTCCCAGCGCGGCATCGTGCCCGAGGCAGCGTCGAGCTGGTTTCTGCCGCGCCTCGTCGGCATCGCGCAGGCGCTGGAGTGGTGTTACACCGGTCGGGTATTTCCGGCGCAGGAAGCACTGGCCGGCCGCCTGATCAGCAAGGTGGTGCCGCCCGACGAGCTACTTCCCACCGCTCGGGCGCTGGCACGCGAGATCGCTTCGAAGACCGCGCCGGTGTCGGTGGCGCTGATCCGGCAGATGATGTGGCGCATGATGGGCGCCGACGATCCGATGGAAGCCCACAAGGTCGACAGCCGCGGCATCTACGCCCGCGGCCGCTCCGACGATGTGAAAGAAGGCGTGGTCTCGTTCCTGGAAAAACGCCCGGCGCAATTCAAGAACAAGGTGTCGTCGGATATGCCGGACTATTTCCCGTGGTGGGACGAGCGGGAGTATAAGTGACGCAAAGCCGTCATTCCGGGGCGATGCGAAGCATCGAACCCGGAATCTCGAGATTCCGGGTCTGGTCCTTTGGACCATCCCGGAATGACGCCGAGCATCTCACCCCATGATCAACGCCACTCGCCCGATCGCCTTGCGCTCGACCAATAGCCGCATCGCGCGGGCGTAATCCTCCAGCGGCAACCGATGCGAGATGTTCGGGCGCACCTTGCCCGCCTCCGCCCATTCCGTCAGCGCCTTGATCCGAGCCTCGCCCAGCGCCGGATTCTTTCGTACCGCCTCGCCTGCCCGAACACCGAGCACGCTGGCGCCCTTGATCAGCAGCAGATTGGTGCGGGCAAGGCCGACGCCTCCCGTAAAACCGATCACCAGCAGCCGCGCGCCCCAGTTGATGCAACGGACGCTGTTCTCGAAAACCTCGCCGCCGACGGGATCGAATACCACGTCGGCGCCGCGGCCATCGGTGATGCGCTTGACGGCATCGCGAAACGGCTCGCGGCCGTACAGCACCAGATGATCCGCGCCCTTCCCTTTGGCGATCGCCAGCTTCTCTTCCGATGACGCTGCCGCGATTACAATGGCGCCGAGCAGCTTGCCGATTTCAACCGCGGCTAGGCCGACACCACCACCGGCGCCGTGCACCAGCAGCACCTCGCCCGCCAGTAGCTGGCCGCGGTCGATCAGCGCGTGATAAGCGGTGCCGTGGCCGGCGAGAAACGTCGCACCTTCGGCGTAACCAAATGCCGCTGGCAGCGGCGTCAGTTGCGAGGGCGTGACGACGGCTTCATCGGCATAGGCGCCGTGGCGCAGTTTCAAGATCACCTTGTCGCCGACCGCGACGTCGGCCGTGTCATGCACCTCGGTCACCTCTCCCGCCGCCTCGACACCCGGCGTAAACGGCAATGGCGGCTTGAGCTGATACTCGCCGGCCGCCATCAATATGTCGGGGAAATTGATCCCGGCAGCACGGATGGCGACACGCACCTCGCCCGGCCTGAGCGGCACCGATGCAAATCTCTCGAGCCGCAGGCTTTCGGGCGAACCGAGGTCGCGGCAGACGACAGCCCTCGGCATCAGGCCGCACTCGACGCCGCGCTCGCTTTGCGCCGTTGCAGCGCGTCGCGGATCAGCGGCATCCGGTCATTGCCGAAATACATGTCGGTCTTGTCGATGAAAATGGTCGGCGAACCGAATCCGCCGCGCGCCATCACTTCGTCTGTATTGGCCTTGAGCTGGTCCTTGATCGCCTGTTGGCCGATCCCGGCCAGGAATTTTTGCGGATCGACGCCGACGCGCTCGCAAATCTCGGTCAGCACCGCGTCCTGCGAGATATCCTTGTCCTCGCCCCAATAAATCCCGAACACGGCGCGCGCGAATTCGACCAACTTGCCCTCCGGCGCCAGCAGGATGCAGCCGCGCATCGCTTTCACGCTGTTCACCGGAAAAACCGTCGGCCGCATCTTGATGGTGAGGCCGGTCGAGCGCGCCCAGTCTGCCATGTCCTTTTTCTGGTAATCCAACTTGGCCTGCACCGGATGCTCGCGTGAGGCGTAGACGCTCGGATTGATGCTGTTGAAGATGCCGCCGACCAAAATCGGCCGCCACGAAATCTCGGCTCCGAACTCCTTGGCCAGCGGCTGGATGTTGTGGAAGGCGAGATAGGTCCAGGGGCTGGAACAGTCGAAGAAGAACTCGATCATGGCGTTTCCTTTGGGTTTTGATTTTTGTTCGTCCTCATCCTGAGGAGCGCGCTCTTCGCGCGCGTCTCGAAGGATACCGGTGTTTCTAGCTCGTTCCATCTCAGCTCATGGTTCGAGACGGCGCAAGAGCGCCTCCTCACCATGAGGATTTCCCTTTACCTCCGCGCCTCCTTCGCGGCCTGGCCGAACATGTTACGTCGCGCTTCCTCGTCGAACGGCTCCTTGACGAATTTTCCGATCGCAAGCCCTGCCTGCACCTGCGGCCGGGCGCGCACCAATGCATACCAGCGCTTGATGTTCGGATAATCGTCGAGGGTGAAGCCTTGCGCCTTGTGGGTCATGGTCCAGGGGAAGCACGCGATGTCGGCGATTGAATAATCGGGCCTGCGACGTAGGCGTCTGGTCTTGCCCAACTGGGTGTCGAGCACGCGATAGAGCCGCGCCGCCTCGTCGCGATAGCGCGTCGATGGCATAGGGGATTTTCTCCTGCGCGTAGAGCGCGAAATGGCCGTGCTGGCCGAGCATCGGGCCGAGCCCGCCCATCTGCCACATCAGCCACTGCAGGACGTTGGAACGCGCGCGGGTTTCAACGGGGAGGAAGCGCCCGGTCTTGTCGGCCAGATAAATCAGGATAGCCCCGGTCTCGAACACCGAAAACGGACCGCCGCCATCTGATGGCGCGTGGTCGACGATCGCGGGAATCCGGTTGTTGGGGCTGATGGCGAGAAACTCCGGCCTGAACTGCTCGCCGGCCCGGATATTGACCGGGATCACGTTGTAGGGAAGGCCTAGCTCTTCCAGCATGATCGAGATTTTCCAGCCATTTGGCGTCGGCGCGTAATGCAGGTCGATCATGGTTCCCGTTATCCCCGGCCGTCACCCCGAAAGGCGTCAGGATATTCCCCGCGCCAGCGACTTTTGTTGTTCTGTACCTCGATCATAAGACAGGGCATACAGGCGCTCAATCCGAACTGCGCGCTATAGAACCAACGGGAGGCTCCCATGCTGTTTCCAACCACGATCGCAGGCTCCTTGCCCAAGCCGGAATGGCTTGCCGAACCCAACACGCTTTGGGCGCCCTGGAAGTCCAAGGGCGATGAACTGGCCCGCGCCAAGCGCGACGCCACGGTGCTGGCGATAAAACTGCAGGAAGACGCCGGCATCGACATCCTGACCGAGGGCGAGCAGGCGCGCCAGCATTTCGTGCACGGCTTCCTGGAGAAGATCGAGGGCATCGATTTCGCCCACAAGGTCGAGATGGGAATCCGCAACGACCGCTACAAGGCGATGGTGCCACAGGTGGTGGCGCCGCTGCGGCTGAAAGGCCGCGTCCATGCCGACGAGGCCCGCGTCGCCCGCGCCCACACAACGCGGAAACTGAAATTCACTTTGCCCGGGCCGATGACCATCATCGATACCATCGCCGATAAATATTACGGCGATCGCGTCAAGATGGCGTTCGCCTTCGCCGAATTGCTCAACGAGGAAGCCAGGGCATTGCAGGCCGACGGCGTCGACCTGATCCAGTTCGATGAGCCGGCCTTCAACGTCTACATGAGCGAGGTCTCCGACTGGGGCATCAAGGCGCTGGAACGCGCCGCCGAAGGCCTGACCTGCGCCACCGCCGTGCACATCTGCTACGGCTACGGCATCAAGGCCAACACCGACTGGAAGGAGACGCTGGGCAGCGAGTGGCGGCAATATGAGGATATCTTTCCGGCGATCGCCAAGAGCCCGATCCAGCAGGTCGCGATCGAATGCCGCAACTCGCGGGTGCCGCTCGAACTGCTCGCGCTTCTCAAGGGCAAGATCGTGCAGGCCGGCGTTATCGATGTCGCCAGCGACACCGTCGAGACCGCGGAGGACGTCGCCAAGGTGATCGACGACGTCTCGAAATTCGTCCCGAAGAGCAACATCATCGCCACCACCAATTGCGGCATGGCGCCGATGCATCGCGATATCGCCGAGGCGAAATTGATGGCGCTGGGCGCTGGTGCGAAGCTGGCGCGGCAGACGCTTGGATAGGACCAATTTGATCTTGAACCGGCGCATCATGATCGAACGCGCCTGAAGGCCCCCGCGGCCCGCCGCGGCCGGGCTTGTGCCAGAAACTCTACTCCCTTCAAGACAGAGGGCGTGCGGGACGTCAGGTGTCCAATGCACCCGCGGCCTCGTGTGCGACGTGAGTAGCGCAAGACGCACACGAGTACTCACAGCGGCGGCACCAGAAATCACCCGGCATTCCCGTTGGACGACCAAATCACGTTGATTCCGTTCGATCATTTCGTGTTTTGTGAAATTGCGAATTGAGCCGGCGCGAACCGGATTTACAATGCGGCGTCCAGGTTTCGCATTTTTCGATCCCGCAGATCGCCGCGACCATGCGGACTTCTCACCGTCCAGCCCCGCTCGCATACGGTCGGCGTGAAATTGCGCCGGTTTATTTTCAAAGTGTGTGCTGCTTCACAACACAACTAAAAAATGTCTTGTATCGGTGTGTTCAACGCTCACGCGTGTAATCGATAATCTTAAATTTCATCACCGACGTATCGACTGGGAGGATTGCATGCTGACTCGACGACAAGTTATGAAATCCAGCGCCTTTGCCGGACTCGGCCTGCTCCCCCTGCCGCTGTGGCGCAGCCCCGCCGAAGCCAGCGATTCCAATGTGGCGGGGTTCGATCTACCCGGCATCAATGCGCAGTACCTTGCCAACGGCGCGCTGTTCGCGCCGTTCTTCGTCAAGTTCGCCAAGGACAACGCATTGGAGAACATCTGGAGCAGCGATCGAGGTGATCAGCAAGCCACATTCTGGAAGGTGCGCGGACATGCCGTCGGCAACAGGCGGTTTCTGCCGCTCGGAGATGCGATATCCGTCAACGACGCCGGTCAAGAAAGCATAGCCGCGCTTCTGCTCGCCCCCGAAGACGCCAATCCTGGCGTCTTGAGCCACCCGGTCAGGTTCAACTGGATTTCCGACGATCACGGCTCGGGAAACTCACGAGACATCTCCTATTTTCAGCCCGAAGCACCGGACGGATACACAGCGCTCGGCATCTGCCTCAATGTGAGCGACAACGACGTCGGCAATTATTGGTGCGTGCGGAACGATTACCTGCGTGTTCTGAGCCAGAAGACGGATGTCTGGACCGACTCTGGTCAGAAGTGGAAATCCCATGACGGCAACGTGAACCGCGCTGCTCTTACGGATTCCGACGTCGCTCCGCCGGGACAAATGTTCCTGCTTCCCAATACGCTGATCGCTGCGGAGTCTTCGTTGCAGCCAACGGCGCTGATCATGAAGAAATGCGCCGTGGACAGCGTCAAGTGGCTCGCGGCGGGAGATCCGCCCTATGATCCGTCGGTAAGCCAGGGGGACAAATCCTCACCCGGCATTTCCCGGGTGATGGTGGTTCCTTGCACAGCGGTATCCGATCCGTCGTTGAGAAATCGGGCGAGCGCGTCGCCGTTCTATTACATGGTCAACCGGCCGGTCTGGGTATGCACGGAAACGTCGTCGACACCAGAGGGCGAAGAGATCGAAGTGACGTTCACCATCGGCACCAGCGAAACGGACTCGTCGGAATTCCGGCGTCAGACCTCGTGGAACATCTCCTCCTCGGTCGGAGTCGAAGAGGGAGGCTTTTCCGCCAACGTCTCGGTCTCGTTCACCCAGGAATTCGCCTTGACGACCGCGCACTCCGCCACCAGCAGCACTTCGACGGAGGTCAAGCATACGTTCCACGCACCGAGGCAACCGATTACACAATTTTGGCAGCTGTATTCACGGATCAGCATCTTCCGGGGCAGCGGCGCCCTGCTGAGCACGGCCGAATACGGCAAGACCGATTATCGCATGCTTCCGACGCCGACGCAGACGAGAGGATGACAATGATGAACGCGCGCTACGTCGCCATCGCGGCTCTTTTTGCCTGTGCGATTGCCGGATCGTCTTGCTGGGCGGGCCCCAAAGAGGACGCAGCGAGAAACGCTGCCTACAAGAAGCAACAGGAGCTCAACAAGAGGCGCCAGCAGATCCAGGATGAGATCAACAACAATAACAAAATGCACGCCGACCCCAACGACAAGAATTACGACAGAAAAAATCCGCCCCCTCTGCCTCCGAAATTGAGGCCAAATAACAACAACGCGAACAACAACATCAACAATCCTCAGAACAAAATTAGCAACAACAATAATAACAAAAACGACGCGGATGAAGACAGCAAGGACAATCAAAACTCGCAGCCATCAAACAACAACAACAACAACTCGAATAATATCAACAAGCCCAAGAACAAGATCAACAATGGCAGCAACAATAACAATGCCAATAACAACAACAATATAGCGCCACTCGTTCCTCCGAAGCCTGTTAATCGGCCGCCGACACCGCCGCCGAAGCCCTCGAATTTCGATGGAAACCCGACTCCGAACGAGCCTCCCGCAAATCAGATTATACGCGGCGACGACTAGAATTGCGGATGGCCCCGATGCATCGCGATATCGCGGAGGCGAAATTGATGGCATTGGGTGCAGGTGCGAAGCTGGCGCTGCAGAGGATGGGGTAGACACGCACGTCATCCTGAGATGCTCGCCGCCTTCGGCGAGCCTCGAAGGATGGGCGACAACGGAGGCGCTTGCGGCCCATCCTTCGAGGCGCGCCAAGGGCGCGCACCTCAGGATGACGGCGGGGTTGCAGCTTCGGCCGTCGCACTCACGTGCAGCACCGGCCGATATCCCGCCAAAAACGCCCGCACCGTCGATGGCGGCGTCAGCAGCATCGCATCGGTCATTGCAACGTCGGCCTTGCGATAGCCTGATGTCGACCATTGCAGCGGCCTGCCCTGCGCGACCAGATAGCTTTCCCCGCCAGCCTGCACCATCGCGCCGTCAGGCAATTGCTCCAGCGCCATCGGCAGCGGATGCAGCCGTTTCGTGCCGCGGTCCAGCCGCTCTCGATGCAGCACCGCGTCGATCTCGGGCGCGCGAAGATCGGCGGCGCCGTTGCCCGCCTCCCATGCGGCGCGAAACCGGTTGGCATCGTCGCGCCGGCAGTAGAAGCAGGGACGATGCCCCGCCGCGAACGCGGTGGCCTCATCAAGAAAGAACAGTTCGGTCCAACTGCGGCCGCCCATCACCTCGCGCCTCCGCCCCCTGAATTCGCAGACGCAGGTCAACCACGCCGGGCTCGACCAGCGCTTTCTCAGCAGGGTCTTGGTGGCGGGGTCGTGGATAATGCCGCGGTTGCCGGTGAACAGGCCGCGATGCGGATCGGCGATGATATCGCCTTGCGGCGTGACCCGGTTTTGCAGCGGCATCAGACCAATCGTTTCTTCTCCGTCATTCCGGGGCGATGCGAAGCATCGAACCCGGAATGACGGTGCACTCTACGCCGCGCCGTCGCGGATCGGCGGCTGGAACGAAAGCGCGGTATCCCAGGGAAAGAAGATCCAGGTGTCCTGCGACACCTCGGTGATGAAGGTATCGACCAGCGGCCGTCCCATCGGCTTGGCGTACACCGTGGCAAAATGGGCTTCCGGCAACAGGGCGCGCACCAGCCGGCCGGTCTTGCCGGTATCGACGAGATCATCGACGATCAATAGGCCCTTGCCGGTGCCGCCGCCGAGTTTGGCAGTGTCGGCGGCCACGCCCTTGAGCACCTGCAGGTCGCCTTGCTTGGTGTGGTCGTAGCTTGCAATGCAGACGGTATCGATTATCCGGACGCCGAGTTCGCGCGCCACGATCGCGGCCGGCACCAGGCCGCCACGGGTGATCGCGATCACTGCGTGGAACGGGCCGACTTCATTCAGCCTCCAGGTCAGCGCCCGGCAGTCGCGGTGAAACTGATCCCACGAGACAGGAAAGGCCTTGCCCGCGCGTTCCTGCGCACTCAGATCAGCCCGGTCCGGCGCCATCATCTTCTCCATCTCTTCCATGTCTTCGAATTGCGCGGGCCTAGCGTGCGGTATGCAGCCCCGCCAGCATTTCCTTCACCGCATTCATCGCAGCGGTCAGCTTTTCCGGATCGCGCGAGCGCACCACGAGATTGGTGTTCGGCTTCTTGTCCTCGTCCTGGAACGGGTAGCTGCCGATGATCGTATCGGGATGCGCGTTGGCGATCGCGCGCAAGGGGCCGCCGATGTCGCCTTCGCGGGCATTGGCGCGGACCGATTCCGACAGCATCCGCACCCCCGACTTCAGCCGGGGCGCGATGATGTCCATCATCGCCTGCATGATCGTCGGAATGCCGGCCATCACGATGACATTGCCGAGCTTGAAGCCGGGCGCCAGGATAGTTGCGCTCTGAATCAGTTCGGCGCCATCGGGAACGCGGGCCATCCGCAGCCGCGCCTCGTTCAAATCCTGTTCACTCCAGCGCTCCTTGAAGCGCGCCACCACTTCGGGGTGGTGATCGATGCCGACGCCGAACGCCTTCGCCACGCTGTCGGCGGTGATATCGTCATGGGTGGGCCCGATGCCGCCGGTCGTGAACACATAGGTGTAGCGATGCCGCAGCGCATTCAGGGCGGCGACGATCTCGGGCTCCTCGTCGGCGACGACGCGGACTTCCTTGAGGTCGATCCCGATATTGGTCAGGTACTCCGCGATAAAGCCGATGTTCTTGTCTTTGGTTCGCCCGGAAAGGATCTCGTCACCGATCACCAGAATTCCGGCGGTAATAATCTCGCTCATGACCTCTCCTTAGCCGTCTCGCGCCGGTGCAGCCAAAATAGCCGAAAACCGGGCCACGGCATCCTCCTTCAGATAGTCCATTCCAGGACGTTGGCGTCCCGGCAGGTCGCCGGGTGATGCCATCTAAATAAGCACGGTCCAGCCCCTTTTTCGTGCAAAACTCCGACCATCCCTACCAAATGCCGCGTGTGAATGCATATCGCGCTGGCCCGGGCCTTGCTACCATCCCTTTCAGTCATGCACTGTTCGGCATGGCATCGGAAGGCAGTCAGAATATATGGCAGTTGCGTTCGATGAAATGAACGGCCTCGGAGGCGACCTCCGCACGGCCTACCAGGAACTCTCCCGATGGCTGAAGGAGACACCTCCGGACGCCCTCGAATATCGCCGCCAGGAAGCGGAATTGCTGTTCCGCCGGATCGGCATCACCTTCGCGGTCTACGGCGATTCAGAAGCCCAGGAACGGCTGATTCCCTTCGACGTGATCCCGCGGATCCTGTCCGGCAAGGAATGGACCCTGCTGGAAAGAGGCCTGAAGCAGCGGGTCCGCGCGCTCAACATGTTCCTGCGCGATATCTATCACGGCCGCGATATCCTGCGCGCCAATGTTATCCCCGAGGATCTGATCTTCCAGAACCCGGTATTCCGGCCGGAGATGAACGGCCAGGACGTGCCGCACGACGTCTATGTCCACATCGCCGGCATCGACATCATCCGCACCGATGCGGAAAACTTCATCGTGCTGGAGGACAATGCGCGCACCCCGTCGGGCGTGTCCTACATGCTGGAAAACCGCGAAATCATGATGCGGCTGTTTCCGGACCTGTTCGCCCGCCACCGCGTCGCGCCCGTGGAAAAATACCCGGACGAGCTATTGGCTGCGCTGCGCTCGGTGGCGCCGCTGAGCGCCAATGCGGAGCCGAGCGTGGCGCTGATGACGCCAGGCGTCTACAACTCCGCCTATTACGAACACTCCTTCCTGGCCGACAAGCTCGGAATCGAGCTGGTCGAGGGACGTGACCTCATCGTCAAGAACGACGAAGTGTTCATGCGCACCACCGAAGGCCTCAAGCGCGTCGACGTGATCTACCGCCGGGTCGATGACGACTTCCTCGATCCCCTCACCTTCCGCCCGGATTCGGCGCTCGGCGTTCCCGGGTTGATGTCAGCCTATGCCGCCGGCAACATCACGCTGGCCAACGCGGTCGGCACCGGCATCGCCGATGATAAGGCGATCTACTCCTACATGCCCGAAGTGGTAAAATTCTATCTCGGCGAAGAGCCGATCCTGAAGAACGTGCAGACCTGGCGCTGCCGTGAGTCGCAGGATCTGGCTTACGTGCTCGACAACCTCGGCGATCTCGTCGTCAAGGAAGTCCACGGCTCCGGCGGCTATGGCATGCTGATCGGGCCCGCCGCGACCAAGGCCACGATCGAAGCGTTCCGCGACAAGCTCAAGCGCGAGCCGGAAGGTTTTATTGCCCAGCCGACCCTGGCGCTGTCGACCTGCCCCACCTGCACCGCCTCAGGGCTCGCCCCGCGCCACGTCGATCTCAGGCCGTTCGTGCTCACCGGCAGCAATCACGTCACCGTCGTCCCGGGCGGACTGACCCGCGTGGCGCTCAAGGAAGGTTCGCTGGTGGTGAATTCGAGCCAGGGCGGCGGCACCAAGGACACCTGGATATTGGACGAATAGAATTTTGGCTACCGGACGCGAAGAATCGGATTTTGGACGCGTCGAGAAAGAGTAAGACCCGAGCATGCTGTCGCGCACCGCCGAAAACCTGTACTGGCTGGCCCGCTATGTCGAACGCGCCGAATATCTCGCGCGCACCATCGATGCGACCTTGCGCGTCACCGCGCTGCCCGCCGCCTATATCGGCCAGACCAATGAATGGGACTCGGCGCTCTTGACCGCCGGCGTCAGCGCCAGCTTCTATGAGGTCTATCAGGAAGCAAACGAACAGAACGTGGTTGAATATCTTTCGTTCGCTCCGGGCAATCCCTCCTCGATCCGCAACTGCATCGAAAACGCCCGGCTCAATTCGCGCTCGGTGCGCACTGCGCTGACATCGGAGATGTGGGACACCATCAACTCAGCCTGGATCGAGTTGCAGGAAGTCTGGGGCAAGGGCACCAGCACCCGCGAGGAACTGGCGAAGTTCCTGCGCTTCGTGCAGGAAACCTCACTGCGGTTCGACGGCTCGGCCTATCGCACCATGCTGCGCAACGACGCCTACTGGTTTTCACGGCTGGGGCTGCATCTGGAGCGCGCCGACAACACCGCCCGCATCCTCGACGTGAAGTATCACGTGCTGCTGCCCGAAGAGGAGCATGTCGGCGGTCCGCTGGATTATTATCAGTGGAACTCGATCCTGCGCTCGGTCTCGGCCAACACGGCCTACCACTGGGTCTATCGCGAAACCTTGAAACCGTGGCTGATCGCGGACCTCCTGATCCTCAATGACACGCTGCCGCGGTCGCTGGCGAGCTGTTATGGCAATCTGGTGCGCAATCTCGACCAGATCGGCGTCGCCTATGGCCGCCAGGGCGCCTCGCAGCGCCATGCCCGCGGCGTCCGAAACCGTCTTGAACACAGCCATATGGACGATATCTTCCAGCACGGCGTGCATGAATTCATCCAGGAATTCATCGCCGATAACGCACGGCTCGGCGAGATCATCACCAAGCAATACCTGATTTAGAGCCGACCATCGCGGCTCACCCCAGATTCGGAAAGTCGCCGACATGCGCCTGCGCATCGCCCATTCCACCAGCTATCGCTATGAGCCGCCGGCTTCGGGCGTGATTCAGATCCTGCGCATGACGCCGGGCAGCCATGACGGGCAATATGTCGCCGAATGGCAGATCGACGTCTCCACCAACTCGCGGCTCGACGTCCATGAGGATGCGTTCGGCAACGTCACGCATGTGCTGACCCACGGCCCGATCGCCGATCTCACCGTCAATGTCGAAGGCCTGATCGAAACCCACGACACCGGCGGCGTGCTGCGCGGCTCCGACGAGCGCTTTCCCCCCAGCCTGTTCCTGCGCACGACGCCGCTGACCAACGTCAACCCGGCGATGGGCAACTTCGCCCGCGAGCTTCGCAGCGAAGCCGGTGACGACGTGCTCGGATTTCTCCACGCGCTGATGACGCAGATCAACGAGCACATGACCTTCGACGAGGATCCGACCAATAGCGGCACCTCGGCGATCGAGGCGTTCGGCCTCAGGCGCGGCGTCTGCCAGGACTATGCGCATATCTTCATCGCCTGCGCGCGCCACGGCGGCGTTCCCGCGCGCTTCGTGTCCGGGCATTTCCTGCGCTCCGACGGCATGGTCAACCAGCAGGCCGGCCACGCCTGGGCCGAAGCGTTCGTGCCGGACCTCGGCTGGGTCGGTTTCGATCCGGCCAACGCGATCTGCACCACCGACGCCCACGCCCGCGTCGCCATCGGCCTCGATTACCTCGGCGCCGCCCCCGTGCGCGGCACCCGCTACGGCGGCGGCATGGAAACGCTGACGGTTGCGGTCAAGGTCGAGCAGGCCGGCGGCCGGCCGGGACAATCGCAGTGGCAGACGCAGTAATCGCGCGTCATTCCGGGACACGCCGCTTGGCGTGGACCCGGAATCTCCATGTGTTGCGCGAGATTCCCCGATGCGCAATTGCGCATCTGAGGTTCGCGCTAAGCGCGCCCCGGAATGACGGCCTTTCGGCCGTCACTTATCCAGCCACACATCCTCGAAACGCAGATTATTGTACTGGCTGTTATCGTGCGGAGCAAAACCCTTCACATAGGGCTGCCAGCAGTTGACGGCCGAGCCGTGCAGGATCATCGGGCGCGCGGCATCATCGACCAAAATGCGCTCGATCTCCCAGACGATCTGCTTGCGCTTTTCCTTGTCCAGTTCGCGCGATTGCGCCGCCAGCAATTTATCGACATCGGCATTGCAATATTGCGTGTAGTTGCGTTCCGATTTGCAGGAATAGTTCTCGACCATATTGCCATCGGGATCGTCGACGCTGACGCCGGTGACGTTCAATCCGATGGTGTAATCCTTCTTCGCCAGCCTGGCGTACCATCGCGGGGTGTCGACGATGTCGAGTTCGCTGTTGATGTAGATCTTCTTGAGCTGGTCGGCGACGATCACCGAGGGATCGCGATAGGTCGGCAGGTTCCGGGTCTGGATCTTGATCTGCAGCAGGTTGGAATCGCTGTAACCGAGCTTCTGCATGATGGCTTGCGCCTGCGCGATGTTCTTGTCGCTGTCCGGACCGTAGCCGGTCAGAGATTGCACCATCTCCGGCGGCATGCCCCATTCGCCGACCGGTTTCGGCAGCATCGCGCCGCCGATCAGCCCCTGCCCTTCCATCAGGATCGAGTTGAACGGCTTGCGATCGATCGCCAGCGACATCGCCTTGCGAATGTCCGGATTGTCGAACGGCGGGTTGACCCGGTTGACCATCAGATTGATCTGCGTTCCCGTCGGGATCGCCTGGCAGATCGCGTTCGGCGCGCGGGCCTTGATGTCCTTCATCAGGGGTATCGTGACATCGGAGGGAAAGGTGATGTCGTAATCGCCAGTTGAAAACGCCAGCATCCGCGTCGCGCGGTTGTCGATGCTGCGCACCGTGATCTCGTCGAGATAGGGCCGGTCTTTCTTGAAATAGTCAGGGTTGCGCACCAGCCTGATCGAATCTCCCCGCTTGAATTCGACGAACTTGAACGGACCGGTTCCAACCGGTTTGGTGCGCATCACGGCTTGCGGAACATGGCAGGGATACACGGCTGAAAACGCGCTCGCGAGCAGCACCAGCAGGCTTGGCTGCGGTTCGCTCAATTCGAAGGTTGCTTCATCATCGCCGTTGATGCTGACGTCCTGCAGTTTCGAGTACCAGACCTTGCGCGGGTTGCGGTGGAAGTCGGCATTATCGCCCTTGCCGATCAGCATCCGCCAGGTGCATTGCACGTCTTTGGCCGTGAACGGCTTGCCGTCATGCCAGGTGACGCCGTGCCGCAGCCTGAAGGTCAGTTTGGTGTTGGTCGGGTCCCAGGACCAGCTTTCGGCGAGATCCGGGATCACGGTCTCGAGGCTCTCATGGGTCTTGGCGGGATCGAACACCACGAGGTTATTGAACACGGCTGCAAACGGCATCACCGAGGCGATGGTGGATTCCTCGAGCAGCGACGTGCTCGGCGGATTGTCGTTGTGATAGAGCCGCAGCGTGCCACCCTTTTTCTGGGCCGCCGCCGGCGCCACCGCCAACATCAGCGCGATCCCCAACGGCGCAAAGGATATCGCAAGGGATTTGACAAGCCTGCCCGGCACTCCGCTGGCGCGCATTTCAGCCTCCCGATTTTTTATTTTTATGCGCCGCCACCGTGCCGGACGCGGCCGGCTTAATCAAGCCTCGCGCCTTGCTTGCGCCTTTCCCGGTTGCTTCGCGGAATTGACGCCCGCGGAGGCGGATTTTCGCAGGCCCTGTGCGGGAATTAGGGTTGGATGCCCCCCTGAAATTGGCTACTAGTTGCCCGTCGATCACCAGGGATCGTCGGGGAACAGGAATGACCTATTGCTGCGGAGTGCTGGTGCGGGACGGCCTGGTCATGATCGCGGATACCCGCACCAATGCCGGCCTCGATAACGTCTCGACCTTCCGCAAGCTGCACATCTTCTCAAAACCCGGCGAGCGCATCATGGCGATCGCAAGCGCGGGCAATCTCGCCATCAGCCAGTCGGTGCTCTCGACCCTGACCGAAGGCGTCGAAGACCCGCACACCGGCGAGCTCGAGACCCTGATGAACGCGCCGACCATGTTCCAGGCCGCGCAGCGCATCGGGCGAGCGATCCGCAGCGTACACGCCACCGAAGGTGCGGCGCTCCAATCCGAGGATGTCAACTTCGACGTCTCGTTCCTGTTTGGCGGCCAGATCAAGGGATCGCGGATGCGGTTGTTCATGATTTACACTGCCGGCAATTTCATCGAATGCACCACCGACACGCCCTATTTGCAGATCGGCGAGCACAAATACGGCAAGCCGGTGCTCGACCGTGCGATGCATTACGACGTCGAATTGTATGAGGCGCTCAAGACCAGCCTGATCTCGATGGATTCGACGATGCGCTCCAATCTCGGCGTCGGGCTTCCGATCGATGTGCTGGTGGTACGCGCCGACGTCTGCGAGGCCGACCTCAACCACCGGATCGAGGCCGGCGAGCCCTATTTCCACGACCTGCGCTCGCGCTGGTCGGCGGCGCTGCGCGCGGCGCACCAGAATATTCCACGACCACCCTACAAAACCGAACCACAAACAAAAACCTGAAAAGGCGGGAAGCAAAATGGCTGAAGCAAACAACAAGATCGCAGTCGTGACGGGCGCGGGCACCGGTGTCGGACGCGCGGCGTCGCTGGCGCTGATGAATGCCGGTTTTACCGTCGTGCTGGCGGGACGGCGCATGGAGATGCTGGAGGAAACCAAGAAGCTCGGCGACAATGTCGGCAAGAGCCTGTGCGTTTCCGCCGACATGACCAGCCCGACCTCGATCGCGGCACTGTTCGCCAAGGTGATGGAAGTCTATGGCCGGCTCGACGTGCTCTTCAACAATGCCGGCATGGGTGCACCGCCGGTGAACTTCGAGGATCTCAGCCTCGAGCAATGGCAGGCGGTGGTGAACACCAACCTCACCGGGCCGTTTCTGTGCACCCAGCACGCGTTCCGCATCATGAAGGACCAGACCCCGCGCGGCGGCCGCATCATCAATAACGGCTCGATCTCGGCGCACGCGCCGCGGCCGTTCTCCTCGGCCTACACCTCGACCAAGCACGCCATCACCGGCCTGACCAAGGCCACCAACCTCGACGGCCGCATGTACGACATCGCAGTCGGCCAGGTCGATATCGGCAACGCTGCTACCCCGATGACCGACCGCATGGTCGCCGGTCCCGGTGTGATGCAGCCGGATGGCACGATGAAACAAGAGCCGCGCATGGACGCCAAGGCGGTCGGCGACGCCGTGGCCTACATGGCCGGCCTGCCGCTCGATGCCAACGTGCTGTTCATGACGGTGATGGCAAGCAAGATGCCGTTCGTCGGGCGGGGTTGAGACTTCGGCAATAAGCCGCTTCGACTATTTTCGTCATGGCCGGGCTTCGTCCCGGCCATCCACCTCTTTCTTGCTTAAGCTCAGCTAAGACGTGGATGCCCGGCACAAGGCCGGGCATGACGAACTCAAAGCCTTCAGCAAGCCCCCTGTGCAGAGCCCCCTACTCCAACCTCTCCACATCCCGCAGCGTCGGAAACAATTTCATCCACAGCAGCGCGATCGCGACCGTGGCGACGCCGCCCAGCACCGCTGCGGGCATCGTCCCGAACAAGGCCGCGGTCACGCCGCTTTCGAACTGGCCGAGATTGTTGGAGGCGTTGATGAACAGGAAGTTCACCGCGCCGACCCGGCCACGCATCTCGTTCGGGGTAGCGAGTTGCACCAGCGAAAAGCGGATCACGACGCTGACGGTGTCGGCCGCGCCCAGGACCGCCAGCGCCACAACCGACAGCCACATCCAGTGCGAGACGGCGAACACCGCGGTCGCCACACCGAAAATGATCACGGCCTGAAACATCCGCACGCCGACACGCCGGTCGATCGGCTGCCGCGCCAGCACGGCGGTAGTCACCAACGCCCCGACCGCGGGCGCGGCGCGCAGGATGCCGAGGCCCCACGGGCCGGTCAGCAGGATATCGCGGGCATAGATCGGCAGCAGCGCGACAACGCCGCCGAACAGCACCGCAAAGAGATCGAGCGACAGCGTGCCGAGGATCGTCGGATGGTTGCGGATGAAGTTGACCCCGGCGAACAGATCGCCCGGCGTCGCGGCTGCCCTGGGGGCGGCCGGTTGCATCAGCCGGATCATGCCGGCGAACAATGCGGCTAACAGCCAGAACAGAACCATGAGGCCATAGGGCAGCCCCGGCGAAACCGCATAGGCGATGCCACCCAGCGCGGGCCCCATGATCGTCGCCAGTTGAGCAGAACCGCTCGACAACGCGGTGGCGCGCTGCACCGCGCCCTCGGGCACGACCAGCGGCAGCAGCGCCGCCGTTGCCGGGTTTTCGAATGCGGCGGTGGTTCCGAGGACAAGCACGGCAATAAATAGATCGACCACATTGAGCCAGCCGGCATAGGCGCCCCATGCGAGCAACAACGCCGTCAGCGCCTCGAGAAACTGGCAGGCCTGCAGGATCCGCTTGCGCTCGTAACGATCCGCGACGTTGCCCGCCACAAACACCAGCAAGGCGGTTGGGAGAAAACCGGCCACCCCCATCATGCCGAGCGCGAACGCACTGCCGGTCAGGTCGTAGACCTGCCAGCCGAAAGCCACGATGCCGATCAGGCTGGAGAAGCGCGACAGGCTTCGCGAGAGCAGAAAAAACAGGAATGATCTATGCGTGAGCAACGCGCCAGCGCCGACAGGTATCGCGGAGGACATTTCGCTCGGTTTCCTGCGTATTCCCAAAAACGTGAGCGAACGACCCGCGCCCGTTCTTTTTCGTATCAGGCCGTGGCTGACACCCGACCTGATGTCAATGGTCCGTTACTCCTTGCATACAGCATTGCGCTTTCGAGCATGGCACGGCCATAGTGACGAAGGGCCTTTTTGGGGGATTGATGCTTCAACTGCAATCGGCGTTCGGCGTGATCGCCTTGCTTGGGCTGGCGTGGGTGTTCGGCGAGAACCGCCGTGCGGTATCGCTGAAGCAAGCCGCGATCGGATTGATCGCGACGATCCTGACCGCGCTCGCGCTGATCAAGCTGCCGTTCGTGACCCATGCGTTCGGCGCCATCAACGACGCCGTCGGCGCCATCGCCGCAGCCTCGCGCGCCGGCACCTCTTTTGTGTTCGGCTATCTCGGCGGCGGCGCGTTGCCGTTCGACCCGAAAGCGCCGGGCGCTGATTTCATCCTGGCGTTCCAGGCACTGCCGGTAGTGCTGATCATGAGCGTGCTGACCACGCTGTTGTTCTACTGGCGGGTGCTGCCGCCGATCGTGCGCGGCATGGCGTGGCTCCTGGAGCGCACGCTCGGCGTCGGCGGCGCGGTGGGGCTATCAACCGCCGCCAATATCTTTCTGGGCATGGTGGAAGCGCCGCTGTTCATCCGCCCCTATCTGGCGCAACTCTCGCGCAGCGAATTGTTTCTGGTGATGACCGGCGGCATGGCCGGCATCGCCGGCACCGTGCTGGTGCTCTACGCGACATTATTGGCGCCGCTGATCCCGGACGCCGCGGCGCATTTTGTCATCGCCTCGGTGCTGGGCGCGCCGGCCGCGATCCTGATCAGCCTGATCATGGTGCCGGAAACCTCGGACAAGCGCACCGGCGGCGCGCTTGAAGACGTGGACGTCGACGTTGCCAGCACCATGGATGCGATCGTCAAAGGCACCTCGGCCGGACTGGAATTGCTGCTCAACATCGTCGCGATGCTGATCGTGCTGGTGGCGCTGGTGCACCTTGCCAATTCGATTCTGGGACTGTTGCCCAATGTCGGCGGTGCGGCGATTTCGCTGCAGCGGCTGCTCGGCTACGCGATGGCGCCGGTATGCTGGCTGATGGGCCTGCCCTGGTCGCAAGCCGTCACCGCCGGAAGCCTGATGGGCACCAAGACCGTGCTGAACGAGCTGATCGCCTATGTCGATCTGTCAAAACTCGGCCCCGACGCGCTCGACCCGCGCTCACGGCTGATCATGCTCTATGCGATGTGCGGTTTTGCCAACTTCGGCAGCCTCGGCATCATGATCGGCGGCCTCGGCGTGATGGCCCCGGAACGCCGCGAGGAAATCAATTCGCTCGGATTGAAATCGATCGTGTCGGGCACGCTGACGACGTGTCTGATGGGCGCGATCGTCGGGGTGATGAGTTGACGCGTTAGTGGCACCGTCATTCCGGGGCGACGCGAAGCGTCGAACCCGGAATCTCGAGATTCCGGGTCTGGCGCTTACGCGCCATCCCGGAATGACGTCCTGAAGGATCAGCTCGCCAACTCCACCGTCTTGAATTCCGCCGGCAGGATCACTTCCAGCAATTCGACGTCGTCGGAATAATCCATGATGAGGTGCTTGATCTTCGGCGGCTGGGTCCAGGCGCTGCCTTGCTTCATCAGGGTCTCGCCCTGCCCTTCCATGTAGGTCTTCACCCAACCCTTGAGCACGTAGACCATCTGGAAGTCGACATCGTGGAAATGCAGCTTTGACACTTCGGCCGGATTGCACGGCCCGATCAGCCGGATCACATGCGCCTGCGCCAGGCCATGGCTCGCTTCGGCAATGCCGAGATCGCGGTAATGCGCGTAGGCGCGCAAGCCATCGGCCTTAAAATCTTCCTCACGGTGATGGCTGATGGCGATGCGCTGCTTCGGACGCGCGCGCTTTGCGGGTGCGGCTGCCCTGCCTTTACTCGTCAGCTTCTTGCGTGCGGTGGATTTCGCGGCAGCCTTGCGCGCCGGTGATTTCTTTTGCGCGGCAGTTTTGGCGGCGGCGCGCGCGGTCGGCTTCTTCGTCGGCTTCTTTTTGGCCATCGAGGTCTCTCCCCTATCGGTTATCCGAAAAGGTTAGCACAAATGAAGCGTCGTAGGGTGGGTTAGGCCACCGGGTCCGCGCAAGCGCGGCCCGATGACAGGCTCCGCCGTAACCCACCGTCTCGCGGCCACGATGGTGGGTTACGCCTGCGGCTAACCCACCCTACGCAGCGCGATCAATGCAGCCGAAACACGCCGTCGACGGCGCGCAGTTCGGCTGGTTTGATCAGCTTCGAATGCGCGACCCGCACCGAGAACAACGGACCCTCGAGCTTCTCCTGCCAGAAGGTCAGGAAATCCTTCAGCGCCGGAAATTTCGGAAACAGATCGTAGTTCTGCCAGACGTAGGTCTGTAACAGCGAGGGATGATCCGGCAGCCGATAAAGAATTTCCGCCGTCGTCAGCCCGTAACCCAGCACTTGTTTCCGGAAGTCCTCGGAAACCCCAACCCGCGAGACCATGCCAACCTCCATTGCTGGAGCGCATATTCAAGGGGTGGCTGGCCATCCGGGAGCCACCCGGTGGAGACGCGCTCACATGAGAGAAATGTGACGCACGATACCAACCCATCACAAGCCTAAATGTTTAATGAGTTGTTGAAATTTAGTGCGTTAGCAGCAGCTTACCGCACGTGCTAATATGGGCTTCGGCCGGCTTTCGAGCCGATTAACGATGTCGGGTAATTTTGGCAGCCGTCATATTTGAGTGCCAATATTTCTGCTACAAGCCCTTGTCCCCCTGACAAGACTGGATTATGTCCACTTCGGCTACGCTGGCACTCGCTGGCGGAGACTGCCAATTCTGCAAAACTCGACAACATCTTCAAAAGCTTAGGAGGACTGCATGAAATTCCGTCCGCTTCACGACCGCGTCGTGGTCAAGCGTATCGACGCCGAAGAGAAGACTGCTGGCGGCATCATCATTCCGGACAGTGCCAAGGAAAAGCCCTCGCAGGGCGAAATCACCGCCGTCGGCCCGGGTGGCCGCGACGAAGCCGGCAAGCTGATCCCGATCGATCTCAAGGTCGGCGACCGCGTGCTGTTCGGCAAGTGGTCCGGCACCGAGGTCAAGCTCGATGGCCAGGAGCTGCTGATCATGAAGGAAAGCGACATCATGGGCGTCCTCACCGACGTTCCCGCGACCAAGAAGAAGGCCGCTTAATTCACGCCGCACACGCTCACCCTGAGGAGCGCCTGCGGGCGCCGCGCAAGGGGTGAGCCTTATCCAACTCAGGGAAAACAAATATGTCAGCTAAAGAAGTGAAATTTGGCGTTGATGCCCGCGACCGCATGCTGCGCGGCGTCGACATTCTCGCCAACGCCGTCAAGGTGACGCTCGGCCCGAAGGGCCGCAACGTCGTGCTCGACAAGTCGTTCGGCGCTCCCCGCATCACCAAGGACGGCGTCACCGTCGCCAAGGAGATCGAGCTCGACGACAAGTTCGAGAACATGGGCGCCCAGATGGTGCGCGAAGTGGCCTCCAAGTCCGCGGACGCTGCCGGCGACGGCACCACCACCGCGACCGTACTTGCGGCTGCGATCGTCCGTGAAGGCGCCAAGTCGGTTGCGGCCGGCATGAACCCGATGGATCTGAAGCGCGGTATCGACATGGCGGTGGAAGCCGTCGTCGCCGACCTCGTCAAGAACTCCAAGAAGGTCACCTCGAACGAGGAAATCGCCCAGGTCGGCACCATCTCCGCCAACGGCGATGCCGAAATCGGCAAGTTCCTGTCGGATGCGATGAAGAAGGTCGGCAACGAGGGCGTCATCACGGTTGAAGAAGCCAAGTCGCTCGAAACCGAACTCGATGTCGTCGAAGGCATGCAGTTCGACCGCGGCTACATCTCGCCCTACTTCGTCACCAACGCCGACAAGATGCGCGTTGAATTCGACGACGCCTACATCCTGATCAACGAGAAGAAGCTCTCCAACCTCAACGAGCTGCTGCCGCTGCTCGAAGCCGTGGTGCAGACCGGCAAGCCGCTGGTCATCGTCGCGGAAGACGTCGAAGGCGAAGCCCTCGCCACCCTCGTCGTCAACCGCCTGCGTGGCGGTCTGAAGGTTGCGGCCGTCAAGGCTCCCGGCTTCGGCGACCGCCGCAAGGCCATGCTGCAGGACATCGCGGTTCTGACCGGTGGTCAGGCGATCTCGGAAGATCTCGGCATCAAGATGGAGAACGTCACTCTGCAGATGCTCGGTCGCGCCAAGAAGGTGATGATCGACAAGGAGAACACCACCATCGTCAACGGCGCCGGCAAGAAGGCCGACATCGAAGCCCGCGTGACGCAGATCAAGGCGCAGATCGAGGAAACCACCTCGGACTACGACCGTGAGAAGCTGCAGGAGCGTCTGGCCAAGCTCGCAGGCGGCGTCGCGGTGATCCGCGTCGGCGGCGCGACCGAGGTCGAGGTGAAGGAGCGCAAGGATCGCGTTGATGACGCGATGCATGCGACCCGCGCTGCGGTTGAAGAAGGCATCGTCCCGGGCGGCGGCGTCGCCCTGCTCCGTGCTTCCGAGCAGCTCAAGGGCCTGCGCACCAAGAACGACGACCAGAAGACCGGCGTCGAGATCGTGCGTAAGGCGCTGTCCGCGCCGGCCCGCCAGATCGCGATCAACGCGGGCGAAGACGGTTCCGTCATCGTCGGCAAGATCCTCGAGAACAAGGCGTATGCTTACGGCTTCGACTCGCAGACCGGCGAATACGGCGATCTCGTCAAGAAGGGCATCATCGACCCGACCAAGGTGGTCCGTGCGGCGATCCAGAACGCAGCCTCGGTTGCGGCGCTGCTGATCACCACCGAAGCCATGGTGGCCGAACTGCCGAAGAAGAACGCTCCGGCTGGCGGCGGTATGCCCCCGGGCGGCGGCATGGGCGGCATGGACTTCTGATCCAGCCACTCGGCAAATCCAGGAAATGCAAAACCCCGGCAGCGATGCCGGGGTTTTTGTTTTGCGCTCGTCATTCCGGGGCGCGCTCTTGCGCGAGCCCGGAATGACGAAGGATAGTTCAAAGCGTCTCTACGAATTACCTGCCCCAACCGCCCGAACCGTGCGATCGACGGCGGTCTGCTTCCTGGTAGAGCGCATCCGTCGAGAATCCGAGTGCCGCACCATCGAGCGAGCGGCGCACGTCAACCGCACCGGGAGCGAAGGCCAGTCCGGGCGGCGGCGTGAACTCAAAGCCGTGGCGCCCGCTGCCGAGACCCGCGCGTTGAAGGTCGTCGCGATACCGGTTGGCGAGGACCTGACCGATCAATTGGCCATTTGCGAAGACATCGAGGCAGACCGGTGCTTCCGGATGATCGGTGTTGCGCCCAACCCGAGATACCATTGACGCTGGCGGTGTCGACAAAACCGCGCAGCGTATCGATCCGCGGCGTCTCGGCGTGCCCGCGCAGGCCGGCCAGGGCATCGATATGGTGACGCGCCGTCTCGACTTCGTAGCCGTCGCTGCGACGGGCTGCGCAATAGCAGACGGCGCCCTGCGCTGTGGCGGGATAAAGCGCGCTGTATTCGTGCGCATTGTGGAACATGGCGCGGCTGTTGTCGTCGAGGAAGGTCTCCGACGGCGCGCCCTCGGCGATGATCACGTCGTGGCTGTCGAGTTCGATGTGGAAATATTCGACCTCCTCGACCTGCTCGGCCTGCACGATCGAGACGCCATTGACGAGGTCCCTGGCCTCGATCAGCACGCCTTCCAGATACATCGCATGATGCGGCGAGATAAAGAGATCGCGCCGCGGCAACACCTCGCCCAATGAACCCGCCTTGAAGCAGATCGGCAGGATGTCCTTGCGCCCCATGATGAAGCGGCCGCCGTAGCTGCGCCTGCCGATCCATTTGATCGGCCTGGCCTCGCCCGAAGCCGTCGCCACGGCATCGCCGATCGCGAGGTCCTCGACCGCAACCTCGCCCTTGTCGGTGAGGATAAGGGTACCCCGGCAATAGCAGGCGATGTCGCTGAGGTAGATATCGGTGCCGGACGCGCCGGCCGTCGTCGCCACAAACCAGTTCGATGAACTGATACCGGTCAAGTGCAGCACGGCGCCGTCGGACAAGGTAACCGTGCCGTCGGTGGTGCCCTGCCCGCTGACCGAGCTGATCGTGACCGCCGCCGTCGTGTGAATGAAATCGGCTTTCGCGCTGCCTGTCCCGACGTTGAGCCCGGAAATCGTCTCGTGAAAGTCCTTGTCGTCGAGGAGCACGAGTTCGGCGTTGGCGCCAGGGGCGAAGTCCACGGTCCCACCGCTTGCCGGCGAACCGATAGTGAGCGTGGCGCCCGACTGCAGGGTAATCGACCCGGCTCCCCTCAGCCCTTGCACACCTCCCTGAATTGAGAGTTGCCCCTCGGAAATGCTGATCGAACCCGTGTTGGTGAGGTCGTTCGCAAAGAGCTCGCCGCCGAAAATGTTGATCGAGCCTGCGTTCTCGATAATGTTCGCACTGAACTCACCTCCAGGACCCTCAATCAGCATGGTGGCTGGGCTGTCGACCTCAACAGCAGGAACACCCCGGCGCTGACGGGCGCCGTAATAATTACGGTGCCGGTTCCGATTTCGCCGGAGCCTATCGGCGGACTCCCGGAATGCCAGTTCTCAGGATCCTCCCGCCAATTGCCCGTTCCGTTCCAAACATCCAATCCTGGCGGCATTGCGTACTCCGGTATTTACTCAATCAACGCTGGCGCGGCCCTACGTAATAGCCCATCACGCCTTTGCGTAAGGTGCACAAGTCGATCCGAACCCGGCGGTTAACGCGTTACGAAGACCCGGCGCGCAGCGGTCTCCGACCCAAGCCACATATCCGTCGGGCCGAATCAATACGGCATCGGTCGTATTGACCGCGCCGAATGCCGGAAGCTCCCACACGCCATTAAGGTTAACCTACGCTTCGCGAAGAGAACTCTGTGGCACTCCCCATTGCGGCCCCAGTCGCAGCGAAACATGCGATGACTTCTTTGAAGGAATTGCCATGGCCAAAAGGGATTCCCCTTTTCAAATTGCCATTCTTCTCTATCAGGGCGTCACTGCGCTTGATGCGGTGGGTCCCTGGGAAGTGTTGTCGCGCATCCCCAATGCGGACATACGTTTCGTCGGCAAGGAAACAGGACCGGTCGTCACCGAGGGTGGCGTGCTCCTGCTCGGTGTCACTCACACGATGGAAGAGACAATGTCGCCTGATCTGGTGCTGGTGCCGGGAGGCACGACCACACCGGGCCAGATGGTGGACGACGAGGTGCTCGACTGGCTGCGTGAGGTGCACCGGACGACCACATGGACTGTGTCGGTCTGTACCGGGGCATTGATTTTGGGAGCGGCAGGCATTTTGAAGCGCTCGCCCGCCACGACGCACTGGTACAAAATGGGCGTACTCAGGGTCATGGGAGCGAAGCCCCGGGCCGATGAACGCATCGTGCAGTCAGGGAAAATTGTCACGGCCGCTGGTGTATCGGCAGGGATCGATCTGGCTCTTTGGTTAGCGGGTGAAATCGCCGGCCGCGAACGGGCCGAAGCGATCCAGCTGACCATCGAATACGATCCGCATCCGCCGTTCGATGCCGGCCACATGCACAAGGCATCTAACACGGTGCAAAATATTGCCAAGGAGATGATGGATGCTCGCATGCCTGCCGACCAGCGCCGCCTCGTTCCCACGATTGCCTGGAGGCGCTTCATCGATTTGATCCGCACAGGGAGATAGGCTTCGTGTCTCGCCTGAACAGCCCTGTCGCAAATTAATTGCCAAGCTACGCCGCGAGTGGCGGTCCGAACCAGCTGGCTAGCGCGTCCGAAAGCCCGATGGAGCCGCGCTCTCCCACCCAGGCGACATAGCCATCGGGCCGGATCAACACCGCGTTGGGAGCCGTGACCGCGCCAAGCGCCGGAAGTTCCCACACGCCGTCATATGTGGCGTCGACCAGTTGAACACGATCCGCCCACGGCGTGATGTCGAGGTCGCCGGGCTCACCGAGATTGAGCAACAGCGGCCGGGCATTGTGCAGCAAGGCGAATACCCGCAGCGGTCCGTTGTCGCTGACCAGGTCGAGGTCGGGCATGCGGCGTCCGAGCAGCGGATGCCCCTCACCGAGGTCGTAATGAATGCCGAGACCGGACATGTCAGCGGCGAATTGTCGTCGCGGCTCGTCCATGCCGAGGAGTTCGGCAATGGTGTCGCGCAGTGCCTTCGTCCGTTCGTCTTCGCGGCGAAGAACGATCGACGCCATCGTGTTGCGCAACACGCGGGCGCCGACCGGGTGGCGCTCGGCGTGGTAGGTGTCGAGGAGGCTTTCCGGCGACGCGCCTTTGACCACCTGCGCCAGCTTCCATCCCAGGTTCACCGCATCCTGCACGCCGGTCTGGAGGCCCTGGCCACCGTCGGGCGGATGCACATGCGCGGCGTCGCCCGCGATCAGCACGCGCCCCTTGCGGTAGGAAGCGGCCTGCCGCGCAGCATCGGTGAATCGGGAAATCGAGGTGGGAGAGTGGATCCCGTAATCGGTGCCGTAGACGGTGATGAGCGCCGCGCTGAGATCGCTGAGGGTGGGTTCGGCCGTCTGTCCGACGTACCGTTCGGTCACGAGGACGCCGACCGGTCCGTGATCCGCATAGACGATCTCGCCGTTGCGGATTTCGTACTCCACCCGGCCGAGGGCATGGGTGCCGAGGGCGTCGCGGCGGATGCCCCATTCCGGTGGCGTCTCGGCGAGCTCGGCCACCGCGATCAGGTTGCTGGTGGTGGGATCCGATCCCGGGAATGCGATGCCGGCGGCCTTGCGGACCAGGCTGCGTCCTCCGTCGCAGCCGACGAGATATTGTGCCCGCAGCGAGCGGCCCTCGCTCAGTTCGACATGCACGCCAGTGTCATCCTGCGTGAAGTCAGTCACTTCCATGCCGCGATGGATCGGCACCTTGAGCTCGTCGATCCAGCCGGCGAGGATCCGCTCGATGTGGTTCTGCCGCAGCCCGAGACTGTAGGGGTGGCGGGTCGGAAAGCCGCTGAGATCGAAATGGACTCCGGCAAACCCGGTGGCCTGCGCCTTCTGCCCCTCGCCGACGAACCGATCGGCGATGCCGCGCTGATCGAACATCTCGATGATGCGTGAGTGCAGACCACCGGCGCGCGACCCCGCAAGCTCCTGGCTGGCGCGCCGCTCGACGATCGCAACGTCCACGCCTGCCAACGCCAATTCACCCGCCAGCATCAGCCCCGTCGGGCCCGCGCCCGCGATCAACACATCGGCATCCCGCATCAATCGCTCCCGCAATTTTTTGGAGGCGATTTCATAAGGCCGCAGGTCGAAACTTTGCAATTCTTGAACTTGGTTCGGTTCGGCCCCATATCAATGCTGGGACGTGAACCCGTCACCGAACAAGCTCCGGCCCTACGAGCGCGGTAGCTCAAACTCAAAGATTCGGCCGTAGCTGGTAACCGGTGCTCGCGTGCCGGATAGGCGCAGAGCGCACCAAAAAGCGACCTGGTTTGCAGTCAGAACGGGCCGATCAAGACTATTTTCCAGAGCGTCGATCACCCCAATGGCGCGAAAACCGTTGCCGCCAACGAAAACGCCGTCGGCGTTCGTGGGCACGTGAGAGCGCACCCAGTTGTAGAGTTGGTCCGGCTGAATAGCTTGTTGATCCGATGGCAAACCTGCCGGTCCGCTATAAACGACTTCCAACCCCTGGCTCTGGAAGTAGCTGACGCCCTGCTGATCCATTTCAGCCGAGAACCAGGGCGGACTGATCAGTGCGACCCGCCTGACGGAGAGTGCAGCCAATGCGGTAACTGCCGCTGCGCACGGGATGACCACGGGGATGCCCCGTGTGCGAGCTTCCAAACGGGATTTGAGCGCCGCATCATCCGCGGCGCCTCGCACATAGCTGCTGCTGGTGAAGCCAAAAACAATTGCATGCAATGGGGCCATTGCGAGCATCTCGGCGGCATCATCCACCGCAGGTGGATCGGCAAAGGCGCGCACGGGGTTGTCGGCAATGGTCGGGTCCATCGTTCCGCCCGGTCTGTAGCCACCGAAGGGAACACGCGCCGCGTGGATCGAAATTCCGTCAGGAGCGAGCGCGTTGAACTCCGTTTCCGGAACGACGTCGGCATGAGGCGTGAGAACGCCAATTCGCGTTTGGCCCCATCCATCCGGCTGCCACATGGTCGTCCTTTCGACTTGAAAGTCGACTGCTCACCTTACAGTCTTCGCGATGGGCCAGCCACTTGCGCTTCACCCTGATAGCTGACCACACGCCGCGAACGTGTCAGCCGAATGATCAGTTTCTCTGCTTCCACCACGAAGAAGAACACCAATCCGCCCAATA
The DNA here is from genome assembly GCA_963738105.1 of uncultured Alphaproteobacteria bacterium. Classification (GTDB taxonomy): domain Bacteria; phylum Pseudomonadota; class Alphaproteobacteria; order Rhizobiales; family Xanthobacteraceae; genus Bradyrhizobium. Next base: position 56,486 of record CAVTWC010000012.1, on the reverse strand, counting down.
AGAGCCAAGGCCAAATGCGGAGCGGAATGGCCGCAGTTTCGAACAGGACCTGCAGTGGCGGCGCGTAGGTAAACAAAAGCTGCAAGATGACGACCGCGCCGATGCCCAGAGGCAAGTATTTGTTGTCCAGATGCGCCTTCAGGGACAGCGACGAGCCGATCTTGTAACGGCTATTGAGCAGGTAGAATATTTGACCAATGACAAGTGCATTGACGGCAACGGCCCGCGCAAGCGCATCCGATGCGCCGTTTTGTTTCATCCAAAAGAACGCCCATAAGGTAAGTATGAGCAGCGCCACGCCGACAAAGACGACACGCCAAATTCCGAAGGCGTCGAGTATCGGAAGGTCGACCGCGCGTGGCGATCGCTGCATGACGTCGAGTTCGTGTGGTTCGAAGGAGACGACGAGTCCGAGTGCGACTGATGTCACCATATTCACCCAGAGTATTTGAGGTGCTGTGATCGGCGCCGTGAAGCCAACGAAAATGGCAACCATGATCACGAGCCCCTGAGCTACGTTTGTCGGCAACATGAACAGGATCGCCTTTTCGATGTTATTGAAGACCGTGCGCCCTTCCTTGACCGCTGCCGTGATCGAGGCAAAGTTGTCGTCGGCCAGCACCATTTCGGCGGCCTCCTTGGTGACCTCGGTGCCCTTGATTCCCATGGCCACGCCGATATCGGCTTTCTTCAGCGCGGGCGCATCGTTCACGCCGTCGCCGGTCATCGCTACGACCTGCTTGTTCGCCTGAATCGCCTTGACGAGACGGAGCTTGTGCTCCGGGCTCGCCCTCGCAAACACGTCGACGTCCTGGACCCGCTCCTGCAGCGTCGCGGTATCCATATCCTCGATTTCGGTTCCGGTGATGGCGGTCTTGCCATCGCCGATGCCCAGCATCTTGGCGATCGCGGCGGCGGTGATCTTGTGATCGCCGGTGATCATCGTGACGCGGATCCCGCCTCCATGGCACTCCTTGACCGCTTCGATGGCTTCCGTGCGCGGCGGATCAAGCAATCCAATCAACCCGAGCAGAACCAAGTTCTTCGGAAGATCTGCCGGACCAAGACTCCCGGCCTTGACGTCCGGCTGCTGCTGCCACGCCATCGCCAGCACACGTTCTCCCTGTGCGGCGAGCTTATCCGACATCTGCAACCAATATTCGCGCTGGATCGGCGCGGGTTCGCCGGCTTGCTGCCGGTCGCAATTCTCCAGGATGACTTCGGGGGCGCCTTTGACCAGCAGCATCTGCTTGCCGGCAGCATCCTCGTTCAAGGTGGCCATGAACTTGTGTTCGGATTCGAACGGGATGATATCGATCCGGCGATACGCCGATTGCTCGGCCTGCCGGTCGAGCCCGATCTTCGCGGCGAACGGATACAGTGCACCTTCGGTCGGATCGCCCTCCACTTTCCAGACGCCATCCTTTTCTAGCAGTTCGGCATCGTTGCAGAGCATCGACACCCGGCCCATCAGCGTTAACACCGGATCCTTGTCGGCGGATTTTCCGTCTTTGAGGATTTCGCCCGCTGCGGCGTAGCCCTGGCCGGTGATGCTGTAGGCCGCCTCACCCGTAACCGCCGAGACGACCATCATCTCCATGAGTGTGAGCGTGCCGGTCTTGTCGGAGCAAATTCGGGATACCGATCCAAGTGTCTCGACGGCGGGGAGACGCCGGATGATGGCATTGCGTTGGGCCATCCGCTGAACGCCGATCGCCAACGTAACGGTGATGAGTGCCGGCAAGCCTTCTGGAATGACCGACACCGCGATACTGACCACGGCCTGGAAGATTTCCACAAAGGGCATCTCCCGCACCCATCTGCCGAAGGCAAATACGATGACGCTCACCACGCCGATCACCGCGGTGATCGCGTATCCAAACTTCTTGATCTGGCGCAGCAGCGGCGTTTCGAGCGCGTTGACGGCCGCCATCATCTGGTTGATGCGGCCCAATTCCGTATTGTCGCCTGTTGCGACGACGATGCCGGTGCCGCGTCCGGAGGCGACCATCGTTCCGGAGAAGGCCATGCCTTCGCGATCCCCGACAGTTGCCCGTTCGGAAACCGGCTCTGTGGTCTTGTCGATGGGGACCGACTCGCCGGTGAGGGCCGCCTCTTCGGTCCGCAGGTTCTTTACGTCGATCAGGCGCATATCCGCCGGGATCTTGTCGCCGGACTCGAGCAGCACGACATCACCCGGCACCAGATCCTCGGATGGCACCAAGCGAGTCTCGCCGCCGCGCACGGCCCTGGCCTCGGCAGACAGCATGTTTCGGATCGAGTCCAATGCCTTCTCCGCTTTTCCTTCCTGGAAGAAGCCGAGCAATGCATTGAGAACAACAACAGCCAGGATGATCGACGCGTCGAGCCACAGGCCAACCATCAGCTTGACGAACCCCGCGCCAAGCAAAACATAGACGAGGATGTTATTGAACTGCTGCAAGAACCGCATGAACGGTCCCTGCTTGCGGCCCTCCGGCAGCCTGTTATGGCCGTACTTCTCGAGCCGTTGCTGAACACTGGCCGCAGATAGGCCGGACTGCACGTTGGTATCGAGACGCCGCAACACCTCATCCGCTGCAACGGCGTGCCAAGGCGTTAATTCGCTCTGTGATCCGGTCGTGGCTTGAGAGTTCATTACCGTGCTCCGCGATCTGATTGTGCATCCGGATTCGGGAGGTCCCGTTCAGTCCGGCGTGCGGCCACCAAATGACTTCAGCAGGCATTTGGGCAATCTGAGAAGCTGATCTCCAAAGCGAGCTTAGCAGAAACGCCGGTCAAGCGGCACGAAATGGCACCTCCGGACAATGCTGCGGCGCGGTAACTCGTCAGTAGCGAGCGCAGCGGCCTCGTCGGTGGTTTGGATCGCGTGTGAATCTGTTCGCGGTCGCGCCTAACCGGCCTGGCAGCTTGTAATGCCGCTGCTGGAGCCGCAATATCCTGCGGTTGAATCCGGCCAATCATGTATCGCACCTGACAATTCCGAGCAGCGGAGGAAGCCAATGGATGAACGCAAGTCGATGGGACGTGAGGAGTATAATAAAGCGCTCCGCGCCCTGCAGGTCGAGCTGTGTGCGCTGCAGGATTGGGTCAAGAAAACCGGTCTGCGCGTTGTCGTCGTCTTCGAGGGCCGCGATGCCGCCGGCAAGGGCGGCATCATCAAGGTGATCACCGAGCGTGTGAGCCCGCGCGTGTTTCGGGTGGTGGCGCTGCCGGCGCCGTCCGACCGCGACAAGACTCAGCTATATATGCAGCGCTACCTCCGACACTTTCCCGCGGCAGGTGAAATCGTCATCTTCGATCGTAGCTGGTACAACCGGGCCGGTGTCGAACACGTGTTGGGTTTCTGTTCGAAGGAGCAACACGAGCGATTTCTCAAAGTCTGTCCCGAATTCGAGATGTATGTGGTTGACGATGGCATCCTGCTCGTCAAGTTCTGGCTGGAAGTGAGTGACGAGGAGCAGAAGCGCCGTTTCGAAGCTCGCATCACCGATCCGCTGCGCCATTGGAAACTGAGCCCGACGGATTTGTACTCGCGGAGCAAATGGTTCGAATATTCACGGGCCCGAGACACCATGTTCGCGGCGACCGATACCAAGTTCGCGCCCTGGCACATCGTTCCCTCCGACGACAAGCGTCGAGCGCGCCTCAATTGCATCAGCCATCTCCTCAGCGTGATTCCATATCGGAAGCTGAAACAAGACAAAGTGAAGCTTCCCAAGCGCTCAAACAAAGGCGCTTACGACGACCGGGCAACGCTGAAGGGCCGGCATTTTGTAGAATTGAAATACTAGAGCATGATCCGGAAAAGTGGAAACCGGTTTTCCCTCGCGACAAACGCGAGGCGTTTGCGCGGAGATCATGCGTAAAACATAAAGATAGAGCGGGATGACGATTCGAAGATAAGTCATCCTGCTCTAGACCTGACTCACGGCTGCCGAAAACGACTCGGGATGGTCCTCGAGTAACTGAGCGGCCGAGCGCCACGCGTGATGAGCGGTTGCCTCCATGCGGCGCACCGCGTCAACGGAGGCCAGCGCCTCACTTGCCGTCATTGAACCATTGGCGATCGCGCCCAGCGTGGCCACCCGGTGATCCTTCTGAAGGGAGTGCAGGTCTTTGGCACACTGTTCCAGGCGAAGCAGAGCTTCTTGTATCGGTGGGGCGGATCCAGCGATCGGCGCATCCAGCGGCTCGGACGATGACGCCTTTCGCCGCACGTCGTCACTGAGGCGGGAGCCAGCCGCAGCGGCAACATGCGCCGCGATATCGGCCGCGCACTTTAATGCATCCGCGCAGAGCTGAGTGGCTCGGATGGCTTCCGCGCCATCGTGTACGGTCCAGGTATCGGTTTCGGTTGCCACCCCGGCCAGGCGCGCGGCATGATCCAATGCATGCATCGTCGCAGTGAGCCTGCGCTGCTCGGCCGGCGATTCCGGCGGCCCGCTCACCTCGGACATGAATTCCTGTGCCTGATCCAGCGCTGCGGCGGCCTCTTGCGCCGACGGCGCTGACTTGTCGGGTGGCAGCGTTCCCGCGAGAACCCCGCCGAGCGATTGGCACACAACACCCAGCGCGCGCGCAACCGTTCGCCGCACCGCCTCCTCGGTCGCGATCGGAACAGTCAGTGCCGAGGGATCGAGGCAGCGCGTCAGCGCCAGGTTTCGATCGGGAAGCATTCGTTCGACCAAACGCGTGAAGCCGTTGACAACAGGCAGCAGGACCGCGACCCCGATAACATTGTACGCAGTGTGATAACCGGCCAGCAACGTCACTCCGTCGATTGTGTGCGACGCCCGGATCAGAAGCGGCGTGACGATCGGAAATAATACCAGGGCAATCACCGCAGCGATCAATTTGAATAGGATATAGGCGATCGCCAGCCTCTTGGCGGTGGTGCTCGCACCGATCGCGGCCATGGCCGAACTTGTCGCCGTTCCGATGTTCTGACCGATAACGAGCGCGCACGCCTGATCCAACCCCACCGCTCCCGCATAGTGAGCAGACAATGTCAGGGCAATCGAGGCCGTGGAGGATTGCATCACCGCAGTCATCACCAGCCCGACCAGTACCAGAGTCAGAACTCCAAGCATGCCGGACCACCAGGCGGCGCCCGGGGCAGCGAGAACGGTTGGAAGGTCTGCCGGGTTCAACCGTTCGGCCAACCCGCCCATGCCTTGCTGCAACGTCGTTAGCCCAAACAGCACCAGGGCAAAGCCGGCCAGCGCCGCACCGGCGCCGGCAACGCGTCCGCTGCCCAGCAGCTTGACCAGCGCGCCGACAAAGATCATCGGCAGCGCGGCCGCGGTCAGAGAAACGCGCACGCCGATCAGGGCGACCAGCCAGCCGGTGCCGGTCGTTCCGATATTGGCGCCGAACACCAGGCCCAACCCTTGGGGAAAGGTAAGCAGCCCCGCACTCACGAGTCCGATGGTTGTCATCGTCGTCGCACTCGACGATTGGACGATCAGCGTGGCGATGGCGCCCCAGAACGCACCGCGGAGTGGCGTAGCCGCGGCCTTGCCCAGCACCGTCCGCAGCGCGGAGCCGGCCATCGCCTTGAGCCCGTCGGTCATGACGGTCATGCCCAGCAGGAACAGGCCCACACCGCCCAGGATGGAAATGGCTGTCGACATGAGTGTTTGACCCAGAATTAGGTTTCGAACTCAACGTGTCTGCAAGCACGGTCAGCTTAGCTTCGCAGTAATTCCGGTCTCGCCATTGAACCGGACCTTCGCCACAGGAGCGGCAATGTCTGTGTGGCACGAGTGGTTATGCGGCTGTCACACCGCCAAGCAAGATACTAACTGCTAAAACGAGTAAATTGATAGGGCCGAAATCGGGATCGGAGGCGCTGACGCAACGCGCCGTAAAGCGATGATGATCGGTACACTTTGTCCAAAATTGGTTTAGGCACATCGACCGGGCGCACGCATCGCAGCACGGCGTTGGCAAAAACTGGCATCAGGCGGACTAATCGCCTGATGTCCTGGGCTCGCTCTCAGTACGGAAAAGCGTTGGCGCCTGATCCCGAGAGCATTGATCCAGATCAATACCGGGGACTTCGGGCCACGATCTGATGTCAAGACGCGATGGTCCGCGACGGCGGTCGGCCTACGTCTCCAGAGTTCGGATCTGTATATGACAGACCATTCGAACAAAATTGAGCCGGTGCGGAGCTCCGCCCGGACGCCGCGCGACGAACTGATCGTCTTCCTGATCATTGTTGCCCTGGTTTGGCCGGTCATGACCGTCGGCGTGGTCGGCGGGTACGGTTTCGCAGTCTGGATGTATCAATTGGTCACCGGCCCACCCGGCCCTCCCAGGCGGTGACTGTCATGTATCCCACCGGCCCCTCGCGACGCGCGCTGCTCAAGGGAAAGCTGACATCGCGGCCGGCTTTTGCGGTCGAGTCTGTTATCCATATCTCCAGCGCCATCGTATCGGTGCTTCCGAACCGGCGTGAAGAAATTCTCAAGCGCCTGTCCGCGCTCCCGGGAGTTGAAATCCATCACGCGGAATCCTTCAAGATCGTGCTTGTGCTGGAGGCCGGTGATGCAGGTGCCATCGGCAGTCGGCTCGCCGAGATCGCGACATGGGAGGGCGTGCTCTCCGCCAATATGGTCTTCGAGCAGGCCGCGCAGCTTTCAGACCTTGGAGAACCGACGTGACACTATCCCGGCGCAACTTGCTGAAAGCTCAGGCCGCGGCGATTGCGATGGCCGTAGTCCATCCGGATCAGTCGGCCCAAGCCCAGGCCGTAACCGGCGGCATCGGCAAACTGCAGATCAAATGGTCAAAGGCGCCATGCCGTTTCTGCGGCACGGGTTGCGGCGTCATGGTCGGCGTCAAGGATGGACGGGTCGTCGCAACCCACGGCGATACACTGGCCGAGGTTAATCGCGGCCTCAACTGCATCAAGGGTTACTTCCTCTCCAAGATCATGTATGGCGCGGATCGTCTCACGACGCCCCTGCTTCGCAAGAAGAACGGCCTCTACGACAAAAACGGTGAGCTGACGCCGGTCAGCTGGGACGAGGCCTTCGATACGATGGCCGAGCGCGCCAAGGCGGTGATTAAAGCCAAGGGCCACACTGCCATCGGCATGTTCGGCTCGGGCCAGTGGACCGTGATGGAGGGCTACGCCGCCACCAAGTTGATGCGCGCGGGCTTGTGCTCGAACAATCTCGATCCCAACGCCCGGCATTGCATGGCCTCCGCGGCGGTGGCGTTCATGCGCACCTTCGGCATGGACGAACCGATGGGGTGCTACGACGATTTCGAGGCCGCTGATGCGTTCGTGCTCTGGGGCTCGAACATGGCCGAAATGCATCCGATCCTGTGGACACGTCTCGCCGACCGCAGGCTCAGCCATCCGCATGTGAAGGTCGCGGTGCTCTCGACTTTCACCAACCGCAGTTCGGACCTTGCCGATATTCCCATCGTGTTCAAACCGGGCACCGATCTTGCTATCCTCAACTTCATCGCCAATCACATCATCTCCTCCGGACGCGTTAACCAGGACTTCGTCAAGAACCACACCGCCTTCGTCAAGGGTGCCACCGACATCGGATATGGCCTGAGGGCCGACCACCCGCTCGAACAGAAGGCCAAAGGCGCCGCCAATCCCGGTGCGACCCAGCCGATCGATTTCGACGCCTACGCAGAGTTTGTGAAGGATTACACATTAGCCAAGGTGTCCGAGCTCTCCGGAGTCGAGCGCGGTTTCCTGCAGGAACTCGCCGAACTCTACGCCGATCCGAACCGGAAGGTGATGTCGCTCTGGACCATGGGCTTCAACCAGCACGTCCGCGGCGTCTGGGCCAATCAGCTGGTCTACAATCTACATCTCCTGACCGGGAAGATCGCGGAGCCTGGCAATTCGCCGTTCTCACTCACCGGCCAGCCCTCGGCCTGCGGCACAGCGCGCGAAGTCGGCACCTTCGCGCACCGCCTGCCTGCGGACATGATCGTCGCCAACCCCGAGCATCGCAAGAAGGCGGAAGAAATCTGGCGCATCCCGTCCGGCATCATCCCCGAAAAGCCCGGCTATCACGCAGTCGAGCAGGATCGGATGCTCCGCGACGGCAAGCTCAATTTCTACTGGATTCAGGTCAACAACAACCTGCAGGCCGCCCCGAACAGTTCGAACGAGACCTATCCTGGTTATCGCAATCCCGACAACTTCATCGTGGTCTCCGACGCCTATCCGACCGTCACGGCGATGGCCGCCGACTGCGTGCTGCCGGCCGCGATGTGGGTCGAGAAGGAGGGCGTCTACGGCAACGCCGAGCGGCGAACGCACGCGTGGCGTCAACTCGTTAACGCACCAGGAGAAGCCCGATCCGACCTCTGGCAGTTGATGGAGTTCTCGAAGCGTTTCACCACGGACGAGGTGTGGCCCGCGGAGGTGCTCGATCGGAATCCGAACTATCGGGGCAAGTCCATCTATGAAATCCTGTATCGGAACGGCGAGGTCGATAAATTCCCGATCGGCGAGATCCCGGCGGACTATGAGAACCAGGAGTCAAAATATTTCGGCTTCTATGTGCAGAAAGGTCTGTTTGAGGAGTATGCCTCATTTGGCCGCGGACATGGCCACGACCTCGGCGCCTACGACACCTATCACCAGAACAGGGGCATGCGCTGGCCGGTCGTCGACGGCAAGGAGACGCGCTGGCGCTATCGCGAGGGCTACGATCCCTTCGTGAAGCCAGGGAAAGGCGTCGACTTTTACGGGCAGCCCGACGGCAAGGCGCGAATCATTGCCGTGCCCTATGAGCCGCCCGCCGAATCTCCCGACAAGGAATTTGATATCTGGCTCGTGACCGGCCGCGTGCTTGAGCATTGGCACTCCGGATCGATGACCATGCGCGTGCCCGAACTATACAAGGCGTTTCCAGGCGCACGCTGCTTCATGCATGCCGAGGACGCGCGCTCCCGCGGTATCAACCAGGGCGCCGAGGTCCGAGTTCATCTCGCGGCGCGGCGAAATCCGCACGCGCATCGATACCCAGGGACGCAACCGGCCCCCGCGCGGGGTGATCTTCGTGCCGTGGTTCGATGCCAGTCAGCTCATCAACAAGGTGACGCTGGACGCGACCGATCCGATTTCCAAGCAGACGGATTTCAAGAAATGCGCGGTCAAGATCGTTCCCGTTTGATCGGGATTCGAACAGCCATTGCGGGTGCGCTTGTCGGAGGCGCGCTTGTCTTCGCATCCGGCGCAATCTATGCGCAGGCCGCGCCCGAGATCGTGCCGCGACTGACCGGCGAAGCTTCCCCTATGACAAACGATCCCGCTTCGCCCTTGGCTCGTTCCATCATCGACGACAAACGCGTGATGCGAAACTACCCGGAGCAGCCGCCGGTGATCCCGCATTCAATCGACAATTACCAGCTCACGCTGCGAACCAATCGCTGCCTTGATTGCCATCGTCGGCAATACACGGAAGCTTCGGGCGCTCCAATGATCAGTGTCACCCATTTCATGGACCGTGACGGACAGGTTCTCGCCGATGTCACTCCACGCCGATATTTCTGCACCGAGTGCCATGTGACCCAGACCGACGCCCGTCCGCTCGTTCCGAACACCTTTCAGGACATGGCGCTGCCTCTCCCATCCAAACAATGAGTTCGTCATGGCGCGGCTGAAGGCATTGCTGCTCTGGTTCTGGACGATCGCCACCCGCCCCAGCACGCATTTCAGCCTCGCCTTCCTTGCACTAGGTGGCTTCCTCTGCGGGATCATGTTCTGGGGCGCGTTCAACACCGCACTGGAACTGACCAACACCGAGAAATTCTGCACCGGCTGTCATGAGATGCACGACAACGTCTATCAGGAGTTGCAGCGGACGATCCACTTCTCGAACCGCTCAGGCGTGCGCGCGTCCTGCCCCGACTGCCACGTACCGCACGAGTGGACTGACAAGATTGCGCGCAAGATGCAGGCTTCAAAGGAGGTTTGGGGCAAGATCTTCGGTACGATCTCGACCCGCGAGAAATTTCTGGACCATCGACTCGAGCTCGCCAAGCACGAATGGGCGCGGATGAAGGCCAATGATTCCCTGGAATGCCGGAACTGTCATTCCGCAATCGCGATGGATTTTACCAAACAAACCAACCGCGCAGCCGCGATCCACGCGAAATTCCTGATTTCGAAGGAGCGGACCTGCATCGATTGCCACAAAGGTATCGCGCACGAATTGCCTGACATGAATGGTATCGAGCCGGGCTGGCAAGAGCCGCCGGAGGAACGCGGCCGCGAAAGCTCGGTCGAAGCGCTGCGCCGATATGCGGCGACGATCCGTGCACGTGACCAATAGGATGGGATCGCTGGTATCGCCACCGTCATGGCTCACACCATCAGAGCCTGTCTTTCTTTCGTATCTTGTTCGCGTGCAACCAACACGGAGCCTCAACTTGATCGAACGGTCCTTCAACAAGGTCAAGCCGTGCCATCGTGTCGTGGCCCGAACCGGTCCTTCGTAATCTCGAAAATGAAATACGGCCGGTCGCCCGACAACTCGCGCGTCAGCAGCCCGTCACGCTTGACGCCGCCGATCTTGGTCATCGCGCCTTGCGAACGCCAATTTTCCTCGCCGACCCAGAACACCACGGTATCGACGAAGGTGAAGGCGTGGTCGAGCATCAGGCGTTTGACTTCGCGGTTCGCCGCGCCGCCCCAATGGCTGCGCACGATAAATGTCCAGCCGATCTCGACTTCGCTGCGTTCGGGTTCATAGCCGTGATACCGGCTAGAGCCGATCAACCGGCCGCTCGCCCGATCGACAAACACAAAACCCATTTTGGAATTGACTGCACCGTCGAAGAACTTCCTGAACTCCGGCTCGGTGTAGCGATCGGGAACGGGATGCACCTTCCAGATTTCCGGATCCGAGCCGGCGGCAAACAGCTCCCGCCAGTCATCCGATGAGATCGGCCGGACGGTGATGGTCGGGCCGATCAAGGTCGGCTGAAAGTCAGGATAGCACATGGAGAAGAACCCCCGCGGGCAGCATGCGCGTAAAATCTGATTTCCAACGCTATTTCAAGGTGATTTGGGTGGTCCAGTCCTCTCCGCAAAAATATTCAGCTTTTTAATTGCCCCAAATCAGCGGCTGTTGGCGTCGTCCTGTTCTCACAAGAGGGCGTTTCGCGATCGTCACGAACGTTGGAGCGGGATGCGATGGACGCGGCAGAGCGCGAGACGAGCGCTGCCTGCTGCGTACGACGAAGTTGTGTGGTCCTGACGCCCCGATGCTGGCGTCAAGTTGGCGGGAAGTGTCCCGCCGACGACGGTGGCAAAAAGCCGGTCACCGGGGAGCGCGAAGTAAGTCGTAAAGCCATTGTGCAGGGAGAGCCGGAGCTAGTCCGGTTGAACCTGTGGTCCTACCTCCCGTGCTTTTTGTTGCACGGGACCCATGGGTGCAATCGGCGCCCGGCTCTTCCTGCACCCTCGTTCGAGGGTCGCCTGCGCCTCTGCCCGTCAGAGGGGTGGAAAGTGACGCAAAACTCGGGCGCATCGCGCCGCGAGAACGCGAACGCATATCACGTGGCTGTTTGACAAGTTGAAGTGCTCAGAGATACTTGGCAACCGCGATCAGAGATACGCGGCAACCGCGATCAGAGATACGCGGCAACCGCGATCAGAGATACGCGGCAACCGCGATCAGAGATACGCGGCAACCGCGATCAGACGATGACGCGGCAACCGCGATCAGAGATACGCGGCAACCGCGATCAGAGATGCGCGACGACCGCGAGCCGGCGCACGCCCTTGTTGCGGTAGGCTTCCAGGAAGGCGTTGTAGTCGCGGAACGAGACGCAGCCGTTGGAGTCGCCGTTCGGCCCCAGCATGAAGGTATGCGCCAGCAGGCCAGATCGTCCGTAGATCGCTCCCTCGCCGCCGACCGGATTGAGGCGCAGCGCGGCAACGCCGTGAAACAGCGCCTCGCGCGGCTTGAGGTCATAGAGATGCGGCGGCGTCACGCCGCGCATCCGGATATTGGCGGAGCGCGGATCATCGAGGCTGGAGCCGAGACCGGAATGCGCTTCGAGCTTGGTGCCGTCGGGCAGATACACCATGTGCGCGGAGATGTCGTACACCGCGGTCTGGCGATCGTAGAGCGCGCCGGTGCCGAGGGAGGCGATGTTCTGGCTCGCGGGCCCAAGCGACGACGTACTGCTGGCGTCGGCCGATGCGTAGGCCAGCGCCGATCCCGAATTGGAGACGGTCGACTCGAACTTGCCGAACAGCCGCTCGAAGATCGTCGGCGGCTTCGCCGGTGCCTCGGGCTTGTCGTTCGAGGCGACCGACATCACGGCGGCCTTGGCGCGCTGCGCCATGTCGCGAACGGAAGCTCCGGCGCCCTTGCGCGATTCCACCGGGCGTGATGCCGGCATCGGCACGGCGTCGGCGACCTTGCGTTCGGGGGCGGCTGCGGGCGGTGGCGTGACGGGTGCGAGTGCTGCGACCTGGCGCTCCTGCGGCGGCGGCGAAACGGCTTGAGGTGCGGCGGCAACGGATTGCGGGGCCGCCGCGGCAAAGCGGTCCGCGAACGAGAACGACGGGCCCTGCGCAACGACGGCAGGCGCGGATATCACCGGCGGCGTTTCGACCACGACGGAAGTGTTGGAGGCCGCGGCAGCGGTTCGAACCGGCGCCGGAGCGCGCTTGATCACCGCGACATCGAAATTGCTCGCGGACGGATAGACGCCGGCGGCGAAAACGTTGGTGTAGACTGTCCACGCACAGCCTGCGACGAGACAGGCGACCGCGGCGCTGCCTAGAAAGCCATAGGGGACGACCGCCTTGCGGGAAAAATCTCTGGGAGTTGCTGCGAAGTCATAACACGCACTGTTACTGCTACTCATACGCCTTGCATCCAGACTGGTTCCACCTTGTTCCCCTTCCAGGCTGAGTCCGAAGGTCTGCACACCGGCGGCAGCTTCGAACGCAAACCTGTGCGCGAAACGCCACCGGCAAAAAAGTTCCGGAAGTCCATCTCGCAGAGGCGCGGAGCGTCATTAAGGCGACTTTTAGTTAAATGCGGATTAAGTAACGGCGCTTGTTGGGCATGGTTAATTTGTCCCGCTGCGGGACAGGTTGCGGAACTTCAGACATGGCTAAAAACCACTTAACGTGTTCAATAATTGAGCTTCGGATACCAGTCTTTGCCGCGCCCCTCCGGCGTCACATCGAGAATGGTCCAAAGCGGCATTAAATCCGGTGCCCCACGCGGGTCTTGGCCCGGATCGGCCGAAGCGCCGTTCATCTCGCCGCCCCAGAAATGCCTGATTTGACTGTCTTTCCGCGTAAACACGTTGAACGCCGCATCATCGCCCCCGTCTTTGGTGATCGCGTGATAGTCGCGGCTGAATTCGCCCGTCGGATCCGAATAAAGCGGCAGATGGTGCCAGCCGCGTTCGCGCTTGAACGCGGTCAGCCGCGCGATCGGCGAGCGCGCGATGACCGCCAGCGCAACACGCTGCATGATGTCAGGCACCTCGCCATCCCACGCCGACAGCAATGACGTGCACATCGGACACGGCCGTTCGCGCTGCGGACCGAACATGTAGCTGTAGACGACCAGCGTCGTCTTGTTGCCGAACAGGTCCGCGAACGATGCGGGCCCCTGCTCGCCTTCGAACGCGTAGCTCTTGATGACTTCGCCGCCGGGCGGCAGCGCACGGCGCTGTTGCGCGACCCGCTCGATGTGGCGGCGCAGCTCGATTTCCTCGATCAACAGCGCCTCGCGGGCGCGGCGGTATTCGGCGCTCTCATTGGGAAAGCGCATGCCCGCGGCACTGGCCAGCTCGGCGGCGGATTTCAAAGCGGTGGATCGGCTCATGGCGTGACCTCCTGAAAAGGGTTCCCGCTACAAGACGTTTCAGGTGGCGCGGAACAGACAGGCGCCAGGGAAAATTTTATTCCAGCTCCGGCGGCGGCGAGCGATCGAGCACGTCGCGCTTGGCGCCGTCGACCAGATCGAGCCCGTAGGTTTCGATCGTCAGCGGCCCGCGTTTGCGCGGCAGCTCTGCCACCCGCTCGATATGCGAAAAAGTCTGATCGAGATATGTCGGCACGACGGAGCGGACCTCGTCGACATAGAGCAGCTTGCCGGAAAGTTGCGCGGGATCCGGCTCGGGCATGTTGACCCAGCGGATGCGTTGGGTCGGCTGCACCACGCAGGTACCCTTGGGCAGATAGAACGTGAGCCAGCCGGTGGTGCCGTAATCCGGCGCCAGTACACACGCCGCCCCGACACGTGCACGAACCGTCTCGATCTGATTGGCCAATTCGCGCCAGCCGACGCCGACGCTGCGCACGGTGGCGTCGCGGCGGTAGCCCGACAGCACACCAGTGTTGGCCTGCACGATCAGCAGAACAAACATCAGCACGCCCGAGGGCGCGGCCCATCGCAGGCAGAAATCGGCAACGCGCCGGCCGCGCGCATCCCATGGCGTCACATGCGCGGCGACCGCGGCAGCGATGGCGAAGGCCGGATAGACCGGCGCGAACCAGTTGGCCTCAACACGGGCATGCAGCGAATGCCAGACGAAATACAGCACGATGGTCCAGAACGTAGCACTGACCAGTGCGCGTGCTGCGAGCGCCCCGGAATTGCGCCGAAACAACGCATAGAGCCCCATCGCGCCGAGGATCCAGACCAGCGGCGTCGCGAACGCAATCTGGGTCGGGATCAATTCTGCGATGAACGCCGGCCTGAAATCCTCGATGCGGGCGCGGCCGATCTGCTTGATGAAGGAGACCCAGTGGTGATCGGCGTTCCAGAGAATGACCGGCGCGAAAATTGCGAACGCGACGAGCCCGCCGAGATAAGGCCAGGGCGACAAAAACCAGCGCCGCAATTTGGGAACGGCCGCAAGCCAGATCAAAATGGCTGGGCCGAAAAACATCGCGGTGTATTTCGACAACAGCGCGGCGCCGACCGCAGCGCCGACCGCAAGCCACCACGCGCCGCGCCCGGTCTCCAGCACCTTGGCGAGAAAAAACAGCACAAAGCTGGCGGCCACCAAGAGCGGCGCGTCCGGCGTCACGACCATGGTGCCGACCGCCGCCATCAGGGTGACGTTGAGCAGAATGGCCGCGGTCGCGGCCACCCGCTGGGCGCCGAACAGTATCTCAGTTGTGCGATACACCGCCCAGCTCATCGGCAACGCCAGCAGGATCGAGACCAGCCGCACCCCGAGTTCGGTATCGCCGGCGAGCATGGTGCCGAGACGGATCACCACCGCCACCATCGGCGGGTGATCGTAATAGCCGCCGGCCAGATACTTCGACCACATCCAGTAATAGGCTTCGTCGAAGGTCAGCGGCGTGAAGGCAGCCGCGCCGAGCCGCAACACCACCAGCGCCAGAATAGTCAGCCCCGTGGTGCGGGCGAGCCGCGCATCCGGCGGGCTCATCGCAGCATCATCGCTTGCGCCAGACGAACAGTCCGGACATCGCGTAGTTCCACACCACGCCCATCAGCGCGCCGGCCGCACCCGCAAGCCACCAGATCGGCTCCTGCGCATAGACCGAAAAGGCGACGCCGACATTGGCGGCCAGGCCAACGCCGCACACGAGATAAAACAGCACCAGGCCGCGCAGGATCGCAAAGCCCTTCAGCCGCTGGTCGCGATAGGTGAGAAAGTTGTTGAGCACGAAATTGCTGGTCATCGCGAGCACCGCACCGCAGCCCTGGGCCACCGCGAACGGCTGATGAAGGCCCTTCAGCACGATGTACAGCGTCGCAAAATGCACGAACACGCCGATCGATCCGACCATCGCGAACAGCAGGAAGCGTAGCGACACCGCATCGTGGGTCAGCTTCGCCAGCACCAGGCCTAAGAAATCCAGCGCCACCATGGAATCCAGCTTGCTTTCGCCATGCAGCCGCGAACCGAAGCTATAGGGGATTTCCTGTATCCGCAATTCGCCGCGCGCCGTGGCGACGACGTCGAGCAGAATCTTGAAACCCTGCGTCGAGAGCTGCGGCGCCAATTGTTCGAAACGATCACGGCGGATCATGAAGAAGCCGCTCATGGGATCGGCGATCTTGACCCGCAGCACGCGCCTGGCGACCTCGGTCGCAAGCGCGCTGGCGCCGGCGCGGCCCTTGTTGAAACTATCGGCACTGCCGCCCTCGATGTAGCGGCTGCCGACCACGAGATCGATTCCGCCGGCCTGCAGCAGCGCCAGCATCTTCGGCAGCTGCGCCTCGTCATGCTGCAGATCGGCATCCATCACCGCCGCGCACGGCGCGCTGGAGGCCAGGATGCCCTCGATGCAGGCGCCGGACAGGCCGCGCCGTCCGATCCGCCGGATACAGCGCACCCGGTTATCCCGACGCGCCATGTCGCGCACCACGTCCCAGGTGCCATCGGGGGAATTGTCGTCGACAAAGATGACTTCCCAGGCCAGGCCCGCGAGTGCGGTTTCCAGCTTGCGGAACAGCGCGGTGACGTTGTCGCGCTCGTTAAAGGTGGGAACGACCACCGAAAGCTGCGGCGCAAGGGCTGTCTGCGGCGGGGTTGCGGGTTCGGATCTGATGGCTTGATTCATGCCGCCAGCGTATATCCGCAGCCCCCCTCGCTGCCAAGGCGCGGCACGGCCAAGGGCGGGTCGAACCGGTCGAAAACAGGGGGAAAGGAGTTCAAAACAGGCCAAAAGGGCCCAAAAATGCCAACGACCACGAACAGAGGGCGCGCGTACATCCGGCGCAACCGAGCTATTTCGTGGTCGTTCCAGCGCCGGAGCTATCAAGCATCAACGTCGCCGTTAGAAGCTAAATAGGAACGCCCAGGGCATTCCGCAAGGGGGCGGCCCTATCTGCATCCGTAGCCGTGTCGGCGAGTTCAAGCCGCGTTTATTTCGACGCTTGCTTATGTTTGATGAAGGCCGTCACCACATCCTTTTGCGCCATCGCGATCGCCTTGTTGGCCGTCGTCATGTGGTCTCCCGCATCGACATTAGGAAATTGCCGGGACAGATAATCCACCAGCGATACCCGGAAATTCTGCCGCTCAGACGGGCAGACATCGGCGATGAGACTGGTGAAATCGGAACCCGACATGCTCTTGTGGCTGTCCTGCGAATACGCTTGGTACTCCTGAGCGAGGCAGTTCCAGTAGGTATCGCGCCCCGTGATCGCCTGCCGGTGGGCGTCGTCGATCTCGTCGGCGATCGCGCCTGAAGCGCTCAACATCAAAGCCGCCACAATCAGTATTCGCATCTTGTTGTTCTCCTTTTTTCGCATCCTATCCGGAACCCGCGAGGCACGTAAGTCAGGCGTCGGTTGTTTCATGTGGAATCACGGGAACCTAACTGCGACGTTACGAACATTTCATCGTCTGACGTTGTTGGCTATGTTGGCATGGCGCTTACCTTTAGGGCAGGAGGAAGCCATGAAGCAGTCCGACCATTTCCGCGAAAACGCTGAGAATTGCCAGCGATTGGCGGAACGCGCTACCGATCATCCGACCTATCTGCGCTACAAGCGCATGGAAGACGCTTGGCTGTCGCTGGCCGACGAGCAGGATTGGCTCGACGGCGAAACGCCACCGGCGGCGATCGCGGTGACCTGAACCGCAGGCGCCGGCTGCTATTGCGGCGCGCGATAATCGAGACGCGCGAGGCTATCTATTTGGTTGGCATCGACCCGCTTCGATGTCCGCCGCAAGCCGCGATAGTCGCCTAACAACGACATCAACGAGAGCCTCACGGCCATGATGGCCGGGTTATCCCGCCTCACCTGCAGGAACTGGTTATGCGCGGCGCCGCCCAGGCTCCAGAGAATATTGGGCGCGGCCTTCCAAAGCAGACAAAAGAACGGCAGCTGGAGATTGTGCGGGTCCATCATCATGCGACAGGCTATCCGGCTCGGGAGTTGTTGCTCCATCAGACGCCGTGACAATAGCCGCGATCGCATTTGGTTTCGCTCAAGAGCCGGTGCCGGATCTTCACGTTTGAAGGAGCCGACGTCACTTGCCTGTAATAATTAAGCTCGGGCTCCGATCAGAATTCTTCCGCCGCGTGCTGCAGCGCGGAGGCGTCACGCACCAACTGGTCAATGGCGGCCGATTTGATTAGGCTCGCCGTCCGCACCCCTGCCCCTCTCCAGCAAGCGAGCCCGCAAGTGAGCAAGACCCCGAAGGCCTCCGCAAAGACCGGCAACATCTATATCGGCATCGGCGGCTGGACCTTCGCCCCCTGGCGTGGGGTGTTCTATCCGGAGAAGCTGACGCAGGCGAAGGAGCTGGAATATGCCGCGTCGAAACTGACCTCGATCGAGATCAACGGCACCTATTACGGCTCGCAGAAGCCGGAAAGCTTTCGCAAATGGGCCCGCGAGGTGCCGGATGGATTTGTGTTCTCGCTGAAAGGACCGCGCTTCGCCACCAACCGGCGAGTGCTCGCGGAAGCCGGCGATTCCGTAAAGCGGTTTTATGATTCCGGCGTGCTCGAACTGGGCGACCGGCTCGGTCCGGTGTTGTGGCAGTTTGCACCGACCAAGAAGTTCGACGAAGCCGATTTCGGCAAATTTCTCGAATTGCTGCCGCGCAAGCTCGAAGGCCGCGCGCTGCGTCATGTGGTGGAGGTGCGCCACGACAGTTTCTGCACGCCTGATTTTATCGCGCTGCTGCGCCAGTTCGAAACGCCTGTGGTGTTTGCCGAGCACGGCAAATATCCGGCAATTGCGGATATCGCGAGCGATTTCGTTTACGCGCGACTGCAGAAGGGCGATGACAACCTGAAAACCTGCTATCCGCCCAAGCAACTCGACGCCTGGGCGAAACGGTTTCAGGCCTGGGCCGAAGGCGGCGAGCCGGACGACCTCCCACGCGTCGACAAGACGGCGCCAAAGAAAACGCCGCGCGACGTGTTCGCTTACGTGATCCACGAAGGCAAGGTCCGTGCACCGGCCGGCGCGATGGAATTGATCGAACGCGTGAAATGAGCGTGATCGCGAAATAATTGGAGGCCGCGATGGCCAGGGCCAAAAAGCTTTTCACCATCGGCTACGAGCAGACGCCCGCAAAGTCGGTGCTCGACGAACTCGAAGCAGCCGGCGTCAAACTGCTGGTCGATGTGCGCGCGGTGGCGTCGTCGCGCCGCCCGGGCTTTTCCAAGAACCAGTTGGCGGCCGGACTCGATGAGCGCGGCATTTCCTATCTGCATCTGCGTGGGCTGGGCACGCCGAAGAGCGGCCGAGAGGCCGCGCGCAGCGGCAATTTTGGCGTGCTGCACAAAATCTATGCCGCACATCTGAAGACGGCGCAGGCCAGGGAAGAGCTGGATGAGCTGTCAGCGCTGGTGAAAAAATCCGGCCCGGTCTGCATCCTCTGCTACGAGCGCGATCACGCCCATTGCCACCGGCAATGGATCGCCGAGATCATCGAGGACCGCGACGGGGTCAAGATCGAGAATTTGGTCGCGCCGCAGGTATAGTTCTCGCCGTTGCGACGGAGGGAGCTCCCCTACTCCGCTCCCGCCAGCCGAAACGTTCCCTCCATCATCGGCACGCAGCGCCCGCCGACATGGGCTGACACGGTCGCACCGGCCTGCTTGCGGACGCGGGTCAGCAACAGGCTCGGCCGTCCCATATCGACGCCCTGCCCGATACGCAGCGACAATTCCGCTTCCTGCTCACCGGACAAATCAGCCAGCAGCGCCGCGGCCGCCGCAGTGGCACTCCCGGTGGCGGGGTCTTCGGAGAGACCGCTCGATCCCGGATGAAACATCCGCGCCTGCAGATCGCACGGCTTCTCGTGCGGCGGCACATCGCGTGTATAGAAATAGACCGCATCACTGCTGTCGCATGGAAACGTCAGCGCAAACGCCGCCGCATCGGGCCTGGCGCGCCGCAACGCCTCCCGCGTCGCCACCTCCATCACCAGAAACGGCAGCCCGACCGAGACGATCTGCGGCGGGTGCCGATCGGTTTTGATATCGGCTACCGACAGCGAGGCGCAGGCCGCCGCCTGTTCGGCGCTGAACTGCGTGAGGCGCTTCAGCGGTTGCGGCGCGGTGAGTTCGGCGCCGACGGGTCTGCCATCTTGCGCCAAGATATCGACCGGCACGAGGCCGGCCTTCTCCTCAAACAACAGCCGTGCCGGCGGCTTGTCGGCCTGCCCCGCCAGCACAAACGCCGTGCCGACATTGGGATGCCCGGCGAACGGGATTTCCGAGCGCACGGTGAAGATGCGGACCTGCGCATCGTGGGCGGGATCGTGCGGCTGCAGAACGAAAGTCGTCTCGGAATAATTGAATTCGGTCGCGATGGCCTGCATCTGCTCAGTCGAGAGCCCGGCGGCATCCAGCACCACCGCAAGCGGATTGCCGCCAAAAGCGCGATCAGTGAAAACGTCCACGGTGATGTAACGGCGCCGCATCTGATGGCCTCCATATTTTGGAAAAACAGTGCATGCACGGATCGGCCCGTCAAGCGCGGGATGGGTCAGGTTTTTCTATCCGAGCTGCCACACCGCCATCGGCCTGTCATACCCCTTGATCGCGACCTGGCCGAGCGAGACCGCGTCGCGAGCGGCGTCCCCGAGCGCATCGCAGACCGCGGACGAAATCAGCAATTGCGAATTGAATTCCTTGTTGAGCGATTCAAGCCGCGAGGCGAAATTCACGGTGTCGCCAATCACGGTATATTCCTTGCGCCGCGGCGAGCCGATATTGCCGGCGACGACCTCACCGAAGTGAATGCTGATGCCGATCCGCAACGGCCAATCGCTGGCCTTGTTGACCTCTTCCATCGCAACCAGCATCTCGCGTGCCGCGGCCACCGCGTGCTGCGCGCAGTCGGGCGCTTCGATCGGCGCGCCGAACAGTGCCAGGAAGCCGTCGCCGAGAAACTTGTTCACGATGCCGCCGTGGCGATCAAGAATGTCGACCAGGATCGCGAAGGCGCCATCAAGGCGTTCGACGACCTCCTGCGGAGTCCGAACTCTCGCGCCCGCGGTAAAGCTGCGAAAGTCGACGAACATCACGGCGACACGGCGTAGGTCGCTGGATCGATCCGCGCCTTCCACCAGTATCCGCTCGACCACTTCGGGCGAGACATGCTGGCCGAACAGGTTGGTGACGCGATCGCGCGCCGTAGCCGCCGCGATGCTGGCTTCAAACTGATGCCGCAGTCGAACGCCAACCGCGCCCGCCAGGATACCACCGATCAGGAACATGAAGCAGCGGCTGAGTTCGTAGCCGAGGTCCGAGGCGGGCTCGCCGTCAAACCCCGGCGGCCGATAAAGCATCGCCATCGCCAACAACTGCGCGGCGGCGGCAAATCCCGTAAACGTGGATAGCCAGAAATCGAGCCGCAGTGTCGAGAGCACGATGAACAGGAAATAGCCCAGCGGCGCGGCAAATCCCAGCGCGTGAGTTGACCCCATCCAGTTCATATGCAGATACAGCACAAAGGTTGGAATGCTGATTTCGATCAGGGCGGAGATATAGCGTCGCACAATTGGTACTTTGCTGTGCGTCGCAAGCCGCCAGCTCACCAGATACAGCACCATGACCTCGAGCAGCAGAAACGGCACATAGACCAGATAGAGCGAAACAAGATCGAACCGGCCGTTCGAGATGCGGGAGAACACCGACGGCGCGGCGAAGTGAAGCACGGTCGCGATTGCGACCAGCAGCGTGACCGTGATGATGACCGCTTTGACGCGCAGCCGTTCGGTCAGCAGGATTTCGCGGCTCAAGGCGTCGCGAAATTGGGCCAGGGCGGCCGTATGGTCCGTGCGCCGGAGAAAGCGCCGCAGCAGCTCGATCGCGCGGTCTCGTTGGCTGGACACGGTTGGCCCCTGGCGGGTGGCGTTATCGAAAACCCGGCTAGCTATGAAACTTCAATCCATCGACGATCTTGTCGATTACCTTGCGCTCGGCGCGCATGGCAAGCCCCACCAGATTGAGCTCGGCCCGGATCACGGCCTTGACCGCTTCGCGGTTGGCGGCGTCGTGCGTGGTCTTGAACATGTCCTCGGTATAGACCGCAGGCTTGACGTTGCGCGCCAGCGCCCGTTCCAGCGCGCGGGAAAGCGCCGGCCGATCCGCGCCGTAGATCAGGATCGGCTGGCCGATCAACGAGAGATATCTGGTGGCCGAGCCGTCTTCATAGGGCTCACCGATGCATTCGGGAAACGCCGCGGCGATGCCGCTGGTCAGGAAAGCGGCGACATTCAGCCTCTGCCACGCTTCGAGGTCGGTCCGGATGACGACCGCGATCTTGGTATCGAACTGCATTGATGGCTCCGAGTGGATGATGTCATTCCGGGATGGTCCGAAGGACCAGACCCGGAATCTCGAGATTCCCCGATGTGCAACTGCACATCTGAGGTTCGCGCTTAAGCGCGCCCCGGAATGACGATCAATACAACCAATCTTTGTAGAAGGTCAGCCCCTGGCGTCGCAGGCCCAGGCGCGGATCACGCATTCCTTGCCGCCGAATTCGTAGCATTTGCGCGTCGCGGTGTTGAGCGTCGTCGAGATCTTCGACTCGACTGCGTAGCCATGGGCGCCGCAGGGGTTGGTCATGTCGATCGACAGCGCCGCGCACGCGCGCTTCATGGTCACTGTCGTGCACTCGCCCTTGCACTGCTTCAGCGCCGCAGCGCGCGCACCAGCTTCGCCGGCATAGTCGAAGGCCTGGCCATAGGCGCCGCATTTGCCGATCGCGAAGGCACCGGCAGCCCAGGATTCCGTGACAAAGCGCGTCCCGGCCAGCGCCAGAGTCAGCGCGAAAACCATCATCGCGCGGCGCTGCAGTTTAGTAAAAGACGTCAAAAGTCCCTCCCCCGAGGTCATCCGCGGCAAAACCTAACGCAGGGGCGTTTCCACTTGGTGAACGGGAGATTGAAAAAAAAGCAGGAGCGCGATGCTTCGTATGGTGGGCACGGCGCTAACGCGCCTTTGCCCACCCTACACTGCGGATGGCGACTTCGCCTTTACGACAACCGCTCCGGTTGACGCTGCCCTTGCCGGGCGGCGGCCAGCGCTTCGGGCGTATCGATATCGAGAAACGCGCCATGGCCCTCGACCGGGACTTCGGCTACCGCCTGATTATGCTTGGCAATTAGATGCCGGGCGCCGATATCGCCGTCGAGCGTCATCAATTCATCGAAGAACCGCCGCGACCACAGCACCGGATTACCGCGCCGGCCGTCGCTGACGGGCACCGCGATCAGGTTACCGCGATCCGGCGCGAACGCCTCGATCAACCGGTCGATCAGGTGCGCATCGATCAGCGGCATGTCGCCGAGGCACACCACCGCGCCGTCGGCGTTGGCGGGCACCGCCGCGATGCCTGACTTGACCGAGGTCGCCAGTCCCGCAGCAAAATCCGGATTGCGGACGAACTTTACCTTCAGCCCGGTCAGCGCCTTCTCGACTTCGGCGGCCTGATGCCCGGTCACCACAATCACGCCGGACGCGCCGGATGCGAGGGCTTGCTCGGTCACGATCCGCACCAGCGGCTTGCCGGACAACTCCGCCAGCAGCTTGTTGGGGCCGCCCATCCGGGTCGACCGCCCGGCAGCGAGAATCACCGCCACGACATTGCGGTTGCCTTCCGGACCCACTGGCTTGCGTGGCTGCGGTCTGCTGACGATCTCCATCAACAATCCGCCGACGCCCATGCCGGTCAAATCCGCGCGTGTCACCTTGAGGCCCGCCAACAGCCGCGTCAGCACCCAATCAAATCCGTTCTCGACCGGAGAGCGCGCGCAACCGGGCGCACCCAGCACCGGGACGCCGCCGGCATTGCCGATCAACAGCAGGTTGCCGGGATCGACCGGCATACCGAAATGCTCGATCTCGCCACCGACCTCTTCGAGCGCGGCCGGAATCACGTCGCGGCGATCGGCGATCGCCGACGCGCCGAACACGATCACCAGTTCAGCACCGAGGCCGAGCAATTCCTTGATCGACGCCGCCAGCGCCGTCTCGTCATGTGGCACGCGGCGCTCGGCGATGATAGTGGCGCCCGCGGGCGCCAACCGATCGGCGGTGACCCGCAGGGTTTTCTCGATCACTTTGGGCGCAAGGCCCGGCAGCAGGGTCGAGACGATGCCGACGCGCTTGATCTTGTAGGGCGCCACGCTCATGCGGCCGGTCTTCGCCGCGGCCACCGCCCTTTCGCATAGCGTCGATTCGATCCCGAACGGCACGATCTTGACGGTTGCGATCATCTCGCCAGGTACGACCGCCTTGAAGGCCGGCAAGGTCGCAAACGTAATGGCTTCATCGACACGGTTGATATTGTCGACCGCTGCACGATCAACCACCAGCACACCGGCGCGAGCCGCGAACAGATTGGAACGTCCGGTAAAGGCGCGCTCGACATCGACGCCTTCGCCGGCAATGGCCTGCGCGATGCCGCCGGCGGCGACGTCTTCGGACACGTCACCATCCTCGAGCCGGACCACCACGACGTCCTTGACGCCGGCTTTATTGAGCGCCTCGACTTCGGCCGGGCCGATCGTCGTCCCCTTCTTCAGCACCAGCGATCCCTGGCGTAGCGTATGAACGGTGACGCCACCAACCGCGTCGGCCGGACTGGCGGGACCAAACTTCATGCCGCGTTCTCTTTCGCCAGTTCCTTCGGCATGCGGAGCGTCGCGGTGATCTCGGCCATGATCGCGACCGCGATTTCGGACGGCGACACCGCACCGATATTGAGCCCGATCGGCGCATGGATCCGCGCGATGTCGGCGTCGGAGGCGCCCTGCGCCTTCAGCCGATCGCCGCGCTTGGCGTGGGTTTTCCGCGAGCCGAGTGCGCCGATATAGAAGCAATCGCGCTCGAATGCGTGCAGCAGCGCCGGATCGTCGATCTTGGGATCATGCGTCACCGCGACGAACGCGGTGTAGTGATCGACATTGAGCGGCGGCAGCGCCACATCGGGCCATTCGGCAATCAGCGGCACATCGGGAAATCGCTCCGGGCTTGCGAATGCCGTGCGCGGATCCACCACCGTCACGTCGTAATCGAGCGAGCGCGCCAGTGGCGCCAGCGCCTGGCTGATATGAACCGCGCCGATGATGACGAGCCTAGCGGTCGGCGCATAGACATTAAGAAAAAGCTTTTTGCCGCCGGCCTCCACCATGCCGCTCTTGCCCATGCGCAACTGCTTTGACAGTTCGGCACTCAGGGGATCGGTGGCAATATCCCTGGCCTTGACCAGGCGCTGGTCGCCATTGGCGGTGTCGAGTACCACGATCACCGGACGCCGGGCGGCGCGCTCGGCATTGAGTTCCCTGAGTGTCTCACTCTTCACGGCTAACCAACTTTCTCGACGAACACGCGGATGGTGCCGCCGCAGGACAGACCGACGTTCCACGCGGTCTCATCGGCCACGCCAAACTCCAGCATCTTGGGTTCGCCACTCGATATGACATCGAGCGCCTCGGTAACCACAGCGCCCTCGACGCAGCCGCCCGAAACCGAACCCAGGAAGGTGCCGTCATCATTGATGACGAGGCTCGAGCCTGCCGGCCGCGGTGCCGACCCCCAGGTCTCGACCACGGTCGCCAGCGCCACGCCGTGGCCGGCCTTTTGCCAGGCCTCGGCCGCCTGCAGGATGTCTTCGTCACGATTGAGCGTGGTGGCCATGGGAGCCTCTTTCAAGCTGCGGGACGGATCGCGCTGCGGTGGTGCGGCGGGATCGCCGACGATAATGCGGCAATCAGCCCTTCGATTGAACTCAAATTATGTACCGGGCGGAATTCGTCAACGTGGGGCAACATCATTTTGATGCCCTGCGCTTTCGGCTCGAAGCCGCCATAGCGCAACAGCGGGTTGAGCCAGATCAGGCGGCGGCAGGACCGGTGCAGCCGGTCCATCTCGAACGCCAGCTTGGCATCGGCCTCGCGCTCCAGCCCGTCGGAAATCAATAATACGATCGCACCCTGCCCGAGCACGCGCCGGCCCCAGAGCTTGTTGAAGGTATGCAGCGAGGCGGAGATGCGGGTACCGCCGGCCCAGTCCTCCACCGTCGAGCTGCAGCTCGCCAGCGCTTCGTCGGGATCGCGCGCCCGCAGCGCGCGCGTCACATTGGTCAGCCGCGTGCCGAACAGAAATACCGAGACCCGCTTGCGGGCATCGGTGATGGCATGCAGGAAATGCAGGAACAGGCGGGTGTATTCGCTCATCGAGCCCGAAATATCGAGCAGTGCCACGATCGGGGCCGGCTTGTCGATCAGCCCGAGCCGATGGATATCAATGATGTCGCCGCCGGTGCGCAGGCTGCCACGCAAGGTCCGCCGCATATCGAGCCGCAGGCCCCGCGCGTCCGGCTGATAGCGGCGGGTGCGTAATTGGGCCTGCGGCAGCCGCATCTGGGCGATCGCGCGTGTCACCTGCGCGATCTCGGCCGCGCTCATCTGCGCGAAATCCTTCTTCTGCAGCACTTCCTTGTCGGACACCGAGAGCTTGAGTTCCTGCTCCTGGGCCTGCGGCGTCTCGCTGACCGAGGGCTGCGCCAGCGCCTCCTGGACCCGGCGCGAGGCCGGCGCCGGCTTCTTCCTGGCCTGGTCCGGCAGCGGCACCGAATCCAGCATGTGCTTCCAGTCCTCAGCCGCGCGGAAAAACAGGTCAAAAGCCTGCTCGAAAATCAGCGCGTGCTCATGGCGCTTGACGAAGATCGCTTCCAGAGTGGTGTAGACGTCGCCGCGATGGCCGATCTCGATCACCTGCAGCGCGTTCAGCGCGTCGATCACCGCGCCCGGCCCGACCGGAAGCCCGGCCACCCGCAACGCGCGGGCAAAGCCGACGACGTTGTCGGCCATTTGGCCGGTCGGAGGCGTGAGGTGGTTGATGGGCATCGGTCCAAATCTCACTGACGTCATTCCGGGATGGTCCGAAGGACCAGACCCGGAATCTCGAGATTCCGGGTCCGACGCTGACGCGTCGTCCCGGAATGACGAACAACTCTAACTTTCGCTCGTCAATTATCGCTCGTCGCTTCCTTCAAAACCTTTTGCAGGCCGTCGCCCTGCATCCGCGCGATGTCGTCCTGGTATTTCAATAGCGCGCCGAGCGTGTCGCCGACCATTTGCGGGGTCAGCGAGCGGGCGTCGAGTTCGGTCAGCGCGGTGGCCCAGTCGATGGTCTCGGCGACCCCGGGTGATTTGTAGAAATCCTGATCGCGCAGCGCCTGCACGAAACGCACGACCTGCTGCGAGAGTTTCGCGGAAATGTTCGGCACGCGCGATTTGACGATCGCCAGTTCGCGCTCGGCCGAAGGATAATCGACCCAGTGATAGAGGCAGCGGCGCTTCAGCGCGTCGTGAATTTCGCGGGTGCGGTTCGAGGTGACGATCACGATCGGCGCCGCCGGCGCTTTCACCGTGCCGAATTCCGGGATAGTGACCTGGAAGTCCGAGAGGATTTCCAGAAGATACGCCTCGAACGCCTCATCGGCGCGGTCGAGTTCGTCGATCAGCAGCACCGGCGCGCCCGCTGTATCCGGCTCCAATGCCTGCAGCAGCGGCCGCTTGATCAGGTAGCGTTCGGCGAAGATATCGCTGGAGAGCTGGTCGCGATCGGCGTCGCCAACCGCCTCCGCCAGCCGGATGGCGATCATCTGCGACGCACTGTTCCATTCGTAGACCGCGGAAGCGACGTCGAGGCCTTCGTAGCATTGCAGGCGGATCAGCTTTCGCCCAAGCGCCGCCGACAGCACTTTTGCTATTTCGGTCTTGCCGACGCCGGCCTCGCCTTCGAGGAACAGCGGCCGGCCCATCCGCAGCGACAGATAAGCCACCGTCGCCAGCGAACGTTCCGCAAGATAGCCGCGCGACGTCAGGAGTTCGAGCATCGCATCGACGGAAGTGGGTAACGCCGATGCACTCATGGCAAAACCAATCTTGATGGATCCGTAATCAGCGTCACGCCTTGGCGGTCGCGGCTTCGACCGCTCGGCGTGCCAGCACCCCGATCAGATGCGCACGATACTCGGCACTGCCGTGCAGATCGCTGTTCAAGCCGTTCGCCGGCACGGTCAGGCCTTCGAGCGCCTTCGGCGAGAAGCGCTTCTTCAACGCCTCTTCGAACTCGGTCACGCGAAACACGCCATCCGAGCCGGCACCAGTCACGGCCACGCGCACATCCGACGGCCGCTTGGCGACGAACACCCCGACCAGCGCGTAACGCGAGGCCTGGTTGCGGAATTTGATGTAGGCGGCCTTCTTCGGCACCGGGAACATCACCCTGGTGATGATCTCATCGCTCTCGAGCGCGGTCGTGAACAGGCCCTGGAAGAATTCTTCCGGCTTCAAACGGCGCTTGTTGGTAACGATGGTGGCGCCGAGCGCGAGGCAGGCGGCCGGATAATCGGCGGTCGGATCATTGTTGGCCAGCGAGCCGCCAATGGTACCCTTGTGGCGCACCGCGGGATCGCCGATCAGACCGGCAAGTTCAGCCAGCGCCGGGATGGCTTCGCCGACGATCGCCGATGTCGCGACCTCGGCGTGCTTGGCGGTGGCGCCGATCACCAACGCGCGCCCCTTCATCTCGATGCCGTTGAGGCCCTCAATGTGGGAGAGATCGACTAAATGCGGCGGGCTCGCGAGCCGCTGCTTCATCACCGGCACCAGCGTATGGCCGCCGGCGATCAGCTTGGCGTCTTCATTCTTGATCAGCAGATTGGCGGCCTGCCTGACAGTCGCCGGACGATGATATTTGAATTCGTACATGAGGTATTCCCGACCGCCATATGCGGCACTTGAAAATGACGCGAGATCCGATTTCGCCCGAACTTACTTGGCCGGGACCTTACTTAGCCATCGCCTTGGCGCCGGCCGCGATCGATAAAACGATGTTCTGGTAGCCGGTGCAGCGGCACAGATTGCCTTCGAGCTCTTCGCGGATGACGTGGTCCGAGAGGTCGTGCCCTCTGCGCTGAACCATATCGACCGCGGTCATGATCATGCCCGGCGTGCAGAAGCCACATTGCAGTCCGTGATGCTCGCGGAAGGCTTCCTGCATCGGATGCAGCGGCGCGCCATCGGCAGCCAAGCCCTCGATCGTCCTGACCTCATGGCCGTCCGCCATCACCGCGAGCGTGGTGCAGGATTTGACCGCCTTGCCGTCGAGATGCACGACGCAGGCACCGCATTGCGAGGTGTCGCAGCCGACATGCGTACCGGTCAGCCTCAGGTTTTCGCGCAGGAACTGGACTAGCAGGGTACGGGGATCGACATTGGCGTTAACGGGGTTGCCGTTCACGATCAGAGAAATCTTGGCCATTCAGTACTCTCTTCATCTGCGCCGCCGCATATCGGCGGAACAGTCGATTAAAATCATTCCAAAGCCATAATATGGGCCATCCCGGCAATGAGCAACCTCACCAGCGGCATGGCCCGATGTGGCCTCAGGGGGAGTTGACCTGCAGGTTAGCCTTTACGGCTAGCCTTCGTTTAAGACTAGCCTTGCACCACCTTGGCGAAATTCGCGAAAAATTCATCGGCCAGTTTCTTGGCCGAACCGTTGATCAGGCGCTGCCCGAGCTGGGCGAGCTTGCCGCCGATCTGCGCCTCGACGTTGTAGCTCAGCAGGGTGCCGCCATCCTTCTCGGCCAGCGCCACGGTGGCACCGCCCTTGGCGAAGCCGGCGACACCACCCTCGCCCTCGCCCGAGATCCTGTAGCCGTTGGGCGGATCGAGATCGCTCAGCGTGACCTTGCCCTTGAAGCGGGCGGACACCGGCCCGACCTTCATTTTGGCGGTGGCGCGAAAGCCGTTGTCCTCGGTTTTTTCCAGCTCCTCGCAGCCGGGAATGCAGGCCTTGAGCACTTCCGGATCGTTCAATTTGGCCCACACGGCCTCGCGGGGCGCTGCAAGCTGAACCTCGCCGTTCATTGTCATGGCCATGTGATTCGCCTCCTGAAAACGCGCCTTGGCACCTTGGCGCCACGGCGCCGGTACCAAACCCCAAGTAAAGCACGGAACGGCCAAATGAAAGGGGATGGTCGTACCGCGTGCGATGCATATTCGCAGTTGCAGCACGCGGGTGGACCTACTTGCGCCGGACCCGCAGGGTTGGCAGAGGTATGAGAGGATGGTTAGGTCGCCCGCATCATGAGTACTGCCCTCTCGCCTTTGCTGGCGCCGATGCTGTCGAGCGCTGCCATGCGCGCCATCTGCGACGATGTCGCCTATCTCCAGTACATGCTCGATTTCGAGGCCGCGCTGGCGCGTGCCGAAGCTGCCACCGGTGTGATCCCGGCAGGCGCCCCTGCCCCGATCGAGCAAGCCTGCAACGCCCAGCTGTTCGATCTGGCCGCGTTGGCGCAAGCTGCAACCAAGTCCGGCAACCTCGCAATCCCCCTCGTCAAGGCGCTCACCGCTGCCGTCGCCGAAGCCGATGCGGACGCCGCGCGCTATGTGCATTGGGGCGCCACCAGCCAGGACGTGATCGATACTGCAGCAATGCTGACCCTGCGCGCCGCGATCGATGCGCTATTGTCCGATATCGACCGCGCCATCGCCGGCTTTGCCCGCCAGGCGCGAACCCATCGCCACACCGCGATGGTGGGGCGCACCTGGCTGCAACATGCGCTGCCTATTCCGTTCGGACTGAAGCTTGCGGAATATGCCGCTGCGCTCGACCGCTCGCGCAGGCGGTTGCAGAGGTTACGCAGCGAGGCGCTGGCGCTGCAGTTCGGCGGCGCGGCGGGGACGCTGGCCGCGCTCGGCGACAACGGCTTGCGCGTCGCCGAGAAGCTCGCCGAGGTGCTTGATCTGCCGCTGCCCGACGCGCCCTGGCACACCCATCGCGATCGCTTCGCCGAGGCAGCCTCGGTGCTCGCGATTATCGCGGGCACCTGCGGCAAGATCGCGCGCGACATATCGTTGATGATGCAGACCGACGTCGGCGAGGCGTTCGAACCCTCGGGCGAAGGCCGCGGCGGCTCATCGACCATGCCGCATAAACGCAATCCGGTCGCGGCCGCCAGCGCGCTCGGCGCCGCCACCATGGCGCCCGGTCTGGCGGCGACGATGTTTGCCGCACAGGTGCAGGATCACGAACGCAGCGCGGGACCCTGGCATGCAGAATGGCCGACCTTGCCGAGCCTGCTGCTGGTGACGTCGGGTGCGCTCGCGGCCATCGTCGATATCGCCGAAGGCCTGGAAGTCGATGTCATCAGGATGCGTGCCAATCTCGACACCACACGCGGCCTGATCATGGCCGAATCCGTGACGTTTGCGCTGGCGGAAAAACTCGGCAAGAGCGAAGCGCATCATCTGGTGGAAGCCGCCAGCAAAAAGGCCGTCGCGGAGAAAAAGGCCCTGCGCGACGTGCTGGCCGGCGACCCCCGAGTTACACAACAGCTCGACGCCAAGAAAATTGCAGACCTGTTCGAGCCGATGTCCTATCAGGGCGTCTCGCAGACCATGATTGACCGTCTGCTCGCGTCGCTCGATAAAAAGTAGACGCGCGCGGATCCGGTCTGCGCATGACAAGGAACATGACATGCCGATGATCGACGCCGACGGTTGCCTGCTCAATGTATCGGTGGAAGGCCGCGACGGCGGACCGACCCTGATGCTGTCCAATTCGCTGGGCTGCACCTTGCAGATGTGGGAGCCGCAAATGAAGGCGCTCACGCAACTGTTTCGCGTGATCCGCTACGACCGCCGCGGCCACGGCAAATCCGGCGTCCCGCCCGCACCCTATTCGATGGAGCGCTTCGGCCGCGACGTGCTCGCGATCCTCGATGATCTCAACATCGAGAAGGTGCATTGGTGCGGGCTATCGATGGGCGGCATGGTCGGGCAATGGCTGGGGGCCAATGCGCCGGAGCGTTTTGACCGCATCGTTCTCGCCAATACCGCCTGCTATTACGCCGATCCGACCAACTGGCTCAATCGCATCAAGGCGGTCAAGGAAGGCGGCCTCAGCTGCGGTCGCCGACGCCGTGATCGCCGGCTGGCTGACCGCCGATTTTCGCGAGCGCGATCCGCAGACGACGGCGAAGATGAAGGCGATGCTGCTGGCAACGCCGGTCGAAGGCTATCTGGCCTGCTGCGAGGCGCTGAGCACGCTCGATCAGCGCGCGTTGTTGCCGAACATCAAGAGCCCGACATTGGTGATCGCCGGCCGTCACGATATGGCGACGCCGCTGGCAGCGGGCGAACTGATCCGCAGCCAGATCCCGCGCGCCAGCCTCACAATTCTGGACGCCGCGCATATTTCCAATATCGAGCAGTCGCACGCGTTCACCGACGCCGTGGTCGGCTTCCTGACGCAACGCTAGAGGAGAGCCACCATGGACGATCAGAAACGCCGCGACGACGGCATGGTCCAGCGCCGCAAGGTGCTCGGCAATGCCTGGGTCGACAAGTCGATCACCAACAGAAATGCGTTCAATACCGACTTCCAGGACATGATCACGCGTTACGCGTGGGGCGAGATCTGGACCCGGCCGCATTTCGACGAACGCACGCGGCGCGTGCTGGTGATCGGAACCATGGTGGCGCTGGCGCAATGGGACGAGTTTCGCCTGCACATTCGCGCGGCGCTGACGGAAGGCGGCTTCACGCCCGACGATATCAAGGAAATTCTGTTGCAGCAGGCGATCTATTGCGGCGTGCCCGCCGCCAATCATGCCGTCAAGGAAGCCTCAGCGATTATCCAGGAGCTGGGGCTGCTGAAGGGATAGTTCGCTGGTCGATCGCTGAATCTGCTGAACGCTCTGGACGGGACGCTCGGTCAGCATCACGATCGCGGTGCCGAGCAGCAGCAGCAATTCCGTCGCATGCAGCCGCAAAGCGGCGGTCTCGCCAACCTGGGACGCCATCACCATACTGGCAAAACTGATCACGCTGCCGATCGCAAGCGCCATCGCGAGCGCTTCATCGGCGCTGCCCGTCTTGCGGATTACCGCGCGGGTCAGAAAGACCAGAAAGATCGCGAAGAACGCCACCACGGTCATCTTGCCCAACGCCAGCAGCCACGCCATCCGCACCGTGGCCATCCCGGCCAGTTGCAGATGATCGCTGATGAACAATGCAACCGCGATATTCGGCCGCTCATAAAAGCCGTGGATCGGGGAAATCATGATCCTGAAGGCGACCATGGTCCAGGTCGGGATGAAATAGGCTGCGAGCATCGCGCCGCTGAATGAGCTGATCCGCCAGTTTGCCGACATGTGCTTCCCGCTTGTTCCCCGCCCCCAGGGGGGCAGCGTCATGCGGCGAGCTAACGCGGTTAAACAGCGACCGGCAATTTAAACCCTTTGTTTACCTTAACGCGCCCCCGGGCAGCGGGCCGCGCACCTTCGAACTCGACCAAACAATAAAATCCCGCCAAACAAGAAAAATCCCGCCTTTCGGCGGGACTTTCCTACTCTCACACTCGCTCTCCGCCGAAAACTAGCGATCCCGTTGCGGGGTTTGGCCCTGACGGTTCGGATCCTGCTGCTGGCCGGGTTTCTCCTGCTGCTGCTGGCCCGGCTTCGCGCCGCCGCCCTGCTGCTGACCGGGCTTCTGACCCGGGTTCTGGTTCTGCTGGCCGGGCTGGTTCTGGTTGGGCATCGTAGGATCTCCCTTGTTGAACGTCGCGGGAAGTAACGCCGGGGTCGCACGAATGGTTTCCGGCCAAATCTGGTTCCACCTTGGTCTTTGCGTGGCATCGGCGTGGTGCGAGTGAGGCCGGGGAACGCCAAAGGAACTTCGCGCAGCCCTCCCCCTAAACTACCTATGTACAACGCCATCCGCCCGCTGCTGGCGCTGTTGCCGCCCCCGGTTCCCACTGTTAGAAAATGGCACGACGCGACGTTCCGGCTGCCGGGAGCCATCGCCGCGAAAACGGTCAAGGCGTGCATTTTCTTGACGGCAAACCGGGGTCACTTTGCCGGAAAATGCTCAAACAGCGGCAGCGCATGGATTATTTCGCCCAGCAAGTCATCAACGGGTTCGTGCTCGGTTCGATCTACGGCCTGATCGCCATCGGCTACACCATGGTCTATGGCATCGTCGGCATGATCAATTTCGCCCATGGCGACATCTTCATGATCGGCGGCTTCATCGCGCTGATTTCATTCCTGGTGCTGGTCTCGCTCGGGCTGACAGCGGTTCCGGTGATCCTGCTGATCGTCTTGTTGGTATCGATGGCGATCACCGCGCTCTACGGCTGGACCGTGGAGCGCATCGCCTACCGGCCGTTGCGGCATTCGTTCCGGCTGGCGCCGATGCTGTCGGCGATCGGCATGTCGTTCGTGCTCTCGAACTATTCGCAGGTGGCGCAGGGCGCGCGGGTCAAACCGGTGCCGCCGATCATCACCGGCGGCTACACGCTGCTCGACAGCAACGGTTTCGTGGTGCGGCTGTCGAACGTGCAGATCGTCGTCGTCGTCACCACCATCGTGCTGCTGGCGATCTTCACCTGGCTGGTGTCGCGCACCCGCCTTGGTCGCGACATGCGCGCCTGCGAGCAGGACCAGACCATGGCGGCCTTGCTCGGGGTCGATGTCGACCGCACCATCTCCATGACCTTCGTGATCGGAGCGGCACTCGCCGCAGTCGCGGGCATGATGTACCTCTTGTATTACGGCCTGGTCGATTTCTTCATGGGCTTCGTTGCCGGCATCAAGGCGTTCACCGCGGCCGTGCTCGGCGGCATCGGCTCGCTGCCCGGCGCGATGCTGGGCGGGCTTTTGATCGGCCTGATCGAAACGCTGTGGTCGGCCTATTTTTCCGTGGAGTATAAGGACGTCGCGGCGTTCTCGATCCTGATCGTCGTGCTGATCTTCCTTCCGACCGGCCTGCTCGGCCGGCCCGAAGTCGAAAAAGTCTGACAGGCGAGCCGCGTGACAACCATCCCGACGCCGGTATCGCGCGCCCCTGGTGTAGCCTTCATCATCAAGAAAGCCTTGATCAGCGCCTTCGTCGCGCTGGTGCTGTTTTCGCTGATGGTCGGCGTTCGCACCGAGGCCGGTCCGACCGGCCAACTGATCTACTGGACGCGGTTCGGCGAACTTGCCGCGATGGTCGCGATTGTGTTCGGCGGCAGCATCGTCATTGAATTGCTGCGGCAATGGTGGGGACCGGTCGGGACGGTCAGGGTTGTTCCGCCGCGAGTGCAATCCGCGCTGGCGACCGCGGGGCGGTTGGTGGCGCCGCTGCTGTTGATCTTCGCGTTTCTGGTCCCGGTGATCTTCTATAATCAGCGCTACATCCTCGATCTCGGCATTCTCGTGCTGACCTATGTGATGCTGGGTTGGGGACTGAACGTGGTGGTCGGCCTCGCCGGCCTGCTCGATCTCGGCTATGTCGCGTTCTACGCGGTCGGCGCCTATTCCTATGCACTGCTGGCGACCAATTTTGGCCTGTCGTTCTGGGCCTGCTTGCCGCTTGCCGGTGTCCTCGCCGCGTTCTGGGGCGTGCTACTGGGCTTTCCGGTGCTGCGGTTGCGCGGCGACTATCTCGCCATCGTGACGCTCGCGTTTGGCGAGATCATCCGGCTCGTCATCATCAATTGGCAGAGCCTGACCGGTGGCCCGAACGGCATTTCCGGGATTCCGCGCCCGACCATGTTCGGCATCCCGCTCGTGCCGGGCCCCAACGGCCTCGCCGCCAAACTCGGCATCGAATTCTCGCCGACCCATCGCATCGTGTTTTTATTCTATTTGATCCTGGCGCTGGCGTTGCTGACCAATTGGGTCACGATCCGCTTGCGGCGCCTGCCGATCGGGCGCGCCTGGGAGGCGCTGCGCGAGGACGAAGTGGCGTGCCGCGCGCTCGGCATCAACATCACCACCACGAAGCTGACGGCGTTCGCGACCGGCGCCATGTTCGGCGGTTTCGCCGGTGCCTTCTTCGCCACGCGCCAGGGCTTCATCAGCCCGGAATCCTTCACCTTCCAGGAATTGGCCCTGGTGCTCGCGATCGTCGTGCTCGGCGGCATGGGTTCGCAGCTCGGCGTAGCACTTGCGGCGCTGACCATGATCGGCGGCTTCGAGCTGTTTCGCGGTCTCGATCAATATCGCATGCTGGTGTTCGGCGTCGCGATGGTGCTGTTGATGATCTGGCGGCCGCGCGGCCTGATCGGCCACCGCGCACCGACCGTGTTCCTGCGCCACGCGCAAACAATTTCATCCGACCTCGTCAAGGAGGGTCACGGATGAGCGCCAACAACATCTTGAGTCTCGAGCATCTGACGATGCGCTTCGGCGGTATCGTCGCCGTCAACGATCTGTCGTTCAGCGCGACGCGGCGGCAGATCACGGCGCTGATCGGCCCGAACGGCGCCGGCAAGACCACCGTGTTCAACTGCATCACCGGTTTCTACAAGCCGACCTCCGGCCGCATCCACCTCACCCATGACAGCGGCGCCGAGTTCCGGCTCGAACGGCTGAACGATTTCCGCATTTCCAAGCTGGCCAAGGTCGCCCGCACCTTCCAGAACATCCGATTGTTTCCCGGCATGACTGCGCTGGAAAATCTGATGGTCGCGCAGCACAACGCATTGATGCTGGCCTCCGGACTGACCTTTCTCGGCCTGATCGGCGCGCCTTCCTGGCGCGCCGCGGAGAAGCGCGCGATCGATCTGGCAACGTTCTGGCTCGACCGCATCGGGTTGCGCGACCGTGCCGATGACGCGGCGGGCAACCTGCCCTATGGCGACCAGCGCCGGCTCGAAATCGCCCGCGCGATGTGCACCGAACCGGCCTTGCTGTGTCTCGATGAACCCGCCGCCGGACTGAACGCGCGCGAAAGTGCGGGACTGAGCGAGCTGTTGCTCTCGATCCGCAACGATCAGGGCACCTCGATCCTGCTGATC
The DNA here is from genome assembly GCA_963738105.1 of uncultured Alphaproteobacteria bacterium. GTDB lineage: Bacteria > Pseudomonadota > Alphaproteobacteria > Rhizobiales > Xanthobacteraceae > Bradyrhizobium. Next base: position 19,681 of record CAVTWC010000012.1, on the reverse strand, counting down.
GAGCACGACATGTCGGTGGTGATGGAGATTTCCGACCGCGTCGTGGTGATGGATTACGGCGTCAAGATCGCCGAAGGCACGCCAAAGGACGTCCGCGACGATCCCAAGGTGATCGCGGCCTATCTCGGCGTCGAAGACGAGGAAGTTGCCGCCGTCGAGCAGGAGCTCGGATTGTGAGCACGCCTTTGCTCGAAATCCGCGGCCTGCACGCCGCCTACGGCAAGATCGAGGCGCTGAAGGGCGTCGATATCGACATCACGAGCGGCGAAATTGTCGCGCTGATCGGCGCCAATGGCGCCGGCAAATCGACGCTGATGATGACGATTTTCGGCAAGCCCCGCGCCCGCTCCGGCCAGATCTTGTTCGATGGCCGCGACATCACCGATCTCGAAACGCACGAGATCGCGCGACTGCGGATCGCGCAATCGCCGGAAGGCCGGCGGATTTTTCCGCGCATGAGCGTGGCCGAAAACCTGCAGATGGGTGCCGACGCCACCGAGTCCAGCGAAACCGATCGCGCCAGCGGCCTTGAGCGCGTCTTCACGCTGTTTCCGCGGCTGAAGGAACGCATGACGCAGCGCGGCGGCACGTTGTCGGGCGGCGAACAGCAGATGCTGGCGATCGGGCGCGCGCTGATGAGCCGCCCTCGCCTGTTGATGCTGGACGAGCCTTCGCTCGGCCTCGCGCCGCTGATCGCGCGGCAGATCTTCGATGCGATCCGGACCCTGAACCGGCAGGACGGCCTCACGGTGCTGATCGTCGAGCAGAACGCCAATCACGCACTGCGGCTGGCCCATCGCGGCTACGTCATGGTCAACGGCCTGATTACGCTCTCCGGAACCGGCACCGAACTGCTGCAGCGTCCGGAAGTGCGCTCGGCCTATCTCGAAGGCGGCCGCCACGGGTAGCGCCGACGCGGCGAATAGACCCATCGATTCGCCGCAAAATTGCCGATGACTTCACGACAAAATCAGCCGACAATGGCTCCGATTTTCGAACCCGGCCGCCCGCCGGGGATTTCCCGTAGCGATAGACCCGCGAGGACTTCTCATGAACTCATTCAAGCTCATCGGACTGGCGTTCGGCGCGTCGCTGGCGCTGTCGACCGCCGCGCTGGCGCAGGACACCACCATCGCCGTAGCGGGCCCGATGACCGGCGGCGAATCCGCATTCGGCCGGCAGATGAAGAACGGCGCCGAACAGGCGGTGGCGGATCTCAACGCCGCGGGCGGCCTGCTCGGCAAGAAACTCGCGCTGGACGTCGAGGACGATGCCTGCGATCCGAAGCAGGCGCGCTCGATCGCGGAAAAAATCGGCAGCTCGAAAATCCCGTTCGTCGCCGGCCATTATTGCTCGTCGTCGTCGATCCCGGCCTCGGAAGCCTATGCCGACGGCAACGTCCTGCAGATCACCCCGGCCTCGACCAATCCGCTGTTCACCGAGCGCAACCTCTGGAACGTGGCGCGGGTCTGCGGCCGCGACGATCAGCAGGGCACGGTGGCGGGCGACTACATCGCCAAGGCCTACAAGGGCAAGAACATCGCCATCCTCAATGACAAGACCACCTACGGCAAAGGCCTCGCCGACGAGACCAAGAAAGCGCTCAACAAGGCCGGCGTCACCGAAAAGATGTTCGAATCCTACAACAAGGGCGACAAGGATTTTAACGCGATCGTATCGCGCCTGAAGCGCGACAACATCGATCTGGTCTATGTCGGCGGCTACCATCAGGAAGCCGGCCTGATCCTGCGCCAGATGCGCGATCAGGGCCTGCAGACGGTGCTGATGGCCGGCGATGCGCTGGCCGACAAGGAGTTCGCCTCGATCACCGGACCGGCCGGCGAAGGCACGCTGTTCACCTTCGGTCCCGACCCGCGCAAGAAGCCGACCGCCAAGGCGATCGTCGAAGCTTTCAAGGCCAAGAATATCGATCCCGAAGGCTACACGCTCTACAGCTATGCCGCCGTGCAGGTCTGGTCGCAGGCCGCCAAGAAGGCCGGCACCACCGATCCGACGAAAGTGATGGCGGCAATCAAGGCGGGGTCCTGGGATACCGTGATCGGCACCCTGGAGTTCGATGCCAAGGGCGACATCAAGGAACTCGATTATGTCGTCTATAAATGGGACGCCAAGGGCGGCTACAGCGAGATCAATCCGAAGGGTTCGTAACGAAACCTCGGCCCCGACATCAAACGCCCCGGTTCGCCGGGGCGTTTTGGTTTTGCCGGTTCGTGGCGACGTCTAACCGGCCGCCGCCAGCCGCCGCGACGACTCTTTGGCAGCTTCGATCGCACGCACCAGATCGTTCGGGCGAAACGGCTTCTGCAGACAGACGACATCGGCAAGTTCTGGTGACTCGGTGACGAAATCCAGCGTTGTCATTCCCGAAATTGCCACGACCGGCAGGTTCGGGATGCGCTCACGGATCATTCCGATGAGATCGAGGCCGCTGGTGCCCTGCAGAAAGATATCGACGATCGCGAGATCGAAGCTCGAATTCCTCGATCGCCTTCAACGCCGCCGTAGCACTCGCGGCTTCGACAATCTCGAAATGATGCACCCGCAGCACGATGGAGATCATCGCGCGCACATCGGCCTGGTCGTCGATAACGAGGATACGGGGCATCGGCTCACGCGGATCGGCTTTAGACCAGCCTACATCGGAACGTCTGATCTCGGTCAAGCTATCAGGGACACTATCCCGCTTGTGAGTAAAAATGCGGTTACCCTTGCCGGTTCTCGCGGGGTCTGATTAAGGATTGTGTAACCTTAGGTTGACGCCAACCGAAGCCTTGAAGGCGCTGCAAACAATCGCCCGCAACCGGGCCATGCGGCGGGCAATACCTGACATTTGGACGTCGACCGGATATAGCGATTCACCGGATGGCCTAATATGGTGCGCGACACCGGTTCGCGAGGGGGGCGATAGTGCAGGCAGATGACGACCACGGCATCTTCCTATCGACCATGCCGGCGACAAGTCGCGACCGCGCAGTGGCGTTTGCCGTGGTCGGCATATCCTTTGTTTTGTTCGTATGCGCCCTGCCGTTTGCCGGCATGCGCGCTTGCGCCGGTCCCGGCATTCGTGGCGAGCTATCAATCCGCGCTCGCGATCAACGACCTGATCACCGCGCTTCTGCTGTTTTCGCAGTTCGTCATCCTGCGATGGTGGGCGCTGCTGCTGCTGGCGAGCGGCTACATGTTCACCGCAGCCGCGGCGGTCGCGCATGCCCTGACCTTTCCAGGCCTGTTCGCGCCGGCCGGGCTGTTCAATGGCGGGCCGCAGACCACCGTCTGGCTATTCATGATCTGGCATGGCGGATTTCCGCTGTTCGTGCTCGGCTATGCCCTGCTGAAAGGCAGCAACGGCGGCCCCCGAATCCAGGGCTCGGCCGGACGGGCCATTGTCACCAGCGCCATCGCGGTTGTCGCCGCAATGATCGCTGCGGTGTGGATCGTCACCGGCAGGCACGACCTGTTGCCGACATTGCTGAGCGAGGGACGCTACACACCCACCATGATCGGCGTGGTGAGCGCGGTATGGTCGCTCAGCCTCGCCGGCGTGTTCGTGTTGTGGCTGCGGCGGCCGCATTCCCTGATCGATATCTGGCTCATGGTCGTGCTGTGCGCGTGGCTGTTCGACATCGCCTTGTCCGCGATCGTCAACGTCGCGAGGTTCGACCTCGGTTTTTATGTCGGACGGATCTATGGACTCTTCGCGGCAAGTTTCGTGCTCGGGGTGTTGCTGTTCGACAATGTCGCCTTGCAGGCCCAGTTGTCCCGCCTGCTCGGCAAGATGCGCCGGCAGGCCGCGTCCGAAAGAGATCGCCACACCGAGCGCGAGCGCCTGTTCAGTGCGGTCGTTGAATCCTCCAACGACGCCATCATCACGAAGTCGCTGGACGGCACCATCACCGCCTGGAACGGCGCCGCCGAACGCCTGTTTGGATTCAGCGCCGCGGAAGCGGTCGGCCAGCGCATCGATATCATCGTGCCGTCCGAGCGGCGCGCCGAGCTGCGTCAGATCCTCGATCGAATTGCGCGAGGTGAAATCATCGCGCAGCATGAAACCGTGCGGCACCGCAAGGACGGCAGCGAGGTGGAAGTCTCGCTGGCGATCTCTCCGATCAGATCGGCCGCGGGCGAGATCATCGGCGCCTCCAAGACCGCCCAGGACATCGGCGAGCGCAAGCGGACCGAGGCGGCCCTCAACCAGGAGATCGAGGAACGCCGGCGTATTTTCGAGACGTCGCAGGATCTCATCCTGGTGACCGACACCAAGGGAAATTTCGTTCAGGTCAGCCCCAGTTCGATCACCATCCTGGGCTATGAGCCGACGGAAATGATCGGGCACAGTGCGGTCGAATTCATCCATGCCGACGATCTCGACCGCACCCGCGCCGAGATGCGAGCCGCCCGGCGCGGCCGGCTGATGCGCAACTTCGAGACGCGCTACGTCCACAAGGACGGACGTGCGGTGGCGCTGACCTGGATGGGAACATGGTCAGAGCCGGTGCGGCGGCATTTCTTCGTCGGCCGTGACCTGACCGAGAAGCAGGCTGCGGACGCGCAGTACCGCCAGGCCCAGAAGATGGAAGCGGTCGGCCAGTTGACCGGCGGCGTCGCGCACGACTTCAACAATATTCTCACCGTCATCACCGGGACCATCGGGATCCTGGCCGAGGCCGTCGCCGATCGCCCCGAACTTGAAGCCATCGCCAGGATGATCGACGAAGCCGCCGAACGCGGCGGCCAATTGACCAAACATCTGCTGGCCTTTGCGCGCAAACAGCCGCTGCAGCCGCGCGAGATCGACGTCAATAGTCTGGTGCTCGAAACCGTGAAGCTGCTGCGCCCGACGCTCGGAGAGCAAATCCAGATCGATCCGCTGCTGGCCGACGATACCTGGCCGGCGCTGGTCGATCCGAACCAGCTCACCACCGCCATTCTCAATCTGGCGCTGAATGCGCGGGACGCCATGCCGAACGGCGGCAGCCTCGCGGTCGAGACCAAGAACGTCTATCTCGATCAGGCCTATGCAGACATGCATGTCGAGGTCACGCCGGGATCCTATGTCATGATCGCGGTGAGCGACACCGGCTCCGGAATTGCGGCCACGGACCTCGAACGGGTGTTCGATCCGTTCTTCACCACCAAGGAAGTCGGCAAGGGAACCGGCCTTGGTCTCAGCATGGTCTACGGCCTGGTCAAGCAATCCAACGGGCACATCAAGATCTACAGCGAGCAAGGCCACGGCACCAGCGTGAAGCTCTATCTGCCGCGCGCCACCGGTGTGGATCACGGCGCGACCGAGATGCTGCCATCTGCGGCGGTTCAAGGCGGCCACGAAGCGGTGCTGGTGGTCGAGGACGACGCGCTGGTGCGCAAATATGTGCTGACGCAGATCCGCAGCCTCGGCTACTCCACGCTGGAGGCATGCAATGCCGCCGAAGCCTTGCAGGTGATCGACAGCGCCGCCGATATCGATCTGCTGTTCACCGACGTGATCATGCCGGGCGCCATGAACGGCCGTCTGCTGGTCGACGAAGCGCTGAAGCGGCGCCCCTCGCTCAAGACGCTGTTCACATCGGGCTATACCGAAAATGCCATCGTTCATCATGGACGGCTCGACTCCGGTGTGCTCTTGCTGGCGAAGCCATATCGCAAGCCGGAACTGGCCAGGATGATCCGGATGGCCCTCGACAATGGACGCGCGTCTTGAACAACCTCCTGACCGACATTGCCGGCGTCCGCGTCGGCCACGCCGACGACCCCGCGCTGGCCTCCGGGGTCACGGCGGTGATTTTCGACAAGCCTGCAGTCGCCTCGATGGACGTCCGCGGCGGCGGTCCCGGCACCCGCGAGGGTTCCCTGCTCGATCTGGTCAACGTGGTCGAGCAGATCGACGCCATCACGCTTTCGGGCGGATCGGCGTTCGGGCTGGAAGCCGGCGGCGGCGTACAGGCGTGGCTCGCCGAACAGGGCCGAGGATTTCGGGTCCGCGAAGCGCTTGTTCCGATCGTGCCCGGCGCGATCTGTTTCGATCTGCTCAACGGCGGCAACAAGCAATGGGGCCGCTTCGCCCCGTATCGCGATCTCGGCTATGCCGCGGCCGCGTCGGCTGGCGCATCTTTCACGCTCGGCAGCGTCGGCGCAGGCCTGGGCGCGACCACCAGCAACCTGAAGGGTGGCCTCGGTTCGGCGTCCTCAACGACACCCGGCGGCATCAAGGTCGCCGCACTCGCGGTCGTCAATGCCATCGGCAGCGTCACGGTCGGCGACGGCCCGTGGTTCTGGGCCGCGCCGTTTGAAGTCGACGGCGAATATGGCGGGCGCGGATTGCCGCCCTCCTTCACACCGGAGATGCTGGCGATGCGTCTCAAGGGCGCCGCGGCAGCCTCGGCAGCGGAGAACACCACGCTGGCAATTGTCGTCACCGACGCCATCCTGACCAAAGCCCAGGCCAAGCGGCTGGCGATGATCGCGCAGACCGGATTTGCCCGCGCCATCTATCCGGTGCACGCGCCGCTCGACGGTGATGTGGTGTTCGCCGCCGCCACCGGCGAGAAGCCGGTCGATCCGCTGGTCGGCTTGACGGAACTCGGCATGGTCGCGGCCAACGTCACCGCGCGCGCGATCGCGCGCGGCGTCTATACGGCGACCGCATTACCCTTCCCCGGCGCGCTGCCGGCCTGGAAGGATCGCTTCGGCTAGCGAAGACGAAGCGGCGCGTCGCCTCACACGTTGAACGATATCGGCAGAGCCGAGAGCGGCACCTGGCGCTCGATCACCTGGTTGATCGCATATGATGACGATGCAGTGCCGGAGCCGAGCATAATGGCCTGCAGCGAATTCAAGCTGCTGCTCGAAGACGTCGAAGATCCGGCCTGGAGCGCCTGCAACAACGGATCGCTGCTCGGATCGCTGCTGCTATCGTCGGATGCGCCGGAACCCGCGACATGGTGATGCCCGTGGTGGCCACCCTTGCTGGCAGCGCCCTGCAGCGCCGATGACAATTCGCCAAGGCTGACCGAGCCGTCGCCATTGCTGTCGAGCTTGCTGAAGACGTCATCGGCGGCCGCGGTGTTGGTTCCACCGGCGCCGAGCGCGTTTTCGAACTCCGATTTGGTGATCGAGCCATCACCATTGCCATCGATCTGCGAGAACAAATCCTGCAGCGCGTCCGCCGGACTCGGCGGCGCCGAGTTGGCCGATGCCGATGTTGATGCAGATGTCGTTGACTGGCTCTGCGCTGCAAGCAGTGCCTCCATGGTGGCCGGCGAGATCTGCGAGCCGCCGCCGGTGAAACCGGTGGTTCCAGTTGAGGCCGTCGAGGCCTGGGCGGTGCCCGGAAGCTCGAAACCTGAGGATTGCGACGAAGAGGCCACTGAGGAGGCCAGCGACTGAATGGCGCCGAACGCGGTCGACGCGGCGCCCAAGGCAAACAGCATGGTCAAACTCCGAAACACGCCGCCAAATGCGGCCCACACTTTCACGCCTGTTGGTGAGCAAGTGCCATGCCATCGCAAAAAACCCAGTAAATAATGGACTTTTCTAATCCTGGCGGCCGGATCTCCCGGCAATTGGTGCCGCCGGCGGCAGAATTTGCCCCGGTGTCACCGCTTCCACAGTTGGCCGTTTAGCGGCCGTTGGCTACATTGCCCCCGCGCTTTGCGCATGTTACCCGAAACCAATCCACAGCTCTGAAGTGCCCGGGAAAACGCACATGTCTCAACAATTTGCGTCACGCCCTCTGGTCATCGCACCTTCGATCCTGGCGTCGGATTTCTCCCGGCTGGGCGAAGAGGTTCGCGCGGTCGATGCCGCAGGCGCCGACTGGATTCATCTCGACGTGATGGATGGCCATTTCGTTCCCAACATTTCCTACGGCCCAGACGTGATCAAGGCGATGCGCCCGCATACGAAGAAGATCTTCGACGCGCATCTGATGATTTCGCCGGCTGATCCCTACCTCGAAGCTTTCGCCAAGGCCGGCTGCGATCACATCACGGTCCATGCCGAAGCCGGGCCGCATCTGCATCGCTCCCTGCAAGCGATCCGCGCGCTCGGCAAGAAGGCCGGCGTCTCGCTCAATCCGGGAACGCCGATCTCGGCCATCGAATACGTGATCGACATGATCGACCTGGTGCTGGTGATGTCGGTCAATCCGGGCTTTGGCGGCCAGGCTTTCATCCGCTCCGCGCTCGGCAAAGTCGGCGACATCAGGGCGATGACGGCGGGGCGGCCGATCGATATCGAGGTCGATGGTGGGGTGGGCCCGGATGTTTCCGGCGCGCTGGCCGCTGCCGGCGCCAACGCCTTTGTCGCCGGCTCCGCCATATTCAAGGGTGGCACGATGGAAAGCTACAAGGGAAATATCTCGGCGATCCGCAACGCCGCCGCGGCGGCGCGTGGCGAAATGGTCTAGTAGGTTCAGCGTTTAATACGTTCAGCCTTTGCGCGGCGCCGCTATTCCGCGCAGCAACAGCGCCAGCAACGCATCGAACCGCGCCGACAACTCGGGGTCTTTCCATTCCTCGGCGTGCGCGGGGTTGTGATAGCGCACGGTAGCCTCGAAAAGCGCGCGTGCCGTGGCCCTGACATCCGGCGCTTCGAATACTCCCTGCTGGACGCCATCGGAGAGGATGCCCGCGATCTGATCGATCATGCCCTCCTTGTACGCTCTCACGGCCCCGCAGGCTTCACGCGCCAGCGTCAGATAGGTCGCGAACATCTCCGGATCTTCGCAAACCTTCTTCTGCTTGTCCGTGCACAGGGTCCGTAGCCAGCGTTCGAGCCGCACCGGCGCCGGCCCTGAATCCTTTGCAATCTGCTCAAGCGGCACGCTGACGCGGTCTAGCCACCGCTTGGCCACCGCTTCGCGCAACGAAGCCTTGCTCGGGAAATGACGGTAGACACTGCCGTGGCTGACATCGAGCGCACGGGCAACATCGACCACGGTGGCTTTCGCCAGTCCGAAGCGACGCAATACGTCTTCGGTGACCTCAAGAATTCGCTCGGGTGTTAAAACCACAGCTTCGTTCATTCGAGCACCGTTTACTTGTTGCGGTCAGACCCTACTTAACGGGTGAATTTGGCGGCTTGTGCGGCCAAATGGCGGGCCACCTGGACATTGAGCCATTGGTGGATCCGGGAGGTCAGATATAAAATTTCAGTCGTCATGGCAGTTCTCGGAAAAGTTTTTTGGTTGGTCCCCGCGTTTCGCGGTTCGTTGCAAGGGTTATATCGCATCTCGATGACAGATTTCAATATCTGTCAGTCAATATCCCGTGATTAAATGCCCCTGGCGGGCTTGGGGGCCCCCTATTGGCCCGTAGCCACCCCGTTGTTGATGCACCCTCCCCCTCCCAGGCCGGCGTTTGTCTCACCGGGGTGGCTCTGCTAAAGCACGGCGTAACCCCCAAACCGTCAGAGTCCGCAATGATTCCCCGCTACACCCGTCCGGAAATGGCCTCCATTTGGGAGCCGCAAACCCGCTTCAAGATCTGGTTCGAGATCGAGGCGCATGCGGCGGATGCGCTGGCGGAACTCGGCGTGATCCCCAAGGAAGCAGCCAAAACCATCTGGGCCAAGGCCAGGGATGCGACCTTCGATGTCGCGCGGATCGACGAGATCGAGCGCGAGACCAAGCACGATGTGATCGCCTTCTTGACCCATCTGGCCGAGATCGTCGGCCCCGAAGCGCGCTTCGTGCATCAGGGCATGACGTCCTCCGACGTGCTCGACACCTGCCTCAACGTCCAGCTCACCCGCGCCGCCGACCTGCTGATCGCCGACGTCGACAAGGTGCTGGCGGCGGTGAAGAAGCGCGCCTTCGAACACAAGATGACGCCGACCATCGGCCGCTCCCATGGCATCCACGCCGAACCCGTGACGTTCGGGCTGAAGCTTGCCTTTGCCTATGCGGAATTTTCCAGGGCCCGCGCCCGCCTGGTCGAGGCGCGCAAGGAAGTCGCTACCTGCGCGATCTCGGGCGCGGTCGGCACCTTCGCGCAGATCGATCCGCGCGTCGAAGCTCATGTCGCCAAGGCGATGGGCCTGGTGCCGGAGCCGATCTCGACGCAAGTGATTCCGCGCGATCGCCACGCGATGTATTTTGCCACGCTTGGCGTGATCGCCTCCTCGGTCGAACGGCTCGCCACCGAAATCCGCCACATGCAGCGTACCGAAGTGCTGGAAGCCGAGGAGTTCTTCTCCGAGGGACAGAAAGGCTCGTCGGCGATGCCGCACAAGCGCAACCCGGTGCTGTCGGAGAATCTGACCGGCCTCGCCCGCATGGTGCGCGCCTATGTGACGCCGGCGATGGAGAACGTGGTGCTCTGGCACGAGCGCGACATCTCGCATTCCTCGGCCGAGCGCATGATCGGCCCCGACGCAACGGTGACGCTGGACTTCGCGCTGAATTGTTTGGCCGGCCTGATCGACAAGCTGCTGATTTATCCTGCCAACATGCAGAAGAATCTCGACCGCCTCGGTGGCCTGGTGCATTCGCAGCGGCTTCTGATCGCGCTGACGCAAAAAGGCGCCAGCCGAGAAGACTCCTACAAATTCGTGCAGCGCAACGCGATGCCGGTGTGGCGGGGCGAAGGTGACTTCCAGACGCTGCTGAAAAAAGACGCCGACGTGAAGAAATATCTAAGCGATGCCGAAATCGAAGAACAGTTCGACCTCGGCTATCACTTCAAGCACGTCGATACGATCTTCGAGCGCGTGTTCGGCGAGGCGTGAGGCGAAGCGCCTCTACAGCTTCTTGAGCGACACGACGGCGGTGCCTTCGTTGTTCTTGTAGAAATGCGTGAACAGCCACGGCAGAAAGATCGACGTGTCGTTCACATAGACGAACACCTCGCCATCGCTGCGGGCCGTGAAATCCGCGGTCCACAGGTTGCTCCCGTCTGACGATTGCTTGAATTTCGGAAGATGCTCCTCGAGGCCGGAGGCGCCGACGCGAACGATCGGCGCAAACCAGTTCGACCAGATCAGGCGCTTGAAGGGCACGCCTCCCAGCTCGACCAGGGTGGATTTGCCGAACCCCTCCGGGCTGGTCGGGATGGTGTGATGGTGGTCGAACCACGGTTGCTTCACCGCAAGACTGATCTGGTACCTTTCGTCATGGGTCACCTTCAGGCCGGTCGGGTAGCAGAGGTAGCTGGTGTCAAAGCTGTCGCCATATCCGGGAGATTTGTTGGCGGTGACTTCGGTCGCGGTCACATCGATGCTGCTGCCTGTCGCCTTGCAGACCAGGCCAAGTGTGTTGGCCGTACCGAACGCCAGCCACCAGAACAGCCAGAACATGATCGCGGTCGGCAGGATCCAATGCGACAGCGTGTAAAAGAACGCCTGATAGATCCCGAGCCGGCGCAACTGGGCAATTGACGCACGCCATCCGGTTAGCGGTGTATGGCTATCCGGCGAATGCCACGCGACGCGCGCCACATCGTGGATCGTCTGCTGCAGGCTCTTACCCCACGCCATCAGCGCAAGCGCCACGATCCCGCCGGCAAGCACGAACCCCGGTCCATTGCGAAACGCCACCCACCAGGGCTCCAGAAATCCCGGCAGAAACGATGCCGCGGCGTTGACGAGCGGCGTCACGATGCCGCCAACCTCAGCCTTGCCGAAGCCTGGCTGATAGATCACCCAAACCGGCGTCGCGACGACGAACGCAGTGGCAAAGACGGTGAGGAAATAGACCACGCGGCGCAGCCAGATCCAGTTCCAGACATCGTTCTGGACCAGCGATCGCGGAGCGCCGGGATCGACCGGATGCAGCGCATCGGTCACCGCGCCCGCTTTGTCGGTGAAAAAATACGTCTTCGGCATCACAACGGGCACGTAGCGGTCGGAGCCGAACTGAATCCGCTTGAAAACCGAATCGTGGATCGTCACTTTCGGTGGCGGTAGCGGCGCGCGCCAAAGGCTCGGGTGCAGGTCGGCGATAACCCTGGTCTGCGGGTCTTTCGCCTTGCGCCACAGCCGCCAGATGCTGGCGACATCGTCGCGGAAAGACGGCTTGTAAGGCGGCGCGCTCAGCAGATCCTTCAGATTGCGCGGCTTGTAGCGATAATATGCCGCAAGGCCTTTGCGCGAGTCGTTCAGCTTGTCGTCCGGATTGACCTGGGGAGCGATGATCGACGCCCGCTGGCCGGGGGAATAGTTCAATCCGTAGCCCTGTGCCCGATCCAGCATCCAGTCGAGCGTCACATAGGCGAGGCCGTTCTGCGGATAGCCACCGCCTACGTCGGCATGAACGCCGACGAACCAGACCTGGCTGATACGCTGCTGATCGATTGCCGGAAGTTGCGTCCGCAGATGCGGCAGCGGCTCGGCCGCCTTCGCCGCTTCGCTGCGCGGATCGTAGTCGATATCGAACAGCCAATCGGCCTTCTTCTTGCCAGCAACGACGGCCTTGGCGCGGACATAACGCTGATCCCAGATCACCGGGGTGAAGGCATCGCGTTCGTCTTCCAGCGACATCGCATGGCACGCCCTGAGCACCTTGGCGCTCATGAACTGATCCGGCATCGACAGCGGCCAGATCCAGTAGTCGATCGCGCGCGTCATCTCCTGGATCGGTCCGCCATAGGCGTCCACGGTGTCCCAGATACCGACGAAATGAATGCTTTCGACATCAACAGCGGGCGGCGCTTCGACAGGCCGATGGGTGAGCTTGCGCCATCGCCGGATCACGGCGTCGCGTATGTCGCGCAGATCAACGCCCATCTTGCCGAGATATTTCGGAATGCCGCCGGTAAACCGCCGCCGGTATCGGCGATAGGCGTCGGCGGCAAAAAGCGCGAGGTCGGCTTCCCTGTCGTGATAGGCGACAAGCCCTTGCGAGGCGATCATGCCGGCGACGATCCGGATCGTGAAGGAGCCGCGGCTGAAGCCGAAACAATAGATGCGATCGCCGGGCTGGTAATTCCGGCAGCAGAAACTGTAGATCGCGATCACATTGCGCTTCAGACCGAACCCGAAGATGCCGCCGAGCGCCGCGAACAGTTTGAACGACGACGTGCCTACGCCGTCATCATAGAAGGCGACCTGACGCTCGGGATTACTGAGATCGAGGAGTTGGTACAGCCGCCAGACGTTGGTCTTGAACAGGCTTCCCGCACTGTTGCCGGTCCCGTCCGAAAGCAACACGATGTTCTTCGACATCGACGCCCCCCGCCTCGACATGCCGTCAGACGCTCATGCTCGCCGTAAATTGCGAGAAAAGCAAGAAACAATCTATGCGCGAAGCGAGATCTAACACAACCTTCGGCACCGGCGGCCGGCTCGATCAACCTTCCGCGCCGTTGAACATTCGCGCCCCGACGCGGTCGCGCCTGACGAAATGATGCCAGAGTGCCGCACCGATATGGATCACGATCAGCGCCAGCAGCACGTAGGCAAAGAAGATGTGCCGGTCTTCGTAAGCCCCGGCCGCGGCCTTGTCGGACGAGGTGATTTGCGGGACGTGAAACAGCCCGAACCAATCTGAATAATTCGGCGTACGCGCGCCGGAATGCGCCCAGCCGAGCGTCGCCACCACCATGGTGACGACATAAAGCGCCCAATGGTTGATCTGTGCCGCGATCCGCTGCCAGCGTGGCGTACCGGCAGGCAACGGTGGCGCGGGATTGACGGCGCGCCAGATCACGCGAAGCACCATCAGCAGCAGCACAACATAACCGATATCGGCGTGGATCGACCGGTAGAAAAAGCGATCCGCCGACGCGGGAAAGTGATTCATCCACCAGCCATAGGCGATCATGCCGATGATCACGAAGCCAAGAATCCAGTGGAACGATCGCGCGACGCTGCCCCAGCTCGACGGCGTATTTCGAATCATATCTGCGTAGCCTCCCCTCGGGCTTCCGGATTGCCGGTCCGACGCCTGGTCCACGGGCCGGAAACGGCGCTGGGCGATAGCTCTGGCACATAACAAGGGCCATCAAAACAACTGAATGATAACCCGGGATCGGCTAATATGTCGCGGTGTCAGCCTTTCCGACGATTCTCGTATTCGATTCCGGCCTCGGCGGCCTCACCGTTCAGCGTGAGATCGTGAAGGCGCGCCCGACTGCGCATTATGTCTATGTCGCTGACGACACGTTCTTCCCCTACGGCCACCACAGCGAAGAGGCGATCATCGCGCGCGTGGTGCCGCTGATCGGCGAGTTGATTTCGGCACATACGCCCGATCTGGTGGTGATCGCCTGCAACACCGCCTCGACCCTGGTGATGTCGCATCTGCGCAACGCCTACAAATTGCCTTTCGTCGGAACGGTCCCCGCCATCAAGCCGGCCTGCGCCAGTTCGAAAACCAAGCGCGTGTCGGTGCTCGGGACCAAGGGTACGGTCAAGCGCGAATACACCCACGCGCTGATCCGCGATTTCGCCAAGGGCTGCAAAGTGACCTTGGTAGGATCGCCGGATCTCGCCTCGCTGGCGGAATTGGCGCTGAGTGGCGTGGAGGTCGACGATGCCGCGATCGCCGCCGAACTGGCGCCCTGTTTTGTCGGAGCCGATGCAGACGCGTCGGCCCGAACCGACACCGTGGTACTGGCCTGTACGCATTATCCGTTGCTGGTAGACCGGTTCGTTAAGCTGGCGCCATGGCCGGTCGACTGGATCGATCCGGCGCCCGCAATCGCGCGACGGGTGGTGGATCTGCTCGGGCCTGCCGGCCGTGATGGCGATCAAGCCGGCGCCGAAATGATCTTCACCTCGGGTCGGCCGCATGCGCTGAGCCAGGCGCTGATGCCGTTTTTCGGCGGGCGGGTGCCGGCGTAACGCCTCTGCTGGAGACGGAGGCCGCAAGCCCATCTCCGTCGCCGGACAGCGCCTCACGACCGGCATCACCTTGATCCGCTACTAGTGGTGAAAATCTGACATTTGGTATCCGGCGCGGCCGAGGTGGAGACGGCAGTGAGTGAGTGGCAAACCAGACGCCCGCTACCAGATAAGCGGCCTTCCTGATATAATACGAGAATGCTGAAGCTCTCCTGCCTCTGGTTCCGCATCGGAATCCCAAAGCGACCAGACTTCATTAACGAGTGCAACTGCACGCTCTGCAGCAAATCGGGTGCCCGCTGGGCCTATTTCCATCCTTCAGAAGTCGGCATTGAGGGAACGACGAAGGGATATAGCCGGGGAGACAAAGAAGACCCGGCCGCGGAAATCCATTTCTGTGCAAGTTGCGGTTCAACGACGCACTTTATTCTAATCGCGAGCGCCGTATCGAAGTTGGGAAATGTCCAGATAGGCGTCAATATGCGTCTGGCGGATGAGAAGGATCTCGCCGAAATAGAATTGCGCTACCCTGACGGCCGAGCCTGTCAGGCAACGGCGGCTTCGGCTATGTGCAGGAGGCTCGCATCATCGGCCAATGAGCGATCCGAGCTGACCGTTTGCGATGAGTGTCGTCAAGTCTCAAGCGACCGCAAACAGACCCTCCGGTAGTCGAAGCCCGACGATCTCTATCGGGCGGGCCTATAACCTTTGACGACGGACTCCGACTTCTTCAGGGCCGCCACAAGTTCCGCCCCGGTCATCAATGCAGTGGTTTGGCTGGACTTGATTGCGCCACCCGCCGCAATCGCTACGGCGATAGCAGCCATGCTCTCGATGTTCGGCACGTCTGCGATCAGAACAGCATCGTAATCACCCAGGCAGTACCAACCACCGATCATTTTGCCTCCGACGGCCTCAGTCACCTGACGCCCAACGGATTTAACGCGGTTTTGTGGATTCTTCATTTGCGCTGACCATGATTCTGCTGTGTAGGCTGCCTGATACATGTAGAGCGGCATGTTCGAACTCCCTTAGCAGATTATCCTGACCTTTCACCGGAAGAAGAGCGCGAGCGTCGCCGTTTTCACGGCACGGGCTAACTTTATTCGCGCGATGACGCCGGCGGCGATCTGCATGGTAGCGCCGATTGCCCAACTCAAACATATGATACCGGCCGTGCCGGCTTCCACAGTTTCATCCAGAACGATAGTGGAGATGGACACCACCGCCGCCACTGCGGTGAGGAAAATGCCGGCCGCAGTTAGCAACTCCAACATATCCGCACTGATGCCCAGCCCGCGCCGTGGCGGCAGGTGCATGTGGTGATCAGGAGGAGCCTGGGGCAGATCGATCCCGAGATAGAAGCCGGCGGCCCCGTAAAGCATCATGGCGAGCATGGCTTCAACCGAACCAACCAGATCGATGCTGCGGGCGCTTACCTCGGCAACGAACAGCCCACAGGCGGTCCCGGTCAAAGCGAGTCCGATCCGTGCGATGACGTGGGCCGACCTGCTGAGGGTCGAACGGGCATGCCATGGGACGCTGCGTTTGATGATCATTTGATCCTCCCCTTTCCGTTACCTTCGCATACGCAGGGGCGGTGGGCATGTCTCAAACGTGCCAAACTCAGACGTCAATGCTGGCAGTGCTCATTGCGTCCGCTTCAACGGCACGCAGTCCACTTTCCCTTCAACGCTTCTTTTTCGGCCAGCAGAGGCGCATGGCCGTGAAAGCTCGAGGTCGAGCTGGCCTAAAACCCGAGCAGCGCCATACCAATCCAGACGGCTTTGCCTAAACAGTTCCGGAGGGCAAATGTCCGGTGATGCAATATTAGCAACGCCCGCGCGCCCTTATATGAACCATCTCACAGACGCCCAAAAAAATGCCCGAAGTCGCTCTCCTTTTGCTCCAGAAACACGGTGACTGACGACCAGCAGGCGGCTCCGGTTCATTCGGGTCGCCAGTTTTTCGATTTAGGGCTTATAGTCGCCGTGAACCGCTCGAACTGATGCCTGCTCCACGCTGTCAGGTCACAAGGTTCGGAGAATTGCTGCCGATATCCGAAATGGGTCAGAACGGTCCTGACGGATGGCAGGTCAGTCAGCGGGGACCGTTGACGGAAAGAGAGCGCCTCGCGGCTCGCACCTGGTCGCCCACGACGGATACTTGCCGGGATCACGCTCACGGTGGAGTGATCGCGCTGAGCGGATGGGTCCAACGTCCCGGGTGTTATTCTCTGCGCGTCCGGAACATCTTCCGCAGTGGGAGTAGCACGCAGGGAGAAGCACAATGTCCATCCCCAAGCAAGTCGGCGCGGCGGCAGTGCTGACCGCGTTAAATTTCACACCGGCCCCGGCGCAGCAGGTGATGTCCGAGCCCGCTTATTGCGCGTTCTTTTATCCATACGCCAATTGCCAAAACAAGGGTCCAGGCAATCCCTATACCGACCCGAATTATCGGCGCAACGGTGGGCTGAGTTCGGGCCCGTGGCCGAGCGGTGAGACCGTCGGAGTCGCGCCTAAGCGGCCGCGGTCCGCCACAACAAAGTACCTGCGCTGACTGGCGAAGAACGAGCGCGATCGCATTCGTGAGCGCGTGCGCGACGCCAAGCGCCATCGCGCCTCACGGCACCTGTTCAATGTCTGTGCGTAGTCGCGTCCACCCAAGTTAATTAATACGCGTGCCAGCACAACTTTCGCTTGGCAACCAAGGATGGCCTCCTGGGAATCAGGCCTGCGCCGCGTGCGGCTGGCCTGCACACTACATTGCTTGCCGCGCTCTGTTGTCCTCCTGCGGTAATTCATCGCTCAGTCGAGCCGGATTCTGGTCTTCGGACGCCCTCGGCACTTCGGCAATGACACTCGCCTGAAAGCGGTGAGCAGGCCGATCCAGGCAGCATGTCAGGGACCAATCGCCCGCTGCACCTCTGCAAGGGCTTGCTCGCAGGCGCTCTTATCGTTGGCGAGGTCTGCTTTTCGAGCGCGAGCCATCCCAGTCTCGACCGCCTTCACTTGGTCTGACGACACTTCACCGAGCTTGCTTTCGGCGGCGGCGATCGAACCCGGTGTTGGTTGACGATGCATAGTGGCTTCGGTGCTCTCCCGCGCGCTCGGGCCAGCGGCGGCCCTGGCTTCGAGCCTGGCGTCGACGCGCGACTGCATGAGATCGATATCATGCGAACAAGGGCCGGCGTAACCAGCAACCGGTGACATGGCGAGCGCCACGGCGCTCAGAACCGGAAATCGTCGGAGAATCATGACAGGTCTCCCGGTATGGGCGCCCGGAACTGGAGCGGTTCTCGGGGTAAGCGGGCGCCCCTCTTCAGGGCGAAGAATACCCCAGATCAGCCCAGATGCAGGTGCAAAAATGGGCCCGTACGGTATGAGCCCTCCGAAAAGCTCGATATCCGTTGAGGGGCAAAATGCGGAATACTCGCTGAGAGCAGATGTATTCTGCTTTGCCTCTCTAACAACGGACATCGCTCAACAGCATCGGCATGTCCGTTCGGTGCCAATAGCCGAGAATATGATATTCGCATTGTGTCTGATCGAACTCGCGTAGGCCCAAAACCGGCCTATTCGATCACCTCATCCGCGCGCGAAAGGAGCGAGGGTGGAATGGTGAGGCCAAGCGCCTTTGCAGTCTTGAGGTTGATCACCAGCTCAAACTTAGTGGGTTGTTCGACCGGAAGGTCGGCGGGCTTAGTACCCTTCAGGATCTTGTCCACGTAGAAGGCGGCCCGCTGCTCCATGGCAGAGAGGTCGATCCCGTAGGAAATCAGGCCGCCGGCATCAACGAATTCCCGCGTTTCGTAAATCGCCGGCAGATGCCGTTCGGCGGCGAAGTCGATGATGCGCTGGCGGTGCAGCGTCGTGAACGGATCAACCAGGATCAACACGGCTGCGCCGCCGGAACTCACGATTGCCTCAAAGGCCGGATCGAAGGTAACCAGATCGTGCACCCCGTACGATTGAATCGTCAGACCCAGCGTGGCTGCGGCCCGTTCCGATTTATGTGCGCGCAGCGTCATGCCCGGATTTGTGTCGTTCCACAGCATCGCCACGGGGGACGCGTTCGGCACTATCTCGCGGAGTAACTCCAGTCGCTTCGCGCTGAGTTCGGTAGCGAGCAGCGAGAAGCCCGTGGCGTTTCCTCCCGGGCGGGCGAGGCTCGGCACGACGCCAGCGCCAACCGGATCACCAACGGCTGTGAAGACAATCGGGATGGTTGCCGTGGCCCGCTTTGCAGCGAGCGCAGCGGGAGTGCTGACGGTCACGAGCACTTCGACCTTCAAGGCGGTAAGTTCGGCAGCTAGCCCGAAGAGCGGTTCGTTGCTTCCTCCGGCCCAGCGAATTTCGAGAAAGATATCCCGCCCTTCCCTGTAGCCGAGCCCACGCAGGCCGTTCCGAAAGGCTGCGACGAACGGATCGGACGGCGACGACACGCCTGGGTCCAACATACCTATTCGTCTGGCTGACCGCGGTTGCGTGCGCGCCGCGAACGGCCACGCCACGGCAGCGCAACCGACAATCGTAACGAATTCGCGACGCCTCATTGTCCCCTCCAAGGCACTGGACCGGACATCAGGAAGCTCGAAACTAGCATATTTGGAGGGGCTGGGGAGAGACCTGCTGACCCTGGTCTTGCTCAGTCGACAAGTGTCCGGGT
Source organism: uncultured Alphaproteobacteria bacterium (assembly GCA_963738105.1). Classification (GTDB taxonomy): domain Bacteria; phylum Pseudomonadota; class Alphaproteobacteria; order Rhizobiales; family Xanthobacteraceae; genus Bradyrhizobium. The sequence goes on along the minus strand of CAVTWC010000012.1, from coordinate 211 downwards.
TGGGTCTTGGTCGTGTAAAAACAGCCTGAGAGGGACGTCAGTACTCGGAGCAAAAACCCGAGGGGGCTCAAGCTGCGATCGCTGCGATCAGCAGCTTGAGCCCGACGATGTTCATGACCCGGGTCAGATTATAGGCCCGGATTAGTGAAGCATAATCCGCCCTGCGGGCTCCGGGTCGGAGGCCGCGCCCGACTGCAGACGCTCGGCTTCA
>CAVTWC010000011.1:0-78916 GCA_963738105.1 uncultured Alphaproteobacteria bacterium | reverse complement strand
CTGAATTAGAGTTCTTGGATGATTGATCGATCGGAAGACGTGAGACCTTTCACCTCTCCCTCCGGGAGAGGGAGCGCGCTGCTGAAATCTACTACTCCAATCCCTGTAGCTAAAAGTTAGGAATCCCTGATGCAGCTTGGCATGATCGGTCTCGGCCGGATGGGCGGCAATATCGTGCGCCGGCTGATGCGGCATGGACACACCACCGTCGTTTACGACAAGGATCCCAAGGCCGTCGCCGCCATCGGCGCCGATGGCGCGGTCGGCGCTGGCGGCCCTTGAAGACTTCGTCAGGAAGCTGGAGAAACCACGCACCGCCTGGGTGATGTTGCCGGCGGGCAAGATCACCGAAGCCACGATCGAGGCGCTATCGAAGCTGATGGAGCCCGGCGACGTCATCATCGATGGCGGCAACACCTTCTGGCAGGACGATGTCCGCCGCGGCCAAACGCTGAAGAAACTCGGCATCCATTATCTCGATGTCGGCACCTCCGGCGGCGTCTGGGGTATCGACCGCGGCTATTGCATGATGATTGGCGGCGACAAGGCGGTGGTCGATCGGCTCGATCCGATCTTCGCGGCGCTGGCTCCGGGTATCGGCGATATCGAACGCACCAAGGGCCGCGAAGGGCGCGATATCCGGATCGAGCAAGGGTATATCCACGCCGGCCCAGTCGGCGCCGGCCATTTCGTCAAGATGGTCCATAACGGCATCGAATATGGCCTGATGCAGGCTTATGCCGAGGGCTTTGATATTCTGAAGAACGCCAATATCGATGCGCTGCCCGAGGCGCACCGTTTCGATCTCGATATTGCCGATATCGCCGAGGTCTGGCGGCGCGGCAGCGTGATCCCGTCATGGCTGCTTGACCTGACCTCGTCCGCACTCGCGGAGAATCATACGCTGGAGGAATATTCCGGCTTTGTGGAGGATTCCGGCGAGGGCCGCTGGACGGTCAACGCCGCGATCGACGAAGCAGTGCCGGCGGAGGTGCTGACCGCAGCACTCTACGCGCGTTTCCGCTCACGCAAGGAGCACACGTTCGCGGAAAAAATCCTTTCCGCGATGCGCGCCGGTTTCGGCGGCCACAAGGAACCGAAGACGGGCGCGGCCGGCGCCGCCAAGCCAAAGGCGTGAACCAGCATGGCAACCATTAACACGGCCCAGAAGACACCTGATCCCTGCTCCTTTGTCATCTTCGGCGTCACCGGAGATCTCGCGCATCGGCTGGTGGTCCCGGCCCTCTATAATCTGGCCGCGACCAACCTGTTGCCGGAGAAATTCTGCCTGGTCGGTGTCGCGCGCACGGCGATGTCAAACGACGAACTCACCGAAAGTCTGATGAAAGGCCTGCGCCAGTACGCAACGCGCCCGGTGGACGAAGCGATCGCCAAACGCCTGCTCGGATGCGTCACCTGCATCGAGGCGGATCCGAGCGATCCTGCGTCGTTTGACAGGATGAGCGAGCAGCTCGACAAGCTCGAGACTTCGAGCCAGACCGGCGGCAACCGCCTGTTCTATCTGGCGACACCGCCCAGCGCGTTCCAGCCGATCAGCAAGGAACTCGGCCGGACCGGCATGCTGGAGGAAAACGGCGCCTGGCGCCGGCTGGTGGTGGAAAAACCTTTCGGAACGGATCTGGCTTCCGCGAAAGAGCTCAACGACGCGTTGCTGCAACTGGTCGACGAGCACCAGATCTATCGGATCGATCATTATCTCGGCAAGGAAACCGTCCAGAACATCCTGGTACTGCGTTTTGCCAACGGCATGTTCGAGCCGATCTGGAATCGCAACCATATCGATCACATCCAGATCACGGTCGACGAGAAACTGGGCGTCGGCCATCGTGGCAGCTTCTACGACGCCACCGGCGCGCTGCGCGACATGGTACCGAACCATCTGTTCCAACTGCTGTCGCTGGTCGCAATGGAGCCACCGGTAAAATTCAACGCGAATTCGGTACGCTCGGAAAAGGCGGAGGTGTTGGCGGCGGTCCAGACCCAAAGCGAAGCCGAAGCCTTGGTCAACTCGGTGCGCGGCCAGTACGTCAGCGGCAGGGTTGGGGATACCGAAATCGAAGACTATCGCAGGACCGAAAACGTCAAACCAGACAGCAACACGGAAACCTACGCGGCGCTGAAGCTGACCATCGATAACTGGCGGTGGGCCGGCGTGCCGTTTTATCTGCGCACCGGCAAGGCGCTCGGCATCAAGCGAACCGAAATCGCGATCAAGTTCAAGCAGGCGCCGTTTGCGATGTTTCGCGAGACGCCCGTCGATCGATTGTCGCAGAATTACCTTGTGATCTCCACCGAGCCGACCGAGGGCATCACGCTGCAGTTCAACACCAAGGTGCCGGGACCGACGATCAATATTGATGGCGTCGAGATGAAGTTTCGCTACAAGGATTACTTCAAGGCGGAGCCTTCGACCGGTTACGAAACGCTGATCTATGATTGCATGATCGGCGACAATATCCTGTTCCAGCGTGCCGACAGCGTAGAAGCCGGCTGGCGCGCGGTGCAACCGTTCCTCGACGCCTGGAAGAAGGCGGGCGGCCGGGGGCTCAAGACTTACAGAGCCGGCAGCGAAGGGCCCGAGGAAGCGGAAGCGTTACTAGCCCGCGACGGCCGAAGCTGGCGGCAACTTGGCTGACACCATGGCTACAAACCAGAACCGCCGTGTCATTACCGCAGCTGATCCGGCAGCAATGGCGAAAGCTGCGGCTGATCGCATCGTGGCGAGGATCATTGCCAACGGCGAGCGCGTTGCGATCTGCCTCTCCGGCGGATCGAGCCCCAAGCAATTGTTCGAGTTGCTTGCAACCGACGCGTATCGGCCCAAAATCCCCTGGGACCGCGTGCACTGGTTCATCGGTGACGAGCGTTTCGTGCCGGCGGACAATCCCTTCAATAACATGTCGATGGCCCGCAAGGCGTTTCTGGACCAGTGCGCGCCACCAGCCAATGTCCATCCGATCCCGATCGACAGCGCCGATCCTGCCGAGGCCGCGCGGCGCTACGAGGCGGAGCTGCAGGCCTTCTATGGCTCGGACAAACTGACGCCGGAGCGGCCTTTGTTCGATGTCGTGTTGCTCGGCGTCGGGCCTGACGGCCATACCGCCTCGCTGTTTCCGGGATACCCTGCCGTGGAAGAAACCAAGCGTTGGGTGATTGAAGTGCCAAAGGCGCATGTCGAGCCGTTCGTGCCGCGGGTATCCCTGACATTGCCGACGCTCGCCTCCTGCCGCGAAATGCTGTTTGAGGCCAGCGGCGCCGGAAAGCGTGCGATCCTGACCCGTGTATTCGACGGCGAGGACCTCCCCGCCAACCGCGCGCACTCCGAAGGCGAGACCATCTGGCTGCTGGACAAGGCGGCGCTGCCGGAGAATTTCCGTGCGTGAGCCCACGCGCGCCACGCCGTGCGCGCTAATCGTGATGGGCGTGTCCGGATCGGGCAAAAGCACCATCGCGGATCAACTGGCTAAACGCATCGGCTGGACGTACGAAGACGGCGACCAATTCCACCCCGCCAGCAACGTCGCCAAGATGCACGCCGGCCACCCCCTCACCGACGAGGATCGCTGGCCCTGGCTGCGCGCCATCGCGGCCGAGATCGACCGCGTCTGCCGGGACGGCGAACATGCCGTGATCGCCTGCTCCGCCCTGAAACGCGCCTATCGCGATATACTCGTGCATGGCCGCAACGACGTTCGCATCGTCTATCTCAACGGCACCCAGCAATTGATCGCGGACCGGCTCGCGAAACGCAAAGGCCATTTCATGCCGCCGGACCTGTTGCCCAGCCAATTCAGGACGCTGGAGCCACCGGGCAGCGACGAGGATCCGGTGACGGTCTCGATCGACGCATCGGTCGAAATCATCGTCGACGATATCGTGCATCAGCTCGGAATAACTCCAGCCAGCGACGCCGCCACCAACAGGAACCGCCCATGACCCGCATTGCCCTCGTGGTTTCCGATGTCGACGGCACGCTGTTGACCAAGGACAAGACCCTGACCGACAAAGCCGCGCGTGCGGTGCGCCAGCTGGAAGATTCCGGCGTCGGCTTCACCGTCGTTTCCAGCCGCCCGACGATCGGCATGCGGTTTCTGGTCGAGCCGCTCCGGATCACCATGCCGATCGGCTCCTTCAACGGCAGCTCGATCTCCGACCCGCAGATGAATCCGATCGAGCAGCATCTGATCCCGGCTTCAGCGGCTCAACGCAGCATCGATGTCCTGAATGAATTCGGCGTCGATATCTGGCTGTTTACCCACGACAAGTGGCTCGTGCAGAACGCCGATGCCGAATACAATCCCTTCGAAAAACGCACCATCAAGGTCGATCCCGTCACCGTCGACAATTTCGCGCCCTATTTGTCGGCCGCCTGCAAGATCGTCGGATCAGCCTCCGATGCGGCAAAGCTGGAGCGCTGCGAAGCCGCGATGCAGAGTGCTCTGGGAACGCAGGCCCTCGCCGTCCGCTCGCAAAGCTATTATCTCGACATCACGCCACCGGGCTACGACAAGGGCACCTTCGTGCAGGCGATGGCCAAACGCCTGGGGATTTCCACCGATGCCGTCGCCACGGTCGGCGACATGCACAACGACGTCGCGATGTTTCGGAAGAGCGGCCTGTCGATCGCGATGGGCAACGCGACCGACGATATCAAACGGCAAGCCACCCATGTCACGGGCTCGAACCAGGACGAGGGGTTTGCCGGGGCGATGGCTATCGTGATGAAGAATAACGAGGGCAAATAGCAAACTGTCGTCGTCCCCGCGAACGCAGGGACCCATACGCCGTGCCATCTCGTTTTAGCAAGTAGAAGACGATCTTCACACCAGCCAACGCCAGGGGTTATGGGTCCTCGCGTGCGCGAGGACGACGGGAGGCCGCCCCTACTTCGACCGCTGCATCGCCGGCTTCTTGGCGTCGCTCAGGTTATGTGCGGTGTTGATCAGCGCGATGTGAGTCAGAGCTTGCGGGAAATTTCCGGTCTGGCGCTTGACGCCGGAATCGTATTCCTCCGCCAATAGTCCGAGATCGTTGGCGATGGCGACAACACGGTCGAACGTCGCCTGCGCCTTTTCAATCTCGCCCGAGAGCACATAGGCGTCGGCGAGCCAGAGGCTGCAGGCGAGAAACGCGCCTTCGATTGGCTGTATTTCGTCCGTGATCTCGCGCGGATCGTGCCGCAGCACGAACCCATCACGCATCATGTATTTCTCGATCGCCGCCAGTGTACCGCGAACCCGCGGATCATTACCCGGAAGGAAGCCCACCGCCGGCATCATCAGGATGCTGGCATCGAGCCATTGCGATCCATAGGACATGACAAACGTATTCTGGACGGGATCAAAACCCTTTTCGCAGACATCGCGATGGATCGTGTCGCGCAGCTTCCGCCATTTGTCGATCGGCGCTTTGAGGCCGAATTTCTCGGCGCTCTTGATTCCGCGGTCGAAGCCGACCCATGTCATCACCTTCGAGGAGACATAGTGCTTACCCTCGCCGCGCCGCTCCCAGATGCCGTTGTCCGGATGGTCCCATACCTCGGCCAGATGTTCGAGCACCTCGCATTCGAGATCCCAGCTGCCGCCGTCGAGCTTCAGCTCGGCTACCCGCGATTGGTGAAAGGCGTCGATCAGTTCACCATACACATCGAGCTGCAATTGCGCATGCGCGGCGTTGCCGATCCGTACCGGCTCCGCGCCTTCGTACCCGGGCAGCCAGTCCGCTTCCCATTCCAGCAGGCGGCGCTGGCCCATGATGCCGTACATGATCTGCATGTGGGCTGGCGCACCGGCGACCGCGCGGAGCAGCCAACTGTGCCAGCACGACGCCTCCTCGGTGTAACCGCTGTTCATCAGCGCCAGCAGCGTGAAGGTGGCATCGCGCAGCCAACAAAAGCGGTAATCCCAATTCCTGGCACCGCCGAGCTTCTCCGGCAGCGAGGTCGTCGGCGCCGCGACGATACCGCCGGTCGGCGCGTAGGTCAGTGCTTTCAGCGTGATCAACGACCGCATCACGAGATCGCGGCAGTCGCCTTGATAGGTGCAGCGGCTGCTCCATTCGGTCCAGAAATCCTGGGTGTCCTGCAGGGCTTGCACGGGATCGAGCGGCTGCGGCACCGGCAAATGTGACGGGCCATAGGTCATAACGAAGGGGATCGTTTCGCCCTCGCCGACTTCGAAGTCGGCCACCGTCGTCATATTCTCGCCGCGGGTCTCAATCGGCGTCCGCAACACCGTCATGTCCTGTCCGCAGATCGCGAGCAATCCCGAACCATCCTCGTTCTTCTTGACCCAGGGGATATCGGTGCCGAATCCGAACCGGATCACCAGCTCCATCCGCAGCTTCACCCGGCCGCTGATTCCACGCACCAGCCTGATGATGTCGGAGGCTTTGCCACGCGGCGGCATGAAATCGACAATTGTGATGTTGCCGCTCCCGGTCTCGAAACGAGTCTCCAGGATCAGCGTGTCGCCCCAATAGCGGCGCGAAATGTTGGTGACATCGTCAGCGGGTGCAATCTTCCAGTGGCCATGTTTTTCGGTACCGAGAATGGCCGCGAAACACGCATCGGAATCGAACGCCGGCCAGCACAGCCAGTCGATCGACCCGTCGCGGCCGACCAAGGCCGCGGTTTCGCAATCGCCGATCAGGCCGTAGTCTTCAATCTTGCAGGGCAATGATGATCCCCCGGTTGAAGTATGGCATTTCAAATATTCCGGTGCGTGCGCCCATGCATCGCGCTCTTGAGCGCCGAAATGTCGATCGCAGCGGCGATCTCATCGATCGCCTGCGGCAGTCGCCGCCGCCAGTTCGGATGTTCGTCCACCGTGCCGGGAATGTTGGGCTGGTCGAGCAGCCCGAGAAGATCCTCCAGCGATATCGTTAGCAAACGAGATCGGGTGCGCGCCAGAAATGCCATGACCGCATAGAAGTCATGCCCCTCAATGGCGTGACGGCGCAGGATGTCGCTCAGCATCGTCAGCGCTTGCCAGCGCGCGTCGTCGCTTTCACCGGGATCGATCCCGATCGAGCGCTTCAGCTTGAGGTCGCTAAAGGAGCGCCACCCCGCATAGGTCGAGAGGTCGTGGGTGTTGAAGGTGACGAGCGCATTCGCCGGGTAGTGATCGATATCGCGGAAGGCCCCCGCGTCGTCGCGTTCGAACATCATCACCTGATACGACCAGATGCCCCAATCCGCCATCTGCTCGCGAAAACCTTCCGGCACCGTGCCGAGATCTTCGCCGATCACTACGCACCGGTGCGCCGTGCTTTCCTGCGCGGTCACTGCCAGCAGCGCCTCGAACGGCATGCTGACATAGACGCCATTGCGGGCGGCATAGCCGTGCGGCACCAGATACAGCCGTTTCAGACCCAGCACATGATCGAGCCGGATCGCGCCGGCGTAACGCATCGAGGCGCGCAGCATCTCCCGGAATGGCTCAAAGGACTGCATCGTCAGACCCGCGGCATTGAACCCCGCGAGGCCCCAGTTCTGGCCGACGGTGTTCAAGGCATCCGGCGGCGCCCCGACGGACAGGTGGCGCGAGATTGCCACGTGTTCATTCCAGGCGTCAAATCCGCCGGATTGCACGCCCACGGCAACATCGAGATAGAGCCCGACCTTCATGCCGAGCTTGTTGGCGCGATCACGGCACGCCCGTAGCTGGCGGTCGGCGATCCATTGCACGAATTCGATGAACTCGATCTCAGGACCGTCAGGGCCCTCGCGCAGGCGGGCGCATTCTGCTTCATCCGGCCGACGCCATCGTTCCGGCCATTCCCACCATGCCGCGTTGAATTTATGCCGCAGCACCTCGAAGCAGGCGAAGCGGGTCAGCAACGGATCGCGTTCGGCGCGATAGCTTTCAAAATCTCGCCGACTCCCGCCGGAAGCATCAGCCTTGAATGCCGCGAATGCCGAACGCAGCGCCTGCCATTTCAATTTGGAGACTTTAACATAGTCAACGATGTCGCTGCCTCTCAACCGGGCGATGGCATCGCCGCCGGGCAGCGAAACCCCAGGCAGTTTCGCTACGTCGATATAGAGCGGGTTGAGAAACAGCCGGCTGTTCGGCGAATAGGGACTGCAATCGGCCGGGCGATCATCGAACAAGACGTGCAGCGGATTCAGCCCCACCCCGTCAGCCCCCAGCCCGGCCGCCAGTTCGACCAGGCCTTCGAGATCGGTAAAATCCCCGATGCCCCAGTTGCGCGCCGACCGGACGCCGTAGAGTTGGACCGCTAATAACCAGCAGCGATCAAAATCGCCACCGAATGCCCGCGGTGGCGTCACAATCAAGGGCGTTTCTTCTGATATCGACGAGGCATCAGTCAGATGCAGCCGCCAGGTGCCCACGGGCAGATCCGCCGGCCAATCGATCACGCCGTTCTGGGTATGGCCGTCCGCGATAACCTTAAGACCTGCAACGATTTTCCAGCGCGCCGGAAAAGTGGCAGCCTGCCCGAGCGTGGTCCGCGAGGCTTGGCCGGATCTGACGACGGCGGGCTGGCCAAGCAACTGGTGCGGCAACTCAGCCGGCAGGGCGTCCAGGATAATCTTGAGCGCAGCCGCGTCCGTCACATGCCGGTGACCCTGCCCATCGATAAATTCGGTCTGGATTCCCAGGTCTTTGGCTTTCGAAAAAAGGTCCATTCGGCACGCTGTTTGCACGGCAAGGGTCAGGGAACGTCGTGAAATTCTTTAAATGCAGGAAGAGGATAGCCGTGTTTAACTCTCCGCTGTCCAGCGCGTTCCACGGGAACCAATGCCCGTCGAGCGGCTTTGTATATAGGTCCGAAGGGTCTCTTGTCCCGCAAACGAAACGGGACGTTGTTTTCATGTCAGTGGCATCACCGTGAACAAAACCGCTCAAACTGTCGAGAGCGCTGCTTTGAGCGGCGTTTTCCATATTGAAGATGTTTACCCGCTGATCGACGGCGGTCGCTTCCCTGTGAAGGGTATCGTCGGCGAACGCGTCGAAGTCTGGGCGGATGTCTACCGCGACGGACACGACAAGATTGCCTGCGCGGTGGTGTGGCGGCTCGAGAAGGACCGCGAATGGCAGCGCGCGCCGATGATCCATCACAGCAATGACCGCTGGGGCGGCGCGTTCGTCCCGGACGCGCCGGGGCGCTACGTCTATGCCATCGAGGCCTGGACCGATGAATTCGCGACCTGGCGGCATGGCTTCGAATTGAAGCAGCAAGCCGGCGCCGACCTCACCCTCGACGCCATCGAGGGCGCGGGCATGCTGACCAAGGCGCAGGCCGGTGGCGAAGCCGCCTCGGCGGTGATCCTGCGTCAATGCGAGGATTTCCTGCAGACCGGAGATACCGCTCCGCTGCTGACCGACGAATTGCAGGATGCGATGGCCGAGAGTCAGTTGCGGTCCGATCTGACCCGGTCCCAACTGTTTCCCTTTGTCGCGGACCGGCCGCGAGCGCGTTGCGGCGCGTGGTACGAGATGGTGCCGCGCAGCCAGGGCAAGACGCCCGGCCAGCACGGCACCTTCCAGGATTGTATGGCACGGCTGGCCGATGTTGGCGCGATGGGCTTCGATGTCATCTATTTCACGCCGATCCACCCGATCGGCCACACCAACCGCAAGGGCCGCAACAATGCGGTAACTGCGCAGGAGGGCGATCCCGGCAGCCCCTATGCGATCGGCGCGGCCGAAGGCGGCCACGACGCGGTGCATCCGGAATTGGGCACGCTGGAGGACTTCCGCAGTTTTGTCGCCGCCTGCAAATCGCTCGACATGGAAGTCGCGCTCGACTTCGCCGTGCAGTGCTCGCCCGACCATCCCTGGCTGAAGCAGCATCCGCAGTGGTTCAAGCGCCGGCCGGACGGCTCGATGCGTTATGCGGAAAATCCGCCGAAGAAATACGAAGACATCGTCAATCCCGATTTTTCGTCACAGGATTCCGGCGCGCTGTGGAATGCGCTGCGCGACGTCGTGCTGTTCTGGGTCGACCAGGGCGTCAGCATCTTCCGCGTCGACAATCCCCACACCAAGCCGTTCCCGTTCTGGGAGTGGCTGATCCACGACGTTCAGCTCCGCCATCCCGACGTGATCTTCCTTGCCGAAGCCTTCACGCGGCCGAAACTGATGAAGGGGTTGGCGAAGCTCGGCTTCTCTCAATCCTACACCTATTTCACCTGGCGAACCCAGAAATGGGAGTTGGAGCAATATTTGAACGAACTCACAGCCTATCCGGAGCGGGAATTCTATCGTCCGAATTTCTTCGTCAACACGCCCGATATCCTGCCCTACCATCTGCAAGGCGGCGAGGAATGGATGTTCAAATCCCGCGTCGCGCTGGCTGCCACGCTGTCGAGCAGCTATGGCGTCTATAACGGATTCGAATTGCTCGAACACGAGCCGATCCCGGGCAGGGAAGAATATCTCGATTCCGAGAAGTACGAGATCAAGGTGCGGGATTGGGATAAGCCCGGCAATATCAAACCCTATATCCGCGAGCTCAATCGCGCTCGCCGGCAAAACGCGGCGCTGCAACAGACGGCTAATCTGCGGTTTCTTCCGATCGAAGACGGCAACGTCACAGGCTTTGTCAAGCAATCGGTCAACCAGACCAACAGCGTTGTCGTCGCCATCGCGCTGACGCGCGACCCTCATGAATTCTGGCTGCCGCTCGGCGATGTCCAGGTCGGGATGACGGATGACCGTCGCCATGTCGCCGCGGTCGAGAACCTGATCACGGGCGAGCGACACCCGGTCGAATGGGGCGGCATTCACCTGCGGATCGACCCGATGCGCGATCCAGCGCTGCTGTTCCGCTGCCTGGCGTGAGAGATAGCGCCATGAATGTCATGTCATCCATCGATGCCAAGGAATTGCCGGCCACCGACACGGTCGATGAGCTCTGGTACAAGGACGCCATTATCTATCAACTTCACGTCAAGGCCTTTGCCGACAGCAACAATGACGGCATTGGTGATTTCGCGGGGCTGACCGAAAAACTCGGCTATCTGCAGGAACTCGGCGTCACCGCCCTGTGGCTGTTGCCTTTCTATCCGTCGCCCGGACGCGATGACGGCTACGACATCGCCGATTATGGCGACATCAATCCCGATTTCGGCTCGATGAAGGATTTCCGTCGCTTCATCGTCGAAGCCAAGCGGCGCGGCCTCAAGGTAATCACCGAACTCGTCATCAATCATACGTCCGATCAGCACGACTGGTTCAAGCGCGCCCGCCGCAGCGATCCGAAATCGAGTGCGCGCAACTGGTATGTCTGGAGCGATTCCGACCAGAAATACCAGGACACGCGGATCATCTTCACCGACACCGAGAAATCGAACTGGACCTGGGATCCGGAAGCCGGCCAGTTCTACTGGCACCGCTTCTTCTCGCACCAGCCTGATCTGAACTTCGACAATCCACGCGTGGTCAGCGCAATCATCCAGGTCATGAAGCGCTGGCTCGACGCCGGTGTCGACGGCTTCCGAACTCGACGCCATTCCCTATCTGTGCGAGCGCGACGGCACCAACAACGAAAACCTGCCGGAAACGCACGCGATCATCAAGAAGCTGCGCGGCGAGCTCGACGCCTATTCCAAGGGCAAGGTGTTGCTGGCGGAAGCCAATCAATGGCCGGAGGACGTGCAGGAATATTTCGGCCAGAGCGACGAATGCCACATGGCCTATCATTTCCCGCTGATGCCGCGGATCTACATGGCGATCGCGCAGGAGGATCGCTTTCCGATCACCGACATCCTGCGGCAAACGCCGGATATTCCCGCGAGCTGCCAATGGGCGTTGTTTCTGCGCAACCATGATGAGCTGACGCTGGAAATGGTCACCGACGTCGAGCGCGATTATCTGTGGTCGACCTACGCCAACGATCCCCGCGCCCGCATCAATGTCGGTATTCGCCGCCGGCTGGCGCCGCTGATGGACAACGACCGGCGCAAGATCGAATTGATGAATTCGCTGCTGCTGTCGTTCCCGGGCACGCCGATCATCTATTACGGCGACGAAATCGGCATGGGTGACAATATCTACCTCGGCGACCGCAACGGCGTGCGCACGCCGATGCAGTGGACGCCGGACCGCAATGGCGGCTTCTCCCGTGCCGATCCGGCGCGGCTTTACGCTCCGACCATCATGGATCCGGTCTACGGCTACGAGTTGGTCAATGTCGAGGCGCAGTCACGCAGCCTGTCGTCGCTGCTCAGCGCCACCAAGCGGCTGATCTCGGTGCGCAAGTCGACGTTGGCGTTCGGCCGCGGCACCATGACATTCATCCGGCCGCTCAATCGCTCAGTGCTGTCCTATGTCAGGCAATATGGCGACGAGGTGATCCTGTGCGTCGCGAATCTGTCGCGGTCGGCGCAAGCCACCGAACTCGATCTGTCGGCCTGGAAGGGACGCGTACCGCTGGAAATGCTCGGCCGAACGTCGTTCCCGACGATCGGCGAACTGCCCTACATGATCACGCTGGCGCCCTACGGCTTCTACTGGTTCCAGTTGCAGGAGCCGGATAAATCCAAACCGGTGGCCCCGTCGGCCGTGCCGGAATTCGAAACACTGGTGGTGCCGCTCGGCGCTACCTGGGTATCGCTGGCGCGGACCCGCGGCGTATTCGAGCGCGACGTACTGCCCGGACATCTGGCGCGCACCCGCTGGTATCCGGAACGGTCTTCGCAGGCGATCCTGCCAACGCTCGTCAACGCCATTCCGTTCTGCGACATCGGCGACAACCGGCCCTGGCTGGCCTTTTTCGAAACCACCCAGCGCGGAACGACGACACGCTACGTGCTGCCAATGCAGATCGAGTGGGTCCGCTTCGACCGCGTGCGCTACAACCCGCGCGCCCTCGCGGCCGTGCGCCAGGGCGCGCGCGAGGGTACACTGCTCGACGTCGCAACCGACCAAATCTTCATCGCGCTGTTGCTGCGTAATCTTCGGCAATCGCTGACCGTCGACGAGGGCGGCGGCCTGCAGCTTGAATTCAGGCCGACCAGCAAGTTTTCCGACAGGCCCGTCAGGCAGCCGGAACGCATCCGGGCCGTCGAGACCGAGCAATCCAACAGCACTGCGCTGGTCGACAGCGACTATGTCGTGAAGCTCTATCGCAAGCTCGAACCCGGCATCAATCCCGAGATCGAAATGGGGCATTTCCTCACCGAGATCGCCGGCTTCGCCAATACACCGGCGCTGCTCGGCAGCGTCGAACTGACCGAAGGCGACAAAAAGAGCGCGATTGCCGTCATTCATGCCTTCGTCGAAAATCAGGGCGACGGCTGGACCGTGACCTCAGCCTATCTCGACCGCTTTGTCGACGAGCAGCGCTTGATCGCCGCAAGCGGGCATGCCAGCGAAAACGACGATCAGGTCGTTCTCTATCTCCGCCTGATTTCGCAGACCGGGCGGCGTGTCGCGGAGATGCACACGGCGCTCGCGAGCAGTCGCGACATTGCTGATTTCGCGCCGGAGCCGATCCGGCCCGAAGATGCGCAGCGCTGGGTTGACGACATCCTGGCCCGTGCCGAACGCGTATTCGATACGCTGACGCATCGCCGCGATTCCTTCAAGGAAGCCGATCGCCCGTTGATCGATCAGCTGCTGGCGAAACGCGCCGTGTTGCCGGACCGTCTGAAGGCGCTGCTGCCGCGGAACACCGACAGTCTGAACATCCGGCACCACGGCGACTTCCATCTCGGCCAGATGCTGATCGTCAAGGACGACATCTTCATTATCGATTTCGAGGGCGAGCCGCGCCGCGTGCACAGTGAGCGCCGTCGCAAAGCGCCTGCGGCACGCGATGTCGCCGGCCTGATCCGTTCGATCGACTATTCGGCCACCGCGGCGCTGGAGCGCGCGCTCAAGGTGGCGCCTGACGAACAAAGCAAGCTGGCGGTCGCACTGGCGGAATGGCGCGATCGCGCAACTGAAGCGTTTCTAACCGCCTATCGCGAGGCCACGACCAATCCGAGCCTTTGGCCGGCCGACCGGCACGCCGCCGATCAGATGCTGAATTTCTTCCTCGTTGAAAAAGCCTTCTACGAGATCGAATATGAGTTGGCCCACCGGCCCGATTGGCTGCGGGTGCCACTGACCGGAATGCTCAGAATATTGTCCCAGTCCACCAACGAGGCCTCATGACCAAACTGTCCGCCGAGGCCTATGCGATCATCGAAGGCCGCCACTCCGATCCCTTCCGCTACCTCGGGCTCCATACCGAAGGCGGCCACAAGGTCGTGCGCGCGTTCCTGCCGGAAGCATCTCATGTCGATGCGATCGATGAACATGGCCATGCCGCGGAGCTCGCCCGCATTCATGATTCCGGCCTGTTCGCCGGTGCGATGCCGAACGGCTCTACGCGGTACCAATTGCGCGCCCGGTTCGGCGACAACATCGTCGAACTCGAGGATCCCTACCGCTTTCCGCCTGTCCTGACCGACTTCGATCTCTATCTGCTCGGCGAAGGCACCCATCAGCGGCTGTACGACAAACTCGGCGCGCATCCGATGACACTCGACGGCGTCGATGGCGTAGCTTTCGTGGTGCTCGCACCCAATGCGCGGCGGGTCAGCGTGGTCGGCGACTTCAATTTCTGGAATACGCGGCGGCATCCGATGCGTGTGCGCGGCAATGGCTATTGGGAGCTGTTCATTCCCCGTGCCAAAGCCGGCGACCACTACAAATTCAACATCGTCGGACCGCAGGGCCAGCAATTGGCGCTGAAGTCCGACCCGATGGCATTTGCTGCGGAAATGCGCCCGAGCACCGCCTCGATCGTGCTCGACGAGACCAAGCTGCCCCATCCGCGTCCCGCGCCGGCCAACATCAACGCGTTGGGCGCGCCGATGTCGATCTACGAGGTCCATCTCGGCTCCTGGCGGCGCAAGGACAATAACCAGTGGCTGACTTATCGCGAGCTGGCCGAGCAGCTTCCGCGCTATGCCCGCGATCTCGGCTTTACCCATATCGAATTCCTGCCGGTCAATGAGCATCCGTTCGACGGTTCATGGGGCTATCAGCCGACCGGCCTGTTCGCGCCCACCAGCCGGTTCGGCAGCCCTGAGGATTTTTGCGCCTTGGTCGACGCCTGCCACCGCGAAGGCATCGCTGTGTTGCTCGACTGGGTGCCCGGGCATTTTCCCGACGATCCGCACGGGCTCGGCCAGTTCGACGGCACGGCGCTTTACGAGCACGCCAACCCGCTGCAGGGCCGCCACCTCGATTGGGGTACGCTGATCTACAATTACGGCCGCACCGAAGTGGTGAACTTCCTGGTGTCGAACGCGCTGTTCTGGCTGGAGCGCTACGCCATCGACGGGCTTCGGGTCGATGCGGTCGCTTCCATGCTTTACCTCGACTACAGCCGGCCCGCCGGCGGCTGGATCCCGAACAAATATGGCGGCCGGGAAAATCTCGAAGCCATCGATTTCCTGCGCCGCTTCAATACGGAAGTGTTTGCCCGCTTCCCGCAGGCCACCACGGCGGCGGAAGAATCAACCGCATGGCCGCAAGTGTCGCGCCCGGTCGAATTTGGCGGCCTCGGCTTCGGCTACAAATGGAACATGGGCTGGATGCACGACACGCTGAATTACATCAGCAAGGATCCGATCCATCGCAAGCATCACCACGGCGACATCCTGTTCGGCCTGCATTACGCGTTTTCGGAAAACTTCATCCTGCCGCTGTCGCATGACGAGGTCGTGCACGGCAAGCGTTCGATCATCGGCCGCATGCCGGGCGACAATTGGCAGCGCTTTGCCAATCTGCGCGCCTATTACAGCTTCATGTTCGGACATCCCGGCAAGAAGCTGATGTTCATGGGTTGCGAATTCGCCCAGGAGCGCGAATGGAACCATGATCGTTCGCTCGACTGGCATCTGCTCGATCAGAAGAATCACGCCGGCATCCAAAGCCTGATCCGCGATCTCAACGGGCTGTACCGCACCCTGCCCGCGCTGCACGAGCTGGATTGCGATCCTGCCGGATTCGAATGGATCATCACCGAGGACGCCGGCGGCAATGTGTTCGGCTGGATCCGCAAGGGTAACGCCGCGCGCGCGCGATGCCTCGTGGTCGTGAATTTTTCGCCAAACGTATATTACAACTACCGCGTCCGGGTGCCGTTTGCCGGCAAGTGGCACGAGGTGCTCAATTCCAACTCCGCGCATTACGGCGGCAGCAATGTGGGCAATGTCGGCGAAGTCCAGACCCTGGATGGCCTCGTGCCGGAGCTCAATCTGACCATCCCGCCTTTGGCCGCCATATTTCTCGTACCTGAAGGCTAGCGATGCGATTATCCGCAGGGACGCCTTCACGCCTTGGCGCAAGCTGGGACGGTCGGGGCACCAATTTTGCGCTGTTTTCTGCCAACGCGCACAAGGTCGAGCTTTGCCTGTTCGACAGCCAGGGCCGGCGCGAACTGGAACGCATCCAACTGCCGGAGCGCAACGAGGATGTCTGGCACGGTTATCTGAACGATGTCTCGCCCGGCCAGCTCTACGGCTATCGCGTTCATGGGCCCTACGAGCCCGAGCGTGGCCACCGCTTCAACGCCAACAAATTGCTGCTCGATCCCTATGCGCGGCGGTTGGCCGGGCGGCTGGTCTGGAGCGATGCGCATTTCGCCTATCGCACCGGCAGCGCCCGCGAGGATCTTTCCTTCGATCGCCGTGACAATGCCCGCGGCATGCCCAAGGCCGTTGTCGTTGATGAGACCTTCAACTGGGGACGTCGCGAGATCCGCCCGCACATCCCCTGGGAAGACACCATCATCTACGAAGCCCATGTCAAAGGCCTGACGCAGAAGCGTGACGATGTGCCCCCCGGCCTGCGCGGCACCTATGGCGGCCTGTCGTCGCCTGCCATGATCGACCATCTCAAACGCCTCGGCGTCACCACGATCGAACTGCTGCCGATCCACGGCTTTGTCGACGACCGCATGCTGGTCGAAAAGAAGCTGGCGAATTACTGGGGTTACAACACGCTGTCGTTCTTCGCGCCCGAGCCGCGTTATTCGCAGGACAATCCGCTCGATGCATTTCGAACCACGGTAGCGCGGCTGCATGACGCCGGCATCGAGGTGATGCTCGACGTGGTCTATAATCACACCGCCGAGGGCAACCATATGGGCCCGACGCTGTCGTTCCGCGGCATCGACAATGCCTCCTATTACTGGCTGAAGCCGGAAAATCCGCGCTTCTACGATGACTTCACCGGCTGCGGCAGCTCGGTCAACCTCACCCATCCGCGCGTGCTGCAGATGGTGATGGACTCACTGCGCTATTGGGTCGAGGTCTGCCACGTCGATGGCTTCCGATTCGATCTCGCCACCACTTTGGCGCGCGGACCGAACGGCTACGATCGCAATAGCTCGTTCCTGACGGCGGTCAGGCAGGATCCAGTGCTGGCGACGGCCAAACTGGTCGCCGAGCCATGGGATCTCGGCATGGGCGGCTACCAGGTCGGTGCGTTTCCTTCGCAATGGTCGGAATGGAATGACCGATATCGCGGCGCGATGCGGCGCTACTGGAGCGGCGAAGGCAGCCTGATCGGCGAAGTATCGGCCCGCATGACCGGTTCCTCCGACGTGTTCAACCATGACGGGCGCAACCAACGCGCCGGGGTCAACCATATCACCGTGCATGATGGTTTCACGCTGGCCGACCTGTTCAGCTACAACGAGAAACACAACGAAGCCAATGGCGAGGATAATCGCGACGGCTCCAGCGACAACCACAGCAACAATTGCGGCCATGAGGGCCCGACCGATGATCCGGCTATCACGACGCTCCGGCGTCAATTGCGGAAGAACCAGCTCGCCTGCCTGTTGCTGGCGCAGGGCCTTCCGCTGATCCTGGCCGGTGACGAGGTCGGCAACACCCAGAACGGCAACAACAACGCCTACTGCCAGGACAACGAAACCGGCTGGGTTGGATGGGAAAATCTCGGCCACGAAGCCGATGATTTGACCGATTTCATCGGCCACATGACCGGATTGCGTGGGCGCTTTCCACAGATCCGGTCGCTGCGCTGGCTCGACGGGCGACGCGCCGATGGTTCCTACGGCGTGTTGTGGTTGACGCCATCGGCCGACGAAATGAAGGAATCCGACTGGAATTTTCCTGAAGGCAGGTTTCTTGCCTATGTACTCAGCCCGGCGGAACCAGGAAAGGCGCCGATCTTTATTGTGCTGAACGCCGCGCCTGAGGAAATCATGTTCGAATTGCCCAAAATGCCCGAATACAAGAGCTGGCAACAAGTGCTGAACACCACCGAGATCAAACAGACGACCGCGGACTTCGCCTCGGGCACTCAGGTCAAGGCGCCGCCGCGCGCCGTCCTCGCTTTTGCGGGCTCGGCATGAATGAACGGAGCTTCGGACCACAGCTGACTTCTGAAGGCGCATCGTTTCGGCTATGGGCGCCGGCGGCGAAGCGTGTCGACGTATTGCTGGAAACGCCTCACCCGCTTCGCCGTGGCGATGACGGCTGGTTCTCCGCTGAGATCGCCGGCGTAAAGGTCGGCGCTCGCTACAAATTCCGGATCGACGATGAGATCGACGTGCCCGATCCGGCCTCCGGTTTTCAACCTGATGACGTCGCCGGCGCCAGCGAAGTGATCGATCACACGGCCTACCGCTGGCACGCCACGGATTGGCGCGGACGCCCATGGCCGGAAACCGTCGTGATCGAAACCCATGTCGGCACATTTACGCGCGACGGCACTTACCGCAGCATGATCGAGAAGCTCGATCATCTCGTGGCGACCGGGATCACCGCGCTCGAACTGATGCCGCTGGCGGATTTTCCAGGCGGTCGCAACTGGGGCTATGACGGCGTGCTGTGGTACGCCCCCGACAGCGCCTACGGTCGTCCCGAGGATCTCAAGGCCCTGATCGACGAGGCGCATCTGCGCGGCCTGATGGTGTTTCTCGATGTGGTTTACAATCATTTCGGTCCCGACGGGAATTACCTCGGCCGATATGCGCCGGCTTTCTTCACGGACGCGCAGACGCCGTGGGGTAGCGCGATCGACTACCGTGTAAAACAGGTCCGCGACTTCGCCGTCGAGAATGCGCTCTACTGGCTGCGTGACTATCGCTTTGACGGGCTGCGGCTCGATGCGGTGCATGCCATTACCGAGCAGGGCGAAAACTCGATGCTGCGCGAACTCAGCCGCGCGGCCGGAAAGTTGGCCGTCGAGACCGGACGTCATATCCACTTGATGCTGGAGAACGACGACAATGCCGTGCGCCTTCTCGACGCCGATGAAGACCCGCCTGATGGCAAATACCGCGCGCAGTGGAACGACGATTATCACCACGCCTGGCATGTCTTGCTGACCGGAGAGACCCACGGCTATTACGGCGATTACCGGCGCGCGCCACTGAAAGATATCGCCCGCGCGCTTGGCTCGGGTTTTGTCTATCAGGGCGAAGCTTCCGAGCACCGTGATGGCCGATCGCGCGGCGAGCCCAGCGGCACGCTCACGCCGACCGCGTTCGTCAATTTCCTGCAGAACCACGACCAGATCGGCAACCGCGCGCTCGGCGACCGGCTCGAAGGCCATGTCGACCCGCGCGCGATCGAAGCGGCATTGGCGATCACCTTGCTGGCCCCGATGGTCCCGATGCTGTTCATGGGCGAGCAATGGGGCGCCGCATCGCCGTTCCCGTTTTTCTGCGATTTTCATGGCGACCTCGCCGAGGCCGTTCGTCAGGGACGCCGCCGGGAATTCGCCGGCGCTTATGCGAAATATGGCGACGAAATTCCCGACCCGCTGGAGCGATCGACCGTTCAATCCGCGACGCTCGATTGGGCCGGACCCGATGCAGAGCCCGGTCGCAAACGACTGAAGCTGGTGCACGAGTTGCTCGGCATTCGTCGCCGTGAGATCGTGCCGCGGCTGGCCGGCGCACGCTTCGGAAGAGCCGATGCGACCGATCATGGCCTGCTGACAGCGAATTGGCCGATGGGCGACGGCGCAACACTCTCGCTGATCGCCAACCTATCCGATCGTGACACCACCGACCCAACAGGCGAAATCAAGGGAACTCCGATCTGGGGCACAGCGTTGAACCAGAATATCCCGCCTTGGTCGGTATTCTGGCGCATCGGATAGAAACATGCCGCCTGCTGTTCCGATTGCGACATACCGCCTGCAACTCACCGCGGACTTCAACTTCGACGCCGCCGCAGCCGTCGTTCCCTACTTGAAGAACCTCGGCATCAGCCATCTCTATGCCTCGCCCTTCATGAAGGCGCGCAAAGGCAGCACGCATGGCTATGACATCGTCGATCACACCAGGTTCAATCCCGAGCTTGGCGGTGAGGCTGGCTTTGAGCGCCTGAGTGCGACGCTGAAACAGCACGATCTCGGCCTGATCCTCGATTTCGTCCCCAACCATGTCGGCGTGCATTTTGACGACAATCCGTGGTGGCTTGACGTGCTGGAATGGGGCCAGGCTTCACCACATGCGGCCTCGTTCGACATCGATTGGGACCAACTGCCTTATCGTGCGCGCGGTGGCGTGTTGCTGCCGATCATCGGCTCATCCTACGGCGAAGCGCTGGAAAAGGGCGATATAGAGCTGCGCTACGATGCCGACGAAGGCAGCTTCTCGGCCTGGTATTTCGAGCATCGCCTGCCGATCGCGCCCGAGCGCTACAGGGAAATCCTGCGTACGATCGTGAAGCAGGCCGGCGCCGAAGACGAAGCGGCGGGCAAGGCGCTGCTCGCGCTCGGATCACGCTATCGGGGATTGCGCCATCCCAATCGCGGCGAAGCGCCAGCGTTCAAACAGGAACTGAAGAACACGCCGGAAAGTGCCGATATCATCGGGCGCGGGCTGGAGGCGTATCGTGCCGGACCTGGGCGCTCGGCACAGATCACGGCCTTGCATCATTTGCTGGAACGCCAGCACTACAAACTGGGCCATTGGCGGCTGGCTTCCAGCGATATCAACTACCGGCGATTTTTTGACGTCAACACGCTGGCTGGATTGCGCGTCGAGGATGCCGCCACCTTCGATGCCATGCACACCCTGGTCAGGCGGCTGATCGCCGAAGACAGGCTGCAAGGCCTGCGGCTCGATCATATCGATGGCTTGCGCGATCCCGCGCAATATTTCCAGCGCCTGCGCCGCCTGATCCGGGACGCCCAGGGCAAGACCGCCAGGCCATTCTATATGGTGATCGAGAAAATTCTCGGCGAGCACGAAGAGCTGCCTTCTTTTAGCGGCGTGCACGGCACCACGGGCTATGAATGGTTGAATGTCATCACGCAGGTGCTGATCGACGGCAATGGCCTCAGTGCGCTCGACGAGATCTGGCGCCAGATCAGCAATATGCCGCCGAAGCTCGCGCCTGTCCTGAAAAAGGCCAAGCGCCGGGTTCTGGAGACCCTGCTGACCAGCGAATTCACGGTGCTGACGCGGCTGCTCGCGCGCATCGCCAGCGGTCATTATTCCACCCGCGATTATTCCGCGGACAGTCTGCGACAGGCGCTCGAACTTTATGTGCTGCATTTCCCTGTTTATCGCACCTATCTGACGTCGACGGCACCGACCGCGTCCGATCGCTCGCTGATTTCGGAGACGATTGAAAAGGCGCGCGCCGACTGGTTCGCCGCCGACGAGGGTATTTTCGACTTCCTGCGCGATACGCTGACGATGGACCTGATCGCGCCCGGTCGGCCGCCGCACAGCGTCGCACGGGTTCGCCGTTTCGCGCTCAAGGTCCAGCAATTCACCGGGCCGGTGATGGCAAAGTCGCTGGAAGACACCAGCTTCTATCGCTATCACCGTTCGCTCGCCCTCAATGAGGTCGGCGGCGACCCGGCGGCCGCGGCGCTCTCCGCTGATGCGTTTCATCAGGTCATGGAAACCCGTGCGAGAGAACGGCCGCACGGGATGACGGCGACCGCGACGCATGACACCAAGCGTGGCGAGGACGCACGCGCACGCCTGACCGCGCTGACCGAAATCACCGGTGAATGGACCAGCGCCGTGGCGCGATGGAAAATCCTCAACGCACCGCATCTGGTCATCGAGGGCGAGATGCGAGCGCCGTCGGCGACATTTGAATATATGCTCTATCAGGCCTTGCTCGGCGCCTGGCCAATCGGCGAGCACGACGATACATTCGTGGAGCGGATGCAGGCCTACGCGTTGAAAGCTGCGCGTGAGGGCAAGCAGGAAACCAGCTGGCTCAATCCACATCAGGCCTATGAAGCCGGGTTGCGGACATTCATTGCGCGGATTCTTGATCGTTCGGTTTCGGCCGACTTCCTCGATGCCCTTGAAGCCCTGGCTCGGCGGGTCGCGCTGCTGGGGGCGCTGAATTCGCTCGGTCAGATCACCTTGAAAGCGACCATGCCTGGCGTGCCCGACTTTTATCAAGGCACCGAGTTCTGGGATCTTTCACTGGTCGATCCCGATAACCGGCGGCCAGTGGATTTTGCCGCGCGCGCTGCCGTGCTGACTAAGCTGCAAACACCGGATTGGGACAGCCTCGTGCAGAGCTGGTCCGACGGTCGTTTGAAGCTGGCCTGGACCCGCCACTTGCTGAAACTTCGCACCGAACTGGCCGATGTATTTGCCGACGGCGAGTATCAGCCGCTGGAGGTGACCGGGCCACATCGCGATCACGCCATCGCCTTCGCGCGCCGGCGTGCCCCTAGCGCGGCGATAACGATCGTCATGAAATCACTGGCGCCGCTATCGCAAGGCGGCCGGGCCTGGCCACGCGCGGACGGTTTTGAGGCTGCGGTGAATCTCATGGGATATTCGATCGAGGGCATCGATGGCACGGGTAACGCCGATCAGGTGCCGCTCTCGATATTGATGCCGCATCTGCCCGTGGCGGTGCTGAAGGCGCAGATCACCGCAAAGCCGAAGCGTCGTCGCGTATCAGCGTGACCCTGAACGCGAAGGTCGTCCACAATTGCTGCGTAGCAGCATTTAGCCGGCTAATCAGTTGCGCTTTGTAAGCAGCAGATTGCCGCGATTCCGAATCGCGACTTGGGCGACTTCGGCAAATCGCTGCAGCAGCCAGGGTAGCGTCACTTCGAGCCGGACATGATCATCGGCGACATCGAGATGACCCGATGCCGCCTGCCCCAGCGCGCGCACGCGAAACATCATGCGATCGCCGTCCCATCGCTCTTCATCGACTTTCAGCACGGGAATGCTGGCAGCGGCACGCGTCAGTCCAGCCTTCAACCGGCGCGTCGCCTCTGCGCGGCCAAGCTGATGCGGAATCGAAACCACAAGCGGTGCTGACATCGTAAATTCCTCCACGGACCTAACTTCATGTAGTCCCGCATGGTTCGAAAGAAAGGACTCTCCAAGCAAGGACCCAGGCGATTATCCCGATCCAAAAATGGAACTTTAGCAATTCCCGTTTGTTTTTTAGTTCGAAGGCAGAGCAACCGTGCCGACTGCCGGGCTGGAGGAGTTTTCATGTCCATCGGAACAATCATTCTTATTATTCTCGTGATCGCCCTGCTCGGCGGAATTCAGCGGCATCGGTGGCGGGCCGTTCTACGGCACCGGCTATTACGGCGGTGGCGGCCTCGGCCTTGTCGTCGTGATCTTGCTGATCCTGCTGCTGATGGGCAGGTTGTAAGCGTTACGTCTCACGACGAACCAATCACTCTCCGTCATGGCCGGGGCTCGTCCCGGCCATCCACGTTTTTTACGCATTGCAGTAAGACGTGGATGCCCGGGACATCTAGAGCGAAGACGCGCTTCGCCCTTTTGCCCGGGCATGACGTACCCGACTGCAAAGCTACGCTTTGGTAGAAGCCAACTTCTCGATCGCAGTCTTGATCGACGATGCCGCGTCGTCATAACCGTCCCATGCCTTGGTCCTGGCCATCAGCGCCGGCACGGTTCTTACCGTGTAGCGTTTCGGATCGAGGTCACCTTTCACTTGCGGCCATGTCAGCGGCATTGAGACGGTCGCGCCGGCGCGCGCACGTGGCGACAGCACGGCGACTGCGGTCGCCATGCGATCGTTGCGCAGGTAATCCAGGAAGATCTTTCCTTTGCGTAATTTCTTGGACATGTTGAGCAGATAGCGCTCGGGATCTTCCGCGGCCATCCATTGGCAGACGCCCTGCGCGAAGGCCTTTGCTTCCTTCCACGTCACTTTGTCTTTGGCGCCATGCAATAGCGGCGTCACCACGTGAAGCCCCTTGCCGCCGGTGGTCTTGCAAAAACTCTCCAGACCAAGCGCGGTCAGGCGCTGTCGCATGTCCTTGGCAGCCTCAATCACGTCGGCAAAATCGACTTCCGGCGCCGGGTCGAGATCGAACACCAGCCGTCCCGGCACGTCGGGCGCATCCGGCGCGCAATTCCAGGGATGCAGTTCGAGGCCGCCGATCTGCGCCACCGCCGCGAGCCCCTCGATCCGGTCGATCTGCAGGTAAGGTTTGCGGTCGCCGGAGACTTTGACGAGTTCGAGCAGCTTCGATGTGCCCGTCATCGCGTGGCGCTGGAAGAAGGTCTCTCCCTTGATGCCATCCGGGGCGCGAACCACCGAGCACGGCCGCCCCTTCAGATGGCCGATCATCCATGGCCCGACCTGTTGGAAATAGCGCGCGAGATCGAGCTTGGTGACGCCCTCGCCGTCGCCGCCGTCCGGCCACAGCTCCTTGTCGGGCTTTGAAATCACGACCCCCATCACCTCGGCGGATTTGCCAGCCGCGGGCTTCGCGCTTCGGACGATGGCGGTTGCAGCCTTGCTTTTGTTGCTGGTCTTTTTGGCGGACGGCTTTGCGATCTTGCCCATCGAAGGTGTCTCCGCCTCGACCTCTTTGGCTGGTTTATCCTGCCGTAAGCCTTTGAACGCGGCCTGCCTGATATTTCCGCCCTCGGTAAAGCCGGCGAATTCAATCTCGGCAACCAGCTCGGGTTTGAGCCAATGCAGATCGCGGGTCTTGCGCGGCGCATCCTTGCCACCGAACGGACTCTCGTCAGACTCCGCAGCCTTCAGCGCCGGCATCAGCCGCCGCACCGCGTCCTGTCCAAAGCCGGTACCGACGATGCCGACAAAGGCGAGATGATCGCCGCGATAAACCCCCGCCATCAGCGAGCGGAATTTCCCGTTGGTGGTCTTCCAGCCGCCGAGGACGACTTCCTGTCCATTGCGGATTTTGGTCTTGGTCCAGCTATCAGAGCGGCCGGATTGATATAACGCACCGAGCTTTTTCGAGATGATTCCTTCCAGAGATAATTTGCGTGCCGATTCCAGCACGCTGTCACCACTTTCCTCAAAATGCTCGACATATTGGATCAGCTTTGGCTGGCCTTTGCCGGCCTTGCCTTTGCGGGCCGCAAGCATCCGTTTTAGCTGCGCCTTGCGGTCTGCGAGCGGTACGCGCCGCAGGTCTTCACCATCGGCAAATAACAGGTCGAACGCAAAGAAGGTAAGCTTGTCGGTCTTGCCGTCAGAAATCGCCGCCTGCAGCGTCGAGAAATCCGGAGTACGCTCATCGTCGAGCGCCACGATCTCGCCATCGATCAGCATATCCGGCAGCCCGCGGCCCTCTCTGGCGATCGCCGGGAATTTATCAGTCCAGTCCAATCCCTTGCGAGTCTTGAGCGTGGCCTCGCCATCCTCGACCCGCAATTGCACCCGATAGCCGTCAAACTTGATCTCATGACACCAGTCGTCGCCATTGGGCGGACGATCGGTCGAGGCACATAGCTGCGGCGCAACGAAATTGGGCATCTCGGCAACTTTCTTGCCATTGATCGCCTTCGCGGCCGTTGTGGATTTCGGTGCGGCTTTCTTCTCCGCGCGCGCTTCAGCGGCATCGCCCCGATTTGAATTCCACACCGCGTCCGCTTTGGCGCGGGTGGATTTCGCCGTCATGAACGGCTTTGGCGCTTTTCCCTTGCCCGCAGCGATCTCTTCCATCGATCGGCCGGAAGCGACGGACTGGTCCTCATCGAGAATGTCGTTGGCTTCGCCTTCCTTGGCGAATTCATCCCGATGCTTGATCAACAGCCAATTGGTGCGATTGCCGCCATTGCGATCGTGGCGCATGCGAACCAGCACCCAACTGCCCTGCATCTTGTCGCCATGCAGCGTGAATTTCAGGTCACCCTTTTTGAGTCCACGTTCCGGATCATCGGACTCCCAAGTGCCCCGGTCCCATAACTGCACGGTGCCGCCGCCATACTGCCCCTTGGGAATGGTGCCTTCGAAATCGCCGTAGTCGAGCGGATGGTCCTCGACCTCGACCGCCAGCCGCTTGTCGTGCGGATCGAGCGAGGGGCCGCGCGCCACCGCCCAGGATTTGAAGACGCCATCGAATTCCAGCCGCAGATCGTAATGCAGCCGGGTCGCGGCGTGCTTCTGAATGACGAACCGCCGCGCTTTCGACGGTGCCACCTTGACCTTGCCGCTGGGCTCGGCAGTCTTCTCGAAATCGCGCTTCTTCCGATAGGTACTCAGGCTTCCAGTGGGCACGATCAAACTCCATAAAAAATCGTCGTGTCCGGCGCGGCAATACGGACCCGGAACCAAAACCCTCAATGGCGGTTGAAAGTTCCCGAGCCACTCTCACCCCACCTCTGCCGGAGATAGTAATGGCCGCTCGCGCCTATTGGAAAGGGTCCTTGAAGCTTTCCCTCGTATCCTGCCCGGTGCTGCTTTATCCGGCCTCGACCTCGGCGGATAAAACCCGTTTCCACATGATCAACAAGGAGACCGGCAACCGGCTGAAACAGCAGATGGTCGACGCCGAGACCGGCGACATCGTGGAGGGCGACCAGAAGGGCCGCGGCTACGAGTTGAAAAAGGGCGAATATGTCGAGGTCGAAAAGGACGAACTGGACGCCGTCCAGATCGAGAGCAATCATACCATCGACATCGACAGCTTTGTGCCAAGCGACGAGATCGACAAGCGCTATCTCGATCATCCCTATTACATCGTCCCCGACGGCAAGGCCGGCGTTGATGCCTTTGCCGTGATTCGCGACGCCATGAAGGATCAGGAGCGCGTGGCATTGGCCCGCATCGTGCTGACCAATCGCGAGCACATCATCGCCATCGAGCCCAGGGGCAAGGGCCTGCTCGGCACCACGCTGCGATATCCTTACGAGCTGCGCGACGAAGACGAATATTTCAACGACATCAAAAATCCGAAGATCTCGAAAGACATGATCGAGTTGGCTAGCCATATCCTGAAGACCAAAGCCGCGCATTTCGATCCCTCCAAGTTCAGGGACGAATACGAGAACGCGCTGAAGGCACTGGTGAAACGTAAGGCCGCCGGCAAGCCGATCAAGACCGCCGAGCGCGCGGAAAAGCCCGACAACGTCATCAGCCTGATGGATGCCCTGAAGCAGAGCCTGAAGGGCAAGGCGCCAGCCAAACGCGCGGCACATGCGCCGTCCCGGCGGGCGGCTCAACGGCGTCCGGCGAAGAAGGCGCACCGATCGGCAGCAAGGGCGCGCAAGGCGGGGTGACGATCGACCGCGTGAATCTGCGTCAAAAGACCGTCATTTCCGGTGGCTGAACACACCGTCATTCCGGGGCGATGCGCAGCATCGAACCCGGAATCTCAAGATTCCCCCGATGTGCAATCGCACATCTGAGGCGCAGCTTCGCGTGCCCGGGAATGACAACGATTAGGTCTTGGTGACGGGAATGAAACAACGGCCTACTTCTTCGCCCGGCGCTTCGACTTCTTCGCCGCCTTCTTTTTCTTCGAAGCCTTCTTCTTCGAAGCCTTCTTCGGCACCTTCTTGCCCTCGGCCCGCGCCTCCGATAGCCCGATTGCGATCGCCTGTTTACGGCTGGTGACCTTGCGGCCCGAGCGGCCGCTCTTCAATGTGCCGGCCTTGCGCTTCTTCATCACGCGTTCGACGTCGGCCGATGCCTTCCTGGAATATTTTCGTGCTTTTCGTGCCATGATCAATCTCCCGTTGACGGGACGGTAATCTTCACCACCGGCAAATAGTTCCAGACTTGCAACCCAGAAGTTAATCCGTCCCGCGAAGCCGATAGCCGATGCCGGTTTCGGTCAGGACGAATTGCGGGCGTTCGGGATCGGCTTCGATCTTCTGCCGGAGTTGGCGCACATAGACCCGCAGATATTGCGCATCGGTCAGTTCGTCCCAGAGTTCTTTCAGCAGAAACCTGTGCGTCAGCACCTTGCCGGCATGCTGCACCAGCACGCGCAGCAATTCGTATTCCTTGGGCGACAGCTTGACGTCCTTGTCGCCGACCTTGACGATGCGGCGCACCAGATCGACCGAGAGATCGCCGGACCGAAACACCGGCCGCTCGCCATGGACCTGCAATTGATGCCGTAACGCCGCGCGCATGCGCGCGAGCAATTCATCCATCCCGAACGGTTTTGTCAGATAGTCGTCGGCGCCGAGGTCGAGGGCCTGGACCTTTCCAGCTTCATCGCCACGGCTCGACAGCACCACGATCGGGACGCTGTCGTTGCGTCCGCGGATCATGCGCAGCAATTCGTGCCCCTGGATGTCCGGCAGGCCCAGATCGAGAATGATCAGCGCCGGGTTCTGCGCCAGCAATTCCAACGCGATCTTGCCGTTCGAGGCTTCCAGGATCTCATAGCCTTGCGTGGTCAGTCCCATCCGCAACAGTTTTCGGATCGGCGGCTCATCGTCGATGACGAGGACCTTCACAGGAGTCGCACTCATGCAGCGGTATCCAATGAGTTGGTATTGGCCGGGATCGGCAACCGGATGGTCAGCACGGCACCGCTTCGGTCGGTGCGGTTGGTGGCCGTGATCGTGCCACGCATCGCCTCGACAAAGCCGCGCGAAATCGCCAGCCCAAGCCCGGTGCCGGGGCGAACGTGGTCGCCCTTTTGGGCCCGATAGAACTTGTCAAACACGCTTTCGAGCTCGGTGGGGGGAATGCCGTCGCCTTCGTCGATGATCTGCAAGATCATCGAGGTCTTATCGCGCTGGCTCCGGATCGATATCGTGGTGCCCGCCGGCGCATATTTCGCCGCGTTGTCCAGGATATTGAACAGCACCTGTTCGAACAGCACAGCGTCAAGCTCCAGCATCGGCATGTCGGCGGCAAGCTCGAGCGCAACCTTGTGATGCACCAGGATCTTGCCGGCGCGGCGCAACACGCTGCCGACGATCTCGCCGATATCCTGCCGCGCCGTATTCGGCACGATGGCGCCAGATTCCAGCTTTGTCATGTCGAGCAGATTGGCGATGAAACGATTGAGGCGTTCGGACTCGTCGATCACGGTCGCCAGCAGATCGCGCTTCTCGGTCTCGTTCAAGCCGCTTCCGAGATCGCGCATCGTGCTGGCGGCGCCGAGCACCGACGCCAGCGGCGTCTTCAGGTCATGCGAGATCGAGGTCAACAATGCCGAACGCAACCGGTCCGACTCGACCGTGCGCTTTACCCGATCCATATCCTCAACCAGCAGCACGCGCTCGATCGCGAGCGCGCCCTGGTCCACCAGCGCATCGAGCAGACGTCGCGCATCCGGCGTCAGCAGCGGCCCGGTGCGGTCATCATCGATGCCGATGACGCCGATCGGCCCGCGCCCGGTACGCATCGGCAAAAACAGGCGCTTGGCGCCCGGCAGCGTATCCGAGCCGCGGCCGGCGGTTCGATCATTGCCCCAGGCCCAGTTCGCGGCGGCAAGATCCGCCTTGTCCAACTGGTCCTCGGGCGGGTATCCCGCTTTGACGGTCAGGACGTCTTCCTCGGGCAACAGCAGCACCACCCGCACCTTGAGCATCAGCGCGATCTGATAGGCGGTCGCCCACAGCACGTCGTCCAGCGTCGCGGTGCCCGCGAGCTTGCGGCTGAAGGCGTACAGCGATTCCGTGGTCCGCACCCTGCCGATCGCGGCGACGGCCTGGGTGCGTACCCGCGCGGCGACATTGGACACCAGGATCGCGATCAACATGAAGAAGAAAAAGGCCGCAACGTTGGTCGGATCAGTGATCGTGAAGGTGTAAACCGGCGGCAAAAAGAAAAAATTGTAGCACAGCGAGGCGGCGACGCTGGCAAACAAGGACGGCAACAGGCCGAAGCGAACGGCGACGCTGACCACGGCGGTAAGAAATACCAGATCGACATTTTCGATGCCGAACACCGGCTGAATCAGCCTTGCAGCGCCGAGGCCGATGGCCACGAAGGCCAGCGCCATCAGATAAGGCCTTGGATCGAACGGCTCGGGCCGTGCTTCGGTCTGAACCTTCGCTTTGGCCGCCCCGCCTGTCGGCAGTTCGTCACCGGCGATCACGTTGACGCTGATATTGCCGGCGCGCCGCACCAGATCGTGCACCACGGAGCCACGCATCAATTCGAACCACCACGACCGCGTCGACTTGCCGATGATGATTTGCGTCACATTGTTGGCCTGGGAAAAACTGATCACGTCATCGGCGATGCGGCGGCCGACGCCGGGAATCGTGACCGCTTCGCCACCAAGCGCTTCCGCGAGCCGCATCGTATCGGCCAGCCGGTCGCGCTGCTCATCGGTCAACTGCAGGCTGCGCCGGGTCTCGATGCTGATGGCGGTCCAGGGCGCGTGCAACCGGTCCGCCAGCCGCTTGGTGTAGCGGACGAGGCCTGCCGCGCGCGGATCTTCGCTGAGACACACCAGGATGCGCTCGCCCGCGGCCCACGGCCCGGCGATGGCGTTGGCCTGCATGTGCGTCAGCAACTGCTCGTCGACGCGTTCGGCGGTACGCCGCAACGCCAATTCGCGCAGCGCGGTCAGATTGCCCGGAGAAAAATAATGGTCGAGGGCGCGCTCGGCCTGTTTGGGGACATAGACCTTGCCCTCCTTGAGCCGCTGCATCAGGTCATCGGGCGTGAGGTCGATCAGTTCGATAGCATCGGCGCCGTCGAACACCGAATCCGGCACGGTTTCGCGCACCCGCACATGCGTGATCTGGGCGATCACGTCATTGAGGCTTTCGATGTGCTGGATATTGACCGCCGTATAGACGTCGATGCCCTGGGAAAGCAGCTCTTCGACGTCCAGGTATCGCTTGGGGTGGCGGCTGCCCGGCGCATTGGTGTGGGCGAGTTCGTCGACCAGCGCGATCTGCGGATGGCGCGCGATCAGCGCGTCGAGGTCCATCTCCTCGAGCGTCTGGTCCCTGTAGGTGAGCCGCTTGCGCGGCAGCACTTCCAGGCCCTTCAGCAGCGCCTCGGTCTCCGCCCGTCCATGGGTTTCGACCACGCCGACCACGACATCGGCGCCCGCCTTCAACTTGGCATGGGCGCTTTGCAGCATCTCGTAGGTCTTGCCGACACCGGGGGCCGCGCCGACGAAAATCTTGAGCCGGCCGGCCTGATCGTTCTCGCGCCGGACGGTCTCCAACAACGCGTCCGGCGAAGGTCTCTTATCGGGGTCGTGGCGATGATTTGCCATGAGGCATTATAGTCCGCGACCCCGATCAAGCCTAGCGGCGCTATTTCGCAGCCGCAGCGTCCAGTGCCAGATTGAGCGCCAGAACGTTGACGCGCGGCTCACCGAGCAACCCGGCAAGGCGGCCTTCCGTCTTCTCCGTGACCAGCTCGCGGACGCGATCTTCCGGCATATTCCGCGCCTTGGCGACCCGCGGCACCTGGAATAGCGCGCCCTCGGGCGAGATATCGGGGTCGAGGCCGCTGCCCGAGGTGGTGACGAGGTCGATCGGGACCGAAGCCGACGGATTTTCCGCCTTCAATTTATCGACGTCTTCCTTGACCCGGTCGGCCAGCGCCTTGCTGGTCGGGCCGAGGTTGGAGCCGCCCGAGTTGGCTGCGTTATAGGGCGCCGACACCGTCTTGGTGGAGTCGGCCGGGTCCGGCGCCGAGGTCGCCGAAAGCCGGCCATGGAAATATTTGTCGCTCTTGAACTCCTGCCCGATCAAAGCGGAGCCGACGACCTTGCCGTCTCGTTCGATCAGGCTGCCTTCGGCCTGCTTCGGGAAGACCACCCCGGCAATCGCGGTCATCGCCAACGGATAGGCCAGGCCCGTGATCAGCGTGAGCACGACCAGTACGATGATGGCGGGACGAATTTCTTTCAACATGAGAGTTCTCCTTAGGCTAGGTGCAACGCCGCGACCACGAGGTCGATGGCCTTGATGCCGATGAAGGGAATGATGATGCCGCCGAGACCGTAGATCATCAGGTTACGGCGCAGCAGCGCACCGGCCCCGATGGCACGATAGGCCACGCCCTTCAACGCCAGCGGGATCAGCCCGATGATAATAAGTGCGTTGAAGATGATCGCCGACAGGATCGCGCTTTGCGGGCTAGCCAGATGCATGACGTTGAGCACGGCGAGCTGCGGATAGAACGCCAGGAACATCGCGGGGATGATGGCGAAATATTTCGCGACGTCGTTGGCGATCGAGAACGTGGTCAGCGCGCCGCGCGTCATCAGCAACTGCTTGCCGATCTCGACGACCTCGATCAGCTTGGTCGGGTTGGAGTCGAGATCGACCATGTTGCCGGCCTCGCGCGCCGCCTGCGTGCCGGTGTTCATGGCAACGCCCACATCGGCCTGTGCCAGCGCCGGCGCGTCGTTGGTGCCGTCGCCGCACATCGCGACCAGCTTGCCCTTGGCCTGTTCGTCGCGAATGAGCTTCAACTTGTCCTCCGGCGTCGCCTGGGCCAGGAAGTCGTCGACACCCGCCTCGGCGGCAATCGCTGCTGCGGTCATCGGGTTGTCGCCGGTGATCATCACGGTGCGGATGCCCATGCGGCGCAGTTCGGCAAAACGCTCGCGGATGCCGCCCTTGACGATATCCTTGAGCTGGACGACGCCGAGCAGACGCCCATCCTTGGCCACCGCAAGCGGTGTGCCGCCGGCCTTTGCGATCTCATCCGAGATCGCCCGAATTTCCCGAGCGATGTCGGAATTGATCGATGGCTGCAACGCGCGGACGGTGTTACCCGACGCCATGGATTGCGCGGTGCCACCACCGACATAATTCAGGATCGCATCGACCGCGCCCTTGCGGACCGACGATGCGCCGGCGTCGACGCCGCTCATGCGGGTCTGCGCCGTGAACGGAACGAACGTCGCGGCAAGCTCCGCCATCTCGCGGCTGCGGATGCCGTATTTCTCTTTCGCCAGCACCACGATCGAGCGTCCTTCCGGCGTTTCGTCCGCCAGAGAGGCTAGCTGGGCCGCGTCGGCGAGTTCATGCTCGGTGACGCCCTGAACCGGACGGAACGCGGTCGCTTGCCGGTTGCCGAGCGTGATGGTGCCGGTCTTGTCCAGCAACAGCGTATCGACGTCGCCGGCGGCTTCGACCGCACGGCCCGACATCGCCAGCACGTTGAAGCGCACCAGACGGTCCATGCCGGCAATGCCGATCGCCGACAGCAATGCACCGATCGTGGTGGGGATCAGCGTCACGAACAGCGCGACCAGCACGACGACGGAAATCGAACCGCCGGCATAGGCCGCGTAGCTCGGGATCGTGACGGTGGCGAACACGAAGATGATGGTCAGGCCGGCCAGCAGGATGTTCAGCGCGATCTCGTTCGGCGTCTTCTGCCGCTCGGCGCCTTCCACCAGCTTGATCATGCGATCGATAAACGTCGATCCCTGGGCAGCGGTGATGCGAACGCGGATCCAGTCGGACAGCACCTGGGTGCCGCCGGTGACCGCCGAGCGGTCGCCGCCGGATTCCCGGATCACCGGCGCGGATTCACCGGTTATCGCGGCCTCATTGACCGAGGCGACGCCCTCGATCACTTCACCATCGGAGGGAATGTTGTCCCCGGCTTCGACCAACACGATATCGCCGACCTTCAGGCTGGTGCCTGACACCAGCCGATAGGTCTTGTCGGGTCCTGAGAGCAGTTTGGCCTGGCTCTCGGTGCGGGTCTTCTTGAGCGATTCGGCCTGCGCCTTGCCGCGGCCTTCCGCGACGGCTTCGGCGAAGTTGGCGAACAGCACCGTGAACCAGAGCCACAGGATGATCTGGAAGGTGAAGCCGAGATTGGCTCCGCCTGTGACAAGGTCACGCAGAAAGATCACCGTGGTCAGGGCGGCGACGACCTCGACCACGAACATCACGGGGTTCTTGATCATCAGTCGCGGGTCGAGCTTGGCGAATGCCGAGCCGATGGCGGGAAACACGATCTTCGGATCGAGCATCGCCGAGACCGGAACGCGTTTTTGTAATTTCATGACTTCCATGGACGTAACTCCGTAAGGCGGCGATCAGAACAGGGTGTTGGCGTTCATCGCGAGGTGCTCGACGATCGGCCCGAGCGCCAGCGCCGGGAAGAAGGTCAGACCGCCGATGATCAGGATCACGCCGACGACGAGGCCGACGAACAGGCCACCTGTGGTCGGCAGGGTGCCGGCCGAGGGCGGGATCGACTTCTTGCCTGCCAACGAGCCTGCCAGCGCCATCGCCGGGACGATCATGAAGAAACGGCCGACGAACATCGAACTGGCAAGCGTCAGATTGTAGAAGAAGGTATTGCCGGAAAGGCCGCCAAACGCCGAGCCGTTATTGCCGGTCGCCGAAGTAAAGGCATAGAGCACCTCGGTGAAGCCATGCGGGCCGGCATTGGCCATCGAGGCGACCGCTGACGGCAGCACGACGGCCACCGCGGTCCAGCCCAGATACATCAAGGGCAGCACCAGGATGGCCAGCATCGCCATCTTGACCTCGCGCGCCTCGATCTTCTTGCCGACATATTCCGGCGTGCGGCCGACCATCAGGCCGGCGACGAAGATCGCCAGCACGACGAACAGCAGCATGCCATAGAGACCGGCGCCGACGCCGCCGATGATGATTTCACCGAGCTGCATGTTGATCAGCGGGATCATGCCGCCCAACGCCGTGAAACTGTCGTGCATGGCGTTGACCGCACCACAGGAGGCCGCCGTGGTGACCACTGCGAACAGGCTGGAGGCCACGATGCCGAAGCGGACTTCCTTGCCTTCCATGTTGCCGCCGGTCAGGCCCGAGCGCCTGCAGCGTCGAGGTGCCGCTGGCTTCCGCCCAATAGGTGACGGCGACGCCGGCGATGAACAGCACGCCCATCACGGCCAGGATCGCCCAGCCCTGACGCTGATTTCCGACCATGCGGCCGAACACATTGGTCATCGCAGCGCCGAGCGCAAAGATCGAGATCATCTGCACGAAGTTCGACAGTGCCGTCGGATTCTCGAACGGGTGGGCAGCATTGGCGTTGAAGAAGCCGCCACCATTAGTGCCCGAGCATCTTGATCGCGACCTGCGACGCGACCGGGCCGACCGCGATGGTCTGCTTGGCGCCTTCCAGCGTGGTGGCATCGACATAGGCGCCAAGCGTCTGCGGCATGCCTTGCGAGACCAGGAACAGCGCGTAGACCACGCAGATCGGCAACAGCACATATAGAGTGCAACGCGTCACGTCGACCCAGAAATTGCCGATGGTGCGCATCGAGGAACGCGAAAATCCGCGGATCAGCGCCACCGCGAGCGCGATGCCGGTTGCCGCCGACAGGAAATTCTGGTGCGTCAGTCCGAACATCTGCACGAGATAAGACATCGTGCTTTCGCCGCCGTAGTTCTGCCAATTGGTATTGGTGATGAAGCTGATCGCGGTATTGAAGGAAAGGTCTTCAGCAACCGCGGATTGCCCGGCCGGATTGAACGGCAATATCGCCTGCAGGCGCATCACCGCATACAGAATGACAAAGCCGCCGACATGGAACAGCAGCATGGCGACCGTGTAGGTCAGCCAATGCTGTTCGCGCTTCTCGTCTACCCCGCCGATCCAGTAAAGCCCGGCTTCGACCGGGCGCAGCAGCGGCGAAAGGAACGTGCGCTCGCCATTGAAGACGCGCGTCATGTACCAGCCGAGCGGTTTAACCAGCGCGACAACGATCGCGCAGAACAGAAGAATTTGAATCCAGCCAATGACGGTCATCGGAGTATGCCTTTAGGATTTGCGCGGGTGGTTTGCGTGAATGGTCAGAACCGCTCAGGCCGCAGCAGCGCATAGGTGAGGTAGAACAGCAGGCCTATCGAGACGAGACCGGCGAGCGAATAATCGAAGATCATGGTGGCGCTCCTTCAGAGCTTTCAGGCAAAACGGTTCGCATCGCGATCAAGACGGCGCAGATTGCGTCGACTTGTCCGCGACCGAAAACCGCGTCAAGGAAATCAGAGCCGTTCGCAGGCGTAGGTGTAACCGACCGCGGCCACGAAGAAGCCGAGGCCGAGGGCCAGCATGAAAATATCCAACATGGCATGCTCCTATGTGGTGTGATCCACGGAGCCAAAGAGACCCCGCTGCATTGGGCCTAGAGGTGGCACCCGGCACATAGGTTTTCGAGACGATCTCAATAGCGAAATTATATGAATTCCATAAAGATCGGGCCTCGCCTGCCGCACTTATGAAATTCCTATATCTGACGGCCTGGCCCCATCTCGCTTTCAAATGGCGCTTTATCCATCTTGCGGACGTGGCTGCCGGTCGCGGCCCGCTCGATATGAGATGACACAATGCCGTTTCTTTCAGAACCCCTTGATCCGCTTGAACTTAACGACCGGCTTCATGATGCGCATGCGATCACGGCGGAACTCTTCTCGTTCGTTATTTCGACTGCGTGCCGGCGGTTTCCTTCGGCGGGGCAGACTGAAAAAACTGCGAAAATCGAACGGTTTGTCGCGTCACAAGCCTGGACCGACGCCGTCCTGGCGCTGATCGATCTGGAACTGCCGCAATGGCAGGTTCGCCGTATCGTCTATGACGAAGGCGAATGGCATTGTGCGCTGTCCCGTGAGCGCGAACTTCCGGAATGGCTCGATCAGGCGATCGAATCCCGTCACGCAGACTTGCCGTTGGCCATCCTGAGCGCGTTTGTCGATGTCCAGCGGGTCAGCGCCCCGTCGACCAGACCCAGCGTCCCCATCGTCCAGCGCGAAGCGAGCGCTCTCTACCAACCGCTTTGCTGCGATAATTTCGCGTAACCCTGCGAACGGCCGGAAATCGCGGCCGGTCGCGATTGACGCCGGCGGCAGGCTCTGCTGCGGCTGCGCAAGCCCGAGGTTCGATCGATGCAACTTCCTCATCCCTCGCAAGCACTGAGATCGACCCAGGTACTCGTTCGGTTTTCACTGCGAGTGGCGATTCTCGTCGGCTTTGCCAGCTTCGGCGGCATCGGCTTTGCGCACAGCCTTGCCGCGCTGCTGTGGATGACCATCGTCCTCAGCGTCGTCGTCGGCGCCATGAAGCGTGAGCGGCCGTTCGACACCATTCTTAATCACTGGGATGAAGCCGTCGCCTACACCGCGCTGTTCTGTCTGATTCATGTCGTTAACCATCTCGGCTTCAACGAACTTGCGCCGGCTTAACGCACTACCCGCGAACATGCGGCGTGTCGCCTCCAGCTCTTAAAATCCTGCAGCTCTTTAAATCCTCCAAGTCTTTACATCCCACTTATGAGATCGCGGTTACCTCGCTCTCGAATTCATATGCGAACTCCTCAATGTTAAGTCCCATGCGCGCCGGATCACCGTGCCGCGCCGGACAACAGGAGCCTTCCGTGGAAAAGATTGATGAACCGCCCTCGTGCACGTCCAACCTCGTGATTGTCGGACGGAATAGCAGGGGCAACTGGGTTGCTCAGGAAAAGAATGGATTATTCGGGGGATTATTCGTCAGCCGCGCGCAGGCCCTGAAATATGCGCTGTTCGAAAATGGCCATCATCCCGAAACCATCTTTTTTACCACCAATATCGTCGAACTCGATATGCATCGCAAAGCGCCGTCCTCCCAGACAGCCATGGATGCCAACAGCTCCACACAGAGCCGCGCCGCCTAGGCGCCCGTACGCCCCCCGATCAGCCGGAGCATTCTCATGTTAAGACAGCCTCCTGTATCGCGACAGCCTACCCTCTCGCCGCGAGACCAAATTGTCGAGACCATGATCAATCTCTCGCATCTGTCGAGATCGCATCGGATCATTGTTGCCGGCAGCGATAGCGTCGAACTTTATCTCGCACTCAGGCGGCGGGGATTCAGCTTTGGCGCGCTCGCTTCCAGCCGCCGCACGCTTTCCGGGCAGCACTCCGTCGGCTTGATCGCGGGCGACCATAGCTATCCGGCGATCGAGGCCGCGATCAATCAGATATCGAAGCATCTATATGCCGCAGCGAGCATCACGATCTCGATCGAGTTGCAGGAACTCGGACTGGGTGGCAAGGTGCGGGCGAAACTACAGCAATTGGGATTCCGGATCGAAGCCGGCGCCCGCTGCCATCAGGGCTTCGTGCTGGCGGCGCATCGCGAGGAATTCGGCCAGCACTTTGGCACCATCGCGAATGTCGCATGACCATGCCCGCGTTCAAATCCAGGCTTAAACCATCACACTGGCTAGGCGGCTATATCGCCGACCTGCCGACGCCGTTCAATGACGCCGACGAGATCGATTGGTCCGCGTTCGAGATGCTGTGCGAGCACCAGATCGGATCGGGCGCGACTGCGATCGTCGTCGGCGAGACCATGGGAGAATTCTCGACGCTTAGC
Organism: uncultured Alphaproteobacteria bacterium; assembly: GCA_963738105.1. Lineage (GTDB taxonomy): Bacteria > Pseudomonadota > Alphaproteobacteria > Rhizobiales > Xanthobacteraceae > Bradyrhizobium. Next base: position 40,395 of record CAVTWC010000011.1, on the reverse strand, counting down.
CGGAAGGAACGTGGCGAAATCATCGGCGCCGCCGTCAGGCTGGCGCGCGGCCGGATAGCTGTCATTGCCGGTGCGGGTTCAAATTCCACCGGGCAGGCGATCGAACTGACGGCGATCGCCGAAAGCGAGGGCGCCGATGCGATCATGTCTGTGGTGCCCTACTACAACAAGCCGATGCAGGCGGGCATCCTGGCGCATTTCGAGAGTATCGCGGCCTCGACCAGCCTTCCCATCGTTCTGCACGACGTCCCCTTGCGCACCGCGCGCGAGATGTCTGACGAGACGATCATCCGGCTCGCGGAATTGACCCAGTTTATCGGCCTCAACGATGCGGCCGGGACCGTGGCGCGGCTGCTTCGGCTGCGGCCCAGGCTTCCGTCAGGGTTCCGGCTGATGTGCGGCGGGGACATGGATGCGCTGCCCTATCTCGCAAGCGGCGGCGACGGCGGCATTTCCGCTGTTGCCAATCTTTTTCCAGATCTGTGTCGTGAAATCCACGAAGGCTGCATCATAGGTGATTTGATTGCTTCGCGGGACGTTGCGGCGCGCCTGGCTGAGCTTGGTGCGCTGCTGGCGGGAGATTCGCCGGTCGCAACCTTGAAATACGGTATGAGCCTGCTGGGATTCATGAAGCCGACGGTAAGATTACCGCTGGCCGGGCTCAGCGAAGACGCGCGAAAAGCTGTCGCCTGCGCGATGGCAGCCGTCGCCGAGCCGACGAAGGCTCTTAATGCTCAATTGGCGTGAAGTGGTCGTCGTCGATCCGGAGCCAGTCGTGGTGACGGCCGAGGATCCTCAACTCCCGTTCGATGCGGCGATGCTTGGCCGCGGCGATGATCTGCACCATGGCGCCGAACACCGCCTTTGCGCGGTTGGCGAAGCGACGGGCATGATGGCGAACGGGCATTTTCGCGACTGCTCCGAAACGATAGCCGCCGGTTCGAGCTTTCGAGCGGTCCTCCGAAGCGCGGTCCAATGTCAGGTCGAACAGACGATCCTTGGTGAAGGTCAGGCGAATCATCTCGCATCTCCGTTGCGGCGGATACGCCGCGTCTGACCGGAAGATGCGTAAGCGCGCATATGAATTCGAGAGGATCCGTCCGCCGACGGAATAAGCGCGATATAGGCGGGCGGACTATGACGCCCTGCGGATGCCGCCCGCGCCGCCAGCGTCCTTTATAACATCCCTATGCGATGCGCGGCCGAACCGCCTCGAATTCATATGCGGTTCGGACCAAGTATGGGCGTAAGCGCCAACAACGGATGGCGTTCATCCCAGATCGGCGTTTGCCATGAGCGCGATGACATACAGCGACGAACTGCTTGGAACGGCGGCCGGACGGAAGTTGCCGTCGGATCCGTCCGACGCGCCTCCCAAACGCGAGCAGGCGGTCACACCCTTTCAACGGCCGGGCCCGGAAGTCCTGAACAGGACCATCCCGGTGGTGTTCATCGGCCGCAATCGCAACGGCGTCTGGGTCGCGCGTGACGCGGACGGAAAGTTCGGCGGCTTGTTCTGGCGCAAGGGTGCCGCCCTTCGCTTTGCCAAGGCAAACGCCGGGCCCGCAGGATGCGCGTCGGTGTTTCCGCAGGCCGGATTCGAGCTCGATCTCGAGAATAGCGGCAATCCATTCCTCGGCCGTCTGGGGATAATTAAACGCCTGCTGGTGCGCCCGGCACGGCGATTGACGGCAATGATGCGAAAATTGGCGCAGGCCCGGAGGCCGATATGACGCTTCTCACCCATGACCACGGCGTTTCCTATGATCGGGTCCGGCAAGTCAGGGCGGACCATCGCGCTCAAAGCTCGACCGTCGCATCGCGCGAAGGCATGATGCGCGGGTTTTTCAGGTTCGCCATCACGATTTTCCTGAGCACGGCCGTACTGGCCGGAATCATTGCGTTGAAGACCGAGATTTACCTCGCCCGTTTCACCCACTGACCTCTCGCGTCAACGCCGCAACGCTGCGGACTCGACGCGTTCGGCGTTTTGAGGACTGTCCTAGATATTTTTCCGCGCGGAAAGCGACGTTCGCGGATGACATTGCTCGGAACGAGCTATGCATATGAGTCTTGCCCGCGTTGGACGCCACGCTGGCAGTTGAACAAAAACAGCCAATTCGGGCCCCGCAAACCGCCGCGCTAGTCGGCGACGCCACCAGCGAGATTAACGATCGCCAGCCACTTCTTTACCCAAATCCTCCCGGCACCGGGCGCCTCGCGCCAAACCAAAAAATGCTTTTGGACCTCCAATGATCGATGCGCTCCAAGCGCCTGATCGAGACGGTACCGGCTAATCATATCCAGCGCGATTGACAAAGCGATGAATGACTTTCACCAGCTTGCCATAGTGGCTCTACTGGGTCTCGCGACGACCGCCTCGTCGCTGTTGGGAGCAGCGATTGGCCTTTACGTTCCGATTTCGAAACGTCCGCTTGCCTGTCTGCTGGCATTTGCGGCCGGCGCACTCATCTCCGCACTGGCGATCGAGCTTGCCTATGAGGGCGCCTTATCGCTTCATCATCAAGGTTATGATGCCCGTGCGGCATGGGCGTTTGTCAGCACCGGATTTGCCGCCGGCGCGGTGATTTATTATTCCGCCTCGCTGTTTCTGGAAAGAAAGGGAGCCGCGGTCCGCTACGTCACCCAGTTTCGCGAATATGCACTGACCCGCAAACAGCAGGACATCGACGCGCGGATCAAGCTGCTGGCAACGAGCGACCTGATGCGTCACTTGCCGGCCGAGCAGATCGAGCGACTTCTGTCATGCATCCACGACCGCCAATTGAAGAAAGGCGAAATTCTATTCCGGGCCGGTGACCCCGGCGATGCCCTCTACATCGTCGGGCGCGGCAAGGTGGAAGTGCTTTCCGATGGTTCTCGCGACGCCCAGATACCTGGCGATGCGATCGCAATGCTCGGTGCGGGGCACGCGTTTGGAGAAATGTCGCTGCTCAGCGGAGACCCACGCAGCGCGACGATCCGGGCCGTCGAGGACACGGATCTGCTGAAAATCGATAAAAGCGTTTTCGACCGGCTGATTGTAACTGATTCCCAATTGGCTGACGCCGTGGAGCGCATCAGCCATCGGCGGGCGATCGACAACCTCAGTGCCGGAGCGACCGGCGCCGCCCAGTGGGCAAAGATCGCGAGCGGGAGCCTTGACCATCTCACCCGGAACGAGACCGGCAAGATGCTCACGGAGGCCGGCGACGGCGCAGGAATGGCAATTGTGCTTGGAAACATTCTCGACACCATACCCGGCTGCCTCGTCATTGGAGCCAAGTTCACCGCCTTGGGCAATTTATCGCTGACGCTGATGCTGGGGATGTTTCTGGGCGGCATCCCGGAGGCTGCAGCGAGTGCCTCGATGCTGACCAAAGCCGGCTATCGCCCCGCGGCGATCTTCGGGCTTTGGTCGACCGTGCTGGTCGCGGGAGTGGTCGCAGCCGTGGCAGGCAAAGCATTGATCGGCAGCAGCGACGCGCTTGCGGCGATCTTTGCCCAGGCGCTGGCGGGCGGCGCCGTGCTGGCGTTGGTCGCTCATGCCATGATTCCGGTCGCCCTGGAAGAAGGCGGGTCACTCGTGGTGCTCCCGACGGTTGCCGGCTTTCTGTTTGCGCTCTATCTAGCGTTATCTGAATCCTTCGTTTAAGGCTTTTCGAGCCGCCGGGAGATCCGATGTACGCCAGCCACGCTGACCTCTCTACCGCGCTGGATCGCATTCTCAACGCAGCCGCGGACAATCTGCGGATCGCCAAGGTCCTGGTTCAGCTCGGCCTCGATCCCAACAACATCACTTACGACGCGATATTCAATCGCCTGCTGGAAATCGTGCTGGCCAATATCACCCTGGCCAATATGTGCGCGCTGGTCGGCGCCATCTTCTTCGTGGCGACCCTGCTGACCCGGACCATGGTGCCGCTGCGCGTCTCCAACATGTTCGGCTGCGCGTTTTTCGCCGGCTTTGGCGTGCTGTCAGGGGATATCAAGACCCTGCTGCTGTATCTGCTGCTGCTGCCCATCAATGGCCTTCGCCTTCATCAAATGCTCAATCTCGTCAAGAAGGCGCGTAACGCCGCCAAGGGCGATATGTCGATCGAATGGCTCAAGCCATTCATGACCGAGCGAAAATTCCGCAAGGGCGATGTGTTGTTCAAAAAAGACGATTCGGCTCACGAGATGTTCCTGACCGTCACCGGACAATTCCTCGTCACTGAAATCGGCGTCGTCGTTCCGCCCGGCCGTTTGATGGGCGAACTCGGTTTCCTTTCACCCAATAATCGGCGCACGGCGACGGTCGAGTGCACCGAGGCCGGGCACGTGCTGACCATCACCTATGACAAATTGCTCGAGATCTACTTTCAGGATCCGCAATTCGGCTATTACTTCCTGGTCCTGACCAGCCAGCGCTTGCTGGAGAACATCGCCCGGCTCGAAGCCATCGTCGAACAAAACAAACTCGCACCGCAGGCGATTGCGACGAGCAGCACCACCAACTGAGTGTCGGGCGCGCCGCTCTCGGTACGCGGGTTTGGCGGCTATTCGATTTACTCTGCGGCTATCGCGTGGTCCGATTACGCATGGCCTCGCCAGGCATCCTCGAATTTCCGCCGTGCGCGCGATAGCCGCGACATCACGGTGCCGATCGGCAGCGACGTCACTTCGGCGATCTGGCTGTACGAAAGCCCCTCGATCTCGCGCAGGATCAGTATTTCGCGCAGGCGGCGGGGCAATGTCCCAATGGCCAACTGAACCGCTTCGGATTCGGTTTTACGAAGCAGCGCCTCCTCCGGCGTGTCCTCCTGCGAAGGCACCTCGAACGCATCCGAACCATCTTCCTCGCGCGTATCGCCGTTCAGCCGCGTCTTTTGCCGGCGATCCCTGCAACGAAGCGAGGTAGCAATTGCGCACAATGCTGAACAACCAGGCGCGGGCGTTTTCGCCGCGATAGCCGCCAAAACTCCTGTAGGCGCGCAGAAAAGCATCCTGCACGATATCCTGAGCGGCATCGACATCCCTGCTCAGAAATCGGGCAAAGCTATAGGCCGCGTCGAGCAGCGGCATGATCTGGCTATGAAATGATGCCTGCGCGTCACCGGTGCCCAAGTGTCTGCTTTGCACCCCACACTCCATAAGATGGCTCGATACGACGGCCGCCAGCGCAGCACGATTGCCGGCCCCTCATCCGATCGGAGGACGGCCGGCCATTGCGAATATGCTTAGCTCTGACTGTAAAATCGGCCTGTCTCAATGGACCGTCAGTGCTTCTTGGCTGAAACGTCGGTCCCCGGAGAAGCGGAACAAAATCAACCGCTTCCTCGAGGCGGTCCCTCACGATGGAGCAAGTCCGTGAGCTTGGCTTACGACGTGGCAGGCGGGCCCATTGCCGGATCGCTCAGGTCAGGCCAGCAGTCAGACACAGCGCAATCAGCGCGACCGTCGAAGCGGCTGCGATTCGGCATCTTCGAGGCGGACCTCAAGGCTTGCGAACTCACGAAGAACGGCAGGCGCGTCAGACTGCAGGAACAGCCCTTTCAACTGCTCGCAGCGCTTTTGGGCAGACCGGGAGAACTTGTCACACGCCAGGAACTGCAAGCCGTCCTGTGGCCGGACACCACCGTCGACTACGATCACGGGCTCAACAAGGCCGTCAGCAAGGTCCGGGAAGCCCTTGGCAATTCGGCCGAGCATGCCCGGTTCGTCGAAACCGTCGCCAGCCGCGGGTACCGGTTTCTTGCCGATGTCGCCGTCGTCAGCGATCCGAGCGATGCCAAAACAATTGCGGCGGACGCCGCCCCTGCCCGATCCGGCGTCGACGTCTCGCCGATCGCCCCGCACCGCTTTTCCTTGAAATACGCGCTCGGCTTTTCGCTCGCCGTGCTCGTGGCGGGCGCCATCGCCTGGCTTTGTTATCCGTCGCAACATGCCGCGCCCAAGGTTCGTTCGCTCGCGGTGCTGCCGCTGCAGAATATGTCCAACGATCCGTCGCAGGATTTCTTTGCCGACGGCATGACCGACGAACTGATCACGCATCTCGGACAGATCGGTTCGCTGCGGGTGATTTCCCGCACCTCGGCGATGACCTACAAGAATGTCCACAAGCCGCTGGCTGCGATCGCACGCGAGCTGAACGTCGATGCGATCGTCGAGGGCAGCGTCTTGCGGGCCGGAGATCGGGTCCGGATAACGGCGCAACTGATTCAGGCGCCTGATGACAAGAATGTCTGGGCCGAGAGTTATGAAGGCGACATCAGCGACACGCTGACGCTGCAGAGCAAGGTCGCGCAGGCCATCGCCGGACAAACCCAGGCGACGCTAAATCAGCAGGAACAGGCGGCGCTGGAAAAAGCGGGAACGGTAAACCCGCAGGCCTACGAGAATTATCTCAAGGGCCGCTATTTCTCGAACAAGCGAACGGGCGACGACCTCCGCAAAGCCATCGGATATTTCCGCCATGCGATCGAAATCGACCGAGGCTACGGCGAAGCCTATTCCGGGCTGGCGGATGCCTACGCGTTGTCGGGCGATTGGGAATATGGGCGTGCTTTCCCCCAACGAAGCCTTCAGCAAGGCCACCGTAGCCGCGACAAGAGCGCTGGAGCTGGATGGCAGCCTCGGTCAGGCGCATACCTCGCTGGCGTTCGCTCTCGATCTCTACGGCTGGGATTGGGACATCGCGCGGAGCGAATATAAAGCGGCGCTCGGGCTCAATCCCGGCTACGCCACCGCTCACCATTGGTATGCATGGCATCCGATCCTGATGGGACAGAACCAGGAAGGCATCGCCGAGCTGAACAGGGCGCAAGCGCTCGATCCGCTTTCCCTGATCATCGGCGCTGACATCGCCGACGCCCTGTGCATCGCTCACGCCTTTGACCAGGCCGTGCAGCAAGCCAGCAAGACGCTCGAGCTCGACCCTCGTTTCGCTGTCGGCCATTACGAACTCGGGCAGGCCCTGGTCCAAGACCCGCAAGATCGATGAAGCGATCGCCGAGTTTCTGAAGGCAATCGAGATATCAGGCCATAGCGCCGTGTTCGATTCCAATCTGGCGTATGCCTACGCCATCTCCGGGCGCAGAGATGAAGCCATCAAGATCGCTGGGGATCTCGAAGCCCGGCATGCGCTTGATCCTGTTGCCGCGGCAAATATCGCGCTGATCCATGTCGGCCTTGGCGATCAGGAGACCGCGTTGAACTGGCTCAACAAGGCCTATGACGCGCGCTTCAACCCGTCGATCCTGTTGCGGCCGGCATTCGACCCGCTCCGCTCCAATCCGAGGTTCAAGGATCTGCTGCACCGCATCGGCCTTCCGGCCTGATGCAGCGTCGTTGGTCGCCGTGCCCTCGCTACTCCGCCGCCGAGCGGAGTTCGGCCTTCTCGGCGCGCACCGCGCAGAACTTGAATTCGGGAATCTTGCCGAATGGATCCAGCGCGGGATTGGTCAGCAGGTTTGCCGCGGCCTCCGCATAACAGAACGGCATGAACACCATGTTCTCCGGCACATCGCGGTCGGAGCGCACCTTGACCTCGACCGCGCCGCGTCGCGTCTCCAGCCTGATGAAATCGCCGGGCCAGACCTGCAACCGCCGCATGTCCTTCGGCGACATGAACGCGACCGCCTCGGGCTCGATCTGGTCCAGCACCTGGGAGCGCCGGGTCATCGATCCCGTGTGCCAATGTTCGAGCACGCGCCCGGTCGAAAGCACCATCGGATATTCGTCGTCGGGCAACTCGTCGGGCGGCAACACATGCGCCGGCACGATCTTGCCGCGGCCGCTTTCGGTCGGGAAACCGGTGGTGAAGATGATCTCGTTGCCCGGCTTTTCCGGATCGTCGACGGGATAGGTCACCGCGCCCTCTCGCAGCAACCGCTCCCAGGTGATGTTCTTCAGGGACGGCATGAGTTGCGCCATCTCGGTGAAAACCTCGCCTGGACCCGAATAATTCCAGGGCAACCCCATCCGTTTACCGATCTCCTGGATGATCCAAAGATCCTGCCGCGCATCGCCGGGCGGCTTGATCACCTCGCGGGCCAACTGCACGCGTCGATCGGTGTTGGTGAATGAGCCCGATTTTTCCGCGAACGCCGAGGCCGGCAGGATGACGTCGGCGTGGAACGCAGTCTCGGTGACGAACAGATCCTGCACCACCAAGTGGTCGAGCTTGGCCAGCGCCTCGCGCGCATGCTGCAGATCGGGATCCGACATCGCCGGGTTCTCGCCTTCGACGTACATGCCGTGAATTTCGCCCGCATGGATCGCGTTCATGATCTCGACGACGGTCAGCCCGCGCACCGGATCGAGCTGCTGCCCCCATAGCTTTTCGAACGCCCCACGCATGTCGTCGCGGCTTACGGGCTGATAGTCCGGCAGGAACATCGGGATCAGGCCGGCATCGGAAGCCCCCTGCACATTGTTCTGACCGCGTAGCGGATGCAGGCCGGTGCCGGGACGGCCGACCTGGCCCGTGATCAACGCCAACGCGATCAGGCAGCGCGCGTTGTCGGTGCCATGAACGTGCTGGCTGATGCCCATGCCCCAGAAGATGATGGACGATTTCGCGCGAGCGTACATTCGCGCCACTTCCCGGATGGTCTCGGCGGGGATGCCGCAAATCGGTGACATCTTCTCCGGCGTGAACTCGGTGATCTTGGCCTTCAGTTCATCATAGCCCTCGGTGTAGCCGGCAATATATTGCTCGTCGGTCAGCCCCTCGGTGATGATGGTGTTGATCATCGCGTTCAGCATCGCAACGTCGCTGCCCGGCTTAAACTGCAGATGCTTGTAGGCATGGCGCGACAGCGTCTGCCGGCGCGGATCCATCACGATCAGCTTGGCGCCGCGCTTGGCCGCGTTCTTCATAAAGGTCGCGGCGACGGGGTGGTTCACGGTCGGATTGGCACCGATCACGATGATGACTTCCGCATCCATCGCTGCCGAGAACGGCGCGGACACGGCTCCCGAGCTTAGACCTTCGAATAGCGCCGCCACCGACGAAGCGTGGCACAGCCGCGTGCAGTGGTCGACATTGTTGGAGCCGAAGCCGGTGCGCACCAGCTTCTGGAACAGATACGCTTCCTCATTGGAGCCCTTGGCCGAGCCGAAGCCGGCCAGCGCCTTGACGCCCTTCTCGTCGCGGATCTTGACCAGACCGTTGGCGGCGATATCGAGCGCCTCCTCCCAGGAAGCCTCGCGGAAATGCGTGAACGGATTGGCCGGATCGACCTGGTCGTTGGCATCCTTCTTCGCATTCGGCAGCCGCACCAGCGGCTTGGTAATGCGATGCGGATGGTGGATGTAGTCGAAGCCGAAGCGGCCCTTGACGCAGAGCCGGTTGTGGTTGGCCGGGCCATCACGGCCCTCGGCATAGATCACCTTTTCGTCCTTGACCTGATAGGTGACCTGGCAGCCGACGCCGCAGAACGGGCAGAGCGAATCCACCTTCCGGTCAGGATAGGTAACGCGGGTCTGGTTCTCGTCCAGCATCACCGACGGCATCAGCGCGCCGGTCGGACAGGCCTGCACGCACTCGCCGCAGGCCACGCAGGTCGATTCGCCCATCGGATCGTCGAAGTCGAACACGATCTTGGAGTCATGGTTACGATAGGCCATGCCGATGACGTCATTGACCTGCACCTCGCGGCAGGCGCGCACGCACAGGCCGCACTGGATGCAGGAATCGAGATTGACGCGCATCGCGGGATGGCTGGCATCGCCTTCCCAGCGCTCCGCCGCCGGGAAACGACTTTCGGTTACCTCGACCTTTTCGGCCCAGTGCCAGAATTTGGAATCCGGATCGTGTGAAGTCTCGCGCGCCGGCTGGTCGGCGACCAGCAACTCCATCACCATTTTCTGCGCCGCGACGGCGCGCGCGCTGGCCGATTTCACCTTCATGCCGACGCTTGGCGTGCGCTTGCAGGAGGCCGCCAACACACGTTCGCCTTCAATCTCCACCATGCAGGCGCGGCAATTGCCGTCCGGCCGATAATCCGGCTCGGGCGAATAACACAGATGCGGAATCTCGCGGCCCTGACGTTTGGCGACCTGCCAGATGGTTTCGCCCGCGTCGGCCTCGACCTGCTTGCCATCGAGTTCAAACTGGATCTTGGTCATTCCGCGGCTTCCTTGGGAAGGAATTCTTCCGGAAAATATTTAATCACTGTTGTTAGCGGATTCGAGGCCGCCTGGCCGAGCCCGCAGATCGACGCATCGCGCATCGCCTGGCTCAATTCGTCGAGCAACTCGCAGTTCCACACCGGCCGTTCCATCAGCAGCGCTGCCTTCTGGGTGCCGACGCGGCAGGGCGTACACTGGCCGCAGCTTTCATCCTCGAAGAAACGCATCAGGTTCAGCGCCGCGCCCTTCACGCTGTCGTGCTCGGACAGAATGACGACCGCGGCGGAACCGATAAAGCAGCCGTATTTCTCAAGCGTGCCGAAATCGAGCGGGATGTTATCCATCGCCGCCGGCAGAATTCCACCGGAAGCGCCGCCCGGAAGGTAGGCATGAAACGTATGGCCATCAGCCATGCCGCCACAGAATTCGTCGATCAATTCACGAACGGTGATGCCCGCGGGCGCGAGCTTCATGCCGGGATTCTTGACGCGGCCCGAAACCGAATAAGAGCGCAGGCCGTGACGGTCATTGCGGCCGTGGCCCTTCCACCATTCCGCGCCCCTCTCGACGATGTCGCGCACCCACCACAGCGTCTCGATATTGTTGATCAGCGTCGGCAGGCCGAACAGGCCGACCTGGAACGGATAAGGCGGCTTGTGCCGAGGCAGTCCGCGCTTGCCTTCCAGGCTCTCCAGCAACGAGGATTCCTCGCCACAGATGTAGGCGCCGGCACCGCGGCGCATGTGCAGCGTGGGCCCGCCCGGCGGCAGCTTGGCGATCTCGCGCTCGAGAATTTGGCGCGACGCCGGATATTCGTCGCGGAGATAGATATAGACGTCGGTCGCTTCGACTACGTGCGCGCCGATCAGCATGCCCTCGAGAAAGCGATGCGGATCGGTTTCGAGGTAATAGCGGTCCTTGAAGGTGCCGGGCTCGCCCTCGTCACCATTGACCGCCATCAATCGCGGGCCCGGCTCACCCAGCACCGAGCGCCACTTGCGCCCCGTCGGAAAGCCTGCGCCGCCGAGACCGCGCAACGAGGCGTCGTCGAGCGATTTCAGCAGATCTTCCTTCGGCAGCGCGCCGGAACGCAGCCGTTTCAGTAGCGCATAGCCGCCGCCGGCGAGGTAAGCGTCGTAGTCGATATAGTCAGGCAGATGCGCGTGGGTGTCGCCGCTCTTCGCCGCTGCCAGCACGCTCGCCGTGCTGGCGTGATCGACAAAGTGATGGCCGACCTCGGCCGCCGGCGCGGTATCGCAGCGGCCGACGCAAGGCGCGCGCACCACGCGAATGCCGGGGCCGGCGCTATCCTGCAATTCGTGCAGCAGCTTTTCGGCGCCCAGCATGGCGCACGTCAGGGAGTCGCACACCCGGATGGTGAGCGGCGCGATATCCGGCTCGCCCTCCTTCACGATGTCGAAATGCGCATAGAAGGTCGCGGTCTCAAACACTTCCGCAAAGGACAACTTCATCTCGTCGGCCAGCGCCGCCAGATGCGCTGCGGAAATCTGATGATAGCGGTCCTGGATCAGATGCAGATGCTCGATCAGGAGATCGCGGCGGCGCGGCCGGTCGCCGAGCAGAAGCTCAATCTCGTGCGCGGCCGTCGGATCGACCTGGCGCCCCTTCGGGGTCGATCTCGCCCGCTTGCGTCCCTCGCCCGGATGTTCGAACGAACGAACCTGCTGCACATCATGACTCATCGAGCACCAATCCCGTCATCTTTGGATCGATTCTAATACTTGGTATGCCAGATGCCAACAAGAAAAAAGGGCAGTATCATAATGATTTAAGGGGCCTGACGGCCTGCGCCATCATGCCCCCTTGGCCGTTAAAACCGTCAACTTGGCGACGAGGCCGCCTCAGGTCTTGTCCATGCAGTCCTCGATGTAGAACCAGCGGTCGTCGCCGACCAGTCCCTGCTTCTTCACCTCGACGCGGCAGGCTTTGTATTTGGCCTTGTTTGCCTGCCACTTGATCTTCATGTCCTTCAGCTTTTCCATCGTCAGCTTCATCCTGGACGGCTCTGAGCAGGCGCCGCTGTCGGCGCGGTGGTTTGGGCCGAAGCGGTATGGAGCGTGCCAGCAACAAGCAGCATGGCGGCGAGACAAGTTCCGGTGCGAAACATTGGGGAATTCCCTTGGGTCAGTTCTTGAGTCAGTTCGTTGAATTGAGCGGAAAGTGGCGCCGCGCGACGGCGATGTTGGTCCCGCGGGCCGTGCGCTGTTCGATCAGAAGATACTGGCCGCGCTCTGCAGCGTGACCCAGATGCCCCACCCCAGCGGAATGCAGACAAAGGCCCAGAACAATGCAGCCTGGGCATCCAGCCCGCCGAATCCGATACCGTACGACCCTGACGGTCCCGACGCCGTGGCACTGGCTTCCACCGCCTGCAGCTTTGCGACTTCCGCCTCGCTCATGTGCCACTTTGGATCGACCGGCTTGATCAAATAGTTGCAGATCAGGCCCGCGATCAGCATCGCGCACAGGATGTACATCGTGGTGTTGTAGAGCTGGTCGCGGGGAACGCCGGCCGCGAGCTGAAACTCGCGGATGTAGTTCACCACCACCGGACCGATGATGCCGGCGGTAGACCACGCCGTCAGCAGACGGCCGTGAATGGCGCCGACGAACTGCGTGCCGAACATGTCGGCCAGATAGGCCGGCACGGTCGCGAAGCCACCGCCATACATCGACAGGATGATGCCGAAGCCGAGCACGAACAGCAGTTTCGAGCCCATCGCCGCAAAAGTCGGCGCCAGCGCATAGAGCACGATGCCGAGGATAAAGAACGTGTAGTAGGTGTTCTTGCGGCCGATCTTGTCCGACAGCGATGCCCAGAAGAAGCGGCCGCCGATGTTGAACAGCGAAAGCAGGCCGGTGAAGCCGGCCGCGATGCCCGCAATCGTCGCCTTCTGCGTGGCGTTGAGCGCGTTGAAGCCGACGTCCGGCAGTCCGATCAGCTTGCCGGCGAAGATCTCCTGCAGCATCGGCGATGCCATGCCGATCACGCCGATACCTGCCGACACGTTCAAGCACAGCACCCACCAGATCAGCCAGAATTGCGGCGTCTTGTGCGCGTTGTCGAGATGAACGTTCTTGGTCGAGATCATCGAATTGGCCTTGGCCGGCGCGGTCCAGCCGTCGGGCTGCCAGCCCGCCGGCGGAACGCGATAGCGGAACGCACCGATCATCATGAACACGAAATAGATCACGGCCATCGCCAGGAACGTCTCCCAGGCACCGACCGAGGTCGAGGTCTTGAAGTGGTTCATGAGAATGTTCGCAAGGGGCGCACCAATCATCGCGCCGCCACCGAATCCCATGATGGCCATGCCAGTCGCCATGCCGCGACGGTCGGGAAACCATTTCACCAGGGTCGACACCGGCGAGATGTAACCCAGACCGAGGCCGACGCCGCCGATGACGCCAGAGCCAAGCCACATGATCCAGAGCTGATGAACGTAAATGCCGATCGCGCCGAGCACGAGGCCACCGCACCAGCACAGCGCGGCGACGAAGCCCGCCTTGCGCGGCCCGACGCGCTCAAGCCATCCGCCCCACATCGCCGCGGAGACGCCGAGCACAACAAAGAACAGCGTAAACATCCAGCCCAGGCTGGCCACTTTCCAGTCGCAGGTGGTGGTGAACAGCTCCTGCAGCAGCGACATGTCCGGGCACGCCTTTGGCGCAGTCAACCCGATCGCGCGCGACAACGGCAGCCAGAACACGGAAAATCCGTAGGCCATGCCGATGCACAGATGAATGCAGAGCGCGGCGGGCGGCACCAACCAGCGATTGAAGCCGGCCGTCGCAATCGTCCTTTCCTTGTCGAGGAAACCTGCGCCTGCGCCGGACACGCCTCCGGTGCTGCTGATTGTCGTCATTGAGCCCTCCCTGCAGCCCGCCCTTGTCGGACGTGTCTGTCACCTACGATCCCGTCCTTGGTCCATCACGGCGGCCAGCTTGCATTGCTGCTCCGCACAATTCCCCCGGATGCACTGGGATCCCTAAGCGCATCCGACACTTCTAACCCCCGGCGCGTCAGGATATGCCCGCTTCCAGCGCCGGCCTCGATTTGAAAGTTTAACCGGCCCCATACGCGCGCCCTGTCGCAGGCACGACAAACCTCCGCGCCCCCACGGAGAACCCCAATTGGGACAGAAGCCAACGCGGGTGTCGATAGGTAAAAGGTAGATATCCGCTAACTAAGATTGATTGACGGAATTAAACGGCCGATTTGATTTCTCTATCAGGAATACAATCCTGCGCTCGGCGCGCTCGGTTATCTCGACCTTGTCACCGGTCTCCCGGATCAGATTCGGGATATCGATCACCGAGAGCGGATCGCTGCAGTGCACTTCCAGAAAATCGCCGGCCGATACCGACTTGAGCGCCTTTCGGGTCTTGAGCGCCGGCAATGGACATTTAAGTCCGGTGAGATCGAGTTTTGTCGTAGCCATGGTCAGAACATGGCGAACACGGCCGGCATCGTCAACGGCGGGAGCTTCCGTCAGACTGGGCTTGCGTCAGATCAGGCTCGCATAGCTCAGAAACCCGACGATCTGGCCCGGTTCGACCCGCGTGATCTCCTCGCCGAGTTCGACCAGGCCATCGGTGTCGACCAGCGATGACAATAGCCCGGCGCCCTCGCGCGGGAACTTGATCGCCTCGAGCCCACCGTTCTCGTTGCTGCGCAGACTGACCCGGACATATTCACGGCGGGCGATCTTCTTCTTGTAGGTGAAGCCGGCGCGTACCGGCATCGGCAGTAGCGGTTGTTGCCGCGCGCCCGATAACGCCAGCACCGTCGGCCGCACCACATGCACGAAGGTGACAAAGCTCGCGACCGGATTGCCCGGCAATCCGATGAACGGCGTCCCACCGATGATTCCCATCGCCACGGGGCGTCCGGGCTTGATCGCCATCCGCCACAGCACGAGCTTGCCGACACTCTCAACGCCGGCCTTGACGTGGTCCTCCTCGCCGGTGGACACCCCACCGGTGGTCAGGATCAGATCGTGCTGTGCGGCGACCTTTTTCAGCGCGTCCGCCAGCGATGCACGATCGTCCCTGATAATGCCGAGATCGCTGACGTCGCAGCCCAGCCGCGCCAGCATCGCCATCAGCATGAAGCGGTTTGAATCGAACAGTTGCGCGGCGGCACGGCTGCCGCCCGGCGACACCAGTTCATTGCCGGTGGAAAACACCGCGACGCGGAGCCGCCTGATGACATCCAGTTGCGTGAGCCCGAATGCAGCCGCCAGCGCGACATCCTGTGGCCGCAGGCGCTGGCCCGCGGCCAGCGCGGCACGCCCCACAGGAACATCCTCACCGGCCGGGCGGACATTGGCGCCGGGCCTCAATCCGGCCGGCAGGACGACCTTGCCCTCGTCCTCGATCCGCACGTCCTCCTGCATGAACACCGTATCGGCGCCCTCAGGCATCGGTGCGCCGGTAAATATCCGCATCGCCTGCCCGGGCTGGATTATTTCGCTCGCCGACGCGCCGGCCTGCACGCGGCCCGCCACGGCAAATGCCTGCGCTTGGCCTTGCGGAAGATCGCGGCTCGCCACCGCATAACCATCAACCGCGGAATTGGTGAATGGCGGCAGCGGCAGCGGAGCGGCAATGTCGCTGGCGAGAACGCGGCCGTCGGCCTGCGTAAGGCCCACGGTTTCGATATCCCGCACCGGCGTGACCCGCGCCGCGATGATGCCGACGGCTTCATCGACCGACATCATCGGCCCGCCAAAGGCAAAGCAATCGTCGGACAATTGCGCCATCTGGATTTCAGCCCCCGCTCAAGCTTCTCGCCAGCACCTGTTCGACCGGGATCGCCGAGCGCTGCATCAAGGCGGCGATGGCCTCGATATCATCGAGATGGGCCACCGGCAGCATGGTTTCAACCACGGCATCGGTCGCAATGCCGACGATATCAGGATCGCCGGGGAACAATAGCGGCTTGTCGTTGGCGATGCGATGCACCTCGATCTTGCGATGCGGCTCACGCTTGAAGCCCTCGATGACCACGAGATCGACCCGCGACATCTTGGTCAGCAGTTCCGGCAGCCGCGGCTCGCCGGCGCCGCGCAATTCATGCATCAACGCCCAGCGCCGGGTGGAGGACACCAGCACTTCGGTTGCGCCGGATTGGCGGTGGATCCAGGAATCCTTGCCGGGCACGTCGACATCGAACTCGTGGTGGGCATGCTTGATGACGGAGACGCGCAGGCCCCGACCCAGCAGATGCGGGATCACCCGCGACAGCAAGGTGGTCTTGCCGGCGCCGCTCCACCCCGAGAGGCCAATCACATTCATCGTGTACTCCGGAAGCGCAACCCACCGTCATTGCGAGGAGCCACCGGGTCGCGCGAACGCGCGCCCGATGACAGGCTCCGCGACGAAGCAATCCAGTTTTTTCTCTGTGGCTCTGGATTGCTTCGCTGCGCTCGCAATGACGGCCTTGGCCGTATTTCGTTCAATCTCCAAGATGCTTTATATCGGCTAACACAGCTTGTCATGCTAACCTGCCGACATGATGAAGATCGAAAAAGCACCCGCTCCCCTGATCGTGCCGCATCCCGGAGATCCGCGGCTGACCGAGCGCGTCGCCGGGACCGATCAGACCGGCGCGACGGTTGAGATCAACGTTCCTGTCGAGCGGCCGCTGACGCTGTATCTGAACGCGCAGGAGATCGTCACCATGATGACGATCGGGGACTATCCGGAATATCTCGCGCTCGGCTATCTGCTCAACCAGAACATGCTGAAATACGACGACGTCGTCACCGAGGTCGAATATGACGACGATCTGCAGGTCGTGGTCGTGCGCACCGAGCACCACACCAATTTCGAAGCCAAACTGAAGAAGCGCACGCAGACCTCGGGCTGCGCGCAAGGCACTGCATTCGGCGACCTGCTGGAAGCGGTGGAAAGCGTCGCTCTCCCGCAAGCCGAGCTGCGGACCTCCTGGCTCTACCAGATGACGCATACCATCAACACCATGCCGTCGCTGTATCTCGAGGCCGGCGCGATCCATGGCTGCGTGCTGTGCAAGGAAGGTACGCCCGTCTGCTACACCGAAGACGTCGGCCGCCACAACGCGGTCGACAAGATCGCGGGCTGGATCTATCGCCACGGCGTCGATCCCGCCGACAAGATCCTCTACACCACGGGACGGCTGACCTCCGAGATGGTGATCAAGACGGTGCGGATGGGCATACCCATTCTGGTTTCGCGTTCCGGCTTCACCGCCTGGGGCGTCGATCTGGCGCGGCAGGTCGGCTTGACCCTGGTCGGGCGTGCGCGCGGCAAGCGCTTCATCGCACTCTCGGGCCAGGAGCGCATTGTCTACGATCAGAACCTGGCGTTCGTCGAAGAGGAATCCGCGCGGCACAAACGCAAGGGCGAAGACCGTGACGAATAAACTGGTCGGCGTGCTGCTCGCGGGCGGCCTGGCGCGGCGGATGGGCGGCGGCGACAAGCCGATGCGCCAGATCGGCGGCCGTACCATCCTCGAGCGCGTCATCGTCAGGCTGAGGCCGCAATGCGACGATCTCATTCTCAACGCCAACGGCGATCCGGCGCGTTTTGCCGCCTTTGGATTGCCGGTCGTTGCCGACACCGTGGAAGATTTTCCAGGCCCGCTGGCGGGCATTCTCGCCGCACTGGATTGGACCGCAGCCCATCGTCCCGGCGTTTCCCTGGTATTCAGCGCGGCGGCCGATTGTCCGTTTCTGCCACGGGATCTGGTTGCGCGCCTGAGCGAGGCGCTGGTGAACGAAAACGCGCAACTCGCGGTCGCGGCCTCCGGGGACCAGTCGCATCCGGTGATCGGATTATGGAGCGTCGCCTTGCGCGATGAGCTTCGCCACGCACTGGTGCAGGAAGATGTCAGGCGGATCGACCGCTGGACCGCCCGCTACAAACTCGCCACCGTGACCTGGCCGACCGAGCCGCTCGATCCGTTCTTCAACGCCAACACGATGGACGACATCGCGGAGGCGGAACGGCTTGCAGAGCTGGATGGGGGTTAGGCGGGCGTGCCCCGGACGCTGCGCAGCACGCCGCTCTCGCGGCGTGGTGCGCTGCTGATCCGGGGCCATAGTGTGCGCGGCGTTGTGATGGGTCCCGGCTCTGCGGAGCAGCATACCGGACGATGCTTTGCATCGCCGGGAGAACGCTGCACCGCGTCCGGGACACGAGACCAACGGCCGCAGAAAGATTTTACGCCGGCCTGAATCCCGCCTGCGTCAGCGCGGCGCGCGCCTCTTCCGACGCCAGCGCGTCGAAAAAGGCCTGCACCGCGGGGCGCTGCTTGCGCGCCGTCACCAGCGCGAAATCATAATGCTCTTCCGCGAGCGGGATGAAGCCGAGATCCGCGGCATGCGCGACCGGCGCGATGGTCATGCCCCAGTCGGCGCGATGCTGCGCCACTGCCGCGGCGACGGCGTTGTGCGAGCGCGGCTGATTCCAGTAGCCGTCGGGCCGCGCCTCGCCGAGCAGCCGGTCGATCAGGATGCGGGTGCCCGCACCTTGATTGCGGTTGACCATGATGCAGGTGGGATCGGCCAGCGCCGCGCGCACCGCATCCTGCGCGTTCAGGCCTTCGAAACGCGTGTCGCCCCTGCGGAACACGATGCCCTGCATCCGCCGCCAGCCCGGCAGCAGTTCAAGGCCCGCGCCGAGGAACGGCGTGTTGTAGGTCTCGGTCTGCTCATCGAACAGATGGATCGGTGCGAAATCGCATTCGCCGCGCTTGGCCGCCGCAAGACCGCCGAGGCTGCCGACCGCAATCGAGCGCACCAAAAGACCGGCGCGCGCCAGCGGTGCTGTGACCAGATCAAGCCCGGTACAATGGCTGCCGACGATCACCAGATCCGGCACCCGGACATGCGGTGTGAACAATGTCACCTCCGCTTCGGTACCGGCCGGCATCTGGTCGGCAAGCGCATCGATCCGCAGGAACCCATCGGCCTGCGCGAAAGACGTGATCGCACCGGAGCCCTTGCCGGTCGGATAGGCGATCAGGCCGCCATCGCCCTCGACCAGCGACACCATGACGAACTCGGTGCGGCCGAGTTCGGAGGCGATCCGCACCGGAATTCTGGCCGCGACTTTGGCGTCGGAGCGCGGCGGCAGTCCTGCCATCCGCCGCAGCACCGGCACGATCATGTCGTGGAAGGTGAACATCGCCGAGGTCGGAAAGCCCGGCAGGATGATCACCGGCTTGCCGTCACAGACCGCGAGGCACAACGGCTTGCCCGGCTTCAACGCGACGCCGTGGGCGAGGATGCCGGGCTTTCCCAGCCGCGCGATAATGCGGTGGGAGACATCGCCCGCACCTTTTGAGGTACCGCCCGACAACACCAGCATGTCGCTGGCCGCCAACGCCTTGCGCATGGCGGATTCCAGTTGTTCTTCGACATCGGGAATGGCGCCGAGAAACGCCGCCTCGCCGCCATTCTCCGAGATCGCCGCGGTGACGATCGCGCCGTTGGTGTCGTAGATCGCCGCCGGCCGCAGCGGCCCGCCGGGCTGCACCAGTTCGTCTCCTGTCGAGAGCACGGCGACGCGCGGCCGGCGCACCACCGCAACATCAGCGATCCCGCAGGCCGCCAGCATGCCGATCTCGCGCGAGCCGATCATGGTGCCAGCGCGCAGCAGCGCCTCACCGCGCGCAATGTCGGAACCGGCATAGGAGACGAATTGCCCGGGTGACGCGGCGCGGCGAACCTCGATCGCGCGCCCGCCCGCGGGCTGGGTGTGCTCGACCATCACGATCGCGTCGGCGCCACGCGGCACCGGGCCCCCGGTCGCAATCGTCGTGGCCGTACCCGATAGCACGGGACGTGCAGGCGCCACACCGCAGGCGATGACTTCGTCGTTCAGCACCAGGCGGACCGGGGTCGTTTCGCCGGCCGCAGCCAGATCGGCGGAGCGCACTGCAAAGCCGTCGACATTGGAGCGATCGAATGGCGGCACATCGATCGGCGCCACCACGTCCTGCGCCAGCGCGCAGCCAAGCGCGTCGGCCAGCGACCGCGGCTCACTCGGCAGCGCGCGCGAAAACAACGCGGCTTCAAAGCGCGCCAGCGCGTCTTCGCGCGACAGGATGGTCAGGAACTGGTCCTGATCCACGCTGTCGCGATTGTTCGGCCGGGGTGTGTTGCTCATCTTTGAAACCCTAACAGTCCCGCAATAGATAGGCATCAACCGGCGTGCCCGCAGCATAGCCTTCCGACCCGCCCGGAATCGCAAGCCAGCCGTCGGCGCGCGCCATGCTCTCGATCGGCAGGTCGCCCGCGGCCAACGGCATCCAGGCATTGTCGATTCGCGCGAGCAGGGCGATTTCGGCGATGCCGACGCTGGATGCGATCTTGCGTGCCAATGGCAGCGTCACCGGCTGTCGCGGCAGCCGCCCGGACAATCGGTCGAGCGCGGGAAGCACCAGCGTCCACCACGCCGCCAGCGCCTGATCCGGCGCGCCCGGTAGTGCTGCGACCGGAACCATTTTAATGCGGCCGAGCGCGGCGGTACGGCCCGGCTGCAACGCGATGCCGTGGGCGATGACCTGGCCCCGCTTGGCCAACGCCGCGACCGCCGCATCGCTACGGCCGACACCGCTGCCGCCGATCGTGATCAAGAGATCGCATCCCTCGGGATCGAACGCTTGCGCGATGTCCGATGCCTCGCGCGACGACGCCTCAACGCACCCGACTTCAGCGCCGGCAGCGCGGGCGTTTGCCACAATCAATTCGGCCGTCATTGTCTGGCGTGACGTGGCCGGAATATTGACGATTCGCAGCCGCGGACGACGCACCATCACCGCTTTCAGCCGGGCCGCACGCATCAGCAGAAGATCGAGCGGGCCAATGCGCCGGCCCACCGCGACAAAACTTCCCGCGGCGATATCGCCGCCGATACGGCGCACGCCCTGCCCCGGGATCGCATCGGCCAACACCTGAACCATCGGGCCGCTGTGGTCGATGGCGTCGGTATCGACCACGCAGTCACAGCCTTCCGGCAGCGCATCGCCGGCCTCAACCCAGACCGGCGGCTTTGCCAGCGGCAGCGGCGTATAGGAGGACGCACCAGTGAGGTCGCGGGCCCGCAGCGCCCAGCCATCGGCAACGGCGATAGGGTAAGGCGGGAAGGCAGCGAGCGCGGGCATATCCGCCGCAATGCAGCCCAGGGCCTCCGGCAACGGCAATTCAACTGGCGGAACTGCGGCGAGGCGCGGCAGCAATCCGGCCAGCGCTGTTTCGAGCGGAGTAAGCGAAGCCGGCAGACGCTGTGTGGATCCCATGCGGGATTTCTACTGAATTGGCTCCAAAATGAATAGCCGCTTGCCGGCTGCGTCATTGCCGGCAGCGTTCAAACACATGCTTAGTGCCCGCTCAGCACCAGCGTCTTGATCGGCAGCAGCAGGGCCTGAATCCGCAACAGCAACGCGTGCACAAATCCGGTCGCATCGACGACATGCAACCCGATGCTCTTCAACGTACCGAGTTGCCCGGACGAGATCAGTTCGTGATTGCTGGTGTAGGCGTTAGCGACACAACTGCTGCCGGGCGTCACGCCCTCCAGCCCGCCCTTGTAGATCGGCTCCATGAAAACGAGAATGGAGCCGGGAGCCGCGACCTGCTGCGCCTCGATCAGTTGCTCGCCGCCCCTGAACTGGCCAGCCGCGATGTAGTCCTGCACATTGGTAACCACCATTGGAATGATCGTCCACGGCTTGGAAATGCAGGTAGCCTCGGCCACCATTCCGACCCTCATGACCTGAGCCTCGATCTGCCCAAACCCCGCCATGAGCGTACGGCGTCCCGCGCTCTCCGGAATCAGGACGCCGGCCGTCCGCATATTTGGAGTGACGATATCGCCCGGCTTCAGTCCGAACTGCTCGACCCGCCCGTCGACGCCGGCCCGAATGAAGGTCTTGTCCAGATCGACCTGCGCTTCGGCCAATGCCGCCTCTGCGCTTGCCTTCTCCGCCGGCAGCAGAACGCTCACTCGCGTGATCGCGGATTGTTTGGAAGCGGTCGCGGCGTCGAGGGAGCCCTGCCGACCCGCGACGGCCACTTGCAGCTTTTCGATGTCGCGTTGCGGAACAATGCCGGGATTGCGCCTCTGCAATTCGCTCTTGGTCTCGAGTTCATCCGTTGCCTGCTGCAGCGAGCCTTTTGCCTCCTGAAGCTGGCCTTCCGCCTTCATGACATCGGCCTCCGCCGCCACCATGGCGGCATCGACTTCGGCGATCTTGCGCTTGGCCGTCAGCAGCGCGGCTTCCTGCTTGGCGCTGTCGAGTCTGAAAAGCACCTCACCTTGCTTGACGGGCGCGCTGACATCGACGTGAACCTCCGCCACCCGGCCGTTTACTTCGGTCATGATCGGGACGGTCCGGTAGTACAACGTCGCCGACGACGTCGACGGATGATAGTAGAAGATCATCGTGATCAGCCCGACCGTGAGCATCAGGCAGCCGACGATGCCATATCGCAGCTCGAACCAAACCGAATAGAGCGTGATTTCGTGGCCGAAGCGCTTTCCCTGCCGATAGCGGCGATAGAGATAGTCCGGAAGGATCGTGAAGGTGGCGCAGAGGAGAAGTTCAAGCATTGCCCGGCCCTCCCCGCTTGAGATCGCGCAGGATCCTGTTCTTGATCTCGTCGACAGCAGCGCTGGTCTTCACCTCGTCTGAGGTTTTTGCCGCGTGAGGGGTGGCATGGTCCGGCTCTTCGGCATGGTCCGGCGCTTCGGTAGGATCCGGCTCCGGTGTAATGCCGGCCATTTTTTCCACCGACCCGGCGATCCTCCGCAGCGGCGTGCCGAAGTCCGGCAGGTCGATCATGGCGAGGAACAGGCCGATCACCCAGAACAGGTGGTTGTGCGTGAACAGCGCCAGCAAGCCCAATACAGCCACGATTTCGAATTGCAGCTTTTGCGACTTATGGGCCATCCGCTCCGGTAGCGTGTGCAGGTGCAAATAGAAGATGCCGACCATGAGAACGGCGCCGATCAGAAAAATGCCGACAGCCACCATCAGGATGTCGGTCTCGCCCGGAGCAGTGATGAAGCCGGGGAGGTAATGGGGGGCAGCCGGATGCATGTCGCTCACGTGCTACTCCTCCAAATACCCGGCACCAAATCCAGGACCGACTCGGCTCCCTGCATAGTTGCACAATGAAGGAGCTTGGCAAGCCGCGGCTTGCAGCCAGTTCCTCCGGCCCGCAGGGATGGCTGGACCGAACCAGGCAGCAATCCGTGGGTCTTTATCCTGGGCCGGTTTTTCATCTGGCGATTCACCTCCTGACGGTGGCGGTGAGCCAAGAGGAACGCTTGATATAAATCAATGGAAGACCCTTGAGTTGAGATGGGGCTGAAAGAGGCGGCCGCGCAACCCATCGTCGCTTTGCATCGGCCTTCACCAATCCTTGAAGGTCGGTTCGATGCACCCCCCGCAAACCCAGGGAAAGGTCCAGTCGGCGGTACGCCTGGCGCTGTCGGGGATATACTTGCTCCAGGCATCGGCCCGGACCGGATTGATTGACTGCCAAACGACGTCAAAGGTCCCGGAAGAATTTGCTTTGCCTATCATGACCGGCTTGGAGAGATGATGATTGGTGTTCATCACCACCTCGAAGCCGCTCGGCGCCTTGATTCGTTGACCGTACATGGCCTGGCGGACCGCATCGACATCAGTGGTGCCCGCCTGGACAACGGCTTGCGCCCACATCCTGAAGCCGATGAAGGTGGCTTCCATCGGATCATTTGTCATGTTGTCTCGTTGCCCGTTGAAGTCCGCCCACATTTTGATGAACGCTTCGTTTTCCGGTGACTTGACCGAGTGGAAGTAATTCCAGGCCGCCAGGTGCCCGACGGGGAAGATGTCCGCGCCAAGCAATTCGCGCTCGCCGATCGAGAACGCCATGACCGGAATGACGCTGGCGTCTACCTGTTGGGCTACCAGCTCCTTGTAGAGGTACGTGTTCGCATCGCCGTTAACGGTGGAGATGACCGCTGTCTTTTTTCCCTCCGAACCGAGGGCCTTGATCCGCTCGACGATCCCTCCCCAATCAGAATAGCCGAACGGCGTGTAAATCGTCGTAATGTCGTCCGGCGACACCCCCTCTGCGACAAGATACGCGCTCAAGATCTGGTTGGTCGTGCGCGGATAGACGTAGTCCGTGCCGAGCAAAATCCATCTGCGAACCTCGCCTCCTTCCTTGCTCATCAGATATCGAACGGCCGGAATGGCCTGCTGGTTGGGCGCGGCTCCGGTGTAGAAAATGTTGCGCGAGCTTTCTTCGCCCTCGTACTGCACCGGGTAGAACAGCAGGCCGTTCAGTTGCTCGAAGATCGGCAGAACGGATTTGCGGGAGGCGGAGGTCCAGCAGCCGAACACCACCGCGACCTTTTCCTTCGTGAGCAGCTCCCGGGCTTTTTCGGCAAAGACGTCCCAATCGGACGCGGGATCAACGATGACCGGTTCCAGTTTCCGTCCGAGCAACCCGCCTTTCCTGTTTTGGTCTGCTATCAGCATGAGAACCGTGTCCTTGAGCACCCGCTCGCTGATGGCCATGGTGCCGGACAGGGAATGCAGAATACCGATCTTGATGGTCTCTTCGCCTGCGTGAGCGGCTGGAACGACGAGCACGAGACGCAACACGAGCAATCCCAGCGCGATACCTCGTAGCACCGAACCTGACTTCATGTCGCCGAGACCAGTTCGAAAACGCGCGTTCCCTTCGTCATGCCCTTGGCAACGACCAACTCGAGGGGTCTGAACTCGAAGCAGTGCTGAACCCGCAGGTAGACGCCCTCACTCACAAGGATAGCGGTGCCAAACTGCTTGTTCAGACCTTCGAGGCGCGCGGCCAGATTTACCGTATTGCCGAGAGCCGTGTAGTTCATGCGCTCGGTCGAGCCGAGGTTGCCGACGACGGCTTCGCCCACATGAATGCCGAATCGCGTGAAGAACGGCTTCAGGCCCTCGGCTTCGAAATCAGCGTTGAGCTTTTCGGAGGCCCGTCTGCCCGCAAGAGCTGCCCGGCAGGCTCGCTCGACGTGGTCAGGCTGTGGATTGGGTGCGTTCCAGAACACCATCACGGCGTCACCAATGAACTTGTCGATGGTTCCGCCTTCGGCCAGGAACGCCTCCGTCAGCACGGAGAAATAACGCGACGTCTGGTGCATGAGAATGTCAGGATCGGCGGCCTCGGCGATCGTGGTAAAATCCCGGACGTCGGTGAAGACGACCGTAATCTCCTCGCGGACTCCGCCAAGCTCGGTGGAGATGGAATTATCGACAATGCGCTGGACGATCTCCTTCGGAACAAAGTGCGCGAACGACCATATAGCGCGTTGCGCGAGCTCCATGGCACTGCCAAGTCCGTGAATTTCCTTGATGCGTGATGTGACTGGCGAGCGGTCGGGCGCAGCCAGATTTTGCAATTTAACGGCCTGAGCCGTGATGGTATTCAAGGAGCGGGACATACCGCTGCCAAATATCCAGATGACCGGAAGAAAGGCAGCGCCGGCGATAATTGCGAGGATCAATCCGGTGAACTGGAGCCTCCGGACATCCTGGGCAAAGTCTTCCTCGGCTGCCATTAACAATATGTTGGCGTGGTACCGCTCGCCCAGGGTGAACTTCGCCACCCTGAACAGATAGTCCCGTCCTCGATCGTCACGGATATCTCCGTCGTAGTGGTCGCGCCCCTCCGACCTTCGCAGGACTGCCGCCACAACCCCGGAATTGATCTCGTTGATGTTTGGCAATTGCGGTTGGGATGGATGTGTCATCGTATCGACCACGAATTGCGCAAAATCGGGATGGGCTACAAGCGAGCCGCTCGAGTCGAAGATCAGGACGATACCATGCTCGCCGGGCCGTTGCGCCTGGACGAACTCGCTGAAAGTGTCGAGCTTGAGATCGGCGGCAAGGACGCCGGGCACTTTGCCTCGCAAGGGCGCACTAACCGTGATCACCGGTGCGCCAATGCTGAACGCAAGATAAGGCGATGAGACCCGCGATTGGTCGGCTTTCATCGTTTCGCGGTACCAGGGCCGCTTGCGCGCATCGTATCCGTATTTCCACAGATCAAGTTGCCCGACTTCGTTGCCTTGCTCATCTTCAAAAATGCGTCGCATGGGCAGTTCGCCGCTCGGGCTCGGGCGGATCAGATTGATGGCAGTGGTAGCGCCGGGCGTTGCACGTAATCTCCCTCGCTGCTCATCGTTGAGTTCGCCGATGCGCCGCACCTGCAACCAGGCGCCATTTTCAAAACCGGCATAGATACTGTCTGTTTGGGACAGTTCCTGCAGTGCGGCCTTGAATAGCGGGATCGCGCGGCCGGTCTCGGTTCTTTCATTTGAATCGGCCACGCTGGAACTGGTCGCCAGCACATTCACTAACGACGTTATAGCGGTCAACTCCGCCTGAAGACGCCCGAGGGTCTTGGTACTGGTCGCGTCCATATAGGCAGAGGCGGCTTCCCGCGTGGCCCAATGAAGAGCCCGGACCTGAATAGCGATCAGCAGCGCGGCCAGAGCGACGATAAACGCCATCACCGCAAGGGTGATTGAGGTTCGAAATGTAAACATTCCGCGCGCCTCCCAATCGCAAGGATGCCGCCGGTAACTCGCGTTGCCGCGTAACCTGTATCACGTTACGGCATAGCTTGCGGGGATTAGAACACCGATCAGGCCGCGCGGCTGTTGTCCGCATTTGCAGGCCGCGAGCCACAACTGCGAACCAGCGGCCAGTCAGGCCATATCCGCCGCCGCTGAAAGCGGAAGTAAATTCAGGGCATTAACGGCTTTGCAATCGGCTATTGCAGCGCGAAATTCATCAGCGTTGCAAACTGCAATTGATGGTTATCACGGAGTTTATCATCGGGCCGGCCCCGTTGGCTCCACCCATCCTGCGCGCCGCCAGGATGCGCGAACAGCCGCTCGAACGCCACAAACCTTCGTATAGGTTTCGCGACCCCTTTGGGTGTCCGATCTTTACCTGCGTTCAGTTGAGCTGTTCATCTCGATCGTCTTAAGTTCGATCGCTAGCAAAGGTGCACGGCGAAGGTAAAGTCCGATGAGATTTTACGGCGCGGCGACTGCTCTCTTTTTTGTGTTTGGAATGACGTCGGGATCTGCGGCCCCGGTCGAAAATAGCGCTGAGTCGTCCACGTGCAAGGGAATCATCGCGCGTCTGCTCGAAGCGACCGATGAAAGCTTCGACCACTATTCGCCTACAGGCGAATATGTATTCTTTAGAAATCGGAAAAGTGTACTGAGTTGCCAGGGCGATCGGCGCGCCGGCATTTCCTTCACGTGGGATGCGGGCGGCTTTCCGCCGAACGAGTGGTTCGGACTGGTCGCGAAGGCAGGCAAAGCGGTAACCGGAGCCGATTTGCAAGAGCTGGGATCCGCATCCCGTGAATGCTACCGCTCGGCACTGAAGGAAAAGCCAGAACCAGCGGACACCGAGATCCCCAATGCGAAAATCGAATGTCTGGCTTTCACGTCTGGCGGGGGCGGCCTGAACATCAGCATTTGGACGGAGGACGCTTCGTCGGCGGCGCCTTTGGCGAATGAACGGTGAATCGGTGTACGGGAGAATCGCGCGCCGTGTTTGGCTGATTGCCAGGAGGTCTTGAACCTTCGAAGCGCGAACGCCGACTAAGCGCGTATGCAGTCATTCCTTTATGAAGTCGTCGCTCGCATCGTGGCGATCTATTTGTGCGTCGATTGCTGGTGCAGAATAAGCAATGGCCTCGCGGAGAGAAAAATCGCGTATTACAATACTGACCTTCTGAACTGGTTGTTTTTCGACTGGTCAAATCGGTTTGTTTATCGAGATACAGCGCCGGTTAGTTACTGGATAACCATCGGCTTCCAAATAACGGCATTAGCCGCATGCCTCTTTGTTGCAATACACGGGTGGTGGCATCCAAACACGTGAGTTCCTGGTGAACGGCGGATCACGCTTCGCCGATTCGCTCTACGCGCTGGACGAAAATGCGCCGCATCGATCGCGGCGCATCTCCTTGGCTGGTCACAGGCTTTTACCAACTGCGCTTCCTGATCGCAGCCACAGATGCCTGCCCTCGACGAAGCGGCCGGAAACCAAGATCGCCGGGCTGGATCGCCTAGGTGAAGATGCTCGCCTTGCTGGCGTCGCCATGGAAGAACGAACCGTCGATCGCAACCATAGTGCCGCCGACAAGGCCAAGCTCGCGCGCCAACAGTACGAAACTGCGGTTCGCCGCCTTCAGCGCCTGCCAGTTCTCCTTGCGGAAGTTGGCGATGGTTCGATAACCGGGCTTGAGGTTCTTCAGCAGCCAGATCAGTTCCAGATTGCGGCTCGCCTCCCGCTCCAGTCGACGCGATGACCTGACCTGATTGATGTAGCCGTACAAATAGAGCTTCAAAAGATCGGAAGGATCGTACGGGGGCTGCCCCACTTCTTCCGCGCCACGGTCGGCGTGGCGGAAGCCAAGCTTCGCCAGATCGAGCGCATGAACGAAGCTCTCGATCGCTCGAACTGGATTGTCCCGCCCCACATAGTCCTCGATCCGCCGAGGCAGCAGGCTGGGTTGCTCTCGGCTCTCGCCGACCTTGAATGCCCGATTCGTCATGACCAGAATCGTACATCAACTCCAATTCTTGCCCAGTCTCGTCGGGCAAATCACCAAAACCTGTCCAGCCCTGCCGCGAAAAATATTCCGCTTTACCTCGGTACTAGACACACTTCAGAACGACTCCGTCCCGCCCGACGAGAGGGGCGTTGCGCACGTCACGAAACGCGCGGTGGGATGCGGTGGACGTGGAGTTTGCGCCGGACGAGCGCAAGCGATCGCGGACGGCGAAGTCGTGTGGTCCTGACACCCCGATGCTGGTGTCAAGTTCGTGAGAAGCACACGCTTTTCAGGGGCGACGGTGGCAAGAAAGCCCGATCACCGGGGAGCGCGAAGCAAACCGTAACACCATCGCGCAGGGAAGGCCGGACTGCCTCCGCTGAACCTGTATGCTCGTGTGCGTCTTTTTCTCGCTTTTGCACGCGAGACCGCGGGTGCAGCGCGCATCCGGTCTTCCCTGCGCCCTCTTTAAAGAGGGTCGCCTAATTTGCAAACCTCGGGCGCAGCGTGTCGCGAGAAGGTGGAGTTATGTCCTTCGCTGGAAATCAAATGCGTGAAGATATTTTCGTCGTCCCGGCGAACGCCGGGACCCATAACCCCTGGCGCCCGTTACGTTGCAAGGCGTCTACCGCATCGTCAAAAACGAGAGCACAGGGCGTATGGGTCCCGGCCTTCGCCGGGACGACGGAGCTAGCCGGGACGACGGAGCTACTTCATCACCCCGATCTCGCGGAAATATTTCGCGACGCCGGGATGGATCAGATCAGGCTCCGGCGCCGCCGCGACGGTATTCGCGGCGGTCGTCTCGCAGGCCTGTGCGAGCTTCTTGCAGAAAGTTGCTTCCGCGCCATGCAGCGTCTTCGCAAGCCTGTAGGCGACGTCGTCCGGCAGGCTGTCGCGCACCAGAATAAAGCTCCAGGAGCCGACCGAATTGATCGCGGCGTTCTGGTTGGGATAGCTGCCGGCCGCGATCGTCAGCGGCTTGAGGAAGGTGTGCTTGGCCCGGATGCGCGCAATCTCGTCCGCATCGGGCACGATGAAGCGTGCGCCGCCGGGGCTGGTTGCGATCGCGGTGAAGCCGGGCCATCCGATACCGCCGCCCCACAGCGCCGGCACGCGCCCGTCGAGCACCATCGCCGGTCCGTCGCCGGCGTGGTCGAGATAGACCGATTTGAAATCCTCGTCCTGCTTCAGGCCGATGCCGTCCAGGATGTAGCGCGACAGAATCGGCAGGCCCGAGCCCTTGGCGCCGAAGGCGATCGGCTGCCCGACCAGATCGCGAATGGTTTTGTAAGGGCTGTCGGCGCGCACCACGAACATGCCGGGGCTGGAATACATCGCCGTCAGGATCTTCAGATGGGTGGCTGGCGGCCGCCCGATGCCCTTGAAGGCTTCGTAGGAAGGCTCCCCCGCGACCGTCGCAATATCGATCTGGCCGGCTTCGAGCAGCGGAATGTTCTCGTTGCTGCCCTTGGTGTTGCGCGGCTCGATCGACAAGGTCGGATCGGCCGCGTTCATGACTTCGGCCAACGCGTTGCCGTAAAGCGGGAAGCCGCCGCCCGGCGTCGCCGTCCCGAAATTGATCACGGTCCTGGAAGTATCGGTCTTGGAGGTATCGGTCTTGGAAGCATCTGGTTTGGAAATGGTCTTATCTCCCTGTTGTGCTGCAACACCGGTCATGACGAATGCCGTTGCGACGCAAATCATACGAGCAAGTTTCATGCGAGCAGATTTCATGGGTAGGCCTCAGATATCGTTCGCCGGGGACGACGAAGTGCCGCGCGGAATGGGTTGTAGGCAAGCGCTGTGTTTTATGAAAGCATGGGCTTTGACAACAAGAACAAAATAACGGGAATGGAAAATGATTTCAGCGTTGCGTGCTGCTCTATTCAGTCTGGTTTGCCTTTCCGGCCTTGCCGCCGGCACCTCCCCCTCCTCTGCCGCCGATTACCCGAACCGTCCGGTGCGCTGGCTGATCGGCTTCGCGGCCGGCGGCCCGGTCGACATCGTGGCGCGGATCATGAGCCAGTGGCTGTCGGACCATTTCGGCCAGCAATTCGTGGTCGAGAACCGCGCCGGCTCCGGCGGCAATATCGCCGCCGCCGCCGCCATCAATTCAACGCCGGACGGCTACACGATATTATTCGACGCCCCCAACAACGCCATCAGCACCTCGCTCTACAAGCATCTGTCGTATGATTTCATCCGCGACACCGTGCCGGTCGCGAGCATCATGCAACTGACCAACATGCTGGTGGTGACGAACGCGCTGCCGGCCAAGAACGTTCAGGAATTCATCGATTACTGCAAGGCCAATCCGGGCAAGATCTCCTACGCGTCCTCCGGCCTCGGCACCTCCGTGCACATGTCCGCGGAACTGTTCAAGGCGATGACCAAATGCGAGATGGTGCACGTGCCCTATCGCGGATCGGCGATCGCGTTTCCCGATATCATGTCCAACAAGGTGCAGTTGATCTTCGACAATCTGCCCTCGGCGCTGGAACAATCGCGCGCCGGTAGCGTGCGCGCGCTCGGCGTTACTTCGCCGAAGCGCTGGCCCGGCGTGCCGGATGTGCCTGCGATTGCCGAAACCGTGCCCGGCTTTGAATTGGTCGGGTTCTACGGCATCTCCGCGCCCAAGGGCACGCCGCCGGAGGTGGTCGATATCCTCAACAAGGCGGTCAACGAAGCGCTGCAGGATCCCAAGCTGGTGGCCAAGCTCGCCGAATTCGGCGGCATCCCGAAGCCGATGACCCCCGCCGAGTTCGGCAAGCTGCTGTCCGACGAGACCGAGAAATGGCGCAAGGTGGTCGAATTCGCCGGAGTCTCGGTGGATTGAAGGCGGCGTGTTGTACTCTCCGAGTTCGTCATTGCGAGCCAACGGGTCGGGCGAATGCCCGCCCGATGACAGGCTCCGCGAAGCAAACCAGTCTTTTGCTTTCAGCCCCTGGATTGCTTCGCGGAGCTCGCAATGACGAACAAATAAATCCCAATCCTATTTGCAAGAATAAACGGGGGCAGATCATGTTCGCATTTCTGCGCGTGGCCATCTTCAGTGTGGCCTGCCTTGCGGCCGGCCTCACGCCGTCATCCGCCACCGACTACCCCAACCGCCCGGTACGCTGGCTGATCGGCTTCGCCGCCGGCGGCCCGGTCGATACCATCGCGCGGATCATGGCGCAGTCGTTGTCGGAGCGCCTCGGCCAGCAGTTCGTGGTGGAAAACCGCGCCGGGTCCGGCGGCAATATCGCCACCGAGGCCGGGATCGGCGCTGCGCCCGACGGCTACACGCTGATGTTCTCCGGCGCCAACAACGCGATCAGCGCTTCGCTCTACAAGAAACTGCCGTTCGATTTCATCCGCGACACGGTGCCGGTCGCGGGCTTCATGCAGGTGCCCAATCTGCTCGTGGTGTCGAATGAGTTTCCGGTCAAGACCGTTCGGGAGCTGATCGACTATTGCAAGCAAAACCCCGGCAAGATTTCCTTTGCCTCCTCCGGCAACGGCACCACGGTGCACATGGCGGCGGAACTGTTCAAGGCCATGACCAAATGCGACATGGTGCACGTGCCCTATCGCGGCTCGGCGCTGGCGTTCCCCGACGTCATCTCCAACAAGGTGCAGTTGATCTTTGACAACCTGCCGACGGCGCTGGGGCAGGCCCGCGGCGGCAGCGTGCGGGCGCTCGGCGTTTCTTCGGCGCAACGCTGGCCCGGCCTGCCGGATATTCCCGCCATCGCCGAGACCGTGCCCGGATACGAATTCGAGCGTGTTCTACGGCATGTCCGCGCCCAAAGGCACGCCACCGGAGATCGTCGCCATTCTCAACAAGGCGGTCAACGACGGCCTGAAGGACCCCAGACTGGTGGCGCAGCTCGCCGGACTGGGCGGCACTCCGAAGCCGATGACCCCGGCCGAGTACGGAAAGCTGATGGCGGACGAGACCGAGAAATGGCGCAAAGTGGTCGAATTCGCCGGTATTTCGGTGGATTAAGCCGATTTCGGGGGATTAAGCCTGGGGATCGAGCCGGCATTGCGGGATCGCCAACCACATTGTAAGGGGTGTCCGCACCGTTGCCTCGCCGCGCCTTTGGTGCGGCGGCGCGCGGCGGGGCCTGTAGCTCAATGGTTAGAGCCGGCCGCTCATAACGGTCTGGTTGCAGGTTCGAGTCCTGCCGGGCCCACCAAGCCTTCGCTCGCGAACCGAGTGAAGGCTGCCGCGCCGAAGCCCATGGGGCGAAGGCGGGTTGTTGTCCGCAAGCTACGGCTCGGCAAGCCACGCAGATCGCCGCACCACAAGCCGGCCAGGCAAAACCGGTGTCCATCCTTGCAGAACACCTCAATGTTCGACCCGGTACAGGCGCCATCGCTCCGGCACGCCTTTCAGTCGGTGAACGCCGCGATCCCTAAAGCGGATTCCCGACTGCGACATCAGCTCCTTGACCGCGCTCGAGACCAGGACTTCGCCGGCACGCGCTTTCGCGGCGACGCGCGCGCCGATGTGAAACGCGAGACCGACCACCTCGGCTCCGCTCACTTTGTATTCGCCCGCATGCAGCCCCACCCTGATCTCCAGCCCCAGCGTGCGCACGGCCTCGCGGATTGCGGTCGCGCAATGGACCCCGGCGGCCGGCGCCTTGAACGTCGCGAGCAGTCCGTCCCCCGTCGTCACGACCTCCTTTCCGCGCAAGGTCTTCAGCTCTCTGCGGACGGCGGCGTAATAGTGACTCATCACCTGCGTCCAGCGGGCATCGCCGAGCCGCGCGGCTTTTTCGGTGGAGCGGACGATATCGACAAACAGGATCGTGGCGAGCGCTTGTTCGAGTTCGGCGTCACGGCTGGCGGATCGCCGCCGGATCGCAATAGGTCCCGCCAGCGGTTCATAGCGATGGCTGCGTCGCCGCGCGATCGCGGCTTTTGCATAGTCCTTGGCACGCTGCTCCGTGCCGCAACGAATTGTTTTCACCCTCGGTGGAAGCGTCCAGTAAACCTTTCGTCCATCTCCGGCGCCAAGGACCTCCACGGCGCCCCACTTCAGGAAAACCGCCGAGCCAACCCGTCGAACACACCATGCCTTTGAGGTGTATCCGGAAACGTTCGACTGATGGACTCCGATGCGAAGGAACTTGGGCATGAACGTGCGGCCAATCGAAAGATCGTTTGGGCGTACCTGGCGTAAAGCGTAGTCGTACATTCCTGCGTTGGCAACAGTACTCCCAATCGAGGATTTGCGTGCAGCATCAACGGCGCCCCCGCAACAAGCACAAGACCGGCGTGACGTGACGACAGAGCTACGCTACTTTCCCAACAAAAGAAACCAAAAACAAGGGAAACGCCAGACGTGTACGACTTCATCATCGTGGGAGGCGGCTCGGCCGGATCGGTGCTGGCCCACAGGCTCTCCGCCAAAAGCGCCAACAAGATCCTGCTCTGCGAGGCGGGACAGGACACCCCGCCCGGCAACGAACCGGCCGAAATTCGCGACAGCTATCCGGGCACGGCCTATTTCGATCCGCGCTTCCACTGGACCGAACTCAAGGTCACGACGCAGATCGTCAGCCACAACAATCCTGACGAAGCGCGCCCGCCGCTGCGCAAATATGAACAGGCGCGCGTTCTCGGCGGCGGCTCCTCGATCAACGGCCAGATGGCCAACCGCGGCGCGCCGACCGATTACAATGAATGGGAGGCGCGCGGCGCCGCCGGCTGGGGCTGGAACGACGTGCTGCCTTTTTTCAGGAAGCTCGAGCGCGACCTCGACTTCGACGGACCGTTCCATGGCAAGGACGGCCGCATCCCGGTGCGCCGCATTCCGCGCGAACACTGGACCAAGCATTCGCAGGCTTTCGCCGAGGCCTTCCAGCAAGCCGGCCACCAATTCGTGCCCGACCAGAACGGCGAGTTCGTCGACGGCTATTTCCCGGTGACGCACTCCAATCAAGCCGAGCAACGCGTCTCGGCCGCGATGGGCTATCTCGATCGCGACACCCGCAAGCGCCCCAACCTGACGATCTCCACCAACACCCAGGTGGAGGAGTTGCTGTTCGAGGGCACGCGCTGCGTTGGCGTCAAGGCCAAGGTCAATGGCCGGGAGCAGGAATTCCGCGGCAACGAAATCATCCTTTCCAGCGGCGCGATCCATTCGCCGGCGCATCTGCTGCGCGCCGGCATCGGCCCGGTCGGCCACCTCCGGGACCTCGGCATTCCCGTTCTGATGGGGCTGCAAGGCGTCGGCCAGCGCCTGATGGATCATCCCTCGATCTCGCTGTCGTCGTTCGTCCGCCGCGGCGCGCGCATGAACGAGCACACCAGACGTCACATGCAGCTTGGGATGCGCTACTCATCGGGACTGCCCGGCGTGCCGAAGGGCGACATGTTCGTCGTCGTGCTCAGCAAATCGGCCTGGCATGCGGTCGGCGCACAGATCGGCTCGCTGCTGACGTTCGTCAACAAGACCTATTCCGAAACCGGCCAGATAAAGCTTTCCTCGCGCGACCCGCGCGCGGAGCCGATCGTCGAGTTCAACCTGCTGTCCGACCGGCGTGACCTCGACCGCCTGATGAGCGGCTTTCGCAAAATGGCGGCGTTGCAGATGAGCGCTTCGGTCCAGGCGGTGACCGACAAGCCGTTCCCGGCCTCGTACACCGACCGCGTGCGCAAGATCGGTGTGGTCAACACCAAGAACAAGATCCTGACCTCGATCGCCGCCGCCTTGATGGATGGGCCGGCGGCGCTGCGCCACTACATGATCGACAACTTTGTCGTCGAAGGGTTCACCTTCGACGATGTGATGAATGACGACGAAGCCCTGGAAGCTTTCGTGCGCAAGGCCACGATCGGCGTGTGGCACGCCTCGTGCTCGTGTCGCATGGGCCGGGCCGACGATCCGATGTCGGTGGTTGATACCCAGGGCCGCGTCAAGGGGATGCAGGGGCTGCGCGTGGTCGACGCCTCGATCTTCCCGGTGGTGCCCTGCGCCAACACCAATCTGCCGGTGCTGATGACCGCCGAGAAGATCGCGGACGCGATGCAGTGAATTGGTCGCCAGTTTGAATACGGCCGATCGCCCCTTGGACGAGGCGATCGGCTAAATCATCCGCTCAGGCGCCGTAGCCGGGAGCCAGGTTGAACGCGCCGTTCTTGAGCGAGTTGGCCTCCACCATCACCACTTCCTCGTCCGGGTAGCCATTGTGCTCATCGGGCGTAAAGGTGATGTCGCCGAACACACCGGGATATCCCTTGAGCTTGTTGAGGTAGGCGACGATCTGCTCCGGCTCGGTGCCCGAACTCTTCATCGCCTCCGCGATCATCCGCGGCGTGTCGTAGCCGACCGCGATCCACCACAGCAGCGTGTCGGCGACATCGACCTTGGCGCTCTTCAGACGGTCAAGGAAAGCCAGCGTGCGATCCGGAAGCTTGCCGCCGGCGGCATAGCAAACCGGACGGAAATTATTGGGATAAACCTTCGCCCAGTATTCGGGCTTTTCCAGCAAGTCCCTGGTCTGGCCGGAGCCAAGCGTGGTCTGGCCAACGATCGGTACGTCCCATCCCATTTGCCCGCGCGTGTTGATGATGCGGGACAGGAAGCCGGCATTCACGCTCCAGGGCATGATCGCTTCCGCGCCCGCCGATTGCATCCGCAACAGCTCGGCCTTGAGTTCCGGATTGGCGGCGTCGACATTGCCCTGATAGACGACGTCGGCGCCTTGCGCCTTGAGCATCGGCACATAGGCGTTGACCGATGCGGTGCCATAGCCGGTGGTATCGCTGATCACCGCCACCTTTTTGCGCTTGAGCACGTCAACCACATAGCGGTTCGCAGCACCGCCGATCTGCTGATTGGTGGGCGCATTGCGGAAGCACATCGGATATTTCTTCGGGTCGGTCAGCGAGTCGACCCAGCAGGGATGCACCTGCGGCGTGTTCACGCGCGCGAGCAGCGGCACCACCGCGAGCGACTCGCCGGAATTGACCGGGCCCACGACGGCACTCACCTTCTGGGCGCGCGACAGTTCCGCGGCTCCGTTCACCGCCTTGGTCGGATCGCTTTGGGTGTCGCGGACGATCAACTCGATCTGCCGCCCGTCGATGCCGCCGGCCGCATTGATCTCCTGCACCGCCAACTGAACGCCGCGGTTGATCCCGATCCCGGTGGATGATGAGGGACCGGTGAGCGCTGGAAGATAGCCGACCAGGATCGGTTCTTTGGCGGCGATCGCGGGTTTAGCTAACGTGCTTGCAACAGCGGCGGCGGCGGACGCCAGCGCTTGACGACGAGTCAGCGACATCTGATTTACTCCCTAGGCGTTTTTTGATTCACTCCCGAAACTTGCCGAGGTTTGGTCCCCGGATTTTTTTGATTTCCGTAACCGACTATAGCCCCGGCTTGGTGGTCCGCATAGCGCCGCGCTCAAAACTCAAACGAGAATAGCGCGGCCGCCTGATCCGTCGTACGGGCCGGCTGGCGGGACCATGGACGTTGTTCCCGAAACAACTCCATGGAGTTGATCCTGCTTTACTTCTCGCAATTTGTGCGGTGCATGATGCGCCGGAAAACGTTCTAGGCGGAACGGGATCGGACGACAGATTGCGGCAGAGACGCCAGGAACAACACGGCGCAAACGCAAAGCAAGACAATATCCTTGAAGATGAACTCGCCAGTCAAATTCCAGGCCATCGGATCAGTCGACAAACTCCATTTGACGACACCCGGCGTCGTGAAGAAGAACGACCATGTGATGGCAAAGGTGACCATTCCCATCAGCGAACCGACCGCTGACAGGATCGGGCTGAACGCGCCCGCCACCAGAAGTGCTGCAATACCAAACTCGGCAACACCGAGAAAATAGGCTTCTCCCCTGAGGCCGAACACCGATAACCACGAAATAAAGGGGCTGTTGCTGATGAACTGGACGATCCCCTGTGCCGACTGCAGCGTGAATTTCTGCATGCCGAACGACACGAAGATCACAACCATGACCCAGCGGAGAATACCCAGGATACCGTAAGATCCGGTTCCTTTTTCGGCGATGTTGAAAGATGTGTTCATGCGGATCACTTCCGTCCCTGATCAAGATTTATTGGTGCCGCTTTTGAGTTCGATTCTCTGACAGCCTTTCGTTACGCGCATGCCCGGTTCCCTGATTCACGATTATGTGCAGATGGCGAGCCGGAATATTTCGCGAAGCGCGCAATGCGCGGGCGGGCGCCGTGATGCATGGTCGCCGTATCCGTCTGCGGCCCGCATTTGATGCGAGCATCGAGTCGGCGGATGACCGACACGGCGGGTTGCAGGCTCTATCGTTTCCGAACCCGGCCGCGAATTTCAGGCATCCCTTACTTCGCAATTCTGCTGAACGGCGTGGCGCCGCAGGGAAGCGCGCGATCAGGCGTCGTCTTCGGACGCATCCGGCAGTTCGGCGAGCCTCGGAATCAGCCGAACGTTGATTTCGGCTTCCTTCAACATCACGCCCGCGATGGAAAAATCCTCGGCCCAGTTCGAATTCGGGCGATCGGGCGCATAGGCGACCAGTTCGGTGATACCAGATTGAATGATGGCCTTGGTGCATTCGACGCAGGGGAACCAGGGCACGTAGATCGAGCAGCCCTTCAGCGCGACGCCGACACGGGCCGCGTTGAAGATCGCGTTCTGCTCGGCATGGCAACTCCAGATATATTTCGCGCCGGTCACGCGCGAGTGGCGCTCTTCCAGATCGTCCCGGACGCCGCGTGGCAAACCGTTGAATCCGGTTGAGCGGATTTCGTTGTCGGGCCCGACGATGACGGCGCCAACGCGTCGTCCCTTCTCGATGCTCCAGCCGGCCAGATGGTGGGCCAGGAGCATGAACCGCTCATCCCATTTGTGGTCGCGCAACAGGGTCTCCCATCGAGGTCAAATTCGTCGTCAATCGCCGAGCGATGGCAACGGTAGGACGGCAAAGCACCCATCGTCAAACCCCCGAAAGACAAGGCTGATCCGGCACGCTTGCACGGTGACGGCAGCCGCCTTATTCAGGGAGAAACGGCCGGCCAACGGGCAAAAGTGGAGCAAAGACAACAATGCGCGACCAGTTCACCAACACCCAGCAAGTCCGCAAACCGGCGGTGTCTCCAAGGGCGGCATCGTCGCCGCGCAATCGCGCAAGGCCGCCGAAGTCGGCGCCGAGGTGCTCGCGGCCGGCGGCGACTGCGTCGATGCGGTGATCGCGACCACGTTCGCGCTCGGCGTGCTGGAGCCCTGGATGAGCGGGCTCGGCGGCGGCGGCGCGATGGTGCTCTACCGCGCCCGCGAGGACCGCTATGAAGTGATCGACTACGGCATGCGCGCGCCGGGCAGCCTTCGCGTCGAGGATTATCCGCTGACCGGCGATGGCGCCGCCTCCGACCTGTTCCCCTGGGCGCGGGTCAAGGACGACCGCAACCTTCACGGCCCCGGTTCGATCGCGGTGCCCGGCGTGGTCGCCGGCATGGAAGAAGCGCATCGCCGCCACGCCAAGACTGCCGTGGCAGGAATTGCTCGGCCCCAGCGTCAAGCTCGCCGGCGAAGGCCTTGCGGTCGACTGGTGGACCACGCTGATGATCGCGAGCTCGGCCGCCGATCTGCGGCGCTATCCCGCCAGCGCCGCCGCCTATCTCCTCGACGGCCTGCCGCCGAATGCGCCATGGGGCATCAAGTCCCACGTGCGCATGCCGCAGGACCGGCTCAAGGCGACGATGGCGCATCTGGCCGCGCAAGGCCCGCGCGATTTCTACGAGGGCGATCTGGCGAACAGCATCGCCGCCGACATTCAGGCCGCCGGCGGCGCGCTGTCGGTCGAGGACCTCGCGCCGTTCCGCGCGCATCTGCGCGAGCCGCTGGCGATCCCCTATCGCGGCGGCAAGGTTTTCGCGACGCCGGAACTGACCGCCGGACCGACGCTGTCGCACACGCTGGGCCTGCTGCAGGAGAATCTGCAGCCCGCGCGCGGCGGACCGGATGCGGCGGCCTACATCGCCTATGCCGTAGGCACTGCAATCGGCCTATCGCGAACGCCTGAAGGACATGGGCGACGCCGACGGCCGCCGCGCGCTCGGCGCCGAAGCTCTGGCGCCGGCCTGCACCACGCATTTCTCGGCGGTCGACCGCGACGGCAACATGGCCGCGGTGACGCAAACCCTGCTGTCGACCTTCGGCTCCAAATTCGTCTCGCCGCAAACCGGCGTCACCATGAACAACGGCATCATGTGGTTCGATCCCGACGCCGGGCACGCCGAATTCGCTGGCGCCGGGCAAGCGCTGCCTGACCAATTACACGCCGGTGCTGGCGCAGGCCGCCGACGGCAGGCGGCTCGCGGTCGGCGCCTCCGGCGGCCGGCGCATCCTGCCGGCGGTGACGCAGCTGCTGTCGTTCGTGATGGATTACGGCATGGATCTCGATGCCGCGATCCATCAGCCGCGCATCGACGCCAGCGAAGGCGCGGTCGTGATCGGCGATGTCCGGCTGCCGGCGCCGGCGCGCAAGGCGCTGGGCGCGCGTTTCGACTACGAGGAAGCGCGGATCCAGACCCTGCCGATGAAGTTCGCCTGCCCGAGCGTGGTGCTGCGCGACGGCGACACCAACAGCGGCGCCACCGAACCGTTCCAGCCCTGGGG
>CAVTWC010000010.1:0-19891 GCA_963738105.1 uncultured Alphaproteobacteria bacterium | reverse complement strand
GACGTCGAAATGGGTGAAACCCTGCTGCGAAACCCCCGGCCTATCTCGATTTTGCGATGAAAGCCATGTCGACGATTCAAATGTCTTGCCGCGCCGCATGGGCTAGTGTCGGCTCGGATGAACCCTTGTAATCGCGCAGAGCGATGTCGCTTGATGAATGATGACGGAAAAACGAAGCGACAGCGTACCTGCCGGACATGGCCTGACGAGGTCTATCAGACGCTGAAGCAGGCGGGCATACGACCGACCGGGATAGTGCCGGATGCCGGACGCCGCCGCCTGATCCGCTCGTTCGAGGCAGATCCGGAAACCAGCGTCGTCACCCTGACCACGGAGGAAGAAGGCGTGCGCAGTGCTGGCCGGTGCGTGGCTGGGCGGCCAGGCGCCGGCGTTCTGCTGCTGCAATCGAGCGGTGTGGGCGAGAACTGCATCAACATGCTGTCGCTGCCGGTAATATACCAGCATGCCGCTGTTGATGATCGTGACCATGCGCGGCGATTGGGGCGAGTTCAACCCGTGGCAGATTCCGATGGGGCAGGGCACCAAGGCCGCACTGAATCGATCGGCGTCATCGTGACGCGCGCGGACGAACCGCACCTTGTCGCCTCGGCGGTGCAGGGCGCCGCGAACCTGGCTTTCAACACCTGGCGGCCCACCGCCGTCCTGATCGGGCAGCGTGTGCTCGGCGCCAAGAACTTCAAGGAGCTTGCCCGCAAATGAACACCCCCAATGCACTTCTTCACCGTCGCGACGTCGTCCAGGAACTGCTGCGCGACCGCCGCGAACTTCTGGTGGTCGCCGGGCTCGGCGCGCCGAACTGGGATGTCTCGGCGATCGGCGACAGCCCGAACAACTTCCCGCTCTGGGGCGCGATGGGCGCGGCCTCGATGATCGGGCTCGGCCTCGCGCTGGCGCAACCGAAGCGCCGGGTGCTGGTGATCACTGGTGACGGCGAGATGCTGATGAGCGTCGGCGCGCTCGCCACCATTGCGGTCGAAGCCCCCGCCAATCTCACATCGCGGTGCTCGACAACGAACGCTTCGGCGAGACCGGCATGCAGAAGACCCACACCGCCGCCGGCGTCGACCTCGCAGGGATCGCTGCCGCATCGGGTATTCGCACCACGCGCATCGTTCGCACCCAAACTGAGGTCACCGAGATCCGCGACCTCGCCCATGAAGGACGCGGCACGGTGTTTGCGCGAATCAAGATCAACCCCGAAGCGCTCGGCTTCGTGATGCCGCCGGCCGACGGCAGCATCCTGACCACGCGTTTCCGACAGGCAGTGTTGGGCGACAGCGCGCTTTATAATTGAGTGGCGCGACGGACTTTTCCTGACTACTTGGTGTGATTCACTGTTCGTCATGGCCGGGCTTCGTCCCGGCCATCCA
The DNA here is from genome assembly GCA_963738105.1 of uncultured Alphaproteobacteria bacterium. Lineage (GTDB taxonomy): Bacteria > Pseudomonadota > Alphaproteobacteria > Rhizobiales > Xanthobacteraceae > Bradyrhizobium. The sequence goes on along the minus strand of CAVTWC010000010.1, from coordinate 18,500 downwards.
CGTCTTTCTTGCTGCCAACACCGTTAAGACGTGGATGCCCGGGACATCTGCGCGAAGACGCGCTTCGCGCTTTAGCCCGGACATGACGAACTCTAGGTCTCCGTCATTGCGAGCGGAGCGGAGCAATTCGGTTCTTGCTTTCGCCAAAATCTCTAAGCCGCGTAATACCCGCCATCGACGACCTGTGCTGCGCCGGTCATGAAGGACGCCTTGTCGGAGCACATCCAGACCACGGCTTCCGCGATCTCTTCCGGCACGCCCATGCGGCCCATCGGCACCTTGGCCAGGATCTGGGCGCCGCGCGCCTCCATGGTCTCCTTGGTCATCGGTGTCGCGATATAGCCGGGATTGACGCAGTTCACCCGGATGCCGTCTTCGGCATATTCCATCGCAGCACTTTTGGTCAGGCCGACCACGCCGTGCTTGGCCGCCACGTAATGCGACGAGGTGCGCAGGCCGATCAGGCCCGCGATCGAGGCGGTGTTGACGATCGCGCCGCCGCCGCCTTGCGCCAGCATCTGCGCAATCTCATGCTTGAGGCACAGGAACACGCCGGTGAGGTTGATCGCCAGCATGGTGTCGAACGAGGTCTGGGTCAGTTCATGCAGGCGCTGGCCACCGGGGCCAACGGCAGCGGGCGCGACGCCGGCATTGTTGAAGGCGCAATCGAGCCGCCCGAACGCCGAGACGGTGCGCGCCACCATGGCCGCGATGTCGGCTTCGCGGGTAACATCGCCGCCGATCGCAAGAGCCTGACCGCCGGCGGAGTTGATCAGCGCCACGGTCGCCGCAGCACTCTCCTCGCTGCGATCCGCCACCGCGACGCGGGCGCCCTCGCGCGCCATCGCAACGGCGGTCGCGCGTCCGATTCCCGAAGCGCCGCCGGTTACCAGCGCGATTTTGCCGTCGAGGATTCCTTCCATGTTTTGCTCCCTGTTATTCTCATCGCGTCATCGCGCGCTTCAGGGCAGGCTACCAGTTTTGCGAAGTGCGTCACAAGCTTGGGCGACTGGCGGCCGGCAAGCCGGATGAGGCCGTTACGGTGCCGGCTCGGATCCTGGTGACGAGCAGCGCCAGCGCGCAATAGCCGATGGCGAGAGCCCAGAGCGTCAGGATTTGCGGACGGACATCCGACAGCGGCGCGCCAAGCTGCGACAATCGCACGAAGCCATCAATCGCCTCGGTGCTTGGAACGAGTTTCGCTGCCAGCCGAATGGCTTCCGGCATCGCCTGGGTTGGCCATGCAAATCCCGCGAGCATGAAGAACGGCAGGCCGAGGGCCGCCGAGCAGAGCTGCACCGCCAGTGGCGTCCTGAATACACTCGCCAGGAATAATCCGAGGCTGCCGACGGCGAAAACGAAGGGGATCGCAAACAACAGGATGGAAGACACGTTTCCCAAGCGTGGCAGCCCATAGAAATAGGGAACCACGACCAGATAGAGTGGAATGATGACGGCTTCCAGCGCCAGATAGGCCAGCAATTTTCCGATCAGGATGGTCAGCATCGACGGCGGATCGGCCATCGTCTTGCGCGGATCGGCGCCGGGCGAGGTCCCGAGCAGGCCGACGCCGATCAACAGCGTCTGCTGCAGGATCAGCACCAGCGCAGCCGGCAGGATGTAGGTTGCGTAACCGCCTTCGGGATTGAAGATCGGCACCGCGGTCAGTGGCATCGGGTTGGTTGCAGCGGCGGCGATGACGGGATCGATGCCAATTTCGACCAGACGAGTCGCCTCGACCTGCGCGCCCATGGTCTGGGCCACCGCGGAGACAGCGCCGGCGACGCGCTGGTAGATCAGGAAGTAGCTGGCGTCGGCGTAAAGTGCGACCGGCGACTGCCGCCCGTGCAGCAATTCGCGTTCGAAATATTGCGGTATGACCAGAATGCCGTCGATGTTGCGCGCAAACACCTCGCGCTCGGCGGTGGTGACGTCGGGAAGGTGGCTGACCACGGCGACATCGGACGTGGCATCGACCAGACGCACGAAATCGCGGCTGCTTTGGGTGCCGTCGAGATCGACGACGGCAATCGGAACATTGCGCAAGGCTTCGTTGACATAAGGCTGTGGGTAGAACACCGCGTAGATCGCGACGGCGATCACCAGAATCGAGAATGCGGCCTTCTCGGCGAAAATTCGGCCGAACTCATATTTGATGATTCTGATCAGTTGGCTCATGTCGCGGCCCCGGCCGGCAACGCCGCTGACGGCTGCGAGAGAGAGCGCTTTCGCAGGATTTCGAGCCGCCACGCGGTCAGGCCGATCAGGACGATCGCGAAGGTCAACAGCACCAGGATCGGCTTCAGCGACACGTCCGCGGGCGTGCCGCGAACGGTCTGGTCGATCCGGGCGCTGAGATACCAGGTGCCCGGCAGCAACGCGCCCCAAAGATAGGCGAAGGCATTCATGCCAAGCCTGGGGAATCCGATCCCCATAAATCCAAACGCCGGCGAGGTGATCAACGTGCCGATGCTGACGGCGCGCGCGACGGGTAGGAATAGCGCGAGCAGGGCACCGATGAACTGGCAATCGAGAATGAAGAGCACACTGGCTATGACGAGCAACCAGCGATCGCCCCTGAGCGGCAATCCGAGAAGGCCGAACAGCACTGAATCCGATATGCCGAGAACCGCCAATAACAGGATCGTATAGGGCAGTATCTTGCCGGCCATCGCCGGCCACAGGCCACCGCCGAGCGCGCGCAGGATACGGAAGCGATGCGGCGTCCCGGCGTCCAGCCCCACCGAATAGGCCGTCGAGGTCACGACCACCACCTGCAGCACCGCAGGAATCAGCGCGGCGAGCAGGAAGTAGACATAGTTCAAGGTCGGATTGAACAGCGGGTTCACCTGCACCGGTATCGGTTGCAAGTCGGCCTGGGCGTAATCCGCAGGTTCGCCTTGCGCGGTTCGCAACTGCAATTTGATGCCGGCCGCCGCGCTGGGCAGCGCCGCGTTGACGCCGCGTGCGACCAGATTTCCGATCGTCATGGTCTGGGTATTGTAGAAAAACACGACATCCGGTCCGCGGCCGGAGAACACGTCGCGCTGAAGGAATTTCGGCAGCAGCAGAAGACCGTAAACGTCGCCCCTCAGGATCATGGCGCGGCCTTCGGCCAGATCGCTGACCCGCTGCGTCACTGCCGTATCCGGCGTCGCATCGACCATCCGGATCACGGAACGCGACAGATCGGAATTGTCGAGATCGAGTACCGCGATCGGCAGCCGGGTCGCCAGCCCGGCGCTGAACACGCCGGTCAGCAACGCCATCAGCAGCAGCGGCACGACCACGGTCACCGCCAGCAGGAACCAGCGCCGCCGCAGCCATTCGACCTCCCGGCCGAACACCAGCCAGAAGCCCGGCCGGAGTTTGCTGCGCGGGGTCATGTCAGAGACCCCGATCGTTCCAGGCGACGATGGCGCTCATGCCGGGACGCAGTCCGTCGACCCGCTGCTGCGGCACCGCGCGCACCTCGAATGTCCGCAGGTCGAAGTTTCCGGTGGCGCGGGTAGCGCGCCACGCGGCGTATTGTCCCTGAACGTTGATCATCGTCACGCGAACCGGAATCGTCGTGGATTTAAGCGCTGGGACCATCACCTCGAAGGTGTCACCGACCTTCAGGCCGCGCAGAAGGTCCTCGCGGATGTTGAACGTAAACCAGAGATCGCTGAGGTCGATCATCGAAAACAGCGGTGCACCGGCACTGAAATTCTCGCCGAGCTGCGCCACACGGGCGGTGATCTGTCCTGAGGTCGGCGCGCGGATCGTAAACTCATTCACATCGACGTCGCGCTGGTTCAGCGTGGCTTCGGCCTGCTTTACCTGGGCGGCGGCGAGGTCGCGTTCTTCCTTGCTTGCACCCTCGATCGTGAGCTTCAGGGTAGCGTCGAGCGAATCCTTTTTTTGCGTCGCCGCGTCGAGATTGTGCTGGGCCTGATCGAGGCTGGCCTGCGGCGTGTTGCCGGTGCGGGCCAGTTCGGACTGCCGGTTGAAGGTTTGCAGGGCCAGGGTTACGTCCGCCTGGGCTGCATCAACTTCCGCCTTTTTTGCTGCCACGGTCTCCGGCCGGACGGTGTCGATCCGCGCCAGATCGGCGCGCGCGACCGCCAGTGCTGCCTGTGCTGCCAGACGGGCCGAAACCAGCTGCGGACTGTCAAGCACGGCGAGGACGTCGCCGCGTTTGACCGTAGCGCCGACATCGACGTTCAGCTTCTCCACCCGTGCGGCGACGCGCGAACTGACATCGACCCGATCCGAAGACACTTCACCTTGAACCGTCAACGGCGGCGGACGCGTCGCGAACCAGAACGTCGCGACCAGGGCTGCTACAACCACGACACCCGCCAGCCACCGAAAGAACTTCCGGTTCATCATCGACCGCCCCTGAACTCTGATATCCGGATTTCGCTGCCCGCCCGGGGAAACCCGCTATTTTTGCATTCTACATTCGGGCCGCGTTTCGTAAAGATGAAATGAAGCGCATGCCTTCACACGAATGACAACACGCGCCTGTGTTTGCATCAACGTCATTGGAGCAGGCGCAATCGAGCGAGCCAAACGCAATGCGCAGCCTCCATGAGAAAGGGCTTGCTCTGTGTGTGCATTTATTTCTGACACTCAAGCCCCTGAATACTCACGCGAGCTTGCCACGCAGGCTCATGTGATTCCCTGTCTAGCCCCCTGCACAAAAATATTCCCTCTTCACAGCAGACCCAAATCACCGGCTTATTCTCAGCCGTCCTGTCCCACATGAGGGGCGGCTCGCGATCGTCACGGACGCGGGGCGGGATGCGGTGGACGCGGAGGTGCCGATAACGAACGGCGCTGAGGCGGACGGCGAAGTCGTGTGGTCCTGACGCCTCGACGCTGGCGTCAAGTTCGCGATGATGTCTGCGCATCACGTAAGTGATGTCGCTTCGCATCACGCGGGCGACGGTGACAAGAAAGCCCGATCACCGGGGAGCACGAAGGAAACCGTTAAAACCATTGCGCAGGGAAGGCCGGACTGCCTCCGCTGAACCTGTATGCTCGTGTGCGCTTTTTTTGTCTGCTTTTGCGCACGAGATCGCGGGTGCAGCGTGCACCCGGTCTTCCCTGCCTCCCTCTTGGGATGGCACTGCGCCCTCTGTTGGGCGAAAGATTTTGTTCAGCCCGGGCGTTTTGCGTCGCGGGGCTGCGAAGGTGTGTCTTGAATTAGCCCGTCATTGCGAGGAGCGAAGCGACGAAGCAATCCAGTCCTTTCTTCGCAGCCCTGGATTGCTTCGCTTCGCTCGCAATGACGGCGTTAGCAATTGACTCCCGGCAATCCATCCACGTCGTCCCGGCGAAGGCCGGGACCTCAGCGTGAGCGCACTTGCGCTCATCGCTACGCCGTGCGTTCTCGTTTCGGCAGTGGAGTAGATGCTTTCCTCGATCACCAAAGCCAGGGGTTATGGGTCCCGGCCTTCGCCGGGACGACGAGACGTGAGAGCCGAACGCTCACAACTCCCGCGCATTGCTGAACGCAAACGAGCTCACCCTTCGCGTGTTCTCATCCAAAATCAGCGTCCGCGTGATCGGCGGTTCGGCGCGCTGGCTGCAGTTTTCGCGTTCGCAGAGGCGGCAGTTGACGCCGATCGGGGTGCCCTCGGCTTTTTCGAGGTCCATGCCGGTGGCGTACACCAGTTTGGCGGCGTGGCGGATTTCGCAGCCCAGGCCGATCGCAAAGCGCGGTTGCGGTTGCGGGTGCGGCGCTATCGGGCGGCGCAGCATCTGCGCGATCGAGAAGTATCTGGCGCCGTCGGGCAGCTCGATGATCTGCTTGAGCAGCCGGTCCGGCGTGTCGAAGGTCGAATGCACATTCCACAACGGACAGGTGCCGCCGAATTTCGAAAACGGAAATGTGCCGGAGGAAAATCGCTTCGACACGTTGCCGGCGTTGTCGACGCGCAGCAGGAAGAACGGAATGCCGCGCGCGTTCGGCCGCTGCAAGGTGGTCAGGCGATGACAGACCTGTTCGAAGCCGGCATTGAAACGCTGCGCCAGCACGTGGACGTCATAGCTCAACGCTTCGGCGGCGGCATGAAACGCCTGGTAGGGCATCATCGCCGCGGCAGCGAAATAATTCGCCAGCGTGATGCGATAGAGCCGCCGCGGCGTGTCGTCGAGCGGGCCGGCGCGGCCAATGATGGTTTCGAAATGCGCGGCGCATTCGGAAAGGCCAATTTGGAAGGCGAGCTGAAAAATGCGGCCGGGGCCATCAACCAGTTCGGAGACCAGCAATTGCCGGCGATGCCGGTCGAACCGCCGCAAGGTCTCGCGCATCACATCGACCGGCATGATGCGGGTGACGACAGAATGTTTTTCGCGCAAGCGCGCCGCAAGCGCTGCGAACAGTCCCTCGGCCGGTACGTTCAGTTCATCGCGCAGACTTTCCGCGGCCGTTTCCAGCTCCGGAAAATAATTGCGGTTGGCCTCGATCAGATCACGCACCCGCTCGATCGGGTTGGCTTCGAATTTTGCGCCTTCGTTGCGGTCGGCCATTTGCGCCGCGACCATGGTCTCGCCGCGGCGCGCCTCGGTATAGGCGGCGTAGAGCCGCTGCAGCGAGTGGGTGACGCCGGGACAGAGTTCGGCGAGGTCGCGCAGTTCCTGCTTGGGCAGATCGATCTGGCGGAACAGCGGATCGGAAAAGATCTCGTTCAGCTCGGCGAAGAAGCGGTCTTCATCGGCGGTGGCGAGGTCGCGCAGATCGAGGTCATAGGTCTCGGCCAGCCGCAACAGGATCTGCGCCGTCACCGGGCGCTGGTTGCGCTCGATCAGGTTGACGTAGCTAGGGGAGATCCCGAGGCCCTCGGCGATCTGGGTCTGCGACAGCCCCAATTGCTGGCGGATCCGCCGGAATCGCGGCCCGACGAACAGCTTCTTTCCGGAGTCGCCTGCCATGGGTGCTTTCCTATGAGTTCAGGTCACCTCGCCCCGCTTGCGGGGAGAGGTCGGCGCGTAGCGCCGGGTGAGGGGGCGCCTCCGCAAGTTCTGACTCGCGGAGGCGCCCCCTCACCCCAACCCTCTCCCCGTAAACGGGGAGAGGGAGTTGCTTAGCTTGTGTGACAAAAGTTACAAAATTACATCTATTACAAGTCGTGATGTTACATCACATCACCATTCGATGACAAGCTATCTGTACGAATTCAATGGTTTCGCGTTTAGCTCCTGCCGCGCATTTTGCAATGCACTGTCAAGAATGTCGATTACAGGCAAGGGCGGCGGAGGCAAACGCTGCAGATTTGTCGTCACCGAAAGGATCACCCATATGAACTACCAGCCACGTGGCATCAGCGACCAAGGTATCCAGGGACCGGCTTCCTATCTGAGCGAGGTTGGCGCTGCCGAGGCGCTCCTCAAGACCCAGCCGACCTGGAACGGCGTCACCGCCGAAGCCGTGGCGCGCATGCGTCTGCAGAACCGCTTCAAGACCGGCCTGGACATTGCCCGGTACACTGCGGCGCTGATGCGCAGCGATATGGCTGCCTATGACGCCGATCCCACCAAGTACACCCAGTCGCTCGGTTGCTGGCATGGCTTCATCGCGCAGCAGAAGCTGATTTCGGTCAAGAAGCACTTCGGCAAGACCGATCGCCGCTATCTGTATCTCTCCGGCTGGATGATCGCAGCGCTTCGCTCCGAGTTCGGGCCGCTTCCTGATCAGTCGATGCACGAAAAGACCTCGGTGCCGGCGCTGATCGAAGAGCTCTACACCTTCCTCCGTCAGGCGGACTCCCGTGAGTTGAACGATATCTTCCGCGCCATCGACGTCGCTCGCAAGGCAGGCGACCAGGCAAAGGAAAAGGCGTTGATCGAAAAGGTCGACAACTTCCAGACCCACGTCGTGCCCGTCATCGCCGACATCGACGCCGGTTTTGGCAATGCGGAGGCGACCTATCTGCTCGCGAAGAAGATGATCGAGGCGGGTGCGTGCGCCCTGCAGATCGAGAACCAGGTCTCGGATGAAAAGCAGTGCGGCCACCAGGACGGCAAGGTGACCGTGCCGCACGAGGTGTTCCTGGCGAAAATTCGCGCCTGCCGCCATGCCTTCCTTGAACTGGGCGTTGAAGACGGCGTCGTCGTGACCCGCACCGACTCGCTCGGTGCTGGTTTGACGCAGCAGATCGCTGTCAGCCACAAGCCCGGCGACATCGGCGATCAGTACAACAGCTTCCTGGATTGCGAGGAAGTGACCGCCGCCAACGCCAGGAATGGCGATGTCATCATCAACCGCAACGGCAAGATGATGCGTCCGAAGCGGCTTGCCAGCAACCTCTATCAGTTCCGGGCCGGCACGGGCGAAGACCGTTGCGTGCTGAACTCGATCACCTCGCTGCAGAACGGCGCCGACCTGCTGTGGATCGAGACCGAGAAGCCGCATATCGAGCAGATCGCCAAGATGGTCGATCGCATTCGCGAGGTGATTCCGAACGCGAAGCTGGCTTACAACAACTCGCCATCTTTCAACTGGACGCTCAACTTCCGTTGGCAGGTGTACGATGCGATGAAGGAAGCCGGCAAGGATGTCAGCAAGTACAACCGCGCCGACCTGATGAAGGTGGAATACGACGATACGCCGCTGGCGATTGAAGCCGACGAGCGCATCCGTACCTTCCAGGCCGATTCAGCAAAGCGTGCCGGCATCTTCCACCATCTGATCACGCTGCCGACCTATCACACGGCAGCGCTGTCGACCGACAATCTCGCGAGGGAGTATTTCGGCGAGCAGGGAATGCTTGGGTACGTGAAGAACGTTCAGCGCCAGGAGATCCGTCAGGGTATCGCCTGCGCCAAGCATCAGAACATGGCCGGCTCCGATATCGGCGACGAGCACAAGGAATATTTCGCCGGTGAAGCCGCGCTGAAGGCGGGCGGCGCCCACAACACGATGAACCAGTTCGGCTAACGGTAACAGCAGGAGACGACCATGACCAAAGGCAGCAATTTCTGGGTGATTGGCGGTGAGTTCGGTTCGATGAACTTCCACAAGCTCGTGGAAGGGTCAGCCCAGGTTCAGGGCCCGTTCGGCACCCGCAAGGAAGCCGAAGACGCCTGGCGCACGGTCTCGGAAGAGAACCGTCACAAGGCCGGCGTGCGCTTCTCGATCGTGGAAGAGCCGAGCCGGGTCCCCGCCTGATCAAGCGATACCCGGTCGGCCAATGGCCGACCGGGCAAGTTCAGGAGACAAATTTAGAAGAAACGGCCCAAGGACGCCTTCCAAGAGGCACTAGCGGCCCCAGCCGGTCATCCGGGTGGGGCCGTCGGCCGTTAGAGAGGCAAGCTCTTGGTACTAAAGGAACTTTGCGGACGAACGTGGTTACTGATAGGTTACCGAAATTACCACCGATCAGGATGAGGGCCGCCCACGCGATGTCAGACGCGCAAAATAACGGGAGCCCAGCCGTCAGCGACGCCCCGATGCGGTTGCGCGATGCGCTGCGCAAGGCGCGGATCGAGGCGGCGGATCGCACCGGCGTCGTGGTCGATCTGCGCGATGCCGAGGTGGCGCGGCTCGAGATCCTCAGCGAGGCGCTCGATCCGTTGTTCGGACAAATCCCGGAAAAAGTCGATCTGTTCGATCGCGGCATCAGCCAGGGCGACACGCCGCGGCTGTGGATCGATGTGGTCGCGCACATCGCGATGGGTCGCGACAAGCGGATCTATCGCTTCGTGCAGGACACCCGGTTCGGCCGGATCGTGATCGCCGAATTGCACGATGTCGCCGCGATGGTCGATGCCGTCACCGATTATGTCGCGCGGCGGCTGATCGAGCGCGAGCGTGCGCTGGTGGCGACGCCGGTTACGCCGCCTGCCGTCGTCGAGAAGCCGCGCCGCAGCAGGTTCTGGACCTTTGCGCTGGGATTCCTGCTCGGCGCGCTGGCACTGTTCGGCCTCGCGCTGTTCGCAAGCCTGCGAGATCTTTAGTGACTGCTTGGGCTTGACGCTGCGACCAGCGGGGCCGCCCTGTGCCACTCTTCGGAGCCGAGCTTGGCGGCGACCAGCACCAGTGTGGCGGCGAGCAACAGCCGCAACGCGGTTTCCGGGACCCGGGTTGCGCAGTAGCTACCGACGATGATGCCGGGCAGCGAGCCCGTGAGGAGGACGCCCATCAACTGCCAGTCGATTGAGCCCATCGCCCAGTGCCCGATACCGGCCACCAAGGTTAGGGGCACCGCGTGCGCGATATCGGAGCCGACGATGCGCGCCATCGGCAACCGCGGGTACAACAACAGCAATGCGGTGACGCCGACCGCGCCGGCGCCGACCGACGAGATCGACACCAGAATGCCGAGTGTCGCGCCGACCGTCACGGTGGCGCGCGCAATGGTGCGGTCGTCGAGCCGCTCCAGCGGCGCGCGGAAGAATTCGAGGATGGACTTGCGGAAGATCAGCGACGTCGCGGTCAGCATCAATGCAAACGCGAGCACAATGTTGACGAGGCTGCGCGCCGCATTGCTGTTGAGATCGAGCTGCCACAGCACCAGCAGCGTGACCATGCTGGCCGGAATGCTGCCGCTGGCGAGCCGGATCACCGCAGGCCAGTGGATGCTGCGCCCGATGTTGTGGACGATGCTGCCGCCGGTCTTGGTCGCGGCGGCGTACAACAGATCGGTACCGACGGCGGTGGAGGGGTGGATGCCGAACAGCAGGATCAGCAATGGCGTCATCAGCGAGCCGCCGCCGACGCCGGTCATGCCGACCAACAAGCCGACGCCGAAGCCAGACGCGACATAGAGGGAGACGGCGGGCATGAACTGACCTCGAGGATTCGATCCTACAACCCAGCATGAACGTTGGAACGGCGGCAATGAGGCGGAGACAAAGAAAGAGCGCGGAACCGGTCACCGCGATTGCGTCCAGTGCCTCTAGATTAGCGCCTCTAAATCAGCCTTGCATCGCTCAACGGCCGGACGCGCAAATCACCATCAATGCCGCGGACGGTTTGTTGGCATCGCCACGCGTTGCCGTCGCGCTCGATCGAAAACAGATTATACGCCGCGGCAGGGTAGCGGCCATGGGCCAGCGCGGAGGCCGAGGGCACACCGATCGCGGGGATGGTTCCGTTGGGGCCAGCGATCCACATCGTGGAATGGATGTGATCATGCCCGTGCAGGATCAGTTCGACGCCATGTCGTTTGAGCAGCGCGCAAAGTTCCGGCGAATCGGTCAGCCGCTTGGCGCGCGAATGAGATCGCAGGGGATGATGGATCAACAGGACCCGGAACAACGGCTCGGTGGAAAGTTGCACCAGCAGCCGATCGAGCGCGTTGAGTTGGTCGCGCCCGAGCCACCCGGTCGCCATCAGCGGCGGGGTCGGCACCGCCGACGAGACCCCGATCAGCGCCAGCGGTCCGCGCCGGCGCAGGAAGGGGAACGTGTTGCCGTTGCTGGAGGCATCGTCGCCGCCGAGATAGTTTCCGAACGTCTCCTCAAAACGATGCCGGGTCGCGCCAACATAGGCATCGTGGTTACCGGGTACGATCGAGACGCGATCGGGCGCGCCGACGATGTCGAGCCAGGCCCGTGCCGGCGCAAACTCCGCGTCGAGCGCGAGGTTGACGAAATCGCCGGTTACGGCGATGTGGTCCGGCGCCTGGCCGTGCATGTCGGACACGACGGCGTCGAGCACATCGCGCCGCTGGTATTTGTGCCGGTTGCGGGTCCAGTTGAGATAGCCGAGCGCCCGCTTGCCCATGAGATCGCGGAGCCGCGCGGCAGGCAAAGGCGGAAGATGCGGGTCGGACAGATGGGCGAGGGTGAATGGCGCCATCACAAAAGTCCGGTCGGGCCGCCCGTGCGAGAGAGCCGCTGCACGATCATCTCGTGATATCCCTGTGTTAACAGCTGGTGTATTGGCAAGTTGGACGCCGGGACGCAAGGTCAACGGGATCAAACAGGATGGTTCGGCATTGGAAACCCAGGTGGGAGTGACCGGACAGGGCCTGCGGCAGCGTTTAGAACCGGCGCTGCGCGGGCTGTTTCATCTGTATTGGCGTTTCGCCCGCGGCATGACCCTTGGCGTTCGCGGCGTCGTGCTCGACGGCGATGGCAAGGTGTTTCTGGTCAAGCACAGCTACGTCTCCGGCTGGCATTTGCCCGGCGGCGGGGTCGAAGTCGGCGAAACCTTCCTGGACGCGCTGCGTCGCGAATTGATCGAAGAAGGGCGGATTGAACTGCGGGGCGAACCGGCTTTGCACGGCATCTTCCTCAACCGTCACGTCTCCCGGCGCGATCACGTTGCGGTCTATCTTGTCCGGCAATTCAGCCAGGATCGGCTGCCCGAACCCAATCACGAAATCGTCGCCAGCGGTTTCTTTGCGGCCTCGGCGCTCCCGGACGATACGACAAAGGGAACGCGGCTGCGGATCGCCGAAGCGCTGCAGGGAAAGCCGGTGATTGCAACCTGGCGTTAGCTTGTCTGAGGCTTTCGATTAGGCTTGGATGCCCCGCTAATTCTCCCCAAAACAGGTTCATATGAGAATCGAGCCCCCGCAAGGAACGACGCGATATCTGAAGGCCGCCTGCGCCTTCGTGTGCTTCCTGGTCCTGGCCAGCAACATCTGGACGATCTCGCGCTGGAACGAAAGCCGCGGGGTCTACGACGATATCTGTTATCTGCGGCAGGCCCATTTGTTCCAGCGGTTTGGGCTTGATGGCTTGGACACCAATATCCTCCGCGACGACGATCATTATCTGTCTTCAAAATTGAAGGAGATCGGATTTGCGGCATGGAACGACCCGGCTTCGGCTCCCTGCCATAGCCTGATGCCGGCATTGCAAAAACGCGTGATGCAATATCCGCCGGGCACCGGCTTTGTGATGGCGATATTTCCGGCCGGATATCAATTGATCCCGCTTTACGCGCTCGCGAGCGTTTTCATCTTCGGCGTTGCGGTGCTCGCGATCTCGTATGCGCGCTCCCGGTCCGCCGTCCTGCTCACGACGGCGTTTGCATTGCTGGCGATCTATTTGATGATCAATCCCACCAAGGCAAGCTACTCGATGGCGCCGACCATGGTGCTCTGCGCGGTGGCAGGTTTCTTCACCCCGAAACTATTCCTTGGTGCAACGACACGGAATCAAATCCTGCTGTCGGCGCTGATCGGCTTGCTGATCGGCCTGGGCGTAAATTTCAGGCTGCCCAATCTGTTTCTCGCGTCAGGATATTGTCTGTTTTTCGCGGGCTCGTTTCTGTCCTCGCGTAGCGATGAAAAGGGTGAAATCGTCCTGCAAGCGGTGGCGTTCGGAGCCGCCTGCATCCTGGGGATGGCGCCGACCCTGCTCGCGAACGCGATCAACGCTGGCAGCCCCTTCGCCACGACGTATTCAAGCGTCGATGCGACGCCGCCTGAATTCAGCCTGAGCGTGATCCGCCAATATCTTAAGGATATGCAATTCGTCCTGCTGGCACTGGCTTGTGGATGGACCGCCTCGATCCTGCGTCTGCGTCGTGAAACCGGCCTCAGGCGAACGGCGCTGGTGACGGCTGGAAATCTTGCGGTCAATCTCGCCTTCTTCGTCAGCCATCCGCTGTTTACGCCCTATTATACAGTCCCGGTCGCCATGCTTTCGCTGTGGAGCCTGCTGTTTGGCTCCCTGCTGCAGCCGGCGGTAGCCGTGGACGATGGCGTTCTGAAGCAGGCGGCAACCGCGCGATCATGATATGGCTGCTTTAAGTCGACAGGACCGGCCAGACGGGCATTTTCGGGTATGACATCATCATCGATGCGGATTGCTGTTTTGGTGCCGTGCTTCAACGAGGAGGCTGCGGTGGCAACCGTGGTGGCCGACTTTCGCAAGGCGCTGCCAACGTCCCAGATTTTCGTCTATGACAATAATTCGTCGGATCGCACGGTTGCGGTCGCGCGCGCCGCCGGCGCCGAGGTGCGCAGCGAGCGGCGCCAGGGCAAGGGCCACGTGGTCCGGCGGATGTTCGCCGACATCGATGCCGATATCTACCTTCTGGTCGACGGCGATGCCACCTATGATGCCGCCAGCGCCCCGCGCATGATCGACACATTGGTATCCGATCATCTCGACATGGTGGTGGGCTTTCGCGTCGATCAGGCGGAGGCTGCCTATCGGCCCGGGCATCGCACCGGCAACTTGATGCTGACCAGTTTTCTCTCCGCAGTGTTCGGTCAGGCTTTCAAGGACATCCTGTCCGGCTACCGCGTGTTCTCGCGGCGCTTTGTCAAATCGTTTCCGGTGCTGTCGGATGGTTTCGAGATCGAGACCGAACTCAGCGTCCACGCGCTGGAACTGGCCTTGCCGGTCGCCGAGATCGAGACCCCCTATTACGCCCGGCCGGCCGGGTCGTTCAGCAAGCTCAACACCTGGCGCGACGGTTTTCGGATCCTCGGCACCATCCTGAAACTTTATCGTTCGGAAAAGCCGTTGCGCTTCTTCACCGCGATAGGCGTGTTCTTCACCCTGGTTTCGATCGGTCTCGCGATCCCCGTCATCGTCACCTATCTCGAGCAGGGGCTCGTTCCGCGGTTGCCGACCGCGGTGCTGTCGATGGGGCTGATGCTGGTCGCGGTGCTGTCGGTATCATCGGGGCTGGTGCTGGATACCGTGACCCGTGGCCGCCGCGAGATGAAGCTGCTGGCCTATCTGGCCCAACCCCCGGTCAGGATCAATTGAAACTGTTGGATCGATCGACGCCGGACGATGGACCGGGCCGCCGCTTGATGCTATCCCGCGCCTGACCATGACCGATCTTTCCCTGACGATTTTACCCGAAACCACCAACGACGCGCAGGCGATCGAGCGGCTGCACGAGCGCACCTTCGGCCCCGGCCGCTTCGTGCTGAGCGCGTACCGGATCCGCGAGCACGTCGACCATTTGCTCGATCTCTCCTTTACGGCGCGGATCGGGACGCTGCTGGTGGGCTCGGTGCGCCAATTGCCGATCTGCGTCGGCGATACCCAGGCGCTGCTGCTGGGACCGCTGACGGTGGAGCCGCCGTTTCGCGGCCGCGGGGTGGGCCGGGCGCTGCTGGATCGCGCGCTGAAGGATGCCAAGGCCAAGGGCCATCGGCTGGTGCTGCTGGTGGGCGACGAAGATTATTACAGCCGCGTTGGCTTCAACGCGGTGCCGAAGGGGCGGGCGACCATGCCGGGACCGGTCGACTACAAGCGGCTGCTGGTCGCGGAACTGGTCGACGGCGCATTCACGGATGTTTCCGGCGCGATCCGCCCGGACTGGAGCTTTGCGCGGTAGGGCGTAAAAAACTGCCCCCGGAAGTGATCCGAGGGCAGTCGATTCAGGGCGCCCGTTTACAGCTTCTGCGAGATGCCGAAATAGAAACCGCGGCGCGGTCCGAATTGCGGCGCGAACACGCCGATGCCGGAGCCGTCCCGGATCTCGTAAATGCTGTCGAACAGATTGACGATATCGAAGCGCAGCGTGGTCGGCTTGGCCGCCGACACGAAATTGAACTCGTGCGAGACGCCGAGATTGACCTGGGTGTAGGACGGGACGTGACTGCCGTTGGGAACGCCATCGGCGCTGTCGGCCCGCAGGCCGCTGCCATAGATCAGGTCGGCACTGAACCGCGTTCCGTTCCAGAGATAGGATGCTCCGGTCGACGCCGTCACCGCCTGAGCGTGGTCGGTGTAGACGTAATGGTTGGCGATATAAGCGAGGTCATCGGGAGAAAATAGATATTGATTGGACACCACATTGGTCGCGATCTGCTGGGCCCAGGCGATGTTTCCGTAAGCGCGGAAATTGCCGTTGACGTAGTTTGCCTTGAGTTCGACGCCCTTATTGATGCCGCGGTCATAATTGAAGGCCGTCAAAACATAGGCCGCCCCGAACTGGCCGTCATCGAGCAGGTCGCGCGCCGTCTTGTAGTAGGCGTCGACCCCGACCTCCAACCCGGGTATCGCGTAGATTTTCTGTACCACGCCGATGTCGAACACATTCGAGCGCTCCGGCAGCACCGGATCGTTGGCGGTCACGCCGGGCTGTGCCGTCGTGCCCTGGACCAGCGCGAGATTGGTCGGAGCCGCGAGTACCTGTTCGGGTGGCGTGAAGTTGCGCGAATAGCCGGCGTGGAACGTGGTGCCGTCATACGGTTTCCATGTCAGGCTGGCGCGCGGGCTGAGCTGGTTGGCGTCGACATATTGCCACATCTGGTCGAAGCGCAGTCCGGCGTTCAGGGTCAGGTTGTTGGTGATCTTCCACTCATCCGCCAGATAAGTGCTGAACAGCTCGCCGGTCTTGCTGCTGGAATCGAAGACCGTGAACGGGGGTCCGACCGGGTTGCCCATCGGATCGACCTGGTTGCCGGAAGCGTCGACCGGCAACACGGAAGATATGTTGGTGACGAGAGAGCGTTCTACACTGGTTGAAAATCCAAATTTCAGCGTATGGGCAAAGCCAAGCCGATATGAAGTATCTTCCTGGATGCCGTTGATCTCGCTCTGACGATAGACGTCCGATGCGATCCCGTTGAAGATCAGGTCGCCGAGCGGATCGGGCGTGAAGTGCAACTGGCTGTAACGGTTGAAATACGAGATCTGGTAGTCGTACCCGTCGCCGGAATGCTGGTACGCCAGCACGTTGAACTGGTTGAATTCGGTCTGGTTCTCGTTGAGGTTTGATGAGTTGAAATCCGTAATCCCGTTGACGTTGAACTGCGGTGTCTGCCCGGGATTGTTAGGAATTTGATAGGTGCCGTTCGAGACGCCGCTCATCAAGGTCAGGCGGCTTTGGGGATCGAGCACCGTCGAGAGATAGAGAAAGCCTTTTTCCTGCGACGTGTTGTCGTGAATGGCGTTGTAGGCCGGGGTCGGGTTCTCGATGCCGACGCTGCTGCCGAAATAGCGGCCCGAAACGTAGTACTGCGTCTGCCCGACCGTGCCGCCATATTCGGCTGAGGTCGTGATGGTGCCGTGGCTGCCGCCATAGACACTGACGCTGCCGCTGTTGTTGAACGCATCTGCCTTGGTCTGGATGTCGAGCACGCCCGCGGTGCGCAGGCCATACTGGGCGGGTAGCGCGCCCGTGACCAGCGCGAGGCTGCCGACGATGCCGGTATCGATGATCTGTCCAAAGGCGCCGACGCCATCGGGCAGCATGATGCCGTTGATGCGGTACTGCAGGTTGGCGTGTTCGTTGCGGACGTGCAGATCGCCGCTCGCCGCCGAGTCCTGGGAGACGCCGGGTATCTGCAACAGCGCCTTGTCGATCGGCGTATTGGTGCCCTGCGGCAGCGCCTCGAGCGCCTGCTGGCTCAACTCGTAGGAACCCGCGCCGGTGGGAGCCACGATGGCACGGCGGGCTTCATCGAACTTGTCGTTTGTGCCGGCGAGGATTTTCTCCTGGGTCTGCGGTGGCGATGCGGGCGGCGGAGCGCGGCGCTTTTCCGTTGCCACCCGCGTCACGGGACGCTTGGGTTTCACGGCCTTTGGCGCCGAGACCGCGACGTCCGGGAGCTCGACTGTGCCGCCGCTGGAAGATGACGGCGCCTGCGACACCGCTGGCGCGTCGGCAGGGGCTTGCGGCGACGCGGGAGCTTGCGACGGCGCGGGTGCCGGTGCCGGCGTTTGCGCCAGTGCGGGACCGCCAAGGCTACCGAGCAGCAACGAGGCTACCCCGGAGGCGGCTAACATTTGTCTTTTGAATACTGACATTACTTCTGAACTTCCGAACTTCCGATGAAGCCGCCGCTGGATTGCTGCTGGTCAGCAAATTTGACAGGGGGGCTTGCCGTCGATGGTCGACGGACCGATTTCGATGATCCCGCTGGATCGGTGCGCGCGATGCGACGATCCCTCGGGCCGATTGATCGATCGATGTCAGGAGATCGGAGGAGCGCGCGGCTGAAACGCGACGCGGACCGAGTTCAGATGGATGAACTCGGCATCGGTGGTCAGGTACAGGAACTCTACCGCCTGCGGCAGCTCCAGCAGTGGCGGCGTCGAAAACAGCACCGCGTTGGCCATCGCGATGACGGCGCAGATCGCGCAGGCATCACTGCTGTCGTGGTCGGAGGCGGGCTTCTGCTTTTGCTGCTGTCCCTGGATGGATTGAGTTGCCACATCCGGTGCGGCAAGAGCGCGTGCAACGTCCGGAGAGACCGCGACAGACGGGATACCGGATTGAATGGCGGGCGCCGCCTGGGCCGCGCCCCCGTGGAAATGTCCGAACGACAATACAACCTGGATCGCCAGCGCCAGCAGCGCGAGCCTCGATCCATGCTTGATGTTCGACCGGAACCACTTCATGTCGACAAACGCCCCGCACTGAACGGCCGAGGCATCCCGGTCATTCAGTGTTATATTATAACATCAGGGATGCCGGGGTGGTGTCAACCGGCGTTCGGTTGCGTGCACTGAGATTTCGCGAGGCCTGTGCAATTTGGCAACGCTGACGTCGCGCGCCGTCCGATCTCTCTGATTTGAGCATGATCCCGGAGCAAACGCTTCGCGTTTGTCCCGGGGTGCTCCTAGCGTCCCTCACG
>CAVTWC010000009.1:0-33395 GCA_963738105.1 uncultured Alphaproteobacteria bacterium | reverse complement strand
GGGCGTCGACGCCGCGGCGGTTTTCGTCCAGGACGGCAATCGCGACAAGCCCGGCCCGATGTTAGGCGCTGCCTACACGCTGCTGCATTAAGTTCTCCGAACTATCCCCGTCGATATCGGTTGGTCTTCGATCGTCCCGCACCTTGTGTTGTGCGGCGCGTGACCGATGACGCTGGTCGGTCGGCTATTGGCGCGACCGGACGCCTGCGGCGTTGCCTGCAATACCGGTAGCCCAAAAAGAAAAAGGACCAACTCTCGTTGGCCCAGTATGGGGATAAACTATCCGCGAACAGACCCGATCCTGACAACCCCGGGGGGCTGGGGGCTGAGGAATCCGGTGCCGAAAGGACCGGGTCAACGCAGAATTATCTTCTCGCAATCCAGCACGGCGGGCGCTGGGCGGAAGTTGGGCGGTATTATGATTCCGCTAACGATCCCGTGACGGCATATTTTCCTGCCCGGAACGCGAAATCCGCCTGCGATCGGCGGTGCGCGAATTTTGCAGCCGTCGACGCTGCCCCCTTGCAGAGGGCCGCAGTCGGCGCGATCATGTCATGGGGATGACAGGAGATTGGCGCATGAGTTCGATGTCGGAGGATACCGATCCAAGCGAGAATCGCGCGGCGGCGCGCAATAGTGTTGCCGCTGCCCCGCCGAATTGGGTGACCTTCGACCGTCTTGAACTCAATCGTATCTTGAACCTGTATGGGCGCATGGTCGCCGACGGCGAATGGCGCGACTACGCGATTGATTTCCTGAAGGAGCGC
Source organism: uncultured Alphaproteobacteria bacterium (assembly GCA_963738105.1). GTDB lineage: Bacteria > Pseudomonadota > Alphaproteobacteria > Rhizobiales > Xanthobacteraceae > Bradyrhizobium. The sequence goes on along the minus strand of CAVTWC010000009.1, from coordinate 32,628 downwards.
GCGGTGTTCTCGGTGTTTCGCCGCGCTTCGGAAGTGCCGATCTACCGCATCGAAAAAGACCCGCGGCTGGCCCGCAAGCAGGGTATGTACAGCGTGATCTCCGCGACCGGGCTGATCCTGCGCCGTGGCCATGAGCTCGATCGCGTGCTGCTGGTGATCGACCGCAAGCTGGCGGTGGTGTAACGCCGAGTAGGCGTGGAAATTGTAGGGTGGTCAAAGCCAACGGCTCGCGCAAGCGCGCGGCCGATGACCGGCTCCGCGTGCCCACCAATTCAGGTTACTGACCTACATGTTGGGCGGCGCAAACAGCACCTTTGCCCACGCTGCAAATCTGCCGCGAGAGTGCCTCTTCACCGCGAGGTCTCAAACATCCGGATTGAGCGGAACCGTGCTGCCGCCCTCGCCGAGCGCGAGCTGCATCATTACGGTGTCAAGCCAGCGGCCGAATTTGAAGCCGACATTGGGATGGGTTCCGATCATCTGGAATCCGCACTTGGTGTGCACGCCGATCGATCCGGCATTGGCGGAATCGCCGATCACCGCGATCATCTGCCGATAGCCGCGCGGTTCGCATTCGGCGATCAGCCGTTGCAGCAATTGCAGGCCGATGCCGCGGCGGTGGATCGCAGGCTGCAGGTAGACTGAATTCTCAACAGTAAAGCGATAGGCTGGCCGCGGCCGGTAGGGTCCGGCATAGGCGTATCCGATCACACGGCAGTCGAGCGCTGCGACGAAATACGGAAAGCCGCCATCCACCAACGCTTTGTAGCGGCGTGTCATCTCGGCGAGGTCAGGCGGGATCAGCTCGAATGTTGCGGTGCCGTAACGGACCGCGTGTTCGTAGATTTCGGTCACAAAGGGAAGGTCGGCCTCGGTCGCGGGCCTGATCTCGGGCGTGGACATGCGGCAAGGTTATTTTTGCTGGCGGCAAAAGAAAAGCCCCGGCCTTGGGGCCGGGGCTTGAATTGTTCCGCGAGACGGAGCGGATCAGTCGCGCTGTCCGAGCAACTGCAGCAGCAGCGTGAACAGGTTGATGAAGTTCAAATACAGCGACAGCGCACCCGAGATCGCCGCACGTTCCGCCACGTCACCGCCGTGTGAGGCATAGCCGTAGATGTAGTCGTTCTTCAGCCGCTGGGTGTCGTAGGCGGTAAGGCCGGCGAACACCAGCACGCCGATCACGGAAACGAAGAACTGCAGCGCCGAACTGGCGAGGAACAGGTTCACCAGGCTGGCGATGATGATGCCGACCAGGCCCATGAACAGGAACGAGCCCATGCCGCTCATGTCACGCTTGGTCGTGTAGCCATAGAGGCTGAGCGCGCCAAAGGTGGCTGCGGTGATGAAGAACACCCGTACGATCGAGGTGTGCGTGTACACCAGGAAGATCGAGGACAGCGAAATGCCCATCAGCGCCGAGAATATCCAGAACAGCATCTGGGCGGTCGCAGGCCGCAGCCGGTTAATGCCGGCCGAGATCACGAACACCATCGCGAGCGGCGCCAGCATGAACAGCCACTTCAGCGGGCTCACGAACATCGCATAACCGAACGGCGTCAGATAGATCTTGCCGACGCGCACGGCGTCGCCCGCCGGATCGGCGGTGACAGCGGCCATATAGACACCGAGCGCGGCGAGGCCGGTGATGGCCAGGCCGATGCTCATGTAATTGTAGATGCGCAGCATGTAGGCGCGCAGACCGGCATCGACGGTCGCGGCGTCAGTGCGCCCGGCGGCCCGGCCGAAAGGAGAGGCGTAATTGCGGTCTAGGTCCGACATGGTCGAATTCCCATTGGTTGTCCGGCGGAGCGCAAGGGTTTGCGGCGCTGGTTAGAATCTATCCCAGATACCGGCGTTTGCGGACATTACTTTTTTGTCATCAAACCGGCTTCCGACCCAAGCTGGTATGTGGGAAACTAGCACATTCGCTGCAAGCTTCCACGCGCGGCTGAATGTCGCCCTGCGGCGCGATTTGCCAGTTAAAGGGCGTTAACAGGGCTACCGCTTCACTTTGTCACAAATTGCGCAACACTGTGGCTGGCTTCTGGTTCAGCGCCAGCAGCGTGCCGGCCAGCCCCAGCCCGACCGTGACGACCAGCGCGGCCGCCACCACGCCCGCGGCGCTACCCGCCTGCCAGACGAAGCTTAGCGTCATCAGCCGCGTCACGATCAGCCAGGCCGCGATCGAACCCGCGATCACGCCGAAGACGGCGGTGGCGAAACCGATCATCAGATATTCCAGCGCATAGGCGCCGAGCAGCCGCGCGCGGGTGGCGCCAAGGGTTTTGAGAATGACCGCGTCATAGACGCGGTGGCGATGGCCGGCGGCGAGCGCGCCGCCCAGGACCAGGACCGCCGAGATCAGCGTGACCGCACTGGCGCCGCGGATCGCCAGCACCAGATTGGTCACGACCGTGCCGATGGTTTCCAGCGCCTCGCGAACCCGCACGCTCGTCACCATCGGAAACGCATCAGCCACCGATTTGATGATCCGGGCGTCGCCGGACGGATCCGGATGGGTTTCGGTCAAGGTCGCGATGTGGGTATGCGGCGCGCCCTTGAAGGCGTTCGGCGAGAACACCAGCACGAAATTGATGCCGAGGCTCTGCCAGTCCACCGTGCGCATGTTGCCGATGGTGGCGGTGATGTCGCGGCCCAGCACGTTGACGACGATGGGGTCGCCGAGCTTGAGCCCTAATCCGTCGGCGATCTTCTTCTCGATCGAGACCAGCGGCGGCCCGCTATAGTCCGCGCCCCACCATTGTCCCTCGACAATCTTCGAGCCCTTCGGGATTTCGCCGGTATAGGTCAGGCCCCGGTCGCTCTGCAGCACCCATTCGGAATCGGCGGAAGCTTTCAGGTCCTCCGCCTGGACCCCGCGGGCGGCAACGATGCGCCCGCGCAGCATCGGCACGTCCTCGACGCTCGATTCCGGCGCGGTCTGTTTCAGGAAAGCGCCGAAGCGGTCGGCGTCGTTGGTTGGAATATCGATGAAATAAAACGACGGTGCGCGATCCGGCAGCGCCGCCAGGAATTGCCGCCGTAGATTTCCGTCGATCTGGGTGATGGTGACCAGCACGGTCAGTCCCAGCCCCAGCGACAGCACGACCGATGGTGTCAGGGCGCCGGGCCGATAGATATTGGTGATCGCGAGGCGCAGCATCGTGATGCCGGTTCTGGGCAGACCGCGCGCCAGCGCCATCAGGCCGCCGGCAATGCCGCGCAGGATCGCGAACACCGCGATCGAGGACACGACGAACACCGCCGCGACCCGTTTGTCATAGGCAAGCCCGATCGCGACCGCGATCAGCAGCGCGACCACCACCGCCATGAATGCGAGATAGCGCCAGCGCGGCCGATTGCCTTCGCCGGTCGAAATGTCGCGAAACAATGCAGCGACCGGCACATCGTGCACCCGGCCGAGCGGCCACAGCCCGAATGCCAGCGCGGTGAGCAGGCCATAAAGAAAGGATAGCGCGAGTTCGCCTGGATGCAGCGCCGGCACCACCGGCAGCGGCAGCAATTTGCCGAACAGGCCGACGATGATGAAAGGCAGTGCCGCGCCGGCAACGAGCCCGATCAGCGAGCCGATCGCGGCCAGCACGGTCACTTGCGTGAGATAGATCGCGAACACATCGCGGCCGGTGGCGCCCAGCGCCTTGAAAACCGCGATGACGTCGCGGCGACGATCGATGTGGCTTTTGACCGCGTTCGCGACGCCGACGCCGCCAACCAGCAACGCGGCGAGGCCGACCAAAGTGAGAAATTGCGTGAAGCGGCTGATGGTGCGCTCAAGCTGCGGCGAGGCGTTGCTGCGGGAGCGGATTTCCCAGCCGGCTTCGGGCAATGTGGCGCGCACGTTGTCGATCAGCGCGGTGGCGGCCGCATCGTTGGCGGCGTTGTCGGGCAATTTGACCCGGTAGATCCAGCGCACCAGGCTGCCGGGCTGTAACAGACCGGTGGCGCGCAAGGCGGTTTCGCTGACCAGGAAGCGCGGACCAAAGCCAAGCCCGCCGGCCAGTTTGTCGGGTTCGGCATCAACGACGCTGCGCATCTGAAACGTCGCATTGCCGATGCTGACGCGATCGCCGACCTTGAGACCAAGCCGCGCCAGCAAGGTGGTGTCGACCGCCGCGCCGAACGCGCCAGTCGCGCTCGGCCAGGAGATCCGCGATCGGCATTTTCGGGTCGAGCGTGAGTTCGCCCAGCATCGGGTAATTGTCGTCGACCGCCTTGAGTTCGACCAAAGCGAGGTCACCTTTGGCCGAACGCGCCATGACCCGCAGCGTCGCTGCGACCGACAATTGGCCGCGTGAACGCAGAAAGGCAATCTCGTCGGGCTTGGCTTCGCGCTGGATCAGCGAGAACGCGACATCGCCACCGAGCAGGGTGCGGCCTTCGCGCGCCAACCCTTCGCCGAGGCTGGCCGCGACCGAGCCGACGCCGGCAATCGCCATCACGCCGAGTGCGATGCAGGCGATGAAAACGTAGAAGCCGCGCAGGCCGCCGCGCAATTCGCGCAACGCATAGCTCAGCGCGAGCGAAGCACCGCGGCCGGTATGGTCGGGTTCTTGGACGGGTTCGGAAACGCTGCTCATGAAGCCGCTTTGCGATCCGCGGCCTGGGTGTCGATGCGGCCCGAGCGCAGCCGCACCACGCGATCGCAGCGATGCGCCAGCGAGGTGTCGTGGGTCACCAGCACCAACGTCATGCCGCGCTCGGCGTGTTTGGTGAACAACAGGTCGACGATCTGCCTGCCGGTGGCTTCGTCGAGATTCCCGGTCGGCTCGTCCGCCACCAGAATGGCGGGATCTGGCGCCAGCGCGCGGGCCAGTGCCACGCGCTGCTGCTCGCCGCCTGACAATTGCGTGGGATAATGATGCAGCCGGTCGCCGAGACCGACGGCCGCAAGTTCCTGCGCGGCGCGCGTCGACGCGTCGGCATTGCCGGCGAGTTCAAGCGGCACCGCGACGTTTTCCAGCGCCGTCATGGTCGGGATCAGATGGAACGACTGGAACACGATGCCGACCTGCCGGCCGCGAAACCGCGCCAGCGCGTCTTCGTCGAGGGCATTGAACGGGGTGCCGTTGACCACCACCTCTCCGCTGTCAGGACGTTCCAGCCCCGCCATAACCATCAGCAGTGTGGATTTCCCCGAACCTGACGGCCCGATCAGGCCGATCGCTTCACCCGGTGCCACACTCAGGCTGATATCTTTCAGGATATGAACGCGAGCCGCGCCGGTACCGAGCGAGAGATTGACGTTTGTGATGGCAATGGTGTCCGGCTCGACGCCGGCCAATGACGAGGGTTCGATGAGACTGTCCATGCTTCGGTCATATGGCACTTCCGCCGCCGCGGTCGAGGGTGGGATGCGGATGTTCGTGCACATACTCGTGTTGATCGTCGCTTTGATGACGGCGCAAACTGTTTCCGCCCAAACGCCGCCGGCCGCTGGAACCAGGCCGATCAAGATGGTGGTGCTCGGTGATTTGCTCAGCGCCGGCCTTGGCCTGTCGGCCTCTGCGGCGTTCCCTGAGCGCTTGCAAAAAGCCTTGAAAGCCAATGGGATAGATGTCGACATGACCAACGCTGGGGTATCCGGCGATACCAGCTCGGGTGGCCGTGACCGGCTCGATTGGTCGGTCCCGGACGGCACCGATGTGGTCATCCTCGAACTCGGCGCCAACGATGCCCTGCGCGGCCTCGATCCCAAAGTCACCCGCGAGGCGCTGTCCGATATCCTGACCCGTCTGAAGGCGCGCAAGATCGCGGTCCTGTTGTGCGGGATGGTGGCGCCGCCGAACTACGGCAGCGATTATGCAGCGCACTTCAACGCGATCTATCCGGACCTCGCGGCGTCGTTCGGTGTGCCGCTCTACCCGTTCTTCCTCGAAGGCGTCGCCGCCGATGCCAAGCTCAATCAAGCGGACGGTATGCATCCGACGCCAGAGGGGGTCGACGTGATCGTGAAAAACATCCTGCCCAGCGTGGAGGCACTTGTTGGTGCATTATCCGGGCAACGCAGTTGAAAAACCGGCAATGCTAACCCTAAAGCCAGGGTTTTCCCCGCGACCGGCACCGCATCCTTCGCAGAGTCACATAACTACGGTAAAAATAAGCATCGGTGATTCGTCGCCGGGCTGGTTGCCAATGCTTGGTTTCCAAGGTGTGCTACCCGAACACGGGCCATCCGCGTTTCGGATCATGCCTCAGCATCGGGAGTTTTGCGATGCCGCGTTTATTTACTGGACTGGAAATCCCGGCCGAGATCGGCCAGACGCTTTCCAATTTGCGCGGAGGCCTGCCGGGCGCGCGCTGGATCGATCCTGAAAATTATCACGTCACCCTGCGCTTCATCGGCGATATCGATGGTATCGCGGCCAACGAGATCGCCTCGATGCTGTTTCGGGTCAACCGCAAGCCGTTCGAGGTGGCGCTGCAGGGGTTGTCGAGTTTCGGCGGCAAAAAACCGCGCGCGGTGGTGGCCTCGGTGGTGCCGAGCCGGCCGTTGATCGAGCTGCAGGCGGAACTGGAACGGCTGATGCAGCGGATCGGGCTCGATCCGGAGGGGCGGAAATTTACCCCGCACGTGACGCTCGCAAGGCTGCGCGATGCTTCGAACCAGGATGTCGCGGACTATCTGTCGGTGCGCGGATATTTCCCGACCCGGGTGTTTACGGCCTCGAGGTTCGTACTGTTTTCATCCCGGGCCTCCACCGGCGGCGGGCCCTATGTGGTCGAGGATTCCTACGCGCTGAGCGCGTGACGCCGGGGATTGGTTCCCCGGATGCTACGCCTTAAGCGCGTTCGCGCGCGTCTTCGACACGCTATGACACCGTTTTGCGGCGGGGTGCCTTGCGGATCCAAGGTCCAGTGTCCCGGGGTTTGTGGGGCCCGGCTCCGCGGCGCACTGCAGCGGACGATGCTTCGCATCGCCGGGTGAGCGCCGCACCGCGTCCGGGACACGGCAGACGCATACCCCCTCGCACCAATTCACGGCTTGCATTTTCCGCAAGGCTAGGGCCGTAAGGTGGGCCATGTTGTCCACCCCCTCCACCTCGTTCCGCGCCCATTATCAGTCCCTGGTTTCCTCCGGCGCGATCGAGCCCGACGCGGCGCAGGCGCAGGCCGCCGAGGCGTTCGCCGATCTCGAGGCGCGGCTGTCGAGCTACAAACCTGTCCGCAAGCAGGGTCTTCTGGGGCGGCTGTTCGCCGACAAGAACGGGGCGCCCCCGCGCGGCCTGTACGTTCATGGCGAAGTCGGCCGCGGCAAGACCATGCTGATGGATATGTTTTTCCAGCAAAGCCAGGTCCAGCACAAGCGCCGCGCCCATTTTCACGAATTCATGGCTGAGGTGCATGAGCGGATCTATGGCTTCCGCCAGAACATCGCACGCGGCGAAATGGCCGATGGCGATGTGATCGGGCTGACCGCGGCGTCGATCTTCGATCAGGCCTGGCTGCTATGCTTCGACGAATTTCACGTCACCGACATCGCGGACGCGATGATTCTGGGGCGGCTGTTCTCAAAACTGTTCGAACTCGGAACGGTCGTCGTGGCGACCTCCAACGTGGCGCCAGAAGATCTCTACAAAGGCGGCCTGAACCGGGCGCTGTTCTTGCCGTTCATCGCACAGATCTCGGATCACATGGACGTGCTGCGGCTCGACGCACGCACCGATTTCCGGCTGGAGAAGCTCGCGGGCGTCAAGATGTGGCTGGTGCCGGCGGATCGCGACGCCGATGCCGCGCTCGACAAGGCCTGGGCCAAGATGACCGGCAAGGCGCCATGCAAGGCGCGCGATATTTCGATCAAGGGCCGGATACTTCGCGTGCCGTGCTCGGCGCATGGCGTGGCGCGGTTTTCCTTCGCCGATATCTGCGAGAAGCCGCTGGCCGCGTCCGATTATCTGCGGCTCGCACACGACTATCACACCATTCTGATCGACCATATTCCGGCGATGGATTACGCCGAGCGCAACGCCGCCAAGCGCTTCATCTCCCTGATCGATACACTCTATGACAATGCCGTGAAGTTGATGGCTTCGGCGGCAGCCGATCCGGTGTCGCTGTATCTGGCGAACGAGGGCAACGAGGCCAATGAATTCAAGCGCACCTCGTCGCGGCTGATCGAGATGAGCTCCGAATCCTATCTGGCATTGCCTCACGGTCACAAGGATTCCGAGGCCAGCGGCGCCAGCACCGGGCTGGTGGAGACGTAGGATGTACTTCCGTCATTGCGGGTTCATGCACCGGCGCGTTCCGGAATACCGAAACAGGGCTGACCTAAATCAAGGCGGGGCTGACAATTGGGCAAGGCTCCGACTTGAACGTCTCTGTTGAAAGGGATAACCAGCTTTCAAGCTTCCATCCACCCTCCTCCTTACGTGTTCAAAGGACAGATTTCTCATGGCGCGCGACAAAATTGCCTTGATTGGCTCCGGTCAGATCGGCGGAACGCTGGCTCACCTCATTGGCCTGAAGGAGCTCGGCGATGTCGTGATGTTCGACATCGCGGAGGGCGTGCCGCAGGGCAAATCGCTCGATATCGCCCAGTCGTCCCCGGTGGATGGCTTCGACGCCAATTTTACCGGCGCCAATTCCTATGAAGCGCTCGACGGCGCCAAGGTCTGCATCGTCACCGCCGGCGTGCCGCGCAAGCCGGGCATGAGCCGCGACGATCTTCTCAGCATCAATCTCAAGGTGATGGAGCAGGTCGGCGCCGGCATCAAGAAATACGCGCCGGACGCCTTTGTCGTCTGCATCACCAACCCGCTGGACGCGATGGTGTGGGCGCTGCAGAAGGCCTCGGGCATGCCCCACAAGAAGGTGGTAGGCATGGCGGGCGTGCTGGATTCCTCGCGCTTCCGCTATTTCCTCGCCGATGAATTCAACGTTTCGGTCGAAGACGTCACGGCCTTCGTGCTCGGCGGTCATGGCGACACCATGGTGCCGCTGGTGAAATATTCCACGGTGGCCGGCATTCCGCTGCCCGACCTCGTCAAGATGGGCTGGACCTCGCAGACCCGAATCGACGAGATCGTCGACCGCACCCGCAACGGCGGCGCCGAGATCGTCAATTTGTTGAAGACCGGATCGGCCTTCTACGCCCCGGCCGCCTCGGCGGTCGCGATGGCCGAGAGCTATCTGCGCGACAAGAAGCGCGTGCTGCCCTGCGCGGCCTATCTCAACGGCGAATACGGCGTGAAAGACATGTATGTCGGCGTGCCCGTCGTGATCGGCTCGAAGGGTGTCGAGCGCATTGTCGAAATCGAACTGGCTGGCAAGGACCGCGAAGCGTTCGACAAGTCGGTCGGCGCGGTGCAGGGCCTAGTCGATGCCTGCAAGAAGATCGCGCCCGATCTGCTCGGCCGATAATCCAACCTTACGTCGAAGACCGGAGCTCGCGCTGAGGCGAGCTTCGGAAGAAGTCAGGCAGCACCAGAGCGATTAAATTCCCGGGCGGGTTGGATTTGCCTTTCTTCTGGTATATGGTATACCAGAAGAAAGGTTGAAGCGAATTCCAAATTCGCCGCACCAGGGGTCCGGAGAGCGTCCAAATGAATATCCATGAATACCAGGCCAAGGCGCTGCTGCATGAGTTCGGCGTGCCGATTTCAAAGGGCGTGCCGGTCCTGCGGGCATCCGATGCCGATGCCGCCGCAAAAACGCTGCCCGGCCCGGTCTGGGTGGTGAAGAGCCAGATCCATGCCGGCGGCCGCGGCAAGGGCAAGTTCAAGGAAGCTTCCGCCGGCGACAAGGGTGGCGTGCGCATCGCCAAGTCGGTCGCCGAGGTCAATGAATTCGCCAAGCAGATGCTGGGCGCGACCCTGGTCACGGTGCAGACCGGAGCGCACGGCAAGCAGGTCAACCGGCTCTACATCGAGGACGGTTCCGACATCGACAAGGAGTTCTATCTCTCGATCCTGGTCGACCGCGAAACCTCTGAAGTTTCGTTCGTGGTTTCCACCGAAGGCGGCGTCAATATCGAGGACGTCGCGCATAACACGCCGGAAAAGATCGTGACCTTCTCGGTTGATCCCGCCACCGGCATCATGGGCCATCACGGCCGCACCGTTGCCAACGCGCTCAAATTGACCGGCGATCTGGCCAAGCAGGCCGAAAAGCTGGTCGCGCAGCTCTATACGGCGTTCGTCGCCAAGGACATGGCGATGCTCGAGATCAACCCGCTTGTGGTCACCAAGCAGGGCCAGCTTCGCGTGCTCGACGCCAAGGTCTCGTTCGACAGCAACGCGCTCTACCGTCATCCCGAAGTGCTGGCGCTGCGCGATGAAACCGAGGAAGACGCCAAGGAAATCGAGGCGTCGAAATACGACCTGAACTACGTGGCGCTCGAAGGCAATATCGGCTGCATGGTCAACGGCGCCGGCCTTGCCATGGCGACCATGGACATCATCAAGCTCTACGGCATGGCGCCGGCGAACTTCCTCGATGTCGGCGGCAGCGCCACCGTGGAGAAGGTTGCTGCCGCGTTCAAGATCATCACCGCCGATCCCAACGTGAAGGGCATCCTGGTCAACATTTTTGGCGGCATCATGAAGTGCGACGTGATTGCTGAGGGTGTGGTCGCCGCGGTGAAGCAGGTCGGCTTGCAAGTACCGCTGGTGGTGCGGCTCGAAGGCACTAATGTCGATGCCGGGAAGAAGATCATTCGCGAATCCGGCCTCAACGTGGTGCCCGGCGACGATCTCGACGACGCCGCGCAGAAGATCGTCAAGGCCGTCAAGGGAACCTGAGCCGATGGCCAAGGACCATCTCTCCGCACCGACACCGCTCGAGGAGCACCGCAAACTCGCGGCGTTCGCGGGCGAGTGGACCGGTGAGGAGATGGTCTATCCGTCGCGCTGGACCGAAGGCGGGCCCGCTACCTCGCAGGTCACCGCGCGCATCGATCTCAACGGCTTCTATTTGATTCAGGATACCCGTCAGGTTCGCGACGGCAAGGAAAGCTTCCGTACGCACGGCGTGTTCACCTACGATCGCGACGATCGGCTCTACAAATTATTCTGGCACGATTCGCTTGGCTACTATCCGCCATCGCCGGCCTCCGGCGGCTGGACCGGCAAGTCGCTAATCCTGGTGCGCGGCTCGCTGCGCGGCAATGCACGCCACGTCTACGAAATCATCGACGACAACAGCTACAGCATGAAAATCCAGTTCTCGCCTGACGCGGAAGGATGGGCCGATGTGCTCACCGGCGTGTATCGGCGTGTCCACTAACCCCGCCTCGGCGTCTCGCGAAAGCAGTCTCAACCCATGTCCATCCTGATCGATAAGAACACCAAGGTCATCTGCCAGGGTTTCACCGGCAAGAACGGCACCTTTCATTCGGAAGCCGCGATTGCCTACGGCACCAAAATGGTCGGCGGCACCTCACCCGGCAAAGGCGGATCGAAGCATCTCAATCTGCCGGTGTTCGACACGGTCGCCGAGGCACGCGAGAAGACCGGCGCCGATGCGAGCGTGATCTACGTGCCGCCGCCGGGCGCTGCCGACGCGATCTGCGAAGCAATCGACGCGGAAATCCCGCTGATCGTCTGCATCACCGAAGGCATTCCGGTGCTCGACATGGTGCGGGTCAAAAGATCGTTGAGCGGATCGAAATCCCGCCTGATCGGGCCGAACTGCCCGGGCGTGATGACCGCCGGCGAGTGCAAGATCGGCATCATGCCGGCTAACATCTTCAAGCCCGGCAATGTCGGCATCGTCTCGCGTTCGGGCACGCTGACCTATGAGGCGGTGTTCCAGACCACCCAGGAGGGCCTCGGCCAGACCACGGCGGTCGGCATCGGCGGCGACCCGGTCAAGGGCACCGAATTCATCGACATGCTGGAGATGTTCCTGGCCGATCCCAAGACCACCTCGATCGTGATGATCGGTGAAATCGGCGGTTCCGCCGAGGAAGATGCCGCCCAGTTCCTCAAGGACGAAGCCAAGCGTGGCCGCAAGAAGCCGATGGTCGGCTTCATCGCCGGCGTCACGGCCCCTCCCGGCCGCCGCATGGGCCATGCCGGCGCCATCATCTCCGGCGGCAAAGGCGACGCCGGCTCCAAGACCGCAGCGATGGAATCGGCCGGAATTACCGTGTCGCCGTCGCCTGCACGGCTTGGAAAGACTCTTGTCGAAAAATTGAAATCCTAATTCAATTTTTGGTTCTTTTCGGCGAGAAGATTCGCGCCATATAGGGTAAAAGCTCCCTATCACGCTGGTTCGGTTCCCGGATCGGCTACAGCGCCGTTTTCCATGCGCGAATCGAAATCACCAGGACGCAATCATGTCTCGCCAAGACGCGAATGCCGCTTTTGCCCTCTCCTCCTTTTTGCAGGGCACAAACGCAGCCTATATCGACGATCTCTATGCCCGTTATGAACAGAATCCCGGCTCGGTCGACCCCGAGTGGCAGGAGTTCTTCAAGAGCCTGAAGGACACCCCGGACGACGTCCGAAAAAACGCCGAAGGCGCCTCCTGGGGCCGTGACAACTGGCCGTTGGCGCCGCGCGACGACCTGACTTCCGCGCTCGACGGTAACTGGGCGCAAATCGAAAAGGCCGTCGGAACCAAGCTCGCGGCCAAGGCGCAAGCCAAGGGCGCCGAGCTATCGGCGGCCGAGGTCAATCAGGCCACCCGCGATTCCGTGCGCGCCTTGATGCTGATTCGCGCCTACCGCATGCGCGGCCACTTCCACGCCAAGCTCGACCCGCTCGGCATCGAGCCGCCGCGTGACCGCGAAGAACTCGATCCGCGCTCCTACGGCTTCGTGGATGGCGATTTCGACCGCAAGATCTTCCTCGATCACGTGCTGGGCCTTGAATACGCCAGCCTGAAGGAAATCGTCGCGATCTGCGAGCGCACCTACTGCCAAACGCTCGGCGTCGAGTTCATGCACATTTCCAACGCCGCGCAGAAAGCCTGGATTCAGGAACGCATCGAAGGGCCGGACAAGGAAATCAGCTTCACCCGCGAAGGCCGGCGCGCGATCCTGAACAAGCTGGTCGAAGCCGAAGGGTTCGAGAAATTCTGCGACGTCAAATTCACCGGCACCAAGCGCTTCGGCCTCGACGGCGCCGAATCGCTGATCCCGGCGCTTGAACAGATCATCAAACGCGGCGGCAACCTCGGCGTAAAGGAAGTCGTCGTCGGCATGCCGCATCGCGGCCGCCTCAACGTTCTGACGCAGGTGATGGGCAAGCCGCATCGTGCGCTGTTTCACGAATTCAAGGGCGGCTCGGCCAATCCCGATGTGGTCGAGGGTTCGGGCGACGTCAAATACCATCTCGGCGCGTCGTCGGATCGCGAGTTCGACAACAACCGCATCCATTTGTCGCTGACCGCCAACCCGTCGCATCTGGAGATCGTCGATCCCGTGGTGCTCGGCAAGGTGCGTGCCAAGCAGGATCAACATGGCGATCCGCCGGACCAGCGCATCTCGGTGCTGCCGCTTTTGATGCATGGCGACGCGGCGTTCGCCGGCCAGGGTGTGGTGGCGGAATGTTTCGGGTTGTCCGACCTGAAGGGCTACCGCACCGGCGGTTCGCTGCATTTCATCGTCAACAACCAGATCGGCTTCACGACCTATCCGCGCTATTCGCGCTCCTCGCCCTATCCCTCCGATGTGGCGAAGATGATCGACGCGCCGATCTTCCATGTGAACGGCGACGATCCGGAAGCTGTGGTGTTTGCTGCCAAGGTCGCGATCGAGTTCCGGCAGAAATTCCACAAGCCGGTCGTGATCGACATGTTCTGCTACCGCAGGCATGGCCATAACGAAGGCGACGAGCCGGCATTCACCCAGCCGGTGATGTACAAGAAGATCGCGTCGCATCCGACCACGCTTGAGATCTATGCCAAGCGGCTGATCGGCGAAGGCGTGATGACCGAAGGCGAAGTCGACAAGGCCAAGGCCGACTGGCGCGCGCGGCTCGATGCCGAACTGGAAGCCGGCTCGGGCTACAAGCCCAACAAGGCCGACTGGCTCGACGGCAAATGGGCCGGATTCAAATCCGCCGATGCGGAAGAGGATGCCCGCCGAGGCGTCACCGGCGTCGATCTCGCCGTGCTGAAGGATATCGGCCGCAAGATTACCAAGGTGCCGGACGGATTCCGAGTGCATCGCACCATCCAGCGCTTCCTGGACAATCGTGCGAAAGCGATCGACAGCGGCGTCGGCATCGATTGGGCGACTGGCGAGGGTTTGGCGTTCTGTACGCTATTGCAGGAAGGTCATCACGTCCGGCTGTCCGGCCAGGACAGCGAGCGCGGCACCTTCTCTCAGCGGCATTCGGTGCTGATCGACCAGGAAGATGAGAGCCGCTACACGCCGTTCAATCATCTCGGCCCCGATCAGGGCCACTACGAAGTCATCAATTCGCTGCTCTCGGAAGAGGCGGTGCTTGGGTTCGAATACGGCTATTCGCTGGCCGAGCCAAATGCGCTGGCAATTTGGGAAGCCCAGTTCGGCGATTTCGCCAACGGCGCTCAGGTGCTGTTCGACCAGTTCATCTCGTCGGGCGAGCGCAAATGGCTGCGCATGTCCGGCCTGGTCTGTATGCTGCCGCATGGTTACGAAGGCGCGGGACCGGAGCATTCTTCCGCGCGGCTCGAGCGATATCTGCAGATGTGCGCCGAGGACAACATGCAGGTGGTCCACGCCACCACGCCGGCCAACTTCTTCCACGTGCTGCGCCGGCAATTGCATCGCGAAATCCGCAAGCCGCTGATCCTGATGACGCCCAAGTCGCTACTGCGGCACAAGCGTGCGGTGTCGCGGCTCGATGAAATGGGCGGCGGCACCACCTTCCACCGCATCCTCTACGATGACGCGCAGATGCTGCCAGACGAGAAGATCAAGCTGGTGCCGGACGACAAGATCCGGCGCGTCGTGCTGTGCTCGGGCAAGGTCTATTACGACCTGTACGAGGAGCGCGAAAAGCGCGGCACCGACGACATCTATCTGCTGCGCGTCGAACAGCTTTATCCGGTGCCGCTGAAGGCGCTGGTGCAGGAACTCGGCCGGTTCAAGAATGCCGAAGTGGTCTGGTGCCAGGAAGAGCCGCGCAACATGGGCGCATGGCATTTCATCGAGCCCTATCTCGAATGGGTGCTGAACCAGATCCATGCGCCGAACAGGCGCCCGCGTTACGCCGGGCGTGCAGCGGCCGCCGCGACCGCGACCGGTTTGATGTCGAAGCATCTGGCACAGCTCAAGGCGCTGCTGGATGATGCGCTGAACTAATATTTGCCGAAGCCGCATGCCCGGGCGAAAGGTGCGAAGCACCGTCTTCACCCTCAAGCCCCGGGCATCCAGGTTCTACTTCGGTAAATCTCTCGCTTCCCGAAATTCTTGCTTTGTGAAAACTGATTGAAGGCGTGGTTGGCCGGGACGAGCCCGGCCATGACGCAAAGAGGAAACGACATCATGACTGAAATTCGCGTTCCGACGCTCGGCGAATCCGTGACCGAGGCCACCATCGGCCGCTGGTTCAAGAAGGCCGGCGATGCCGTTGCGGTCGACGAACCCCTGGTCGAACTCGAGACCGACAAGGTCACGATCGAGGTGCCGGCGCCTTCCGCCGGCACGCTGGCCGAAATCACGGCCAAGGACGGCGAGACGGTCGCCGTAGGCGGGCTGCTCGGACAGATCCTGGAGGGCGCGGCGGGAGCTACCGCCAAGCCTGCGGCCGCGCCCGCCAAGGCTGCGCCGCCGTCACCGCCCCCCGCTGCCGCCGCACCGGCGCCTGCTGCTGTCGCGCCGAAAGCTGCACCGGTAGATGCGCCGCTGGCGCCGTCGGTCCGCAAGATTTCGGCCGAAAGCGGCATCGATGCCGCCACCGTGCCCGGCTCGGGCAAGGATGGTCGGGTCACCAAGGGCGACATGCTCGCCGCAATCGAGAAGGCGGCTTCGGCGCCGACCCCGGTCAACCAGCCGGCCGCCTCGGTGCAGGTTCGCGCGCCGTCGCCGGCCGACGATGCCGCCCGGGAAGAGCGCGTGAAGATGACGCGACTGCGCCAGACCATCGCGCGCCGGCTCAAGGACGTCCAGAACACCGCCGCGATGCTCACGACGTTCAACGAAGTCGACATGAGCCACATCATGGCGATGCGCGCCCAGTACAAGGATGTGTTCGAGAAGAAGCACGGCAGCAAACTGGGATTTATGGGCTTCTTCACCAAGGCCTGCGTGCAGGCGCTGAAGGATATCCCGGCCGCCAATGCCGAGATCGACGGCACCGACCTGATCTACAAGAACTACTATCACGTCGGCGTTGCGGTCGGCACCGACAAGGGCCTCGTGGTGCCGGTGGTGCGCGACTGCGATCACAAGTCGATCGCGGATATCGAGAAAAGCATCGCCGATTTCGGCCGCCGCGCGCGCGACGGTCAGCTCAAGATCGATGAAATGCAGGGCGGCACCTTCACCATCACCAATGGCGGCATCTACGGTTCGCTGATGTCGACGCCGATCCTGAACGCGCCACAATCCGCGATCCTCGGCATGCACAAGATCCAGGACCGCCCAGTGGCGATCGGCGGCAAGGTCGAGATTCGCCCGATGATGTATCTGGCGCTGTCCTATGATCACCGCGTGATCGACGGCAAGGAAGCCGTGACCTTCCTGGTTCGGGTCAAGGAAAGCCTGGAAGATCCGGCGCGGCTGGTGCTGGATCTGTGATCGCGCGTTGAGGTCTGGAAGGCGGTACAGGCGGCGTTCCGGGAAATGTAGTTGCGTATGATTGGGGGCTGGTTTGACCGACAAAGTAGTTGTTATCACCGGCGGTAGCCGCGGCATCGGCCGCGCCACTGCCATCGCGGCGGCGGCGCGCGGCTTCCGGGTCGTCGTCGGTTATGCCACCAACAAGGCTGCGGCCGATGATGTCGTCGCGCAGATCGGCGCCAGCAACGGCAAGGCGATCGCGGTGAAATGCGACGTCGCCGACGAAAGCGATATCCTGAGACTGTTCGAGGCCGCCGACAAGTTCGGAACGCTCGGCGCACTGGTCAACAATGGCGGCATCGTCGGCAAAAGCGGGGTACGGGTCGACGAGATGTCGGCCGAGCGCATCCAGCGCGTGATGGCCATCAATGTCACCGGCAGCATTCTGTGCGCACGCGAAGCCGTGAAGCGGATGTCGACACGCCATGGCGGCAAGGGTGGTGTCATCGTCAACCTGTCGTCGGTTGCCGCGAAATTGGGTGCGCCGAATACCTATGTCGACTACGCGGCTTCGAAAGGCGCGATTGATTCATTCACGGTCGGTCTGGGATACGAAGTCGCCGCCGAGGGCATCCGCGTCGCGGGGATCCGGCCCGGTCTGATCGATACTGAAATTCATGCCAGTGGAGGTGAGCCCGATCGCGCGCATCGGCTCGCCGGCAACGTGCCGATGAAGCGCGTCGGTACCGCGGATGAAATCGCCAACGCCATCGTCTGGCTGATGTCGGACGAGGCTTCCTACGTGACCAGCGCCATCCTTGATGTCTCAGGTGGGCGTTAATACCCGTCACACTCTTCAGCTACAGGACTTCCAACATGGCTAGCTACGATCTTGTTATCATCGGCACCGGTCCGGGCGGCTATGTGTGCGCGATCCGTGCAGCGCAGCTCGGCATGAAGGTCGCCGTGGTCGAGAAGAACGCGACGCTTGGCGGCACCTGCCTCAATGTCGGATGCATGCCCTCGAAGGCGCTGCTGTATGCCTCCGAAATGTTCGAAGAGGCCGGCCACTCCTTTGCCAAGATGGGCGTCAGTGTTTCCGCGCCGAAGCTCGATTTGCCTTCGATGATGAATTTCAAGCAGCAGGGCATCGACGGCAACGTCAAGGGCGTCGAATTCCTGATGAAGAAAAACAAGATCGATGTCATCAGCGGCACGGGCAAGATCCTCGGCACCGGCAAGGTCGAAGTGTCGGGCAATGATGGCAAGAGCCAGATCGTCGAAACCAAGAACATCGTCATCGCCACCGGCTCCGACATCGCGCGGCTGAAAGGCATCGAGATCGACGAGAAGCGCATCGTGTCGTCGACCGGCGCGTTATCGCTCGACAAGGTTCCTGAAAAATTGCTGATCGTCGGCGCCGGCGTGATCGGGCTCGAACTTGGTTCGGTCTGGCACCGGCTCGGCGCGAAGGTGACGGTGGTGGAATTCCTCGATCGCATCCTGCCCGGCATGGACGGCGAAGTCGCAAAACAATTTCAGCGCATGCTCGAAAAGCAGGGCTTTGCATTCAGGCTCGGCGCCAAGGTCTCCGGTATCGACAGCTCAGGCAAAACGCTGGTTGCAAAGATCGAACCCGCGGCCGGCGGTGCTGCGGAGACGCTGGAGGCCGATGTGGTGCTGGTGTGCATCGGCCGTGTGGCCTACACCGACGGTCTCGGCCTCAAGGAGGCCGGTGTCGCGCTGGACGATCGTGGCCGGGTGCAGACTGATTTGCATTTCGCGACCAACGTGAAGGGCGTCTATGCGATCGGCGACGTCATCGCCGGCCCGATGCTCGCACACAAGGCGGAAGACGAAGGCGTCGCCTGTGCTGAGATTCTCGCCGGCCAGGCTGGCCATGTGAATTACGATGTTATCCCAGGTGTTGTGTATACCACGCCGGAAGTCTCAACCGTCGGCAAGACCGAGGAAGAGCTGAAGCAGGCGGGTGTCGCATACACTGTTGGCAAATTCCCGTTTACGGCCAATGGTCGTTCCAAGGTCAACCAGACCACGGAAGGCTTCGTCAAGGTTCTCGCAGATGCGAAGACCGATCGGGTGCTCGGTGTGCACATCGTCGGCCGCGAGGCTGGTGAAATGATTCACGAGGCCGCAGTGCTGATGGAATTTGGCGGTTCCGCCGAGGATCTGGCCCGCACCTGCCATGCCCATCCGACCCGCTCCGAAGCGGTCAAGGAAGCGGCGCTTGCAGTCGGCAAGCGCGCGATACATATGTGATCTGCGTCCGGTTCATGGCCGGGCGGGGATGACATTGATGATGCGCCGCCTGCTTCAGCCGATCTGGATTCTGCTCGCGATTATCTTCCTGATCGAAGCCTGGCTGTGGGATCATCTTGAGCCTGTCGTGGCTCGGGTGGTGGCGGCGCTTCCGTTGCGCGCCTTCAAGCAGTGGCTTGCCGAGCGCGTCGATTCGCTTTCGCCGGCGATGACGTTGATCGTGTTCATCGTGCCGATCATCCCGCTGTTTCCGTTGAAGCTGGTCGGCTTGTGGCTCCTGACTCACGAATACTGGATGAGCGCCATCGGCACCATCATCTTCGCCAAATTCCTCGGCGTCGGCGTCACCGCGTTCATCTTCGATGTGACGCGGCCGAAGCTGCTGGAAATGGCGTGGTTCGAGAAACTCTATGAATTCGTGATAGCGCTGCGTGCCAAGGCGATGGCGCTGGTCGATCCGATCAAGCAGCGGATCATACACGTGCTGCGCGGCAATGGCGAAGGCTGGTCATCACGGATGCTGCGGCTGATCCAGCGCTTCCGCAAGAGCGTGCACGAAGCGCGATAAGCAGCTCTGTCACGGCGGAAACTCCTTGCCGCAACGCTGCGGCGTACTGGATACTCCGCTTCCGCGGAGTATGACCGCGGTGCAGAACGCAGTCGTTACGGCAAATGCAGCAGATGCGGTGCGAAGAGGCCGAGCGCGGTCATCGCGATTCCGGCCAGCGTCAGCAGTCCCGAGATCCAGGCCAAGGCGAGGATGCCGGTGATGATGGTCGCCGAAGCCAGCACGATGCCGATCTGAAACGCCGCGGATGCCAGCTCGTAATGATGGTACTTCGCCTCCGCGAGGTCGCGTTCTTCCTCGGCATGCTTGGCTCGCTCGGCCAATTGCTCGGAGCCTTCCCTGGTTTCGGGTTCGGAGCGGTAGCGCGCCGCGGTCTTCTGCCAGTCGTCGATCTGCTTTTGCACTGCTGTCTTGGTGGCATCGTCGGTCCCACCAACGATGCTGAGCTTGGCCTGCTCTGCCGCGGTTTGCACCGTGGTGCGGCGAATGCTCTTGGCCTGGAAGAACGCCCATAGGTTGGAGGCTTCGACGTTCCTGCTGATGGATTCGGTCTGGGCGCCCTTGCCGAGCGTTTCCGATAGCGCAAGACACAGCGCGATCACCGCGATCAGCAGTGCGATTTTGCGGTTTTCGCTCGACGCTTCCTTGGCCTGGTCGGCCTGCTCCATGCTCTCGTGCGCGCTCATGATTCTCTCCCGCTGCCCTGATCATCAACGATTGACCGAACGGCCTGCCCCGCGCAAGGGGGCAAGCGTGGTGACGAGGCTTCGTTGCCGTTGATAAACTGATGGTTTCAGGCGCGGGGATGCGCGGTGCGATAGACTTCGAGCAGCCGTTCGCTGTCGATGCCGGTGTAGATCTGCGTGGTCGAGAGCGAAGCGTGGCCGAGCAATTCCTGGATCGCGCGCAAATCGCCACCCCTGCTCAAAAGATGCGTTGCAAACGAATGCCGTAGCGCATGCGGCGTTGCGCTGTCGGGCAGGCCGAGCGCTCCGCGCAAGCGCTCCATGGTGAGCTGGATGATCCGCGCCTTCAGCGGACCGCCGCGGGCGCCGACGAAGATCGGCCCTTCCGGCGGCAGCGGATGCGGACAGACCGCGACGTAATCCTGAATCAGTGTCAGCACGTTTTGCAGCACCGGGACCATGCGGGTCTTGTTGCCCTTGCCGGTGACGACCAGCACGTCGCCGGCACCTGGTAGCGGCACCTCGCGGCGCTTCAAGCCGAGCGCTTCGGAGATACGCAGGCCCGAGCCATACAACAGCGCCATCACGGCGGCATCGCGTGCCCAGATCCAGGGATCGCGGTCCTCGCCGGCGCGTTCGTCGGCATCGGCAAAGCGCTTGGCCGCGTCCATGTGGATCGGCTTCGGCAGGCTCTTGCCAATCTTGGGCGCGCGGATCGCCGACAATGCGCCGACCTTGCCCTTGCCCTCGCGTTCGAGAAAGCGCCCGAACGAGCGCAGGCCCGCCAGCGCCCGCGCCAGCGAGCGCCCGCCAACGTCATCGGCGCGGCGCATCGCCATGAACGCCCTGACATCGGTGGCCTCGATCGCGGCGAATCGGGCCAGCGTCACGCTGGCACCCCAGTGCTCGCCGAGAAAAACCAGACATTGCCTGAGGTCGCGGGCATAGGCTTCCAGCGTCTTCGGCGACAGCCGCCGCTCGGCGCGCAAATGCGACAGCCAATGCGTGATTTCGCGCACCAGATCATCGGCGGCGCAGGCGATATCGATCGGTTGAACCGCGGGAACGGATTTGACCATCGAGCTGTCTTCGGGTCTGTCTTTTGGAGGCGTGATTCCGTCTGATTATATCGCACCTCTTTCGTTTACCGTTCGCTAACTTGCCGGAACGTTGCTGCCGGACACTGGTCGCGGCCGCCGCAGAGTCTTAAGTTAGCCGGGCCTTCCGGCCTCCCTCTAATCCGATTCTCCATGGACCATTCCATCCGCGCCAGCACCTCATCGGCATCATCGACCGGCATTGTCGATGTGCTGGTGCCGGTCGCGCTCAATCAGGCTTATTCCTATCGCGTGCCGCGCGGCATGGAGCTCAAGCCGGGCGACGTGGTGTGCGTGCCGCTCGGGCCGCGCGAAGTGGTCGCCGTGGTCTGGGCTGAAAACGCCAATCCCGATCCGCGTCTGCATAATCGCCTGAAAGACGTCAGCGAAAAGCTCGACGTGCCGCCGCTGAAGCCGGAACTGCGCTCGCTCGTCGATTGGGTCGCCAACTACACGCTGTCCGCGCGCGGCATGGTGTTGCGGATGACGCTGCGGATGGGCGAAAATCTCGGCCCTGAGCGGATGCGGCTGGGGGTGCGGCTGGTTGGCGAGCCGCCGCGGCGGATGACGCCAGCGCGGCGGCGGTTGATCGATTGCCTGTCCGACGGATTGCTGCACGGCAAATCGGAAGCGGCGCGGGAAGCCGGCGTCAGCACCGGCGTGGTCGACGGCCTGGTCGATGAGGGCACGCTGGCCATCGAGGTGATGCCGCCGCCATTGCCGCCACCGGCGCCCGATCCGTCGTTCGCGCAGCCGGAATTTTCGCGCCAGCAGCGCACCGCTGTCGATGCGATGCGGGCGCTGGCGGCCAATGGCAGCTTTCATACCGCGCTGCTGGATGGCGTGACCGGCTCGGGCAAGACCGAAGTCTATTTCGAAGCGATTGCGGAAGTGATCCGCCGCGGCAAGCAGACGCTGATCCTGATGCCGGAGATCGCGCTGACCGGACAATTTCTCGATCGCTTCGCCAATCGTTTCGGCGTGCGGCCGCTGGAATGGCATTCGGAACTGACCCCGCGCACCCGCGCGCGCAACTGGGCCGCGATTGCGGCAGGTGAAGCGCCGGTCGTGGTCGGCGCGCGCTCGGCGCTGTTTCTGCCGTACGCCAATCTCGGGCTGATCATCGTCGATGAAGAGCACGATCAGGCCTACAAACAGGACGAGGGCGCGCATTACCACGCCCGCGACATGGCGGTGGTGCGCGCGCATATCGCCAAGATCCCGATCGTGCTGGCGTCCGCGACGCCGTCGGTGGAGTCGGAAGTGAATGCGCGCAAGGGCCGCTATCAGCGCGTGGTGCTGCCGGCGCGATTTGGCGGTCAGCACATGCCGCATATCGAGGCGATCGATCTGCGGCGCGAGCCGCCGCCGCGAGGCCGCTTCGTCTCGCCGCGTCTCGCCGAACAGATTGGCATCGCGATCGAGCGGCGCGAGCAGGCGCTGTTGTTCCTCAATCGCCGCGGCTACGCGCCGCTGACCTTGTGCCGGGCCTGTGGGCATCGCTTTGCCTGCACGATATGCGATGCCTGGCTGGTCGATCACCGGTTCCGCCAGCGGCTGGTGTGCCATCATTGCGGGTTCTCGATGCCGCGCCCGCGAACCTGTCCGCATTGCGCGGCGGAAGAAACGCTGGCTGCGGTCGGCCCCGGCGTCGAACGCCTGCAGGAGGAAGCGTCCGCCTTGTTCCCGCGAGCGCGCACCATGGTGCTGTCGAGCGATCTGATCACCTCGATCGAAACCATGCGTTCCGAACTGAACGAGATCGCGGAAGGCCGCGTCGATATCATCATCGGTACCCAGCTGGTCGCGAAGGGGCATAATTTTCCGCAACTCAACCTGGTCGGCGTGGTCGATGCCGATCTGGGCCTGAGCAATGGTGACCCGCGCGCCGCCGAACGGACGTTTCAACTGCTCAATCAGGTGATCGGGCGCGCCGGGCGCGAGCAGGGCCGTGGTGTCGGCTATCTGCAGACGCATCAGCCCGAGCATCCCGTGATGAAGGCGCTGGTGGCCTGCGATCGCGAGGCGTTCTATGCGAGCGAAATCAACTCGCGCGAACGCTCCGGCTATCCCCCGTTCGGGCGGTTGGCCAGCCTGATCATTTCTGCAGGCGATCGCCCCACCGCCGAAGGCTTTGCCCGCAAGCTGGTAGCGATCGCGCCGATCGATGAACGCATCAAGGTGCTGGGGCCGGCCGAAGCGCCGCTTGCGGTCATCAAGGGCCGCTATCGGTTCCGGATCCTGGTGAAGTCGCTACGCAATGTCGATGTATCGGAATATCTGCGCGAATGGCTCGCCGCAGCGCCGAAGACCACAGGCAATCTCAAGCTCGAGGTCGATGTCGATCCGCAGAGCTTTTTGTAGGGGGGCAGTGCGCCATCACTCGCCGTCATTCCGGGGCGCGCGTAGCCCGAACCCGGAATCTCGAGATTCCCCGATGCGCAATTGCGCATCTGAGGTCTGGTCCTTCGGACCATCCCGGAATGACGACCTTGCCAGCTTAACAAACAAAAAAGCCTGCCGTCATTCGCGACGGCAGACCTTTTGGCACGCAAAAAAGTTTTGCGGCCGTTACGCTACGCAACGCTTACCGAACTTGAAAGCGGAAACCGCGTTCGAACGCGCGGGTTAGTAGATCACTTCGGCGACGACCCGGCCGACGCCAGCGCCGGTCAGGCCGATCGCACGGGCGGCGCCCGTGGACAGATCGAGCACGCGGCCGCGGACGAATGGGCCACGATCGTTGACGGTGACGACGACGCTCTGGCCGCCATGGGTCACGCGTAATTTGGTGCCGAACGGCAGCGAGCGGTGGGCGCAGGTCATGGCGCTCTGATTGAAGCGCTGACCGGAGGCGGTGCGGCTGCCGGATTCATTGCCGTAATAGGATGCCATGCCGGAGAAGCTGCGGCCGCCGGTCGATGCCGGGGCGATCGAGGCGTTGGCATCGCGCCAGGAGGAGCCCTCGGAGGCGCTGGCGTGGTGGTGATGATAGCCGTGATGATGGTGGTGGTGCCGGCCTCTAGCTGAGGCTTCCGAGACACCCCCGCCGAACACAACCGTCGCGGCGACAACAGCGAGCGCCGTACGTGACCGGGTTCCGGCTCCCAGCCGCGACCGGGTTACGGTTCCCAGTGCCGCCTTTTTGGATACGATCATTAAACAGTCCCTCAAACAGTATTGCCACATGTGTGACAAGTGGAACCCCCGCTCCGTTTAGTCCGAAGCGGCGTTTGATGACCTAATGAGGCATGAATTGGGCAGTAAAGCCTGATTGTACCCGGCTGTAATATCTCGTGATGGAATGCAAGTAGTCGATAGATGTTCCGTAATCTTGAGAATTAACGATTTATTAACCATCCGATTACTTGGAGTTGCTGTAAAGCAAAGTCCTATTCGCGTGCGAGGAGATTTATCCAAGTAATGCTCGAATGGAGCGAGTTGGGGTTTTCGGTTCCGATACCTGCGCTCATGGCGGCCATGCATTTCCCGACGGAACTTTTTTGCACGTGGCCAATGACAGCACGGGTCGCCCTGCGACCGGTTGTCGAAATGTCAGCGACAAGGGTCAAGGCGAAGACGGCGGGCGCGCACTTTGCCGCGTCAAAAATGACCCGCGACATGGCCTGCCTGAATGTCGCCGTCATGTTGCACCTGCGCGCCTGCTATGTTAGCAAAGCCGCGATTTTAACGGTCCCGGTATCACTCGTGCCGGTCGAAAATCGAAGTCCCGCTTGAATTCCAAGGGCTTGGATGGGCGCCATCGTGGCGACGGCTTTTGCCTTGCGAATTTAACAGCTAATAGAGTGTGCTTGTGGCTGCAGAAGATCCGTCCGTTTCAGGTGTGTCCGGCCGTTATGCGACGGCTTTGTTCGAATTGGCGCGCGATGAAAAATCCATCGATGCGGTGAAAGCCGATCTCGACCGATTTGCCGCCATACTGGCCGACAGCCCTGAATTGAGGCGGTTGGTTCGCAGTCCGGTCTTTTCCGCCGATGTGCAGGCGAAAGCGCTCGCCGCCGTGCTCGATAAAGCTGGCATTTCGGGCATTTCTGCCAATTTCCTGAAAGTGCTCACCGGCAATCGCCGCTTGTTCGCGGTCACGGACGTGATCCGCGCTTTCCGCGCGCTGGTGGCAAAATTCAAGGGCGAGGCGACGGCGGATGTGACCGTCGCCGAAGCGCTCAGCGACAAGAATCTCGATGCTCTGAAGACCGCGCTGAAATCAGTGACGGGCAAGGACGTCGCGCTCAACGTGAATGTCGACCCTTCTATTATCGGCGGCCTGGTGGTCAAGCTCGGCAGCCGCATGGTGGATAGTTCGCTTCGCACCAAACTCAATTCGATCAAGCACGCGATGAAAGAGGCAGGCTGATGGACATCCGCGCCGCGGAAATTTCCGCGATCCTGAAGGACCAGATCAAGAATTTCGGCCAGGAGGCTGAAGTTTCCGAAGTCGGACAGGTGTTGTCCGTCGGCGACGGCATTGCCCGCGTCTACGGCCTCGACAACGTCCAGGCCGGCGAGATGGTCGAGTTCGAGAACGGCACGCGCGGCATGGCGCTGAACCTCGAAACCGACAACGTCGGTATCGTGATCTTCGGCGCCGACCGCGAGATCAAGGAAGGCCAGACCGTCAAGCGCACCCGCGCCATCGTCGATACGCCTGTCGGCAAGGGCCTGCTCGGCCGCGTGGTCGATGCGCTCGGCAATCCGATCGACGGCAAGGGCCCCATCCAGGCCGACAAGCGTATGCGCGTCGACGTCAAGGCGCCCGGCATCATTCCGCGCAAATCGGTGAATGAGCCGATGGCGACCGGCCTCAAGGCGATCGATGCGCTGATCCCGGTTGGCCGCGGCCAGCGCGAGCTGATCATCGGCGACCGTCAGACCGGCAAGACCGCGATCGCGCTCGACACCATTCTGAACCAGAAGCCGCTCAACGCGCAGCCGGACGAGAACATCAAGCTGTATTGCGTCTATGTCGCGATCGGCCAGAAGCGTTCCACCGTCGCCCAGTTCGTCAAGGTGCTCGAAGAGCAGGGCGCGCTGGAATATTCGATCGTGGTCGCCGCCACGGCGTCCGATCCGGCGCCGATGCAGTACATCGCGCCGTTCACCGGCTGCACCATGGGCGAGTACTTCCGTGACAACGGCATGCACGCCGTCATCATTTATGACGATCTGTCCAAGCAGGCCGTCGCCTATCGCCAGATGTCGCTGCTGCTGCGCCGCCCGCCGGGCCGCGAAGCCTATCCCGGCGACGTGTTCTATCTTCACTCTCGCCTGCTCGAACGCGCCGCCAAGCTCAGCAAGGACCATGGTTCGGGCTCGCTCACCGCGCTGCCCGTGATCGAAACCCAGGCCAACGACGTGTCGGCTTACATCCCGACCAACGTGATTTCGATTACCGACGGTCAGATCTTCCTCGAAACCGACCTGTTCTTCCAGGGCATCCGTCCCGCGGTGAACGTCGGTCTGTCGGTGTCGCGCGTCGGATCATCGGCGCAGACCAAGGCGATGAAGAAGGTCGCCGGCAAGATCAAGGGTGAGCTGGCGCAGTACCGCGAAATGGCGGCGTTCGCGCAGTTCGGCTCCGATCTCGACGCCTCGACGCAGCGTCTCTTGAACCGTGGTTCGCGTCTGACCGAACTCCTGAAGCAGCCGCAGTTCTCGCCGCTGAAGATGGAAGAACAGGTCTGCGTGATCTGGGCCGGTACCAACGGCTATCTCGACGCGCTTCCGCTCGCCAAGGTGCGCGCCTTCGAAGACGGCCTGCTGTCGCTGCTGCGCGGCAAGAACGTCGACATTCTCAACGGCATTCGCGACAGCCGCGATCTCTCCGACGATCTCGCCGGCAAGCTGAAGAGCGTGGTCGAAGGTTACGCCAAGGCGTTTGCTTGATGATTTGCCGTTGAGGCCCGGCGCATTTAGCCTGAAGACGCGCTTCGCGCTTTTGGCCGGGTCCAACAAAACAGTGGCTTGCGGTCGGGTCTAGACACCGGATCGCCGGGGTGAACTGAGAATGGCGTCACTTAAAGACATGCGGGTCCGCATCGCCTCGACCAAGGCGACGCAGAAGATCACCAAGGCGATGCAGATGGTCGCGGCTTCCAAGCTGCGTCGTGCGCAGAGCTCAGCCGAAGCGGCGCGGCCTTACGCCGAAAAGATGGACGCGGTAATTTCCAGCATCGCGAGCGCCGCTAGCGGTTCTCCTGGGGCACCTGCGCTCATGGCCGGAACCGGCAAGGATCAGGTGCATCTGCTGCTGGTCTGCACCGGCGAGCGCGGCCTGTCCGGTGCGTTCAATTCGTCGATCGTGCGTCTGGCCCGCGAGCGCGCCCTGTCGCTGATCAACCAGGGCAAAGAGGTCAAGTTCTTCTGCGTCGGCCGCAAGGGCTACGAGCAGCTCCGCCGCAACTTCGAGAAGAACATCGTCGAGCACCTCGACCTGCGCTCGGTCCGTCAGCTCGGCTTCGTCAATGCCGAAGATATCGCCAAGAAGGTTCTGGCGCGCTTCGAGGCCGGCGAGTTCGACGTCTGCACGCTGTTCTTTTCGCGCTTCAAGTCCGTAATCTCGCAGATCCCGACTGCCCAGCAGATTATTCCGCTGGTGGTGGAAGCGCCGGCCGCGAATGCCGGCCCGGCGACGTCTTATGAATACGAGCCGGAAGAGGACGAGATCCTGACGCGGCTGTTGCCGCGAAACCTCGCGGTGCAAATCTTCCGTGCGCTGCTGGAAAACAACGCCTCGTTCTACGGCGCGCAGATGAGCGCGATGGATAACGCCACCCGCAACGCCGGCGACATGATCCGCAAGCAGACCCTGATTTACAACCGAACCCGTCAGGCCATGATCACCAAGGAGCTGATTGAAATCATCTCCGGCGCCGAGGCGATGTAACGGCGACAGGCACGATCAAACTGACGGTTGTCTAGATACGAATTCGAAGGAGAGAGTTTATGGCCACACCCGCCAACCAGTCCGGACGCATCACGCAGGTCATCGGCGCCGTCGTCGACGTGCAGTTCGAGGGACATCTGCCCGCCATTCTGAACGCGATCGAGACCAAGAACGGTGGCAACCGCCTGGTGCTCGAGGTCGCCCAGCATCTCGGCAAATCCACGGTGCGGACCATCGCGATGGACACCACCGAGGGTCTGGTCCGCGGTCAGGAAGTTACCGACACCGGTTCGCCGATCAGGGTGCCGGTCGGCGATGGTACGCTCGGCCGCATCATGAACGTGATCGGCGAGCCGATCGATGAAGCCGGTCCGGTCAAGGCCGACGACATGCGCGCCATTCACCAGGAAGCGCCGACCTATACCGACCAGTCAACCGAAGCTGAAATTCTCGTCACCGGCATCAAGGTCGTCGACCTGCTGGCGCCTTACGCCAAGGGCGGCAAGATCGGCCTGTTCGGCGGTGCCGGCGTCGGCAAGACCGTGCTGATTCAGGAGCTGATCAACAACGTCGCCAAGGCCCACGGTGGCTACTCGGTGTTCGCCGGCGTCGGCGAGCGTACCCGCGAAGGCAACGACCTCTATCACGAGTTCATCGAATCCAAGGTCAACGCCGATCCGAAAAATCCCGATCCGAGCGTCAAATCGAAGTGCGCGCTGGTGTTCGGCCAGATGAACGAACCGCCGGGCGCCCGCGCCCGCGTCGGCCTCACCGGCCTGACGGTTGCCGAGCATTTCCGCGACCAGGGCCAGGACGTGCTGTTCTTCGTCGACAACATCTTCCGCTTCACCCAGGCGGGCTCCGAAGTGTCGGCGCTCTTGGGCCGTATTCCTTCGGCCGTGGGCTATCAGCCGACGCTCGCCACCGACATGGGCGCGCTGCAGGAGCGCATCACCACGACCCATAAGGGTTCGATCACTTCGGTGCAGGCGATCTACGTGCCGGCCGACGACTTGACCGACCCGGCGCCCGCGACCTCGTTCGCGCATTTGGACGCCACCACGGTGTTGAACCGCGCGATTTCGGAAAAGGGCATCTATCCGGCGGTGGACCCGCTCGAACTCGACCTCGCGCATGCTCTCCCCGCTCGTTGTCGGCGAGGATCACTACAACACCGCGCGCATGGTTCAGCAGGTGCTGCAGAAGTACAAGTCGCTGCAGGACATCATCGCCATTCTCGGCATGGACGAGTTGTCGGAAGAGGATAAGATCGCGGTGGCACGCGCCCGCAAGATCGAGCGCTTCCTGTCGCAGCCGTTCCACGTCGCCGAAGTCTTCACCGGTTCGCCCGGCAAGTTCGTCGATCTCGCCGACACCATCAAGGGCTTCCGTGCGATCTGCGACGGCAAGTACGATCATCTGCCGGAAGCTGCCTTCTACATGGTCGGCACCATCGAAGAAGCCGTCGAGAAGGGCAAGAAGCTCGCGGCTGAGGCCTCCTAAGCTCGATAACGTCATTGCCGGGCTTGACCCGGCAATCCATCGACCGAAGAAAAGTTTTGCCTGATGGACCCGCGGCTCAAGCCCGCGGGTGACAGCGGAAAGAACGGAAAGACCATGGCCACCTTCCAATTCGATCTCGTCTCCCCCGAAAAGCTCGCCTTCTCCGGCGAGGTCGATCAGGTTGATGTTCCCGGCGTGGAAGGCGATTTCGGCGTGCTGGCCGGACATGCGCCGGTCGTGGCGGTGATTCGCCCGGGCATCCTGACCATTACCGCCGGCGGCACCCGTGAGAAGGTCATTGTGCTCGGTGGCCTCGCCGAAATGTCGGAAAAGGGTCTCACCGTGCTCGCCGACGTCGCTACCTCGATGCAGGACATCGATCGCGCGCAGTTCGCCGAGACCATTGCCGAGATGGAAGCAAAGCTCGCGGAGAAGGAAGGCTCCGAACTCGACAATGCCATCGAGCGGCTCGATCATTTCAAGAGTATCGAGCACGAACTCAGCTCGACGGCTATGCACTAAGTCTTGGGGTTCGGCTCCGGGGCATACCAAAGGCCCTGGCAAGATCAGCGCTCGTCACCCCGTGACGGGCGTTTAGTTTTTGTAGCCAGCATTTCTCGCGAGCCCGTCACGGCCCTCGTTTGAAAACGTCATGTTGCGCTCGGGAACTTCTGACGGCATTGTTCTGTCGCTGATGTTGGTCCGAGGCTGGTCTTCATGAAACGCAAGATCGCAGCGATTTTTGCGGCCGATATTGCCGGCTATAGCCGACTGGTTGCCGAGGACGAAGAAGAAACGCTGCGCCGCCTAGCCTCGTACCGCCTGGTGACCGACGATTTCATCGCCAAGGGCGGCGGCCGCATCTTCAATACCGCAGGCGACGCCGTGCTCGCCGAATTTCCGAGTGCGGTCGAAGCTGTGCGCTGCGCGATCGATATCCAGGAAAGCCTGCGCACCCGGAACATGGCGTATCCACCCAGCCGACAGATGAGCTTTCGCATCGGCATTACGATCGGCGATGTCGTCGAGCGTGACGGGGATCTGCTCGGCGATGGCGTCAATATCGCAGCGCGCCTTGAGGGCCTCGCCGAGATAGGCGGCATCTGCATCTCGCGCGCGGTCCATGAGCAGGTCGCCAACAAGCTGTCGGTGCAGTTCTCCGATATCGGCGCGCAGGAAGTGAAGAATATTCCGACACCGGTGCATGCCTATATGGTGGCGATGCGACGCGAGGATGGCACCTACGCGATACCGCAATTCAAGAAGCCGGCCTCGGTCAAACCATCACTGGGAGTAGCATCGAACTGGATGTGGCCTGTTGCGGTGATGGTGGTGTGTCTCGTTGCCATCGGCGTTGGCGGCTTCCTTTATTTTACCAAGCTCGAATTGCGGAACGAGGCGAGGCAGTCGGCCGTAGCCAACAAGGTCGCGCCGCTGCCGCCGCAGACGCCGGTTGCCGCGCCGCCGGTTACACCCTCAGCCGCGGCTGCGGTGTCAGCGCCGCCTTCCTCTCTGCCGCCCCTTCCATCGGGTGAGAAATTCGCGGCCGAGTCGGTGCCATTCGTCACCGACAAGATTCGCGCCATTCTCGCCAACGAATATCTCGCGGCGGCCGAGCCCAAAGCCTTTGCCCTGAACCTGAACGGCATTATCGGCCTGTCCAGCAGTCAGCCGAATGAAGACGCCGCGAAAAGCGCGGCGCTTGAGCTCTGTCAAAAGCGTGCCGATAACGTCAAGTCGCCACGGAAGTGCGAACTCTACGCGGTCGATAGCGCGGTGATCTATCCGCACGGCAAGCCGCCGGTGCCGCCTTTGCCCTGGATCCGGCGCGATCCCTCGACCGAGAAGCCGTTCGCGTCAAAGGACATGCCGTTTGCGCGTGGTCCCGGCAAGGAGAGGCTCGAAACCAATTACGTTCCGGGGAAGAAAAGCAAAGCGATCGTGGTCGGCCCCGGAGGGAATTTCACTTTCTACACCGATGGCGCAACGGTCGCGGAGGTCGTGCGTCGCACGCTCGAGACCTGCGGTTCCCTTGCCGGCGTTCCCTGCATGGTCGTCGTCGTCGACGACGTCTTTGTCGTGCCGGTGCCGACGATCATGAAGCCGACAGGATTCTTCAAGGCTGCCGACAATTCTTCGATCGCCGCCGATGCGAGAGCTGATGTCACGCATCAACTCGCTGAAGCCTCGTCCGGCTGGAATGCCGTCGCGGTCGGCTCATCCGGACGTCCGGGGCTGGCGCTCAAGGCTTCGAATGAACAGGATGCCGTCAACGGCGCCTTGAGCGATTGCACCAGGCGTGACAGCAATTGCCGCGTGATCGCGATCGGGCCGTTCGAGGTCGGGCCGAACTAGCTAGCCTGCGTATTTCGCGAAACGCTGCGCGACCGCCCGATACACATCACGCCGGAACGGCACCACGAGATCGGCCACCCGGTCGAGTTTCTCCCAGCGCCATGAATCGAATTCCGCCGGCTGGCCGTTGCGCGATTGAAGCGGATCGATTTCGTCGTCACGCCCGGTGAAGCGCAACGCGAACCATTTCTGCCGCTGGCCTCGGAATTTCGCCAGCCGATGCGATGACGGTCCGGTGTAATCGGGGAATTCGTACGTCAGCCAATCGGTCTCATCGAGATACTCGGCATCCTTGGCACCGGTCTCCTCCCAGAGCTCGCGCATCACCGCCTCGCGCGGATTCTCGTCGGCGTCGATACCGCCTTGCGGCATCTGCCATTCAAGCCCGGGCAGAACGATTTCCGGTCCGTCGTCCTTGAAGCGCCGGCCGATCAGGACCCGGCCGGAAGCGTTGAACAGCGCCACCCCGACATTGGGACGATAGGGTTTTGTTTCGGTCATCTGGTTTCTCGAGCCGCGAGACGAGTTCAATCCGTGCGCGGTCGAACAGTCCCTTAGCT
>CAVTWC010000008.1:0-524089 GCA_963738105.1 uncultured Alphaproteobacteria bacterium | reverse complement strand
GGCACTTTTCGGATCTGGCGCTATGTCCGCTTTTGCGTGTAACCCGGAACGGACATTTCGTCTTGCCCGAAATGACAAAGCTCCGGTATCGCCGCTGTGCGCACAATTGGCGAACGCCTCGACGAAACGCTCAATACCTGAGGTCCTCAAACCTGGTCAGAAGCAGCCGCTGGATAACGGCAAAGACCATGGCTGTCGAAACGCCGAACATGAGGGCTCCGTTCGCCGCCTCCAATGGTCCCAACAACCGCCACGACGGTGTCATAAGCAGATCACCGTAACCCAACGTCGTGTAGTTGACCGCCGAATGGTAGAAGGCGTTTGCGAACTCCTGAAATTCTCCACAGGTGATGAGCAACACTGCCCACAAAGCGATCTCGATCAGGTGTGCCACGAACGCGAATGATGTTGCCAGCGCGACGATTGCAAGATCGATCAGGGCGCCTGCGCCGGCGCGCCCGCGTCTCCTCTCGTGGCGAAACAGGTTTACCGTCGCGGCCAAAGCGAGCGCATGCACAAAAATCGTACATGCGACTGCGCCTAGGCCAACCACCAATGGATACAGGATCGCGAATTGATGATTTGCGTCATCTGTCCATCACCAGCATCCGGTCCCGTCACGGATTACAATGCATCCGATTTGAGACGAACAGCGTTCGGACGGCCATCGCCGGGCAGCCCTGTGGCCGGTTCAAGCCTTAGCAGAATATCCAAGGCAATCGAAGTCCGGTTCTGGGCCACTTTTCGAACCTGGCGCGATATCCGACTTAAGGCGGTAATGCGTACCAAACCATCCCATACGTCGGGATCGCGCTTGAAGTTATTGAAAGGGAGTTACGGTGGTTCTCACCGTAACTCCCTTAGCTCAAAGGGCTCAAGTCCGGCTCACGAGCCATTAGGCTTACGATTGCCCTTGGGAGCTTCGTCTTTCAGTTTCTCCAGCGCGTCGGGCATCATGCGGCCGAACATCGAACTCAGCATCGCGGTCGGGATCAGGCCTGCGTTGCTGTTCTCCTGGCCTTGCGCGCCGGACATGAGAAACTGCGGCACCAGCGGCTGATTGATCTTGGTCAGGGCTTCGGCGAATTTCGTGAAATTCTGCTCCGCCAGCCGGAATTCGGGGCCACCGTACGCATCGACGGAAAGCTTTGTGGCCTGGGCATTGGCGGCGCCGACCGCCAGTACCCGATCGGCTTCACCTTGTCCTTCGAGCCGCGACTGCTCACCGACCGCGGCAGCCGTCACCTTTCGGGTCTCCGCGTCCTTTTGGGCACGAGCCAGGGCTGCTGCACCCTCGTTTTCGTTGACCTTGACCTGAATCAGCGATTGCGTCAGCGCCAACTGCGCCGCAGCCGTCGCCTTGGCTTCATTGAGCGTGCGCTCCTGGATCGCGGCCTTCTCCTGTTCCCGATAGGTTTCGACCTGCTCACGGGCGATCTGGCGCGAGCGCAACTGGATCAGAATGTTTTCGATCGTATGGTCGGTGGCGGCGGCCCTTGGCGTACCGATCAGAACCTCCTGAAGATCGAGCGAATAGGCTTCGAATTTGGCTTTCATCTCCGCCGCCGATTCCTGCTGGATCGCAGCGCGGTTTTGCAGCAATTCGATCAATGTCATTTTTTGCGCGATGTTCTTGAAGAAAGCGCTGACCATCGGATCGAGCGTCTGCTCGACGAGTTTCTTCACGTCGCCGAAGCGCTGGATGATCATCGGAGCTTTCTTGTAGTCGATGTGCATCACGACGGAGAGCGGCAGCGTCGGCTCGAACGCGTCTTTCGTGATCAGCGAAATCTCCGACAGGTTCTCGTCGAGCTTCATCGCGCCCACTTCGCCACGCACCCATTTGAGAATGAAATTGACCGTGGGAATGATCTCGATTTTGCCCGCGTAGGTATTGAAGGCATATTTTCCCGGCAACAGCGGATCGCGCCAGACGCCACGGCTGCCATTGAGAACGAGTTCGCCGTGACGGTATTGCTCACCGGACACGTCGGCTGTTTGCGGCCCGGTATAGAATATGACGACTTCGACATTTCCGACCGGAATCACCGACTTTCCGACCGCCTCGACCGTCGCGAACAGGCTGTTGATGTACCAGGTGCCTTCGACGATGACCTGCAACTGCCGTCCGCGATAGCCGCCGCCTTTGAGGAATTTTTCGGGCTCCTGAAAATTATTGTGAAAGGTTTCTTCGTCGCGCAAATCGGTTCCAACTTCGGGCGCGATGATTTCGCCGGGAGGCAGCGACGGGCCGTCATGCACCGTCACGATCCCGACGAGGTCCTGACCGGCGGCGAGCACCACGGGCGCAAATCCCCCGCGATCGGCAATGGTCTGCTGCATGCTGGCGAGAACGCCGCGTTCCTGTCCGCTCAGGGCATGACCGTAAACGCGGTCATCGGTGACAATGGCAAACTGGGTGGTGTTGATCGCGTAGGTGCCTTCGCGCAGCACCTTGCGTTGTGGGCCCTTCTGGCCGCCGCCAAGCAGAAATCTCCGCGCGTCCTGATAGTCCGATTTATCCTCGGTGTCGTTTGCGCCGAGCACCTGCGATGCACCGAGCGGCGCGCCATCGCGTGCGAACACGTAGGCGATGGTGCCCTGTCCAACCGTGACGAGATCAGATTTGTGGATGCGATACATGAACGGGAAAAACATATGCAGGCCGCCGCGCAGCACCTCGGGCTCGTAACCGGCTTCACCGTGCAGGGCGATGAATCCGCTCTTGATCGAGCCCTTGGTGGTCCAGAGCTTTTCGACGATACCAACCTGGTTATTGGGGATGTATCGAAAGATATTGGCGAGGCGCAGCAGGATAAGAATTCCGGCAACCGCGGCCGCCCAAAGGGCTGGCTGGATTAAGCCCGGGAAAAAGCCATTGAAGTCCATAGTCGTCTCCGGCAATTGCAACCAAGCGACTCAGCGGCTGGTGCTTTGCAGCCCTGAATTGCAGGCGCACAGATGTGGCTGCGCCGGGTGATTGCGCCAGATGCCAATCACGTGCCGCACCGGAATATTTATTTGTAAGCAGCTATGGAAAGCTGGCGGCGGGTGACCAACGGCATGCTGCACCGATTCGCCGGGAGAGGCTGCGCATATCGCAACCCGTTGGCTCATGTGGCGACAGATGAGTTTAGCGCCTGCGCGCGCAGGCTAATTTCTCAAACAATCTCAAGCTGCTCTCGCAGGGTGGGGACCCCGCGGCGCGGAAGGTCGTCGCGCTGCCGTGACGCATATCACACAGCAGTTCGGGAATGGACGGCCACGCCGCCAGTCGCCTATGTGGGTAGATCGTCCGGCGAATTGGGTGGAGACCGAAGTGAACGAATTTACCGAGATCGTCGGGCTCTCGATCGGAATTAGCCTGGCGGCGACATTTATCGCTGCCGCGATCAGCCTGCCCATCGGAGCGGCTCTGGCGGTTTTCGCGTTTCGCGGCCGCCACGGCATCGTCGTTTTGATCAACGCCTTCTTCGGCCTGCCGCCCGTCGTGGTGGGCCTCGCGCTTTATTTGGCGCTTTCCCATTCGGGACCTCTCGGCTTCCTGCAGTGGCTGTTCACGCCTGCCGCCATGATCGTCGCACAGACGATCCTCGCCACCCCGATCATCACGGCGCTGGTTCATCGCGCCAGCGAGCGGGCCTGGGCGCGTTACGGTGACGAACTAACCAGTGACGGCGCGACGCGCTTACAGGCCGTTCCGCACATTCTGATGGTCATCCGTGCCGATCTGGTGACTGCCGTCCTTGCGGGCTTTGGTCGCACCGTTTCGGAAGTCGGTGCGGTTATCCTCGTTGGCGGCAACATTCGCGGATTGACCAGAACGATGACCACGACCATTGCACTTCAAACCAGCCAGGGCGACCTGTCATTGGCTTTGGCTCTTGGCGCGGTGTTGGTCGGGATCAGCATTTCGATCAGCGCGACTGTTTTCGCGTTGGCAGGACGGGCGCGAAGGGCAGGGAGTGACGAAATATGATGAAATTTCGAACCATCGTGGCGGCGGTCGCGACCTGCGCGGCGATCAGTGCGGTTTCCGCTGAGGAGCAATCCATCACTCTGGCCTCGACAACGTCGGTCGAAGCATCCGGGCTTTTGGCAAACATTCTTCCGCAGTTCACGGCCAAGACTGGCATCAGGGTCAATGTCGTGGCGCAAGGCACGGGCAAGGCGCTGGACACCGCGCGCCGCGGCGACGCCGATTTGTTGCTGGTTCATGATCCGGAAGCCGAACAACAGTTCATGGATGAGGGCCACGGCTCAACGCGGCGACAAATCGCCTGGAATGATTTTATCATCGTCGGACCGTCCGCCGATCCGGCCCACGTGAAGGGCGGTAGCGACAGTGTCGCAGCCCTGAAGGCGATCGCATCGGTGCAAGCACCGTTCGTGTCGCGTGGCGACAAGAGCGGCACGAACGCGGCCGAGTTGAGGCTTTGGAAGCTGGCCAGCCAGACGCCGGACGCGCTCAAGGATAAGTGGTATCGCGATATCGGTGGCGGCATGGGCCAGGCCCTAAATGCGGCGAGCGCGATGGACGCCTATACCTTGTCCGACCGTGGCACGTGGCTCAGCTTCAACAACAAGGGATCGTTGATCGTTGCCATTGAGGGTGATCCGCGCCTGCTCAATCGATACGACGTGATCGAATTAAATCCCGAGAAGCACGCCGGCGCAAAGCTGGCTACCGCCAAGGTGTTCGCCGATTGGCTGGTTTCGTCCGACGGGCAGCAGGCGATCGGCACGTATCAGGTGAACGGCCAAAAACTGTTCAACCCGTCCGCCGGTTCCCCGAAGTAAGGCGCTTCCAATTTCGAGTTGAGCAATTATTGTTCGACACAGCCGAACCGACTGTTCAGTAGCCCTGACCTCGCTCGGCGAGGCTTGGCGCGTGACTTACGGCTCGCGGCGAGCCGCTTTATTTTTTAACGCATGAACGTGCGGCAGAACGCCTCCGGCGGTGGGAGCATGAAGAACCTCAGGAGGGGTGTGCGATGACCGATACGGGCGGCAAGGTCCATTGGGAAGGTGTCTATAACAGCAAGAGCGAGCGGGAAGTAAGTTGGTTCCAGGAAAGTCCGGAGCCTTCCCTCGAATTGATAGGCTTGGCTGGTGCGAAACCGGACGCCGCAATCATCGACATCGGCGGCGGCGCGTCTCGCCTCGTCGATACGTTACTGACGCAAGGATTTAAAAATCTCACGGTATTGGATTTGTCTGAAGCAGCTCTCGACAAGGCCAGATCGAGGCTCGGAGGCGATGCTCGAAGCATCAGATGGATAGCCGCTGACGTCACGTCATGGAAGCCGGACGCGAAGTACGATGTCTGGCATGATCGGGCGGCGTTCCATTTTCTGACCAAACGTGACGAACAGCGGGCCTATATAGACCGCCTGAAGCAAGCTCTCAGGCCAGGCGGGTACGCGATCATCGGGACTTTCGCGCTGGATGGTCCCGAGAAGTGCAGCGGATTGCCGGTGGCGCGCCAGTCTCCGGAGACCATGACCGCCCTGCTTGGCTCGGACTTCGATCTGGTGGACGCCAGGCGGCACGACCATGTGACCCCGTGGCAATCGGTTCAGAAGTTCCAATTCAGTACATTCCGGCGCATGGCGGAGGAATTTGTGAAGTAGATGGCGTGATCGCCGATCTGCCCGATCTTGAAGAGGTGTTTGATTTCGAACTGGTGGATCGGGTCGAGGGGCATGCGCGCGGCTCCTCATCGATTGTGCCAGACGGCAAGCGATTCAACCTCGGATCGATATTGCCCGATGAACTTCATGGCGCCAGATATGGCGCGCAACAGCTTCATCACAGCGTGACGTGGCCTAAGCAGACGAATCCGCTGCGCGCGGACATGCGCGGCTGGACGACTAATTTACGCTCGAACTACTGCCCGCAACGCTAACAACGATTGGCTTACGACATCTGGACATTGACCTGGATCAATGACGGCGACGTAGGCACCAAACAAATTGCGCCGTTAGTGTTTTTACACAACGGAGAAAGCCCATGAAACATGTAAGAAAGGCTGCCCTTGCAGCTTCTGCCTTCACGTGTGCGGCATTGTTCTCCCTCGGCTGGTCTGAGCAAGGCGGCATCTCACTGTCAGTCGAGACCGCCCAGGCTCGGGTCGGTCGCCCACTGACCCCCATGAGCGTTGCGGGTGTTGCGCGCCGACAAAACCGGCGGGCTGCGTACGGGTATGGGGCCGCCGCGGCCGCAATCGGCACTGCCGCAGCGATCGGCACTGCTGCCGCGGTCGGCAGCGCAGGGTATTATGCGGGAACGGGCTACTATGGTGGTCCATACTACCAGGGCGCGGGCTACTACGGAGGCCCCGGGTACTACGGCGGTTCGTATGCGGCTTACGGCTATCCCGTGCAAGACTACGCGACCCGCAACGGCTGGGTCTGTCAGCCGGGCGCCATGGTCAAACTGGACGACGGCAGGATGTATCCCTGCCAGTAGCCCTACTAGCTATGGCAAGAGCGGCGGCTCGTCTGAGCCGCCTTTACCAACGGCCACTGAATGGATTGTCCCTACGCAAGGGAGGATCAAAATGATCAGGTCAATTGCTGCTGCTGGTTTCGCTTTGTCCGTCGCAACATTCGCGCAAGCTATGACGCCCGCGCCGATTCCTCAGCCGGACGGCATGATTTCGCAGATTGCCGTCGGCTGCGGCGTACGCACCCGATGAGCGCCGTCTTGTCTGACGGGTGGTATTTCGCGAAGCGTGTGACCTTAAGTCTAGCTTTAAGGTCATCAGGCGATGCGGGTCGATGTTTTGGGCGGGTTGGAGCGGCGGCGGCGCTGGTCGCATGATGACAAGGCGCGGATCGTCGAGGAGACGTTAGCGCCAGGGGCGAAGGTGACGGAGGTTGCGCGCCGCAATGGCGTTGCAGCGAGCCTAGTGTTCACCTGGCGCCGACAGGCACGAACGGCGGAGCGGGTCGGACCATCTTTTGCACCGGTGCGGATTGCCGCGGCGGTAGAACGGGGCGAGGAAAATTCGAAGCCTCCGTCCGAGGATGACAGGAGGGTGCGTCAGTTACCGTCCGCCCGGAACGGGCTGATCGAGATCGATCTTGGCAATCGGCGACGCATCCGGGTGGATGCACAGGTTGACCCGGAAGCGCTGGCGCGGGTCCTCGACGTGCTTGAACGCCGATGATTGCCATACCGGGTAATGTACGGGTGTGGCTTGCGACCGGCCATACCGATATGCGCCGCGGATTCCCGAGCCTTGCGCGTCTGGTTCAGGAGAGCTTGAAGCGGGATCCGCACGCTGGTGATCTCTACGTTTTTAGGGGCCGCCGCGGCGACCTGATCAAGATCATTTGGCATGACGGCCAGGGCGCGTGTCTGTTCACGAAGCGGTTGGAGCGCGGCCGCTTTTTGTGGCCATCGCTGGCGGACGGCGTTGTGACGATCAGCGTTGCGCAACTATCCTATCTCCTCGATCACCCATGTTGATGCCCCTCCTTGTTAGGCTGACAATTCTTAGATCAAGTTGCGCAATGACGTGGTTTCGAAGGTCTCGGACAGCGTCAAGAATGGATGGTGTATTCGGGAAGAGATAGGCGCCGCTTGACTGGCGATCAATCAGCAAACGCTTACTTCGGATCTGCACGTAGAGCCAGTTCACCGGGATCTTAAGCGTTCGGGCCAGTTCGGGCGGGCTGAGGAGTGAGTTGGCATGCACCCATCGGTTGCGCTGGGTAGTCACCTTGATGGCAGCGGCACGACGGAGCCGCCCAACGGTGATGGGCAGCACCTTATCGGTGCAATGAGGAGAGCGGTGGCCTTCCTGAGTAAGGATTGCGGCGATCTCGTCGTCTGGGACGCCGTCGCGGGCAAGCGCCAGCAGGCGCGCCCGCATCTCTGTGCCTCGCGTCAATCTGGTGACGGAGTTGACGCTCATCCTCACCTCGAGCTCCGTCACGGCGCCTCCTCGCCAGACGATCCTGGCCAGGGCCAAGTCGTGCTCACCGCGGTCGAGCGCGACCTTTTCGATGAGGCATCGCAACAACGCCTTACGATGCGCATCCGAGATAGTCTCGTCAGCCCATATCTGCGGCAAGCGGCCGGTGAGGCTGATGACCTTGTTGTCGAGCTCCTTGCTTATGGCCACTTGTGTGATGGCTTTGGAGGACGTCTGTCGGGCAAGCGCCTCTTCGGCGGCGCGCACGTCGGTTAGCGCCGCTTCCCAGCGGCGCTCGAGTTCTGAGGCGACCAGGCGATTATCTGGATCAGCTCGGTTGAACTGCCGTTCGGCGAGCGCCGCCGTGTACCGCTTGCGCTCGAGCTCTCGTTCTGCGCTGGAACGTAACGCATTGTTCATCTGCTGCTGGACCCGGCGGGAGTGCGACAAGGCATCGAGTTCGGCCGGCGCCAGTGCAGTTAGGAATGCATCGGCAACGGCCGCATCGATACGGTCGGCCCGGATGTGTTGGCAGGTCGGCTGGCCTTCCTGGGTACGCAGGTGATTGCATACATACTCGCCGCCCCCCTTGTAGCGGACGTACATCTTATGGCCACATCGTGCGCACCAGGCGATGCCGTGGAGCAGAAGCTCGCCATCGCGAGGCGCGCCTCGGGTTTTGATGCGCATGTATTCGGCTCGGTTATCTCTGATGACGGCTCGGATTTTTTCATAAATTGGCCAGTCGATATAGGCAGGATATCGATCTTTGACGACGATCCGCCACTCCTCAATCGGCCGCGGAGCCTTTTGCGGCAGGGCGCCCTCCCGCTTCGGCGGCTGGAAGCGGGTTCGTCCATAGACGAAGGCACCCGCGTATGCGGGGTTCTTCAAGACGGCAGCCACCGCAGCCAGCGTCGCGCGCGTCCAACACAAATCGCCATGCCGATCACGACGTGGCAGTTCGAGGTCACGCTCGTTCAACGCCCGCATGACCTTGGCAACGCTGCGCAGTTGCAGGAACAGCTGGAAGACGAGACCGAGCCGCCCTTGCACGGCCATGTCGGGATCCTTAACGACCACGCCGCTCGGGTCCCGCATCAGCCCGATTGGCAGCATAACCGCAAGTTCGCCGCGTTCAGCTTTAGCCAGCAGGCCGGCGGTCAGTCGGCTGCGGATCGTATGTAACTCAAGCTCGGAGATCGAACCTTTCAGCCCGAGAAGCAACCGTCCGTTGGGAGTGCCCGGATCATAGACACCATCGCGGTCGGCGATCAGGCAGCCACGCAGACCACAGATATCCAGGAGCGGATACCAGTCGGTACAATTGCGCGCCAAGCAAGTCACGTCGATCGACAGGATGAGCCCCACTTCACTCAGGCCAACACGGCCAACGAGTTCTTTGAAGCCGTTACGATGCGCTGTAGAGGCGCCGCTCAACCCGAGATCGGTATCAATCACGTCGATGGCCGCCTCACGCCATCCGAGTTCGCGGGCGCGCCTGCGAAGCGCGTATTGAAGGCGCAGGCTCTCCTGATTGCTTACGACCTGGTGGGGCGTCGACTGCCGGATGTAGACTACGGCTTTGCGCGCCAAGTGGCTTGGTGTGACCAACTCGGACTTCATGAGGGATCTCCGCCAAAATCGCGGCGACGTCTTCGACGATCTGGCGTCGGAGCGCGGGCGTCAGCGTCGACCAAAGATCGGCTGGATCCATGCTCATGTGCGTCGGGACAATCCGCTGTCGATAAAAGCTCGAGTAGAGCCTCCATACTCAGCTTAATCTGATTTGCTTCTTGTCCATAATATTCGATTGCGGTTGCCTGAATTAGGAGACTGCTTCCCGTGCGAAACTCAACTTCATACGAAGCGGGAATGCCTCGGCCTCGCTGGCCGATCTTCCTGATCACTCGAAATGAGCGGCCGTACAAAGGATGGTGGGGGTCTCGAACTTCGACCACCTCCGGAAATGATTCGTCAAACTCACTATTGGGGACATTCCTCAATCCCCTCGCTGTCCGGAATTGACTGGCGGATGCCGCAGGCAACCTGGCGCCCGCAGGCTTCCGGTTAAGCTGTGGCTTATTGACTCACGAAGGAAATCTGGCGGGATTTTTAGCGGCGAATATGGTGGGATTGTCATCGTGACGACGCCCTCCGATCCGCCGCTTCCCGCCGACCTTGCCGCTGCGCACGCGATGATCCTTGCGCAGCGCGAACAGCTGACGCTGGCGAAGAGCGAAGTGACCGTCGGCCGGCTGGAAATCGAGCGGCTGAAGCTGATGCTGGCCAAGGCGCGGCGCGAACAGTTCGGGCAATCCTCCGAACGCGGCAAGCTGCTGGTCGAGCAACTTGAACTCGCCATCGAGGATCTTGAAGAGACCCAGGCGGAGCAGGAAACCAAGGCCGAGATCGCAGCTCCAGAAGTAGCCAAACAGAAGCGCGCGCAAAATCCCCGGCCGCCCCGACGCCCCCTGCCAGATAACCTGCCGGTCGAACGTATCGTCGAACCCGCGCCTTGCGCGTGTGGCAAGTGCGGCAGTGTGCGGCTGCACAAGCTCGGCGAGGTCGTCTCGAAAACCCTGGAATGCGAGCCGCGACGCTGGAAGATCATCGAGCACGTCCGCGAAAAATTCTCCTGCCGGGATTGCGAGGCGATCACCGAGGCGCCGGCCCCCTCGCACCCGAT
Organism: uncultured Alphaproteobacteria bacterium; assembly: GCA_963738105.1. Taxonomy (GTDB): domain Bacteria; phylum Pseudomonadota; class Alphaproteobacteria; order Rhizobiales; family Xanthobacteraceae; genus Bradyrhizobium. The sequence continues at coordinate 513,476 of CAVTWC010000008.1, read as the reverse complement.
CCCGCGTGGTTTTGCCGGGCCAAGCCTGCTGGCGATGGTTCTGGTCAACAAGTTCCTACTGCACCAGCCGCTGAACCGTCAGAGTAAGACCTATGCCCGCGAGGGCATCGAGATCGATGTCTCGACGCTGGCGGATCGGGTCGGCGCCTGCGTGGTGGCGCTTGAGCCTCTTATTGAGGCCATCCGGACCCATGTCATGCGCGCGGAACGCATTCATGCCGACGACACCACGGTCCCTGTGCTGGCGAAAATGAAGGCCGTGGTCGGCCGGATCTGGACGTATGTTCGCGATGACCGGCCATTTGCCGGCAACGATCCGCCGGCGGCATTGTTCTATTACTCGCGCAACCGGGCTGGAGAGCATCCGCAAGGCCATCTTGCTGGCTACGTTGGTCTGATGCAGGCCGATGCCTTCAACGGCTACAACGATCTCTACAGAGCCAATCGGAAACCAGCGCCGATCCTTGAGGCAGCGTGCTGGAGCCACGGCCGCAGAAAGTTCTTCGACCTGGCGAAATCGGGAGAGGCCCCGATTGCGACCGAGGCAGTGCGGCGCATCGATGAACTGTTTGAGATCGAGCGCACCGTCAACCGACAAACGCCGGAGCAACGGCTTGCCGCGCGCCATGAGAAATCGAGACCGCTCGTCATCGATCTCGAAATCTGGATGCGCCAGCAGCGTGCCTTGCTCTCATCAAGCAACGACACTGCGAAGGCGATCAACTATCTCCTCAACCGCTGGGCGGCGTTCACCCGCTTCCTCGACGACGGTCGTGTTTGTCTGTCGAACAATGCGGCGGAACGAGCCTTGCGCGGTGTGGCGGTGGGAAGAAAGAATTGGACCTTCGCCGGTTCAGATGCTGGCGGCCATCGCGCCGCCGCCGTCTACACCCTCGTCGAAACCTGCAAGATGAACGATGTCGACCCGCAAGCCTGGCTTGCAGACGTGCTGGCCCGGCTTCCCGATCATCCCGCCAGCAAAGTCGCCGACCTGCTGCCCTGGAATTGGAAGGCGAACCTGGAGCCCAAGGCCGCCGTGGCTGCCTGAGCGATCCTCAGCGGAAAATCACGCCTACCTGGGGTGCTGGCCGGGTGCATACCTCGCTCGACAAGGTGATGCTGCAGGACGTGATCCGCCGAAAGCTGTGAAGCCTGGGAGAACACTGACCGCACAACACCGCTTACGTCATATCGTCCGATGTTGCGGTCCAAAATCGATCAAATCTGAGTTCCGAAAAGCAGCTGCGTTTTATATTCTGTTGTTCGCAAACCGAGATTTGAAGTGGAGGACGAGGGAAAGGTCAATTCATCGATCGACACCGATGGTCAAATCGAACGCTGAATAATTGGCCGAAGATATGATCCGATCGTAACAAAGAGCTCGCCAGCGCCCCATCCAAGAGCCCAAAAAACAAAAGCTGAGAGCTCCAGGTAAATATTAAATAATTTGAGGCGACGATCGAAAATATAGATCAAGATCATTGTCGGTGCACGGTGAATTGCGATTCCAAGAATCGCGCCGTTTTCCCCCAACGCGAATACAGAGATGGCGCCAAACAGAAGAGCGAGATCAGCTTTACCCAGTTCAGTGCCGAAGCATAGCTGGGTTTTCCAAGCGAAAGATAGACGTAGCCTGCTAAATTATAGCGGTTGAAGACCAAGCTAAACGACAGTATCCGAAGCATGAGACCTGCGGGAGCGTAACGATGATCGTACAAGATTGCGACGATCAAGTCGGCCGAGGCGAACAGAAAACCGGCTGCCAATACAAAGCTAGCGTCCGATAGCCACCGCATCTTAAAATAAAGTTTCAGAAATCGCGACCATTCTTGCCGACCGACCTCGCTAAGAGCTGGAAAAGCGAGACTTGAAAACAGTCGATTTCCGAGGCCTTCCATCATCGTCGCAAGACCGGCTGCCAAGGAATAATATCCGAGGACAGTGGGGCTGAACCAAAGGCCGAGCAGAATCCGATCCCCGTTCATCGAAAATGCGAGAGCGGCGGAGGACAGAAATGCCCACTTCCCGAAGTGACGCAAATGGGCAAGCGCATCCTTGTTCCAGCCAAGGTGGTCGCGTGGACCGCGGAGCAAAGTATGGCTCAAGACCGCTGTGAGAGTGGATGAAGCAAGGCCCCCGATGACAAAAGCCCAAACAGAGCGCAAAAAATATGCGGCCAATGCGGATATGAAAAGACCGCAAATCGATGACGATAGTTCAATGTGAGTAAGCGGACGAACGTTGAGGTCACGACTATGAAGGGTATGCTTCATTGACTGGTAACCGAGGATGACGGCAGAAATCGATGATACAGCAATCACGAGGGGCAGACGGCGGTCGGCGTAAACGGAGGATCCCGAAATGTAGTCGAGCGCGACAGCGAATCTCAGGCCGACTGCAAAGGTCGCGCAGACTGCAAAAATTATCCAACCTCTAAGTATTTGCAGGGTCCAAGCAGTATTGAGGAACGCCTCATCATCACCGCGGGGACTCTGGATGACTGCCTGGCTCAAGCCGATGTCGGATAGCAGAGCGATTATGATCTGAATTGCGGACGCGACCGAGATGATTCCGAAAAGTTCGGGAGCGAGCAGCCGGGTCATGATCAGGTTGCCGGCAAGCCGAATAACTTGGCCGCCGCCATGAGCAACCATGAGCCATGTCCCCGCGCGAAAAGCACGGATCCTTAACGTCTCGTTTCTAGAAGGGATGGCAATCACGTTGGCTAGGCATCCAAGCTGGAGTTATCCGCACACGGCTTATTATTAACTTTGTAGGTCACGCTGGATGGGAGCGATGAAACCGGCACGCGATCCAACCGCAGTTCCAGCCAATTCAGTAGATTTCGCCCGCTTTACTGCGACGCGAGAGCTGGAGCTATACCTATGGTTCAATACGGTTGCTTTCTCTGATGTACCCAGCAGAATCCCAGCTATAAGAAAGGTCCAGGGCAAAAGGGCCGAATTTGGCAACAGTTCAATTATGTTTATTGCGACGATCAATGCGAGCGCTGTGATAAAAGATCTGCTCTCGCTGGGATCGAATCCCACGAACCGCCCATCCCGCACTAAGCACTGAAATTGCCAAAAGCCCGAACTCGGCAATAAATCCCAAGACACCATATTGACCGAGAGTAATGATCCACCGGCCATCGGTAATGCTCACGTCCTTGTTCAGGTCATCATTATATATGCGACTTCGCCCCCATCGCCCCCAGCCGAATGTTGGTCGTTCCAAAGCTCGTGCGAGCAGCTGCTGTTCTTGATCAAATCGTGTCTGGAGGGATAGGGAACGATCAACGCTGATGGTTGCCACGGCATCCACCATCGATTGGGTCGGCACCAAATCCAAGGTTCGTAAAAAGGGGTATCCAACGCCAGCCAACGCAAGGATCATAGCCAACCGAATTTGAAGGCGCGGGGAAGCAAAACGCACAAGAGGGGTCAGAAGGAGACCATAGAGAGTCGCGCCGAAGCTTTGACATAAAACGAGAACGGTCGCGAGATAGCCGGTAAGCGGTCCGGCGGGTAGTGCGCCAAAGCGTCGCTGTGCCCGCCAAACCGCGGCGGCGGCAACTACTGTGGTCATTGCGAAAAAGGAAGCGATGAGGCCGTGCCCCATGAATACAACGGGGCGAAATCCACCGGACCTGACTTCTTGATACCACTCGCTGGGGAAATAACCGTAAACCCAGCCGTGCAGTTGTGGGCTAAAACGGATCTCAAAAAGGAGCGGAAGGGAGTAGACCAGACCGGCGGCCACCAACGTGAACATGACTTGTTCATTCGCTCGCGTGCGCCAGGCGAGACAGCGTCCTACAACAAAAGAAATCAGGAACAAGCATTGGCCGACGAGGGCGGAGAGCCCGTCATATGCCCCAAGGGAAGGAATTGCCCCGTCCGGCCTAGCGATGATGTCGGCATTCAGCTCGGACGTCACAAAAGGGCTGATGACGAACAGCAAAATCAAGACTTCAACGACTCCAAAACGTGGAAAAAGTTCTAGCTTTGCTTTCGCAAATACCAGATACCCCGCCAAAGCTGCGATATTTCCAATAGTCACTTTGTCAAATTGAGGAACACCGGGGATCTTGAGCGCGGCTCCCTCAGGCAGCAAGAGCTGTGCGCCCAGTATGGTCCATAGTGTGGCCTGACATGCCGGTTTGGTTGCGAAGATAATGAGGGCAATAACTGGCCAAATGAGCAGGGCGATCGTTGTGGTTAAGTTTTGGGCCATCGTAGGTTACCGCTTGGAGCCTGCCTTAACCGATCCGTCTAATTGCTGTTGATTAAGAAGTCGACAGCAATTAAACGGACGCCAACGGGATGATTACTAAGGGTAATTCGGGTGGTCCTATGAGCTTTGGCGTATTAACCTTGGCTACGCCCAAAGATTTTTTGAAGGCAATCGGTCTTGCCTTATCTGTCCGTGTTTCCAATCCAGGCGTGCCAATAGCAGTCGCTTGCTCGCCTGGGTGGCTCCGCTTGTCTCCGAGTATTTTGATCACGTGATTCCAGAGAATCCGGCACTCCGTGGTTTTTTGCATAAACTTCACCTCGACCGCTACTCACCATTCGACGAAACCTTTTTTTTCGATGCGGATGTTCTGGTTTTTCGTCCTTTGAACCAAGTTATCCAACAATGGAGGTCCCGAGCCTATACGGCATGTGGCGAATACGCCCAGGCGGGCGTAAGCGATTTTGGATTAAATCGAAGTGATGTTCTTGCAAAAATTGGTCACCCCACTCTTGTATGCATCGATGGAGCGGGCCATGCCTATTTCGAAAAGCCATCCTGTTCGGATGTATTCGACCTAGCTCGCGAAATAGCAGCTAATTATGAAAGTTATGCGGGCCAAATTGGTTTCGCAGACGAGGATGTAATGAATATCGCGATGACGATCCTCGGGTTAGAGCCAATGTCTCGGGCAGGTATCTGGTCTCGATACTGCACGGGGAAGAAGGGGACTGTGAAGATGGATGCTTCTGTCGGAATGTGCAGTCTTGAGGATGCTGATACGGGGCAAACGGTGCAACCCTATATGATGCACTTTGCCGCCAACGAGGCTCCTTTGTTTTATTTTAGGCAACTTCGAAGATTGCTCTTGAAATTTCAGATCCCGATGACGGGTTTGGTCGCCATGACCGCGAAGGACTTCTATTTAAGAGAGATTAGGTGGCCAGCGGGACGTTACGTAAGATCGATCTTGAAGCCGTCCAATAGTCTAAAATGAGTTTTGAAATTGGATTTTAGGCAGCCGTCCAAGCCAGTCACCTGGATTTATGAATTGGGGCGCGATCTAACGATGAAACTCTTGAGACCCACAATCGGCGGAGCTTGACGCTGGCATCTTCGGAGTTAGATTCCACCCAATCACAGCGTGGCCATTATTTTCCGGCTATCGATGGGCTGCGGGCTATCGCGGTCATCATGGTTTTGGTGTTTCATTTCGATTTGTTCTCCTCGGCGCAGGGTGGCTTCGCCGGCGTGGACGTATTTTTTGTGATCTCGGGATTTTTGATTACGTTAGTTGTGGATCAAGAGATCGTCGGTGGACATTTCAGTCTCTCAACGTTCTACCTAAACCGTGTTCGACGTCTCGCGCCTTCCTTGTTTGTTACTTTGCTGATTGTCCTTCTCGGCGGTATTATTTGGCTCTATCCGTCCGACCTCGTCGAACTAGCGAAGCAAATAATTGCGTCGCAGACATATGTTTCAAATGTCTATTTCTGGAGAACACTGAATTATTTTGGAATCACCAGTAGCTCTGCGTTCTTGCTCCACACGTGGTCCTTAGCGGTCGAGGAGCAATTTTACGCGATTTACCCGCTATTTCTGCTCGCATTACACCGAATAGCGGGTAGGTATATCTCTTGGGGACTGTTCGGGGTTTTTATTATATCGTTCAGTCTTAACGTTTTTTTCGTCTCAACAAAGCCGGAAGCGACGTTCTATCTTTTACCGACCCGGGCTTGGGAACTGTTGATGGGAGCTCTGGTGGTCCGCTTCCGTGTCTCGTATGCCTTATCAGGTTTCGTCAGCCAGGCCTTCGGAGTTCTTGGGCTTACTTTTGTTGGATACAGTCTTTTTGGCTATCAAAAAGAGTTCCTGTTTCCCGGCTTCTTTGCTTTACTGCCGACCATTGGCGCAGCTCTTATCATCGTGGCTGCAATCGGGAAGCCCACACCATTTTCAACTCTTATGGGCAACCCGGTATCAACCTATGTCGGCAAGATATCTTATCCGCTTTATCTCGTTCACTGGCCTCTCTACATTTTCGCCGCCGACCTGAGCGCGGATAACCTCGCTGCACCAGAAAGATGGTCGCTCCTCATCCTGGCGATCTTGATTGCCTCTGCAATCTTCCATTTCGTAGAGGAACCGGTTCGGCTGCGGAGAATTCTGCGGTCAGCTGAGGGACTGCGAGCGTGGTATGTTACCGGCGTTGCGACTGCGCTCTTGGCCTGCGGAGCAATTTACGCGACAAGCGGAATACCGCAAAGATACGATCCTCAAGCTGTCAGGTTGGCCAACTTCGCGAACGATCGAACTGCCGACCTGGTGTGTCAATTTCGCAAAGGCACGATCGACCCCAGCAATTTTTGCCGGATCGGAGTAAAAGTCGGTCAGCCCACTTGGCTTATTTACGGCGACTCCCACGCCTGGGCCGCCTACGCAGCCTTTGACAAGTGGCTGATGGATCGAGGGCAGTCAGGCCTTTTTATTTTCCGACAGGCGTGCCCGCCAATAATCGGGGTTCATCTTTTCCACGATCCGGGATGTTTTGAATTCAACGAAGAGATACGGAGCTTTTTGGAAAAATCTCCGTACATCGAGAACGTGCTGTTAGTTTCAACGTGGCTGCAGGCGCGCGAGGGCTTGTTGAGCAATTCGGAAATCGATCGCGGGCTCTGCTAACGAGTCGATCTCATTGTTCGAGGAGCAGTTTCTTGCAACCGTAATCAAACTTAAACAATTGGGAAAGCGCGTGGTAGTTTGGGAGCCCGTCCCCGGCACGAAGCGAAACGCCCCTGTCGCTCTTGCAGAAGCGTATCCCAAAAACAGTCGATCGATAGAGTTTACAGAAGCGCAGTACCGGGCTCGCTTTGATTTCTTCTTTGAAGCTCTGGATCGGTCCAAACGCTTCATTGATGCCACGGTTTCGCCCTCGGCAGCGCTGTGTCGCGCAGGATATTGCTCCGCTGTTATCGATGGCAATCCGGCCTATTTTGACAACGGTCATATCGCAGCATCGAATTATGTCTTCTGGGCGGGCGTTTTAGCATCGTCTGCCCCGAACTGAAAAATTTAATCGGCAAAAGCAGCGGCAACAGTATGCGGACATTGATTGGCAATTGCCGTTGACACGAATCGATCTTAAAGGGAGGTTATCGCATATAACGAATCACCTGCTCGGGGTTAAAAATGATAAATACCCTCGCCAAGCTCGCGCTCATGTTTGGGGTTGCCTGGTCGGTTTGTTTTGGGATTCCCACGCCAAGCCGCGCTGATATTTTGTATGATAATCTTTCGGTTGCGTCGGCTGGTGCTGATCCAGCTGATCCAACGATCTTCGGCCCCTTATACAATTCATTTTCAACTGGATCGAGTGGCTTTAATTTGAGTGAGATTGGCCTTTCCCTCTTGGCGCAAAACACGGCAGATGGAGGCACTTTCACAGTTACTCTCTTGAGCGGAGCCTTTCCGGATCCGGCAGCGATAGTTTTTTCGGCAGGTACCTTTAACGATTCTAAGTTGCTAGCTTCTCTCTCCACATTTGATGTTAATTTCTCACCAATTTCTTTGGCTCCGGACACGCGATATTGGGTCGAGCTGTCATCTAGTGGTTCTGTTCAATGGTCATTTGCAAGTGACGCATCGGGAACAGGGGTCGCTGGCGAATTCTCTCAGAATCAAGGTGGAACTACGCTGAATGGGCCTATTGGTGATGAAACCCAGCCGCCATATCAGATGCTGATCTCCGATCAACAGGTATCTGCCGTTCCCGAGCTGTCGTCTTGGATGATGATGATTTTAGGTCTTATGGGTCTAGGCATTGTGGCTCAGCTGCGGAGTACGAAAGGTTGGGGCGCCAAAAGCCGACAAGACATCCGATGTAGAGTTCAACCAATGAATGGAATGGCGTAAGAGATTATTGTTTGGCCTCGCAAGGGTACCTGTCGTTTTTTATTTTATCCCTTAGCAAGCACTATCGCCAGTTATCCGCGTGAATTTGCGTGACGCTGTGAAGAGAGGTCTGCAGTTTACGTAACGTTTGGCTTTAGCCGATCGTCGATGGACGCATCGCCGGAAATTTTTTCCAATCACTTGGCAATTTGTAACGGATCCTGAGAACCGTAGATTCGTAGATTGGCTTTCTTCTCAGTTGATTCGCTCTTAGGACAGCAAACACGTCGCAGCCGTGGCTGCTGATTTAGTTACTTGCCTCATACGGCCCTCTGACCGCGATTGAGCCACGATTACCAATGGTGACATTTTTCATTTGTATTCGATAATGCTGCTGCGTACGGCGATGAGCCGGTTACGCAAAAATTTCATTTGACCAAGGCTTTCTGGGAATCGCGCCAATATTTCGAAAAACGCCAATTGAAAACGGGTGCGTATTGATCCTGTCAGGCGTGCCATCCGACGCAACATTTGCAGAGGGTAGAGAAGCAAAACGAGAGCTCCCGGCCATCCTAAGCAAATGACTGCGGCTGCACTGAGAAGCGGAAACAGCACCCCCCATATCCAGGCGCGCCGGCTCTCCCGTACCCAAAGCCGCTCCGGGGACGCGCCGTGGAGATGACTTACCTGGGCGAACGCGTGTCCGCTGCGAACCATACGTAGCCACCACTGTCCGAGCCTCGTGATGGCAGCATCGTGCAAGGTCATTTCCTGATCGATGCGCCAGATTTGCCACCCGGCCGCGCGCAATCGAACGCAGAGTTCCGGTTCTTCCCCGGCGATCAGATCGTCACGATACCCCCCAGCCGCTGCGAGCGCGCTCACGCGCATCATGACATCGCCTCCGCAGGCTTTGGCCTCGCCGACCGGCACGTCCCATTCTCCGTCGCAAAGCCAATTATAGACCGACCGGTCCGGATAGCGTTCCCGCCGCCGGCCGAAGACCGCGCACACTTCCTTATGCGCGTTGAGGAATTCGATCGCGTAGCGAGGCCACAGGCGTTGCAACTCGCAGTCGCCGTCTACAAATTGAACGTATTCAAGTTGGGGCGCCAGTTTTCGGAGCTGCGCAAATCCCGCATTGCGGGCCCGGGCTGCCGTGAAGCCCGCGCTGGTATCGAGTACTAAAACGTCAGCGTAATCTCGGGCCCACTTGATAGATCCGTCTGTTGAGCCGGAATCTACATAAACGGTCAAGAGAGATTCCGGCACTGACATGAGACATTGCTTGAGCCGGTCGCCTTCGTTGCGACCGATTACGACAACGCCGTAGTTGGCAAGCTCAGGTGTCGGCATCACGGGCCGACCGGGCAGGGTGCTGTCGCCGGCGAGGCTTTATGATCGCCGGCACGCCAATCGCAATGGAGTTCTCGGGAACATCATCAAGCACGACCGCGTTCGCTCCAATGATCGAATTGTCGCCGATCTTGATCTGTCCAAGCAATTTGGCGCCAGCTCCGATATCGACGTTATTACCGATCACAGGGGCATAAAGCTCTTCTACGCGTCGCAGCCCTACCACGACGCCATTTCGGATCCGGCAATTGTCGCCGAAGCGTGCGTAGCCGCTGACGATAATGCCGCCGAAATGATCTATCACAAAGTTATGGCCGACGAGGGCCTCGCAAGGCAACTCGACGCCCGTAACGATTTGTACAAATTTAAACAGGATTTTGTAGGCCGCAGAGCATAGTTTACGAATTAGAGCTGGTCGCACCCCGTAACGCCATCGGCCAAACCGATAGACAATCATGACCCAAAATCCTTGCGAGCCCCAGTTGCGGTCATGCGCTCGGAAATCGCTACGAATATTTTCAAACATTTTGCCACCGGTCATGGCTTGATCGCGGGCCGCCGTATACGACTTCATGGCGTCGATTCATACCGTTTCGGACTTTCGGCAGCGTAAACCGCAGAATGTGGTGAACTAGCATGGCCAACCAACGGCTGTTCCGCCTCCCTCTACATTTTTAACGATGACGGCATTAGCGCCAATTCTAGCGTGCGGCCCGATCTCGATATCCCCAAGTACCTTGGCGCCCGCTCCGATGTCCACGTGACCTCCAACCCGTGGTGCTCCCGCCCCATCGCGGGTCCCGATCGTTACCTGTTGAAATATCAGGCAATTTACGCCAATCTTGGCTTCGGGATGAATAACGATCCCATTGGGATGCGGAATGAGCAAGCCGCCGCCGATTTGGCAGTTCAAAGGAATGTCGGCTCCCGTAACCACACTCCAAAACCGATGGCGAAGGCTCACAAGTCGACGGAAAAATGCCGCCGTAATCCCTGATCTTTGTTGCCATATCTGATAATGGCGAAGGGCCAAAAGGAGTTTTCTGCCTGGATCCCAGAACTGCCGTGGCATCTCCCGTGTCCAGTCTGGAACATCGGCGCTGATACGATCCAGAAGCTGATCCACGCCCTTGGCTCCGTTTAAACGTTTCCGACATTGGTTGTTGCGCTGGTCCGGACCCGGTCAGATTCGCTATACCATCTTGCGCGGACCGTGCCGAGCATATTAATCACATATATTAAATCGATTTTACGGGGCTAGGCTTTCGTAGTAAATCGGAAATGTTTCTTTAATGATATGTTTTGCCCTTCTACTGGAGGGCGGAAATTTATAACAGCTTGGAGCCGTTGTTGTCGAAAACCCTGCGAGTATCCGAGATCAGTCAGGTTCCCGCAGGAGACGCGGTTAATCTGGCACAGGATAGGTGTGCCAGATTCTACCCCATGGCTGTGGCGGACGAGCTTTCCCGAAACGTGTTCGGCCTACTGGGTATTCCGCTCGAGGCGATTGATTTCGCCGCATTGCTGCGATCGGTGGAAGCCGCTTCGAAGGCGATATCACCGTTCCTGATTTCGACGCCGAACGTTAATTTTCTGGTGAAGAGCCAACGAAACGATCAGTTTCGTGAATCCCTGTTGCTGAGCGACCTCTGTCTTGCAGATGGCATGCCGTTGATCTGGCTTGCCAAGCTTCTGCACATTCCGATCCACGAGCGGATCGCAGGAAGTGATCTTTTTGGCAGGCTCAAATCGGCAAATAGCCGGGCGCGCCGGCTCAAGGTCTTTTTAGTGGGCGGCGCAGAGGGGGTCGCGGCCACCGTTTGCGCGAAGTTGAATTCCGCAAGGTTTGGCCTGGAATGCGTCGGCGTGCTCAATCCTGGCTTTGGCACGATTGAGGAGATGAGTACGCCGGAAATCATCGAAACAATCAACGCCAGCGAGGCGGATTTGATCGCGGTGTTTTTTGGCGCGGAAAAAGCCCAAGCTTGGCTCATGCATAATCATCACCGTCTTCGCGCTCCGATTCGGGCGCAGTTCGGCGCCACCATCAATTTCGAAGCGGGTACCGTTAAGCGGGCGCCGCATTTTATGCGCAGTACGGGTTTCGAATGGTTATGGCGTATCAAGGAGGAGCCCTATCTTTGGCGCCGTTATTGGAATGATGGAACGGTGCTGTTGAAACTGCTGGTTACGTGTGTCCTGCCATTGGCTTTTGACGCTCGCCGGAAACGACTCGGACCCAGCGATCTATCGGTTAACGCAATCGAAGACACCGACGCATGTGTCGTCGAACTGTCAGGGGATGCCATCGATCGCTATGTCGACAGGGCGATTGATCATTTTCGCAAGGCGCTGGCGAGCGGCAAACAGGTCGTGGTGGATATTTCAAAAACCCGTGACGTCGATCCGAGGTTTTTTGGCCTCTTTTTGATGGTAAGAAAGCATCTGGCAAGCCAAGGCAAGTATTTGGTATTTAAGGGTGTATCGCCAGAGACCAGGCGGATATTTCGACTGAACAAATTTGAGTTTTTGCTGCCTATTGGTGCGATATTGCCTGAAGACGAGCCTGCGCTCGCTTTTACTCCAGCCTCAACGCGAGCCCAAACATGAATACACGTCGTCTATTCTCCCTTCCAACCAGCCGGCTTGTCATGCTGCTTCCGGTTGTGCTCGTCGCAGGCTGCGGCTCTCCGGAGCAGCGCGCGCAAGGGTATTACGACAGCGGCATGGCTCTGATCGCCAAGAAGGATGATCTTAACGCCCGCATGGAGCTCCTCAAAGCCGTCAAATATAAAAACGACAAAGTTGAGATTTGGAGGGCACTTGCCGGAATTGACGAGCGCACCAAGGCGAATTCGCTTTTCACTGGATTTGCGCCGTATCGTCGAACTCGATCCGAACGACCTTGATGCGCGACTGAAGCTTGCGAGGATCATGATCGCTGGGGGCGCGGCTGACGCGGCGCTGAAGGTGATTGACGACGCCAAGGAAGGGGAAAAGCCCAGTTCCGCCTTGCATGCACTAAGGGCGGTTGCTCTCCTGAAAACCAAAGACAGCTCCGGTGCGTTTCGTGAGGCTCAGAAAGCTTATGAAATCGATCCGTCCAACGTTGATGCGGTAAGCTTGCTTGCTTCAAAAAAGCTCGCGGACGGAGATGCAGACGGGGCGTTGAAGTTGCTGGACGCGCTGACGGTCGATCCGAAGGACGAGACGCGCGTCTCACTGCAAAAAATGCAGATTTACGCCAAGAAGGGCGACCTTCCGCGAGCCGAAACCTTGCTTCGAAAGGTCATCTCACTCAATCCCAAAGAAGCGAGCTATCAGTCTCAGCTGATCCAGCTCCTGATGGCGCAGCGGAAGTTCGATGACGCAGAGAAGGAGTTCCGCGCAAGGGCGGAAGCCAATCCCACGGATAGCAAGGCTGGCCTTGATCTGGTTCGCTTCTTGCGCCTCGTGAAAAGTCCTGCTGCAGCCCAGGCGGAACTCGATACTCGTATCAAAGCGGGTGGCGACGTTTTCGACTATCAAATCGCGTCGGCCGAGCTCGATGTCGTTCAAAACAAGCTCGATGAAGCCACACAGTTGCTGCAAACGCTGGTCGGGACTGTTTCCGCACCCGACAAGAAATTGGCTGCGCAGCTCAAGCTTGCAGAACTGTACGTTAGCCGGCAGAACATTGCGGCTGCGGAACCTATTATCTCGGACATAATCGCGAAAGACCGTCGGAACGCGGGCGCTTTGAAGCTTCGGGCTGCCATCAATATCGACAAGGGCCAGCTCGACAGCGCGATTTCCGATCTGCGCGAGGCGCTTAATGACCAACCGAAGTCGGCAGAGCTCCTGACGCTGTTGGCGGTGGCTTACGAACGCGCCGGAAAGAACGAACTCGCCGATCGCCAATATGCAGACGCGCTGAAATCCACCCCCGGTCCGGACGTGGCGCTTCGATATGTCGCGTTCTTGCAGCGCAGGGGCGACGCTGCCCGTGCCGAGCAAATTCTTACGGATGTTTCCGCCCGTAACCCGAATAATCTGCAGTTACTTTCATCGCTGGCCCAGGTCAGGCTTAGCCGTCAAAACTGGACCGGCGCGTTGGCGGTTGCTGATGCGATCAAGGGGATCAGTGATGGTCGCGCGATTGCCGACCAAATTCGCGCGTCGGCGCTCGCCGGCCAGAACAAGATCGATGAGAGCGTCGCGGCGCTGGAAGATGCGCACAAGACGGCTCCCGATGCCATTCAACCTGTGATGTCGCTGATCTCGGCTTACGTGAAGCAGGGCAAAGCAGACAAGGCCATAACGCTTCTACAAGACATGCACAAAAGGCTTCCTGCCAATGCGGAAGTTCTTGTGCTTTTGGGGCAGACGCAGCTCACCCAGAACAAAGAGGCGGACGCCCTGCAAAGCTTCAAGGACGCGATCGCGCAACAGCCAAAGGATCTGAACGGCTATAATTCGCTGTCTGAGCTTTATATCCGTCAGAAGAATTTCGACGCAGCTGAGTAACACGCTGCAAACCGCGATAAAGGAATTGCCCGGGAATCCCAATTTCAGGCTTTCGCTCGCAGGATTGCAGATTTCGAAGGGTGATCCAGGATAAGGCCATTGCGCAATATGAGGCCTTTTTGAAAGACCAACCTAAATCCCCTGGTCGCGATCAACAATCTGGTCAGTCTGCTGCTCGATTACCGCTCCGATAAAGAAAGCCTTGATCGGGCGCTTTCGCTGGCCGACGATCTCAAGAATTCGAATGTGCCGCAGTTTCAGGACACCTTCGGCTGGGCGCAGTATAAGCGGGGGGACACCAAGGGCTCCGTTTCGACATTGGAGGGTATTGTGGCCAAGCTGCCCAACCTGGCCGCTGTTCATTATCACCTTGGCATGAGCTATGCGGCGACGGGCGCTCCTGAAAAGGCCGCCGAGCAATTCAAAGCGGCATTGGCGCTTGAGCCGGACGGCACAGCGCTGAAGGAAAATATCCGCGCAGCCATGAAGTAAGCTCGGATTAATTTCCGCTCGGCAGAACCGTGTAGCTATGCGAAACGACAGCCAGGATACTGTTCGAATTTGCAGCGCCCGTTCCGGAAACCGTTGGGGTGCCGGTAATCGGATCAATCGTGGAACCGCCGCCGCTGCTGGCAAACCGATGCTGATATCGATAGGTGAGCTGGGCGTTCCACGCCTGAGTAAGACTGTAACCATAAGTCGCTGACGCTGACGCAAAATCGGTCGTGGTCGTCGAGATCAAGCGCGTTGCCAGTCGCAGAGAATGAGATCGTCGATCGATCGTTGATCGTGTGGCTAATACCGGCGGCGACGATATCTGTTTTGAACAAGGAGCCAACGATGCTTGGAGCAACCGACTGACTCGCCGTCAACGTAAGCGTGGTATTTTTGAGCAGCTTGTACGTCAGAGTCGGCATCGCCAATCCAATCGAGGAGCGCGCTAGATCCCGAGGTGGCTAAGCCGTTGGTTCCTATTCCCGCCAACGGATTGATCCCGCCATCCGTTATGAGTAGGCGGCGCCAGCATTGCCCCGAAACGAAAGTAGGGGCGAGAGGGTTGCATCGACACCCAGTTGATTGCGATAGATCTGCACGCTTGTGTTGGTGGCGTTGTCAAAGTTGAGCAGTTCGAATTCCGATGATGCGTTAAAGGCGGTAACCGAGCTGTAACTGTGCCGCCACGATCCGCGGGCCAAGGTGTCAGTAAAGGGTATTCCGCCGCTTGACGGTTCGTAACTTGTGCGTGTTGATGTCGCAAACAAGCTCAGATTGTCTCGGGCGCTTAGCGAGCGGTCGATCCCCCCGCTGGCCGTCAGCGTATCGAGAAAACCGTTTACCGGAGCTGCAATACCGAGATCGTTCAACAGGGCGAGGGCCGTGCTTTGCTGCCGCCAGCTGCTCTCGATGAATTCGCGGTCGAAGTTGTTTTTCCCGTCGAGTTCATAATGAGCCTTGAAACCATAGTTCAGGGTTTCCGACGGCAGCCCGTCGACGCCTGGCCCCCAATATTTATTATAGGTGCCGTCGCCACTGAAATCGAATTTGGAAGTCGACGTTCGCGCCTCGGCGTTCGCTGTGAGGGTTGAGTATGAACCAATGGACGCGGCAGGCGAGGTCCGCAGGAACTGGTTGCTGTTAAGTTCAACGGTTTCGCTTTGGGTCGTTTGAATCGACCAGTCAACCGCATAGGCTGCAGACGGCAAAAAACCGAAGCACACCGAGAGCGCAATGGCAGTTCTCTTCACAGCGTCTCGCCTTAATGTGCTTTGGACGACACGCTAGTCGAACAAACCTCGCTCAGGAACCATAATGACATCACCGGCATGCAGGGTGATGTTTCCCTCAAGATCCTGTCCAGCTTCATAAGCTCGATAGTTGAACATGAAGATCGTCTCGTCCCCGCCAGGGCCACGCCGTCTTACCTGAATACGAGCTTTCGCAGCAAATGGGCCGACGCCGCCGGCCAAAGTGATCGCCTGCATCAGCGTGGTCGGCTGCCGCACCACATATGATCCGGGCTTGGCAACTTCGCCGGTCACGAAGACTTTTGGCTTGAGGTCGTCTTCCGGAATGTCCTTCGGAGCATTGGCGACCGCGACGGTGACATCCAGGGCCTCATCCTTGTAGTTGCCCTTCAGCTTTGATTTGAGGATATTTTCAAGGGCAACTGGAGTTAGCCCGCGCGCCCTGATGTGGCCGGCTAATGGGAAGGCGATCTCCCCGAGCGGGTCCACGGTTACCGATCTGTCGAGCTTCGGATCCTGCAAGACCGTGATGCTCAAGGTGTCTCCTGGTTTCAGGGTTTGCGCGTTGGCTCCCGCGACCGAGAAGCCAAGGCAAAATAAAATCAGCAGGATCCGCATGGCTCATTCCCCAAATCGAACGCAGATAAAGCGCAAAAAAAACGCGCTTTTGAAGCTGGCGCGCTGCCGTCGCCCGTCGATCGGGCGATTCTCCGAGAGGTAACGTATTATGTTTCAGATACTTAAGGAACCCGGGAGGTTTTCCTTACAGGAAAAATACTATACTGTTGCTTGTCTGCAATGACGTCCTCAACTAGCTGATCTGAAATGACTTTTTTGTCGTTTGCAAAGCCGTAGACGAGCGCCGTATCGCACAGGACGTTGATCATGCGTGGTACCCCTCCGCTTGCTGAGGCGATCAGGGAGCAGGCCTCTCGGGTAAAGAGGGGGCGAGGAGAGCCGACTGCCTCCAGGCGGAACGCGATGTAATTCGCTACTTCCCGCTCGTCGAGCGGCCGAAGGTGAAAGTCCGAAGAGATCCGCTGGGCAAATTGATGCAACTTTGGCGCCAGGAGGAGATCCCGAAGCTGGGGTTGGCCGACCAGGATCAGCTGCAGGATCTGGAATTTGTCGGCGTTAATGTTTGAGATCATCCGCAGGTGCTCAAGCGCTTCCGGTTCCAGATTCTGGGCCTCGTCAATGATCAGGATCGTGCGGCGGCCGTTGGCATATTGACCGTACAGGAAGTCCTGTAAGTTTTTGAAAAGATGTGGATATTCTCCATCAAACGGCTGTTCTAGCGACATCAGGATCCACTGCAATAGTTCCTGGCGCCCTTGCGGGGAATTCGAAATCAGCCCGACCGTCATGTTGGGGCTTATTTTTCGGAGCAAATGCCGGACAAGCGTTGTTTTGCCGGACCCGATTTCACCGGTAATGACCGTGAAACCGGCATTGTTCATGACGCCGAACTCGAGCATCGTGAATGCCATCGAGTGCATCTTGCCCCAATAAATCAGGTCAGGGTCGGGCAGGATCGAAAACGGCTTTTCCCGCAGCTGGTAGAACGCCTCGTACATTGAAATTCCCTGACGCAAAGACAAGTCAAACTTATAGCTCAGTCTGCGGCGTTACTTAGTGGTGCGGCTGAACTTTCTGCGATCTACGTAAACTCATTTAGATGGGACGCCTGTCCAGGAGGCATCTGGAGGGAACCATTAAGATTGAGATTCGAAATCACTCTCATTTCGCGATTATTCATTAAATCCGATGTAAATTGAATGATAAGAGTTTGTGAGCTGCTCTAAGGCCGTTCATATTTATCATGCAGGGGTATGGATCTTGCACCCACCTGCACAGAAGCTGCTTGGATGACCATGTTGCAAAAAGTGGACTTCGACGACGATTTTCAGGCGCCGGAGGAAGATCGCAGCTATCTTCTGCGGCCAGTTTTCTATTGGGAGGTATTAAAGCGTCGCTGGGCTTATTTCCTGGTTCCATTCGTGCTGATCTCGTGTGCTGGCGTGGCCGCTGCGTGGTTGTGGCCTGCAACCTACCTCTCGGAAGGCAAAATCCTCGTTCAGTCGCAGCAGATCCCAACCGAACTTGTGCGTCCAACCGTTACGAGCGCGGCTCAAGAACGGATCCAGATGATTGAGCAGCGCACGATGACGCGCGACAATTTGATGGCGATCGTCGACAAATTCCAGCTGTTTCCGGACAAGCGGAGCCTGATGTCGGCTACGGAACTCGTCGAATTGATGAAGAAGAACACCAAGATTACGCCGATTGACGTTCAGCTCGACTTCAAGCAGAGGACTCGCGACAATCCTACCATCGTTTTCTCAGTTGGATTTGAGTACGGCGACGGCCGCAACGGCGTCGCGCGTGGCCAACGAACTGATGACACAGATCCTCAACGAGGATCTTCGCGACCGAACCAATCGGGCCACCGATACCACGAAGTTTTTGAGCCGAGAGGTCCAGAAACTCCAGGCTGACAATGCGGCTTTGGATGCAAAGATCGCACAGCTCAAGCTTTCGCAGGGCAAGTCTGATTCCCCGGGTGCTCCGACCAGGTCCGCCACCGCACTTGCTGAGCTGAAGGCTGAACTTGTTCAAAAGAGCGGCCTTTATTCGGAGCGTCATCCGATCGTTCAGTCTCTCAAGCGACAGGTCGAGGCACTGGAGCAGTCAATTTCGTCATCTGCCAATCCCTCTCAAGGATCTGGTCCTCCGGCGAATCTGGATGCACTCGTTGCTCAGCAAGAAGCGCTGCAGAAAAACCTGGACGATGCTTCGGCCAAGCTCTCGTCGGCCCGGCTTGGAGAAAATCTTGAGAAGGATCAGCAGTCAGAAAAGCTGGAAGTCATCGAACAGCCGACGGTTCCGCAAGAGCCGATCAAGCCCAAGCGTCCCAAAGTAGCCGCACTTGCGGTTCTATTGGCGTTTGCGGCTGGAGCCGGGTTAACGCTTCTCGCCGAGATTTTGGACAAGGGCATCCGCCGCGCCAGCGACATCTTCAGTGTGATCGATAGCCAGCTGATTGTTTCGATCCCTTACATCGTTACCAACGCGGAACTGCGCCGACGTAAGCGACGCAGGATCGTGGTCATTATTGGACTCTTGCTTGTCCTGAGCGGAGCGCTGGTCGGCGCCTATCTCTTCTTGCCGCCTCTTGATCTGATGATCGCCAAGGCGCGGGTAGGGCTATTCCGGTAAGCGCGTCAAGGAGATCGATCGTGGATTCAATCAAACAAGCCGTCGAACTTGCCAGAGCTGCCGAAGGCGCGCCGCGCCTGAATGCTGGATTACCACCTGGCAGTTCCGGCGGTTTGCGCAGTGGCCAGCCGGATTCGGCAATCAGGGATGTCCGACTTGATCCTGGACACCTCGAGGCCTCGAGAATTGTTTCACATGGCGCGTCAGGCCAGCATGGGCGCTATTACGATATGTTGCGGACCCAGGTGCTCCAGGAGTTGGACAAAAAGAGCTGGCAGTTTCTGGCGATTACCTCGCCGACGGCCGGATGTGGAAAGAGCGTGACCGCCTGCAATTTGGCGCTCAGCATTGCGCGCCTGCCAGAGCGATCGGTATTGTTGGTCGACCTTGATCTGCGAAAGCCCATTGTTGCGGATTATCTTGGCTTGGGTCGCAATGAAGGCGTACTTGCCGTTTTGGAGGGCCGCGCGCCGCTGTCGTCGTCCGTGCTGCGGGCGAGTATCGGTCCCAATAGCATGTTGGTACTTCCCGGATCGGTATCTTCCCAGGGATCCTCGGAATGGATGGCGTCTCAAACCATGGGCACGTTGCTGCAGACCATTAAAAGAGATTTCAGGTCGCGCATCGTCATTTTCGATCTGCCTCCGATGCTGCTTGGCGATGACGTGATTTCAATTTTGCCCCGAATGGACGCCGCCATCCTCGTTGCCGGCGTGGGTACCACGTCGGTATCTGACATCAAGGAATGCCAGAAACATCTGCAGCGGACGCCTGTCGTCCGCGTGGTCGTGAACAAGGCGACGGAGACAAACGAGTCCTACTACGGCTATTACTAACGGGATTGCAGCGGCAGATTTGCCGGCATGAACGCCGCTATTTCGGACGCCGGCACGAAGTATTTGCCAATATCGTAAGTCTCGCGCCTTCCGGTGCCCGGTTGAACTCGCGTCTGCGAGATTTTACGGCTCATAATCCCCAACAAGCATCGATGTTGTGCGTCGAAAACCCCTGAGCCTGAATTTCCGGTTTGGGCGACGTCGGCAATTGCTGTGCTGAATCTGCGGACCGAAACTGGAATGCGGGCTGGCGCCAGAATATGCGAATGCACCACGGCCTCCGGGATCACGGTGACAACATCCTGGCCCGGCCGAGGCGGCTCCTTGCACAGGGTGTTTTGGCGCAATCTCAGACGCATCGGGAGCAGGGATTCCTCGATCGATAGCAACGTCAAATCCGTTCCCTCAAAGCTACCTTCCTTGACGACGCTTGTAGGGTACTCTTGTCCTGCAATGACGACCTTTGGTCTCGTCATCCAGGTCCTGCCGGCTACGTGCGCAGCTGTGATGAACAGGCCTTTCCCAAGATAAATGCCGTATCCAGACCATGTCCGTTGCACCGATGAAAGCTTTATAGTTATTGCATATGCAAGCAGGGTATCTTCCGAAATACCAGCTGCGAGCGGCCCGCATCTAAATAGAAGAAGTATGCTGATCCCGGATATAACAATTCGCAACATTTTTTGGATCATGGATCGTTGGTTTGTGGCCATTTGACTCATGGAGCGCCCTGATTTCTTATCCGAGACTTCCTGTTGGCAAAGAGTCAAATAGGTCTTTCTGTCTGGCCTTAAAATGAAGGGAAAGCAGGCTGCATGCGCATAGTTATTGTAGCCGACAATGCGTCTACGCAGTTTGGAGGAGAGGCTTTTCTACCTTTTAACTATTTTCGCTTGTTGCGGGACCGGAAAGCAGACGTACGCCTTGTCGTCCACGCTCGAAATCGA
The DNA here is from genome assembly GCA_963738105.1 of uncultured Alphaproteobacteria bacterium. Taxonomy (GTDB): domain Bacteria; phylum Pseudomonadota; class Alphaproteobacteria; order Rhizobiales; family Xanthobacteraceae; genus Bradyrhizobium. Next base: position 492,740 of record CAVTWC010000008.1, on the reverse strand, counting down.
TCGGAGCTGGTAGAAAAATTCCCGGCAGACCTGGATCGAATATCGTTCGTCGAAGACACAACCTTGCATAGAGTACTTGATCGCTTGGGAAGCCTTCTTCCTAGAAGGCTTTCTGAGGCGACAACCGGATTGGTAATCCTCCTTACTACGCAATGGTCTCAGCGTCGAGTGATACGGAGCATCCAGCGCGTTCATGGGGTCGATGTAGTTCATCAACCGATACCGGTTTCTCCGAAGGCTCCATCCATGATCTTCGGTATCGAGGCCGCCGTCGTGATGGGGCCGCTAAATGGTGGAATGGAGTATCCCGCCGCATTCCGACGTGAACGGGGACGGTTGCCAAATCTTGGAATTGCGTTAGGGCGGGGCATTGCCAGTTTGCTCAATTTAATGGTTCCTGGAAAACGGCAGGCTGACTTGATCCTGGTCGCGAACAATCGCACTCGCGAAGCGCTGCCCGCAACTGCCAGAGGCCGCGTCGTTGAACTCGTTGAGAACGGCGTTGACTTCTCAGTATGGCACGACATGTCCGATCGTAGAATTCGGAACGAAGACGAAATCGCTCGCTTTGTTTTTGTCGGTCGGTTGATCGATTGGAAGGCGATAGAAATAATACTGGAAGCAACGCGGCTAATTCGTTCTGAGGTAGCTATGTCGCTGGAGATCATCGGCGATGGCCCGATGAGGAGCGCATGGCAAGTGCTAGCCGAACAAATGGGTCTGAGTGACATCGTAACGTTCTCTGGTTGGATGTCACAGCGAGATTGTGCTCTGAGGCTGCAGCAAGCGGATGTATTTCTTTTGCCGAGCCTTTTCGAATGTGGCGGAGCGGTCGTCCTGGAAGCCATGGCAATGAGCTTGCCGGTCATCTCTACAGCTTGGGGCGGCCCGCTCGATTATCTGGACGATTCTTGCGGCGTATTGGTGCAGCCTAGTTCCCGCGACGCTTTAATTGTCGGGTTTGCAGATAACATGAAAAAATTAGCGTTATCGTCTGATTTAAGGCAGCGTTTGGGGCGAGCCGGTCTTCACAGGGTGCGCCAGCATTTCGATTGGGACAGTAAAATAGATCGGATCTTGGATCTGTACCGGACCGTAGTCACGCATCGTTCCGGGGAAAAACATCTCGTTAAGCTTTCGATGGCGTAATCGACTAAACGCTTTTTCCGATCAAAAATTTCAGGGTCTTTGGATCCACTGCGCCCAGCAGATCACGAATAAATTGATCCTGGAGCCTAAACGATTGCTCTGCTGGCAAACCGATAATTGAAACGCGCACCAAAGCTCCGTCCGGCACGAGGCCGCGCAGACCATACTTTAACCGGGTTATTTGATTTTCAAAAATGCCATTTGAGATGTCATTTCCGACACGTCTCCAATAGCTGACAGGCTCGTAACGGGTTTCGCGCTGGGTAATCAGGCGCTCAACCTGGATCGGTGTGGCATTATTGCCGTAGGGCACATCAGCGAAACTTTTGTCAGATACACGAAAGCCGGCGGCCGTGTAACACACTTCAGGTCGATGCGATTTCAATCGATAATTCTGAACCGGCCCGTATGCAATTACCAACATAACCACGTGGCCTTCGTGATCGACATAACCCCGTCCTAGTTCCTGGGTATAAAGCTTTGCAGCGTTTCCGTTGTCCTCGACAAATTCGTCGGGTTCCGAAGGCGTAACCAAGCCAACATTAGGAGTGTAGGTCCATCGGCCGAACTGCTTGGGAATTGCCGTCTCCAGATCCAGGGACGAGGATGCGGTTGCCATCAGTTCGCGAGGCGTAAGCACCGCCGCAAGAAAGCAGTCGCCAAGATTAACGTGGAAGCTAGGATTGCCTGAACTGGATTGAATTTCATTGCTTTAAATCGCTCGCGCAACGGTCGGTGTCAATAACGATCTCTACATTATATATTAAATGGCTTGGCGAGACTACAGGCAAAAGTCAAGTTCTTGTGCAGATCGGCCGATATTGTGACAAATCTCCGGAATTCGCTGAAATTAAGCTAAACATGCAATTCTGGTTGGCGCTGGCTCGACCTGCTCGGTAAATCGCGATACCAGACGTGACGGCGGACGAGAGTGACCGTGAGGTCAGTTGTTCGCGGCGGTCTGAGGTTGATAAGGTTAGTTTTTTGCGGCGAGCGAGGTCAGAATGACAGTATTTCCTTGGTCCGGATTCCGGATGTTCCACCGTTTGTTTTTACTTATGGCAATAATGATTGGCCTGGCAGGCTGCGGAAAGAGTGGGGAAGGTCAGGGATCGGTGCCTAACGGGCAAATTGTAGCGCATGTCGGCGACCAGGTGATAACGACACAGGAACTTGATACCGAGTTTAGGTGGGCAAACGTTCCCAACGACAAGCGGCAAAATCCCGAAATCTTAAAGCGCGTACTCGGAGAACTGGTGACCCGAAAATATTGGCTCCAACAGGCGTTGGCAGCCAAATTGGACCGTGAGCCGAGCGTGCTTTTGGATATTCTTCGCTCGCGCGAGCAGGTACTTGCCAGTGCCTTTGCTTATCGGGAGGTTGCGACGAAGCTCGCAGCCATGACCAAAGTCGACATTGATAAATTCATTGCCAATAATCCTGCAAAGTTTTCGGATCAGCAAATTTTCCACGCCGATCAGATCTCGTTCGCGCTTGGCCCAAACAGTCAGTCCATCGTTGAATCGGCCAAAGATTTCAACTCGCTGGAACAGGTCGATCAAAAGCTAACCGGTCTGGGAGTTCCGCATAATAGATCGTCGGGCATGTTGAATAGCGCCGAGCTTCCCGATGAATTGTTGAAGCTGATCCAGGCCAAGAAGCAGGACAACGTGTTTTTTGCCCGAGCAGGTCAGAATGGTGTGTTCTTTCAAGTAACGAGCGAAGAACCACATCCGGTTGAGGGCGAAGCTGCGATGGCCCTTGCCCGTCAGTTGATGAGGCTCGACTTGCTGAAAACAGAGGCGTCGATGGCAGGAATGTCGGCGAACGCTGAGGCCAAGTACGAGGGCGACTACGCAAAGATTATGGCAGCCCAACCGATCGGGTCGACAACCAACTAATTCTATACGCCGGCGGGTATTATTGTTAGAGGCTGAATGATTACATTCTTCGACGTGCTCACGGTAGTTTGCTTCATTGGATTGGTGGCGGCTTTTTTTCGCTTCACCAACCAAGATACCCGGACGCTGCTTCAATTTCTCCTTTCCGGGATCGTCTTTGCGATAGCCAATCAAGTCGGTAACGCCGGATCGGTGCTTCTAGCCGGCGTGCTCGTGGCTGCTGGAATTGGGTACGCTTTTCTTAATGTCCGTCAACAATAGGCTGCAGGATAGGCGATCCAGATTACAAGATGTCTGACGCAGCTTCGTTGTCCATCGTTTTGAAAAAAGCTATAGGTTTGATTGAATAGTCACCGGAATCGACAATGAGCCAAACCCAAGCCGTTTCAGCCCGAAACTTATACTCGTCCAGGCAAATTATATGGCCGTGGGCCGCGGTTGTTGCGACGGTCGTGGCCTATGCGCCGACCTTCATTCAGCTTGCCCAAGGACCTTGGCAGACTGAGCAGGAGGGCCATGGGCCGCTTATTCTCGCGGCATCGCTCTGGCTCGTCTGGTCGAGCCGGGACCAACTCGAAGGGCTGATGTTCGACCCGCTCCGGTGGCTGGATGGGCATCTTTGCTTATCGGATTGGCGATGCTGTTCCTCTCTCGCACCCAGGGTCTTATTTCTGTCGAGGTTTTCTCTCAACTACCAGTGATAACCGGGTGCGTGCTTCTGCTTGCCGGTTGGAACGTATTTCGAGTTGTTGCTTTTCCGATCGGTTTTTTGATTTTTACCATACCGGCGCCAGGATGGATGGTTGACGGCGCAACTGTGCCGCTGAAGGTTTTTATTTCAGACCTCGTAACGAAGGTGCTCTATGCAGCGGGTTATCCCGTCGCGCAGAATGGCGTTATGATCATGATTGGCCCGTATCAGTTGCTGATGAAGGATGCATGCGCGGGCATGAACTCGATCTTTGCCTTGTCAGCCATAGGCATGTTCTATGTTTACGCATTCCGATGGGAATCTAAACTGCGGTCCCTGATGTTGTTGGCCACAATCATACCGATTACGATTATTGCCAACTTCGTCCGAGTGATGGCGCTGGTTTTGATTGCATATTACGGCGGGGTTGGGCTCATCGATGGTCCATTGCACGATCTGACGGGGATTGCGTTATTTATTATCGCACTTGTGCTGGTGTTTATATGTGACGGCACTCTCGGTCTGATCGGCGCCATCGCCCGCAGAGTTTGGTCACGGACAGCCGGCGTGTCCTTCTAGGCTGGGATGCTGGTTAACGTCCACCGCGCCCTGCTTTTATTGCAGAAGATCTGCCACTGGGCGTTATTTTACTTCTTGAACGATTGTCAGCACATCGATCAAGATCGGGATACGGAGGTCAGTAGGCGCATGAGCTTGACCTATGCCATACCGGATCTTCACGGCCGGTTTGATCTACTCGACGCCGCCATAAGAAAAATCGTAGCAGCATTCGTCGGGAAAGCACGCAACTGTCGTCACCTTGGGCGATTATGTAGACCGCGGTCCAAGCAGCCGAGAGGTCATTGAAAGGCTGATGAGCTGGAAATCGGACGAGCTGCGGATCGTGAACCTAAAAGGCAATCACGAAGCGATGATGTGGGAGGTCTGCAATGATCTTTCGGAGCTGATTGGTGGATCCAGAACGGCGGCGATCGAACGCTGGAATCCTACGGTCAAACTCCGCGAGAAAACCCGGATCGTCCCTATCGTGCCGAAAGCGCATCTGAATTGGATGGCGGATCTCAATCCCATCTATGTTGATCGGCGTAGGGTATTCGTTCACGCTGGCGTCGATCCGAAAATTCCGCTCCATCAACAAAGCGAACGTATGTTGTTGTGGAAGCTATATCCGGCAGGGATATCGTTTAGGCCACGGCCGTCGTCATGTTGTTCATGGCCATCATGCAAATCCGAGTGCGCCAATTGTCACAAAGGGCAAGACGAACCTTGACGGCTTGGCATGGAAAACAGGCCGATTGGTCATTGGCGTGTTTGAGGATGATCGGCCCGGTGGAGCATCCGAGTTTCTGGAGATTGTTGGTTCATCCGACCCAAATTAGCTGGGCGGCCGAATCAGTCGTTGGACGGTAGCTTTAAGTCGCGTCCTGGATTAAATGGCTCCGCGGACTTATTCTCGCCCTGCCGGCTGCCCGATCAGTTCGCAATCGGTTTCGATTTAGTGATGCCCTTAGAATTCGCGAGCATTTGCGATATAACGCTTCCACGGTTTTCAATATCGTTGACAGACTCGTCCTGCCCCATCAATATGAGGCAGACAGCAGAGATTGATTCGCGCCGACGATCTCGCAGAGCGTTCCTCGAAACTTCGGTTAATGGAGTTGATCGTGAAAAATCGCTTAGGACTTTTCGCTGTGACGTTGGCGGGTGTTGGCTGTCTGCCTCGTGCCTCCAGTGCATCAACGATCACCGATAATTTTCAGTTTTTTTATAATCAAGGCAGCACTGTCTGTAGCTAGCGGCTCATTTAGCTATGATTCTGCGAAATCCGGTGTTCTGAAATTTAATGATCTTACCGCATTTTCGATAACTGGCGCAGGTAATTCATACGGTCTTGCCGACGTAACGGGTGAGTTGAATGTCTTATAATTACTTTGGTTTTGATACGGTGTCGAATGAGCTTCGCTCCCAGCACCCGTGAACGGGCCCCAAGGCAGTCGCCGGTTACATTTTTGCTGCTACCCTTGAAACGACTAAAGATAATGGCGACGGAAACACTACTGTTACCACTGTGAGCGGTTTTGCTTTTGACCCGCTTCCGAGACAGGGCGATCCTAGCGGCAACAATGGGGACGACGGACTGTATGCGTTTTATGATCCCGTCAACTGCGGGGCCTGCGCGCAACCGAGTGACTTTCCATCGTTCACGTCATTTTCGGTTTCCGCGGTACCTGAACCCTCTACGTGGGTCATGATGCTTCTTGGCTTTTTGGGTTTGACCTTCGCAAGCTATCGGCGCAAGTTTAGTGCTCCAGGTGAGGTCGATAACCGATTAAATCTCTATCCGTTCAAATATGCTCTTCGGGACTTAGAAGGCGATTAGCAGGGCGTTTGGCTCGAGGTATCTTCCTGTTTACCGCAAATAATGTTGCCAGCCGCTCCGGTCGAAATGTGGATGAGACTGCGGTTAGTAACAGCGCCTGCCTTGACTATCGTGAAACACGTAGTCGGTGCCGGGCGAGGGATAGTACAGCTCACCGCATTCGCCCGAATTCACGGGATAGCCGGAAATGCCATACCGCCTGTCCCTGGCTGTGGGAGAGGCGGTCTCATCGACACCCCGTCCATAATATTGACCGCTGAACTGGCCACTGAATTGGCCGCCATACTGGCCGACATACTGACCGGAATACTGACCGGAATATTGCATATTGACCTGAGCTGGCACTGGCTGGGCCGAAACTAGCCAGATCACTCCCGTCGCGATTGTCAGAATCTGGAGCGTTTGCATGGCGGCGACTTTCGAGCTGGTCGATTGAGTAGCTCCAAACTCAACGGGGATTTCTGCTCTGCGTTCCCGATTTTGACCTGCCTTTCTGCCGCGCGGCGTTCAAATAAGCGAGAAACGGCAGGCGGACGTCAGACTGTCTCGGCCAGGCTCGGCTTCCCTTGCTCGTGCCACAAGCTTGCTGTCGGCCACTATTGGAGAAACAAGGTCGCCAATTTGGCCGCTTCCCTGTCCGCGTCGTGGCGCTCAAGCACCGCGGTCCGAGCGGCGTCGCCCATTCGGGCGATTGCGTCCGCGTCAGAGTTCAGGCAGGCCTGCATGGCGGCCGCTAACGCCTCGGTATCTCCAGCTGGAACCAACCAGCCATGTTGGCCCGGAACCACCAACTCCGGGATTCCCGCGACAAAGGTACTGATGACCGGACGTCTCAAGGCCATCGCTTCCATAATCACCACCGGCAGGCCCTCGGCGAAACTCGGCAAAACCAGCGCGCGGGCTGCAAGGATTTCTTCGCGAACCTGATCGCTGCCGATCCAGCCGGTGATGCGCACCTCGTTCTGAAGCTGATACCGCGCGATAAGTGCCTCGAGATCCGCGCGCATATCGCCGTCGCCCGCCAGCACCAGCTCAAATCGTATTCCGCGGTCCCGCAGCCGCCGCGCCGCGTCTACCAAAAGCAATTGCCCCTTCTGTTCACTTAAACGTCCGACGCAGACCAGCCGTCGATCGCTCCCCGGTCTATCTCCCGCATTTCCGTAAAAGGCAGCTTCGATCCCGCAGTGCACCACATTGATTTTTTGCCAATGCTCGTGGGACACATTTCGAAACAATTGGCTGCGGCCGAATGAACTGACTGCGACGACGAATTTCGAGCGGCGGATTTTTTCAGGGAGTGCGATAAACTTCGATTTGTCGAATTCTTCAGGGCCGTGGGCGGTGAAGCTCCAGGGCGGTCCTCCCAATTCATGTACAAGCATGGCCACTTCGGCGGGGTTTGTCCCGAAATGCGCGTGCAGATGTTCAATTCTGGCTGCTCGGAGCCAAAAGTAGATCACGCAGGCCTCAAACAGATAGACCAGATGAATAGCGAACGATCGTTCGGCGTTTCGGCTGGTGCGCCACATCAGAGCTGCGGCTTTGGCCAGGCTTCTCGGGCGGCTGTAGAGGGCCCGCAAGAAGGCGAATATCAACGGCGGGGCGCCGCCCTGTAGAACGTAACGGGTTTTCTGCTGCTCAATCAGATCCTGATCGGCTTTCGCATTTTGCGATCCGCGAATGGATATCCGTAGTACGTCGTGCCCCTGTTTTTCCAGGGCCCGTATCTCGCGCCGGATGAAGGTATGACTGACGGCGGGATATTGGTTAATCAGATAGGCGATGCGCATCAGGGCCACTCGCGTCAAGCTAAAGTTTTTTGGAGATCCCGCCAAAGTTCGACAGGACTTCGTAGAGTGGTTGACGCCAAAATCAAACTAATCTGGAAATCCAAGGCGGACAATCGCGCAGGTCCCTGAAATCGCCCGACCGAGCCGTATCGCCAATGAAAAAGTAATTCAGACTCCGGAGGGAGAGTTTTTTGAATAAATCAAAGATTAATAGCGATAATTTAATAGATTGACCCACAAAACCCACCACTATAGATATTCCTGATATTCCGATCCGAAAACGTTTATAGTGCCGGGAACTCGTCGGGTCTAATAGATGATGATTTCCATTTTCTTGACAGCAATTGCTGCTGTCAGCAGCATTCCGGTGTTGATTTTTTTTATCGAGGTGGTCGCGGCGCTTTCTCATAGAGATGCGCCGCTTCAGCCGGTAGATCGCGGCGCACCGAGGCGATTGGCCGTCATCATTCCGGCCCATAACGAAAGCACCGGAATCGTTCCGACCATCGCAGACATCACACCGCAGCTGAAGCACGGCGATCGCCTCATCGTCATTGCTGACAACTGTTCGGATGACACCGCTGCGGTGGCAGCCGCGGCCGGCGCGGAGGTCGTCACGCGCGATGATATGACCCAGGTAGGAAAGGGATATGCGTTAAGTTGGGCCATTGATCATTTGAGCGACGCACCCCCTGATTTTGTGCTGTTCATCGATGCAGACTGTAGAGTTCAATCGGACGTGGTTGAAAAGCTGGTCGATGTTTGTAGCGCATCTGGAAGGCCGAACCAGGCGAGCTTTCTGATGAAGACGGCGGAAAACTCGCCGATTGATCACGGCCTCGCCGAATTTGCTTTTTTGGTAAAAAACTGGGTGCGTCCGCTCGGCCTTCGAAATCTTCGTGGCCCTGTTCAACTCATGGGAACGGGCATGATTTTCCCCTGGGACATCATTCGTTCTGCGCCGTTGGCCAGCGGGCACCTGGTGGAAGACCTGAAGCTGGGATTGGACTTGGCGGCCGTCGGCAAAGCGCCTCGTTTTTTTCCCTTTGCAAAAATAACCAGTGATTTTCCGGTAACCGCCAAAGGTACCGAGAGCCAACGGCAACGCTGGGTGCAGGGTCACGTCGGCATGATTCTGAGGAGTACACCGCGCCTCTTGCTGAGCGCAATTTCTGGCAGGAATGCCGAACTGCTCACGCTAACGCTTGATTTGCTCGTCCCGCCACTGATTCTGCTTGGCTTCCTGACGAGCTTGGCGTTTTTTCTGATGAGTTGTGTAGCTCTATTCGGTGGGCCCTTGACGCCCGCAATGATCGCTGCGGCAAATTTAGTTACGTTTGCACTCGCCCTCTCGATCGCGTGGTTCAATTTCGGTCGGGAAGTGCTGCCGCCTCGTAGGCTTTGGTCTATTTTCCCCGGACTAATGAAAAAGGCCAAACCGTTCGGGCAGATGTTGACGGGACGCACGGTAAGCGGCTGGGTTAGAACGGAACGTGCAAAGAAGGTCTGATCATTCTCAAACTAGCGCCACCGAATCCCGTTCTATTGACTCGCTATACCGGGAGCCCCTGACCTCAGCTTCATGGGCCTGATTCGTCGGCTCAAGAACAATCGCCCAAATGGAGTTGGCTTCTGAGTCGTGGAAAGCCGAGGAGGGGTCACGCGAGCGTTATTGAACCAAGATAGATGAACGGTCGACACAGTGGCTGTGGCCCTCTGGCGATGTGCGATCGTAAGTTGCCGGTGGCACGTGGCTTGCTTCTCGGAGGCAGGGCTTTGGGAGCGAGGTGCCGTATGAAGAATAGTTACAGCGTTAAAGGGCAAGGTCGTGAGAAGGTTAAAAAGGCAAAGAAGGCTTTGAAGATTGCGGTTTCAACGAACATCGCGCAGCGGTACATGGAATTGCGTCGCTTGAGGGCGGAAATATCCAAGGCAGAAGCCGCGAGGAACTCCTCATGATCGCGCTAAGAAAGGTCTTGGTCGCTCCTGTCTATCTTGCGGCTGCAGCTATAGCCACGCTTGGCTGGGTTTGGATGCTATTCGAGGGGTTTCGGTGGATGCTTGGCGCTTAGTCAGCTTCATTGGTGAAGACATTTAACTGATTGGCTGTTGGCTGTAATTGAAAGATTGATCTGACTAAATTAGGGCGTGGACTCGTTAGCACGCAGCCAAATTCGGATTGACGCAAGCTTGATGAACGCCAGATAGTTTGCCGCGAGTTTGTCTTATCGGGGTCGCGACACGACGACATTGCTTGATCTTGTAAGGACCGTTCGACCAGATTGCGCGCGCGATACAGATATGGGTTGAAGCAGATCGGGTCTTTACGGCTTCGCTTCGGCGCAATGTTTGCCCATGCTCCTTGATGACGGGCAAGCTCCCTGACTAATCCGCATGTATCCCCGATCTGCAAGCCGCATCGTTTGGGGAAGCAAGGCGCTGAGGAGACCCGCATAATGGCTGCGCGTCGGACGACGAGCGACACTAAATCGCTCATCATACGACGCCCGAACCCGAGGGAGGAGCCCGATTCGTTAGCAGCGCGCGCCGGGATCTGTGCGGCGGCGAGAAGAAATCCTCGTCCCTACGGCGACCATGGATTAGCTCATGGCCTGCGCGCGACAGCACGATCGGCTGCGAATGCTGTTTTTTGAACTAGCAAGCACTAAATTGGTGCGGTTGAAAAATAAATAGGTAAGAAAGGGTGACCTGAGTGATTGACCCGTGTCGGCATGGCTGAAATATTATGCGTTGTTTAACGCACATATTAAACGGCAGGATCCTGAAATGAAGATTAAATCGCTGGGGCGATTATCCGGTGCTTTGCTGGCTTTGGCCTTTAGCGCGGGCATTGCGTCGGCATCCACAGTTACACTGGATGTCAGTGGAAACATCGGCGGCGGCGTTGGGGGCTTCACCGCAGAGGTTGTGTTGGACGTGGTCGGAGGCCAAGCAGTCAGCGGAACGGGATCCATCAACATTCTAGGATTGTCGTCCGCGCCCTTGGTTTTGATAACTCCGTCAACCCCGGGCAACGAAGGCAGTCCCGGTCCTGTGGGTTTTCGCGATGATGGTGGAACCGACATTGGGGGGGCGGATACAGCTTACCCGATAAACAACGGCTTGTTATTCGATGTGGGTACCACCACTGCGAGCTTCGGCAATTTCCCACTGTTTGCTTTCTGGTCAGACGGCAGTCTTTTCAGCGGCACAGTAGATGGAACTTATTATTACGCCGATTTTGGTACGGCTACTGTCTCGGCGGTCCCCGAGCCCTCCACTTGGGCGATGCTATTGCTTGGCTTCGCTGGTCTCGGCTTCATGGCCTATCGCCGCAAGGCAAAGCCAGCATTGCTGGTCGCCTGATCCACGATCAACGGGATTGAGTTGAAGAGCCGCCTTCGGGCGGCTTTTCTATTTGGCGATGTGCATCACCGATATCGCATGTTGGCAGATCGCGTCATTTCGCTGCGGTGTGGAATTTGGTTGCTACCGGGCATAGCGGAAATTGGTCATAGCCCAATCAAGTCGATTTATGATGGGCGCCCCATCCGACGGCATCGATGTGCCAAAGTGGAGGTGTTGAGCACCACTGGAGGCGTCCGTGTCAGAGGTTGCGCGCCCTCGAAGCTTGCTTCCACGGGCGTGCGTTTTCAGAGGCCAAATGGCCCTTTTGCGGGCTGGAAAACGCTTACGTCATCGCTTGCGAATCAGGCAGTCGAGTAGGATCGTGCGGTTGCCGTCCTGCAAGTAGACGAGTCCTCTAACAGAGCCAACCGTATCCAACATTCTTTCTTTTCGTTGAGACGGACGGTTCGATCGCTACCGCGAGGGATTTTTCCTATGCCCGACGATTTCACCCACACCTTGCTGGCCTTGCTCAATGATCGCGCCGTCGTCAGGGAAAACGAACACGATTGGCGAGAGATCGAAGAGGCACTTCGTGGGGTAGTGGTCCCGGTCAGCCTTGAACCGCGGATCACCGAGTCTCCCGAGGTAGAGAACCGGTTCGCGCTCACGATTTGTTCGGGCATGGCAAAGGTTAAATCAATCCAATAGCCATTGACGACGACTTCGGTCTCGTCGTCTTTCGCTGGAGATAGATATTCGTATTGGAATTATCGCATGGCGTCGGCCGGCTTCCGGCCGAGAAATCGGTTTCCGCGATCGTTCACTTGACATATTACCGTGCTGGTATTCTATTTAAGTCGTTTTTTTGGGTCGGCGCGCCTGGATTTGATGGCAGATTATGGCGCTGGTTAAATTTTGCTTGGATAAGTCGCATGGGCAGTCTTCAGGGCTCTCGTCGCCGGCAATTAAAACGGCTGCAGCTTGAACTGGCAAAAGCGTCGCAGCGCCTCGATGAAATCGAGAAACGTTCGCGCCGTAAATCGGCTGCCGTAACTCGGGTGATCGACGAAACCTCAAATTCGCTGTTCGAGAATGCAGAAACAAGGTTTGCCGCATATATCGCGTCGGGCCTGTCGAAAATTCGGTCGACCTCGAACGTCTCGTGACCTTCGGGTTATGGCTTCCCGCTGATGTTTCAGGGCTGGGCAGCTAGGTCGATTTGCGGATTTCGAGATCACGTATGCCTGCTAAAGCTCGAGGCCTGCTTCGAAATCCTCGGTGACCGATCTCGACGGGAAAGCAATGCGTTGCGAATTGCTAGGTGAAATGGGGTTTGAGCATGAGTCCGCGGGCCAGCCTTGCAGAGTTTTCACGGTTATACGTCCTGTCGCGAACCCTTGCCGCGGATACGTGCGGCGACCGGGCGAGCGCTCGCCCGCAAACCTTCGAGAACAGTTTTGCCATCCAGATTTCCCGCGGGATGTTGAAGGGCGATCGGGAATTTTCCCTTGAAAATGAACCTCCCGCAGTTGATCGGCGTGGTTGGTCGCCGTAGTCTCCGGGCATTGCGAAGCCTTCCCGACAACGAATGATCGCTGAAACCGCACAGGGGACGAGATTGATCAGAGCAACAATTCTTTCAGCCGCCGTTGTTTTTTGCGCGAGCAGCGCCTCGGCGATGCCGGTCCTCGGTCAGGCGAATTCAATTGCCCGCCCGGAAATCGCGACCGAGGTTAAGATCATCTGCGAGCAGGACGGTTATTGCCACCAGCGCGGCCGTCGTCCCGTGGCGCGCTGGGTTTACGGGGAGGGGAATTTCGATGCTACCTATGTTGGACCTGGCTATTACGGCCGGCCCGGACACCGCTGGATTTGGTGGCCGTTCTTGGTTTCTAGTGACCAGTCGTGGCTAGTCTGTCAATTCAGCTGCAGCTGCTTTTGTAACGTGATTATGCCGAGTAATCGGACTGTGGTTAGTTAATTGGCGAACGCTGCTTCAATTAAATTGGGGCATTATATATCTATATAGATTTTAAACCTTTGCGCTTGAAACTCTCATTCTGAAATACGTTGATTAATATGTAAGATAAATTATAATTGTTGATTCCTATTTTGGGGGCAGTTAAATTTTGGTAGGCAGTTTGTTGTGAAGAAATCGATTTGTTAAACCGAGTTTGTTATATTGCTTTGCGGCTTCGCCCTTTTGATTTCAGCTTCTGCTAACGCTGCCGTCGCTGACCGGCACGCTGACGGCACCGTGGCTGGAGCTGGCTCAGATATCATTGCACTGGCGAATTTTAACTCTAGCCGGTTCGACGGCTCAAACGCTCCTTCGCCGGCTCAATTCGGAGCTGCACTTTGCTACCGGCACTATCGTCGAGGACAATATGCAGTTCCAGTCGGCTGATGGAAACTGTCTTGGCGGTCGGGCACCAATGGCGTGCTTGGCTGGCATCAGACACGTGACGCTTCGCGACGCGCTCGACTACTTTGAGCTTTCTTTGGGGGTCGATTGGACAATTTCAACTCGCTATTGACCATACGTCGACGGCGATGATGGCACGTTTAATATCCGCGCTTTCCCGGTCTGGTGACTCCGGCGAACGGTCACCAGACGTAGCTGTCTGCTCGACTACGTTAATTTCTGATCGATACGGCGGCACTATTATCGGTTCAGCACGTTCACTTCGACCTCTAATGCGTTTGAGGTTCAAACTTCGACGGTCTCTGCTGTTCCTGAAGCTTCCACGTGGGCTATGATGATCCTGGGCTTCCTCGGCGTTGGCTTCATTGGTTATCGCAAGTCGTCGAACGCTTCGTTCCGGATGGCGTAAGCGATCAATTAAATTCGGTATTAAAAGGCCGCCGCAAGGCGGCCTTTTTTTGTGGCGTTGCGGCGTCTCGCTGGTGACACCAGTTTATTGGCCCGTCGTTGAAGTCCGGAGCTACGGTACGGCTTTGCGCTACGGCCGGCTTCGGGCTGATCGAGATCATCACAGGAACGCGGCCGGTTTCCGCTTCACTTTGGTGCGCCAGAATGGCCACAGGCGTTTACGGCTCATTCTATCGATGGTGGCTGTGTGGCATCAGCGGCCCAGGAGAGCTCCGGACGTATCAAGCGCAAGCCGCCGAGCGTGACCGAGGAAGAGCAGATTGCCTCCGATATAGCCATGAATGATTCTCTGCTCCGCATTGGCGACATCGTCGCCACGAACCACGGCTTCTTGGTCTTTCCAAGGGGCAGCGGCGGACCGAATCAGCAATACGTTTGCCCCGATCTCTAATCCAATATCGGGCGGAAAACTCATTTTTTCCGCCGTTGCAGGATCCGCAACCGGGCAATTAAATAACATCCCACGGCCGGCCGACCGGTGGACCGATTTAAAAGGAACTCCTTGCTCTGGAGATCTCAAATGCCGGGCTTCGGCGTCCTCGACATCTGCGCCCACCCCGGAAATACCTTATTCCAGCAGATCGTACGTGCGAAGTTTCACCGTAGCCGCGGACCGGCTGCGTTGAATGCCGGCCTTATTATTTCATGGATGTCATTTAATCGGTCCTGTCCCGGAAATTAACAATAAACCCACGGACTTCGATTGCTTTTCTGCTCAAACATTGCGGTAACGTTCGGTTAATCGTATAGAGTCGCCGCTAAGGTGATTTGGAGTTTTAAAGATGTCATTTCGGTTAGGCTTGTTCGTCGGTTTGTCGATTTGCGTAGGCTCAACGGCCGCATTCGCGGACACGATTACCGTGACGAGCTACGACATGAAAAACGGCGACGGCGTGCCTGCGCTGGGCACCTACAACTATCGGGACTCCACCTACGCAGGTACTTCCCCGTCAGCCAATTCAACGACCGATGGAGCGCCGCTGGCGGGCGGCACCGGCCTCTTGACCAACGGGAATATCCCTACTGTCGACTATACTTTGGCACCCACCCAGTATGTGGGCTGGAAATACCAGGATCCCACCTTGAACTTCTATCTCCAGCCGGGTTCGCAGGTCAGCCAAATCTCGCTCTTCTTTGCCAATCCGCTGCAGGTGAACGGCAGCCAGGCAGGTGGCCTTGTTGGCGTGCCGGGCCAGGTTCAACTCTCGATTGGCGGCGTAACTCAGTCGCTGGCGCCGACATTGTCCGCTTATTCTGCGGTTGTGGAGGAAATCACGTTTAATTTTGCGAGCCCGATCAGCTATTCCGCTTTGACGGATTTTCAGTTGACCCTGGATCGTGGTCCGCTGTTGGCCGATGGCGAAGCGTATGCCCTGATGTATCCGGGCGACACGGCGTTCAACGACAACGCGGTTGAACCGAATAAGGAGCCCTGGATCATGCTCAGTGAGGTCCAGTTCACGGCTGCGGTGCCTGAGCCATCGACCTGGATGATGATGATCGTTGGCTTTGCGGGTTTGGGTTTTGCGGCTTACCGCCGCAAGGGCAGGTCGGATTTAGCCGTGGCCTAAGCTGGGTCCAGCAGGCTGCAGCGATCGGGATCAAAAGCCGCCGTGAGAGGCGGCTTTTGTGTAAGCAAGCGACGGTCTCACGCGACGGCCTGAAATGCCTTATCACCTCGGCCGCAGCGTATAGATGTGCCCAATCCTTAACGGAACGATCGGGCGAGGCCGAGGACGTGACGCCGCACGGGTTGAGTGAATCACTCCCGCACGAGAGAAAAGATAGAGGATTGACAGGGCGCCTGGGTGTCTTCGTAATAATGTTTTCCGGAGTTCAGTTGGGCGTTTTGTCATGGATACGCGTTTTATTTTCTCCGCGCTGGCGGGCATCTTTTGTTTGGTTTTGATCTTCGCCACCGTCACGACTGTCCGGCATATTGCAAATCGCCCCGAGCCCACCGTGTCCCGGCCCGGCTGATGCCGCAAACAAAAAGACCGCCCGAAGGCGGTCTCTCTGCATCCCAGTCGGACAGGTGATCAGGCCACGCTGAGTGCAGATCCATTCTGCTTCCGCCGATACGCGATGAAGCCGAGGCCACAGAAGCCCAGGATCATCATCGCCCAGGTGGAGGGCTCGGGGATGGCTGATGCAATCGCGAACGATACCGTTCCCGTACCAAACTCGCCATTTGAAGCTTGGTAAGTATATCCGTTTCCGCCCGTAATAAGAAATGCCGGGTTCGTACTGAGGTCAGTGATACTGATGGGCTTCCCAAGCTGGATGGTTACGAACGTAAAGCTATTGGTCAGATCAAACACCGAGGTACCGATATCAATCACCAGGTTCGTCACGCCTCCGCCCGTGGGAGTCAGAACAGCATTGCCGTTCAAAAGAAACGATGTATCAAACTTGAGATCGCCGGTCCCCGACAAACCGGTAGTGTCGGTCAAGGTCACGGTATAATCGACGATTGATGCGCTGGCGGACTCTGGGAGAGCTGCGCAGCCGATCAGGCCAGCAATTAAAAGAGCTAATTTAATTTTGAACATCGTGTTTAAATCCCCGATTCAGGTGGTCCTTGTTATCTTAGTTCTCTGGCCATAGGAAGTTTGAAAGTAACTCATACCGGGCATAAAACGACGGGCGCCGGTTTGCGGCTGGATCGGCGTAGGAGTGATCAGACGTAAGTTTCATCATGCGGAGCCATGAGCGGCGCGGGCATACTCGCTGAAATCGCCTCACTTTGCTCCAGCCTTCCATCCCTTAATGCCCAGCCGCTTGGCCGTATCAAGAATGTTTCCGTCTGGTCTTTTTTACGATCGCTTCAGGATCCATCGCTGCAGCACTGTTTCGCGGATGTTCTCTTGCGATTAGGCCGTTTCGGAAATTCGGAGATCGTCCATACTTTTTCCATTGGCGAGCAATTCGATAAGCCATCGGGGCTGTTTGCCCCTACCGGCCCAGGTTTGCGAGGGCTCCAGGGGGTTATGGAATTTGGGGGCCACTTTCGGGTAGGGCCGGCGTGGTCGATTCTGCGTCAAGGAATATCCGGAGCCGCTTTTGATCTCATTGAGCCGCATCTGCAGCAAGCGCTTATCGGATTCAAGTCTTTCCGATAACAACAGGCCGAGCTCTGTGCGGAGTTCCCAAAGATCGTTGATGGACATGCTTTGAATGTCGTTCCGCTTCATAGCCACTCGCCATCTACGTTTCCCGATGAAATATTTTCAGACGGTGCTGCGCCGCCAAAAAGGCCGCCAATTTGGCGGCCTTTCCAGCAGATCATATTTCTGAGGTCGCGATTATGCGAGACGGAACGAGCTTTGCTCCCTGCGACGATAGGCCATAAAGCCAACGCCGGCGAAGCCAAGGATCAGCATGGCCCACGTGGAGGGTTCGGGGACGGCTGCGGTGAAATCAGCCGTGATGTCGAGGGTTGACGTTCGGCTATTATCACCACGATTGCCAGTCGGATCCGGGTTCGTCCACGTTCCTCCGCTGAAGCCTCCATCCGAACCCGATGCCAGGACGAAATCAAAGCCGGAAATCGCCAGGCCGTTACCGAGATTAAACGCGGGAAGACCGGCGAATACCGAATCGTCGAGGTGCATTATGATGTCACCCGGCGGGTTGGTTGGTTGCTGAATATTAAGAGTGAACGTAACGGGCGCCGCTGCCAGGTTCGGCGTACTGAAGTCCACCGTGAAGGTGTAGTTGACGTTGAAGTTTGAGTCTGAGCCGGTAGACGCTCTGTTCACCCAGGTAAGCGAACCGATGACAACGTCGTTCGTCGGCGCAGTGACGGTTGTGGTCTTGGAGTTCGCAGTCAGACTGCTATTGTTGTCTCCCGACATATCGAGATGATTGGTATTGTTCCCCGAGCAACCATTGCAATCGTTGTTTCCCGGGGGATTGAGATTGAAAGTGCCGCTGGTGGTGAGCGTGACAGCGTTTGCCTGCGAGTGTATTAAAACAGCCAGCAAACTAGCCGCAGCAATTTTTACTGCCTTATTCATGCACGTAAAACTCCTTGCACATATTAATTAAAAAAATCGCTTAATGTTTCGTAATGTTTCATCAATCTAATAATGTGTCAATAATCCAAATTTGTGCGGCAAAGCGCTCTGTAAGTAGCTGAATTAGCTTGTCTTTTAAGGATGTCCGCTCAGATTTAGATCGAGAAAATGCAGGGCGAGCGATTAATGCTGCCTTTTGACCCGTTTGATCAACTCCTACCCTAATTTAAATGCGGCGCCGTCCTTTTGCTGGCGTATGCTTGCTCGGCGAAATCGCGGCCTGCGTATGAACGGCAGTTCGTGGAAGACCGGATAGCCAATCCGCGTCATCGGCCTGCGCGCTGGTTTTTTAATGCAGAATTGCGTGGTTTTTCGATCAAGCGAGCGGCTTGATAGTTTAAAGACGTCTGCGCCGAAAACGCCTTCGGCTCGCTCCTCGCCTGCGATCCGGAATCGGTACTAAAGCAGGGAGGCGCCCCATCTCAATCTCGATGCGGCCGCTCGCCGGTGCGGCGGAACCGACGGCACCGGGTCCGCCACGAACCGCGCTAAGCGCGATTTCTGCCCCTCAGTGCCATCCGGTTCTGTACAGAACGATCGTCGCCAACCAGCGAGATGCGTACCGCCGCGCGGTCGACGAGATCGCTAGTAATCTCCACGCTCTGCGCGACGATCTCGAGCTTCTCGTCATCCGCTCAAACCTCCACGCAGCTGGTTGAGCTTGGCTTCGGGAAGGTCTCTTTCTGTCGTCAGTTTCCCGGAGAGCAAACCGCCGACGCGCTCATGGATTTCCCAAAAGTTCATTGACTGACAGCGCTACAAAAATTTGATCGTTTCATCACTCTCTGGTTCTCGAAAGAAAGCACTAACGAAAAAGGCCACCTCCCTCGAGGCGGCCTTTCCCATCCATAACTGTAGCCACCGTTATACGAGACGGAGCGAGCCGAACTGCCTGCGGCGATAAGCCATGAACCCGACGCCAGCGAACCCCAAAACCATCATCGCCCAAGTGCCGGGCTCCGGAACAGCGGAAACGGCGGCGAGCGCGCCGACATTGCCGGTCGCGCTGCCATCTGCCAACTTTATATCGCTGCCGAAGAAAATGTTGTCATTGCCGGTGTTGTAGTGAGTCGGGGTGAACGATGCGAGCGTCAAATTATGCGCAGCGTCCGTCAGATTGAAGGACAACGTCGTATAGGGGCCGTTACCGGTATCGTCGACCGCGTACATAAAGGACCCGAATGGAGTCTCGCTGACCGATCCGTCGCCAACCGTCCAAATCCCAGCGGTATTACTGCCGCTCAGCACCTGAAAACCCGCCGAAAGGCCTGTGATGATAATATCTGGACCGCCGGACAAATTAAACGTGAGCGAGCGGTGATTATTTCCGCCGCCGCTGGTATTAAATGTCGAGCCGCCGGTTAGTGTTTCAAGGATGCTAAGCGTTCCAGTGCCGTTGTCAGTGATCTGGACAGAGCCATAGTTGCCCGCCGGGAAAGCTTCACTGACTGTCAGCTGATAAGTTACGACAGTCGCATTTGCGCTGCCGACACATGCAAATAACCCAATCGCCCCAACAAGGCCCTTCAAAGAAGACTTGATCATAAATCCCTCCTTAATAAAAACTAATGAATTATTCATTTTGTAACAGTTTCAATACAGCGAGTCAAAAATCGGGAAAGTTTTGCAATTTAAATAAGGCTTTCGAACTCAAAGGCTTCTTCTGGTTAATTTTTAAGCCATTGATTGTACTGAATATTTTCGCAATTCGCCGTGGCGGCGGCGTGTCACCCGCTGACCGGGATATCTCACGATCTCGGTAGTTTTACGGGAACATGAAGCAGCTCTGCCAACGTAGCACGATACCCGATTTACCAATTCCCATCGGCGCATTTTCTTCATGGCACCGCGGGCGTGCCCTGGTGGCTCAGGCTCCGTGTCCGAGCAGATAGAATGCCAGGGCACCGCGCGTCACAGGTGGGCACCGCGAGGCCGCCGAGGATGGTACTGTCGGCGCGAAATATTGGCGCCTTTCGCCAGCCTCGGCTTCATGCTGGGGGTCTCGTTTTGGGCTAGGAAGCCATTATTGTGAAATCGTGGCGGCGCCCAACTCCAATCAAAAAGCCCACCAAAAGGTCGTCTCTGCAGGTTCGACGCAAGAGTCGCTGCTAACTCAGCTACGGCGCCGCTCGAACCAATCCCAGGCGAGACCGCACGACGCCATGGTGACCGCCACAACGCCAAAGGTCATGAAGCTGGAAAACTCCATATTATCGGCGAGCTCGCCGAGCGCCCAGCTCGCGCCGGCCACGAAGGCGGTGAGGATCAGGAAGGAGATGAAACTGCGAAAGTGCATGCATAACGATGCCGAGCACGCGATTAAAAAATAGTTATTCCGAGAATAAGGCAGTCGGAAATCGGGCAAACAAAAAGACCGCCCGAAGGCGGTCTCTGCAGCTGAAAGGTGCTGGAGATCAGGCTACGCTAAGTGCAGATCCGTTCTGCTTGCGGCGGTAGGCCATGAAGCCGAGCCCACAGAAGCCGAGGATCATCATAGCCCAAGTCGAGGGTTCGGGGACGGCGGCAACCGTCGGAAAGCTCGCGGTCCAAAATCCGGCCGTGGGGAAGCCGGCATCAGGACTATTGTGGTTAAGCGCGTTGAACTGATCTTGCACGCCGCCCGAAACTGGATTGTCAACTAGGATCGACAGGAAAGTGTCATAATTGAAGAGGTCAGGAGCGTAAGCGAACACCGAAAATCCTTGGTTGACGTCGTGAAAGATAAAGGCACCCGTCAGAGGATTGACGTAAGCAGCAAAATCAAATCCCGTGCTACTCGTCGTCGTACCGCTAAACGACAATCCAGGATACGCAAGCTGTATATTTGTGACATCAAACTGGGGGATTACTCCAGCTTGCACGTCGCTCAAGGGGACCTGGAATGTAGCAGATGAGGGTTCACCAACGACGGGGCCAAAACCTTCGCTTGTGGTGGTCCACGTGTAGGTAACCATCGGAACGGCTTGTGCCTGAACCGAAAAGATCGTTGCGGCTGCAAAAACCGCTACGGCGAGTGCGGATTTAATTGTCATAAACTTCCTCCCCCAAGATTATTCTTATGGAGTGGAGCTTGAGCATTGATCCAAGTCGAATTCAATCTCCAAATGCAACTTGGATGCTTATTTTCTCGATCTGATTTCACAACCCTGACATGATCCGCCGCCGACGGTTGCTTCGCCGGCCGCCTCTCGCGCACTGGCGTCTGCTAGAGACAGTCGCGCAGCCGCGCCGATTCGGCGACAATTTCGGCCTGCCAGGACGGCGCTAACCAGCGGGTCTTCTTGTTCGGCATACCACCTCCTCAGCGTTCGCGGGGGACGCCGTAGCGCGCAAGCCGACCAAAGAAGAGTTTTGCGCCTATGTCGCGTGGCTCGCTAACGAGCACAGTTTGCTTTGCGAAGAGCTCTGGCCTCGCCATAGGGAAGCGATGCGAGCGAACGGACAGACGGCGCGATACTCACCATGTGGCGCCGCGAGGGCTTTCCATTCCCGGTCTGACGACAGGACTTGGGAGGATGTTCCAAAACCATCTACGCGGTGCTTAGGTTCGATGGAGGCCAAGCGGCTACCGCGTTCATCCGGCGTTTTTCAGCGTGAAGGTGTTTTGGGGGAGCCTGAACAGCAAATCTGCTGCATCAAGGCTTGCGGTCTTGTCTTCTCATGCAGGATTGCCGGTGCCAGTTCTCAATCAGGCGAGCGACTTAATAGTTTAAGGAGGTCTGCGCGAAAATGCCTTCGGCTCGCTTGTCGCCGGCGATCCGGAAGCGGTACTGCAGCGTCAGCTCCAGATAGGATGGTGGTGCGAGATATTTGGTCTCGCCAAACCAGTACCGCAGCGACCCGCCCCCGCCCACCGAATAGGCCTGGGGGTTGGCAAACGAGTCATCATAGCTCGCGGCGAGGACGACGTGCGGGAAGAACACGAGATTACTGTTGATCGCGTCCAGACGGTAGCTGCGGCCGAAACGCGCATCGAACAGGCCGACCCACTGCGTATGCTCGAGGAAGCGATCGCCCTCGGCATAGATCATCCAGGTCGGCCAGTTCGTGTCGATCGCCCGCAGGTCGGTCCCGACCGTGTACGAATAGAGCGCCCTCAGCAGCGTGTCGTCGCGCGCGGCGCTGCCGAACTGAAGAAGTTTGTCGACCTCTAAAACCAGGTTTTGCTCGGCCAACGGCTTCCACCGAGCGCCCACCATGCCTTGCGTTGTGGGCCAGCCGGTTGGACCGCCCGATTGATCGTAGAGCGTCTCGAATAGGCGGCCAAACACTTCAAACAACGCGCCATTCTGGTTGCCGAAGCCTTCCGGGCGGTAATAGACCTCGGTCCCGAGTTGCGACGTGTAGCTGCTCGGTGCGCCGATAATCAAAAAGGGATTCGGCGCGGAGCCGACCTTTCCGTAGGAAATCGAGCTGTTGACGCCCCACTCGCGCGAAAGATCCGCGACGGTACGGCGGGTTTCGAACAGGCTCTGTTCATCGAGCGCAATGCGGCCGTCCGCTTGCGCGTCGATGCCTTCCTTAAGATAGGCAATCGCCTTTGGATTCTGGAATTGGCGCATCGCGGTGTACCCGGCGTCGAGCGTGGCGCGGGGCGGCAGCTGCCCCTTGGCGTGTGCGCTATCAAACAACTGCAGCGCGAGCGGATCGTTTCCGACGGAGGCCGCCAGATAAGCCAAATCCGCTTCGCGTATCGTACGGAGCTGGCCGCGCGCGGTTGCCTGATCAAGCGCTGAGCGCGCCTCCGGCTTGCGGCCGAGCTGCACAAGTATGCCGATCAGCGCTCGTAGCGCGCCATCCCGCTGCACGCCGGTCGCCGCCATACGCTCGGCTATCCTGAATTGAGCGAGCGCGTCCTCCGCGCGATCGAGCGCCTGCAACGCATAGGCCCGGCGAATGGAGGTTTCATAGTTCGTTGGCAAGCGCTGCAGGGCACGCAACGCACGCTGCGGCTGTTTTTCCGTCAGTGCCGCGTCCGCAAGCGCAAGGCGAACATTTTGCGATTGGTCGGGTGGCAGGCCGCGACGCAGCGCCTCTTCCCAATCGGACATCGCGCCAGGAAGCTTGTGCTGCAGGTTTCGGGCATAGCCGCGCTGTGCGTACACGTCGGCAGTTGCGTTCCCGCGGTTGATGACCGCGGTTGCCTCGGCCTCTGCCTCGGCGGTCCGGCCAGTCGACATCAGCAGATTAAGCAGCAAAAGATGATTCGCGAGCTTCTCGGGATCGGCGTCGATGGCCTTGTGCGCTTCGTCGATCGCCGCGCTGTAATCCTTGTCCCGCGCCGCCTTGTAGGCCTTATCAGCGGCCTCATTACCCTCTGCAACCTTATCGATCGGTATAAGAACGCTCTGGACCAGTGGTGCTTGCAGGCTGCAGACCGAACCGTTCGGCGTGGCGCGGCAATCCTGCACAGGCGAGGGCATATTCTTCCCGTCGCCGTTCAGCGTTCCCTTGTGGGTTGCGGCGCCCTCGGCATCGCTCAGTCTCGTGACGATCGACGGCGCCGAGCGCGGATAGCCTGCAAGCAGGTTTTGTGCACCGACATAATCGCCAGAGGCGATTGCTGCGTCCGCCGCAATGAGATGAATGTTCTCCCGCTCTTCATCCGACAGGTTAGGGATCGTCATGGCGGCGTTAAAGTCCGCAATGGCCGCGGAGCGGTTCCCCAGGCGCTGGTTGATATAGCCGCGCCACACCTGAGGGACGTAATTGGCCGGATCGAGTTTCGCCGCTTCCGTAGCCGTCGTCAGCGCGTCAGCGAGATGATTTTCGGCCAATTGCGAGCTCAACAACAAAAGTCGATGATAGACATCACCTCTGGCGCGAAATTTATCGCGCTTCCGGCAACTCGAATGGCGGTTGTGGCGTCCCCACTGTTAAGGGCTTTATAGCCCTGGTCGGCCGCCTGTTGCGCCTGGCGCTGCCGGATGCTGGCTTGCCTCTTTTGCAGGTCCTCGTTCGCAGAAAAAATCTCTGATGCCGCGGTGTGCTTGTTCGGCCTTCGAGGAGATCGCCGGCGGCAATCAAGGAATCGATCAGAAGAAATGCAGCCGCAGGATATCGGGGCGCAGCGCGACGGATCGCGCCGCTTCGGCCGCCGTTTGTGATAGTCTTCCGTCGAAGGCTTTATATGCCTGGTCGGCCGCAGTGTAGGCCTCGCCGTCGAGCGGACGATCGGTGTCCGCGACTTGGCCGGCTGCCGCGCAATCAAGCACGGTCAGGAGCGCAAGCGCCCCTAGCACGGTACGAAGCCTATCTCGACCGA
The DNA here is from genome assembly GCA_963738105.1 of uncultured Alphaproteobacteria bacterium. Taxonomy (GTDB): domain Bacteria; phylum Pseudomonadota; class Alphaproteobacteria; order Rhizobiales; family Xanthobacteraceae; genus Bradyrhizobium. Next base: position 468,220 of record CAVTWC010000008.1, on the reverse strand, counting down.
GGTATTTTACGCCACAAACTCTCATAATTCTCACATTAACCGGGCATGATTAAACGCGGCGCAACACATCGGAACCCGCTACTCAGCCGAACGCGAGTGTCATCCGATGGAGCGCTCGAAAAAAAGTCCAACATTCCCGTGATTTAGCCTAATTTTCGAGGCAAGCGGACGTTTTAAGGACGTTGTGACGTTTGTGCTTCAAAATTTGGGTCACGGGATTGGCTGTTCATTAACCATCTGAGCTGATTGCCGTGAGCCCTAAATGCCTTGCCCTACCGGTCAGTCAGAGGCGGAATCCCTGCTGAAACGCCTTGCGAAACCCGTCAGACGGAACATATCACAAGAAATCTCCCGAGTACCATGTAGAGAGAACCGATCGGCCAAAACTGCTATCGCGGCAAAATGATCAACGGCAGTGCCCAAGAATTCACTGTCCAAAGCCGTTGGAACCTACAGAGATCTATCTCGACCCACCTTAAGGGGAACAAATTTACCTTCTCCAGCTCGAGAAATGCTCGTCAAACATCGATAGCAAACAGAGCGAGCTCGGGGCCAGCCGGGATGATCGCGAGCCCGTCGCGTTTCAGTCGCAACATCAACCCGACATCACGATGACGGACAGTACAAGTAGCAACAGGCGGATCCGGTTTCCGCGTATCTAAGAAGAAATCTGGCGACAATGTGTGTCTTCGAAGTCGAGGTGCGGCCTCGCCACGCTTGTTCCATGGGAATGCGCCAACAAGCGAGAGTTATGTAGTTTTTGTCTCACGATCTGCGAATTACCTGGGAGATACCGATGATGTTGTTATCGGCAAATGGAGTTGCTATGCCGGTAACACGCAGTTTTTGATTAAAAAAGCCGCCGATTTCTGGCTGGAAGAGGCAGAGATCTGGTCCAAACTCGAGACGATCGAGCATCGTCTTCAGTTGTTAAAGCAGGAACGTAAACTTGTTTCAGGCGAGGTAGACTCTCGACGCAAAGGCAAGTCGGCCCAGCTCAAATCCTGAACCGCTTTTTGTGGTTGGGGACACTCATTAATCAGGAATTTCAGATCTCTAATGCACTCGCCAAACTCGTTCATGGTAAATCAACATCGTGGGCAATCTTGGGTCTGCAGCGGAGCGTCTCGCGTTCAAGTTACATTTCGATGCCTGGTCTGAATAGCGCTCGAACAGTCCATTTCATCTGCGCTGACTTTGCCTCACGCAGAAACGTCCGTCGCCGGTTGGGAGGCGTATTACGGATGTTGGTTTATTATTGCAGCATTGCTGAAAGTCTTCGGGAAAATCGGGTCCATATATGTAGAGCCGAGCATAAATGGTTCCACGGACACAACAAAGTCCATGGTTTTAAGGTTGTGTGGCACTTTCGTCGTGAGATCGATCGCGCGATCACCCGTTTGCACGAGAGTACGCGATAAGAAGCAACAGCGTCGGCATAATGAGCTTTCAGCTTCGGCATTTCTAACACTGAGTTGTTGCAAAAATGAGCGCCCTGATCACGTTGCAGCACGGAACTGGCGTACGTTTCAAGCTTCTCTCAGTCAAGCTCCAGCCTTACAAATCATTTCTGGCATGGCGGATAAGCTGCACCAGTACGGTATTGTTCCTCCTCGTGCGCTAGGCCGTCAGGCCCACGTCGGTAAAACCGAGAGTCATCATAGTCGAAGTCGACGGCTCAGGAACATCACACGGCAGTGTCACGACGGCCACATCAAATAGGCCCGCTGAACAAGCCGGGCGTCACGCAGCGATTAGGCTCATCCCATTGCAGCCGGAAGCGAGGTTGCGGAGACCGCAGAATTGGCATTGATTCTGCGGTGGCGCAAACTATCAAAGGCTTGTCAAAGCTAACGGTCGAGTCAATGTCCTCCGACATGATTAATACTTGCATCAACTGCGTTGCGCCGAGCAACAGCCTGTTGGCGACCCTTGCTCTAGTCGTGATCGGCACCGGCTTTGCGTTCCGTTTTGAGACGCAAAAGGCTCGGGTCAGATCAAATAAAATCCGCCCCTGATAGTTGGCACGTCGATGGCGTGCCATTTTGCCGGACCGTTAGACCGCGGGGCGGCTAACGTGCAGGTGTTTTGACGTCACTCGCTCAAATCGAATTGGAAGCACGCCGGTCAGCAGTTTCTTCGGTGCGTCTTTAATATCCGATCAGCTTGCCCGGCGCTGAAACGACGCTTTGCTGCCACGGACAGGCATGGTCCTTCCGATCAACTACCTCCAGGCCGCCCGCTCTTCTGGACAAGCACGCGGGCCAGCTCACTTGCGTGGTGCTTTCCCTAAGCAAGACGAATTTCCTACAAACGGAAGTCCGCAAGTCATGAGCGCAGAGACACCTGAAGGATCCGTCAAAAAACGTGGCTGATCAAAAGTGGTGCCCGTTTATGGGGAGCGTAAATTCCGTTTCAGCCGGGAACGGCAAGCGCGACATCGAGCGGTTCGGCTCTGGCGACAATGATGATAGCTGCTCTCGGGAAAAGCGGCATGCAAATCCAGTGAGATTCTACTATCCATCATGACGTGGGAACCAGCAATGACCACGACGTCCCTTACAGGTTGCTGCAGCCCAGCCTTAAGGCTGGCACCGATGCTTACTTGATGAGGCGATTGCCGCGTCGTACGGATTAGATCAGCTGCATGGTTCCCCAGACGAGGCACCATAGCCATCCAAGCGTAGCTACGGCAATAGCAGCGAGATAAACAGTGTGTTCAAGACGATGCCTCAACGCTGTTCTGGTCGTATTGGCAGCTGATTGGAGCGACATGGTTTGGTCGGTCATTTAGAGTTCTCCGACCTTACCGGGCGGCCCTTCTGTTCTTCGGACTAGATCGCGGAGCGCCCTCAGTTCGGCCACGCGCTTCGCCAGATCCGAAATGCGGATGGCTTTTCTTCGAGGAAGCTGTTTTCGTTTTTTTGGTATCCGCGCAGCCTGTTGCATTGATTTCTCCCGGCCCTTGACGGCCCACCATTACTCGACCAGCGCGTCGGCGCTTGTGAACCGGTTCACACCGCCAAACAAAAAACGCCCCCGGGGTGAGGCGGGGGCTTTCGAACCAAGAATGCGATGCGATCGATCAGACAACCGAGCGCTTTTTTGTTCATTGTCTCTGGCGATGGTGAGGCTTCAAGGCATGGAGCTCAACTATCGCCGTGTTCCGCATGGGACTATCAGCATCGCGCCGCTCGATGCCGAACAATAGCATGTCGTCGCACGGTCCAGACGGTTTGTTCACTGCGCTAATTCAGGACACAGGTATCGCTGGCCATCATCACCGAGGTATGTCTCCGAGGTGGGATCATACTTCGGGTAATTCTGTGCACAATAGGCGTCGTGTCGATCCACATAACCACCACCGACTACGATAACGATCGGGCCGCGGCGACGTAATCCCTCGTCGTGAGCTTGGCGGCCCGCGAAAGCATCCACGACAGGATGCGCGGCCAGCGAGCCTTTATGAGGATCGGGATGCGCGATATGAGGTTTGGGATGCGCGATGCGGGCTACGGCAAATCCCGCTCGGGCCAGCGCTGGAGATGTCGCAAGCGCGATGGAAATAAATGTCACACTAAAGAGTTTTGTCATCGCGGTTCCTCCAAGGAGAATAGGGGAGGCAAGAGCCGTTGGGTTCCAAAGTTCCGATCAAATAATACCGTATTCTGCGTTTGATTGTCGCTCGCTGAAAGAAGAGAATGGGCTTTTCCGAAAAACTACCGGATGGCGTTAACGCCGATTTCGAGTAAGGTTTACAGCGACGGCGATAGATACAGCTTAACCAACTTGCCTTCGGGCGGTGTTTTTATTTGTGGAATTGGATTACAGTGCGCCCGCCGTTGACACCGCTCCGCCGCTGCAGTGAATAGTCCGTTGCACCAATTGTATTGCGTTCGAATAACTTACAGTGATCCGCGAACCGAAGAATTAAATAATTTGAGAATGGCGCTCTCCACGTTCGCACTTCATCTGGAAGCGTTCGAGATGCGGCTTAGAGGCCAAGCATCCAATGCCTTGGGGGCGCCAGATAGCAACTTTGCTGCCCAAGTCGTTGCGGCGATGAGGAGCTACCCGGCTGTACGCGATCGGGCCGACCGCTAAGTCAGCCCCCCAATTCTTTGCGCAACTGTTGATTGGCAGGCGGACTGAGCATGCGCACAACTTACCAATGCGGTCGACTGGAACGACAGCCGCGAACGCAATCGCGAGTACGGCGTATGCAACCCCCTTTGCATCGACCAGTTCGAACAATACCGGCTTAAGCTTGCCCGCGAACCAAGTCATACCTGTACGCATCCCGCGAACTCGGATGGCGCAAAACGTCTGGTAATCCCGATATGATTTTTGTCGGCTTCCATCCGCTAGCTTGTGCTGGGCGACTCGCGGCCGCCTCGTCGATCTGCTGCGCCAGCGATACCGGACCGACTTCTCCTCGCCGCTCTTGATACTGGCGCCGGCCGCATCGCGGATTTCGACTCGCCGCGGCCGTGGTCGTCGACCTTCACGTCGATTGCCGACCTGCAAGGCTATCTACCGGCGCCGTCACCAGGTTCAGCTATTGTTGAAGGCAGGAATATCGGTTGGGTCGGCCCCGCGCATGACGATCCTGAGCGCATCGTCCGGCAGCGGTCGTTGCAATGCCTTCGCTTCATCCCACGGTGCGCGCATCCACAATTCCCGCTCTTCGTCGTTCGTCAGAATCACCGGCATGGCCTTCGGATGGATCGGCTCGACCACCGCATTCGGCACTGTGGTCAGGAAACCGTAGACTTGATGCGGCCCCGACACCGGCTTCGACTTCGTACCGCGATCACCGTTGAACGTCGTCCAGATGCCAGCGAAGGCAAACAGCGGCCGGTCATCGTTGAGCGCGAACCACACCACGTCCCTCTTCTTGGTCTCCGGGTTCGGTTCCGGCGTGTACTCGGCGAAACTGTTGGCCGGAACCAAGCATCGGTTCTCCGGTTTGAGCCAACCGCGCCAGTGTGGCGACGAAGTGTTCCTGATATTCGTGACCGGCGGCCCGCCTGTGCGCGGTGGCGGCGGCATCCCCCAGCGCATCATCGTCATTTCGAGTTCGCCGCCAGAGTTGCGGAGCACCGGAGCCGGATAATCCGGAAACACGCCCGGCATTGGCGCGAGGTTGCCGACATAGCGGTTGACGACGCGGAACAGCGCCGCGATGGCCGCTTGGTTCGTCGTGATCGAATAGAGATTACGCCGACGTCGGTATCATCCCTATTGGACTAAACCGCTCCGCGGTAGGCTGCGATGGCGGCGGCCTGAAGAAGGAAGCGGCACAGAGTGCGCGGCAGCGGCATTAACGATCCTTCGCTGCACGTCGCGTCGTCCGACCCGTGGCCTCTCTGAACAGGTGGCGGTGGATGTTAATTATCGCAAAACGTCGCCGTTCTTCCGGGTGCGTTTCAAAATCTGCCTGCACAAAAATCTCGACGGTCTCCTCACTGGCATGAAGTTCGACGCTACCGGCGCGTCGTCAAACTCCACTTCATATCGGCGACCATTCTTTCCTCGGATAATCGCGTGCGCCATTTCTATGCTACCTCCGGCCCTGCTTCTTCAGCTTCTTCACTCGGTGCTTCTGATAATCCAGAACGGCCGCTGCAAGTGGCATCGAGCGCTGCACGCGCACATGTGTGAGAGAGACGACAAGCGCTCTGCCTGTTTCTTCCGAGCGAGACAAATGGCAGATGATGCCGCCCTCGTCACCGGCGTATACAAATCCCAGACGACGTGGTGCATCCGATCAGCATCGGCAACATTCTGGGCTTGCAGATATTCGATCAACGATGGTGCCAGTTCAACGTCAAATGGCGCAGCTGCCTTGAGTGCGCGTGCAGCCTGGTGGTCTTCTCCGTATTGTCGAGCATAGCGTCGTCCATCTTTAACGGGCTAATCAGAGAGCCGACGATCAGCGATGATAGCGAATATGGCTCAACAGAGCCTTATTCGCTATCCGTCGCACACCCGCCTTCCTCCCATTGCTGGTTGACCCGATCCGATGGCGATGACCTCAGCCTTGATGATGCCTTTCGTCTCTCGATCGAGTATCGGCATTAGGTTTCCTTTGAAAAGGAAAACTGGCCCGTGCAGGACGTTACGACATTACCGTGTCAATCGGCGTTCAAAATTTGCAAGCCGATTGACAGTCTATTCTCAAATCGGGAAAAATATTTGGGAGCCGGGGTCCGACAGGGGGATCGTTCGACGTTGCGCCCGTCGCAAACGGGCCCGATCGCGTCTCTGGTACCTTTTCGGAGCGCGTGTGCATAACCCGTTCCACGGCAACTGTGCTCTATCAATTGTTTCACCGGAATAGCGCCAAGCAAGTTGGCCGCGAAGCCTTCATCCGGAAGTTGCGCCGCACAATATCTTTCGCTTGGGAAACACAGCAAATCTAACCAGACTTCAACCATCGATCATGACGTGACGGAACGAGCATGATAGTCTTCTATGGATTGCTGGCCATGTGGGGCTCTAGCCTCGCGCTGATGGCCTACCTGATGCGGCCGCGGCCGGATCGCGAGCCTGATTAGATCAGCCAGAGCGCAATCGAGATGACAAGTCAAATCCACCCGATCGTCGCGACACCTATCGCGATTAGGTAGCAAGTTTGGCGCATCCGCGAGGTTCGATTACCACATCTCTAATGCCCATCCCTGACGAGATCGATCGAACCTGTACTGCAAATTTTGGGCAAAGGTAAAGCAAAGCCGTCCCGTTGGAAGCGGCTTTTCGGATTCTGATCCTGTGCGTAATTGATGCCGTGCGAGGCGCCACCGATACCCGATCTGCCATATATACCAACGCCGGCAGCTAAGCATCCGCTGACCCCGGTGGTGGGTTCGGGGACAGCCGCGTAAATCCGCCGTGATATTGAGGGTCGACGTAATGCCCCATTGCGGTTGCTGGGGTCCGGGTCCGTCCACGTTCCGTTAATGAAGGCTCCATTCGTACCCGAAGCCAGGACGAACTCGAAGTCGGAAATCGCCAAGCCGTTGCCGAGATTAAACGCCGTGCTGGCGGCACAGCCGGTCGACTTTCGCAAGTCGTTGCACACGCTGTCGGCGCTGGTGAGCGAAGCGCTGCGTGCGAACCCGTATTGCGGCGACGTCTTCGCGTTCCGCAGCAAGCGCATGGACAGAGTGAGCTTCCGGCTTGGGCTGTCAGCGGCACGGTGCTCGTGACGCGTGGCTGCACCAGGGACGCTTCACCTGGGCGCCGATCCGCACGGAGTGGTGCATCGAACTGCGACGCAGTGGACACGTGTTTCACCCAAGCCTATGAAGCAGCCGGCCGTTGTCGGCTGAGGTGAAGGATTGTTCACTGGAGCCCGTCGCGCACGGATGTATCTTTTGATCATGGCGATTCCTTCCGAAGCTCTCCCGGCCGATGCAGCGGCTCTGACCGAGATGGTGCTCGCGCTTGACGCCGAGAACGAAAGTTGCGCGTGGTGATGCGGACGCTCAAGGAGATGATCTTCGGGAAGCGCTCGGAGCGGCTTGCGGTGATTGTCGCCGAGCAAGCTCGCGCTCGAGCTGGACGATCTGGAGACCGGCGGCACGCTTCACCCAGCCGGCCAGTGTCGCGCGGTCGAGGCCGAGATCCGCGGCAGCACCGCCGAACAGCGGCGTGCCGCCCGCCGCACCAGGACCGCGCCGTTGATGGAGACGCTCAGGACGCGGCTGACGGCAATGGTCGGCCAGCTATTCTCCCAGTCGAAGCTGGCGGAGGCCATCAACTATGCGCTCAATCACTGGCATGGACTGACGCTGTTCCTCAGCGACGGGCGGGTCGAGGTCGAACTCCAATACGGTGGAGCGTTCAATGCGCCCGATTGCAATGGGCCGCCGGAACTCATTGTTCAGCGGCAGCGAAGGCGGCGCCGAGAGCTGGGCGATCCTGGCATCGCTCGTCAACACCGCAAAGCTCCATGATCTCGATCCCCAGGCCTACCTCGCCGGCGTGCTCGAGCGCATCGTCTCCGGACGAACCAAGAGCCATCAGTTGCACGAGCTACTGGCCTGGAACTGGAAGGCAGCCCACGCGCGCATCGCGCAGGTGGCCGCATGAGCCGGCGTCGCGATAAAGCATCGTCGTCGATGGCGGCTGCCGCCATGTCGCTCGTGCAGCTCGAGCGATGGCTGCAGGACCGCACCGAGCGGCGTCCCGTCGCCACCAGCATGCCGGTGCTGGACGGTTACATTGCCGCGATCGTGACCGGGCCGGTATCGATCAGCCCGCTCGATTGGATCTGTCCGCTGCTCGCCATTGACGCCGACGCCTTCAACCACGGCGGCACGGCCGCAGTTCGCGGCGATCTCCGCCGTCGCGCAGCACCACAACGCCATCAGCAAAACCCTCTCCACCAACCCGGATCGGTTCGAACCGATCCATCAGCGCAAGCCGAACGGCGACGTCGATGCGCGTCCCTGGTGCCTGGGATTCCACGCCGCCATGCGACCGAGAATATCGGCTTGGGCGCCTCTGCTCGACACCCGCAACGTCAATCACGGACTGCTTCTGCCCATCCTGATGCATTGTGAGGACGATCAGGGCCGTCCGCTGCTCGGACCGACAAGCAAGGCCCGCCAGACCGAGCAATTCCTGCGCAACGCCCACAGCGATATCCCGGCGGCCGTAGAGGCCATGCGTCAGTACTGGATGCCGATCCGCTACCCCCGCGCCGGCTGACTAACGCCTATGTGGATGCTCATGGTCGGTATCAGAGCACCGCCACAGCCACTCTTACGCTTATCAACCTTCGGAGCTTGAACGACTGACTGAGGCATGTTTTCCCATTATGTTGTAAGGACTAATCAAGATGCTGAAAATCTGGGGACCCCTACGGATACGGATATCGACTGCTGGATACCGGGCGGGTCTGGGTGAAACTTTCAGCGCCATATCACGCGGATCGCGATGGGCCGCCGCATTATCGCGACGTGATGGAGCTGGCACGGCGCTTGGCAGCGCATGCGCCCGCGCGATGTCTTTGGGGCAGCAACTGGCCGCATCCCGGGCGCACGCCACGGCCGGACAACGCAACGCTGCTCGCGCTGCTGGCGGAGTGGGCGCCTGATCCGGCTGTGATGCGCAAAATCCTGGTGGACAATCCGGCGTTTCTGTACGGCTTCAACTAGCCGGCTTACACGCGTTCGATGCCGGCTTTGGCGATCAGCTCACGATAATGCGGTAGCTCACGTTCGATGCGCTGGCGCAGGCCGTCGGGCCCGTTGCCGATCACCTCAAACCCGAGCGAACGCAGCTGCTCGTGGAACGCCGGTTGGCGCAGGATGTCCTGCGATGCCGTGGCCAGCCGCGTGACGAGATCCGGCGGCGTTCCCGCCGGCGCCAGCATGGCGTGGAAGGTGTCGGACAGGAAATCCTTGTAGCCGAGTTCGATCATGGTCGGAACATCAGGCAGGTCATACCAGCGTTCGGAGCCGGTGACGGCGAGCGCGCGCAGGGTCTGGCTCTGGATCAGCGGATGCGCACCCGGCAACGACCCGCACATGATCGGAACGGTGCCGCCCAGGATCGCCTGCAAGGCCGGTCCAGCGCCGGCGAACGGCACATGCGCCATGCTGATGCCGGTGATGGATTTGAACCATTCCCCGGTCAGATGCGGCGTCGTGCCCGTTCCGGCGCTGGCGTAATTCAGCGTGTCGGGCTTTGCCTTGGCCTGCGCGACCAGCTCCGCCATCGAGGTGATGCCGGAGGCAGGCGTTGCGATGAACACATTGGGAGAGGTCACAAGCTCGGCGATCGGCGCAAAATCCTTGACCGCATCATACGGCACCTGCTTGTAGAGCCCCGGATTGAGCACGAAAGCGCTGGAGGTCAGCAGCAGCGTATAGCCGTCTCCTCGGTGTCGCGCGGGCCGCGACGGAGGTACCGATATTGCTGCCGCCACCGGGGCGATTTTCGACATAGAAAAACCCGCCGAGGGATTCGCCGAGCTTGACGCTCATCAGCCGCGCCAGCGTATCGCTCGGGCCGCCCGCCGCGAACGGGGCGATGATGCGGACGTTGCGTTCCGGAAACCCGGCAGCCGCCGCAGAGCGCGTGAACGCGGCCGCGCCGATGGCGAGGGTGCCGCCGGCGCGGAGCAATGCGCGCCGTGTGAGCAAGCCTTGGCGGTTCATATTTTCATGTTCCTGTTATCCCGCGCGCAATGGCAGCATCACCGGTGCGCCGATCCGCATCGAATGCTCGATCGCGAGCGTCGCCTCCAGCGTGGCGCGGGCATCCTGTGGCGTCGCCAGCGTGCAGGGACGGCCGGTCGCGAGATGATCGAGCCAGGCCCGTGTCTCGTTGGCGATCGGGCCCCAGAATTCGCCCAACGCCCAGTCGCCCGGCGTGCCACTTTGCAGGAACACCATGTTGACGTTGTGGTCCGGCAAATAGACATGCGGTACGCCGGTCTCGCTATACATGATCTGGTCGGTATGATCGTCGTCGAGGATCATCACGCCGCCGATGCCCAGCACCTCGACCCGTGCCGCATGGCCGAGTGCCGGATATTTTTCCGGCAACGCGTAGCTGACGCCGAGATTGACCACCGCGCCGTCATTGTAGGTCAGCACGGCATAGCTGACGTCGGGAACGTCATGGCCTGCGGCCTTCAGCACGCCGGTCTGTCCGCGCGCATAGATCTCGACGACATGGCGGCCCTCGAACAGCCAGTTCATCAGGTCGACATAATAGGTCAGCGCATCCACCACCGGCGTGGCGTGCGGGTTGCGCGATAACATCGCCAAAGCCTGCGATCGCGAATTGAACACCCGCGCGGCGCCGCCTGTCAGCACGCCGACGCGTCCTTTCACCACCTGCTCCTTGGCGATCTGGTAGCGTTCCTTGTAGCGGCGGCTATAGCCGACCCGCACATTGCCGCCATGCTTGGCCAGCGCGTCCAGCACCTGATCGGCTTCGCGCACGGTCAGCGCGATCGGCTTTTCCACCAGCACCGGCTTGCCGCGCTGGATCGCCGCCAGCATCGGCGCCATATGTTCGCCCTCGCTGGTGGAAACGATCACGGCGGTGACGTCGGGATCGTCGATGACGGCGAGATTGTCGCTGCCGTGACTTCGGCCGCCGACCAGCGTTGCCAGTTTTGCAGCATTCGCGGCATTTAGATCCGACACCGCGATGGTGTCGACCGATGAATGCCCCGCCGCCAACCGCGCCCGCAAGGTGCCGATCCGCCCTGAACCAACGATCCCCAATCCGATTTTATTTCCGAGCATGTGTTGTCTCGCGCCTCACTTGACCAGGACCGGCATCGGCGGCGCTCCGCCGTTCGGTATCGCAATTCGTCCGGCGATCACGACGGCCGAGACCATGACATAGAAACCGGTGACCGCGACCAGATCTACCACCTGCTGCTCGCCGAGGATCTGTTTGGCCTTGCCAAACGTATCGTCGGACAATTGCCGCGTGTTCAGCAGCTCAGTCACGACATCATAGACGATGGCTTCATCCGGCTGCATCGAGCCGGGACGTTTGCCGGCGCGGATATCCTCGATGATCGCATCCGACAGGCCGGCTTTCCGCGCCAGCGGTTCGTGCGCCCACCATTCATATTGCGCATCCCATAATCGCGCCTCGAGCAGGATGGCCATTTCGTTGAGCCGGTGCGGCAGCGAGGTTTTCTGGCGCAAATAATCCGTCATCAGGAGATAGCGTTTCAAAAGCTCCGGGCTTTTGATCAGCATGCCGTAGGGTCCGCCGAGCCCGGCGCTGGACTGCTTCAGGACTTCGGCGGCGACGGCCTGTTGCTCGGGGTTGAGCTGCTCCATCGTCGGTTGAGGGAAGCGTGGGGCGTCTTCCGCTATCGCGACCCCCGCCAGCCACACGATCGCGCTGACCGTTGTTGCTGCGACGCGAAATCTTCGTGCCATGTTCCATCCCGATTTTCTTGTTGCTCGGGCTGGGCGCCGAGATCGACAAGTTAGACCGAAAATGGCCCGCATGGATATCCCCTGAAGGTATCGAGCGGCCGATCGAACCGTGAACCGTTTGTCCGGTGCGCGGCGTTGCCGTACAGATGGGCCATGAGCCTGGTTCACAGCCCTTGCGACGCCACGATTGCGCGAAACCAGGAAGAGGGCGCACGGGTTGCTCATCCCGGCATGGTGATCGCGACCACGATCCTGGCTTCGAGCCTCGCGTTCATCGACGGATCGGTCGTCAATGTCGGGCTGCCCGCCATCGGTGCCAGCCTCAGCGCCGATGCGGTCGCGCTGCAATGGGTCGTCAACGCCTATCTGCTGCCGCTGAGCGCGCTGTTGCTGCTGGGAGGTGCGGCGGGCGATCGGTTCGGCAGCCGCCGGCTTCTGATGATCGGAACCAGTCTGTTCGGCATTGCCTCGATCGCGTGCGCATTGGCGCCTGATCTGATCTGGCTGCTCGCGGCGCGCTTCGTCCAGGGCGCCGGCGCCGCGATGCTGATGCCGGGCAGCCTCGCCATCCTGGGCCAGAGTTTTTCCGGCGAGGCCAAAGGACGCGCGATCGGGATCTGGGCCGCGACCGGCGCGGCCGGCGCAGCGCTCGGTCCGGTGCTCGGCGGTTGGCTGATCGATGCCGTCAGTTGGCGGGCGATATTCCTGATTAACGTGCCGCTCGCGGCGGCGGCGGTCGCACTGGCGTATTTCTACGTCCGTGCGGATGCCGAGGAAGGTTCTGATCCGCTTGACGTAACCGGAGCCATCCTCGCTACCGCAGGCCTCGGTCTTGCGACCTGGGCGCTGACGGAGGGTTCCGGGCGGGGCTGGTCGATGTCGGCGTTGGTTGCGCTGGGGGTGGGAGGCGTGTTGCTGCTGGGCTTCGTGTGGGCCGAAGGCCGCCGCGGCGACCAGGCGATGATGCCACTGACGCTGTTTGCATCGCCGAGCTTTGTCGGGCTCACCGTGCTCACCTTTCTACTATACGCCGCCTTGGGCGGATTCTTTGTTCTGTTGCCTTACGTCCTGATCGAAGCCGGTGGCTATGCGGCGACGCAGGCTGGTGCGGCTTTGCTGCCGCTGCCGGTGGTCATCGCGCTGGCGTCACCCGCGGCCGGGGCGCTGGCCGGAAAAATCGGACCGCGATGGCCGCTGGTGATCGGGCCACTGATCGTTGCCGCCGGATTTTTGCTCACGCTTCGGATCGGCTCGGCAAATAGCTACTGGTTCGGGGTGCTGCCGGCGATGCTCGTGATCGCAATCGGAATGGCCGGCGCCGTGGCGCCGCTGACGACGGCGGTGCTGATGTCGGTCGACGATCGCCATGTCGGCGCGGCATCCGGGTTGAACAGCGCCGTCGCCCGCACCGGCGGCCTGGTCGCAACCGCGCTGATCGGTTCGGTGCTGGCGGCGGCCGGACCGGCGCTTGTGAGTGCTTTCGGCGTTGCGGCCGTGGTCGGCGCAGCGCTTTGTCTGGGCGCCTCGCTAAGCGCGTGGTTTTTTTTGCCGCGGTGATCGTGGTTGCCGCTTCGAGGCACGCGGTATCGATTTCGATCTATCTCGCACGCCTGTATTTCCGTAGAGCTCATGTAAGGCGGCCCAGACTGCTGCGGCGGCCGGGGACAGCGAACGGTCGCGGCGTCGCAACAGCAGGATGGTTCGGCTGACGCTTGGCTCGATCAGCCGGCAGGTGGCGAGCAGCGCATCGTCATGGCGCGGCGCGGCTAGTTGCGGAACCACCGCGATTCCGATGCCGGCCTCGACCATGCCGAGGATTGAGCTTGGTTGCGCCAGCTCGAGCAAGACGTCGACCCTGGTTCGGGTGCGCGTCAGCGTGGCCTCGATCACCTGACGGCTTCCCGAGGTGTTGTTCAGCATCACCAGCTTGCGGCCGGATAACTGGCTCCATGTCGCGACGCCGGATGCGGCGATCGGATCGGTGCGCCGACACACCAGACGAAACGGATCCTCGGTCAGCGGTTCGATGTGCAGTTCGGCGTTGGCGATGTCGCCGCTGGCGATGCCGAACTCGACTTCGCCGCGTCCGACCTTGCGGATCACGTCGGTCGCCGCGCAGTCGTCGATCCCGAGCGAAATGTTCGGCCATTTTTCCGAACAATGATCGACGCAGCGCGGCATCAGGCTTCGCGCCACTGCCGGCACGCAGGCCATCTTGACGCGCCCCCGGTGTTGCACGCCGATATCGCGGAGCTCCATTAACGTCACGTCCAGCTCGTCGACCAGCCGCGAACCGCTGGCGGCCAGCGTCGCACCGACGGCGGTCAACTGAACCTGACGCGTGGTACGGTCGAGCAGCTTGAGCCCGAGCTCGGCCTCCAATTGTCGAACCGACAGGCTAACAGCGCTTTGCGACAGGCCGACCTCCTGCGCCGCACGGCTGAAGCTGCCGTGCCGCGCGACGGCCAGAAAGGCCCGGAGCTGACGCAAAGCGACATTCATTTACAATCCTCATGAATTGAGACGATAAATCAATTTTACATTAGAATGCGGCCGGCTTTCAATCGACCAAAGCCAAACCGAAAAATAAGACGACAACAGTAAGGGAGACCCGCGCATGGACAGCAGCGGAACAGTCGCGACGGCAGAACGCGTCGCTTCTTCGGGCGAGGGGCCGCTGCGGGTGCTCGGCCGCGCCAACTCGTTCAACGTTCGCAAGGTGCTGTGGGTCTGCGATGAAATCGGCATCCCTTACACGCGGGAGGATTTTGGCCGCGGCTTCAAGCCGACCAACACGCCCGAATTCCTCAGGCTCAACCTGACCGGGCAGGTGCCGGTTGTGATCGACGGTGACCGGGTGATGCGGGAATCGAACACGATCGTGCGTTACCTCGCGGCGAAGCACAAGGCGACCGACCTCTATCCGGAAGAACTCGGGCCGCGACAGGCGATCGAGCAGTGGATGGATTGGGTCGCCTACGATATCACGCACGCCCTGCGCGGCGCGTTTTTGGGTGGCCAGCTCAAGGAAGCGCCCTACGATCATCCCTGGTACGTCGAGCAGGGACAAAAGGAACTGATCCATGTGATCGGCCTTCTCAACAATCATCTTGCCGAGAATGGCCCCTTCGTGATGGGCGAGCGCTTCACCATCGCCGACATTCCGATGGGGTTGGTGGTCAATCGCTGGTTCATGATCTCGAACCTTACGCGACCGCACTACGCTGCTATTGCGGACTATTACGAGCTGATGACCGAGCGCCCCGGCTTCCGCAAACATGGGCGCAACGGCCTCCCCTGATTGCCGTCGTTTCCCGGCAAGCAAGAGAGCCCATCCAGTTCAGTCGGAGCGACCCATGCGGCAAGCAGTCAGCACCGTGGCGGCGGCCCCTCGCGCGCGATCCCTGTTCAGCGCGCACACCGTCGTCACCACCATGCTCTGCGTGCTGTTCGCGATCATGTATCTTGATCGCGTCAATATCTCGGCGGCCGCAGCACCGCTGAAAGCGCATTTCGACCTGACCAATACCGAGATGGGACTGGCTTTCAGTGCCTTCTCCTGGTCGTATCTGGCATCGGTGCTGTTCGGCGGCTGGGGCGCGCGAAAATATGGCGCGCGCGTTTCGCTGTTTGTCACTGTCATCATTGTCGGCGTCGGCACCATCCTGACCGGGCTGACCGGCGGGCTCACGAGTCTGTTCGTGGCACGGCTCGTCGTTGGCCTGGGCGAGGGGCCGGCTTTCCCTGCTGCCACGCAAGCGATGCGCAACTGGTATCCGGCGCATCGTTTCGGCTACATCCAGGGCATCACCCACAGCGCCTCACGGCTGGGAGCGGCGATTGCGCCGCCCGTCGTCGCCTGGATCATCGTGTGGTTCGACTGGCGCGTCTCCTTCATCATCTGCGGCGTTGCCGCGCTGCTGTGGGCCGTGGTGTGGTGGTTCTATTTCCAGGAAGACCCCCGCGAGCATCCCGACGCGGACGCGGAAAAGCTCGAAGGTCTCAGCGTCTCGTTGCCGGATCGCAAGGCCCGGATTCCGCTGTGGACGCTGACCAAGCGGATGTTCCCGGTCACCATCGTGATGTTCACCTACGGTTGGAGCTATTGGGTCTTCGTGTCGTGGCTGCCGCTTTACTTCGCCAACCAGCACCATACCGACCTGAAGCAGTCCGCGTTGCTGACGAGCATTCCGTTCGTCGCGGGATTGGTCGGCAATACCGCTGGCGGCATGGGATCGGATTTCATTCTGAAACGAACCGGTCGCCATCGGCTGGCGCGTTGCAGCGTCGTTGCGGTGTCGCTGGTCGGGACGGCGTTATGCCTGATCCCGTGTCTCTTTATCGACAATCTCTCGATCGTGGTGGCGCTGCTCGCGGCTGCGATGTTCTTTCTCGAGCTGACGATCGCGCCGATGTATGCGGTGCCGATGGATATTTCGAAGGAATACGCCGGGCTCGGCAGTGCCTACATCATCATGGGGGTGGCCATCGCCGGCATCATTTCGCCGGTCGTATTCGGCTGGCTGATCGACCTGACCGGCAATTGGAACGTGCCGTTCGCGACCGGGGTCGTCATTCTCCTGACCGGCGCCGCGGTGGTCGGTGTTCTGCGGCCGGATGTCCCGCTCAGGGTTTCCGCCGACGGCTAGATCTGCCGCGATACGCCCTGCGTATCGCTCCTTCCGAACATAGTATTGGCCGCGCGATCGGGCACCCCCGAGGATGACGCCTGGTCGTGCCGGCCTTTGCCGGCGCGCCATCAGCCGTTCCGGCGCGAACGGGACGACAAGAAGAGCGAGGAGGACGCGGATGGCCGAATATATGGCTGGCAATGTCGATGACTACGCCGATGGCGATCGCAAGGTGGTCGTGTGCGGCGAGTTCGAGGTTGGCGTGTTCCGCATCGGCGGTGATTTCTACGCCTGGCACAATCGCTGCGCGCACCGCGCCGGCCCGATCTGCCAGGGCCGCATCATGAAGCGCGTGCTGGAGCCCACGGCCGACGACAAAACCGTCCGCACCCAGGAATATGACGAGGCCGAGAGCCACATCGTCTGTCCGTGGCACGGCTACGAATTCAGCATCAAGACCGGATACCACCAGGGCAGCAGCCGGTTCCGGCTGCGCAAGGCTGAGCTGTCGATCCGGGACGGAGAGATCTATGTCAACGTTTGAAGCGGACCGCCGGGACGAAAAACGGAACGATCAATATGGCTGGATCGATTCGATCGCGCCGGATTTGCTGCGCGCGTCGCGTGAACTGGTCGAGAAGGGCGAAGCGTCCCGCGTCTCGGACGAGGCGGTCGCGCAAATCCTGACCGCAGCAATCCGGCTGTATGTCGCCAAATCCGACGGCGAGGAGCGCACGTTCCCGCCGATCGCAGGTTCCCGCGACAGCGAGATGACACCGACCGAATTGCTCTCGGCGGTCTCCGAGATGCTGCGGGCGCTGCATCTCGGGCCGATGGAGCTGGCGCTGTGGTATCGCCGGCGCCCGGACGAAGACACTTACGCCGGAGGGCAATCATGAACATTCACGGCAAGATCGGCCCGCACTATGCGGGCGTGCAGCAGATCGACGTTCACACCGACACCCGCGACGTCCTCGCGCATGCCCGGCGCAACGCGCTCAAGCGCGGTCTGCAGGACTGGTTCGTCTGCGACATCGACGCCCATCACGTCGAAACGGTGTCCTGGAAGGAGATCGTCACCTATATCGAAGACCCCGTGGTTCGCGACAACGCGGTGCGCTGGCAGGCCGAGCGGATTGGCGCTCCGCCTTACGGCCTCAACGGCGACCTCGGGCTGCGCTACCAGTCGGTGGGCGGGCGGATTCCGCATCAGGACGGACAGCAGGAAATCGTCAAGGAAACCGACGTCCATCGCGACGTCACCCTGACGCGACGCGCGATGGACTCGCTCGGCGTCGACAACATGGTGGTGTTTCCGACCCCGATGCTGTTCCTCGGCATGCACCCGCAGGCCGAAATGGAGGTGTGGCTCGGCAATGCCTATAACCGCTGGCTGATCGACCGGATCTTGTCCGCCGACGACCGCATCAAATCGCTGATCTATCTGCCGTTCAACACGCCGCAGGAAGCAGAGCGGACGGTCCGGGAGTTGGGCGACAAGAAGGGCGTGATCGGTTTCTGCGTCACCAGCACCCGCAACAAGCCGGTGCATCACAACGACTACATGCGGCTTTACGCGATGATCGAGGAAACCGGCAAGCCGCTGGCGTTTCACGCCGGCTATCACTGGCAGGATCCCTCGCTCGCCACCGTCAACCGCTTCCTTGGCATGCACGCACTGGGTTTCGCCTGGTGCAACATGGTGCATATGACGAACTGGGTGCTGAACGGGATTCCCGAACGATTTCCGAAGCTCAAATCATTGTGGGTCGAGAGCGGCCTGGCGTGGGTGCCGTTCCTGATGCAGCGGCTGGATGACCAGTATCTGATGCGCCCGTCCGAGGCGCCGCAGCTCAAGCGGCTGCCCAGCGAGTACATGAACCACAATTGCTTCTACACCACCCAGCCGATGGAGACGACGCATCCAAAGGCGCTCGAAGTCACCTTCGAGATGATCAAGGCCGAAACGCAATTGATGTTCGCGTCCGACTGGCCGCATTTCGATTTCGATCTGCCGCAGGAGATCTGCGATCTGCCGTTCCTGACCGAACAGGCCAAGCGCAACATTCTGGGGCTCAACGCGGCGCGCCTGTTCAACCTCGATCCAACGCCGGTGAAAAAATTGATTGTCGACTGAACGAGGCTGAAGTCCGCCGCCAGAAGCGGGCGCGCCTCACTAAAACAAGAAAATGCGGGGAGACGAAGAATGACCACGATATCCGTCGCGGACGGCGCATCCGTTCAAACCGAGCGGGGCGCTGCGATCAGGAAAGTATGGCTGCGCCTGATCCCGTTTCTGTTCGTGCTGTACATCTTCAATTATCTCGACCGCATCAATATCGGCTTTGCCGCCTTGTCGATGAACAAGGATCTGGCGCTGACCGCGACCACCTTCGGCCTCGCCAATTCGATCTTCTACGTCGGCTATGTCGCCTGCGAGATTCCGAGCAATTTGTTGATGGTACGCTACGGCGCCCGGGTCTGGATCGCGCGCATCCTGATCTCCTGGGGGCTGGCGTCCGCGGCCACGATGCTGGTGGTCGGCCCCAACAGCCTTTACCTCGTGCGATTTCTGGTCGGCGTGCTGGAGGCGGGCTTCGTGCCCGGCGTGCTGCTCTATCTGACCTACTGGATTCCGAATTCGCATCGCGCCCGCGCCAACGGCTATCTGATGATGGCGCAGCCGGTGGCGATGGCGCTTGGCGCCGGCGTCTCCGGCCTGATCCTCGATAATCTGAACGGCGCGCTGGGCTTGCAGGGCTGGCGCTGGCTGTTCCTGCTGGAAGGATTGCCGGCCGTGATCCTTGGCGTGATCGCCTACGTCTATCTCACCGATAAACCCAAAGATGCGGCCTGGCTGGACGAGCCTGAGAAAAACACCCTGACCTCGCTGCTCGCGGACGATCAACCGGCTTCGGGACGGCAATCCAAGATCTCGGTGTGGCGACAGGTCACCGAGCCCAGGATTTTGCTGCTGGCGCTGGCGTATTTTTGCCTGGTCAACACCATCAACGCCAACGCCACCTGGATACCGACCATCGTGCGCGAGGTGCTGAAGGCATATTCGCTATCACAGGTCGGTTTCGTCACGGCGATTCCGGCGATCGCAGCGCTGATCCTGATGCCGCTATGGACCCGCAGTTCGGATCGGATGCAGGAGCGGGTCTGGCACGTGATCGCGGCGCTGGCGATGGCGGCGGCCGGATGGCTCTTGGTGATCTACTTTCCCGAGCCGGAATTGCGGCTGGTCGGCCTGATCTTTACCGTCTCCGGCGCGTTCTGCGCCATGAGCACGTTCTGGACCTTGCCGCAGTCGCTATTGTCCGAAGCCGCGCGACCGGCGGGCATTGGCCTGATCAGTGCGGTCGGGCTGCTGGGTTCGGCGGTGAGCCCGGCGGTGATCGGGTTCCTGCGGGATGCCACCGGCAGTTTCTCGGCCGGACTGTTTTATGTCACGGCGTTGCTGGCGGCTTCGATTCTGCTGATCCTGATCGTATCGCGGCTGCGTCCCGTCGCGGTGTAAACGTCAGGCCGGCATCGTTTCGCGTCTGCAATCGGAGCTGCGAGTGCGACTGAATCGTTGCTATATCCTTGCCGAGTTGTGTTTGGAAATCATCGCCGTCAGCTCGTCTCTCACGCGATCAATGACGCTGTCGTAGTCTCGCGGCTCTGGCTGCCGAAAAAGGCGTACCGTTGGGTACCAGGGACTGTCATCGCGACCGAGCAACCAGCGCCAATCCGGAGTGTACGGCAGCAAGATCCAGGTCGGGCACCCAAGAGCACCGGCGAGATGGGCGACGCTGGTGTCCACCGTGATGACCAGATCAAGGCAACGTAGCAATGCAGCCGTCTCGGCAAAATCGGTCAGGCCGGCAGTCAGGTCAATGATGTCGGCTAATTCAAGGAGGACCGCTTTATCTTGGGGCCTCGGGTCCTTCTGCAGGCTTACGAAGGTCGCGTCGGCGTCGAGGATGCCCGAAAGCGTTCGCAACGGCATTGATCGATTGTGGTCGTTCCTGTGTTTTGGATTGCCGGACCAGACCAGGCCCACCCGCAGCCTATCATGTGGACCAAGGCGGCTTTCCCAGGCCTGCACGCGGCTTTCCGCGGGGGCAGGCAAATACGATATCGCTGACGGAATCGTATCGAGACGGGTTCCAAAGGCCAGTGGCAGGCTGGACATCGGACAATGGAAGTCAAACGGCGGCAATGTATTGGCTGGAAATGCAAAGGATTGTGAGACGCCGGCCAGGTCCGACAGCAGAGCATAGGCCGGGCCGTCAACGACCAGAATCACGCGCGCGCCACGCGCCGCGAGCATCGGCACATAGCGGGCGAACTGAATTGTGTCTCCGAATCCTTCGTCCACGTGAACGAGGATCGTCTTGCCTTCGATGGATTTCTCGCCACGCCACATCGGTTGGGAGAATTTCGGGTAGGGCGCCGAAAACGACGGAATCCTCCGCCGTGCATCATGCCCGGCCCAACCGGATTCGAAATTGCCCAGCAGCAATTGCAGGTGTCCCAGGCTGATGTCGGTTTCGGCATTGCCAGGATCAAGTCTCTGCAGACGCTGATAAAGCGCGACGGCTTCTTCGAAGCGGTGAAGTTGACCAAGCATCAGGGCCCTGTTGGTCAGCGCCTGATCGTAGTCCGGCCGGAGCTCCAGCGCCCGGTCGAACCATTGCAGGGCCTCCTCCTGCCGATCGGGCAATCGCGCCAGGATGTCTCCCACGCCATTGCATGTCCCGGCATCGCTGGGATCAAGAGCGTGGGCCCGCTGGCTGTCCAGCAGCGCTTCCTCTAGCCGGTTCAAATCGCGAAGCGAGCGTGCGCGCGCGCGCAGCGTCAAGGCGTGGTCCGGCTTTAGCTGATCGCAGACGTCGAATTGTTTGATCGCCTCCTCGAGGCGTCCCAACTCGTGAAAGAGGACCGCGCATCTATAGGCCGATTCCCAGTGGCGCGGATCGAGCGTCAGGACGTGCTGAAAGCTCAACAGCGCCTCCGCCGGGCGCTCCAGCTCCACCAGAACGTTGCCGAGGTTTTTCCACAATTCGGCAACATCCGGCTTGAGCTGGACCGCCTTGTCGAAGGCCTTGAGTGCCTCCTCGAGCCGCCCCAGGTTTTGCAGAGCACTCCCGAGGGTCACGAGATATCCCGGCTTTGGCGCCTGCTGCAGGGCGCGAGCCGCCCACTCGATGGCATGATCGTATTGCTTGGCGTGGAGCGACAGCATGCCCATCAGGTTCAGGCTGTCGGCGTGATTGGGATCCGTGGCCAAAGCTTGCTGGCAGCAAATCTGCGCATCGAGGTACTGCTCGGCTCGCAGATGGCGGAGGCCGGCTTCATAAAGCGCCCCGGCGCTGCCAGCCTGCGATTTTTGGCCGGAGGCCCGGCGCTCTCGACAATTCATCTGCGAATTCCACGATGATCCCAGCGCCAATCTCTAGATGATTCTGCCATGACCGGGAACGCGACCGGGACCACGCATGGGTTTTCTTCGCCAAGCTGCACTCGGCCGTCTTTGTTCGTGCTCCTGAATCCTGTCGTGTTTTCGCAGTTGATCCGATAGCCTGCGCCCCAACGTGAATAAGGGGCGCCGGAACAGGACATGATCGAGCTGCGTCAGTTGCGCCAGTTCATTGCCGTTGCTGAAGAACTCAGTTTTCGCCGTGCCGCCGATCGCCTCAACATGGCGCAGCCGCCGCTCACGGTCACGATCAAGCAGATCGAGGAGGAGCTGGGGACGCTTTTGATCGAGCGTACCAACCGGATCGAGCGCTTGACGCCGGCCGGGCTGGTATTCCTGGAAGAATGCAAGCGCACGGTAATGCAGGCCGAGCGCGCGATCGTTGCGGCGCGGCGCGCCGGCGCAGGTTTGAGCGGCGCGCTGCGGGTGACATTCGTCGCGAGCGCCGCCCGCGAGATCCTGCCGGCGATCCTGCGCGCGTTTCGCGAGCGCTACCCCGACGTCGAGCTGACGCTGGCGGAAGCGATGACCGCGCAGCAGATCGCCAAAATCCAGGCCGACGAAGCCGACATCGGCTTTGTGATTCCGCCGCTGCGCGATGCCGACGGGCTCAATGTCGAGGTGCTGACCAAAAACCAGATGGTCGCGGCGCTGCCGGAAAGCCATCCGCTGGCGCTGCGGCCATCGATCGCGCTGGCCGATCTGGCCTCCGAGCCCTGGATCATCTTTCCCGCGCGCCAGGGCCCGGGCCTGCACGAGCGGGTGCTGACCGCCTGCGCCCAGGCCGGCTTCGTGCCGCGGGTCGGCCAGGAGGCGCTGCAAATGGATACCATCGCGAGCCTGGTGGCCGGCGGCATGGGGGTCGGGCTCGTCACCCGCATCATCGCGACCGCCAACCGGCCCGGCGTGGTCTTCCGCGACCTCACGGGATTGGGCACGCCGGTCGAATATGAGCTCGCGATTGCCTATGGCCGCTCGACGCCGCTGTTGGATGCGTTCACCGCCGTGATCCGGTCCCGTGCCAACTGGATGGGGCCCGCGTCGGTTTAGGGCAAGAAAAGCTTGCTGCCATTCGCCTGCGAAGGCTTCCCGGGCCCGCTTCCGCGGCCTATCTTGCGGTATAGACGCGTAACAAGGACGAGGAGATGACCATGAGCGGACCGATCGACGAACAACTCGGCTTTGCGCCGGATTACGATTCTCCGGTCCCCTACATGCAGCGGACGCGTGATTACTACACCGCGATCGGTTACACCACGCCGTATCGCTGGGCGCATTATATCGAGGCGCCGTTCCAGCCGCTGAAGAAGCCGCTGGCGCAATCGCGCGTCACGATCGTCACCACCGCGGCGCCCTACGATCCGACCAAGGGCGATCAGGGCCCGGGCGCGGCGTATAATGGCAGCGCCAAGTTCTACAAGGTCTATGACGGCGATACCACCAAGCAGCACGATCTGCGCATCTCGCATATCGGCTACGACCGCAAGCACACGTCAGCGACCGACAGCGGCACCTGGTTTCCGCTGCCGCAGTTGTTGAAGGCGGCAGCCTCCGGGCGGATCGAGCGAAGTTGCGCCGCGCTTCTTTGGTGCGCCGACCAACCGCAGCCACCGCGTCACCATCGATACCGACGCGCCGGAGATTCTGGCGCGCTGCCAGGCCGATAAGGTCGATGTCGCCGTAATCGTGCCGAACTGCCCGGTCTGCCACCAGACCTCGGCCCTCGTGGCACGCCACCTTGAAGCCAATGGCATTCCGACCGTGGTGATGGGGTGCGCCAAGGACATTGTCGAACACGCCGCGGTGCCACGCTTTTTGTTCAGCGATTTCCCGTTGGGTAACTCCGCCGGCAAGCCGCATGACGTGGCCTCGCAGGCGCAGACCCTTGAACTGGCGCTGGGCCTGCTGGAATCCGCCTCCGGCGCCCGCACCACGATGCAGTCGCCGTTGCGCTGGAGCGAAGATGCCTCCTGGAAGCTCGACTACAACAATATCGCGCAGATGAGCCCGGAAGAGCTGGCGCGGCGCCGCGCCGAATTCGACAAGCAAAAGGAGATCGCGCGCGGCAACCGCGCGGCTTGAAACCGGCCGCGCCAACAACAAGACCAAAGAACGACAACAAAGACGGCCACAATAAAAATAACAAGACGCGCTACCAGGAGGACGCTGCAGTGACCCGACCGTTTGAAGGCGTGAAGATTCTCGACTTCACGCAGGTGCTGGCCGGCCCCTATGCGAGCTACCAGCTCGCACTGCTGGGCGCCGATGTCATCAAGGTGGAACGGCGGGAAGGCGAGGACATGCGGCGCACGCCGCTCAGCCGCGAATGGGCGGAGCGGGGCCTCGCGCCGGGCTGGCAGGCGATCAACGGCAACAAGCGCAGCCTGACGCTCGATCTGCGGAAGCCGGAGGCGATTGCGATCGTCAAGCGGCTTGCCGCCGAGGTCGATGTCGTGATGGAGAATTTTCGTCCCGGCGTGATGGACAAGCTCGGCATCGGCTATGCCGGCTTGTCCGCGATCAATCCGAAACTGATCTATTGCGCGATCTCGGGCTTTGGGCAGACCGGGCCGGAACGTCTCGGCGCCGGCTATGACGGCAAGATCCAGGCGCTGTCCGGCATCATGGCGATCACCGGGCATGAGGAGACCGGGCCGACCCGCGCGGGCTTTGCGATCTGCGACGTGCTGTCGGGGGCTACCGCCGCGTTCGGCGTGTCGAGCGCGTTGTTCCAGCGCACGCACACCGGCAAGGGACAATTGGTCGACGTCTCCATGCTGGAGGCGACCCTGGCGTTCCTGTCGGGGCAGGTGGCGGATTACACCGTGGCCGGTCATCGTCAGAAACAGTCCGGCAATCAGGCGGTCAGCCGCCGCCCGACCGCCAATCTGTTCAAGGCAGGCGAGGGCTATCTGCTGCTCGCGGTCAACAGCGAGAAGCAGTACCAGTCGCTGATGACGGCGATCGGGCGCGCCGATGCGTTGGAAGATCCGCGCTTCGTCGACTGGTTCGCGCGGCAGGAGAACGAACCGGCGTTGCGGGCCATCATCGAGGAAGCGCTGGCGAAAAAGGACCCGCGTGCCTGGGAGAAGATTCTGGATGCGGCCGGCGCGCCCTGCGCCAGCATCTGGAAGGTCGAGGAAGTGATCGATCATCCGCAGATCGCGGCGCGCGAGGCGTTGCAGGAGGTCGATACGCCCTATGGGCGCTTGCGTTTCGCCGGCAGCGGTTTCCGGCTCGCGCATGGCGGCGGCAGGCTCGACCACATGGCGCCGGCACTGAGCGCCCACACCGATGAGGTGCTCGATGCGATTGGCTATGATGCGGCGACGATCGCGGATTTGCGCGCGCGCGAGATCATCTGAGCGCGGCGGAAGCCGGAGCCCGTGTCAGTCTTTCGGGAAATCCTTGCGCATCGCGATTTCGGCAGCGTCGGCCGGCGACAACACCGGACAATCGAAAATCGCCTGTGGCTCGGTCACGATATCGTACAGCGAGATCTGCTTGATCGGCTTTGCCAGCAACTCCCGGATGCAGTCCGCGAGCGTACCGTTGTAGACCAGATAAGGCGGCTTGTTGGTCAGGCGCTGGTTGTTCAGCGACGGCCATTTCTTCAGGTCGGCCGGCGCGTCATAGGCGATCGGAAAACTCTCTTTGAACATGGCTCGGCCCTGGATTTCATCCTTCTCGAAATCTGATCCAAGCTGGTAAACAGAAACGGAACGCGCCGGGCGCCAGGCTCGGAAAGGGCTCTCAATCCAGAGCCAAAAATCCCGAAACTTTGAGAAAGCTGAGGAGACAAGAGATGAACAGGCCGGCCTCTGGTCAAACCCGCCGCGATATCTTGCGCTGGGGCGTCGCGTCCGCCGCTGCCACGGCAGCGCTTCCGGCTCTCCCGGGTTGGACGGGAAGTGTGGCCGCCGCCGATAGTGATCCCGATATCTTCATGGACGGCCACGTCCACATCACCAACCGGATTTACTGGGAAGGCATCGATCCCTGGAAGCCGACCCAACAGGGATGGGACTTTGCGCGCGCCAAGGCCGCCGGCGTCAATTGCATCATTGATAATCTCGGGCCCTACGGCTACTGGAACTACAACTACACCCCGAAGCAATTCCTTCGGCTGATCGATACCTTGCTGCGCTTTTCGCAAGAGCATTCCAGCAACATGGCGATCGCGCTCAGTCCGGCGAGCGCGCGGCGCATCGTCGCCAGTGGCCGCATGGCCGTCTTCATCGGCTGCGAGTTCGGCTTCGATCATGAGGGCGATCCCGACGTCCTGGATGCCTTCTATCGCCTCGGCCTGCGTTCGGTACAATTTGCCACGCAAACCGGCTTTAACGATTTCGCCGACAGCGCACTGGCGCCAATTCAGGGCGGCGAAAAGCCAGACCATTTCGGCGGCATCAACGAGCATGGCCACAGACTGGTCACGCAAATGAATCAGCTCGGCATCCTGATCGATATCGCGCACGGCACCGAAGCGGTGCAGACGCAATTGATCGCGAGCAGCCGCGCGCCGGTAGTCGCGAGCCACGAAACCGCGAAGGCGGTTTCCGGCGCGGGGCTATCCGATGAGGTGCTGAAGGCGCTCGCCAGCAAGGGTGGCCTCGTCGGCATTCACGGCGCCGCGGCGGTGGTCGGCAAGAAGTATCGGCAATGGATGGCCAGCAATCCGGCCGGCGCTGCCAATTCCGGCAAGGCCGTATTCGGCATGGTCGGATATCAACCATCGTTCACGCGGCCGCCCGGCGACCACGGCGAGTTCATCAAACGGATGGACCTCGAGTTTCGCGAGCGCTGGCTGGCGTTGACGGCGTGGAAAGAGGATCCGAGCGCGCTGTCGTCGCTGCCGACCATCGATGAGTGGGCCGAGCATGTCGACTACATCATCAATCTGGTCGGCGCGGACCACGTCGCCATCGGCCTCGACATGGTCGCCGGCCGCAGCGCGGTCCCGGCGGACCCCACGGGGTATCCCGATCTGCTGGCAGCATTGCGCCGGATCACCACACCGGCCAACGTCCGCAAGATCGTCGGCGAAAACTGGATGCGCGTGCTGGGGCAGGCCAAGGCGACGTAAGGCTACCGCAGCGCGGGGCACAAGCGCCTGATAATAACCGGCGCTTGTCGCTTAGAATTGAACGAAGCCGACATCGCCAAAACACATCAAGACATTACGCCACGGGGGAGGCAACCATGACAATCACATCCACACCGATCGCCGCGCGCAGTACGGGGAACGGCGTTACATCAGAAGAAAAAAAGGTCCTCGCGGCCACCCTGGTCGGCACGACCATCGAATGGTACGACTTTTTCGTTTACGCGCAGGCCGCGGGCCTGGTGTTCGGTCCGCTGTTCTTCGGACCGATGATCCAGAACAATCCGCTGCTGGCGCAGATCGTGTCATTCGCGACCATTGGATTGTCGTTTCTGTTCCGCCCGCTCGGCGCGATCGTTTGCGGCTACATGGGTGATCGCTTCGGACGCCGCGGCGTGCTGGTGATGACCCTGATCCTGATGGGCGCGGCGACAGCGCTGGTCGGCGTGCTACCGACCTACGCGCAGATCGGTGCATGGGCGCCCGCGCTCTTGATCATACTGCGAATCCTGCAGGGATTTTCGGCCGGCGGCGAATGGGGCGGCGCGGCCCTGATGGCGGTTGAATTCGCACCGGTCGAAAAGCGCAGTTTCTTCGGCTCGTTCCCGCAGATCGGCACGCCGCTGGGGATGATCCTGGCGACCGGTGCGCTGTGGGGGCTGACGACTTTGCTCGGCAAGCAGGCGATGGTCGAGTGGGGATGGCGGATACCGTTCCTGTTCTCGATCGTGTTGATCGTCATCGGCGCGGTGATCCGGAGTACCGTCGAGGAATCACCGGTGTTCAGGCTGATGCATCAGCGCCGTAAGGAATCCTCCGCGCCGCTGCGCGAGCTATTCCGGGAGCGGGGATTCGACATCGTTCGCATCGCCCTGACATTCATGGCCAACAACGCAGCCGGCTACATCCTGATCGCCTTCATGATCAGCTATGGCATGGGGACGCTGAAGCTGCCGACCGAGCAGATCCTGCTGGTGAGCACGCTGGCCGCCGTGAGCTGGTTCGTGTTCACATTGCTGGGTGGTCTGATGGGCGACTGGATCGGACGGGTACGTTCGTTCCAGATCGGCTATGCGATCATGGTGCTGTGGGCGATCCCGATGTGGTTCTTGATCGATACCAAAAACATCCTGCTGTTCTTCGTGGCGGCCGTCGGCCTGACCGCCGGTCTCGGCCTTTCCTATGGGCCGCAGGCCGCACTCTACGCTGAATTATTCCCAGCCAGAATCCGCTACTCCGGTGTTTCCGTTTCCTACGCGCTCGGCGCGATCCTGGGCGGCGCGTTCGCGCCCGCCATTGCGCAATGGATCATCGGGACCTATGGCGAGTCCTGGCGGATCGGGGTGTATATCGCGGCGCTCGCGGTGATTTCTTTCGCCGCCGTTTCCACGATCAAAGATCCCAGGGGCGTCGACCTGAACGTTCACGAATAGCGAGGCCGCGAGCCTACACCGGATGCGGTGAAGGTGAGCAACAGCGGGGGATCACCCGCTGTGTTTGATCAGATCACGTCACAGGAGAAAAAAACCCGTCCGAAAGGAAGCTTTCGGACGGGGGCAGAACATTCTCGGAGTAAAACGCGCAAGACCGCTCGGTATCAAGCGCGCCGACATGACTACACGAAAAAGTCGTTCGGGGAGCGATTGAATAACCTGCAATCTGATGAACTTGTTCGCCTGCCGTTTGATAAAAAAGTGTTCAGCTGCTGAGATTTATGGCGGCCATGTTGACGTTCGATTTGTGTGGTCTGCAGCAACGCACGAGTGCCGTCGCGTTCGCGAACTAACATCAGTCCGCGTATAAAAGTCTCGGCTCTACATATAAGAAAGTTGTTGGCGTCTTTCGAATTTTTAATATCGCAAAAATAGTTTCTTTCTTCAAAAGACGTTTTTTGTTCGAATTGAAATCGGTGTGGTCGTTGGATCACAGCGGTCATTGTGGAATCTCGATATCGTGGCGCAGCAATTTCGCCATCGAGGAGCTTCAATGAAAAGGTTTGTTATCGCAGCTAGTGCTCTCAGTGTTTTCAGCATCAGTGCTGCCAGCGCTTACGCCGCCGATCTTGCGGCGCGTCCCTATACCAAGGCGCCGCTGATGGTGGCGGCTTATGACTGGTCAGGTTTCTATATCGGCGCCAACGGTGGTTACGGCTCGTCCAGCAAATGCTGGAATGTCGATAATATTGCCGGTGCGCCGGTTTCCCCGGGCGTCCCCGAGGGATGCAATCGCGCCGATGGCGGCTTGGCCGGCGGTCAGATTGGTTACCGTTGGCAGACCGGCGCCCTGGTGGCCGGCCTTGAAGCGCAAGGTAACTGGGCCGATCTGCGCGGATCCAACTTAAGCGCTGCGTTCGGCCCCAGCGTCACCAACCAGTCGAAGATCGACGCGTTCGGCTTGTTCAGCGGCCAGTTCGGCTATGCGTGGAACAATGCATTGCTCTATGTGAAGAGCGGCGTCGCGGTGACCGACGACAATTACAAGGGAATCACAACCGGCTTGGGGACCGCGTTTGATGCGGGCAAGGAGACCCGTGCCGGTTTCGCGGCTGGCGTGGGGCTCGAATACGGCTTCACTCCGAACTGGTCGCTGGCGGTCGAGTATGACCACTTCTTTATGTTCGAAAATGCCGTCACCTTTACCGCTGTTGGAGGAGGCGCGCTCTCGCGCGTCGACAACATCCACCAGGACGTCGATCTTGTCACCGCGCGCATCAACTATCGCTTCGGCGGCCCGGTGGTCGCGAGGTACTGATCTGAATTCTTTCCAGCCAACTCGAGCCCCGGCATTGTCCGGGGCTTTTTTTGTCGCCGCGGGGAAAGGATCGAGATTGGGTGAACATCGTCTTGGGATCAGCCGTCGTTTTTGATCGCCTCGCTGAGCACCCTGGCGCAGGACTACAGCACCGGAAGGAGGTGGCTGCGCAAGTCCGCGGTGCGAACGCGGGCGGACGCCGCGCTGATGCTGATCGCGGCGATGATCTCGTTTGCTGTCGCCGATCGACGCCTAAGGGTCTCGAAGTCCACCAATCTGTAATCCCGATGCAATTTGACCTGCATGCCGCCCTGAAAAAAGCGGTGCTGGATCCAGACATCCACACCGGACTGGTGGCCTGTCAATGGCCGTGATCTGCCAGTCCTGATCGAGATGGGTTTAATCGAAATGCGGGAGGACGTTCCTGTGCTTAGGAACCTTGGCCTCGATGCGATAGCTTAGCTCGCGGCGGGTCGAAGCATAAGCCCCCAAGAGATCGACATTTTCCCCTTCCGCAATTTAAACATGAGTATGCTCCAGCGAGTAGCGCCGCCGCCGAGCCGCCGCCATTCATCCACCCCGAGCGAGGGCGCCGCCGGCGCTATGACGCTTCGGCGAATTTACGGCAACGCCACGGATGGTCACGCATGCGAGATGTCCAAAAACCGATATCGTATTTGGAGGTCGACGTCGCAAAAAGGACTCTTAACGGAAATGAGCCGGTCAACGGCGGCGAACAATAACTGATAATCTGCAGTTCGGCTTGCTTAATGACTAAGCAGATGCGTCTTTAACCATTTGGTGGCGCTCGTCTAACGACGGATTTTCTCGCTTTCGTTGGTGATTAATCCATTGTGGGTAGTTCATTTGGCTAATGGCCAACTCTTTCGAGCTATTGACGTTAACGGGGCCGTGGAGCCTCCTGAAATTATTATATTCGGCTCGGTAACTAAATCCGAGCTGCCTTGCTTCACCAGTTATTGTTGGAGTGAACATGAAACTCGCCGATTTCAAATTAATGTCTATCGACGAACTTTGGGCTCTTCGCCTGGAAATAGACGTAGCTCTGACGCGCACGATATCAGCGAAAAAAAACCAACTTGACCAGCGCCTGCGACTATTGGAGTCAGGTGGATATCAAGCGAAAGTTGAGCGAGAACGGCGTCCCTATCCGCGGGTCCTTCCTAAGTACCAAAACCCCGACAAACCGTCGGAGACTTGGGCGGGCCGTGGCAAGCGGCCGCGGTGGCTAACTGCTCAACTCAGATCCGGGAAAAAGCTCGAGGATTTCCGTATCCGACCTTCATCTGACCGGAAAGCCGCGCCGCGAAGTCGCCGGAAGTCGAAGCCATCATTGATGGCCGCTTGATCCAAGCTTATTACGCTTGGCGGGGCTGTGCGTTCAGTCGCCTGTTTTAATTCCGCGAGTGGCCTAATTCGACCAGCACCGGTTATTTAATTTGAAATAGCTGAGGTGCCGCATCGAGACGGTAATCGGCTTGCAATCGCGCGGTGCAAGCGTAGCGCAACGACGAAAGCTGCAACGCGTAAAGTTCGCACGATCTCCTACCCCGACCCGTTGTTACTCAAGCGCAACGTATAAGCGAAGGCAAGATAACGGCAGCCCCGCTCACTTTTTTGCTCGCCGCGGGGGGAGGGAGCGCCCGTGAACGGGTGCGCAGCAAAAGGCTTGTGGACGCTCACCCATCCCGGGTATCCGCCCTGTGGAGATGCGGTGAATATGCTGCGGACAATCTGAGCGCGGGCATAGATCTTACTGCAGCTCTCGCTTTTGCAATGCGTCTCTCTGCGATCGCATTTTGAACTTACGATCCCGGTGATTGGCGGACGCTTGCGCGCGTGGCCGGCACCGATCCACTTTGATCAAATCTCACGTCATTTGCTTGTGGTCTTTGAACCTCCGTTGGACAGAGCGCAGGATTACCAGTTTTTTTAACGCCGCCTTAGCCGCACGTTCAGGTCACTGGCGAAATCCTTTTGACGGCTCCGATAAAAGCGTTTTGCAGTAACTAATCCATGCGTTTGAAATTGCGATCTTCGCGCGACCCAGTGATTTTTCCTGACCGGTTGCCCAGCTTTGAACATCGGAGGGCGGATTAATCACCCAATTCCAGCTAACATCGTTGAGGCGGATGCGACCGATCAAAGCGTTACCGCGGAAAACGCTACAATCGGTTTCGAGGCTAACACCGCCGATGATCGTTGGTCGAAATGTCAGAAAGTGATACGACATTATATCCAACTCGCATCCCGATTTTGCCTCTGCATCAACTGCCGGACCGAGCGTCTACCGGCGCGAACCAGTCTGCGGAGCAGGAAGAGGGCACGCACCTTCCGCGCACTTTACTTTGGTTTATCCAGATCCCGAATCGTGACCTGGTAGGAGACCTTCGTCTGTTTGTTGTTTCCCGCATCAACTTCGATCTGAAAAGAGTCGGTGCCAATATACTCGGCGGTGGGCAGGTAAAACATCCCGAGAGAGGGGATTTTCCTTGCTGGACAACTGCCCGCTGCGGCCACGTCAGTCACGCCAATCTGAACGCCGACGGCACCGTGCAGCGGCTTTTCTGAAAGAATTGGCAGAGGTTGGGGGCCGGGATTATTGCTGCAGTCGGGTCTAGCAGCAACGAGGTTTGCGATAATTACTGCTTTGCCCTTTTCAATCGTCAACTGTTTCAGTTCATCGGTCATTGCCGGCGTTGCCATGAACGCGAGGAACATCAGCGGGAGAAACGGGAAGCAAGATTTCTTCAACGTGAAGGCTCCATCAGTGCATCGGGAAAGCTCCGAGATTAATAACACAAAACTCTAGGCGCTATCCCATTTTTTATCGGCCGGGCGGTGCGCAAGAGAAAGGGCCGCCCAGGTTGGGCGGCCCTCCATCACGAAGATGCTAGGGTCTCAGGCTGCGCTGCGCGCAGATCCGTTCTGCTTCCTGCGATAAGCCATGAAACCCACGCCAGCGAAACCCAAGATCATCATCGCCCAGGTGCTGGGTTCGGGTACGGCGGCAGTCAATTCGGTCCCGGTCCAAATCGCTGTGAACCCGAAATCCGGCAGGTCTGTAATTTTCTTCGAAAAAAGGACGCCATAGTCATAGCCGTCACCTACTCGGAGAAACTGATCTGCGTCTGCTGTAAATGTGATGGTGTCACCGGAAATCGTTGTTTCCCACTCACCGCCGAACGGATTGGTACCAAGGCGGCCGAAACCCGTTTCAATACCGGTATCTAAAATTTCGGTGTTAGATTTTAGGCCCGTAAAAGTAATCGTTAGTGAAGTCGCCTCGAACCCGCTCGGCGGACCATATTCGGTAAAATTTACGCCCCATGTTTTATTCGTATCGAACAATTGGTCTGCGCCGATTTCGTAAGTTCCGCCCATGAGGTCGCTGCCGGAAGCAGAAGTTCCAGAAATTGAAACGATACCGTGTCAGCGTGCGATGGCGTTGATGCCGTCCCGAAAGCGAGCACAGCCGCAACGATAAAAAGCTTCTTCACTGTTCAAACCCCTCTTGCCAAATCTAGGCCCTCTCGCCCGGAGCTTGCTGTGAAAACAAGGGCCGCAGGGCCGTCGTCGTTCGATAACGGGGTTATGTGACAGTGCCATAACGGGCAGGGGCAAGGCATCCAAATCGCGCAGGCGGCGCGGCGCCCCGCGGTCACATATCTCCAGAGCGACGAGTAGCGCTCGCGCCAGTGCTCAAGCCTGGCATCGTCGCCTCTTTCCATAGCCGGAAATACATCCCGCACTACGTTGCGGAAGCCCCATTCCGTTACAACAGCCGCTTTAACGAGAACATTTTCGGAGGCGGGATTTTCGCAAAATCGCTTGAGGCCGCCGTCCGTTATAGTCGTTAGACCAGTCGGCGATTCTGGTCCGGGTGATCGAGACCGAGGAACAGGGTTTCGTTGAGAAGCTCGTCCCGCATCCGGCCGTTGAACCTTTCACAGAATCGGTTCTGCGTCGGTTTGCCGGGCGCGATGAAGTGCCATCCTGTTCCGCTCCGCCCAGGCGAATATGGCGTTGCAGGTAAACTCGGTGCCATAGTCGGAGACGATCATGCCCGGCTTGCCGATCAATGCTGTCAGTTCGCGCCAGCCGCCGATCCGAGATTGAGGTGTCCTAGATCGCCGCCAGGCGTTCCCGCGTGACCTCATCCACAATGTTCAGGATCCGGAATATTCCGAGAAGAAAGCCCGGCGATTACTCCCAGCCTTCGTTAAGGAGATTCTTTACAACCTCAGCATGACCGTCAACCGCTTCGATTGCTTCGGCCCGACATTCCGGTGGGAAACAGGCTATGATGATTCTGTAGTGAGCTAGTATCAAAGCCGATGCGGCGTCCTTTGGGCTCTCGAAATCCTTCACGCAATCAAAGATTCGATCGGACACAATTTCAACTTCACTATTTGCCGCGGGCTGATGGTGTGGCTCCAAGTCCAGTGCCTCTATCGTCATTTCCCTCTTCCCATTGCATTCTTCGCGGACTCGAGCCAAAAGACCGCCGGAAGGCGGTCCCTCTGCAACACTGATCGGGCAGGGTGATCAGACTACGCTAAGCACGGACCCGTTTTGCTTCCGGCAGATACGCCATGAAGCTAAGCCGTCCACAGCGGATTCCAAGCTTCCATTGTTTGCGATCGCTGCAGACGCACTCGTCGAGACGACCAATCCCGTAATCAGGCCGGCCAAAACTTCAACCTCATAAATTCGCCCAATTAAACATCTTTCGACGTCTACATTAAAATTTACGCCCCCGAAAGCGAAATTTTAAATAAAATTAACTATTCTCAGCGCAGCCGGGACGCGAGGCAGGCGCCTCCTCCACAAACAAAAGGACCGCCCGAAACGTGAGATCGAACGGTCGATCTCGCCCGGTCGCTATGCGCGGAGGGTCTTCGTGAAGGCGGCCGCTGACATTTACGGTGGCGGCATTGAAGTACGACATACATATCGAAGAGGTCCCTCATCCCCCGGTCATAGTGGTAGGCGGTTTGTTGATAGGCGCAAAGGGATTCAAGGTAAGTACCGGTATACTGGACAGTAATCGTTGGCCGAGAGAGGCCCGCACCGGTTGAAAAACAACGAAAAAGCTATCGCCTAAATCCGAGATGCACACGTAACTCACTCCCGCAAACAAGCTATATTCCGTTCTCGCGCCCCGGTTGAGACAATCATTCTCGCCAAAGTAAAGGGGTGACCCGGGACGCCACCCCCTCGGATTGCGACGCACAATGCTTTTTGCTTGGCAGGCGCCGGCAAATCGGCATCCTGTGAGAATCGATCATGACGTGGGGACGACGGGCATGGGTGCGATTATCTTCTACGGGTTGCTGGCGACATGGGGCTTGAGCCTTGCCCTGATGGCTTACTTGATGCGACCGCGTCATCGCGATGCAGACTAGATCACGTGCATCGCGGTCCACGCGATAAGCCACAGCCACCCGATTGTCGCGACACTGATCGCGACAATGTAGTTTGCCTTCATCCAAGTGTCTCGCATTGGCGCCTCTATCGGCAAATAGAGCCGTCGGCCGGGATATGTTGGCTGCCACGACAATGCAACAACACTTGGGTGTTAAGCTTGATAAGCGCGCCGCGTGGTCTCTCTAAAGCGCTGGCCCCGACCTTGACCGCTTTATCGCGATGGCGAACTTGTCGACAAAGCCTTCGATCTCGCGAGAACGACCAGACTCGGTACCGTGCCGACGCAATGGATGCGGTCGGCGTTCGATCGCATCCAGGTCCGCCGCCAACGCATATAGCGCCCGCTGCAGGCGATTGAGATCGTTGATGCCATCTTTACGATCACTCACTGGGAAACCTTACCGGCGGACCGAGAAGCGGCGGGTTTGGTCTTAATTCGCTTGGTCTGCGCTGCTCTCATCTGTTCACGAAGCGCAACCACTTCGGAATACCGCACGCACAACGGTTTATCCGTCGTCTTCTCAACGTATTTCGGCTGGCGTTTCCTCATCTCTTGAAGTCTACCGCTGACCGAAAATGGTCCAATTAAACCTTGGGGGGTGGAACTCCGGCGCTCGGCACAAGCAAAAAGACCGCCCGGAGCGGTCTCTGTATTCCCGATCTTGAAATTTCGATCCGGCAGCGAGAGCGACGCTTTGATTACGACGGCGGTAAGCCATGAAGCCAACGCCGCTGAAACCTAGGATCATCATCGCCCAGGTGGAAGGTTCGGGGACGGAAGAAGCGATCGGTTCTCTAGTTGCCGAAATAACGCCGGTCTCGGTGTCCGCCCCCGACAGGAAATCGTGGAAAGTGTAGGTAAGCCCAGCCGACGACAGGGTGATCTGCGGAGGATTGGGATAGTTGGCTGGGAACGTGCTGTAGAAGATTTGGAGGCCAGTCAGATTTCCCGCGTCAAACGAGATCGACTGGTAGGAGCTCGTGAAGTTGAGCGGCGCGTAAGGGCCAATTGTGACGGTAAGAAGCTCAACCGGCGATGCGGCGGTCGTGATATTTCCGCCCGAAAGATCGGTCCCGTCAGCAAGCTTCAGAACACCGGTGCCGGAAAGGCCCGTTTCCGGCGCAGTGAAGGTCAGGTCGAAGATAATTGAGGCTTTGGCAGGAGACAGCATTGCCGCTGTGACCGCCACCAAGGTCGCCCCCAGAAAACGCAGTTTCATTAAGGAAATCCTTCCCTGCTTAATGCCGATCGAACTCGCCGCAGCGTTGAGCCGGAGTCAAGCGGGAGCCCATTAATCCCTTGGACTAACACACATGAAAACCACGGGGTGTGGTCTCGTCGGCGGAAGGCCTCCTCACTCCGTCAGGGCGAGCGACGTCCGCACAGCAAATAGACCACCCGACGGCGGTCTCTCTACATCCCTGATTGGGCAAGGTATGTCACGGTGGCGTTCTTCGAGGCTCGCAAAAACGATTAAGGTCCCTTAGTCCGCGTTACTCGATGACAGCCTAGCTTCGAGCGCGGCGATCGTCATTTTTAGATTGTCTCGCCGCGTCGCGAGCTGTCTTGCAAGAATCGGATAACGGGCATCGGCGCGGTCTTTGATGCGCATGCGCTCCTCCTCGACGGCGACATCGCAGCCGAGAACTTCGACCACGCGCTGCAGGTCGGCGATCATGGCTCCGATAGTCGCTGCTTCTCGCACTGCGGTCCGGTCGATCTCAAAATGGCGCTTGTGTTTCATTGCGGTGCTCTCGCAGATCAGATTTGGCACAGCCTGGGCGATGAAGGGCTGCTTTTCTGACATCGTCGCAAAGAGCATGCCAACAAATTGGCAACCAGATTGAGTGCCCTGTAACATTGATCACGAAAGCCAACGGTAGAGCGGCGCATAAGCCAACGAAGCCGTATAAGGCGCCGACAATGATTTCGCCGAAGAGCGCGAGCTGACCTCGATCCCATAGAGCGTGGCGACGGTTCCTAATATCTCCATCATCCCGATTAGAGTTCGGTCGTTTCTGGCTTCGGCACCCGGCTGGTGCGGACAGGTCCTCGGATCCCTTGGTCCGCTTGAGGACATAGCGCTGAAGGAAACGGAGCTGCCGCAGTCACAGCTGATCAATCGCTGCGCGCGGTCTCGTTGGCCGGCATGTCCAATGTCAGTCTCGCTCATTGAGCAGCGCGTGGATCACCCACAGTTTTTGATCGCCTCGCTAAGCATTTTGGCGGAGGACTGGAGTACCGGAAGGAAATGGTTGCGCAGGTCCGCGGCGCGGACGCGGGCGGTCGCTGCGCTGACGCTGATCGCGGCAATGATCTCGTTGCCATCGCCAATCACGGGCACGGCCATAGCTCGCATGCCAAGTTCGAGTTCTTCGTCGCTGATCCCGTAGCCGCGTTTTCGGGTGGCCTGAATCTCCGCCAATAGCGGCGCCAATTTGGTGATGGTGTGCGGCGTCCTTGCGGGCAGTGGTTTGCGACCGAGGCGCTGTGCGATCTCGCCATCCGGGAATTGGCCGAGCAGGACCCGCCCGGTCGCCGAACAATAGGCCGGCAAATAAGCCCCGACGCGAACGCCGGTCGAAAGAATATGTTCGGCTTCCGCGCGCGCGATGAAGTGCGGCCTGTCGTCGTCGAGCACCGCGAGCGATACCGATTCCGCCAGTTGGTCGCGGGCGCGCTTCAGCAGCGGTTCCGCGATCCGCGCGATCCGGTCGCGCTTGGTGGTGACGCCGCCCAGACCCCGCAGCCGCGGCAGCGGACGAAATTCGCGGCCGGCATGTTCGACATAACCGAGTTCGGTCAGCGTGATCAGGCACCGGCGCGCCGCGGCACGGCTGATCGCGGCGATGCGCGCGGCGTCGGAGACGCTGAGTACGCCGTGCGTCGCCAAGGCCTCGATGATCGCAAGCCCCTTGGCGAGGCCGCCCATGCCTTCGCTCGATCTTTCACTTGTTGCGTTTCTTGTGGGCATCGCGCGGCCTTGACAGAGATTTCGAGGACGTCCAATTTGTTCGGTATAGGGATATTGTTCGGTATCCGAACACTTGCCGCTGCGGCTGTCAAACAAAAATGCAGGCCCCAAGCCGAGCCTGACAGGGACCATCAGAGATGTTGCACGAAACGCATGAAGCACGGCCGACGGAGACCCTGACGCGGGTGCCGTATTGGGTGTTCCAGACCGCCGAAACCTATCGCCGGGAGCAAGAGCGCATCTTCCAGGGTCCGTCCTGGCATTATCTGGCGCTCGAGGTGGAACTGTCCGAGCCCGGCGACTTCCGCACCACCAAGATAGGCGAGACGCCTGTCGTCGTCACCCGCGACAATGACGGCGAGATCTATGCGTTCGAAAATCGCTGCGCCCATCGCGGCGCGCTGATCTGCCTGGATAACCACGGCAAGGGCAAAAAGGATTTCAGCTGCGTCTACCACGCCTGGACCTATGACCGGCAGGGCAACCTCAAGGGCATTGCGTTCAAGGACGGCGTCAAGGGCAAGGGCGGCATGCCCGATACCTTCCGCATGGAGCAGCATGGCCCGCGCAAGCTGCGCATCGCCATCCTGCACGGATTGATTTTTGGGTCGTTTTCGGAAGAGGTGCCGCCGATCGAGGAATATCTCGGTGACGAGATTTCATCGCGGATCGAGCGCGTGCTCGGCGGCCGCAAGCCGGTGGTGCTGGGCCGCGTCACCCAGGTGCTGCCGAATAACTGGAAGCTCTATATGGAGAACGTCAAGGACTCCTACCACGCCAGCATCCTCCATCTGTTTTTCACGACCTTCGAGCTCAATAGACTTTCGCAAAAGGGCGGCATCATCGTCGACGAAAGCGGCGGCCATCACATCAGTTTTTCGGCGATCGACACCACGGCCCAAAAGGACGCCGAATACGCCAAGCAGGAGCTCCGCTCCGAAAGCCAGTACAAGCTCGCCGACCCGTCGCTGTTGCAGGGCTTTGACGAATATCATGATGGCGTGACCTTGCAGATATTGTCGGTGTTTCCGACCTTCGTGCTGCAGCAGATCCAGAATGCGATTGCGGTGCGGCAGATCGTGCCGCGCGGGATCGACAAGACCGATTTGAACTGGACCTATCTGGGCTTTGCCGATGACACGCCGGAGCAGCGGCTGACACGGCTGAAGCAGAACAATCTGGTTGGTCCCGCCGGTTACATCTCGATGGAAGACGGCTGCGTCGGCGGCTTTGTCCAGCGCGGCATCGCCGGCGCTTCGGAAGAGGAGGCGAT
Source organism: uncultured Alphaproteobacteria bacterium (assembly GCA_963738105.1). Classification (GTDB taxonomy): domain Bacteria; phylum Pseudomonadota; class Alphaproteobacteria; order Rhizobiales; family Xanthobacteraceae; genus Bradyrhizobium. The sequence goes on along the minus strand of CAVTWC010000008.1, from coordinate 428,638 downwards.
CCTGGAAATGGGCGGCAGCCAGGCGCAGAGCAGCGAAAGCCGCGTCACCGAGGCCTCTGTTCGGGGCTTCTGGAAAGCCTATCGCAACAATATGGGCATGTGAGCGCGGGCATGACCGACAATCTGTATCAGATGATTTCGCGGGCCCAGGCCGAATATGCCCGGTGCATCGATGACGACCGGCTGGAAGAGTGGCCCGATCATTTTCATGGTGCGTGCATCTACAAGATCACCACCGCCGCCGATCATCGCGAGGGGCTGGAGGGCGCGATCATCTTTGCCAACTCCAAGGGCATGCTGCGCGATCGGGTCTCGGCGCTGCGCGAGGCCAATATCTACGAGCGGCAGTCGTATCGCCACATCCTTGGCCAGCCCTCGATCCTGCAGGAAGGCAACGGTGAGGTTCGCAGCGAAACCTCGTTTCTGGTCGCGCGGATCGTGCAGGACGGCGACACCGATATTTTCGCGACCGGCCGCTACCTCGACCTCTACAAGATCGAAGACGGCAAGGCACGGCTGAACGAACGGGTTGTCGTGTGCGACAGCTCGCGCATCGACACCTTGATGGCGTTACCGCTGTGAGTAGGCAAACCATCGCCCTCACCATTGGCGATCCCAATGGCATCGGCCCGGAGATCGCCGTCAAGGCGGCGGCGCAGATCGCCCGCGCCGATGGGCCTTCGATCATTCTGGTCGGCGATCAATATGTCGTCCGCACCAGCGCCGAGCGTTATGCCGGCGATTTCGCGGTTCACTCGTTCGACGGGTCGCCGCCACGTGCCGGAGTGCTCTATGTCAGGGGCGTCGATTCCCTGCCGCGCACGGCGTTCAATCCGGGCACACCGGTTGCGGAGGGTGGACGCGCGACCGTCGACTACGTGGCGGCCGCGATCCGGCTGGTGCACGAAGGGCATGTTTCGGCGATTGTCGCCTGTCCGCATTCGGAGACCAATGTCAACGCCGCCGGGATTCCGTTTTCCGGCTATCCCAGCCTGCTCGCACGGTTGACCAATACGCCGGAGGACCACGTCTTTCTGATGCTGGTCGGCGGCGGATTGCGCGTCGTTCACGTCACCTTGCATGAGCGGATCCACAGCGCGCTGGCGCGGATCACACCGGCGCTGGTGGAGCGCGCGGCACGCACGGCCGATGAAGCGTTGCGGCAACTGGGCATCAAGCAGCCGCGCATCGGCCTGTTCGGGATCAATCCGCATGCCGGTGAAAATGGTTTGTTCGGCGACGATGACGACCGCATCACCGCTCCCGCTGCGCAAAACCTGAAGGCCGCGGGTTTCAATGTCGAGGGTCCTGTGGGTGCCGACCTGATGCTGGGGCAACGCGATTTCGATGCGTTCGTGGCGATGTATCACGATCAGGGCCATATCCCCGTCAAACTGATTGCGGGACGCAACTCGGCGGCGATGTCGATCGGCGCCGGTGTTCTGTTCGCCAGCGTCGGTCACGGCAGCGCGTTCGATATTGCGGGCAAGGGCATAGCCGAGCCCGATGCGGTGCTGCGTTCGCTGAAACTTCTGTCCGGGGCCACCGACCTCGCAGACGCGGCAGTCGCATGACGTTCCGGATCGCCATCGATGAGAGCGGAATTGCGTTCGGCTGCGAGGCCGGCGAGACCGTGCTCGACGCCGCCGAGCGCGCCGGTTATTCGCTGCCTTATTCGTGCCGCAAGGGCATCTGCTCGACCTGCGACGCCGAACTTCGTGATGGCAAGGTTGTTTTCGGCACTAAGCAGATCACGGCGCCTGCAAAAGAAGTGCTGCTGTGCCAGGCCAAGCCGCAAACCGACATTGTCATTCATCCCAAGCGCATCGACCGTCACGACCCGACCGCGCGCAAGAAGATCACGGCGAGCGTCTTTCGCGTCAGCCGTCCAACCGATGATGTGTTCACCTTGATGCTGCGCTTTCCCGCCGGCATTCGTGCGCGGTTCAAGGCCGGGCAGTATCTGCGGGTGTCGATGCCGGACGGCGACACACGCAATTTCTCGATGGCCAATGCGCCGCGCGAGAGCGATGGCGTGCAGTTGCACATCCGGCGCATCCCCGGCGGCCAGTTTTCCGAGGGCGTGCTGGCGCGACTGGCCAAGGGCGACAAGCTCAGCGTCGAAATTCCCTTTGGCGAGTTCTATCTGCGGACCGGCACCGAGAAGCCGATGGTCTGCCTGGCGACCGGCACCGGCTTTGCACCGGTCAAATCCATCATCGAGGATCTGATCGCGCGCGGAAACACCCGGCAGGTGCGGCTCTATTGGGGGGGCCGTCGCCGGCAGGATATTTATCTGGAGAAACTGACGGACAAATGGACGGCGCGGGTGCCCTGGCTGAAATTCACGCCAGTATTGTCCGAACCGGACGCCGGGTGGGATGGTGCGACCGGACTGGTTCATGAGGCGGTGCTGCGCGATATCCCTGATCTCAGGGGATGGCAGGTCTACGCTTGCGGCAATCCGTTGATGATCCGCAATGCGGAGCGCGATTTTCAGGCTTTGGGCGGATTGCCGGATGGGCAATTCTTTGCCGATCCATTTGTGTCGTCGGGAAACCCCGAAACGGCGACAAGCCAAACAATTTCAAAAATAAGCGCAGGACAGGAAATCCGATGACGGTATCTCGCAGGCTGATCGTTCTCGGGCTGGGTATTGTCCTCGCCCGTTATGGGACCGAGCGCGCCGATGCGGCGCCGCCGGATTATCCCAATCACGCGGTTCGCATCATCGTCCCGTTCCCGGCCGGCGGAACCGCCGACGTTCTGCCCAGGATCATCGCGCAATATCTCGCCAAGCGCTGGAATCAGCCGGTGGTGGTCGAAAATAAAACCGGTGCCGGTGGCAACATCGGCGCGGCCTATGTCGCGACGTCTGCGCCTGACGGATATACGCTGCTCGCGAGCCCACCGGGTCCGCTGGCCATCAACGATTCGCTCTACAAGCCGGAATCGCTCGGCTTCAAGCCGCCGGATCTGGAGCCGATCACCGTGCTCGGCACGGCACCCAACGTGCTCGACGTCAGGCCGGGCTTTCCCGCCAAGACCGCGCAGGAATTGATCGCCTACGCCAAGGCCAATCCGGGAAAGGTCAGCTTCGCCTCGCAGGGCAACGGATCGACGTCGCATCTCACCGGCATTTTGTTTCAGAAGCTGACGGGCACGCAGATGGTGCACGTGCCCTATCGGGGAACGACGCCGGCGCTGCAGGATATCATGGCAAGCCAGGTTGACCTGTTCTTCGACAATCTTGGTTCGTCGCTATCGCTGCAGGGCGACAAGCTGCGGATTCTCGCGACCGGCGGCAGCAAACGCAATCCGTCGTTGCCGGATGTTCCCACGCTTCAGGAAGCCGGCGTCACTTCCTTCGAGTCCTCCACCTGGTTCGCGGTGGTGGCGCCACCGCATACGCCTCAGGCAATCGTGCAATTCCTCAACAAGGAGATCACCGCGGTGCTGGCGTTGCCCGAAGTGAAGGAACAATTCGGCAAGATCGCCGTCGAGCCGGTCGGCGGAAGCATAGCTGAAACGACCAAATTCTTCGCTGCCGAACGCGACAAATGGGGTAGCGTGATCAAGAGCGCTAATATCGCGGTCGAGTAGCCAGTCCGTTTTCGAGGCCCTCCCGAAAGCCGGCATTTGGCGAAAGCCAAATGAATAAAAAGATTTGGCAAAAGCCAAATGAAAAGGGAGGCCTCGCATGGACGCAACTGCGTCGATCACCGCCGTATCGCCGGCGGTATCACCCAACCGGATATTCTGGGCGACGTGGGCCGGCTGGATGCTCGACGGGTTCGATTCCGCCGCTTATGGGCTGTTACTGGTTTCGGCCTTGAGCGAGTTGCTGCCGCTGAGCGGGATCGAAGCCAGCAAAGCCAACATCGCGATATATGGCGGCGTCGGCTTCTCCGTCTTCATGCTGGGCTGGGCTTGTTCGATGTTCTGGGGCTGGCTGGCGGATCACATCGGCCGGGTCCGCGTCATGTGCCTTACCATCCTCTGCTATTCAATCTTTACCGCGCTGTGTGGCCTCGCATTCGGGACGACGTCGTTTCTCGTGCTGCGTTTCCTGGTCGGATTTGGCGTCGGTGGGGAATGGGCCGCCGGCACCCCATTGTTGCATGAATCTGTTCCTGAATCGCTTCGCGTCAGGCTGGCGGGCTGGCTTCATACCGCGACACCGTCCGGCATTATTCTGGCATCTGCTGCCGCGCTGTTGGTGGTGCCGGCGGTTGGTTGGCGCGGAATGTTCCTTGTTGGCATTTTTCCGGCGCTGCTCGCGATCTATCTCCGCATGAACATTCCCGAACCGCGCCGTCCGCGGCCGTTAACCCTGACGTCGAGTATTCGGCCGCTTTTTACGGGATCGCAGGCGATCGTCACCTGGTCGGCGGCACTCATGATCGCGTGCGGCCTGCTTGGCGTATGGTCATCGAGTTTCTGGATTCCAACTGTCGTCGCCACCAAATATCTCGCGACCGGTCATACCTTGGCGCAGGCGCAGCAGATGGCGTCGTTCGCCAGTCTGGCGACCAATTTCGGAACCCTGGGCGGGTGTTTCCTGATGCCATGGATCGCGCAATGGCTGCGCTATCGCAAGACGGTCGGCATTGTGTTCTTCGCAGCGTCGATGATCTGTAATGTCGTGGCCTATTACGGCCTGCTTGAGAAACTGGACAACATCACGCTGTTTCTGGTCACGGTGCCGCTGCTTGGTTTCTTTACCAACGGCGTATTCGCATTGTTCACCGTCTGGCTACCCGAATTGTTCGCGGGCCAGTCACGTGGCTCTGGTCTGGGCTTTACTTTCAGTCTCGGCCGCATCCTGGCTGCGGCCGGACCGCTGATGATCGGCGCGTTGGCGGCGCATACCGGCAGTTATCCGGTCGCGATCACGTTGATTTCGGCGATTTACATCCCAGGCATGGTGTTCGTGGCGATGTGCCGGGAAACCGCGGGCAAAAGCCTGCCTGCCTGATGCGTTGATGGGTTTTGGCTACACAAGGAAGAAAAAATGCTCCCACTGCAAGGCATTCGCGTTCTCGACCTGAGCAGGCTTCTGGCGGGTCCGTTCTCGACGACTATTCTGGGCGACCTCGGCGCGGATATCCTCAAGGTGGAGGCGCTGCCAAAAGGCGATCTCTACCGCGAGGCCCCGCCATTTCATGCCGGTGAAAGCGTGTCGTTTCTGGCCATCAACCGCAACAAGCGCAGCATCGGCATCGATTTCCGTAAAGAAGGCGCGCTGGATCTGGTGCGGGAGATGGCAGATATCGCCGACGTCGTCGTGGAAAACTTCAAGCCCGGCACGATGGAGAAGATGGGACTGTCCTACGAAGTGCTCTCGGCGCGCAATCCTCGGCTGATCTACGCCAGCATCAGCGGATTTGGCCGAACCGGGCCTTACGGCCATTTGCCGGGCGTAGATCAGATCGCGCAAGGCATGTCCGGCTTCATGAGCATCACTGGACAGACGGACACCGGCCCCACGCGTGTCGGCGTTCCGATCGGGGATCTGGTCGCGGGGATGTGGACCGCGATCGGCATACAGTCGGCGATTATTGCTCGGCATGCGACCGGGAAGGGCCAGCGGGTCGATACTTCGCTGCTTGCCGGCCTCGTTGGCCTGCTTTCGGTACAGGGCCAACGTTATCTCAGCCTCGGCGAAGTGCCTGATGTCGCCGGCAACCAGCATCCCGTGAGTTCCCCCTATGGCCTGTTCCATGGCAGCGACGGGGCGTTCAACTTCTCTGCCACGACGCAAACGATGTGGACCAAACTCTGCAAGCATATCGGGATGGAGTGGATGCTGACGGACGCGCGCTTCGCCAATAGCTCGTTGCGACGGGATAATCGGGTCGAACTCGAGCGACTAATTGACGAGCGCTTGCGGACACGGCCACGCGATCAATGGATCAAGGAGTTTCGCGAGCTGGGCATGCCGGCCGGCCCGATTTATAATCTATCGCAGGTATTCGCCGATCCTCATATCGCCCAATCGGGAATGGTGGAGACCACGGAGCATCCGGCCATCGGCGCACTCCGGCAGCTTGCGTCACCGCTCAAGCTCGAATGCTTCGTTGACGGCTCCGTGCGTCGTCCGCCGCCGCGCCTCGGCGAACACACCCGCGAAATCCTGGACGAATTGGGTTTCGGTGCGGCGAGGGTGGACGGTTTTGTGCGCGCAGGCATCGTTCAGGCGGCAAACCTGGGCGGGCGGGCGGCGGAATAGCATCGCCGCCTGCCAGCCTGCGAGGTGGAACGCCGGCCTCAGGTCGCCGCCGGCGGTTTGGCGGGATGCGAGCTTTTGTCCGCGCCGCCGAACCGCTTTTTCAGGCGCTCGCGCATCGTCTGGAAGGTCACGTACAGCATCGGCACCATGAAGATGCCGATCGAGCTTGCTGCGAGCATGCCGCCGAACACGGCGGTGCCGACCGCCCGCCGGCTGATCTCGGCAGCGCCCGTCGCGACGACCAACGGCACAAGGCCAAGGATGAAGGCGATCGAGGTCATCATCACTGCGCGGAATCGCATCTGCGATCCCAGCGCAGCGGCTTCCGTAATCGATAGCCCGGCCTCGCGCTGCTCCTTGGCGAACTCGACAATCAGGATGCCGTTCTTGGCGGCCAGAGCGATCAGCACCACGAGGCCGATCTGGCCATAGAGGTCGAGGTTAAGTCCGGCAATCTTGATCGCGCTATAGGAGCCGAGCACCCCGACAGTGACCGACAACAACACCGGGATCGGGATCGTCCAGCTTTCGTATAACGCGACCAGGAACAGGTAGGCAAACAGGATAGCGAGCGCGAGAATGATGCCGGTCTGGCCGGCTGCCTGCTGTTCCTGAAAAGCGGTGCCGGTCCATTCGAAGCTGTAACCTGCCGGCAGCGTGTTCTTGGAGATTTCCTCCATCGCGGCGATCGCCGTTCCCGATGAGACGCCGGCGGCCGGGCCGCCGTTGATCGTGACCGCGCGATAATTGTTGTAGCGGGTGATAACTTGAGGCCCCGTCACGATCCTGAGGCTGGCGATGGAGCGCATCGGCACCATCTCGCCGGTGCTGTTGCGCACGTAAATCTGCCAGATGTCCGGAATGTCGCCGCGGTTGGCCGCCTCGCCCTGCACATTGACCTGCCAGGTCCGGCCAAACAGGTTGAAGTTGTTGACGTAGATACCCCCCAGCGTCGCCTGCAGCGCCGTGAACACGTCGGCCATATTGAGGCCTAGTGCCTGCGCCTTCGCACGGTCGATATCGAGATAGATCGATGGATTGGTCGCGGTGAAAGTGGAGAATACGCGGGTCAGGCGCGGGTCCCGATTGGCGGCGCCAATCAGGCCGCCCATCACGCTGGCGAGCGCGGCCGGGTCCTGTCCTTCCAGCGCTTCAAGCTGGTATTCAAAGCCGCCACTGGTCGAAAGCCCGATGATCGGCGGCAGGTTGAACGGCAAGATATTGGCTTGCCGGATCTGCGAGCCAGCGCCGAATACCTTGCGGATCGTCGCCTGCACCGAATCCGTCGTCGCCCTGCGGTCGGCGAATGGCTTCATACGCGCCACCATGAACGCCGAATTCGGCTCGTTGCCACCGTCAAGCAGCGAAAAGCCGATAATCGAGAGCACGTGATCGATCGCAGGCATCTGCTTCAACAGTGCTTCGACCTGCTTGGTCACTTCGCTAGTGCGGGCCACCGACGCACCGTCAGGCAATTGTACCGCGATAAAGAAGGCGCCTTGGTCCTCCTCGGGCAGGAATCCGGTCGGCGTCAAACGCGAGACGCCGAAGATGCCGCCGGCAAACACCAGCACCAACACGATCGATAGCACGGCCACTCGCAAGAGCCGGCGCACGCCGCCGGCATAGCGATCGCGAACCCAGTCGATTCCGCCGAGCACGCGCCCCATGATGCCGTGCCGCGGCCCCGTGTGGCGGAGGAACACCGCGCAAAGTGCCGGCGACAAGGTCAGCGCGTTCAGCGCCGAGATCACCATCGCCGCGCTGATCGTGACCGCAAATTGTCGAAACAGCGTTCCCGAGATTCCCGGAATGAAGGCGATGGGCACGAACACCGATAGCAGCACCAGCGAAATCGCGATGATCGGCGCGGTGATTTGCGCCATCGCCTTCTTAGTGGCGTCGGCGGACGAAATGTCCGGCTCTTCCTCCATCACGCGTTCGACGTTTTCCACCACGACGATGGCATCATCGACCACGATGCCGATCGCGAGCACCATCGCCAGAAGCGATACCGTATTGGCCGAATAGCCGAGCACCAGCAGCACCGCGAATGTGCCGATCAGGCTGACGGGAACCGCAACCGCGGGAATGATGGTGGCACGCAGGTTGCCGAGAAACAGAAACACCACGATCACCACCAGGACGAAGGCTTCGCCGAGCGTCTTCAGCACTTCCGTAATGGTATCGCTAACGAAAGTCGTGGAGTCGTACTGGACGAGATAGGACAGGCCGGGCGGGAACCGTTCCGACAACCGGGCGAGCGTGGCCTGCACCGCCTTCGCCGTCGTCACCGCATTGGCGCCGGGGGCGAGGTAGATGCCCATGGGAACACCGGCCTGGCCGTCGATCCGCGATTCGCTGTCGAGGTTTTGCGCACCGATCTCGACGCGGGCGACATCCTTGATCCGCAGAATCGAGCCATCCGGGTTCGCGCGCAGCACGATGTTGCCGAACTCGGTTGACGTCGTCAGCCGCCCCTGGGTCTGCACGTTGAACTGGAATTGCTGATCGTCGGCGATCGGCCGGGCGCCGATACGGCCGACCGGCGCCTGCACACTTTGAGCGCGGATCGCCGCGATCACGTCGGAGGGGGCCAGATTGAGGCTTGTGAGCCGCTGCGTATCAAACCAGATGCGCATCGAGTAGTTCAGTTTGGCAAACAGGCTGGCCTGGCCGACGCCCGGAGTGCGCGAAATCGCGTCGAGCACATTGATGATTGCGTAATTAGTGATGAACAGCGGATCCTGAGCGCCGTTCTTGCTGTACAGCACGATGAACTGCAGCACGGCCGAGGACTTTTTCTGCACCGTGAGGCCCTGTGCCTGGACCTCCGTCGGCAATTGCGCGAGCGCGCTCTGCACGCGGTTATTGACGTTGACGGTGTTGATGTCGGGATTGGTGCCGAGCGCGAACGAGACGGTCAGCGTGTAGCTGCCGTCATTGCCGCTGGTCGACTTCATGTAGAGCATCTTGTCGACGCCAACCACCTGAGCCTCAAGCGGCTGGGCAACGCTCGATTCCACTACCTCGGCAGACGCTCCCGGAAACACCGCCGAGACCGTGACCTGTGGCGGCACGATGTCGGGGAACTGCGCCACCGGGATTTGCAGCAGCGCGAGCGCACCCGCGATGGTGATGACGAAAGCGATGACGATCGCAAGGCGGGGACGATCGACGAAGACCGATGAAATCATGGGCTCGTGCCCGCGGGTTTCGGCCCGATCGCGCCATCCTTCTGGATGCGACCGTCCTCCGCCGACGTTTTCATGCTGGCCTGAATCAACGCGCTCGCAGGCCCCGGCGCAACGGGCTGGCCCGGACGCACCCGCTGCAGGCCCTCGACGATAACCTTGTCACCGAGCGAGAGACCGGTGATGACCGCGGCGATCGTGGTTGTCGACTGCCCGAGTTTAATCCGCCGCTGCTCGGCCTTATTGTCGGAACCGACCACAAAGACATATTCGCCCTGCTGGTCCGACAGCACCGCAGCGCGTGGAATCGCCAGCACCTCAACCGGCTCCGCGCCCTCCAGCAAAACGGTAACAAACTCGTTGTCAGTGAGTTCGCGCACCGTTGAACGTCCCCCTTGTGTAGCCAATTGATGCAGAAGCGGGTTGGGGATGACGCCCCGCAGGGTGATGGTGTCGGTGTTCTGCGCGATTGTGTTGTTGACGAAATTCAGCTGCCCGGTCTGATCATAGAGACGACCGTCCGACAGACGAATCCTGATCACGACCGCGTTGAACCCGCCCCGCGTCGCATAGCGGTCGCGCAGCACTAGCGCCTCGCGCACCGGAACCGGAAACGTGACGTACATGGGGTCCTGGCTGACGATCGTGGTCAACACGCCGGAGCTCGGACTGACGACGTTGCCTTCGGTAACCGCGGTGCGGCCGATCATGCCGTCGATCGGCGAGTGGATTTCGGTGTAATCGAGATTGATCTGCGACAACTGCACCTGCGCCTGCGCGGCCTGCACCTGCGCTTCGAGGCTCTCCTGGCTCGCGATCGCTGCGTCATAGGTCGATTGCTGGCCGGCCGGACCGCCGAGCAGAGTTTTGGCCCGTTCGGTGGTCAGCTTGGCGTTAACAAGCGTCGCCTGCAGTTGCGCGACCTGGGCTTTCTTCGACGCCAGGTCGGCCTCGAACGGGCCGCGCTCGAGCTCATAAAGCAGATCGCCGGTCTTGACTTCCGCGCCTTCGACGAAATTCCGCTTATCCAGAAACGCGGTGACACGTGCGACTACGCTGACGCGATTGGTGGCCTCGATCCGTCCGAGAAACTCGCTGGATTCGGTGATGGGACGGTTGACGGCCTCGATCACGCCAACCGCCGGCGGCGCTGCGGGGGCTGGTTGGGCGTGGGCGGTCGCAAGGGCCCCGAACAGAATGGTCCCGAACGTTATGGCACCCGCACCCAGGCTGACAGTCATTCTCGCGTGGTGCATGCGCTCGCGCCTTCGTCACGGTCCCAACCGCAGGCTAGCACAAGCCGATCCGGGCTGCGCAATCGTAAATCTTACATTTTTGCTGATGTCGCCGCGATCAACACGACATCGTGACGGGGTGCGGATGACCACGGCGCGGCTAGCTTCGCTTTCCCGTTGCCGGCGTTCCGCTTGAACGATGGAATACCGCCCGTTACGTTGTCGCCGCGATAGTCCAAGGACGGCTTAAGAACAGGCTAAGGGAAAACAAGAAAATGAAACAAATCAGGATAGGCGATATCACGATCGATGCCGTGATTGAGCGGGAAGGGCCGTGGCGGCGGCCGCAGGATTTCTTCCCGGCCTATGACGAGACCGTCTTCAAGCATCATCTGCCCAAGATGGAGCCGGAAGTGTTCGACGCGGCGCTGGGGATGATCGTCATTACCTACCAGACCTTTGTGGTGCGGACGCCGCGCTACACCATCCTGGTCGATACCTGCACCGGCGAGGACAAGGGCCATCCGCCGCCGTTCGATTTTCCCGGCAAGGAGCGCTGGCGCAACGAGCTGTTCGCGCTCGGCATCAGCTACGAAATGATCGACTATGTCTTTTGTACCCATCTCCACATCGACCATACCGGCTGGAACACGACCTTGCGCAACGGCCGTTGGGTGCCGACCTTCCCGAACGCGAAATACGTGTTTCACAAAAAGGAATACGCGGTCTGGGAAGCCGAGAACGCGAAGGGCGCCAATCCCCCCGGCACCGTGTTCCGCGACAATTGCCTGCCGATCGTCGAAGCCGGCCAGGCCCTGCTGGTCGATGATGACTACGCGCTCGATGACACGGTAACGTTGACGCCGACGCCGGGGCACTCGCCCTGTCATTGCTGCGTCAACATCTTCTCCAAGGGCAGGCGCGCGGTGGTGGCCGGCGATCTCATGCATCACGCGATCCAGTGCCGCGAACCGGAATGGTCGTCGAAACCGGATTGGGACATGAAGCAATCGGCGCTATCGCGGCGGAAGTTTTTCTCTTCCGTCGCCGGCACGGATACGCTGATCCTGCCGATCCATTTTCCGACCCCGACGGTCGGTCTGATCACAGCCGACGGCAACGGCTTCGACTACAAGTTTATACGCGATTAGCGGTTCATCACGGCGGAAACAGGCGTCGAGGCATCGCAACATATGTTGCGGTGTCTCAGGCACTGCGATCATCGCGCCGTCAGGGATCTCTCGCCTTGCAACCGTGTTTTGAAACCGTCGGTGTCTTCATAACTAGCGTCGATCTTGTCGCCATCGAAGGTCAGCACCCACATCTGGGTTTCGCTGTGCCCCAATATCCGGCGTTCGATCTGAAAAGTGTGCTGACCGAGCCAACGTCCCCTGGTGGCATTGATTCCGTAAAATGCCGGGGGGCTATTGCGAAACAGCCCATTCAGTCCGATCAGGCCTGAAAACGTCTGCGGGAAATGGTCCTTTTCTGTCGTGATTTTCCAAGACGGATCCGGGCCAAACAGGTTCAACGTAAAGCTCGTGACGTTCAGCCGGTTATCAGCGAACTGGTAGGCCACGCCTGAAATGTCCTTGGCGAGATCCGGCGTGCTGCCGGCTTCGGCAGGTGTTTCCGTTGCGGCGCGCTGGATCACGGTCGCGAGCAGCGCTTGCGCGACCGGGTCGGGCGGCAGGGCGGCGTCAGCCTTGATCGATGCGGCGATGCCATCGATCACCTGCCGGATTGGACGACGCTCGTCATCCCGCACGATTCCGGTCATGACGGCGACGACATCCAGCTTCGGCATCACCAGGATCATCTGGGAGTGACGTCCGAGCGCCATATAGGCGCCCTTTTCCGGAAACGACCACCACAGGTTCGAATAATGCGTGCCGCCGGTCGCCGGAACGATGCCCGCCCTGGCGCGCTCCACCCAAGATGGCGGAATGATCTGCGTTCCATCCCACATCCCGTTATGAAGATAGAGATAGCCGATGCGCGCCATATCGTGCGGCGCCAGCGACAACCCGGCTTCCCCGTCGGTGACGCCTTGCGCATCGACCTTGCCCCATTTGGCGCTGGTGATGCCGAGCGGTCCGAACAGCTCCTTTTTGGCAAATTCGAAAGCGTTGCTGCCGGTCTTTTTCGTGATCAGCGCCGACAGCACATAAGGGTTGCCGCTATTGTAATAAAATTTGGTACCCGGCGCGCTCGACATCGGCTGGTTCAGCACGAATTCAGTGCGGTCAGGCGCCTTGTACATCCGCATGATCGTCTCATCCGGGCTGTAGTTCTTTTCCTGCCATTCGAACCCGGAGGTCATGTCCAGCAGGTGCTGAACGGTCATCGCTTTCTTGTTGTCGTCGATATCTGTGATGTGCTTGTCGGCAAATAAATCCAGAACCGGGTGATCGATGCTATCCAGCAAGCCTTGCTTCAGTTCGATCGCGGTCAGCGTGCTGACGATGCTTTTTGTGACGGATCTGAGATCATGGCTGATACCGGCCGCATAGGGGGCGTAGTAGGCGTCCGCGACGATTTTGCCGTGGCGGATGATCGTCAAATTGTCCTGTTTGTAGGTACCAACGGTTTCGATAAGCCGGGCAAGGCCTGATGAATCCATGCCTTGCTCTTCGGCCGAAGAGATCGGCCACGAGGTTGTCGGCCACATCGTCTCCGGGGCGCGCTGAGCTTCGGACTCGCCTGCAGAGGCAACGCCTCCGGCAGAAAGGCAAAAGGCTGTGAACAGTAACCAGATCGTCGTGCTTCTGAGGCGCATGGCGGCCGTCCTCGATCGCGGCAGGAATCCTGCCTGTGGGGCTGAACCGATCGAGGCCGACTATATTTTTGACCGGCTTCGCGCACAAGCTGTACTGGCGCACGCAGGCACGGCGCAGGAGCCTTTTATCTAACGTCAATCCGTCGCGCTTAAGCCGTTGATTTCTCCGGCTCGAACACCGGCAGGCCCAGTTCAGGGTCGGTGGTTTCGACGAAGCGGCATGTGACGCGATCGCCGCAACGCACCTCTTCCGCCGGGCAACCGACGATGTTGCTGAGGATGCGTCCGCCGTCATCGAGCCGGATAAAGGCGACGACGTAGGGCTCCTTGCCCTTCCATTCGGCTTGCGCCGGACGGCGCACGATCGAAAATGTTTCGACCGTGCCGCGGCCCTCGCTTTGCTTCCAGGCGATATCGCTGTGGCATTTCGGACAACGCTGCGCCGGCGGCCAGCAGAAATGTCCATGTGCGGTGCAGAATGGCAGCAGCAGGCGGCCCTCATGCGCGGCCTTCCAATGCGGCGTGGCTTCGCGGCCGCTTCTCGGGGCGGAATATTTCATGTCTGCTCCAGTAGCAAAACGCCGTGGGTGGCGAACAGGCCGCCCATGCCGTGGGTCATCGTCATCCTGGCATTGGCGACCTGGCGATTGCCGGCCTCGCCGCGCAACTGCACAACGGCCTCGATCAGATTGCCGATGCCGGCGGCGCGTCCGGGATAGCCATGCGACAGCAATCCGCCATGGGTGTTGATCGGCAGCCGGCCGCCGATCCTGAATTCGCCGTCGCGGAACGCCGCGCCGGCTTTGCCTTTTGGCGCAAAACCGAGATCCTCGGTGTTGACCAGCATCGCAATCGAGAAACAGTCATACACCAGCGCGACATCGATATCGCTCCGCGCCCGTTTGGCAAAGGCCAGCGCGCGGTCGAGCGCGAGGCCAGCGCCGTGGGCGGTTAGCGACGGCGCGGCGGACAGATGCAAATGCGTGGTGGCGAAACCTGCGCCCATCACCCGAATTGGCTTCTTGCGGCCCTTGCCGGCGCGATCCGCCGAGGTCACGACCACGGCGGCGCCGCCGTCCGACACTGGCGAGCAATCGAGCAGGCGCAGCGGATCGGCGATCATGTGGCTGGCGCAATAGACCGCGAAATCCATCGGCGAACGCATATGCGAATTCGGATGCATAATCGCGGCGGCGCGATCATGCAGGGCGACAGCGCCAAGATCGCGCTCATCGGCGCCGAACTCGTTCATGTAGGCCCGCGCCACCATCCCGAACAGCGACGGCACCGTCGGTCCGAACGGGCGCTCGATATCGGGATGCACCGGACCTGAATCGGCCAGCGTGTTGATGTAAGAATCGCGGGTGTTGACGCTGAGCGGCATATCGGCCGAGACGATAAGCACAGTCTTGGCGGATCCGCCTTCGATCATGTTGCGCGCCATGTCCACCATGATCGCAGGCGCGGCGCCGCCGCCTTCCAGGGTCAGCGCGGTCGGTGGAACGATGCCGAGATATTCGGCAAAGGCGGCGGCGTGGATCAAATAGGAATCCGAGCGCGGCGCCAGCGTCAAGATTGCGTCGACGTCGGATAGTTCAAGGCCAGCGTCGTCGAGCGCCTGCAATCCCAGCCGCTCGTGCAACGCCATCGGCGTCACGCCCGCGATGCGGCCATGGACCGGTTCGGCTACACCGGCAATCATTACATTGCTCATGTCAGATCATATCCATTGAAAAGCATTTCTCTGTCGCGCGGCATCATGTTGCCTGGTTGTTTGTCACTGCGGTTTCGGGGCTGTGTGAAGAGCGCGGCCGCGCATGGCGGTTGTTCGGACGTCGTAACGCAAGATGATCGCGCAGGGTCCGGCCGGTATATTCGGTGCGGAACAGGCCACGCCGCTGCAGTTCGGGAATTACGAGTTTGACAAAATCGTCGAAGCCT
This sequence comes from uncultured Alphaproteobacteria bacterium, assembly GCA_963738105.1. Lineage (GTDB taxonomy): Bacteria > Pseudomonadota > Alphaproteobacteria > Rhizobiales > Xanthobacteraceae > Bradyrhizobium. The sequence goes on along the minus strand of CAVTWC010000008.1, from coordinate 413,257 downwards.
CCCGGCAGATACGAGGCCTGGATGATGAATCCGTCCGCGGCCGCGGTAGTCAGCCATTCCTCCATTTGATCGGCAATATGTTCTGCAGTGCCGACCACCGAATAAGAGCCGCGCGATCCCGCATAGCGCTCGTATAATTCGCGAATGCTGAGCTTTTCCTGTTGCGCGGCGCCGCCGACCGTCTTCAGGCGGCTCATGCTGGCGCGGGTCCTTTCCGGAATCAGATGATCCGGAATCGGCTCGTCGATCGACAGGCTCGACAGATCGGCACCGCCGAGATCGACGCTGAGCAGTTCCTTGCCGACGTCGGGATGGATCAGCGACTGGATGTAGTCGAATTTGGCTTGCGCCTCCGACATCGTCTTGCCGACCGTCGGGTTCAATCCGGCGAGCATCTTTAGCTCAGATGGCGCGCGGCCGAATTTTGCCATGCGTCCCTTGACGTCGCGATAGAACTCGCGCGCGACGGCGACGCGCTGCTGCGAGAAGAAAATAATCTCGGCGGTCTCCGCACCGAGTTCCTTGCCGTCCTCGGACGCGCCGGCCTGCGCGATCACGGGATAGCCTTGCGGCGGCCGCGCCAGGTTGAGCGGGCCGCGAACCGAAAAGAACGGTCCTTTGTGATCCAGCCGATGGAGCTTGCGGGGATCGAAATAGCGGCGGCTGGCGCGATCCCGCACGAACGCATCGTCCTCCCAGCTGTCCCAGAGCCCGAGCACGACCTGGACGAACTCGCGCGCGCGCTGGTAGCGCTCGGCGATATCGTAATGTTCATCGCGATTAAAGTTGAAACTCGCGGACGCATTGGCCGACGTCACCACGTTCCAGCCGGCGCGGCCGCCACTGATGTGATCGAGTGAGCCGAACAGGCGCGCCACGTTGAACGGTTCGTAATAGCTGGTCGATGCCGTGCAGACGAGGCCGATATGCCGGGTTAGCGCTGCGGTCGCGGCGAGCAGGGTGATCGGCTCGAAATGCGCCATGTATTGCGGCCAGCGGCTGAGCACTTCGAGGTTGCCGTCGCGCGTCGCGACCGCATCGGCCATGAACACGAAATCGAATTTGGCCTGCTCGGCGGTTTGCGCCAGCTGGGTGAAGTAGGAGAAATTCTGTCCGGCGTCGATCTGTGAGTCCGGATGCAGCCACGCGGCGATATGCTGCCCCATCGAAGGAAAATGCGCGCCCAGGATCAGTTGCTGCTTTGGTTTGGGCACGCGGACTTTCCCGGGTTCGGAGATGGCGCAAGGCACGGCGTCATCCGGTTCGACGTGAGCCGCACGCTAGAATCGATCCGGCGCGCTTGTCGAGAACCACCGTCCACTATGTGAACGTCGACGGGTCGACCTGGCTAGCGCGATAGTGCATGCGGGCTGCGCAGCATCCGTAGCCGGTCGGTGATCGGCGCAAGCTCTTCGCGCAAGGTGTCGAGCACCTCCCGGCGATGCTCCAGCGTCATCCGCGGCGCGATGGTGGTGACGCTGATCGCTCCGATGCAGCGATCGTCGCCGTCGCGCAGCGCCAGGCCGATGCCGGAGAGGCGCGGTGGCCCATAACCTCGGCTATAGGCATAGCCGTTTTTGCGCAGCTTGATCAGCTGCGCCGGCAGGCTCTCCGGCCGGACTTGGTGTTCCAGCAGGCGCTGCCGGTTCTTGCGGATGTAATCGTCGATCTCATGGCTGGGCAGGGCACCGAGCATCGCCAGGCCGGTGGCGCCGACGCCGAGCGGCCTCGGCATGCCGACCTTCAGCGGCATCGCGCGAACCGGGTAGGGGCCGGTGCGCCGATCTATGACCAGGGCGTCGCTGCCCTGCCTTGTTGCCAGGAAGACGGTGTCGCCGGTTGCGTCGGCGATCCGGGTCAGTGCGTTCTCGCAGATTTCGCGCAGATTGAACCGGCCCGCTGCAAGCAGACCGAGTTTGTGGATCTGGCCGCCCAGCAGATATTGCTTGCCCTGCTCGCTGCGGATGACGAGGCCCTCGGCAACCAGGCACGACAATATACGGTGCATCGTCGGCCGCTCGATTCCAAGCCGGTCGCAGAGATCGACAACGCGCAGGCCGCGCGGCGCGGCGGTGCCGATTGCTTTGAGAATATGCGATGCCCTGACGATGGCCTGCGTGCCGGCATAGCGCCGCGGACGCGTGGCCGGTTTTGTGCGTGAGAGCGTTCTTGGGGGCATCGACCGGTTCCCGGATTTTCTGAGGGAATGACCTTAAGGCAATCGGCTTCGGGAGCAATGACCGCCGGCCCAAACAGCCACATTGTGGACGTCGTCCGTGGACAGTTCGGGAGGCCGGTTTTAGGTTCGCGGCAAAACTGACAACATCGGGACGGAACAGATGCTGAGCCGAAGAAAACTGCTGTCTGCAGCACTTGCCTCGCCGGCTTTGTCGCTTGCGCTGTGTCCCGGCGTCTCCCGCGCGGCGGACGATTATCCAAACCGGGTGATCCGCATCATCATCGGCTACTCAACAGGCGGCAATGTCGATGTGCCGGCCCGATTATTTGTTCCCGAGTTGCAGCAAATCCTGGGCGCTCCCGTGATCATCGAGAATCATCCGGGCGCCAGCGGCGTGCCTGCCGCCGAGATGGTCGCGCGCATGGTGCCCGACGGCTACACGGTGCTGTGGGGAACTTCCGCGAGCCATAGCGTTTCGGTAGTGGCGATGGCGCCGTTGTCGTTCGACCCCGTGAAAGACTTCACGCCGATCACGCTGATCAGCGAGGATCCCAATGTGATCGTCGCCAGCCCGGATTTTCCGGCGGCGGATTCGATCGACGCTTTTCTGGCCTACGCCAAAGCCCATCCCGGCACGCCGATCGGTACCTCGGGTCCCGCGACATCGGGGCGCTTCGCGGTTGAATTGATGAAGCCGAAACTTGGCGTCGACCTCACGGTGGTGTCGTACAAGTCGACCGGACCGTTGTTGACCGATCTCGCCGGCAAGCACATTCCGCTCGGAATCATGGGAGCGTCGACCGCAGTCCCCTTCATCAAGGACAAGAGCATCCGCGCCATTGCGATGACGAGCGTGAGGCGATCGCGCATCTTGGCCGAAGGTTCCGACCTTCGATGAGACGGTTTCGAAAGGTTTTGACGCGGTGGCTTGGAGTGCCCTGTTCGCACCGCCGGGCACGCCCGACCCGATTGTCCGCAAGCTCAACGCCGCAATGAAGCAGGCCTCCGAATTCCCCGCCATCAGGAAGTGGTTCGATGAATCGGGGCTCGAAGTGCCGATGAGTTCGCCGGAAGAACTGACCGCGTTCATGAAAGCGGACATCGAGAAATGGGTGCAGGTCGCCAAGGATAACAATCTGAAGATCGAAGCGCAGTAGCCTGGACCGGCGGGAATCCATCGCAATCTCGGCTAATTTCGGGTCTGGCGGGACCTCTAGCCGTCCAACCGAGCCCTTGATTAGTTACGATCGCCTGGTCTTGCCCGAACGTTCATTGGCTACGATCTGGGCCAATGTTCTGTGTTCAAGGATTGCTGCCGTGGCATCGCGGGCCTCGATCAGGGCCGGGCGCAACTCGCAGGTTTTGACGTCGCTGCATTCAGGACAGGGCCGATACGCCGTCTTGCTCGCACAGGGGGCGAGCGCGAGCGGACCGTCGATATCACGGATAATATCGGCAAAGCTGATTTTTGAGGCGTCCCGCGCGAGCAAGAATCCACCCTGTTTTCCGCGACGGCTCACGAGAAGGTTGCGGCGTTTCATGTCAGACAGAATCTGCTCGAGGAACGCGCGCGGTATCATCGCGCTGCGCGCGATTTCGGTCACGGAAAGCGGCCCCGGCCCCTCGTGACGGGCAAGGCGGATCATCGCCTTCAGGGCATACTTCGCTCGCTGTGAAAGCATTCGGCGCTCATGCTGCGGGATCAACGGGAGCTTTAGGTCACCGGCACCATTGCGCGGCTGCGGACCGTCGAGTGAACGTTTCCGTCTTTCCCCGGGATCCCCCCAGCCCCCATCGTTTACATTTGGGTCTTAGGCGGTAAATCATAGGGCAGGCAATCTTTTTTTGCTTTGCTCCCGCAGCGCTATGGGCATGATCGAATGACGCAACGAAGCGCGGGTCTTTAACCACAACGGACGTAACCCTGATGCGGTTTTTCGCGATAATGCCTAGGATACGCCGGATAAGTACGCGTTTTTATCGCTGGCCTGGATCGGGGCAGGCACTCACCCACCCATGCGGTGGGCTCAATTTGCCGATGATACAGCGTGACCAGAGAGCAGCACGATGATACGCGTCACGGCCAAGGTGCCGGTCTTTGCTGCTGCGATGGTCGGGTTATACAGTTCGACCGTATCGGCGGACACGCCAAAAGAGCGTAAGGTCAGAAGCGGGACAACAGTGGCGGTCGTGAACCTGAAGCCGGATTGCAGTGCGGTTCCGCGACCGGTTGCGATGTCCAGTCTTCGCGAGAAGCCGGCCAGCGGGACGATGTTGGCGCAGATATTGGTCACAGATGTCGCGGCCCGCGGCAACGGTCGCTCTCGAAAAATTCCTGCAATTTCCATGAGTTATACGCCGTCCAAGGATTTCGTCGGCGCCGACTCGGTGCAGGTCGACGTTGAAGTCGGTAACCGGACGACGTCTCTCAGCCGTCGTCTAATGGCTTCGCCGGCCACGCAATCGCTCTCTAGCCATGCTTTAAGCACCACGACATTTTAGGCGAACGAGTTATCGAATGCTCACCGGAAATATTGAGGTTGCCAATCTGGAGAAATTATCGGGTTGGGTACAGAATATATCACCCGCCGGCGCTGCTGATCGCTTGCAGATCATCGCCAACGGCGTGACGATCGGACGCGGCCGGAAGCGTAAGTCTGATTCTGCTGTGGCAAAAAAGACCAAAGCCACGCGCGACGCAAAAAAGAAAGCCGCGCCCGTTGAAGAATTGCCCGAACCACCGGTTGAATCCACCGGTCGCGCTAGATTGATCGCCAAGCGCGTTGTCGGTAAGAAATCTGCAAATTCCTTTGATCGCAGCGGCAGGTGAGCCCCAGCATGCTGCAGACATCGCACAAGTGAGATTACTGTGAACGCAAAACCAACCATCTTGGTCACGGGTGGGGCTGGCTATATCGGCTCGCACTGCTGCAAGGCACTGGCTGACGCCGGTTATCAGCCGATCTGCTTCGATAACCTCACCACCGGCCATGCCGATTTTGTGCAGTGGGGACCGCTGATATCAGGCGACGTCCATGATAGCGCGAGCATCGCGTCTCTCATCAGAGCGCACGATGTCAAGGCCGTTATGCATTTCGCGGCGTTCAGCGCGGTCGGTGAGTTGGTGGCCGACCCGCAAAAATACTACGTCAACAATCTGTCAGGTACCCTTGGCCTGCTGCGCGGCATGCGGGAAGCGAAATGCGAAACGCTCGTGTTCTCGAGCACTGGTGCGGTTTACGGTAACGCGGGTCGTGATCCGATTCCGGAATCCGCCGCCGGTCAAACGGTGAACCCGTATGGCCGCTCGAAATTCGCGGTCGAGCAGATCCTTGCCGATTATCGTTCTGCCTATCAGTTCAAGTCCGCCTGCCTGCGCTATTTCAACGCCAGTGGCGCCGATCCTGCGGCGACGATCGGTGAACGGCGCGATCCCGAGACGCATCTCATTCCGCGTGCCCTGATGGCGTTGCAGGGACACGTTTCAGATTTTGCGATCTTCGGTGAAGACTACGACACGCCTGACGGCACTGCCGTTCGCGATTACATCCATGTCAATGATCTCGCGGAAGCCCATATCGCCGCGCTTAAATTGCTAATGGGCGGCGATGCCGGCGGCGCGTTCAATCTGGGAACCGGCGTTGGCTATTCGGTCAGGCAAATCCTTGATGCGATTTTCGCCGAGACGGGTCGGGCCGTTCCGGTGGTCGTGAAAGCGCGAAGAGCGGGTGACCCGGAAATTCTGGTCGCCGATCCCGCACTCGCAAAGGCTCGCCTCGGTTTCGAGGCGACGAGATCGAGCCTTCAAAACATTGTCCGCTCAGCTTGGGCTTGGCACCAGAAGGCCCATCCCAGACGCAGCTAAGTGCCGCGAACGTTGTTGTCGCGATTGATCTCTTATCGGCTCGCTGCCGCCCGCGGGCTGGTTTTGCGTTAGACAAGACACAAGTGAGTGCGCCGTTCGCTTGACAAGGCTAGTCTGAGGGCTTCGATGGGGGCAAATCAGTTGTTGGCCCGCCAATCGGCCCATACCAAAGGTGGTTTGATATGACGCGAGATGCGACAATCTGCTGGGTTAGACTCCTTGCGATGGCTCGCTCCGCGCCACATTTATGGCTTTGGTCAGCCGGATAGCCTGAATCACGGCCTGCGGCAGGACATTCAATTTCGCGGCCCGGTCATTCGCGGCCAATACGGAGGAACTTCAATGACCACAAATACGGAGCGTGCTGTTCTCGCGGGCGGTTGTTTCTGGGGAATGCAGGACTTGGTCCGCCGCAAGCCTGGCGTCATCTCGACACGCGTCGGCTATTCCGGCGGTGATGTCAAGAATGCGACCTATCGCAACCACGGCAGCCACGCCGAGGCGATCGAGATCATTTTCAATCCTCAGGTGATCAGCTTCAGGGATCTTCTGGAATTCTTTTTTCAGATCCACGATCCGTCGACCCGCGACCGCCAGGGCAACGATCGGGGAACCAGTTATCGTTCGGCGATCTTCTACACCAACCCCGAGCAGGAGCGAGTGGCGCGCGATACCATCGCCGATGTCGACGCCTCCGGCCTGTGGCCGGGCAAGGTGGTGACCGAGCTTGCGCCCGTCGGCGACTTCTGGGAGGCCGAGCCCGAGCATCAGGATTATCTCGAGCGCTACCCGACCGGCTATACCTGTCACTTCGTCCGCCCCGGCTGGAAGCTGCCGCGGCGCATGGCGAGTTAGTAACTCAAACAACTTGCGGGACGTATATGATGGTGGCGCGGCCCGCCGCCGCCGCGCCTGACGAGACGGTGGCGGTCTAGCAACGCATGGATGGTGCTTTTGGCTGGAATTCTGGCATCGCGGTCGAGCCGCCTGACCAGCAGCTCGCAAATCTTGTGCGCGCCCGAGTGCGGCTTCTCAGCCTTGAGGTGAATCAGGCCCTCGATCTGCTCCGGCAGCTGGTTGGCGTAGCGGACCGGCCGGCGCGACCGATCGGTCAGGGCTTCATGCCCATGCTCCTTGTAGCGATCGAAAATTTTGTAGCCGGTCTTGCGCGCGATGCCGAAGTCCCGACAGACGTCCGTCATGGCCTCTCCGTCCAGCACGCGGGCAACGAAATGAAGGCGATCTTCCATCACCGAACTTGCTTTCCAGGGCATCCACACCTTCGCAGAACAAAAGCGGAAAGTGTAATCCAGTGTCGGGTACGGAATGTCACCTATGTCTCGGGCTGCTCAGCTGCAGCAATTACGCGCTGCAATAGACTTAGGCCTATCAGAAGCATCGGATCACCGTTGCGCGAGTTGAGAACTCGGGCTGCCAGAACCTCGAAGTCAACGTTCGAAAGGCTCAACTCCCGCTGGTACCTGCGAGGGCGAAAACGCATTCAGATGGCTTGAGGTAGATGCAGCCAGAATCCCTCGCTCCGGAGAACGAACCCGGTACATGGGCAACATACCGAGCCAAATCACAGAAATTGTTGCCGTAGCGGGCCTCAGGCTCGTCGACTTTAAATGAAATAACGAAGCGTCCCATTTTGGGATTGGGGATTTTTATTTGTGTAGACTCAGCGGGGGTTATTTGCATATTATTTAACTATGGATTTAATTTTAGTTTTTAATGCCTTGCTTTTGGCCACCTCATTTGTGGCGCTCGTTATGTTCTTTGAAGCGAACTTCGCCGGTCTCCGATGGCAGGTTCGATATTTCGAGGCCGGCTCGGATGTGCCGTATCAGACCGAGACCTTTTTTTCTCGAGCGAGTCTGGAAAATGCCATGGCGATTTATTCTCGACTGGGTGGCGACGACGTTTTAAAAATTAAGGGACCTGGCTTCCAACCTTAGGGCGTGTGTTCATCTGGCAACGTCCGTGCGAGATGCACGCGGTTTTCGAAGACGATTGCACGTAGTCGGATACTGCGATCTGGCCAGCCTCTGATGCAGCGATGGGGTTGCAGGCGTATGGGATTTCGCGGACTGGAACCAAATCGTAGATGCGTACTCTAGGCACGACGAGTACATCTGATTCTTCCGGTCCCGTCTCGCGGACTGTCCACTTCGCAAATCGCCTCGGCGTCGCGTCTTTCCTCCGCCGCTTGCCTTGGGGCAGAATAAGCCGGCGGCACCAACCGCACGGTGTGACCCAGTGCCTGCTTCACGGGACCAATGGTGCGCCGGGGCGCACGCCCCGATACGACCAGGTAAGGCGGCTATCCAACCTGATCGACGCCCGCGAGCCTGCAGCCCCGGATGGGTTCCCGCGACTACAGTTGCGTGCCCAGCCGCAAAGGCGGCGCCGCGCGGCGACCAAAGGCCAAATCCATATTCCTGGCGGTCAGTCTCCTCCCTATGCCGATCACCGCGGCTTGTCGCAGCGGTGGGGAGAATTCGATTTGCGAATCCAAGTCATCAACGACGGCTTCCATAGCGGCAATTGCCTGCTGAAGCGAAGCAAGCTCCACAATTTCACAATGGGATATGGGGTCGTTGCGCCCAGCCAGTGCCACGACTAATTCGCGACGCTGCTCCTTTAGTTGCACCAGCGGCAACCCATGATCTTCGAAGTAATTCATAGTGGATTCTCCCCAATACCCAATCAACGTAACCCTAAACATCTGAAACTAAATTACAAAAAAGACTAAATTTTTAAGGGCTAGATGGGCGGCTTCAAAGTCGTCCGCGGGGAGGTTGAGAGCAAAGTTCGGCGGCGTCCATTCAGCTTCTGTAGTTCTCAGGCCCCGATAAACACATCGGTCATTCATGCGCCTGTCCCCTTGTGCCCACTGGATCAAGAGCGACCGTGGATTGGAACAAAAGACCGCCCCGGGGGCGACGCGCGCCGTGTTAACAGCGCCGCTCGACGCTGGTGTGAAGCGGTTCACATCTCTGCAGACCAAAAAGGCATCCGAAGGCGGACGTGATGATTTGCGGCGAACGGACAAAAAGGAAAGCCGCCCTGAATGTCCGTCTGCCCGCGTTTACTAACTGTTGGCAATGATAAATCTGAACAGGAGCGCCGCCGCAATCCGTTGCATCCGGCCAACTCAAGGCTATCGACCATGATCGGGTGCAGCTTGAAAAATGCTTCCACTACAGCTTTAGCGCCGGGACGTGTGCCTTTTGCGGGGGCCTCGAACTAGTGATCGTGCGGCCTCAATTCCGAACGAACCCCAATAGCGCGTTTGCACCGCAGCATATTTAAATCCACGTTAAGGGTTTGACATCCTGCGTCATGGAACCATCATGTGAATTGTTAAAATCATGATTGGGGATAGTCATGGAGCTTCTTGACCTTGAGCGGATGTCCACTGATGATTTATGGAATCTGCATGTTGAGATCGGTGAAGCGCTGGCGGTGAGATTGGCAGCCGAAAGAGAGTTGCTCGAAGAGCGCTTGCTGCAGCTCAGCGCTAAACCGTCTTTTGAAAGGCGAATTGCAATATCAGAGCGTCGGCGGTATCCGCCCGTCGTGCCTAAATTTCGCAATCCGGATGATCCAGCTGAAACCTGGGCAGGACGCGGCAAGCAGCCGCGTTGGCTTGCCGAGCAGCTCAGGTCAGGGAAAAAGATGGACGATTTCAAAATCCAGATGGCTGCCGAATAAAGAAGGCCCATCGGCGCTCTGGCAAGCGCGGGGTCAGACGCGTCGTCGAGCTTTGCGGACCTGTCAACCGCTAGTGGTTTTACACCATTCGCATTTGATTTTGCGGCGTCGCCAACTTCGACTTTGATCTCCTTCAGCACGACCGGCATATTGGTTGAGAACGTACGGCGTCACTTCGGCCGTCCACGAACCATCCACCTGGGCGATGATGATCCTGAGCTCTGGGGGCTCGGCCTCGTGGCGTATCGGTTGCATAGCCGGGGTGCTTCACTTAGAGCAGGTCTGACTCCAAAAAGCAGAAACCGCCCTCACGCGACCTTTTCTTTCGCTGAAATCGGAGCCGTCGGAAGGATCGACGGCGAGAATCCTTCAGCCAACTTTTCGAGGATATATCTTCAGTCATTCTGCAGCGCGCCGATAGGCGCCGACGTCGTCAATAACGACGAGGACGACGTTGAAGCGGCGCGTGGTCACGGGAATGCATTCGCGCTTCAGCGGCCCGACCGGGGAACCGGCGGCGCGACCGGCGTCGGGCGGTTTGTTTGTTCGAAGGGGCGGCCCACTTCTCCCGCACGCTATCCTCAGACGAAAACCGTTTCAGTCCGCGAGCACTGAGTTCAGCTTGTGCCACTTTCTCGCGAAGAGAAGTGACATCCGACATTTGGAGCAGAAGTTTCGCCGAAGAAGCACCTGCTGGTTTTCCAGATAGGCGTTTGCCTGGAGCCGATTTTTTCATCAATCGAAAACAAATTGTCGACTGGTTTGTTCCAACAGCCCTCCCGAGTGCGACGCAAGCGCTCGCTGGTAAAGTGCAGAACGGCTCTTTTCCTTCACCTGAGCGACTTAGGCGATCGCGCAGCCCGGCGATCTTGGCCAGCTCGTCGCGGCGCGCGTGCTGGATCGGGAATGCTCGCGTTGATTCTCGCGGCGAACCTCTGAGCCGGCAGTGTCACGAGGTCGCGCCGGCGGCGGCGTAGCCGTGCGCCCAGAGATCAGCGTACGCCAGGCGGTACTCGGCCGCTTTTGTCGGCGTGTCGCTGACGCCGATCTTGATGAGACCATCGTCGTCCTCAGTGTCAGCGGCGACCGGCGGCGAGCCGGCCCTCTCCGCCACCAGCGGGCTCTGCTGGATGTTGGCATTGCCGTGGAAGGTCGCGCACCCGGCATCGAACAACGGGCGCAAGGCAATCTCGGCCATCTGGCCGTACCGCGCGGCGTGGCGCCGCGACGGATCGCTCGCCTGGACCCCGTGCTCTTTTTCACCTTGACTAGCCCTGCCTCCTCGCGGCCCGCGTCAGGTACGTCTGAAGGCAGGGCGCCGCCAATCGGGTCGAGCGGGTCTCCGCCTCGCGCGCGATTGGGAAGGGCGAGATGGGCAGGTTCATCCAAATCGTTGCGGCGGTCGGCCTTTCTCCGTTCTCGATGTGCATGAGCGTCACTCAGTGATCCCTTGGCCACCAAGCAGGTGATAAGCCGGCATGCCAGCGAACTTTCCCCTAGGGTCCGTACCTCGGCCCAGGATCCGAATCTGTCGAAACCTGACCCATGATCGGCGTGCGGAGCTTTTCGGGCGGGCTGCCACCCTCCGCCGGCTTGGCCGCATTGCGGAATGCCGGGGCCATTTTCGGCGTGGCCACCGAGGGCGCGCGTTTCGCAGATACGAACTCGGCACCCGCGCGGGCGTCCTCCAGCACGCGCTCGAGTTCGCGGCATTCTGCCTCTAGACGGGCGACTTCCGCGCGGGCCGCGCGTTCCTTATCGCGCTGCTCCATCGCGCGCGTCTTCTTGCCGGTTCGCTTGTGGTGCAGGACATTCCAGCGCGGCAGGCGGACTTCAGCGGCAGGCAGACCGCGTTCCGCGTTTGAGCGAGGATCGGCACGAAAGTTTACGCCCTTCTCCATGCAAAACTGGTTCAACACCTCCGCCATCTGGTGGCGGATCACCTTGGCATTGCCATGGAAATAGTCGTTCCAGTGGCGAGCTTTTTTCTTCGAAAATTCGCCGTCCACGATCTCGCGCATCGTGGCCATGAAGTGAATGTGCGGATTGATTCCACCGTCTGATGCGATCGGGCAGTGAATGTCCACTTGAACAACCATACCACGCGTTGCGAGATCGCCGGCAAAGCGCTGAGCGAGTTCGACCCAATGCTCTCTCGGAAGGACGCGCGGGATTGACAGCTCGACGAGACGGGCTTCCTGAGCATCCGCCCGTTTCTCCGCCGCGACCGCTCGCGTCCACAGTTGCACGCAGTCGGCAGCCCAGGCCGGCGTGCCTTTCGGCTTGGCCACGAAACTGGCAACGACATCCGTGCGCCGTGAAAAGTTCACGACCGAGCCGTTGGCCAGGCGCAGCGTGCCGCCGCGCAGATAGGCAGAGTGCCGCGGGGCGTAACCGCCTCGAGAGCGTTGCACCACACCAAAATTGCAGCCGAGGCCACCGATCATGAGAAACCCGATGTATAAATGAAGCGCGGCGTTTTACCTGCCGGAAAGTTAGACCCGCCGGCAGCAAGACCAAAGCCGGCCGCACAACGTTGAGAAAGGGGGCCTCCAAACCGAAGCGGCGGGGAACCTGGCGAGGTGCCAGGCGCCGGGGCTGGCCTATCCAGACATCGGCTCTGAGCCGTTGCCAAGGGTCTCGCCCCTGACCGCTGCGTCGAAACCAGTCAGGAGCGCCGAGCAGGGGGCCAAGACCTCCTTAGAAGCCGCGGCCTGGAGAGGCCACCGAGCCGGCATGTAACCCGTCGCCGATGGCTTTGTCGCTTTCGGGAAAACCTCAGGCGTCCTCGCAGGAAGTGACCCCCTTCACGACGGGGCTGGCGCCTTGCCGGTTCCTTCCCATAATGGGTGGCTCCTGTAACAACCCATCTTGTAGGAGCCTTGGATGTCCACTGTACCTCCCGACCGCGTACCCAACTATACAGCGGTCAACGCAGATCCCACCCCGAGCGAGCGGCCTCGCAGCGCAGTCGCACTTGCGCAGGAGCGCCTCGCAGGCGCTCGCCGCCAACTGGCGCGTGAAAAGCGCCGGCTCCGCGACGCGTCGGTGCGAGAGCAAGGCATTCGTGAACGTGCGGTGGGGCGGATAGTGTGGGATCTGGTCGAACAGGGCGGCCTGGAGCGCGCCGTGATCGATCTGATCCGCGCCGAACTGCGCGGACGCTTGACCCCCGCCCAGGCCTGCGCCTTCTGCGACACCGCCTTCGAATAGCAATACGCTTGGCGATGCTTCTTGACGGGAGGCCTTTCACCCAAGGCTTCAGATTGCGTCCGGCCGGCTGGGTGCCTCCTTACTCCGGCCGCCCGTTTCCGCCGACGTGGAGGCCTCTGCCGTGCCAGATGGACAACCGGAAACCAATGCGCGTGACGGCCATCAGGATCCGATCGCCGTGGCGGCTCGTGCGGGGCAGCTACGAACAACGGGCGCGGAGCGGGAGCAGGTGCTCGCTTCGGTTTCGTTCTTCTTGTTGCCGCGAGCACACGCGGCGTCAGCAGCGCTGCCCGCCTAGAACAGGCGCGTATCGAGGACAAACGCCTCTACCGAGACGAGGAGGTGCGCGGCGCCGCGTTGTGATTGTGATTGATCAAGATGTTCACGTCAGGGGACTGATCTACAAGAACGATCGCGGAGTAGCCAGGGTGTCGACTGCGACTCGTGCCACCGATCGCTACGCTTCTGTCCAGCCTTCCCGCAGACGCCAAACATCGGGCAGATCATTCAAGGCAAAAGGCTTAACGGCAAGATCGCCGAGCACGTCGTAACTCACAATCATCAGAGCTGGCAGAAGCATTGGATCCTCTATATGGACCAGCTTCTCCAGAGCCACGGGGTGTCTGGCCGTATTCCAGCGCCCATCAAAAGAAGGCCGTAGTCACCATCGAATGTCCTGTGGCACCCGCGTCGCCAGGGAGCCAAGGCCATCCCGTCCTTGCTGCAGCTCTGGAGACTTACGAGTTTGACGATCCCACAGGAGGCAATCGAAACGCAACAACGCGCGAGATCGAGGTCGGCAAATCGTGATCGATAGGCAGTTCTCTAGGTTGCCATCAGGCACAGTGACGGCCTGCAACCGCCGCTGCTGCTGTTCAACGGAATTGGGGCCAACCGGGAGTTGGCGAAGAACTTCCCGGAAGCACTCACGAGCACGACGGCAATCATCTTTGATGTGCCCGGTGTCGGCGGTTCGCCTACGCCGTCTCTGCCATATCGCCCATCGACGCCGGCGCGGCTTGGCGCCGGTCTCGTCGCGGAGCTTGGCTATGCGGAGATCGACGTCGCCGGCGTGTCCTGGCGAGGTGGCATCGCGCGGCAGTTCGCGCATCAATATCCAAAGCTGTGCCGGCGGCTGGTGCTTGCCGCGACGCCGCCCGGTTTCACGATCATGCCAGCAAGCCCCGCGGTGTTGTGGAAAATGGCTAGACGCGCCGCTACACCGATATGAACAGGATCGCAGCGGATATCTACGGAGGGGGCCCTTCGCGACCCATCCTTGATCGGCGGGCATGCGGCGACGATGCATCGGGCGCGTACCCGGGGCTACCGATGGCACAGGCATTTCTCCTGCTTACAGGGGGCTGGAGAGCGAACCGATTTGCGTGAATTCTCAGTTATTTTCCGGGAATTGCGAATTTTGGTGTCGATCATGGCCAACCGTTTTTGACGTCGCGGGTATATCGGCAGCCACGCGATCTTGATACCATGCCGCGACAGCAGAGACAGCGTCCAGTGGCGATATCCGGGAGTGTGGCGATGACAAAAGGTTCAGATCTGCTGGTTCGCGCGCTTGAGAGCGAAGGTGTCGAATACATCTTCGGAATTCCCGGCGAAGAAAACCTCGATGTGCTGAATTCGCTGCGCGGCTCGAAGATCAAGCTGGTAATCACCCGTCACGAGCAGGCCGCCGGATTCATGGCTGCGACGTATGGCCGGCTGACCGGCCGCGCCGGGGTGTGCCTGACCACGCTCGGGCCCGGCGCGCTCAACCTCACCACCAGCGCCGCCTATGCGCTTCTGGGCGCAATGCCGGTGGTGATGATCACGGGCCAAAAGGCCATTCACAGTAGCCGGCAAGCAAAATTCCAGATCGTCGACATCGTCGCCACGATGCGGCCGCTGACCAAGATGGCGACGCAAGTCGTCTCCGCGCAAAGCATTCCGACCCTGGTGCGCGATGCCTTCCGCGTCGCGCAGCAGGAGCGGCCGGGCCCGGTGCATCTCGAATTGCCTGAGGATGTCGCATCCGACGAGGCGGCGGCGGGGATCATCCCGCCGCATGTTGTCGAACTCGCGGTGGCGCCTCAGGTTGCGATCGACCGCGCCGCCGAAATGATCGCATCGGCTGAGCGCCCGCTGGTGATGCTGGGCGCGGCCGCCAGCCGCCCGCAACTGGCCGAGCCGTTGTCGCAATTCGTCCGCCGTCTCGGCATTCCGTTCTTCAATACCCAGATGGGGAAGGGCGCGGTCAATGCCGGCTCCAATCTGTATATGGGGACCGCGGCGCTGTCGGAACGCGACTGGATCCATGAGGCCGTCGACAAGGCCGACCTCATCATTTCCATCGGCCACGATACGGTCGAGAAACCGCCTTTCATCATGAACGAGCGCGGACCGCGCGTCGTTCACATCGGCGCCACGCCGGCGACTGTCGAGCAGGTGTATTTTCCGGAGGCCGAAATCGTCGGCGATGTCGGCGCCAGCCTCACCGCGCTGGCGGGCCGGCTCGAAGGCAAGCTGCCCAACGCGCGTGCGCTATTGGGTCTGCGGGAAAAGATCCTTGCCAAACTGGCCGAGCGCTCGACCGAGGATCGTTTCCCGCTGACGCCGCAGCGCATCGTGCATGACGTCCGCGAAGCGATACCGCCTGACGGTATCGTCACGCTCGACAACGGCATGTACAAGATCTGGTTCGCGCGCAATTACCGCACCAGCGTCGCCAATACGCTGTTGCTGGACAATGCGCTGGCGACCATGGGAGCAGGGCTGCCTTCGGCGATCGCAGCGGCGCTGATTCATCCCACCCGAAAAGTCCTCGCAGTGTGCGGCGATGGCGGCTTCATGATGAACTCGCAGGAGATGGAGACCGCGGTTCGCCTCGGCGTACATGTCGTGGTGCTGATCCTCGAGGACAATGCCTATGGCATGATCCGCTGGAAGCAGGAGGCCGATCATTTCCCGGACTTCGGCCTGGAATTCGGCAATCCGGATTTTGTCGCTTATGCGAAATCCTACGGCGCCACCGGCACGCGGGTCACGTCGTCAGCGGATTTTTTGCCGATGCTGAAAGCGGCGCTGGACGGCAAGGGCGTGCATCTTGTTGTGGTGCCGATCGATTACAGCGAGAACATGCGGGTTTTGGTGCAGGAATTGCCGAAGCATTAGCAAGGCAATTGCCGGATATCAGGAGTGAATGGTCGCGCGGCCCTTGGCATCAGGGTAATATTGCGGCGCCTCGCGGCGGTCGAACATGCCGTAATCCCGGATGATCCTGACGCGGCGGAGCCGCGTGCCGTCTTTCAAGGTGACGGCTCGTTCAAAACTTTCGGCCGCTTCGCGGTCGCGCCACGAGATCAGCAGGATCAGATCGCCAGGCGTGAGCACGGCGTCGAACACGTCCCAGGCCAGCAACCCCTTGGCACCGGGGTCGAGACCCAAAAACGCCGCGCATTCGCTTGCACTGGCGTTCTCCGGCAAACGCGCCGGCCACTTCGCCGTGATCAGCGAGACGGTGGTGCCTTCACCCGCCACGGTCTCATCGAGCCGTTGCTCCTGCAGCGCGTATCCGGCGGGCACCTCGGTATCCGCGGTCACCTGTCCTACCCGAAGGTGATAATCGGCAAGAATCCCGCTGCGGCCCTGGTCCTGCACGTTGTGATGGTTGGTCGAGATGCGCCAGCGCACCACGGCCTTCTCGTCGCGCCATCCGGACAGCGACAGCAGCCAGCCGTCGCGCGTCAAACTGCGGTAGCGGACGTTGTCGACGAAGCCGTCGATCTGCTCCAGTTCCGGCCGCAGCATCTTGCCACGGCCGAGATAATGATCGTATTGCCCGTCCTTCGGATTGACCTCGAAGATCACTGCAAACATC
The DNA here is from genome assembly GCA_963738105.1 of uncultured Alphaproteobacteria bacterium. Taxonomy (GTDB): domain Bacteria; phylum Pseudomonadota; class Alphaproteobacteria; order Rhizobiales; family Xanthobacteraceae; genus Bradyrhizobium. Next base: position 396,409 of record CAVTWC010000008.1, on the reverse strand, counting down.
TGTCGCTCCTCGCAGGTGTTGTCATTGCGGCTGGATGCCGGCGTCGCGCGTGACGCGGATCCACTTCTCGATATCGGCATGCATCAGCCGGGCAAATTCCTCAGGGCTGTTCCCGGCCGGCTCGAGGCCTTGTTCGGCGAGCAGCTTTTGCATCTCGGGGCCTTGTAACGCCGTCACGACCGCTTTGTTCAATCTGTCCACGATCGGTCGCGGCGTGTTGGCGGGCACCAGCAGGCCGTTCCAGCCGGTCACCTCGTATCCCGGCAAGCCGGCTTCCGCGATGGTCGGCAGATCAGGGGCGATCGCCAGCCGCTTGCTGGTGCTGATGCCAAGCGCCCGAACCGTGCCCGCCTTGATCTGCGGAAGCGCTGTGATCGGCGTATCGAAGAACGCCGCAACCCCGCCGGACATCACCGCCTGCTGCGCTTCCGGCACGCTGCGATAAGGAATATGGGTCATCTTTACGCCTGCGGTAGCAAGAAACAGTTCGCTCGCCAGATGCGCCAGGCTGCCGACGCCGACCGAGGCATAATTGAGCTGCTCTTTGCGCGCGAGCTCAATGAATTCCGGGATCGATTTCGCCGGTGACGAATTCGGTACCAGCAGAATCTCGCTGACCTTGGTCACCATCGAGATCGGTGCGAAATCCTTTTCGCTGTCATAGGGTAGATGGGAATACAGCGCCGGATTGGCGGCGTGGCTTGGAAACGCCATCAGCAGCGTATAGCCGTCCGGCGGCGATTGCGCCACCAGCCGCGTGCCGATGGTGCCGCCGGCACCCGGCCGGTTGTCGATGATGACGGGCTGGCCGAGCTGGTCGCTGATGCTGTTGCCCACCATCCGCGCCAGCAGATCGGTGATGCCGCCGACGCCGGTCGGCACGATGATCTTGATGGTATGGGTGGGATAATCCTGCGCCATCGGCGTCGCGGTGCCGGCGAGCAAGAGCGCGGCGGCGAAGAGTAACGTTTTCAGCATTCCCAGCCCTCATTCCCGGTGGCTTTCTTGTTCTGTTGGGTAGGGTATAGGAGCCATCGTTGCAACGCCAGAAGCCGACTTTTGAGACTGCGGAACACCGAGAGCCACTGCAAGGAGATCGCCATGCCCCATGCCACCGCGAAAGACACGACGCGCCTCTATTACGAGGAGGCCGGTAGCGGCACGCCGATCCTGTTCGTCCATGAATTCGCGGCGGATTACGCCAGCTGGGAACCTCAGATGCGCTACTTCTCGCGCGGCCACCGTTGCATCGCCTATTCGGCGCGCGGCTATACGCCGTCGGACGTGCCATCAGGCGAGAGCTTCACGTACGAGAATTTTCGCAACGACGCGCTGGCGGTGCTCGACCATCTGAAGATCGAGCGTGCGCATTTCGTGGGCCTGTCGATGGGGGCGTACTCGTCGCTTCAGGTCGGCTTGCATGCGCCGCATCGTGCAATCTCGCTGACGCTCGCCGGAATCGGCACCGGCTCGGAGCCTGCGCGAATGGAGCAATTCCGCGAAAGCGCAGAGCGCAACGCGCGCGATTTCGAAACGCTCGGCTCGCCTGAACTGGCCAAGGTCTACGCCAAATCGCCGAACCGGATTCCGTTCGAGATCAAGGACCCGCGCGGCTTCCAGGAATTCGTCGAGGCGCTGGCGCGTCATGACGCGCAGGGGTCGGCGCATACCCAGCGCGGCTTTCAGGGCGGCCGTCCCTCGGTCTATGCGTTCGAGGAGGCGCTGAAGCGCATGATGGTGCCGACCCTCATCATCACCGGCGACGAGGACGACGCCTGCATCCAGCCGAGTTTGTTTCTGAAGCAGACCATTCCGGCCTCCGGGCTCGCGATGTTTACCAAGACCGGCCACATCCTCAATCTTGAGGAGCCCGCTCTGTTCAACGAGACGCTGGCGCGTTTCCTGGTGCTGGCGGAAGCGGGTCGCTGGCCGCCGCGCGATCCCCGCTCCAAGCGGGCGTGAACCCATAAATTCGGCCTACGTCTGCTTTGAAAGCCTATTGCGGACTGAAGCCGGACATCGGATCACGTCCGAGAAGTGCCGCCATAAGCAGACGCGAGTGACCGATGGTGCGTCAGGCCTCACGAGGAACGACGTAAAGGAGGTGAGGCAGTACAGTTTCCGGCGAGAGGAAATACGGTACTTCGCCGATCCTGATGGCTTGCATCCGTTTATAAAACCCTTCCGCTGACGGTTCGGCATAGATCATGATGGCTCCGGCTTTTATCTCTTTTGCGCGAGTTACAGCCGCCCCGAAAAGAACTCGACCGATCCCGCGTTTCCAATGCGTTGGATCAACATAAAGGCCGTGAAGCATAGCAATTCCTGGAAGCGCGGTTGGCGTCACCCAAACGACCCCGACGACTTCGCCTGAGCCGTCTTCTGCCACTTGAACCCAATTCTCACTAATCAATGGTAGAGTGACCGTAAGCGAGGGCATCGTACGGTCAATGTACGCCTCGTCGTATCCCGCGTGCATGGTCGCACGCACAGCGAGGCGCGTTAGCTGACGTTGTTCCTCGGGCTTGGCCCGTCGAACCGTATACACGTCCATCAGAACCTGCCATTTCTCACCTCTCATTCTAGCTCAATTTAAGATCGATTAGAAGTCGGCAACGGGTCGTCTTGATTACCAGACAGCCACATCCGCTCTACCTCCTTGAACAACGGACGTCGGCGGCCTGGCCCGGCATATCGGAAGAGTGCGCCTTCCGAACCATCTCCGAGTGCCCCAACGTGAACCTCGCGCATCCGGCCCGGCTGGCGTATCGTTTTACCGGACAATCAATAGAAGGTCGCAACAGTGGCACCTAGCAAGCACCGCAGAACATCGTCACCCTCGTGGAAGCATCTGCCGGCTTGAAGGACGACACACAGCGAAAGGTGTTGCTGCGGAGCGTCGTGGTGGTCACCCAGAAGGGCCTCGGCGTCGCGCCTGATGGTGAAACCGAATGTGCGCCTAACGTCCTGACGTTTCCCACGCCGTAGGCGGCGGTCAGCACCGAGCGGGCTTCCCAGCGGGCGGCCTATGTAGACCTAGGGTTCTAGCTCACCACCGGCTCTTGATGTCCGCTCTAGAACCCAATAGCCGAGGTAAAAAGCCTTATTTCAATCGCCTCGTCAGCGCGGACGGCGGGGGAGGCCGGGGCTTCGAGACCGAGCGATTTCGCTATCCTGAGATTTAGGATGACGTTTCTGCATGGCTGCGGCGGAAAAGGAAGCGCATGAAGGTCGTTGCACGCAAGCAGCAGGCTCGCGTTGCCGCGTCAGCAGCGGTCGAAAGGTGAATGACGAAATCAAGTCCACTAATGACACTGCTGCTCGAAAATGGAGTGCCGTTAAGGCGAAAGTCGTTACTGACTTGGACGACTTGAAGGCGAACATTGCCCAGGCAAAGCACGACTTCGGTGCCAAGCGCGCAGAGAATTACGCCGAAGAATTGGAGTGGGAAGCGGGCGTCGCGATTGACTATACCATCACGTCGATCCAGCAGGCCAAGTATGCTTTTCTCGATGCTGTCGCCGGCCGCGTCGAGGCCGAGCAAGAAAAGCGAGCGTAATCGCTGTTTCCAGCGGTGGAGGACTGCATGAAAGCAATCCTCCACTTTGGTACCTACGGTTGTCGCTTAGTCCATCCTCACGAAGCGCGCCAATTTCCCTTGTGAATATCAAACTTCACCGCGCCGTCGTCGCGCATCTTCAATAGGAGCGATTGGCAGTCGTCCTGATGCTTTATGTTCACGCGTTTCATGATTTCGAAGGTTTTTAAAGGCTTTTCACGAAGCGCAATTAGAATTTTTTCTCGATCGGTCATTGGAGTTCCCTGCTGCACCAGCGTCGGCAACGGTACGCGTTGTGCAGATCGTCCGCAACGGGCGCGTTCACTTGACGAGGTCCGCTTTGGGGCAATGAACGAAACCGCTCCCGCGGTAGGGGCTGCGGCGTGGGGCGCGGGCGTGCCAGCAATGGATGGACGATGGGAGCGTGTTCCCTGACGATGAAGGGCCGGAAGCATTATCCCCAGAACCGATGATCGTTCAGCACGATGATCGCGCGATCTCGCACCGACAGCGTTGCGAGCGTACCGAACGTAGCGCGACGACACTGCGTCACACGGACAGTTTTCGAATACCCGAACCGATGCGATTGGAGATGCAGTCATGATATACAAGGCGAACTCGAAACAATTCCGTTGGACGCAATCACGTGGAAATATTTGTTCGACCGATGCGGTACAAAGGCTGCCATCAGGCACATAACGCAAAAGTTGTAATATGTGCCCTTTTTACAACGCCTAACTCTTTGAAATTACAGGAGCGGCGAAAGGCGTTTTTACCCATTCGCAAAGGCCGTGCCATATCGCAAAAGTTGTCCTCGCACTCACAGCGGCGAAATCCCCACAGCGTCTGATGCGCCGATCCGGCGGCGGCGCAGCCACTCGCAAAGCCTTGCCCCTGCTGTGGCGGCCGCATGTTCGTGATCGAGACCTTCGAGGCCGGCTGCCAACCACGCCACCGCCCGACGACACCTCTCGTCGCAATCAGAATCGACACCTCATGAGCGCGGCCGCCACATCACTCACCCGCATCGTCAAGCGCGTTTCTCGCTGGTCACAACCCGGCCAGGGCGACGCTCGACCGGACAGATGCCCGTCAGCGCGTCCCACAGCGCAACTGGTCCCGAAAGCCATGCTCATCGGTGCTAAAGAGAGCCCGAGACCCACCAGCGTCCGCCTTCAACTCACCGCCATGCTCTCGCGCCTTGCGTCCCCCGCCAACACCGCGATCAAATCGCCATAGCCCGGCATCACCATCGCCACTTCATCTCCCGCGCGTTCCTTCACTGGAGGCTTTCGGACGACGGCCCCGGTGCAAGCCGAACCGTCGCGATGGGCCGTCATCCGAAACCCTTCACAAACTCGGAAGTAATCGGCCGTCGTTTCGATGTCTGCTGGACCGCGCGAACACCAGACACCAACAAATACCTTTGCGCCCATCACCGGCGAAGAGGACGATGCCTGCATCCAGCCGAGCTTGTTCCTGAAACAGACCATCCCGGCGTCCGGCCCGCGATGTTTGCCAAGACCGGCCATATCCTCAATCTAGAGGAGCCCGCTCTGTTCAACGAGATGCTGGCGCGTTTCTTGGCGCTGGCGGAAGCAGGGCGATGGCCGCTCGGTCGCCGGCCGGCGCCTTGTCGACGGAGATGACATCCCTTCAACGATCAGCGGCGCGAAGGCCGTCGAGGCGTTCCCATCGTCCAGGAGAGCCGTGCGCAAGTTCCTTCGCGTGCGACGTTCAGCCAACCGGTCCGGGAATCCAGTAGTCGCCGGAAAGCGGGCTAACTCTTACGCCATAAATCACCCCCTGCTGCAGGCTGGGATCGAAATGGCGCATCGCCCGCTCATTGAGGTCAATGATGCGGCCAGGCGTTAGTGGCCCCACGTCATTTATCTTTACGATGACCTTCTTGCCTACAGCCTCAACGAGGGCATACTTCGGCCTTGCGCCATATTGGACCCCACCAAATTTCTGGCGCAAACTCGTCTTGATGGCAGCCGACCAGACAGAGGGATCATAGCGCTCGCCGGAGGCTGTGTCCGGGCCGCCCTCCCGCCATCCGGACCGGAGCGGATTGTACGTGGATGCTGCTCCAACGATCGCGTCGCCAGAAGCTTCATTGACGACGGCGCTTGAATCAACTGCACCATTTTCACTTCGAGCAGCGGTAACAAACATGCTCAGCGAGACCAGGGCGCCGCAAATTGCGGCGCTCGAGCGAAACACCATTATAGCTCCTTGATTGATGTTCTAGATCGTTCGGTTCCCGATGCCGCAAAACATGGCCAAGCAAACGCGGATGCGTTGCGAACTAGCGCCAATTTTTGCGGATTCTCGCCAATCCTGACGACGGAACCGCTGTGGGAACCGGGGTGGTCCTCGCACAGATCTTCTTTCTTAGTTCTGACCGACTAAGACAGAAATTACGTCAGCAGCATGATTGAATAGAGCCTTATGTGGGAGCAAGCGGTCAGACAGATGTCCGATCGGAGGCAAGCCTATACCCCGCTTTCGCGGAGGGACTCGGACGACGTTAGCGAGTTGCTGCTATGTCAAAGTGCAGCCGCAACAATCTCGCGCTAATGTTGCAATTCCCCGCGCGAGGCATTCGAGTATCTCGTGGGAGCGTACCGTTATCTTGGAGCGATCATTGGAGGACCGCCCTTAGGTCCGGTTTGAGTTGAACTGAGAAGAACCCAGTGCGAGCAAATGTTATTCGGGCTACGCTCAAAAGATGGTGTAATCGGCCGGCCCAGCTTGTGGATAGCTGAAGATTTTTGGGTGCTGCACTTCAGGCTGATGGTGAAACGAGGTCCGTGGTTACGGCCTCAAGCATCAGAAGGAGAAGCGCAGCATGGACCATTTTGGCGGATTGGACGTATCGCTCAAGGAGACGAGCATCTGCATTGTGGATGACACGGGCAGGATCGTGAAGGAAGTTAAGGTAGCAAGCGAACCTGCAGCCCACCGAGCAGTGGAAAGATGTCCCTCGGACGATGGATGAGGTGAGTCCGTATGTCCGCTTGGACCCGCCGCCACACTGACGGCAAGGTCGTCCAAAAGATCGTTCCGCCTCGTCCTCGGATCCTATGATGGAAGGGCCAGGCGCCGATTCCGAAGAGAAGCACGAGCCCGCGAGCGACATCGACACCGCATGGATGGATAGTCTGAAAGTGCTTGACCCCGAAGGGCCGATTAGAGAAGCGGACATCGCTCGATACGGTCGACAGGCCTCAAAGGCGCCGCCGGCCGCCAAGCGACCGCACGACGTCCGATCGCTGCTAATAGCGCCAATCAGGGTAACTGATAAATTCAATTCGACTTGGCAGCGACCAGACTGATCGGACCCAGGAAATCCATCTTGCCGACATCGACGCCGTTGTGACGAAGGATCGCGTAGGCCATCGCGAGATGAAAGAACGTGTTCGGGATCGTCATTTGCAGAAGATATTCCTTGCCGTCCATGGTCTTGCCGGGCGCCCAGGAGAGGCTGATCTTTTGTTCGCTGGCGTGGCTATATCGAGCCTCGGGAACGCTTTTAACGAAGGCTATGGTCTTGCGGATGCGGGCGCGCAGGTCCTCGATCGTCTTCTCGTTGTCTTCATGCCTGGGCGGCGTTTGCCCTGAAAGCCAGGCGGCGGCGGCCTTGACGTAGTCGCACGCGCTTTGAACCTGATAGACAAAATTCTTCATGTCAGGCGCAAGGCTGGCGTTCAGAAGCACGCCGACATCGACTTTCTTCGCCGCCGCGAACTGCTCCGCCTTGTCGAGGCACGTCTCCAAATTTCCAAGGCTTTGCACGCATTGCGAAACAACTTCGTAATACATGTCGTTTTCCTCCGTTGGAGTCCCTTCAGATAGAGCTCACGTTCTTGCTTTCTATCAACTGATAGAACGTAATAGGTTCTTTCCGGGTCCACGGTACAGCTCGTTTGGGCAGCAGGCCAGAGTCCGCTTTCGCCCGGGGCCTGACCCTAAGAAACATGCCCAGGCAAACTTAGGAAACTTCAGTCTGGCTGGCTCAGGGTCTCCGCCCGTAGTCCGTTCGCTGCGTCGCGACGCGGCTGCAGCCGGTACCAAGCGACCTGGCCGGGTGCAAATTCTGCGCGACCACGCTTAGACCAGAGCGGAGGGGCATGGTCGCCGACCAACAGGATGTCGGCCGGACCGACCGCCGGATCTCGCGCGATCTTGGCCACCGCCGTGAAGACGTCGTGCCAAAGCTCGGCCATGCGGCAAACTCTCGGCAGGCCGAAACCGTTGCTCTCGAGCGTGCAGTGAAAATCGATCAGCGCTTCGCCTGGCGCGACCGGAATGTGCGTGTTGAGCGTCAGCCAGTAGATGAAGCGCGGCTTGCCGGTCTGCGCGGCCTGCCGGGAAGCGTCGGCGATAACCGGCGCGAAGTCGGCATCGCAGGCGCCGTGGAAACCGGCGCCGCAGGAACGGTGTGTCGTTTTGACAATTTCTTCGCCGAACAATTCTCTGTCGAAGCCGACTTGCGGATACCATTGCTCGCGATCGAACATGCCTCCCGAGAAGGCATGCAGGGCGATACTGGTATAGCCGCGCGATTTCAGGAGATTGGGCAGGCAGGAAGATCCGTTCTTCTGCACGTAGTCGGCATAGAACGTGCGCGTGTTGCATAATTCGCGCATCTCGCCGGAGGTGGTGGAGCCGTAATAGACGGTGTGACCGGAAGTAACGAGATAGTCCTTGGTGACGGCCGGGTCGTACAGCGGCGCGGCGATGCGCTCGCGGGCGGTCTGGTCAAGCAGGTAGCCGAGGCTTTCAACGATCACTACGACGACGTTATTGCCGTGCGCGCCCGCGGCAAGGTTGAAACCCGAGACCTCGCCTGCGGAGTCAACCGGCTTGTCGCGGCCGAATGTCGAGCCGAAGCTGTAGTGCGGCGAGACGTTGTTGACATAGTCGAGCGCGGCGAAGGCCAACGCCGGCACGAACAGGATGGCGGCGCGGCCATGCACCAGCACGCTACGCCGGTTCAGGCACGCCAATGCGGCGAGCGTCGTCGCGAGCATGACGGCGATCAGCGAAAGATAAAGCGGCGAGGCGAAGAAATGGATGCGACGCGCCTCGTCGAGGGCGGCCATCATTTCCGTCGGCGCCAGCCCGAACATCAGGGACAGCGTCTGCACCATGTCGAAAGCAAGCAGGCAGAGGAACAGTGCGGCTGTCAGCGCAAACGGAATGCGGCGCGCCAGGATCGCCAGACTGGCGTAGAGCAAGATCGCGCCGGTTCGCGGGGGCAGCCCGATATCGAGCAGCGAGATCAGTGTGGCAAATGACAACAGATTCGGCAGTACCAGCCCGCCCACCAGCAGCAGGACATCAGGCGAGTCGAGTTGCGACAGCAACGCTCGCCATGTACTGCGCTCATCCGCTTCGCTGGTGCAGCTGGCGGACGTCGACGCTTCGATTGTCACGGCAGTTTTCCCGAGCCCCGTCTGGTTGCGCGCAACTTAATCGCGGGGGGTAAATCCTTCGTTGCAGGACAGGACACAACCTGCGCATTCACAGCATGCAACGCTGCGGAAGGCGTTTTTCAGTTAAGAAAACACTATGAATTGTGCTCAAGCCTTCATCTGCCGCCCTATCGTCTTGCTCGAACATGATCTTTTCGGAGCAACGCTTCGCGGTCGGGGAAACCGGCTCCCCCTTTTTGGCGGATAAGCTCCAGCGCGCTGGCTTCAGCTCCGTCCGCAGTTGTGACATTCGGCCACATGTCTCCGGGCAATCGCCGTCCCGGCGTCCGGCCTCGCGATGTTTGCCAGGACCAGCCACATCTTCAATCTGGCGGGGCCCGTTCTGTTCAACGAGACGCTGGCGCGTTTCCTGGTGCCGGAGCAGGGCGCTGGCCGCCGCGCGATCCCCGCTCGAAGCGGGTGTGAAGCCATACATTCGGTCAATGTCTGCTTTTAAGCGCGTATTGCGGACTTAAGCCGGACATCGCGTCACGTCCGCCCCGCTCGCTGCTTCCGATTGACCGGGGTCAACGGGTAGCGTGCTTCGATCACTAAGAAGCCCGGCATTCGAAGATACGCTGGCCGTGCTCGTCCATTACCAATACGAGGTTCGACCTGCAGAAATCCCCGGCTTTCCTCAATTCGGCAGCGAGGCACTTAGCCTGATTGATAGCTTCTTCTGAATTGGAAAAGCTGTTGCCGACATCATCGGCAAAGAGCTCCGAGCCGTCCAGGATATGGAAAAAATACTGCGTCACGGGGGTCTCCAGAGTACCACGCGAAAAAAGTTGCGGGCTGGAGATAGTTTCTGAAGTATTACGCGGGGCTTTCTGTTGGATTAAGCTCACGTAACAATCGCGCTCTCGGCGTGGTCAAAGGGGAGACAAAAGGCCGCATTGAAAGCTCGCCCGATAATCCGTCACGAGTGTCGTTGCATCTCCGAACAGATTTGAGGTGGGTCTAAACGTTCCCTCCACGTCAAACTCGGAAGTGATCGGCTGTCGTTTTGATGTCTGTCCGAACCGAACACCTCAACCGTTGATCGCTGCGGATGAAATCGGTAAAAAAGAAAGCCCCCCGTTGGGCTGGACTCTCATTCAGTGGTTGGATCCCGATGTCAGCACCCGGGTTTTGGAGGGGCATCGAGGATCTTATTTGATTTCCCACGACGTGTTATGCGGGATGTCCATCGCAAAATAGTCGCCGGGACCAGCCAGTGCAGGCATTGTTATGCAAGCAAATGGCTCGCTCCCGGTGATTCCCTTATACTTGCCCGTGCCGCCCGTGATGATATGGGTGCCACAATCCATTTTCGGCTGCGACTTGTCGAGGTCGCGAGTATCAAAGGTCGAGAAAATCTTGTCACCATCGCTGTCGGCCAACACGCAGGCGCCGTCAATGTATTTCTTGTCGCCGGACGCAACGTTCAATGCTGCGCAACGTGCCGACATCTTGTCGAGCATCTTTTCGCCCTTCAAGTTTTGGGTAGTGCCGACCGCCTCCAGCGTGGTGGCCTTACCGAGCTCGGCCATGTCAATGGTCATTAGCGGACGGAAAATGAAGTGCGTCACATAGGGCGTGGTCCCCTTCTTTTCAGTCGACTGGCCCAGGACGACCGTGGGGCCGAAGGCCACGAGTAACCCGGCGAAAAGAGTTGTTTTGGCAAATGTCATGGCTGCGGCGGGGGCCGCGATTATGCTCAGGTTGATGGATTTCATTGGTTCCTCCTGGATCAAGCGGCGGTTTCAGGCCTGTGCTGTGAACTGCCGCGGACTTAAAGGCCGTCTGCTTGTGCGCGATACGCCTGTAGCGTCTCGCCGTGTTGGAGCGAGGGTGCGGCCTCTACGGAGCCCTCACTCATCTGCGTGACCTGTGATTTTGAACCGCGTCCATTCATTGCGGCAAATTCCGCAACGCGTTTACCCAGATCACGAGCAGCCTCTTAATTCCTTTTCATCGATGCCGGTGCAATCGGGACCAGAGACGGTTGTTCTCACTACCACCTCATTCAAAAAAACGCCGTCCCGGCGATACGATCCTTGGAGGGGCTGCCTCCACGGATACTCTGCGTTGGATCGGAACTACTAGTTCTTCAAATAGCCGACATAATAGATGCCGATGACGTTGCTGTTTGCGTCGCGGATTGGTTCATAGCCAGTGACGTAAGGTTTGCCCAGGATGTCGGCCTCTCCGAAATAGCTTTGGCCGTTCGCAATAGCGGCGATCGCTTTACCCTTTGGGTCGAGAATGGTGCCTATCGCGCGCGACCCATCATCCTTCTTAACGTTCGTTGCCACGCGGACGAACTCGTCGCCGCTCTTAACAAAAATCGTGGCCGTCCCACCCACTTCCTTCTGGACTGCGTCAACCAGCACGAAGTTGTTGTTCATCTTGGTCGCGCCAAAATGCAACGCGGGAACAATCCTGCCGACGACTGCCTCTTCTCCGTTGACACCGGGTGCACCCAGCGTCGCAGCTTTCGACTTGAGAAGTTGCATTGCAGCCTGCACATCCTCAACAGGTCCAGCGAACACTCTGGCGGGGAGTTGAACCAAAAAATCGGCAGTGAAGGCCAAGAGCAACAGTGCGAGCATGGACTTCTTCATGGTTACCTCCCATTGGCCTCACAACATCTCGATGTGAAGACTATCGGGCGAGGAGGCCCATTGCGGCGATTGTTCAGGTCCAGCAAGTGGGCGCCCCATTTCGCGTGCTTGTCAACGGTGGCCCGTCGAAGCACCCCGCGGCACAATGTCCGAGATGGGTCGAAACTCGGGTGTGATCGGCCGTCGTTTAGATGTCTGTCCGACCCCGAACACCTGATATCGACGAATATCTTCGCGCCCATCATCACCGGCGACGAGGACGATGCCTGGATCCAGCCGAGTTTGTTTCTGAAAGGGACCATGCCGCCGTCCGGCCTCGAGGTGTTCGCCAAGACCGGCGATATCCTTAATATTGAGGAGCCCGCTCTGTTCAACGAGACGCTGGCGCATTTCCTGGTGTTGGCGGAAGCGGGGGGCTGGCCGCCGCGCAATTTTCATTCAGAGACACCTGCGCATTCCGCGCTGTTGTCGCGGCCATTCAGGCCTTTGCCATGCGCTCGCGGACGGATTTGAAGCCGGCGACAAAGCGTGCCAGCGTGTCCGATGTCACTCCGCGCGGCAACATCACCTCGACCAACGAGAACTGGCCGCGCCGCTTGACGGCGCGATCAAGCGCGGCCGCGAGCTCGCGGCGCGTGGTGACCCGTTCGCCCACGCCACCGATCGAGGCCGCAATATCGGCAAAATGCCAATCATCGAGATCGTTGAAGTGCGATTCCGGCTGGAACACCCGCAGCATCTCCCAGCTCTTGTTGTTGAATACCACGACAATCGGATCGAACCCGTAGCGGCGGCAATTGCCGAGCTCCCAGCCGGTCATTTGGAAGGCGCCGTCGCCCACCAGGATCAGGGGCCGCAATCCGGTGGCCGCGACACCGATGCCTGCGGGCACGCCAAAGCCCATGCCGGCATAGTAGCCGGGTGCGGCGAGTGCTGTGTTGTCAATTTCCATAGCGGTGAACAGGCAGTCGCCGATGTCCGATGTCATCGGCATCTTTCCATGGCGGTCGAACAGGTCGTTGATCGCGGTCGCGATGTCTGAGGGCGAGATCGGCGCGTCATCGGCCGGCAGGGCGCGCGGATAGACCGAGTGCTGCTTCAGCAGATGCTGCCGCGACCCGCTCGGCTTGGCGCGCGCCTCCAACGCCTCGATCAGGTCGGCGAGTGGCATATCGCGGAAGCAATGATAACCGATCTGCGCCTCGCGGCTCGAGGCCAGAATGGTTCGGCGTGGATCGGGCGCTCGGTTGGAGAGCGCGAAATTGGTGTCGGAGAGAATGACGCCAAGCATCAGCACCAGATCGGCATCCTCGACCAGCCGGCTGATCGCGGGGTCCCCGGCTGCGCCGAGATAGGTGCCCGCGATGACGTCGGGACTATGTTCGAGAAGTCCGCGCCCCATGAAGGTGGTCACCACAGGGAGATTGAGTTTGCGCGCAAGGGCAGCGATTTTGTCCTCGATGCCATAGCGTCGGATTTCGACGTCGACCACCACGACCGGCGCGCCGGCCGCCTCGATGCGCTGGAGTATTTCCTCGGCGCATTCGGCGAGCGCGCCCGCATCCGCATGCCGCGGCGATAGCGCTACGACGGGCTCGACCTCGGCTGCCACCATGTCGCGAGGAAATTCAAGATAGACGGGCAGGGACATTTCGCGGGCGCTGCGCAACACCCGCGCGATCTGCGCCGGTGCGGTTACAAGATCGGTCAGCACCGCCTGATCGCAGGTGATTTCCCTGAAGACAGCAAGCTGCGTATCGACCGTGCGCGCCTGGTGATGCAGCAGGAAACCACTGGTTCGCTCGCGCGCGCCAGGCGCGCCCGCGATCACGACCACGGGCGAGCGCTCCGCGTAGGCCCCCGCGATCGAATTGACGATATTGAAGCCCCCGGCGCCATAAGTCACGACGGCAACGCCGAGGCCGCCGTGATAGCGCGCCGATGCATCCGCCGCGAAACCGACGGCCGGTTCATGGCTCAGCGTGAAACTCGGCAGGATATTGCTTTCTTCGATGACCTTAAACAGCGGCAACACGAAATCGCCGGGAATGCCGAAAATTTCGTGGGCGCCGTGGTCCTTGAGCGCGGTAAGCAAAGCATGGGCAAGCAGCGCCATACGAGAACACTCCGGGAATAAGATGTTTCTGTATGATCACCCTCATTCTGCGATCCTGCAAGTGCTGGTCGCTACTGTCCTCAGTGGCGCATCGTTCGTCCGTGGTGAGTAAGAAGATTTTGACGCCGCCGAGGCAAGAGGCCGGCAAGCATGTGGCTGTTACTGGCGCAAAGGAGCATAAGGCGCCGCGTAGCTTCAGCCAGGCGTCGGCTGCGAAGGCGGCCAGTCGCTCAGGGACGCGGAATGAGCAACGGTTGCACGTTTTCGCCGCCTGTCATGAGAGGATTCGACGGCTCGAAGCGCTCGCGCAGTTCTCGCTCTTTGACGAGCGCGCGCGCAACAACAAAAGCGTCCCTCAGGCTCCGGGCTTGCCGGAGCGCGACATTGAAAAAGGCGTTTCCAAAATAGGTCCACTTGGCTTTGTCCTCGCAGCCGAACGAAGGATGGTCGGCATCGGCCGCCGTGATTACCAGCGTATCGGGGTTCGCAAGACGAGGAATAAAGATTCCGGAATAGCAGGCCGAGATGACCACCACCTTATGTCGCATGCCGGTCCGCGACAGCATCTCGGCGAGATTGGACGGCGTGAGGATTTGCGTGAGCCGTCCCGCTTTGACTGCAAGGCCGACGCGGGAGCCGTGCGAGGTGAGAATCAAAAACAGAATGTCGTTGTTAGCGTCCATCCTGTTCGCTGCCGCTTGCAAGGACATGGCCAGGCCTTCAATCGTTGCGCCTCCGCCTTTCTTCGAATTGTATTGCACGTTGATTGGGCCGCTCCCAAAACGACCCGCCACGACCTGCGCTGCGCCGGTCGCCTCGCTTCTAAACACGCCTTGATCGCCGAAAAGGCCAAAGGACACCACGCTGACTTTGCGTGCATACTCAACGGCATGCACCGGCGAAACCGACGGCGCGACGGTCAACGCAAAGGCGAGGAGCGGAGCGCCGAGCCGGCTGATCCAACGTGAACGCACGGCTTCACCAAGCATTTCTTTTAACGGGTAATTTCTTTTTCCGCCTTACAGCTTCGCCGGAGAGACGAACGACTACGTCGTGCTGATACGTCGTTCCCTCAATCGTAGTACCGCCAAATGTGGTGCTCTTAATCTTCATCGCGACCTCCGCAAAGCGGACATTCGGCGATTAAGGCCTGGGGATCGCCGAGTTGATCGAATCTACATCGAAATGAGGTCGATTTGAGAGTGAAGGCGGCCGGCAACGCCGTGCGCGCTCGGCCTTCCTTGCATGCCGCCAATCCGTGTGCTATATACTGAACCATATGGTTCAGTATATCCGGACCCGCTTCGATGCCTCGTTCGCCGCGCTCTCGGACGCCACCCGACGCGGCGTTCTGGAGCAGCTCTGCCGTGCAGACGCTTCGATCACGGACCTTGCCGAGAAGTTCGACATGACCCTCACGGGCATGAAGAAGCATGTCGGTGTTCTGGAGCGGGCGGGGCTCGTCACCACGGAGAAAGTCGGGCGCGTGCGGACTTGTAAGCTCGGCCTGCGCCGACTGGAGGAAGAGGCGGCATGGATCGAGAGGTACCGCCAGCTCTGGGACGCACGCTTCGACGAGCTGGACAGGGTTGTCGAGGAACTGAAACGGAAGGAGAAGGTCGATGGACGCAGGAAGAGGGAGTGAGGCTATCCCCATGAAGAACCGCACGACGGTGGAACGGAAGTCCGAGCGTGAGCTAGTCGTTACGCGAACCTTCAATGGCCCGGCACGTATCGTATTCGAGGCGTGGACCAGGCCCGAGCTGCTCAAGCGGTGGTGGGCACCGAAGTCGACAGGCGTGTCCCTGCTTTCCTGCGAGGCGGATGTTCGTGTCGGGGGCAGGTATCGTTTCGAGTTCGGCCACGAGGCCTCCAAGCCTATGGCATTCTTCGGTAGGTACATCGAAGTGATACCGTATTCGCGCCTCGTCTGGACGAATGACGAAAGTGACGAGGGTGCTGTCACCACGGTCACCTTCGAGGAAAAGGATGGCAAGACGCTGCTGGTCATGCACGAACTCTATCCCTCGAAGGAAGCTCTCGACGCTGCCATCGCGGGGATGGAGGGTGGGATGCCCGAGACGTTCGCGCAACTGGACGAGCTTCTCGTCACCCTGGGCGCGAGCGCGGGACGGTCATGAAGTCGTCGATCTCGGGGTCGGCCGCCTGGCTCTGCGAGAACTGAAGCTCGAGCGCGAAGAGTTTGACGGCGAGTGGAACTATGTCATTGGACCCGCGCGCGGCTTTCAGGGCGGGCATCCGTCGGTCTATGCGTTCGGAGGTTGGCGTTCGCTTACGGCGGATACTCATCCCGGTCCTAAACCAGCACAAGAGTATCGGGTGCAGTCCTGGTAAACATCCTGACACTCGAACGATGGCAACTTGTTTAGACGACGACAGTCGCGATAACGTGCGCGACAGGTGTTTGTGCATTGCTGTTTGGTGGTCTGAGCGCGTGCCAAGGCATCAGAGCCGCGATTTGCCTTGAGCGGCTCTTGCTGCGGCGTCGAAGGCGCGGTCTGGGCCAGCGCCGGTGCCGCCCCGCATAACAGGAGGGCGATGATCATGCCGCCAGTTCGGTTCTTCATGGTCCTCGGCTCTTCATGGTCATGAGCGTTTCAATTTTCAACACAAAGTCCAGTTTGCCTGCAAAAGGTGTTTCTTGTCCGGCGAGTGACCCCCAACGGACGTTTTGGCAAGATCCTATCGTGTTAGGCCCCACAGCATCATTGGCCTTTGGGGCAATCGACGACCGCTTGGTCAAATATCGATCCTCAGCCTCGGGTTACTGCGCAGAGCCTGAGCAATCGCTCTCCGCAAGCTGGGCAAGCATAGGCGGATTCGGATTTCCGAGCCGCTTGTGTTGCTTTTGAGTGCCGCATCTCGCAATTGATCGGAAGCAAACGATCGTGCTGAATAGCAACGGGTATTCAAAGCGAAATATGCGGGAGCTTCAAATGAGAATACGCGGGTCAGTTGCGACACTATTCGCGACGATAACGGTAATGCCGATCGCCTTGGCCCAGTCAGGCTTTCCTGGACCGACCGGTGAAAGCTATGTCCCGCGGCTCACCGAAATCATGAACGTCATCCAGTCGCAGCACATGAAGCTGTGGCTGGCGGGCAGCGCTCGCAACTGGGATTTGGCCGCATTCGAACTCACGCAGCTAACGGACAGCCAGGCCGAGGCCGCCAGGTTTTATTCCGGCATTCCTTCAACGAATATCGTCAAACTAACGGAGCCGATCAAAGCAATTTCCGATGCGATAGGAGCGAAGGACAAGCAGCGGTTTTCCAAGGCTGTCGAGGGCTTAACGGAGGGCTGCAATGCCTGCCATCGATCGATGGGTCGAGGCTTTATCGTAATCCGAACACCACCAGCCGACCGCCCATTCGGCAATCAACTGTTTCCGCCAGAAGCTAAAAAATAGTGCCAAGCCGAGCAACCGGCGTCAACGGCCGCCGACCGAGGCCGCCGCGTCCTAGATGGGGTATCGCCACCTCAGCGCGCGGGTCGCGTCGATACTAGTTGACTAGGAAACCAATTTTACGTATTCGCTTCTCATGGTACCTGCGGAACTCACTTCTCACTTGGGATATTGGCTGCGGTTGGTATCGAACCACGTCTCTCACTCCTTTGCTCGAAAGCTTCAAGCATTCGATATCACCGTCGCAGAATGGGCGCTCATGCGCGTCCTGTTCGGGATCGACGAAAGTCCGAGCCGGCTTGCCGAGCGAATGGGGATGACGAAGGGCGCGATCACCAAGCTTGCTGATCGGCTCATTGTGAAATCTCTTATGATCAAGACTTCAAGTCGTAACGACCGAAGGTCACACACCCTTAGACTTTCAAAGAAGGGCGAAAGCCTCGTCCCGCAGCTCGCCGGTCTGGCCGACGAGAACGAGGCTGAGTGCTTTTCACATCTTTCCAAAGCGGACCGTTCCGTACTTGAGAGAGTTCTCAAGCAAAGCGTCAAACGCTTCGGGCTAAACTCGATACCGATCAACTAAAGGAACGACCATGACGCCCGCCCAAGAGAATGCAGCCAAGTCATGCTTGCATGGAGCCGAAAACAACACCATGACGTTTCCCAAAATCGTTCAAACCCTGATGCAAGAGGGTTTTGAGAGCTATGCCATCGATTTTCGCCGAAACCGCGCAATCTACTATCTTCCCGATGGCCAAAGTGTCGAATACCCGACCCATCATTCAGCCAGGGTTGCCGACAGCTTCGACGTGAGCGCCATCCAAGCGGCCATCCGAGATGCTCAGCAATTGGTGCCTGACTATACCTACAAGGGATTTTGTCAGAAGGTCGTGAAGGCCGGTTGTGTGGGATATCTTGTATCATTTTCTGGTCGGCGAGCCGTTTATATGGGACGGACCGCGGAGACACATGTTGAACATTTTCCTTCCTGAACGCGGATACCAGATATCCGCTTTGCGTCAAAAGCCGCAGCGTTCAGGGATCGTCGATGCCGCTCACGACAACGGCGTCATATAGCTGAGCTCCTGACTGCAACCGGAGACAACACCATGGTTTCACGCGCTGGGCGGCTCGTCGCCGCCGGCCTGCTGGCCGCGTCCTGCTTTGCTGCGTCGCCATCGGCGGCTTCCGCCAAGGTGCAGAACAGCACCACATCAGGCGAATTCTGGGTCGAGCCGCCGACCCTGATATCGCTCGGCTTCGAGTGGCGCATCACCGGCGACGAGAACCGCAATGCCAAGGTCACGGTCACCTTCCGCAAGAAGGGCGAAAAATCGTGGCGCCCCGGCGTGCCGCTGCTGCGTTCCCAGCACGAATTCGTCGGCGACAACAGCGCCGACCGCGCCACCGCGCATGAAGACCCGTTCAAGTACCCGGTGCCCAACATGTTCGCCGGCAGCATTTTCAACCTCGAACCGGATACCGATTACGAAGTGCGCCTGGCGCTCTCCGATCCGGACGGCGTCAAGGGCGCAACGACAAAAAGCGTGACCGTGCACACCCGCAAGGAGCCGCAGCCTTATGCCGGCGGCCGCATATTCCACGCCTATCCGATCAGCTGGAAGGGTCCGAAGCAGGAGCCGGGCGCCACCGGCCTGATGGAAGCCTATTACGAGGGCGCCTGCAGTTCCGATTGCGAGGGCAGCTTTCCCGCGCGCGTCAAGCCCGGCGACACCATCCTGATGCACGCGGGCACCTACACCTCCGAGCGTACGCGTTACCTCAACGGCCTGCCGCATGAGGGTTACAATGCGCTCGGCACCCTGTTCGACGGCACCTACTACCTCACCGCCAGCGGCACGGCGGACAAGCCGATCGTCATCAAGGCGGCGGGCGACGGCGAGGTGATTTTCGACGGCGCCGGCGCGCAGACCTTGTTCAACTTGCAGGCGGCCAACTACAACTATTTCGAAGGCATCACCTTCCGCAATGCTAACCTGCTGTTCCTGCTCGGCCTGAAAGACATCCTCGGCTCCAGCGGCTTCACCCTCAAGCATTCGCGCATCTACAACGTCGGCCGCGCGGTGCAGGACGAATGGTCCGGCTCGAAGAACATCACGATTATGGACAACAGCTTCGTCGGCCGCCACAACCCCGAGCATCTGGTCGGCTGGAACGGCAACTGGCCCAAGCGCGCCGCCGGCTACGAGATCGTCGGCGGGCCTGATGGATCCGAATACGCGATCAAGCTCTACGGGCAGGGCCACGCGGTCGCCTACAACTACTTCGCCAACTGGCACGACGGCATTGACATCGCCACCTACGGCAATCCCGACGGCACGCCGAACGAAGTGCGCGACCGCACGCCGGTTTCGATCGATTTCTACAACAATGATTTCGACAACATGGGCGATAATTGCGTCGAGGCCGACGGCGGCGCCCACAATATCCGCGTGTTTCGCAATCGCTGCTACAACACCACCGGCGGCGCCATGAGCGCCGCGCCGATCGCCGGCGGCCCGGTGTATTTCTTCCAGAACCTCGTCTACAACGCCGGCACCTCGGAAGCCACCAAGTACCGCACCGCCGCCGGGATCCTCACCTGGCAAAACACCTTCGTCGGCAACGTGCTGGCCAACGTGCCGAACATCCACTTTGCCAATAACCTGTTTCTCTCTGCCGGCACCAAGCCGTTGTTCGCCATCACCACCGCCACCAGCTATTCCAGCTCCGACTACAACGGCTTTCGCCCGAACAACGGCGCCAAACAGAACTTCGCCTGGAATTCGCCGCCGCCGGAGATGCCGATCGGCCCGAAAGAGGCCATCGTCAAACGCGGCTTCTCGACCTTGCCCGAATACGTTGCCGGCACCGGCCAGGACAAGCACAGCCTGCTGATCGACTACGACGTCTTCACCAGGGCGCAGGCGCCCGATCCCAAAGACATCGAGAAGCTCTACGTGCCGGAGGATTTCGACTTCACTCTGGTATCAGGTGCTGCCGCCATCGATGCCGGCATGCTGCTGCCGACCGTCAACGACGGCTACGCCGGCAAGGCGCCGGACCTGGGCGCCTACGAGTTCGGCCAGCCGCTGCCAAAGTACGGTCCGCGCACCCCGGTACCGGGTGCGCCCATGGGCGACGGCAGCATGCGCACCATCGCCGGGCCGCCCGAGGGAAAGTAGCGCAAGGCCGTGTATATGCAGGGGCATATTAAGGAGCCGGCGTTGTCTAACGAGACGCTGGCCCGTTTCTTGGTGTTGGCAGAAGTGGACTGCTGATCGCCGCGCGATTGCCGCTCCAAGAGTGCGTGAGCGCGTACATTCGATCGCTGTCTGACGTGAGGCGTATTGCGGACTCAAGGCGGACTCGCATCACGCCTGTGAAATGCCGTGAACGGACTCATGCGCCGCAGCAAACAGCATCTCCCATCGACAATGTTTCGACCGCGCAGGAGCAAGCCTGTGGGAATTGAGGTGGCGTCCGCTTTGAAAAGTCAGCAGACCTGACCCAAAAAGAAAACGAAAATCGGTCTAGTTTTGGTCACATTCTAAAAATCGTCAGTTGCATTTGAGGTACAGAATATTCGCGCCAAATCGCTTACCCTTCAGGCGGAATTTCAAATCAAGCGCAGCTCTACAACAACATTATCGGCGGTCGCGAGTGCATCTATCGCTTCAGGTAGATCAAGAAGCGACGGAGATGGAGAAGTGCGATGAAGAAATTTTTGTTGGCTACCGTTGGTTTAGTAGCATTGGGCATAGCCGCTCCCGCGTCGGCCGCGGATATTGCCCCGGTTTACAAGGCGCCGCCGCCGGCGATTCCTGTCTACGATTGGAGTGGCTTCTACCTCGGCGGCAACGGCGGTGGGGCCTGGAGCCACAACTGCTGGGACGTCACGAGCTTCCGTGTAGCTGTCGCTTCCTTCCGTGAAGGTTGTCACCAGGCGAGCGGTGGAGTGGCGGGCGGTCAGTTTGGATACCGTTGGCAGAGCTCCGGTTGGGTGTTCGGTCTGGAAGCGCAGGGCGACTGGGCTGATTTGACGGCATCTAATGTGAGCCTTTTCGTTCCCGCTTGGACTAACAATTCCAAACTCCAGGCGTTTGGTTTGTTCACCGGCCAGATCGGCTATGCTTGGAACAACGTCCTTTGGTATGTAAAGGGCGGCGGGGCCGTGACCGACAACCAATTCCACGGTTCGGTGACCGCTACAGGCGCGCAGTTCGATTCCGTGAGTGACACACGCTGGGGCGGTACCGTCGGAACCGGCGTGGAAGTTGGATTCGCGCCGAATTGGTCGGTTGCGGTTGAGTACGATCACCTTTTCATGGGTAACCACGGCGCCTCCTTCACATCGGCTGGTGTCCTGGCTGGTATCCCGGCCGGCAGCGTATTCCGCACCGACTCGATCCATCAGGACATCGATATGGTCACGGCGCGCATCAACTACCGTTTCAACTGGGGAGCCCCGGCCGCCGGAAGGTACTGATCTAAAGCGGGATGAACCTGTCTTCCAATCGCCATCCCGCTCCAGTTTATTGTTTGAGCCTGAACTTTTCGGAAAACCAGTTTCCACTTTTCCGTATGCTCTAGCTTCCTATCTCCAGCAAACTTCAAGCCCCGGCATCGTCCGGGGCTTTTTGTACCAGCCTTTACGGAATCAAACATCGTGCGGATGTCGCAGTGGGGTCATCTCAGCATGCGCCCGTCACTGGGGGCTACTCCCAAAAGCAGACGAATTCAGAGCCCGGCGGCACTTCGGATATGTGCCAGAACGTTCACCGCGGTTGGTAATATCCTTGGCCGCGCGGTTGCCATCCGTATGCGTATGCAAATCGAGGATTTATGCCGCAATACGAAAATGTGCCGTAGGCCGTGGCTTGGCACTGCTGGTAAGTTGTGAACTGACACAACCCCGGAAGGCCATACTGTTTACCTTGTAGGCAGTAGGGGTAATCGTAAGGGTCATTTGGTTGAGCGGATGCCGGAAATGCTGTGAACGCCACGGCTAAAAACGCCGCGGCTCCAATGATCTCGCGCATTTCAATTCCTCCTTTAGATGCCAGATCTGAAGATCAAGAATTGAAACATCTTGCCGGTTTGCTTTCTCATTCCTGAGAGATGCGGGCGCGGTGACGACAAACCGGAAAACGGTCCTCTGTTGCGCCAGATCCGTAATGCGGACGATGAGAGGAAGTTCCAATGAAGATAGCCTGTTTCTGAGGCTGGTCATTCCGGCGTTCGGCCTCTCGATGTTCAAAGGGGTGGCCCAGGGCCCGCCAATTACTTCTTGTCGATCGACTTCGGCCAGTCAGGGCTTCCGGCTGCAGCTTGTGTTCGGCCTCCGGCTTCCTCCGCACAGGCGGACCCTCTGTGAAGGGGCGCCATTCCCAAATCAAAAGGAATTATGACCACAATCGCCAAACAGACCACGCCAACACGATCCAGACCGTCAGGAAAATCACGAGCTTCAAACATCGAAGGACAGGCAGAGCGCGATCGGGCATGGCTAATCCATCCGTCCCCAGTCAGGCTCAGTTGCTGAAACCCTGTTTCTTTGAGCTACGGCGTGGACGTGAATAGGTTTCACGCCGGGAAGGGGGCGATCCTGAACGAGGGGCGGACCAGAAAAGCGACGCGGCTCAGATGCGACGCGTTGATCTAGATCAATATGATGCTGTTGGCCGAGAGTTTCCTTTTTGCTCAGAGATGTTCCCAATCTGCAAAGGAATGGAAGCCGTCTATTGAAAAATGGCGGAGCTGTGCCGACGCCGCGGCCGCTCGCTATTCGAAAAGTACTGAAACTGCTCAGCAGGTCGTGCGCTTGGCGGCGTTAGCCTGTAGTGCTGAAAAGAAACAAGCCATCCAAGCTGTCACGGAAGTCGAAGGCGTCGGTTTTGCCGCCGAATACATTGAAGCGGCCGAGCGCTATTATGTTGACCGACTTTCTGTCAACGTCATCGAGATGCGCCTCCACGGAACAGAAAAGCGCTGATACCCCAACCCCGCGGCTATTGGCACCTTTGAGATATGCCGACCATATCGAGCGATGTAGATCCTATGCCTACTGCGCGCTAAATGCATGCTGAGCAGCGGCATAGGCATCGCTCAGATAGCTACGCGCTTCGCGGTCGCCCTTGGGGTTCGACTCCACGCGGGACGCTTGTCCGCTCACTGTCCCGTCCGACAAGATCGGGAAGTGGAAAACATGACCGTCCCGTATGTGACGAAGCACCACTTCATGTTCGAGGATTGCCGCAGCAAATTCATCCAACCAGAATGTCATCAGTCGCGACCTTTTCCCGCTGCTTTATCTCAATCTGATCAAGATATTTGTGAACTGGTTCACAGTTCCAGGACGCCGTGCGGACGCAAGGCTGCGTCGGGTCAGCCCGCTATCACTCCCCAGAAAATCATCAGGTAATATCCGAGCATCGCGACGACTACGTTGATGGCGACGGTGATCAATAGTTCGATTGGAAATAATGGCTTGTTGTCAAACGGGTCCATCGCCAGTCTCCCGGCGCTTGCGGACTAAAATCCGCTTCGCAGCAACCCAAGAGTAACTCAGTCCCGCGAAATCGATAGTTCGCCGGGGATTTCGGCGAAGAAATAGATGAAGTGTTGCGGGCGAAACTCACCGCCTCTGGGAAACCGTACCGGTCACGACGCGCTCATCGCCCGATGAGTGCCAGGCCGCAAAGGCGAAGTACCCGGTTAGGGTCAATCCGATCACGATGAGAACAGCATAGGCCGTTTGGCTCATTGGCTCGCTCAAATCTGCGCCCCCCGCGGATGAAAGAACCACTTTTAGCTGAGTTGGGAAACGTTCGAGTTATCCGAAAGCCGCGTTGTGCAGATCAATATTGTGATGATGGCATGTCTCGCTTCAGCCCCTTAACGGACATGCGGCGTATCGCTAAAATAACCAGTCTGACCCATTGCTGACTTCACTTGGCAAGAATATTCTGGCGCAGTCGGAATGGCTCCCCGCCCTCGCTATGGGAGACCACAATGTTTGAGGTGGACCAGTTTGTGGCCGACTGCCGCGCAGCTTTCGCGGCAAACTCAACTCACAAGGCAGTTCGTGAGGTCCTTGCGCGCGCGTTGTCCGAGCCAGCCTCGGTCCTCAGAGGGATCGGCGAGCCGAATCGCGCTGAAATCCGCAAGCTCTTCCATTCGGATTCTCTTACGATCCTCAATGTAGTGTGGGCACCAGGCATGATGGTGATGCCCCACAATCATCGCATGTGGGCCGTGATTGGTATTTATTCGGGCCGAGAGGACAATATCTTCTGGCGACGCATTCCAGGCGCACCGAACAGAATTGAAGCCGCCGGCGCAAAGTCCCTTTGCGAAAAGGACACCGTGCCACTCGGATCCGACATTATCCATTCGGTCATTAACCCGATCGATCGGCTGACCGGCGCGATCCATATCTATGGCGGTGATTTCTTTGCCGCAGAGCGCAGCGAATGGGATCCTCTGACACTTGACGAGCATCACTCCGACGGCGAGCAGGCGCGCCGCATGTTTGAGCGGGCGAATGCTCGTTACGAGGCAAGTTTACGTGCGGTGCCCGGCTGAACCGTCGCCCCACCAAAGAACCTGTCGGTGCCTTACGGCACGCTGAACCCGGGAGGCCGCTTGCAACGGCTCCGTC
Source organism: uncultured Alphaproteobacteria bacterium (assembly GCA_963738105.1). GTDB lineage: Bacteria > Pseudomonadota > Alphaproteobacteria > Rhizobiales > Xanthobacteraceae > Bradyrhizobium. The sequence goes on along the minus strand of CAVTWC010000008.1, from coordinate 371,554 downwards.
GCCAGCCGTAGCACCCGCTCCTGGCAAGAAGAAGTGTTCGGCATGAGACGGCGCGAGTTCATAGCTCTCTTCGGTGCTGCAGCGCTCGGGCCGCTCCCGGCGCACGCTCAGCAGCCTGCCAAAGTCCGGCTCATCGGCTATCTCGACTATGGAGGTGGTATGTCGCCCAGCGGCGGCTTTGCACCTTTCCACGACATCTATCGGCGCAGACCCTTCCTGGAGGGATTACGGGAACGTGGCTGGGTCGAGGGGCAAAATGTTACCATTGAGCGGCGGTTTGCGGCAGGCGACGCAGATCGGCTCCCCGCTCTTGCCGCCGAACTCGTTGCCCTGAACGTCGACGTGATATTGGCGGCGGCCACCCCGGCAGCCATGGCTGCGCAGCACGCGACCAACAGGATCGCGATCGTGATGGCCGACCCCGGTGACGCGGTGCAGCTCGGGCTTGCTGCCAGCCTTGCACGCCCCGGGGGCAATATCACTGGCGTGACCTCGCTTGCCCCGGAATTGGCGACCAAACGGCTTGCATTGCTCAAAGAGGCATTTCCCAGGACCACGCGCGTTGCGGTTCTCTGGAATTCCGCCATCCCGCCCGCGGAAGTGGCGTTGAAGGAGCTGCGCGCCGCCGCACCCTTGCTGGGAGTCGACTTGCAATTCGTGGAAGTGTCGGGACCGCCCGGGTTCGCAGAGGCATTCGCGGCCATCCTGCGAGAACACGCCGACGCGCTGTTCGTATTTCCGGATCCGCTGACATTTGGTAGCAGAGAGTCGATCGTTGGCTTCGCCAACAAGAGTTCGATCCCCGCGCTGTTCGGCGCGCGAGAGTTTGTGGAGTTCGGCGGGCTGATGTCCTATGGAACGGATTACCCAGCCCTGTTCCGGCGCGCAGGCAACTATGTGGGTCGCATTCTCAATGGAGAGAGCCCCGCAGACCTCCCTGTCGAGCTGCCCACAAAGTTCGAGCTGGTCATCAACCTCAAAACTACCAAGGCGTTTGGGTTCGATATCGCAGCAACGCTGCTCGCCCGCGCCGACCACGTGATCGAATGAGATCGCTGTTTGCTGCACCGCGTGAGCCGGGACGTGGCACTTTTCGGACACGGCGCGACGTCGACGGTAAGTCCGCTATGCCCCGGTAGCGACTAAACTCCGGACCGGATCGAGATGACGCGATATGCTGGAAACGGCCATTCGGCTGGATTTGGCTCCTCCGTGGCCGGGCACAGCCAAAATTGCGGTGCGCGACGAATGTATGATTTTCTATGCGCCCCAACGCCCGATCGGGGCATTGCCGAGGAGAAAGCAAGATGGCGGTCGCCGACCTGGTCCTTCCCGTGTTTGCGATTATCGTCACGGGCTGGCTGGCCGGTTGGCTCGGCTACATATCGCGGTCGTTGGCCGACGGGCTTGTGCATTTCGCCTACAACGTCGCGATGCCGGCGCTGCTGTTCGTCACCATCGCGCAGGAGCCGGCACGTCACCTTCTGGAATGGCGCTTTCTGCTGGCATTCGGCGGTGGCTCCATCCTGTGCTTCGCGCTGGTCTTTCTGACGGTACGCGCCGGGTGGGGACGCGACCAAGCCAGCAGCACGATCTATGGGATGGCAGCGGCCATGACCAATACCGGATTCGTCGCGCTGCCAATCCTGCACTCCATCTACGGACAGCCTGCCGTTCTGCCCGCCGCCATCGCAACCGTGTTCGTGGCGGCGGTGATGTTTCCCGCGACCGTTATTCTCCTGGAAAGCGCGGGACGCGGCGCGCACACGGACGCGGCGCGCGCCCGGGGATGGCAGGTCCGATAATGCTGGTGAAGCAGATCGTGCTCAATCCGATGGTGCTATCGACTCTGATCGGTTTGGCGTGGACGATCGCCGGCCTGCCGATGCCGGCCCCACTTGCGGCCTATATGAACATCTTCGCGGCTGCGTTGACGCCGTGCGCGCTCTTCGCCATTGGACTAAGCCTGTCGCTTCAAGGAATACGTTCGAACCTCATGGCGTCCATTGCGCTCGCAGTCGTGAAACTCGTGATCATGCCGCTGATCGTCTACGGGCTTTGTGTGGCGTTGGGCCTCAATCCGCTCTACACGATTGCCGCCGTCATCTGTGCCGCCGTGCCAACCGCCAAGACGGTGTATATCCTGGCAGGCGAGTACAAGGTGGAAGAATCGCTGGTCGCGGCCACAGTCTCGGTCACAACGCTGGTGTCGGTTGCGACGCTGATGGGCTGGCTCTACGCCATCCCGGCACCGGCGGGCTAAAACGCCGGGAAGACCGCTAGAGCGGAATGACTTATCTTCAAATCGTCATCCGCTCTAGTTTATTGTTTGAGCATGATTGGACCGCAGAACATTTTATTCCTGCCGCGGGCGGACGACTTGCTCCGCGACAGTGGCGGCTCATGCAACCTTACTCTTAGTCGTCGTCATCTTCGGATTCCATGCGATGTTCAATCGCATCTCGAACCCCACGCATGGCCGCGTATGTCGCGAAGGCCATCCGCTTCTTCTGATCCGGAGTTAGCGTTTTGTAGAGCGGTTCCCACGCATCGGCGACCTTCTTGAGGTCGGCCGCACGCTGACTCAGTGCCTCCGCCCGACGTTGCATGAATTCGACCGGATTGCGTTCGCCAATCGCTTCCATTGGGCTGCTGCTATCACGCAGTTCCGCCACCCGTTCGAGCCGGGCTTGTCGGTTCTTCATTCGCGCGCGGATGGCCTCTTCCACGGCCGGCCAGTATTTCTCCTGGTCGGGTGTCAGCTGCAAGGCGGCCTTGATTATACCGACGCGCGCATCCGTCCAGGCGTTCAGGTCGGCGGCACTGGGATGCCGCATGCCTACTGTGGAAGACGTCTCCGCTGCGTAGGCAAGAGGTGATGCGGTTATGAGAACTGCAGTCGCTGCAACGGCTACTTTCTTGATCATCATCGCAAACTCCTTGGCTCTCGTGTTGTTCGAGCGAAGGAGAAGGACATAGGGGTCCAGAAGTATGTTGATTTAAGTCAAGAAGACGCTCACGCGTCGGTGAGTTCCGTCGGTTGTCGCGTAGGCCAACCCATTCGGTCGCGTCGTCGGCGGTGGCGAGAAGTGGTGCAGGTGCGTCCGGCGGCTGGAGCGGTTGACTCGTCTTCAAATCGTCATCCCGCTCTGGTTTATTGTTTGAGCATGATCTCCGCGCAACCCCTCGCGTTTGCCGCGAGGGAAAACCGGTTTCCACTTTTCCGGATCATGCTCTAGGGTCTCGCCCGCATTGGCGCTTTCACCTGCCGCCGCCGCCTGTGGGAATCATGGGCCCATAGTAGGCGCCCCAGTGGCCCCACACATCGCGGTTCCCCGCGCCGTCCGGATTGCCATATTTCGGTTGCGAGACGACTGACGGTGCAGCATCGCTATCCATGGCGCGAGTCTCGACTTTCGACTTGTGACGAGCTGTGTGGGCAAATGCGCAGGTGCTCGAGAGCGTGAACGCTAGTGCCACGGCCGCAAGTTTCATGGCCGCAAATTTCATGGTTGTCTCCTTTGTTGTTTAGATAAGAGACCACCGCACCATCACCAATAAAACCTTTGTTAGCCGTCGATGTGACCGACGGTGCCATAGCGTTTCCAACCGGAACTGACCGCGCGGCGTCGTCCCGTGCTGCGACGAATTGTCCTGCTGCACGCGCTGCACTTGCTAACAAAACCTCCTGCGCCAATCGACGCCCCCAATATCCTTGCTGTCGTACCTGTGGCTCTTTAGCCGCAGTATTCAACTTTTTTGCAGCAATTTAACTTTTGCTGAATTTACGTCGTGAGCCTCGCTCGCTCCAGGGTTACGATGCCACCGAAATTCATTTGAAAGGCGACCCACGAGGCACAAACTTACGGGGCACAACATGGCAGCGAGTATTGCATTGGCCGCGGCGAAAAACCGGCGACCAATCTCAGCACATCAAGCCAGACTTGGCGTTGCTGCATCCGTCCTGGCGTCTGCGATCGTGCTTTCCTCCCAGTGTGCCTTGGCCGATGAAAGCGGCATAAGTTTCTGGGTCCCCGGTTTCTTTGGAAGCCTCGCAGCCACTCCCCAGCAGCCGGGTTGGGCGCTGGCTAATATCTATTATCACACCTCGGTGTCGGCAGGTGGCAACGTTGCCCTGGCTCGGGAATTTCAAATTGGACAGATCCCAGCCAATCTAACGTTAACGGCGCGTCTGAATGCAAGCGTGAATGCCACCGGAGATCTCGGCTTTGTCATTCCGACCTATGTCTTTGCAACGCCGGTATTCGGAGGCCAGGCGTCGGTTTCCCTTATCAGTGCCTACGGTGTCGTAAGCACTACTCTGGCAGGACAATTGGCGGGGAGCATAACAGGACCGGGCGGCAACAGCATCCCGTTCCTGCGAAACGATAGCATCAACGATACGACGTGGGGTTTTGGCGATCTGATCCCGCAATTCGCTTTGCGTTGGAACTCCGGCGTCAACAACTACATGACCTACATCACCGGCGACATACCTGTTGGAGCCTACCAATCCGACCGCCTGTCGAATGTAGGTATCGGGCACGGTGCGATCGACGCAGGCGGTGGCTACACTTATTTCAATCCGGCGACCGGCCACGAGTTCTCAGGTGTGCTTGGATTTACCTATAACTTCAAAAATACTGCAACACAGTATCAGAGTGGCGTCGACCTGCACTTCGATTGGGGCGCATCGCAATTCCTGACCAAGCAGATTCAGGTCGGTCTGGTAGGCTACGCCTACAAAGACATCGGCTGCGACAGCGGCTCGGGCGATCACGTCGGGTGCTTCCAATCGCAGGTGTTGGGCATCGGGCCCCAGTTTGGCTACGTCTTCCCCCTTAGCCAGACCCTTCAAGGTTACATCAATCTCAAGGGCTACGCTGAATTTGCCGGCTCGGATCGGCCCACCGGCTGGAACACATGGCTGACATTTGCCATCTCGCCCGCAGCGGCGCCTCCGCCAGCCCCAACCCGGATGGTTACGAAATAGCGGCGGAGCGAACCGTCGGAAGCTCGATGCCTGAATTGGGTGCCAGGAGGAGGCATTACGTGAAGTTGGCGTAGGCGCTCTCGTGATGTGGCTTTCAAGCTCGCGCATCATTTTGGCGCTTTGCTCTGAGTTTCAGTACGCAGCTTCAGCTGCTGGCAGCTGGCATTTTTTCCACGAGCGTCATTTAACTGTTTCTGGGTGCTTGGACGTCTTCCCCAGTTGGGTCGGCGGCGGTCAGATTGGCGTAAATCGTCCCTCACGGGAGTGTGCCATGAAGAAGTCGTTACTTGGAAGCGTTGCTCTGTTGGCAACCTGTGTGACTCTCTCAGCACGTGCCGCGGATATCCCGGTAAAGGCTCCGCCCGCTTCGCCGCCGTCCTACAATTGGTCAGGATTTTATCTTGGCGCGAATCTCGGTGGGGCGTGGACCAACGGCAGCCTGAACATTCCAGCCAACAACCTGTATGGCGGCATCACCGAATTCATCGGTGGCGTTCAGGCCGGCTACAATTTCCAGGCCGGCCATCTTTTATTTGGTGTGGAAGGTGATTTCGACGGGGCGACTTTTGGTCATCCCGCGCTTCCAACTCCTACGCTTGGCTCGGTGAGCCAAAACTGGATTGGGACGTTGGCAGGCCGCGTCGGCCTCGTGGAGGATCGTTGGCTTGTCTACGGCAAGTTTGGCGGTGGCTGGGTGCAGAGCAATGCGTCGCTGAACTTTCCCGGCGTCACTTGGCAGGGGTCCAACACCAGTTCTGGCTGGCTAGCCGGAGTGGGCGTCGAGTACGGCTTCAAACCAAACTGGACGGTAAAACTCGAATACGATCAAATTTTTCTGGGAAACTGGACTTCAGCCACCTTCCCCGCAATCCAGCTGAACCGCGACCTTCAAATGGTCAAGTTCGGTGCGAACTACAAGTTCGAGAGCGGCCTTGCCGATACGGTCGCGCCGACGAGAACTGGGCATTCTGCCGAACCCTCCGAAGACGAAGACCTGGCCAAAAAATCGCAGAACCCTATCGCCGATCTCGTCAGCGTTCCGTTCCAAAGCAATACGAATCTCAACGCTGGGCCGTTCAACCGCACCCAGGAAGTGCTTAACATTCAGCCAGTCGTGCCGCTGCACATCAACGCAGACTGGAACTTGATCTCTCGCACCATCATGCCTGTGATCAGTCAACCTAACCCGATATTTAACAGCAACACGAATGGCATCGGCGACATTACCCAGGAGTTCTTTTTTTCGCCCACCCACCCGGGCCCTCTGATCTGGGGCCTCGGCCCCGTCTTTACGATTCCGTCCGCGACCGATCCTATTCTTGGGCAGGGGAAAGTGCTGCTTGGTCCCACGGCCGTCGTGTTAGTAACGCCGGGACATTTTGTGATGGGCCTTTTGGTCAACAACCAGTGGTCCGTCGGGGGCAATCCGTTGGGTCAGAGCGTGAATGAGTTTCTCGCGCAGCCGTTTATCAACTACAACATGGCACACGGGTGGTACCTGACAAGTTCACCACTTATCACCGCGAACTGGCTGGCTGCACCGGGTCAGCAGTGGATCGTACCCTTTGGTGGCGGCTTTGGCCGAATCTTCAAGCTCGGCGACCAGCCAGTGAGCGCAAATATAGCCGCCTATTACAACGTCGTTCGACCAACCGGCGGGCCTACTTGGCAGTTGCGCGCCGAATTGTCTCTGCTATTCCCGGAGAGGTAACAAGATCAATAGGAAGGTTCGTTGCCAGTCGCAGGCATGGCACATCGTGTTCCGCTTTGACAGTTGCAACTACATCGGAGCAATCCCCATTTTTCCGATGACCTCGGACCATTTTGAAATCTCCGACGCCATGAATTTTTTGAGGTCTTCCGGACCGAGGTCCGTCGGTTGAGCGCCTTGCTCGGCGAAGAGCGCACGCACCTTCGGATCTTTCGTGGCATCCTGCGCTGCGGCGTACAATCTATCGACGAGCGCCTTGTCCATGTTGGCGGGCGCAAGCAACGCAAGCCACGCATAGCTCTCGTAACCTTGCAGGCCGGCTTCGGCTGCCGTCGGCACATCGGGCAACGCCGTCATACGTTCGTTGCTGGCCACCGCAAGCGCACGCGCATCACCGTTCCTGATCAGGCCCAGAACGTTCGGCAGGAGTTGAAATCCGACGGGAACCTGGCCGGAGATGAAGTCGGGCGTATAGCTCGCAATATTCCTGTAGGGGACGTGGACAAGCTGCGTTCCGGTGAGTTGTTCGAAATAGGCCCCGGCCAGATGTTGTGAGGAGCCTACGCCAACCGAGCCGTAATTGAGCTGCTTGGGGTGTTCCTTCGCATAGTTGATCAGGTCGAGGAGCGTTTTGGGCGGAAGCTTTGCGTTGATAACGACGATGTTGGGAAGCGTGGCGAACAAACAAATCGGTGCAAAGTCCTTTTGCGGATCGTAACCGAGCTCCTTGAACAGAGCTTTGTTTGCAGCCAGCGGCCCGGAAGTACTCATCACCAGCGTATAACCGTCCGGCGCGGCGTGCGCGACGGCTGCCGTACCGGTGTTGCCTCCCGCGCCAGGGCGATTTTCGACTACGAAGTTCTGGCCCAGAGACGTTGTCATCCGGTTGAGCAGGATGCGCGTGATGACATCGCTGGCGCTGCCGGCGGCAAACGGCACATAGATCTGAATTGGCCGGTCGGGATAGTTGGAGTTCGCGGAAGCGTAAGCCGGTAGCGTGACCGCCAGAGTTGCAGCCGCCCAGCCTGACAAAAATGATCTCCGGTCAGACCGAAATGCATCTTTTGAACGCCGGACGTCCTTCACCTGCCTTGTGGCAACAACATATGAGCGCATTACTATTTCCCGTCTAAGCAGCACTATCCCGCAAGACCGCCTCGGCGTCATAGCCGTAGAGCCGCTCCTGTTCCGGGGGAAAGGTCGCTGATTGCGGGATTCGGTTCTCGCGCATACGCGCATTGCGGGCCGCGATCTCGGCAGCATCGCTCGTCTGGTAGAGTTGCTCTTCGCGGCGGGCAAGCCCTTGCATCCAGGCGGTGCGCGGCTGGCGAAGTTTCACGTAACGTTCGAGGGCTGCGGCCGGCTGGTCCGGCGATGCGGCGAGACAGCCGGCGAGAACATAGCCGTCCTCGATGCTCTGGGCTGCGCCCTGCGCGTAGAACGGCATCATCGGATGGGCGGCGTCGCCCAGCAGGACGACCCGCCCGATCCGCCAATCGGGCAGGGGCTCGCGATCATACAGCGCCTGGCGGAGCACGCGCGGCGTCGCCGCGATGATGCTGCGAATGGTGTCATTCCAGCCGGTATATTCGGCCAGCGCGTCCTCAATGCGCCCCTCAGCCAGCCAGGATTCCCGTGCCGGCTGCTCCGATCGGCTGATGCCGATCCAATTGAAGGTCTTCCCTGCCGCGATGTAGTACTGGACGATGCTGCGGTTCGGTCCCATCCAGACGCCGGCGACTTTGGCAACATCGAGGTGCGCGACACGCTCGGCCGGCACCAGCCCGCGCCAGGCGACGTTGCCGGTGTACCGTGGCAGTTCCTTGCCGAACATTTGCCCACGCACCGTGGAGTGAATTCCGTCGGCGCCGATCAGGACGTCGCCGGTCGCAGTGCTTCCATCCGCCAACGTAAGGGTGACGCCGTCGTCATCCTGATCGAAGCGCTCGATGCGGGCACCGAGACGGAAACTTCCTGGTTCGAGGCCGCCAAGCAGAACATCGAGCAGGTCGGCCCGGTGCGCGGTGTAATAGGGCGCACCGAAACGTTCTTCCGCCCGCTCGCCAAGCGGGGTGTAATAGAGACGATCACCGTTGTCCCAGGCGCGATAGTCGCGTCCTTCCGGATAATACGCGACGCGGGCCAGCGCATCGCCGAGGCCAAGCGCCCTCAGGATTCGCGTTGCGTTGCCGCTGACCTGAAGGCCGGCGCCGACCTGACCGAAGGCGGCGGCCTGCTCGAATAGCTCGGCGTCGATGCCGCGCTGGCGCAGCGCCAGCAACGCGGTGATTCCGCCGATGCCTCCGCCCGCAATAAGAACCTTGTTTTTGCTGACCATGATTCGTTGACCTCAAACCGGGGGCCCGCAGACGAACCCCAACTGTCGTGAATATTCGCGGTTTTCAGGCTTTGCTGCAAGGCTAGCTGCCTGCTCTCGGTGTACGGGGCTATAGCGCCCATAGGCGACGAGGACGACGCCTGCTTGCAGCCGACTTTGTTTCTGAAACGGATGATTCCGGCGACGCGGCGGCGATCGCTCCGGCGTGTATTATGCAGGGACAAAGCCCCACATCTGAGGCATCATGCGGAAAGGCGCACTAAAGCGCCGTTGAAAAACCGGGGGGTGAACGAATGCCGCACCTGAACATCGGCGATTTTGCCGTCGACTGCGTCGTGGACCTCGAACGTCCGTTCATCGGCGCGCAGGCCTTCTTTCCCGATCTCACCGACGACATGCTGGCCCATTGTCGCCGCGTGTTGCCGAAGACGGATATCCTGGAGGATGGCCGTCTGCGGATGCGGTTTCAGTCCTTCCTGGTTAGGACCGGGCGACATAATATCCTGATCGACACCTGCTGCGGCAACGGCAAGGATCGGCAACCGCGGCCCGATTTCCACCATCTCAATACCGACTATCTTGCCTGCCTCGAAGCCACCGGCGTCAAGCCGGAGCAGATCGATTTCGTGATGTGCACGCATCTGCACTGGGACCATGTCGGCTGGAACACGCAACTGGTCGACGGCAAATGGGTGCCGACTTTCCCGAACGCCCGCTACATCATCGGCCGCACCGAATATGATTACTGGAACTCCCGGTTCGAGCGAGGCGAGCAGGGCATCCACCTTACCTCCTTTGGCGACAGCGTATTGCCGGTGATTCGAGAGGAGAAGGCGGTGCTGGTGGATGACGACTATGAGTTTGACAAGGGTATCTGGTTTGAACCGTGTCACGGCCACTCGCCGGGGCACGTCCTGATCAATCTGTCGTCGAAAGGCGCGCTAGGCGTGGTCAGCGGCGACGTCATTCATCACCGTATCCAATTGGCGTTTCCCGCGATGTCGACGGTGGCCGACGCAGACATGGCGCAGGCCCGGATCACGCGTACCGCGTTGATCGAGCGGTTGGCCGGCAGCGGCAGTATCCTTCTGCCCGCGCATTTCCCGCCGCCGGTGTTCGGCCGCGTGGCCAAGCAAGATCAGGGCTATACCCACGTGGCGCTGAACGGATAACGGTGCCGCGGAGCCCGCGCGAACGATCGGCACCGTCAGCTTGCTCTATGCCGGGACCTGCGAGCGGTACCAGTCGAGTATTTCGGCCCCGGTCCACATCACGACGCCATCCTGGCGAAGAATGTAATCGTACAGCATCTCAAGATACTTGATCCGGTGTGGTACGCCCGTCAGATAAGGGTGGATCGAGATTGCCATCACACGCGGCGTCTTCGCACCATCTCGGTGCAGCCGGTCAAATTGATCCTTTCCGCGCCGATAAAACTCCTCCGACGGTTGCTGTTGAACCGCCGTGACAACAACATCGTTGATATCGATGGTGTAGGGTACGGAAACGATCTTGCCGGCGCGCGTCTTGAGTTCGACCGGTTGATCGTCGAGCACCCAGTCAGCCACGTATTCGATACCGGCTTCAGCCAGGAGGTCGAGCGTCTCATCAGTCTCGGTAAGGCCCGGACTCTCCCAGCCGCGCGGTGCCTTGCCTGTGAACTTTTTTATGGCAGCGATCGTATCGGCGATCGCTGCTTTCTGGTCCTCGACCCTGTGCATCGGTCGCTGCACAAAGCCATGCCCCATGAAATCCCAGTCGGCGTCGCGCGCGGCCTCGCAGACCTCCGGGTACAACTCGCAGACCGACCCGTTAACGGCAAAGGTTGCCTTGAGTTTGCGGTCGGCGAGGGTCTCGACAAAACGCCAGAAGCCCACCCGCATGCCGTATTCGTGCCAGGCCCAGTTCGGCAGATCCGGAAGTAACGGCTGCCCCATCGGTGGGGGAAGCACGGCGCGTGGCATCGCGACCGATGGGCTCCAATTCTCGACGTTGACAATGGTCCATACAGCCACCCGGGCGTTGTCAGGCAGCGTGAGTGTCGGCCGCCGGTGGATCGGGGCGTAGGGTAGCCGGGCGCGGATGCTGTTACCGATCGTCTCGCTCATCGACTTGTTCATCCTTCCCAGCCCGCATTCACATGCGGGACCGACCACTGGGCAACGGCCATCGGTTGAAGTACCGGCGGACCGAGGAACGGGGCCGACAGACAGTAGAGTCCCGCATGCGTTGATACCCAGATCAGGTTTCGGTCCCATTCGATGAAGACGGCTTCTGTCGTGCCGCGGCGCCAGCTCATGTAGTTGTTGATCTCGCCGTCACGTGGCGGAACGAAGTACGCGACTTCCTTCGGCTCTGTCGGGTCAGAAATATCGAAGAGGCGGATGCCCGCGTTGAGATACGACAACGCGACAATATCCGGACGCGCTTTTCCGGGCGCAATCCAATGCTGCATGACACGCGAGCTAAATCGACCGCGAGCCATCGCGAAGTCCTTGTAAGGAGCATCTGGATGCGGCATCGGGCGAGGGAACAGACCGATGATGCGCGGGTTGGCCGGATTCTTCACATCGACGACATAGCTCGTGTGGAACGGCTCGCGGCAGTCGGACTCAAGCGATTCAGGTATTGCGATAACGAGGTTCTGAAGCCGCGGATAGCGCGCTGGATCGGCAGTCACTGGCACGACGTGGTGATATGGAATGGCGCCGATGGCTTCGAGCGGGTGCGTGACCTTGCCATAGACCTTGGGATTGCGGATGTCGGACAAGTCGTGGACGTACAGCCCGAAATGTCCCCAACCGCCGTAGCCTACGGTGCCGCCATCCTCGACCCTGGTCGGGACGATGCAAGGCGTCCGGTTGCCCGTCCACGAGCATTGATCGCCGGCAAACGGATAGGTCGTGCGATAGTGCTCCTCCTCATCGAGCCTCTGGCCCGGAACCCACCATCTCGACACTTCCTTCACTCTGGCCGGATCCGTCATGTCGACGATCATCAAGCCGTTGCTGTAGACGCGCTCCGTACTCTCCATGCGCAACTGGTCGTCCCAACCGCATGCAAGATAGCCGTATTGGCCGCCATCATAGAAAGGACAGTGGACGCCAAAGCCGGTCTTGCCTGTTTCGAATTCGCTCAGCAGTTCGGTCTTTTCGGGGTTTGTCACATCGTAGGTTTTTATGCCGCGAAAGCCGGGATCGTTGATCGACTTATTTGCATAGTCGGCGTGATATTTGCCTCGCGGATACTGCTGGGTTCCGGGCGTCAGCGGCATCTGATGTGCAACGACGCGGATCCACTTTTTCAGCTGGCTATTATACACGCAGCTCTGAAACGTACCGAGGTTGGTTTCACCAATTACCGTCGCTTTCGTGGGGTCCGTGACATCCATCCAGCCACCTTGAAAAGCGATCAGGCGACGTTTCCCCTTCGCCCACATGCACGAATGCTCATCCCCGAAGATCATCAGATTGACCGATGGGAAATAGGAAATGACCTCCATGTTGGAAATGTACTGGTTGCGGTCGAGATAATTCAAAGCGCCGGCCGGCAGCCGCATTGGCACCGTTCCACCGCCTGGCATGACGCTGACTTTCTCCGCATCAGCGACGGATTTCGAGGGCGTTGTGCGATTGTCATTCTGTGCCATTGCCGGCCTCCTGTTATTGTTCGGTGCTTCGATCCGACGTGACGATAAATTGTCATCAGGTCTGTGAGTGATGAGAAAGCCACGCCGCAAAGCAGACGATCACTGCAGCGGGCTCATGGCTTATGTTCTGATCGGAGACAACGCCGGCCTGCGTGTCGTGCCTGCGACGATAATCAAGATCATGGCGACGACTGCGAAGCCGGACGTCTGCAAGACGCCCGCCGTCGTCCAGTCCGATGCTTCCTTCAACTGAGCCAACAGGTAGCCTGCGAAAGCGGCCGGGATGTAATAGCTGGCGATAAACAGCCCGGACGTTTGCGCCGTCTTGGCCGGGCCCATCGAATTGATGATGATGGCGGATAGGTTCGCGTAAAGCAGGCTCAGGACCGCAATGCCGAAGACGCCCGCGACAACGGCGTGCAAAATCACGGATCGGCCCAGTTCGGTGAATGAGATTCCTCCCGACAGTGCCGCGAGCGGAAGCGCTACGAAGAGTACCTTATGATAACCGAATCGATCGCCCAGCCATCCCCCGATGGGCGCGAGGAAACCGCCGATACCAATGGCGCCCATCACCTGCGCGGCCTGCTGCGGCGAGAAGCCGAGGGCGGTACGCAGATACGTTGGATAAAGACCAGAGAAACCGTAGACGGCAACGCCGGAACAGATCGACGCGAGCCCCAACAGGATGGTCGTCGGATTCCAGATCGTGTCGTTTGCTCCCAGATCCGCGTGATTGCTGGGGTCACCATTCGCATGCTCCTGGTTTGCCTTGTTTTCGCTGAACCACGATCTAACCCCAAGCGCGACAATGGCCATCATGACGAAGCCGACGAGGCCGAACACGATGAACGGAGCTTTCCAGTCATATGCGTTCAAGAGAGAAGCTGTTATCGAAGGCCCGATGAATGCCCCAATTCCGTAGGCAAACGAAATCGTGCCTGTCACCAGTGCGCGATGCTTATGAAAATAGCTTGCGCCGATTGCTATCAGCGCCGTTACCTGCATGGCTTCCCCAAGGCCCGATATAAAGCGATAAGCCAGAAGGTCCGGCAGTCCTTGCGCATAAGCCGTCAGCAAGGTAGCTACGGAGAAAACGAAGAGTCCCAACAGCACGACGGCTTTGCGCGACATGATGCCGAGTAAATAGCCGGTTGGGAGCCCGGCCAATCCCATGCCCAGCGTGAAAACGGTTGCTGCGAGACCGACCTGCGGCAGCGACAAGCTCATTGCATCGCGCACCTCGATCGTCAAAATCGAAAACAGGCTGCGATCAATTGAGTTCAGTATGTAAGACAGAAGCAGGACGACGAACATTGCGATCGCGGCGTGGTGTTTCTGCACAATCCCATCCTTTTTGCTCGAATGACGCGCGCGGCTACTCTGCGGCTATATGGTTCGCCAGCAGAGTACGTTCGGTGATAAGTCTGACGTCGGCCCAGGCCCTCGTCATGTCGTCGAGTGCAGCCATTTCGTGCGCTGCGATCTGTTCGAGAACGGCGCCGGCCTTCGTCAAGTCCTGCTCGTAACGCAAAATCTTGAAGAGTTCCGACGACGCCTGCATGTGGTCGGCGGCCGATGCGGTAGCCGCCGTTTCGAGCCCGCGCAGGCCAAGCTCCGTGGTGACGCGGCGTAGATAGCCGGCAGCACCGGCGCGGCCGAGCACGCCGTGGTTTGGAATGTTTCCACGCACGAAAAGCGGAATCGGGTCGCCCTTCGGGCCGAACGTATCCTGGACCTTGCCGGCCTTGATCAGCGCCGCAAATGCCGCCATGCCGGGCGCTCCGGTCTCGAAGCGCGGGATCTGCCATTGATTGCCAAACAGCGCATAGGGCTTCGGATACTCGCCGGACAGGATTTTCAGATTGCGACGGAAGGAATGGCGGATCGACTTGGCGATGTCCCAGTTGAGATCCCGCTCCGGCTCAACCCATACCATGAGGTAAGGACCGTAGCCGTCGTGAAGGCTCCATTCGCCGCCAAATGCGTGATGATGCTCCCACGGCTCGTAACCGTTCGCACCGCGTTGCGACGATTGTTCCCACGCGGTGCGGAAGACGTCGATTGGAGCCTCATAGCGCGAATACGGCATGACGTCGTTCGGTTCGAAGATCGTGATGGTGCCGCGTTCGAGATCGTACCCGGCGACCACGACATGGTGACCGAAGCCGGTCTTGCCCATTGTTTCGGACTGGAACTTCAATCGCGGCGACGTCTTGGCGCCGTAGGGCAGCAGTAGCGAATAATGCAGGCCGACCTGCACGGGAATGCCTCGGTCGATAAGGCCGCGGAGCTTCGCAAAAGCCTCCTCGAAGCCGCCTTCATGATCCTGTTCCCAATGTCCGTGATAGCCGAGCGCGAGCGGCGTATATTCCCAGATCTCGTGGAAGGCGCCAGCGCCGCCGTTGAAGGCGGGCGCACCCCAGACCGGCGACCAGCGAAACGAGAAGCCGTCGCCTGAGGTGCCGTCTGCAAAAAGGACATCGCTTTCGCCGTGCAGGCGGAACATGCCGAGCAATCCGGTGAAATAGCAGCGGCCAGCATTGCCGTTCTCAGGGTAACCCTTCGGTCCCATCCACGTCATCGAGTAGTAGGCTTCATCGTACGGTCTGACCACAGACATCGGCCTCGTCCTGCGTTGGTGGTTGTCGGACTCACATCAGCGGGTTCATCGCCTTCTGGCCCAGCTCGCGCTCGTCGATTCCGAATACATCGGCCAGCCAGTCGGCCATCAATTCCTGGCCGATGGTCGGATTGTCGTGCTGACAATGATCAGCACCGGTTTCCTCTTCGGTCACGAAGCGAAGGGTGACGTCGACGCCCTTTGACTTCGCGTAGTCGGCGACCTTGCGCGCCGAGTTGACGCCGAGCACGTCGTGACCGCCATGAACGATGAGGTAAGGACATTTCATGTGATCGAGATGGCCTTCAAGCACGAAGGGCTTGGACTTCTCCGCTGCCTCCTTCATGGAGGAGGCGCCGAACACGGTCTTGATGTGGTCGGCAAGGCCATGGTCTTCCTTTGCACCGGCCCACAATTCCGAAATCGACCAAATCGCGCCATGCGAGATGGCAGCCGAGAGCCGATGCTCGTAGCAGCCGGCGCGCGCCGCATAATAGCCGCCAAGCGACGATCCGCAGACGGCGATCTTCGCTGGATCGATATCGTTGCGCGTCAGGAGGTAGTCGATACACTTCCCGATCGGCACCTCGTAGTCTGGCCGGGTCGGGATCTTGTGACGGCGCAGCGTGCCGCCCTGGCCGGGCCCATCGATCATGAGAACCGAGATGCCACGCTGCAGCGCGCCGTGCGCCTGCATGAACCACATCTCGTCCTTGATGAAGTCCAGGCCTCCCATACAGATCAGGACCGGCTGCTTGCCGGTATCGAACGGCGCCCGCACGAAATAGGCGAACAGCGTCTTGCCGCCCTCATAGGGAATCTGCAGCACTTCGCCCGCGGGTCTAAGGTTCTCGATGAACTTCCGCGAGCATTCCTCCATGTTGGTGAATGCTTCGAGCCGGCGCGGATCTGAATATTCGAGCCAGAATTCCGTGTGGCGATAGTAGTTGGCCCCTCGCAGCCAGCAATTCATCGCGGTACGCACGTGGCCTTCGCTGAACTCCTTGTCTCCACGCGCCTGGTTGAAATCGGCAATGCGCTTCCACTCTCTGTGCCAGCTCTCCTTGTCGCCGGGGATCATCCGGCTGGCGGCAAGGAAACACTCGGAGACTGCGCCGCCGCCCTCTTGAGTCTCGCCCAGTGCGCGGCGGAATTGGTAGCTCATCCACGGATATTTCGGCCAATGGTGCCAACCGTAGGGCTGATAAATGCCGTGCGTCTCGTCCGTGACCTGATTGATCAGAAGCTCTTCTGCCATAGCCGCTGCAACTCCCGTCTCACGCGCATTTTTGTTTGTTTGGCGCGCCATTCTGGAGACGGTAACAGGTTTTTGCGGTCATTCAAGTCACTTGAATATTATTCATATAGCTTTCTTTTTGGGCAACTTTCCTATCGTGCCGTGCTATCGTTCGCTAATACGCTGCCGCGTCGCACGATCTGGACGCACAACCTTCGGCGCGGATCGGTTCAGCTGTTCACGGGAGACAGCTGCAGACATGGAAGAGAAATGTTGAAGAAGGCGAACCATGCCGAGAAGGACGCGGCCGATCTGCCAAGCGGCCGAAATCACTATCTCGGCGTGAAATTGCGGCACACGCGCATGACCAAGGGATTGCGGCTGCGCGACCTTGCCGAAAAGGCAGAGTGCTCTGAAAGCATGCTGTCGAAGATCGAGAACGGCCGCGCCGTTCCCTCGTTAAAAACGCTGTACCGTATTGCCGAAGCACTGGGCCTGACGGTCGGGCAGCTATTTGCGCAGCCAGCGGAGCCGAATGGTCTCGTGTCGCGTGGCGGCGAACGCCCCATCGTGCATGCGGACCCGTTGCGTAATGGCCCTGGACTGACGCTCGAGCGGCTAATTTCCTACGATCAGTCGCACCTCCTGCAAGGTAGCATCCACAACATCGCGCCGGGCGGTAGCGGTGGCGGCCTCGTCTCTCATGAAGGCGAGGAAGTTGCCTATATACTCGAGGGGCAAGTCGAGTTCTTCGTTGGCGACGAGCGCTTCCTGCTCAATGCAGGCGATTCCATCTGTTATCGCTCCGAACGGCCACATGGTTACCGGAATGGCGGCGCCGGCCACGCCAAGCTCATCGTCGTCAACACGCCGCCAAGCTTCTGAAGTCCGGCGCCAGGTGCGCAGAGCAGTGGCGAGCGAAATGTTTCAGGATCCATCAGGCGGCCTTCTCGACCACAGCTTGCGGCGTATTGCGGAAGCTGATCGCCATGCGGTTGTAGGCATTCATCAGGCCGATCGCGATGGTGAGATCGATAAGCTCGCGCTCCTCGAAAACCGCACGTGCAGCCTGGTACGCTTCATCCGGTACGCCGGTCTCGGCGACACGCGTCACCGTCTCTGCCCACGCAAGGGCGGCGCGCTCGCGCTCGTCGAAGAGATTGCCGCCTTCGGCCCACGCTTGCACCAGCGCCAGCTTTTCGATCTTTTGTCCTTTCTTGAGAAGGTCGCGGGTGTGCATGTCCAGGCAATAGGCGCAGTTATTGATCTGCGAGATTCGCAGATAAACGAGGTCGACCAGCACGGGGGAAAGGCTGCTCTGCATGACGTAACCGTAGACCCCGCCCAGCGCCTTGGCGCCTGCCGGAGCGATCTGGTTGTAGTCGAGACGCCTGCTCATTTTGTTTCTCCTTATGTTCGAACTATTTGACGGGAGTGGTCAGTTCCTTGTCATCACTATCGACGACGAACACCGCGAGCAGCTTTGCAGGTTCGGTCGCGCTCGCATTGCGGCTGACGGCATGCAGAGAGCCCGGAGTTTCGTAGAAACTTTCCCCGGCGTGAAATACCCTCTTGGGTCCGTCATTCACCTGCGACTCGATTTCTCCCGACAGCACGTAGGCAAAGATGAAAGCCGATTTCGCGTGGGTGTGCGAAGGCGATGCTCCCCCTGGCATATAGTCGACGACCACGGCGATCAGCGACTTGCCGGGAATGTTGGGTATCGTTTGTGAGAAATTCGGCGTGACCTTATCGCCGGCACCATGTGCGGCGGAAAGCGTCGTAGTGGCGATGGCGACAGCGGCGTAGGCCGCGCTGATGATGGATCGTATTTTCATGGTGGCGCTCTCCTTTGCCCTTGCCCCTAAAATGCCCTTCTCTGGTCTATAAAAAAGTACCAAGAAGTGACAAAAATCGTGTACCAGCGGGGCATGACCAAGCCGCTGAACCTGCAGCTCGATCGGTCGGCGAACACGCCACTGGCCGAGCAGATCCGCAAAGGCATCGCGGCCGCCATCGAGAGCGGCGTGCTTGCGCCGGGAGTGCGTCTGCCATCCTGGCTGGACCTGGCCGCTCAACTCGGCGTCGCCCGAGGTACCGTTCGCTCGGCATATGAAAAATTGTCTGCTGCTCAACTCATCGTCGCCTCGCGCGCGACCGGAACCCGTGTCGCGGACCGGCTTTCCACCATCGTTCGACAGGAAGAAACGCCCGATCCCGGCTCGTTCATGGAGATGTATCTGGAACTGACCGCGGGGCCGGCGATTTTCCAGATGGGCGTGCCCGCGCAGGAAGCCATCCCCGCCAAACTCTTCGCCAGAATTCGCTCATCGGCCGTTCGCGCAGAATTGAGCGCGCCAGCCATCTATCCGGACCCGCGTGGCGAACTCGAACTGCGGCGGGAAATAGCCGGATATCTTGCCATTGCGCGCGGCATCGAATGTTTGCCGTCCCAGATCATCATCACCGGTGGCTTCAGCAGCGGCCTCGGACTGGCGCTTCGTGTGCTCGGCCTTGAAGGGCGGAAAGCCTGGGTCGAGAATCCCGGCTTCCCGTTCACGCGGCGCGGCTTGGAGCTCGCAAGATTGTCGCTCGCGCCGATACCGGTTGATGCCGATGGCATGGATGTCGATTACGGCCTGAACCATGCAGCAGATGCTGCGCTGGCCGTCGTAACGCCGGGGCAGCAGGCGCCGCTCGGGTTCACATTGTCGCTTGCGCGGCGTTTACGCCTGCTCGACTGGGCCGCTCAAGAAGGGGCCTGGGTGATCGAGGATGATTATCTGAGTGAGCTTCAACTGAAGGGCAGGGCAACGCCTGCGCTTGCCTCGCTTGATCGTGCCGGACGCGTCATTCACATCGGATCCTTCAGCAAGACGCTGACGCCTGCCTTGCGGCTCGGCTTTCTCGTGGCGCCCTTGCCGCTGGCGACCCGGTTTGCCGAAGTCGCAGCGTGTCTCGCGCCGGCGCCCGGGCCGGCGGTGCAACTCGCGACGGCGGCGTTCATGCGCGACGGCCACTATATGCGGCATCTCCGGCGCACTAAACGCGTCTATGCAACGCAAAGCGACTCGCTGCTAAGCTGCCTTCGCCCGCGCGCCAAGGACATTGTGATTGCCGGATTGGCCGTGCTGCTGCGGTTGCCGGACGGCGCTTCGGACCTCTCGATCGCGAGGGAGACGCTGCCGTTCGGATTGGCGCCTGCGCCGCTATCGCTCTGGTATGCGTCGACGGGGTCGGCGCGACCGGGTCTGCTGCTGGGCATCGCCACTTCTCCACAAAAGAGAATCGAGGCGTCCTGTGACCGGCTGATTCGGATTATTGACCGCTGCCTTGGGAATCACTTGATCTGAATGCGGCGATGAGGCTATCGATTCCTTCTCGCGGCGTCGGTCAACGAGCCCTATGTCAACTACCGATAGCAATCGCCCCGCCGCACCCCGACCATCTCATGGCGTTGCGATCGGCAAGATCGCGCTTGTTGCCGCGTCAGCCGCGATGGGAGGGTTCCTTTTCGGCTTCGACACCGCTGTCATCAATGGCGCGGTCGATGCCATAAGGGCGTGGTCCGGTGCGGCCTCCTGGTTGCTTGGTTTCTCCGTGGCCGGCGCTCTGCTGGGCTCGGCGATCGGCGCGTGGTTCGCAGGTCCGCTCGCTGACCGCTACGGGCGCATTGTCGTCATGAAGATCGCCGCCGCTATTTTCCTCGCGAGCTCTATTGGTACGGGTCTGGCCTGGGATATCGTGGCTTTGGGCCTGTTCCGCGTCCTCGGCGGCACCGCGATTGGTGCCGCGAGTGTTATCGCACCGGCTTATATCGCGGAGGTGTCGCCGGCCTCTTATCGGGGACGTCTTGGCTCGCTTCAGCAACTGGCGATCGTCACTGGTATCTTCGTCGCGCTGCTTGGTGACTATGCGTTAGCGACCGCCGCAGGCGGAGCCGAAAAACCCCTGTGGTTCGGATTGGACGCCTGGCGCTGGATGTTCATTGCCGCGACCATTCCTTCCGCCATTTATGCTTGCCTCGCCAGCATGATCCCGAAATCGCCGCGCTATCTGGTCCTCAAGAAGCGATCTCGCGAAGCGGCCGACGTACTGAAGCGGTTGGGCGGCAATTCGGTGCCGGTCGAGGAAAAGATCGTCGAGATCGAGAAGAGTGTCGATGCGCAACAGACGCGTAGCCTCCGCGATCTGGCTGGCCCCGCCTTTGGCCTTCTCCCCGTCGTGTGGACCGGCATCCTGTTGTCGGTATTCCAGCAATTCGTCGGCATCAATGTCATCTTCTACTATTCGGCGACACTCTGGCATGCGGTCGGCTTCACCCAGGACGACGCCCTGATCATCACGGTCATCACCTCCGTAACCAACATTATCGTGACGTTCGTGGCGATCGCGTTGATCGATCGGCTAGGCCGCAAGCCACTTCTGATCATTGGTTCGCTAGGCATGGCGTTGACCCTGGGCGCCATGACCTGGGTTTTCGGCACCGCGCCGACGGTGATGGTTGCGGGCATCGCCCAACCCCAGCTTGGTTCTGCCGCCGGCCTGGTCGCGGTCATTGCCGCCAATCTCTATGTGGTGTTTTTCGGTGTGAGCTGGGGGCCAGTGGTGTGGGTATTGCTCGGTGAAATGTTCAGCAATCGTATCCGCGCCTATGCGCTTGCCGTCGCCGCGGCGGCGCAATGGATCGCCAACTACATTGTATCGCAGACGTTCCCGACGCTGGCGGGCATCAGCCTTGGCGCTGCCTATGGCACCTACACGCTTATGGCGATTTTATCTTTTGTGTTCGTGCTCGCGAAGGTCAAGGAGACCCGTGGACTTGAACTGGAAGAGATGAAGTAGAGGTTGCAAGTCAGTCCGAACGCAAGCGGATGATTTCACGGCGATCCAAAAAATCGGTTACTCGTCGTTAGGGCAGTCAAGTTGCTGTTGTTGCTTTGGTTCCACCCGGCGGAACCTCCGATTTATATGTCGACAACCGCACATAGCCTGGTCTAAAATTGCAAATCACCGAACCGTCTTCGGCAGCCATCGGTGACTGAGAGTTGCTAATGCTCCCGCCTGATCTAACGGGGATGCATAACATGCCTGAATATCGCGCATATATCATCGACTCCGACGGGTATTTCTGTGATGCCGTTGGAATGCGATGCGATGACGACAAGGCAGCCAGCCGGCGCGCCGAGAACCTGGCGAAAGCAGAGGCGGCTGATATTGAGCTTTGGCAGGGCGCTCGCATGGTTGCGAAGCTCTCGCAAAAGAGGCAATTCAACGCCTGATCCGCAGGGCCAGTTGTGCAGGCGCCAAGCCGTCCCACTGGAAGACAGAGGGCCGCTGAGGTGAAGCGTCCTCAGTACAGGCTGCGCTGTTAGCGACGCTGTTGCTTTGGCGCGGTGCCAGTTAGTGCGGTCACGCGATGTTAGAAGGCGTTCCCGAAAGGCCCAGAGCTTCTGCAATTCTCGATTTCAGATCGGCTTCACCGCGCTGGACGAGTGCGGCCATATGGTCGTTGAGGTAGCAAAGCATATTCTGCTCTGTCGCGGGATCGATCGGACGGCCCAGAAAACCGGAAACGTCGGGCAGACATCCTGAAACGGCGCCCTCGATCAGGCGATGCACCAGCGGACGATAATCCTCGGGCATCGTCGCAATATTGACCGATGAATCCAGAGAAATCCGCATCGCGTTGCGGGGCCCGCTCGTCACCTTCCATCCTCTGATGCCGTTTACGTATTCGGTGAGAACGGCGCGGGCAGTGATCCACTTGGGAAACAGCTCTTCACATCGGGTCATGATGCTGGGCCCCTAACATCCACAAGTAATAAAAAATTAGCAGACCTATCACGGGGAAAATGTGAACTGGTTCACAACCCGGCCCATCCTCTACCCGGCCCAACTTGATATTGAGTCTGGTACCGGACGGAGTTTATTTTGGCGTCCGGCGCAAACGGTATTGTATTCGCACCTCGCGGCAGGCGGCGGAACTAAGGCGCTTAACGCCAACGTTGGCTTACGGAGGGCGCCACAGGCGTGACATGCCAGAGCCAGTCAAATGCTATTGCCCCTGCTGCGAGACGCCCTGCAAGGTCGTGCGCATTGAAGCTCCTTTCAACGATAAGCAGTTGCTATGCCTCAGTTGCGGCGCGCCACTTCGGAACCGCGAAGGCAAATATGCGCTGAAATATTTCAAGACGGATATGGCACTGCTAAGGCAGCGGAACGAACGCCAGCCAAAACCGGTTTGAGGCCGCGAAGCTCAGCCCGACCCCGACAGCTAATACCCACATCGCAGCGGTAATGGTCTTCGCTCTCATGACAGCTTTTGTTTCCGCCCCAATTCGCGCGCTCGCGTGGTCATTAAAAGCAGGAACATGGCGCGTTCAGCCTGATATCTGGCCTTCGCACGTTTGGATTCCCAGCCCCGCATAACGGTCTCGCCAGACGAGTTACTGACTCGCCATCCCCATCCCCGACCCCGCTTCGAAAGCGCCATATCGAACATCAAACCCTAGGTCTGATCCAGACCCAAAAGGTTCAAACCAAACCTGAAGCGTTACTTTCTCTCGCGCAACTCACCATTAAGCCAGCGGTCCAGTTTGACGTCCTGCATAGGATCAGGTTCACCACAGCCAACGCATCGAAATTTGCGGCCGCCTTCCACTTCTTTCGCCGGCGTCAGTCTCATGGGCTTTTTGCACTTGGGGCAGACAGGCGGATAGGGTTGCATTTGTGGCATGAGCATCCCCTTGGATCGGGACAGACGTTAGGCGCAGCCTCACCTTGCCAATCCGAAAAGCTGCCTTACTCGTCCGCCCGGACTTCCTCTAAGGCTCTTCCGTCAATCGCATCGGCAATTGCGTTGCACTCGTCCGCGAATGCACGGAGGTTTTTGATCAACTCCGGATCGGTGTTGTCGCGAGCCATCCGCAACGCTTGCGCTGCCTTCTCTCGGTAGTGGAAAGAATCTGCCATGGGCTCACCATGTGGATCAGGCGGGAGCGTGCAGCACTCTCAGTCATCGGTCATTGCCGAGGGCGGGTCGATGCTACCTACAACCCTAATCCATATGTCAGGTTCCCGACATTAATTCTCAGGCCTTGGTGCTGATCAAACGGGAACGTGGCGAAACGAAAAAGCCCGGCCTGACGGCTGCCGGGCTGATCGCGAAGACGACCAAAGGTCCAGGAGGCGATGCTATGAGAGAGGCGTTGAGGTTTACTCGTCTATCGCGCGGAGCTTCTGCTCCAGTTCTACGATGAGATCCTTTATCCTCTCGATTGTCCCCGGATCCGTGGCAATCTGCCGTTGTAACTGGCGGTAACGTAGTATCTTCATTTCCAGTTCCACGCGCTCGCTTTTATGAGCCATTCCAACCACCAAAAGTCACCGTCGTACTTATACGACTATGACGCGTGCGAAATGTTCAATTCCCGTGCGCGGCAATTAGTCTAAAGGATGGATCGCAGCGAAATGACGCAATGCGCCATTTCCTGAGTTTCACGGTGCGCGCCGCGCACGTCTCAGTGCGAAACCCCGGCGAGGTGATTGCCGGCTCAATTTCGGCTATAGTGCCAGGCGACAGGTTAGGATTTGAGCGCAGCTGGAGCGCCGGAAAGAATAATCCGTCTAAAGCCGTCTTCGGCCGTCCGCTCGCCGGTAGAGGGAGAGGCTGCATGAGCTTCTTAGTCGAACTTCCCCAGAGCGAATACAACCTGAACGCCTTCGCGCGGTTCGTGACAACCAGCGGGTTCGCTAACGACACCGCGTTGGCGATGGCCTGGATGTCGCAGCTGGCCTACGAAACGCGGTTACCGGACAAGATCCGCGCGATCAGCGCGTCATTTGGCCTCTCCGCGGTCCGCGTACTGCAGCAGCCCGTCAAGAGCACCCTGCCGCTGTCGGACACCCGCGGGATCATCGCCAACAAGGACAATGCTCTCATTATCGCGTTCGCAGGAACCGACCCGCTCAATCTGCTGAACTGGGTGAGTGACTTCTATCTCGGTCAACCGAACGCGGGCGTACACGAAGGCTTTCAAGATGCGGCCGCTGCCGTCTGGCCGGTGGTCGGAGCAGCGATCGAACGGTGCGTGGAAGAACAACGCCCGCTGTTCGTGACGGGCCATAGTCTCGGCGCTGCGGTCGCATTGGCGACGGTGGACCGAGCACGGCGCGAAAAGGGTCTCAAGAGTGCTCAAGTGTTCGTCTTCGGCGCGCCGCGCGTCTTTAGCCCGCCGGGCGTCGGCCAGGCGGATTTCGCCACCGGCTACAACGCTGCGTTCGGGCCGACAACCTATCGCCTGGTCCACGGAAGGGATATTGTGCCGACCGTTCCACCTGCGGAGCTTGGCTTCCGCCACGTCGGCCGCTTCCTCCATTGCGAGAGCGGTGCGAAATTCAATCCAACGCAGCTCCTTGCCACATCGGATTCCGACGAGCCGTCCAGCGGCAGTGATTTTTTCAGCGGTGTGGCAGACCGATTGCAAAATCTCCTCGGAAGCCTTTCGCCAACGTCGCGGGCGGACGCGCTGGGCAGGCTAACGCTGCTCCTCGCTCCTTCCATCGGCGATCATCTTCCTGATCGCTACTGTACCGCCTTGACGCCATGAAATTGTAATTGCGCGTTATTGCAGGAACAAGACTTCGATGATCACCGCATCAAGGGCTACCACTCGTCGTAGATCCACTCCCTCGGCATTCGAGGCCGCGGTCTCGGGGGCGGCAACTGAAGCGTCCGCTCGGGCCTGCGCACGCTCGAAGCCGGTTGCGTCGGAGGCGGCGACGGCTTGGGCAGAGTCTGCTCGGAGACCTTCGTGAGCGCGCGTTTTATCTCGTCCTGGCTGGCCTTGAGCTCCCCAATCGCTTTTGAACTGTCGCGAGCCATCTGCTGCTGGTTCGCCGTGAGCTGTTCGATGTTTTTCTCCAGAGTCGCGAGATCTTGCGCCATCGTTTGCAGCAGCTGTGTGTTATCGGGAAGCGCTGCGCGAGCTGTCGGCGCGGCGTCTTGTGGCGCGGTCTGAGGCAGGGGCGCTGCTTGCGGTGCGGTCTCAGCCACGGGCGTCGCTTGCGGTACGGTCTGAGCGACAAGCGTCGCTTGCGGTGGTGTTGCTTCCGCCCCGGCAACTTGAACGGCAGAGAGAGCGGGCTGCGCGGGGAGCGGTAGATTTTGCGGCGGCAAGGCCGAAACAAGCTGCGGCGCCCAGCGCGCGACGACCAGCTTGGCCTTCGCTCCATAGGGCGACTGCAAAACCAGGGCAGCGACAATGATGCACGCCGCCAGCAGCAAGCCGACCAGGGCCCGGAGCGCCGGCCGTCCAGGCGGTGATTGCGGGCCAGGTCCGGCCGCCGGTGCGGGCGGTTCGGCCGGTGGGCGCGCGGCATCGCGCTCCATTTTTGCAACCTGTTCACTCATCCGCGCAAGCTGTTCATCCGCACGTACGATCTGTTCGTGGGCGTGTGCGAGCTGTTCATCCGCACGCGAGATTAGGGCGTCGTGGGATTCCATTGCCTTCGTAGCGGGCGTGGAGTTCATTGGCGTTCCTTTTTCGTCCAATGTCATCCGGTGGCGGTCGACTATCCGTCAGGTCGACCAGCCGCCAACACTTCCTGCAGTCTTGTCCAAAGAATGGCCATATGATGGAAGAATATGGGGCCCGGTCGATAGCGCCCTGAACTCCGGCGGGCCACTCGGGCAGCGCAGCCGAAGACCGGGAGGTCCGAGTCCCTGACCCGGAAGATAATTCCCGCTGCCGTACCAACTCCAGACAGTCGGACCCGATATCTTCTCGGCCAAAAGTGGGGCGTTGCTGGCGGATACTGGTCCAGCAATGCTGACCTTTCCCATCTTTTTCGTTCGACAAACCCCATCGCGCGAAGAGGGATCAGCGTCGGATTGTCGCGTGGCCAGTCGAATGGCTTGACCATTGCGGCGTAGCATTTCCGAGATGGAGCGCGGTAACATACTAAAATGAAAGAGCCGTCTCCAGTCAACGAAGACCTCCTGGGGGAGCGCCTCACCGAGCTCGGGTCGATAGCGTGTTGGGCGCCGCATATCCTTTCGGACCTCGAACGTTTTATTCGCACCGCCGGCGACTATGATCTCTTTCGCGTCAATCCTATCCGATACGCGACCGCTAACGGCCTAAGTGAGGCCGAAGGAATCAGGCTGTTTGTGCACGCCGCGAAGGTGGGCCTGTTCGAGATGCAGTGGCTGCTCATCTGCGCCTATTGCCCGCAGGTCGCAGGCAGTTTTCGGGAGCTTGACCAGGTTCATCCACGCTTCCAGTGCGAGTTCTGCAACGCGCTCAACGATGTGGCGCTTGACGACTACGTCCAGGTCACCTTTACGGTATCGAGCGCCGTCCGCGACATCGTATTTCGTCATCCGGAGATGCTGTCCGTCGAGGATTACTACCTGCGTTATAACTTCTCCAAGGATTTCAAGCCTCCGCACGGAATGACGCACGAGCAACTCGTCGCGGTACTCTCGCGGGGATTTGCCGATATCGAGGCAGACGAGGAGCGAAGCTTCGAATTCGACGTGACAGCCGGCCGTTTCGAGGTGCTCGATCTCAGTCATAGACTGCTTCTGATTTTCTTCGCGAACGGTGAACCGGCGGACCCTCAGGGGACGCAGGTTCGGCTGAAGTCGGGCCGGTTCATGGTTCCGGGTCGCTCTATCGGGCCGCGAGACATGGTTCTTGGCGACGGGCGCTTTGCGTTTCGACAGACGGCTGATCTCAGTCCAGGCAAGCACCTCATTCGGATTGAGAACCGCGCGGGCGATCGCGGCCGCTTCTGGTTCCTCCAATACCCTCCCCAGTTCGAGCCCCATCTGGTCGAGTATGAACCGTTTCTTTCCGGCAAGCGGCTGCTGCTCACCCCGTGCTTCGGCGAACTCTACAAGACACAATTGGTGGATGAGCGAGAGAGCCTGGCTGTCTCCGACATGACCTATCTGTTCACCGATCTGAAGGATTCGACCCCGCTGTATGAAAGCGTTGGCGACGTGAATGCCTATTTTCTCGTTCGTCAGCACTTCGACATCCTGAACAAGATCATTCGGGAGCGATCGGGCACCATCGTTAAGACGATCGGCGATGCAGTCATGGCGGGCTTCGAGTGTCCACACGACGCCGTTCTGGCCTCCATCGAGATGATCGAAGAACTGTCGCGATTTAACCAAACCGCCTCACGGCCGCTTGGCCTGAAGGTCGGCGTGCACAGAGGCAGGGCCATTGCCGTAAAACTCAACGACCGGATCGACTACTTCGGGCAGGACGTGAATATCGCCGCCCGCGTGCAAGGTCTCGCCGGGGTCAACGAAGTTTGCCTGACAGAAGCGGTCATCGAGGCGCCCGGTGTCAGTGACATCGTCAAAGGACGCGCGGTGTCGCGCGACTACGAGAACTTGAAGGGCATCGGCCAGAAGATGGAAATTCATCGGATTGAAATCTCTCCGGCGCAGAGATGAACGACCGCTGGCCTGCTGCGAAGCGGAGGCTATCTGCTGCCGGACCGACAGTCCGTATCCCTCCGCATGTCTCAACGCGCCAAAAGATGACATTTGGCAGGCGCAGATGGGGCCGATGTGCTATCATAGGTCGCGACGAAGGAATCTTGTCACGCCAAGGCGTTCAGCCAGAGGGGTGTTCAGATGATCACAATTCCAGAACTGGTGGCGCAGGCTTTGGGATCGTTCCTGACTTCAGACACCAAGAGCAGGTTTGGCGCTTCACATGGCCGCCTGGCTGAAGTTGTCCCCTTCGCAGCCAGACTGACCCTTGAGTGCATCGGCAACAGCGACGCCCTGTATCACAACATTGAGCATTCGATGCTGGTTACCCTCGCCGGGCACGACATACTAATGGGACGACAGCTGTCGCGGGCAACTACCGCAGAGGACTATGCGAATTTCATTTTAGCGTGCCTCGCCCATGACATCGGGTACGTTCGCGGAATTCTGCAGGGAGATGATAACGAGGCCTATGTCGCAGATCTGAGTGGTCGTACGATTCGTCTACCGCGAGGGTCGTCCGATGCCGCGCTCGCACCCTACCATGTGGACCGGTCAAAGTTGTTCGTCTCCGAACGCCTCGACGCGACCGAAGAGGTGGACGCCAACCGAATTGCGCGCGCAATCGAATATACGCGCTTTCCATATACATCGTCCTCGAACGACGACGACCTCGTCGAAGAGGAGGGTTTGTTGCTGCGAGCGGCCGATCTTATAGGTCAGCTCGGTGATCCCAACTACCTGAAAAAGGCAAATGCACTGTTCTACGAATTTGAAGAAATCGGTTTGAACAAGCAGCTCGGCTACGATACGCCCGCAGACGTAGTCTACAAGTACCCGCAGTTCTATTGGAATAACGTCGCTCCGCAAATTCAGATGGCAATACGCTACCTCAATGTCACGTCGAGCGGACGTCAATGGATAGCAAACCTTTATGCCAATGTTTTCCGCGCAGAGCGTGAGCTGAACCTGTCGGGTCCGCAGCTGTGATCATGCTGCAGCCGTGTTTCCGTTGGAAGAGCTGCGATAGGCGCAGTGAGTTGCGCTCATGTCGGTTCTGGCTCGGCGGCTCAGCGCTCAGAGATCTCTGGCAGGCCGGCGGGCATTTGGCAGTTGGCCCACCAATCTTGGCCGCCGACCCCCCGGCTTAGAGGGCAAGATTGCAGGTCGAGTGTGCACTCGAAAAAAGCACTACGAAAAAGCATTGCAGTGGCGCTTGTTGTCGATGTCCCCTCCCATGCCGTATAAAGGCTAGGCCACGACGTCCCTTAGAAGGTGCAGCAACGATCAACAACAACCATTCCTAGGCCTGCAGGCGAGGGAAGATAAATCATGACGACAGCCGCTCCTTTGCGGAGCCTGAAGTGGCCAATAATCCGGAATTACGCAATTGCAGTTGTTTCGGCGGCAGCGTCAGTCGTGGTGGCTTTTGCGGTATATCCCCCGTGGGGCGCTGATCCTGCGGCCTTGTTGTTTCTCTCCGTGGTCGCGTTTGTGGCCTTGGCTGCCGGCCCAGGTCCGGCGGCGCTCGCATCCGTGCTGACTTTCCTCTCTCTCCAATACCCCCTTCTTTCCCCAGGCTATCCCTTCGTTCTCCAGCCCGGCGAGATTCTTCGGTCGGGGCTGTTTATCGTGGCGTCAGTGTTCGTGGTGGTGCTGTCCGCTGCCTGGAAAAGAACTTCAGCCTCGCTTCAACTGCTAGGCAATAACCAGCGGATGATGATCCAGGAATTACAGGAGCAAAACGACAGGCTGCGCGTCGAAAGCGCCGAACACAGCGAAGCCGCAACAAGAGCGCGAGAAGCCGAACAGGAAATTCGACAGACTGTTGACACGGTCCCGGCACTGATCGCCCGGTATCGTCCCGACGGATTCATGGATTTCCGCAACAAAAACTGGCGGGAATATACCGGCCTTTCACGGGACAATTTCGAAGGCCGCCGTTGGGGAAGCGCGCTGCATCCAGATGATGAGGAGATGGTCGAGCGCGAGTGGCGAGAACATATCGCGACCGGAGAGCCCTTCGAACTGGAACAACGGCTGCGAAAAGCCGATGGAGAATACAGGTGGCACCGTGTTCACCGCGTACCGCTGCGTGGAGAGACCGGAGAGGTGATCAAATGGTATGCTATCGCGTTCGACGTAGATGACAGAAAGCGAACTGAAGATGCGTTGCGAGAGAGTGAAGCCGACCTGGCCAAAGCCAGACACGAGCTTCAATTAATCATCGACACAGTACCTGTATTGGTACTTCGCCATCGGGCGGACGGTATCATAGACTATGTCAATGAAGTCGGACGCACTTACAGCGGAATCACGGCAACGAAGTGGACCACTCGCACCAGCATCATCACTCATCCCGATGACGTTCCACGGCTTGAAGCATCCTGGGACGTCGCGCTTCGTACCGGTGAACCGTTCGAGTCCGAAGTTCGCCTTCGAAGAGCCGACGGCGAATACCGCTGGTTCGTTACACGACGTGTGCCGTTACGCAGGGACGGAGAGGTTATCGCCTGGTACGCGGCAACTTACGACATTCAGGATCGCAAACAGGCCGAAAGCGAATTGATCGAGAGCGAGCGGCGATTCCGTGAGGCTCAAATGGAGCTGGCGCACGCGAGCCGCGTGGTCACCATGGGACAGTTCACGGCTTCGATCGCCCACGAGGTCAACCAGCCCCTCGCGGCCCTTCGCATTAATGCTGAAACTGCTCTGCGCTGGCTCGCCCGTCAACCACCGAATCTGGAAAAGGCCCAGCAGTCGATTGAGCGTATTGTCAGCGACGGCAAGCGGGCCGCCGATATCGTGAACCGGATTCGTGATTTCTCCAGGAAGGCGCCGGTGCGGAAGGAACGCCTGGAAGTCAACGAAGCTATTCTGGAGATCGTAGGATTAACCCGTGGTGCGATATCGGAGCACGGCGTTTTGGCGAAGATGCAACTGTCAGAGGGCTTGCCACCGGTTTTGGGGGACCGAGTCCAATTGCAACAGGTGATCCTGAACCTGATCATGAACGCCATTGAAGCGATGAGCGAGGTCGGCCACGGATCGCGCGAGTTGCAGATCAGCACCAGTGGGGCCGAATCGAGCAGCGTGCTTGTCGCGGTAAGCGATTCCGGTCCAGGACTGTCTTCGGCGAACCTCGCCCGCATTTTCGAGGCTTTCTATACGACCAAGGCCAGTGGCTTGGGCATAGGGTTGTCGATTTGCCGCTCGATCGTCGAAGCGCATGGCGGCCGGCTTTGGGCAACACCGAACGAGCCTCAGGGCGCTGTCTTCTGCATGATGCTGCCGATCGAGGAAAAATCGATCGAGAAGCTGGAAGCCTCTGAGGCCTAGTCTCGCCAAAAACGGATCACGCCGACCGGAGGCTGCGGCAATGGGCCACCGGTGAGGAACTCGAAAAGTGACAACCTCTCGAAAGGATCGACGTAAAACACATCGCGGGCGAGCTAAAACTTGTCCCGGTTGCGAAGTTCTTAGTTAAATTAGCTAAAGCAATGCTTGTGGTCCCGCCGTAGCTGTCATAGGCTTTCTATATTGGAAGTCTCTATTGGAAGTCAGGCGAATTGCACGATTAACTAATTAGGAGGCGCTTTGTATGCGCCATCCGATTAAGGCATCACCGCGGAACAATGGAATATCGATCATCCGCACGGATGATGCGAGCCGGGCCAATGTTGCCGCTGACTGGTCGACCGAGGCGGGGCTATCGGTCGGTGAAAACGGCGAACCACCCGGGATTGCGCCGACGCATCGGTATCCAGTGCCGCGCGATCAATATTCGCTGCCAAAAGACGAAAAATCGCGCAACCAGACTGGCCGCGGGCGGCGGCTCGCAGCGTTCTCGATCACCGTGGCTCTCGTTGCGGCGGCGCTCATCGTCATGCATTTCCGCGCTGTCGTTGCCGATGAGGTGCGATCCGCCGGTCAGGTCGATGCCGATCAGGCCGGCGCGTCAGACGCTGCCACGCGAAAGGAACTGGCTGCCAGCGCGGAGCAATATCGCCGAGCGCTCGCGGAAGAACGGCAGAGAACAGCCGTCCTCGCCCGGGAGCTGAGCGCGACCACCGAGCAACTTCGTCGCGCGCTCAATGAGGAACGCGCACGCCGCGCGGCCCTGGCAAGCGAACTTGCGGCTGCGCAGCGGGAAAATGAAAATCGGGCGGCACTATTGAAGGCACGGGACGAAACCGCGCAGTCCAAGCAAGGGGAAGCTGTCAAGAGTTCAGTGTCGCTCGATCAAGCGAGCGAAAAAGCAGCCGCTCTCGTGCTTGATGCTGCCGTGGCGCGAAAAGAGCTGGCGTCGAGCGCGGAGCAATCTCGTCAAGCGCTCGAAGAGGAGCGTGCACGTGGCGTCGCCCTGGCGGCCGAACTTGCGGCTGCCCGGCGGGAAAATGAAAGGCAGGCGGCACTCTTGAAGGCCAGCGAGGAAACGGCGCAGCTCAAGCAGGCGGAATCAGCCAAAAGCGCACCATCGCTCGAGCAAGCGCGCGAAAAAGCCGCGCTGGACGCCGCCGCTGCACGACAAGAGCTGGCCGCGAGCGCGGAGCAGTCTCGTCAAGCGCTGGAAGAGGAGCGGGCGCGGGGCATCGCCCTGACGGGCCAACTCGCGACGGCGCAGCAGGAAAATGAAAAGCAGGCGGCACTATTGAAGGCGAGCGATGAAACAATACGCCTCAAGCAAGCGGAAGCCGCCAAGAGCGCATCATCGCTCGAACAAGAGCAGAAAAAAGCAGCCGGGCTCGTGCTGGACGCGGCCGCCGCGCGAAAGGAGTTGGCCGCGAACGGGGAGCAATCTCGTAAGGCGCTGGAACAGGAGCGGGCGCGGGGCATCGCCCTGGCGGGCCAACTCGCGACGGCGCAGCGGGAAAATGAAAAGCAGGCGGCACTATTGAAGGCGAGCAACGAAACGGCGCGCCTCAAGCAAGCAGAAGCCGCCAAGAGCGCGTCATCGCTCGAACAGGAGCAGAAAAAAGCAGCCGCTCTCGTGCTGGACGCCGCCGCCGCGCGAAAGGAGTTGACGGCGAACGCGGAGCAATCTCGTAAAGCGCTCGAAGAGGAGCGGGCGCGGGGCACCGCACTGGCCGCCCAACTCTCGACGGCGCAGCGGGAAAATGAAAAGCAGGCGGCGCTATTGAAGGCAAGCGAGGAGACGGCGCGCCTCAGGCAAGCGGAAGCCGCAAAGAGCGCACCATCGCTCGAACAAGAGCGCGAAAAAGCAGCGGCTCTCGCGCTGGAGGTCGCCGCCGCGCGAAGAGAGCTGGCCACGGGCACACAGCAATCTAGTCAAGCACTCGAAGAAGAACGCGCGCGCGGCGTCGCACTGGCGCGCGAACTGGCAACAGCTCAGCGCGAAATTGAGGTGAAGGCCGCGCAATTGCGCCAGGCCAGCGAGGAGACGGCGAAGCTCAAGCAGGCGACGGAGAGAGCAACGGCGAAACCGCGACAATCGTTGCCGTCTGAGCGCGACAGGACCGAGGCAACGGCCAGGGATATCGGTTCGGCCCGGCGCACAGCGAGTGCGCGCGTCGCGCCTGAGCCCGTGGCGACCAACCAAATTGTCAAGCCAGCACAAGCGGTTGCGGTGGTTGCAGCGGTGCAGCCGACGGCAGGGGTCCAGGGCGGTCCGGAGGCGAAGAGGTTGGTCGCGCGCGCCAGCGCCCTACTCAGCCAGGGAGATATCGGCGCCGCGCGGGCGGTGCTCGAGCGCGCCGTCGAAACCGGCAGCGCGCAGGCAAGCTTCATGCTCGCGGAGACATACGATCCCGGCATTCTGTCGGCATGGGGGACGTATGGAACGCGGGGCGAAGTGAGGAAAGCGCGCGAGCTTTATGCGAAGGCGAACGCCGGCGGCATTCAGGAGGCAAAGGACCGATTAAGGGCGCTGGGCCCGTGAGCGGATGAGTTTGGCATGAAATGCCCCGACCGGAGGGGATGGTTCCGGCCGAACGGCTAATTTTGACGCCCAAGAAGGAGTTCAGAAATGAATATGCTTTCAGGACGGCACGTTTGCCTGGCCACCCTAACAGCACTGGTTCTGTGGCTTCCACCGGTCAATCTGCAGGCGCAGAAAGCCAAAGTGGATGCCCAGCAAGCTTCCTCGCCGAGACGGGCCTCCGCTTACGAGATGGAGAAGGAGAAGATGAACGCCTGGACCGTCGGCCTCGCCGGCGGTCTGCTCGAGGGTGCCCCTCTTCGTCTCGCGGCGGAGATGGCCCGCGTGGTCGATGATGGGCCTAATTTGCATGTACTGCCGATCGTCACACGGGGCGCCACCGAAAATCTGAACTCGCTGCTCTATTTGCGCGGCGTCGATACCGCGATCATCAATTCCGATGCGCTCGAAGAGTATAAAATTCAAGTGCCGGAGATCCGGAGTCGGATCACCTACCTGCTCAATCTCTTCCCGTCAGAGCTGCATATCTTTGTTCGGCCAGAGATCCAGAGCCTGCAGGATCTTGCGGGCAAGAAAGTGAATTTCAACACCCAGGGCACTGCTGCCGCCTATTCGGGACCGCTGATATTCAGTCGACTCGGCATCAATGCGGAAAACACCTTCATTCCTCACCAGGTCGCGCTGGAGCAGATGCGCAAGGGCGAAATGGCGGCCGTCGTGTTCATCACGTCGAAGCCGGTTGACGCCTTCGTACGTGGACGCTGGGACCCCGGCTTCAAGTTCCTTCCAGTGAAATACGAAAGCAAGCTTGAGGATTACTATCTTCCAGCGGTGCTGGAGGCGGCTGAATACCCCGGCCTGATCAAGCAAGGCGAACGTGTGGAGACGATCGCGGTGCCGACCGCTTTGGTCTCGTTCAATTGGCCGGCACAAACCAACCGCTATCAGCGCGTTGCCCGCTTTGTAGACATCCTGTTTAGCCGGATCGACAGGCTGCAAGCGCCAGGCTTCGATCCCAAATGGAAGGCGATCAATCTCGGCGCGACAGTCCCCGGCCTCGATCGCTTTACGGCCGCGCAGCAATGGCTGGATCGCCAGGCGCACGCCTCGCAGGCGTCGCGATGAAAGCCATCCCCCTGTCCGTCGCATTCGCAGTCGTCAACAGGATCGCTTTCGCGGAAGGGGCCAGCGATCCCATGGCGCAGCTTCGCGCTTGCTCCCTGATGGAGCATACCGAGCGGCTGGAATGTCTGGACAGGCTGTCGCGTGATATGGCGCCGTCGGATCGTCCGGCGGGGAGCGCCGATAACTGGGTCATCAGCGAGACCTCCTCGCCGGTGAACTATACGCCGATCGTCACCGCCTCGGCGTATTCTCGCGGCGGCCCCGATGGCCCCCTGATGAAGCTCTCCATTTCCTGTCGCGGCGGCCGCACCGAGTTGGCGGTTTCGGGACCGGCCGTTTCCGGCGGCGGTGCGGATTATGCCATATCCTACCGCGTCAATGATCGGCCGCCGGTGCAACTTGCCGCAGGCCCGCCATCGTTCGGGTCCGGGGCTGCGTTCTCAGGCGATGTCGTACGCCTGCTGCAGTCACTTCCCGAGGAGGGGCGCATTGCCGTTCGTATCTCCAATCGATCGGGCGCGGTCCAGGAGGGGGTTTTCTTACTCGGCGGACTGAAGACGGTGCGGGAGAAAATGGCAGCAGCGTGCAAATGGCCAAACGCCGTTGCACAGCCACGCAACTAATGGTCATCGAACGATTACATGGGAGATAAGCGATGAGAGGAACTAAAAATTCTATCAGAGCGCTGGCTACCGTCGTAGCACTAATCATCGTCGCGCCGGCGTCGGCGGAAGCGGTGGTAGCGCAGAAGCAAGCGGCGAAGCAGTTGAATCAGTCCAAGCCGCACAATCTGGTCTTGCAAGTGAACGTGAACGACCCTGCAATGATGAATCTTGCTCTCAATAATGCGACCAATGTCGCGCAGTATTACAAGGACCTCGGTGAGAAAGTGACGATCGAGGTCGTCACTTTCGGTCCCGGCCTGCATATGCTGCGCGATGACACCTCTCCAGTGAAGGCGCGGATCAAGTCGATCAAGGAGGCCAATCCGACGATCTCCTTTAAGGCCTGCGGCAACACCCAGGAGAACATGCACAAGGTCGAAAACAAGGAAATCCCTCTCATTCCCGAGGCGACGGTCGTGAAGTCCGGGGTCGTGCGGGTCATGCAGCTGCAGGAGCTGGGCTGGACCTATGTAAGGCCCTGAGGCGGTGTGATGGCGGGGAGCGCAGGTGGTGAAGGCGTGGAACACTTCATGCTCCACGTTCATTGTGCCTGGTTGCGGGGCGCTTGGACCGTCGTTGGGGGATTTGCAGCTACGGGCGTTTGTTGAGGCTCAGGCACCCGTGCGGCGGACCTCGCCAGGTCAGCGCAGTCGCCGCAGAGGAACACGATAAAAAAGCAAAATGCTTGCCGCTCGCGGCAGGCAATCTCCAACGCTGCAAATCGTGCCCTTGCGTCCATGGCTTCCCCATGACAGTCGTGCCGAGTGTAGTTGCTGTGGAGACTTCGCCAACTTACGATCTCGTCATGCGGCATCAGTCGTGTTACTGAACATTTCTCCTCAGCAGACGGATCTCCTGGTTCGGTTCAATCGAGCGTTGTCGTTCACGAGGGCTGCACGGATCAGCATCAATCTCTCATACATTGATATGAGTGACACCTTCCCAACGTTGAATGCCTTAAAATGGAGCGGAAGGACATTATTGTTTGGAGACCCAGTGCCTCGTTGATCGCTCTGACGTGAACTGGGCTTTCTAAACTGCACGGAGGTGCGCTATGCCGTGGACATCTTTGTCATCGATCGGTTCAGTCGTCCGCTCGTCTTGCCGGTGGAGTCTCCTTGTTACCGCAGCGATGATGCTGTCATCGTGGTCTGCGACGCCAGCCCAGGCCGCTGCCGTCAGTTGCAAGGGCGACGCAGCGGGCATCACTCTGCCCGACGGCTTCTGCGCCACGATCTTTGCGGACAACATTGGTCACGCCCGCCAAATGGCGATTGCACCTGACGGAACGCTCTACGTAAACACCTGGAGCGGTATCTACTATAACAACGGTCCTGTTCCGCCGGGTGGCTTCGTCGTCGCGCTGAAGGACACGCAGGGCGACGGTCGCGCCGACGTTATGGAACGGTTCGGTGAGACCCTGGCGAGCGGCGGGCACGGGGGAACCGGGCTCGGATTCTACAACGGCATGATCTATGCCGAAATCAACGACCGCATCGTGCGCTATCACCTCGCGCCAAACGAGATCGCTCCGAAGGGTGCGGAGGAGACCGTCGTCTCGGGCCTGCCGACGACAGGCGACCACCCGATGCATCCTTTCCTGATTACGCCGAAAGGTGATCTTCTGGTTGATCTTGGCTCGGCGACCAACGATTGCGAGAAGCAGAACCGCTTCCCGCATTCGCAAGGGAACGATCCCTGCACCGAGAAGACCACTCGCGCTGGTGTCTGGCGTTATGACGCGAACAAGACCGACCAGCACTTCTCGCCAGCCGAGCGGTTCGCGAGCGGCCTTCGCAACGGCGAAGGATTCTCTCTTGATGCCGCCGGCCGGATCTTCGTCACGCAGCATGGACGGGACCAACTGCGAGAGGACTGGCCGGAGCTTTATTTGGCACAGCAGGGTCAGGCGTTGCCGGCCGAAGAGCTCGTCGAATTGCGACAAGGCGCAGATTATGGGTGGCCGGAATGCTATTTTGACAATCAACAGGGAAAGCTGGTGCTTGGGCCGGAGTACGGGGGCGACGGCGGCAAGAAGATCGGTATCTGCGCCGAGCGGCAAGGGCCGGTCGCATTCTTTCCGGCGCATTGGGCGCCCAACGATGTGAAGATTTACCTCGGCAATAGCTTCCCGAAAGCCTATCAAGGCGGAGCCTTTATCGCTTTCCACGGTTCCTG
This sequence comes from uncultured Alphaproteobacteria bacterium, assembly GCA_963738105.1. Classification (GTDB taxonomy): domain Bacteria; phylum Pseudomonadota; class Alphaproteobacteria; order Rhizobiales; family Xanthobacteraceae; genus Bradyrhizobium. The sequence continues at coordinate 333,618 of CAVTWC010000008.1, read as the reverse complement.
GAACAGAGCCCCCGGGCCTCAAGGCGGTTACAATGTGATCTTTCAGCCGCTGGCCGATGGAAAAGCAGGCGCACCCTATATTGTCTTTGCCGACGGTTTTGCCGGTGCTGTCAAGGACCCCGGTCGCGCAGCGTTCCGGCCGTCGGGGCTGGCGGTCGCTCCGGACGGTGCGCTCTTCATCTCGGATGACGTGCATGGAAGAATTTGGCGTGTGACCTATCAGGGTGGCAACCCCGAGGCCGCGATCGCGGCCGCGCCTGCGCCTGCCGGCGCGATACCAGCCACGACTTCAGCTGACGCTCGGCCGCCGGAAGGTATCCATCCCGACGCGGGGAAGGCCACGGCAGAACTCCCTGTGCCGACGGGCTTTACGAAAGAACAGGTCGCGCTCGGAAACCGTGTTTTCCATGGAGAAGTAGCGGACGGCACCTGTGGCGGTTGCCATGGCGCGGATGGAAAGGGATCGCCGGTTGCTCCGGATTTGACAACTGGAAGATGGCTCTGGAGCGATGGAAGTCTGCGGGGCCTCGAGACGACGATCAAGAACGGCGTGCCCGAGCCCAAGGCGCATCCCGGCGCAATGCCGCCGATGGGCGGCGTCGTCCTTTCGCAAGCCGACCTGGATGCCGTTTCCGCTTACGTTTGGGCGCTTGGCCATAAAAACCCGTGACGGTTGGGATCACACGGTTGGGCAGGAAGTCCTACTCGATCACTTCGTCGGCGCGTGCGAGCAGCGTGGGGGGAATGGTAAGACCGAGCGCCTTTGCGGTGGTGAGATTGATGCGGAGCTGGAAACGGGTCGGCGACCGGCATGTCCGCCGGTCGTTCGCCTTTCAGGATGCGGTCGACGTAATAGGCGGTGCGCCGCGCGATCAGGCGCTGGTCCGTGCCGTAGGAGATCAGCATGCCGGCATCCAGCACTTCCTTTACATAGCCGCAGCAGGGCAATTTGCGCGCCAGCGCAAGCTCCGCGATCCACTTCTTGCCGACATAGAACAGGCTTTCGGCGTTGAAGATGACGGCCTCCATGCCGTCGCCCATCATGGCGTCGAAAGCCGGCTCAAGGCCGTCGAGCGTACCGACATTATAAGGCTTGCAGGTCAATCTGAGCTTGGGACCGGCGGCGTTCGATTGCTCGACATAGAAATTGGAGATCGGATTGGTGGGGTTAACGATCATGGCGACCCTGGCAAGTTGCGGCGTGATCTCCTTGAGATGTTCGAGCCGCTTGCCGACAAGCTCGAGGCCGAAATTGGTAAGACCAGTGGCGTTGCCACCGGGATGGCGGATTCTCTCGACAAGCTTGGCCCCGATCGGATCGGCGACATACATGAATACCATCGGGATGCTCGAGGTGGCTTTTTTGATAGGGCGCTGCACCGCCGACGCCCACCAGAACGTCGGGTGCGAGCGCCACAAGTTCGGCCGCCATGCTCTGATTTTTCGCTGGCCCTAGCCAAGCTCTTCAAATCCGTCAAGCAGGCAACCGTAATAGGGCCACTCGCCGTCTGCGTCCGCGGCGTGCCAGAGCACGCCGACACGCGGAATTGTCGTCCGCTGGGCCCAGGACCTGACCGGCGATACCGCCGTCGCGCCAACCGCAAGAGCAAGGAAATCCCGCCGTCTCATGCTGCGCTCCCAACCGCGGAAGTGCATCATATCCGTGCAGGCCGGATGTTCGAAGAGCAAAAAGCGGACCACGTCCGTTCCGGGGCAATCGCGTCAGTTTGGCGGTGTGGCGGTCACATCCTCAACTCGCCGCGGCTAAACGAATAGGCATATCAAGCGCGAGCGCGCGCTATCGCTCCGGCGATGATTTGCATCATCAGGCCAACGACCCATCCCACCATTACGGCTATTGTCCAGAAGATGTGCGGATCTTCACGAAGCACAATTACACCGACCGATACAAATGCCGTCAGCGTCGCGAGAAATGTACCGGCAGCGCTGAGAAATTCTGCAGTATCAATCTTTCCGACGGAAACGCCTTTCGAAGGTTCGGTATTTGGTCCGTGCAAAGCCAGAGGCGGAGTATCAATTCCCAGATAGAAGCCAATTGCGCCACCAATCATCATGATGAGCAGAAACCCCTGAGATGTGAGCAGCGCGACGCTGGAGCCCACATAGGCGGCAACAAACAAACCGCATGCCGCTCCTGCCATAGCAAGCCCGGAGCGTTCCAGGACGTGGGCCGCTTTTCTTACGCGGAATTGCATGACCGTAATCCGCCGAGCCCGAAGACACTAAACTAGGACAATGTTCTGCCATGCGGAAGAGCCGACACGCGAGATTCCGGGGCGGAGGAGGTGGCAAGCCTCCGTCCGCAGTCTGCGGTTGCCGATGTCCGTTCCGGGGAGCATTTGCGACCGGGGCGGGCCCGCGTCAAGTCTGAAAGCTCAAGTAAATTCCGAGCGTTAGCGGCTTCGCGACGGACGGTATCTCTTTGGGCTGCTGGTGTCGCACCAGCTTTATAATGCGTGTCGCACGAGCTTTATAAAAAGAGGGCCGTGACAATTTTGCGAGGGCGACCTGTTGGCTTTCTCCTGGCTTTCGGGTTCCACCACCGCGAGAGTATGTTATGAGTTCCCGTCACGCACTCAGCCGGCGTGGTCAATTGATTGGGGCAGGGATGAAGGCAGGGCATCAGTCAGTCTCCGCAACACGTGATGAAGCCAACAGCCATACAACAACAAAACGCCGAGCGACGCATATCGCGGGCATCCGCGCGGTCGCCATCGTGGCGTCGCTAGTCCTGCTAGCCGGCTGCGAACAGAACACCTTTGTCGCGCCCCCGCCGCCGTCAGTTGATGTCGCGGTGCCGGTGCAGCGCAGCATCACACGCTACCTCGAAACCACAGGCAATGCCGCGCCGATCAAGTCGGTCGATCTCGTCGCGCGGGTGCAGGGCTTTCTGCAATCGATCAATTACCAGGACGGCGCTTTCGTCAAGCAAGGCACCACGCTGTTCACGATCGAACCAGAAACCTACAAATTGAAACTCGATCAGGCGCGGGCGGCCGAGGCCGGCGCGGAGGCGTCATTGAAACTGGCCGATGCCGACTTCAGACGTCAGACGGACCTGGTGCAGCGGCAGGCCGTGTCGCAGGCGACGCTCGATAACTCGACGTCCAACCGCGAAAACGCCCAGGCCAGTCTGCAGCAGGCGCAGGTCAACACCCGGATCGCCGAGATGAATTACGGCTATACCAATGTTACGGCGCCATTCGACGGCATCGTCAGCGCCCATCTGGTCTCGATCGGCGAACTCGTTGGTGTGTCGTCGCCGACGCAGCTTGCGACCATCGTGGCGCTCGATCCGATCTATGTGAATTTCAACGTCAGCGAACAGGACGTGCTGCGGATCCGCGCCGAAGCCGCCAAGCGGGGGGTCACGATCAGCGAGCTGAGGACATTGCCTGTCGAGGTCGGGCTGCAGACCGAAACCGGCTATCCACACAAGGGCAGGCTCGACTATGTGCCGCCGACCTTGAACCAGTCCACCGGCACGCTCCCGGTGCGCGGCCTGCTGCCGAATCCCGACCGTGTGCTGTTGCCGGGCTTTTTCCTCCGCGTCCGCGTTCCCTTCGACAAGCAGGACAACGCGCTGCTGGTTCCAAACGTCTCGCTCGGCAGCGACCAAAGCGGGCGGTATCTGCTGGTGGTGAATGGTGAAAACGTCGTCGAGCAGCGCAAGGTGCAGACCGGACCGCTAGACGGCGATCTGCGCGTGATCGAAGACGGCCTCAAGCCGGACGATAAAGTTGTCATCGCGGGCCTGCTGCGCGCGATTCCGGGTCAGAAGGTCGATCCGAAACTGCAGAAAATCGAGACGCAAGCTTCTTCGGCGAAATAGGACAGAACCAGGACTTGGCATGATTTCGAAATTCTTCATCGAACGTCCGGTTCTTTCCAACGTCATCGCGATTTTGATGATCCTGATCGGCGGCGTCTGCCTGTTTCGTCTGGCGGTCGCGCAGTATCCCGACGTGGTGCCGCCGACGGTGCAGGTGACGACGCGTTATCCCGGCGCCAGCGCCAAGACCGTGACTGATACTGTGGCGCTGCCGATCGAGCAGCAGGTCAATGGCGTCGAGGACATGCTCTACATGCAGTCCTATAGCGCCGCCGACGGCACCTATTCGCTGACTGTCACCTTCAAGATCGGCACCGACCTGAATTTCGCACAGGTGCTGGTGCAGAACCGGGTGTCGAGCGCGCTGTCGCAACTGCCGCAATCGGTGCAGAGCCAGGGCGTCACCGTGCAGAAGAAGTCGACGGCGATTCTGCTGTTCGTGACTCTGACGTCGCCGAACGCGACCTATGACAGTCTGTTCCTCAGCAACTACGCCACCATCAACATCCGGGACGAGCTGTCGCGATTGCCCGGCGTCGGCAATGTGACGGTGTTCGGCGCCGGCCAGTATTCGATGCGGGTCTGGCTCGATCCGAACAAGCTGCAGGCGCGCGGATTGATGCCGCAGGATGTCATTCAGGCGATCCAGCAGCAGAGCCAGCAGGTCACGGCGGGCCAGGTCGGCGCGCCGCCGACCCCGCCGGGACAGGCGTTCCAGTACACGCTGAATGTCAACGGGCGGCTCGACGACACGGGCCAGTTCGAGGAGATCATCGTCAAGACCGGCAACAATGGCGATGTCACCCGCGTGCGCGATGTCGGCTGGGTCGAACTCGGCGCCCAGACCTACAGCCAGATGTTCTCGCTCAACAGGAAGCCCTCCACCGGCATCGGCGTGTTCCAGTCGCCCGGCGCCAATGCGCTAGAGGTCGAGGCGGCCGTTCAGAAGAAGATGGTGGAGCTTGCCAAGGCGTTCCCGCAGGACGTCAAATACGACACGCCGTTCGACACCACCAAATTCGTCTCGGCGTCGATCAACGAGGTCTACAAGACGCTGATCGAGGCCGGGCTTCTGGTTCTCGTGGTGATCCTGATCTTCCTGCAGGACTGGCGCGCGATGCTGGTGCCGGCGACCACGGTGCCGGTGACGATCATCGGCGCCTTTGCCGCGATGGCCGCACTCGGCTTCACCATCAACATCTCGACCCTGTTTGCCATCGTGCTGGCGATCGGCATCGTGGTGGATGACGCTATCGTGGTGGTCGAGGGAGCTGCGCACAACATCGAGCAGGGCATGTCCGGCCATGATGCCGCGATCAAGGCGATGGACGCGCTGTTCGCGCCGATCATCGGCATCACGCTGGTGCTGATCTCGGTATTCCTGCCGGCGGCCTTTCTGCCGGGATTGACCGGGCGGATGTATTCGCAGTTCGCGCTGGTGATCGCCGCGACCGCGCTGCTCAGCGCCGTCAACGCCGCCACCTTGAAGCCAACGCAATGCGCGCTGTGGCTGCGCCGGCCGGTACCGCCGGAACAACGCAACTTCTTCTACCGCGGTTTCAACGCGGTCTATAACCGGCTGGAGCGCGGCTATGCCCGGCTGATGGTCCGGATGACCAACCATAGCGGCTTCTGCGTGATCCTCGCGCTGATCCTGATCGGGATCAGCGGTTACGGATTGTCGCGGGTGCCGACCGGCTTCATTCCGATCGAGGACCAGGGCTATCTGCTGGTGGCGGTGCAATTGCCTGACGGCGCGGCGCTGGATCGCACCCAGCATGTGCTCGAAGAGGTCAGCGAAGTCGCCGGCAAGGTGCCGGGCGTCGATCAGGTGATCAGCATTGCCGGCATTTCGGCCCTCGACAATTCGTCGAGTCTCGCCAATGCCGGCGTCGCTTATCTGATCCTGAAAGAATGGAGCGAGCGCGGCAAGGGCGAGGACCTGCGCTCGCTGTTCGTCAGCCTGAACGAAAAGATGGCGGGGATTCCGGAAGCGCGGATCCTGGTGATCCCGCCGCCGCCGATCCAGGGCATCGGCAACGCCGCCGGCTTTGCCATGCAGGTTCAGTTGCGCGACGGCAATGCCGATTTCGGTAAGCTACAGGCCGTCACCGGCGCCATCGTCGCCAATGCGCAGACCCAAAGCGCGCTGCAGCGGGTCAGTTCGTCGTTCCGCGCGATGGTGCCGCAGCTCGATGTCGACGTGGACCGGATCAAGACCCAGACGCTGCATGTTACGACCGACCAAATCTTCTCGACGCTGTCGTCCTATCTGGGGTCGAGCTACGTCAACCAGTTCAATAAATTCGGCCGCACCTTTCAGGTCTACGCCCAGGCGGAGGCGCAGTTTCGTTTAACCCCGCGCGACATCCAAAACCTGATGGTGCGCAACAGCCAGGGCGACATGGTGCCGATCGGCACGGTGGCGACCATCACGCAATCGGTCGGCCCGTCGCTGATCAGCCTCTACAACCTCTATCCCTCGGCGACCGTCATCGGCCTGCCGGCCACCGGCTACAGTTCCGGCCAGTCGATGTCTTTGATGGAAGAGATCGCCAACAAAACCTTGCCGCCGGGCGCGGGCTACGAGTGGACGGCGATGTCGTATCAGGAGAAAGCCGTCGGCGGCCAGATCTACTGGGCGTTCGGCCTTGCGCTGCTGCTGGTGTATCTGGTGCTCGCCGGACAATATGAAAGCTGGTACGCGCCGATCTCGGTGATCCTGGCGGTACCGTTGTCGCTGCTCGGGCCGATGCTGGTGTTGTCGGGGCTCAGAATCGAGAACAATCTCTATACCCAGATCGGCATCATCCTGCTGATCGCGCTATCAGCCAAGAATGCGATTCTGATCGTCGAGGTTGCCCTCGAGCTGCATGTCCGCGACCGCAAGCCACTGCTTGAATCCGCGGTCGAGGCGGCGCGGGCCCGGTTCCGGCCGATCCTGATGACGTCGTTTGCCTTTATCCTCGGCGTGGTGCCGCTGGTGCTGGCGACCGGCGCCGGCGCCAACGCGCGCAAGTCGATCGGCATCACCGTGTTCTCGGGCATGCTGGCGTCGACCTGTCTCGCCGTGCTGTTCGTGCCGACGTTCTTTGTGGTGGTCCAGCGATTCGAGAACTGGCTCACCGCGCGCAAACAGGTGCCGGTGAAGTCGGACCAGCCGGCGTGATCGTGTGGTGTGATCCTCTCGGCCAGCCGTCCCTGCGAACGCAGGGGCGACTGGCTGAGAGTGTGTGCGAGGTCACGACCAAGTTTTGTCGATCACGCCGCCCCGCTTATTTCAGCGCCAGCGGCTTCTCTTCATCCAGAAAACCCATCAGCTCATGGAAGAACTGCATGCGGTTCTTTTCCATCATCACCGTGTGGGTACCTTCGCTGAGCTCGATCATCCGCTTGTAGGGCGTGTTCTTGAGCTGCTTGAAGTAGTTCTGCGCCAGATAGCTCGGCAGGTCGGCGTCCCATTCGGCATGCAGGATCAAGGTCGGCACTGTGATCTTGCCGGGATCGTATTGCGCCTTGCCGGCGCTCCAGTAGTTTCGGCTGTCCTCGCCGACGCCGTTGGTGGCGCGCAGCATCGGCGGCGAATGTTTTGAGGATTCAGGATCGGTGGCCCAGGTCGCGTTGGCCCAGGCGTCGAACACGCCGAGCGGGATCAGGTCGACCTGCTTGTCGACCGGCACGCCTTTCAGCCAGCGCTCTTTGGCGGAATCCTTCGAGACCAGCCGGTAAGCGCCAAGCGGTGGCTGATTGGCGGCAGGCGGTTCGGTGCGGATCCATTGCGGCGCATACAGCACCAGGCGATCGACCTTGGCGTTGTGCTCGCTGGTGTACAGGCCCACGATTGAGGTGCCCCACGACCAGCCCATGACGTCGATCTTGGAGACGCCGCGCTTCTTCAGGATGTAATCGACCGCGGCGCCGTAATCATGCGCGGCCATTTCGGTCGAGACGATCGGCTTGTTGGCTTCCGGCGGCTGGCTCATTTCCGGCGGCCGGGTCGAGCGGCCATAGCCTCTGACATCGACCAGATAGACGTCGAAGCCGCGCTGGGCGATCAGGTCCATCATCGACACGCCCTCGATCGGCAGGTCGAAGGCGGTTTCGGCTGGATAGGTCGCGCCATGCACGAACAGCAGAATGCGGTCGGACGAGAACTTCTTCATGCCGACGGGATGCTTGTTGCGGACGAACAACTGGATGCCGGGATCGCCCGACGGGATCATGACATCAGTGGTTTCGAGTTTCGGGCTGGCCGCTTGCGCGAGAGGGCTCATGAGGAAGGTACTTGCAGTGAGGCACGCCAGTGAAAGCGCGCGCCATAAAAAGGCGGGCATCGTCGAACTCCCCTGAATATTCTTCTTGAACCGCATGATGGCGGCAACGGCCATTGTGGCCGTTGACCGGGAAGCTACACGACCTCGGCGGTGTTATCGAGCGCAAATGTGCTTTGGATGTCGCACCTTCGATCGCGCGATCGTTTCGATCGCATTGCGGCGCGATATCGCAGGCAGCCGGTCGACGTCGACGTCGGCGCCGCTTGAGCGTCCGGCCGGGTTTGCCTATGCTGCCGGTTGCAACGATTTGGCTTCCGAGACGTTCTTGTTCCGGACAAAAACATGATGTTTTCAGACATCATCATGTTTCAGATCACAGTCACGAAGATTCAGCTTTTGGGAGACAGCGATGAACCTTTCCGACCTCAACAAGGTAGCTCTGGCCATGGTCGCGCCGGGCAAGGGGCTTCTCGCCGCCGACGAATCCTCCGGCACCATCAAGAAGCGGTTCGACGCGATCAAGGTCGAATCGACGGAGGAAAGCCGGCGCGATTATCGCGAGATGCTGTTTCGCTCCAAGGATGCGATGTCGAAATGTATTTCCGGCGTCATCCTCTATGACGAGACCATCAGGCAGAACGCCAAGGATGGAACGCCGCTGGTCAAACTGATCGAGCAGGCCGGTGCCATTCCCGGCATCAAGGTCGACGAGGGGACCCAGCCGCTGCCGGCTTGCCCGGGCGAACTCGTTACCATCGGCCTCGACAAACTCGCCGGACGGTTGGCCGAATATTACAAGCTCGGCGCACGCTTTGCGAAATGGCGCGCGGTGATCGATATCGGCAAGGAGATTCCGAGCATGACCGCGATCTCGGTCAACGCGCACGCGCTGGCGCGCTATGCCGCGTTGTGTCAGGCCGCCCAGATCGTGCCGATCGTCGAGCCCGAGGTGCTGATGGACGGCGATAACGATATCGACCGCTGCTATGACGTCACCCAGCGCGTGCTCAACAAGGTGTTCCAGGAACTGCGCATCCAGCGTGTCGAGTTCGAAGGCATGATCCTCAAGCCCAACATGGCGATCTCGGGCAAGAAATGCCCGAAGCAGGCGCCGGTCGAGGAAGTCGCCGAGAAGACGATCAAGATGCTCAAGCATTGCGTGCCTGCGGCGGTGCCCGGCATCGCGTTCCTGTCGGGTGGCCAGGCCGATGAGGAGGCGACCGCGCATCTCGACGCGATGAACCGGATCGGCGGTCTGCCCTGGAAGCTGACCTTCTCCTATGGCCGCGCGCTGCAGGCGGCGCCGCAGAAGGCGTGGTCTGGCAAGGCCGAGAACGTTCCCGCCGGACAGCAGGCGTTCAGCCATCGCGCGCGGATGAACTCGCTTGCCGCGCTGGGGCAGTGGAAGGCCGAGTTGGAGACGAAGAAGGCGGCTTAGCTGTCATTCCGGGATGCGCCTCTTGGCGCAGGCCCGGAATCCCTAACCCCTGTGACAGCGTTTGGTGGTGAACTTAACTACGGTGGTTATGGATTCCGGGTTCCCGCAAGACCGCGCCCCGGAATGACGAACGTTTGGGGGCAATCGGCCCCCTAACCAACCTTCGCAATCCCCGGACTGAACCTCAGCGCGCCTTCGACCCATTTGGCGACGCGCAGCGTGCGGTAATCTTCCCGATACGGGCCGACGATCTGGATTCCTAAAGGCAAGCCGTTCTTGCCGAAGCCGGCCGGCAGCGACAGAGCGGGGACGCCGAGCAGGGTCCAGGGCGCGCAATATTCGGCGTCGCCGGTATAGCTCAGGCCCTTCGGGGCCTCGCCGAAGGCGGGCAGTGTCAGCACTGCGTCGAACCCCGCGATGTCCGCGGTGAAGGCCTCGCGCAATCTGTCCTGCAGCGCCTTGGCGGCCAGGTAGTCGGTCGCGGAATGGGCCTTGCCGGTTTCCACCAGCGACTTGAGGTGATCGCTGCTGCGATCGGGATAGCGCGCTACCAGATCGGCGAAGATTACGGCGCCTTCGCTGGCGAGGATGATGTTGATCGCGTTCCAGTTGGTGGTGTCGATCTCGGCAAGTTCGAACTCTTCGACGATCGCGCCAGCATTGCGCAATGTCGTGATCGCGGCGTCGAACACCTGCTGCTGCTCCGGCTCGGCCTTCGCCCATTTGGCAAAACGGACCACGGCAAGCCGCGGTTTGTTGAGCGGCGGCACGCCCTGATCGATATCGACATGGAAGTTTGGAAGCGCTCGCCCATGGCGATCGCGATCGCTGCTGCCGGCAAGCTTTGATAACCCAAACGCCACGTCATCGACCCTTCGCGCGAAGAAGCCGATGTGATCGAGCGACGGGCTCAGATGATGCACGCCGATGCGCGGGATCGCGCCAAAGCTCGGCTTGAGGCCGACCACGCCATTGAAGGCGGCGGGCCGCACCACGGAGCCCAGCGTCTGGCTGCCCAGCGCCAGCGGAACGATGCCGGCAGCGACGGCGGCCGCCGAGCCTGACGACGATCCGCCCGGCGTGTGCTGGCTATTCCAGGGATTGACCGTCGGCCCCGGCTGCCGCCAGGCGAATTCGGTCGAGACAGTCTTGCCGAAGATGGTGGCGCCGAGATTGCGCAGGCGTTCCACCACCCAGGCGTCCGCCGCCGGCATGTGATCGCGGTAGATCGGCGAGCCGTTGGTGGTCGGCATATCTGATGTCGCGATGATGTCCTTGATCCCGACGGGAATGCCGGACAAGCGGTCCCGGCCGCCGCGTGGTATCGGTGGGCAGCACCTCGAACGCCCTTAGGGTGGGTTCAACGGCTTTCGCTTGCTCCAGGCAGGCCGCGGCGTAGTGATCCGCCGCGGTCTGGTTGCCGCGAAACAGGCGCAGGAGTTCAAGAAGCCCGGCGCCGGATTGCAGCGCGGAGCGGGCAGTCGGATCGGTCATGTCGGCGATTCCCCGGATAACAAGCTACTCGCGGGGCAAGAGCGCCCCGCGTCTATCGCAAGCTATTTCATCGCGAGCGCAGGTTCGATGAATTTCTTCACCACGAACGCCTTGTAGTCCGGCTGGGCCGAGAGGTTGCCGAGCGCGATTTGAGTGTCCATCGACACTTTCAGCGCCTCCGCCGTGATATCGACGCTGGGCGGATAGACGCCGTCGGCGAGCATGCGCTTCACCGCGGCTTCGACCACGACCGGATCGAGGGTCGGGAATTCCTTCTTGGCGATCTCGACGGTCTTGGCTTCGTTCTTGGCCATGAAGCGCATCGCCATTTCCATGCCGTTGACCACGCGCTGCGCCGTATCGGGATCGACGTCGTTGCGTGCGGTCACCGACGAGAAGGCGTAAGCGCCGTAGGATTTTGGAAACCCGAGCACGACTTTCATGCCCTTGGCGACGGCCTGGTCGAGGCCGGGCTCATACATCACGGCGACATCGGCCTGCTTGGCGACGAACGGTCCGGGCTCGGAGCCGATCGCGACCTGGATCATGTCGACATCGGTCTTGGCGTCCATGCCATTTTCCTTGAGCAGCTTGATGAACAGCGAGGTGCTGGTGGTCGGCATCAAGCCGGTGACGACCTTCTGGCCCTTGATGTCCTTGATGCTGTCTGAACTTGAAATCCGGCGCGGTCGCGATCCACACCGCGGCGCCATTGACGACATTGGCGATGATGTCGACCGGCGCGCCCTTGGACGCTGCGATCGCGGTCCATTCCGGGCCATGGATGGAAAACTGCGCGCTGCCCGAGATTACTGCGGAGAGCGCCACCGTCGGCGCGCCCGCGGTTTCCTTGGTCAGATCGAGGCCCTGTTGCGTGAAGAAGCCCTCGTCGATCGCGACATAGAGCGGCAGATACAGCATCGACTGGAAGGCTTGCGACAGCACCACCTTCTTGTTCTCGGCGAGCGCCGGACGTCGCCAGCAGCATCGATAGCAGCGCGGCGGCGCGGGCAATACGCGTGGGCAACGACATCTGAACTCTCCGTATCCTCGACGTTGGAATTGTTAGACCTTGGAAATTTCTAGACCTGAACCTGATGCGTGGTGTTGGATTGCTTCCAGGGCAGCGTGGTGCGCTCGACGAGGTCGATCACGTAATAAAGCACGAACCCCATGATCATCAGCGTGAACAGCCCGACCCACACCGTGTTGAGATCGTAGAGGCTGGACGCGGTGTAGATCAGATGGCCGAGCCCGCGCTGCGACGAGATGAATTCGCCAACCACGGCGCCGACCAGACCAAAACCGATATTGATCCGGAAGGTCGCGATGATCGACGGCAGGGTTGAGGGCACCACCGCCTTGAAGAACACCTGATGCTTGTCGGCGCCCATCGAGATCAATAGCGACTGCAGATCGACGTCGGCGTCCTTGGCGGCCTGATAGGCCGCGATCAGCGCCACGATCGCGGTCAGCGACACCGACAGCATTACCTTGGAGACGAGACCGGTCCCGAACCACAGCACGACGATCGGCGCCAGCGCGATCTTCGGCACGCTGTTGATGGCGACGATGAACGGCTCGACCAGCCGCGCCACGAACGCCGAGTACCACAGCGCGAGGCCCAGCAGCGATCCGAAGATGGTGCCGATGACAAAGCCCAGAATGGCCTCGAACAGCGTGTACCAAGTGTCGGACACCAGATCGCCGCTCATCAGCATCTTGTAACCGTCGGCAAAGATGCCGAAGGGCGAGCCGACCAGAAACGCCGAGATCCAGCCGGCACGCACGCCGATCTCCCACAGCGCGAAGAAGCCGATCACGGCCGCCGCCTGCAGCAGCGCACGGCCGAGCGAAGTGTCGAAATTGGCACGGCGTCGCGCCGCGCGCGGCTTGCGCTTCGACAGCGGGGCGGTGCCGGGAAGGGTAATGGTCACGCGGTTTTCTCGGTCTGGATGTCGAGTTCGGCGCAGAGCGCGTGGAAGTAACCGGAGAATTTGCTGTCGCTGCGCGCGGCGATCGGGGAGTTGGCGGCGATATCGATGTCGTGCACGATCTTGACGCGCGCCGGTCGGCCGCTGAGCACGACGACGCGCTTCGACAGTGCTACCGCCTCGTCGATGTCGTGCGTCACCAGAATGACGGTCTTGTGGTAGGTCTCGACCGCGTCCTTCAGCACGCCCTCGAGATAAAGCCTGGTCTGGTAGTCCAGCGCCGAGAACGGCTCGTCGAGCAGCAGGATGTCAGGGTCCATGATCAACGTGCGGATCAGCGCCACGCGCTGGCGCATGCCGCCCGACAGCGTTTTCGGATAGGCGTTCTCGAAGCCGGCGAGTCCAAAACCCTTGAGATATTCGCGCGCCTTGCCTTCGGCCTCGACCCGGTCGATGCCGCGGGTCTCGAGCCCCAGCAGCACGTTGCCGAGCACCGTGCGCCAGGGAAACAGCAGGTCCTTCTGCATCATGTAGCCGACGCGACCGCGCAGGCTCTCGATCTCCTCGCCGAAATAATGCATCGAGCCGGAATCGGGCTCGATCAGGCCGGCGATGACGTTGAAGATCGTGGTCTTGCCGCAGCCGGAGGGGCCGATGATGCTGACGAAATCGCGCGCGTTGATATCGAAGGAGAGGTCATCGAGCACGCGGACTTCGCCCGCTTTGCCGTGGAACGACTTCCGGACATTTCGAACGCTTAACTGGACAGGAGATGTTTTCATCAAGCCTGCTAACGCAACTTGTATGCCACGAAAGACAAGGCAGAAAGCCGTGCTGCATCGGCTCCAAAGCGGGCTAATGCGGCGGTTCGCGGCGTTTTATGCTCACGCGCTGGGCAAAGCCGCGCCCAATTCGCTCTGAATTTATGCATGGCCTCGGCCGATAACGGCGGCGTGAACACGGCCGGCTTTAGGCCCATCGCCCCGGGCGTCGCGCCGCGTGACCCGCCGTCAAGACCACGGACGATGCGTTTTCCGCCGATCTGACTGCGCCGGCGCGCCGGGCATGGGCCTCGCGCGGCTCTTGCGGCTGCGAAATATGGCCACCATTTGACACCAGAGGATTTTGCCATGTTGGATTTTACCCGAACTGTTGTCGACGACCTGTCGTCATCTACCCCATCCGAGCCGGCTCCCGCCGCCCCGCCACCGAACGATCAGGCCCTGCTTGATGCCTATTCGAATGCCGTGATCGGCGTTATCGAGCGGATCGGGCCTGCAGTGGTGCGCGTGGAAACCGGGCCGACGTCGCCGCAATCGCGCGAGCGCGGCGGCCTCGGCTCCGGCATCGTGATTTCGCCCGATGGCCTCGTGCTGACCAACAGCCATGTGGTCGGCGCCTCGAAGCAGATCCGGCTGCGCGACAATGAGGGCATCGTCACCGACGCCCGCGTGCTCGGCGTTGATCCCGACACGGATCTGGCGCTGCTGCGCGCCGATGGCGCGCGCGATCTGCATTATGCGTCACTGGGCAATTCTAAAAACCTGCGGCGCGGTCAGCTAGTAGTCGCGATCGGCAATCCGTTGGGTTTTGAATTCGACGGTGACGTCGGGCGTGGTCTCGGCGCTCGGCCGCTCGATCCGCTCGGCCAACGGCCGCACCATCGAAGACGTGATTCAGACCGATGCGGCGCTCAATCCGGGCAATTCCGGCGGGCCGCTGGTGTCGTCGGCCGCTGAGGTGATCGGCATCAATACCGCGATCATCAGCGGCGCTCAGGGCATCTGTTTTGCGGTCGCCAGCAACACCGCGCAATTCGTGCTGTCGGAGATCATCCGCCACGGCTATGTGCGGCGCGCCTATATCGGCGTGTCCGGGCAGAGCGCACCCGTGCCAAGGCGGCACGCCGTGTTGGCGGGCGTCGAAAACAAGATGGGCGCGCTGCTGATGCAGATCGAGCCGGATGGACCGGCGGCGCAGGCGGGCTTGTTGCCGGGCGATGTCGTCATTCGTCTCGATGATGTCGCGATCAATGGCGTCGATGATTTGATCCGTACCCTTGATCGCGACCGGATCGATCGCGAGCTGAAGATGGATGTGCTGCGGATGGGCCGCCTGCGGGAGGTCGACATTCACCCGATCGAACGCAGGCCGGTGGTGGCTCGGCCGCGATAGGCCGGTGAAGTTCAGCCAATAAACGCTCGCGCGCAATTCGCAAAAAAGGCGGCCGATCGGCCGCCTTTTTCATCTCGGGTCAACAAAGCTCACTGGCAAAGATACCGGCGACCGTCCTCACCGCGGAAATAAGTTCCGGGCTGGCAGGTGTAGCCGCTGTTGACATAGTAGGGGGCGTAAGCGTCTCCATAATCGGAGGCATAATCACCGTAATAATCACCATAGTAGTAGGGATCGTAGCCGTCATAAAATCCGTAGCCCAGCCCCGAGCCGATGAAGACGGCGGTCGCGAACCTGGGGCCGAAGCGGTGGTGGAAGCCGCGGCCGCGAAAGTCGCCGCGAGTGATGGCAGCGTTAGCGTTGGCGAAACGGGCACCACCGCCCACGAAGCGCGCGCCGCCAGTGTTGAAGCCGCTGCCCACGAAACGCGCGCCGCCGCCGGTGAAGCCGGCGCTCGCGAAGCGCGCGCCACCGCCGCGGAAGCCGCTACCCGCGAATTGCGCGCCACCGCCACGGAAGCCGCCACCTACGAACTGCGCACCACCGCCACGGAAGCCTCCACCCGCGAACTGCGCGCCACCGCCACGGAAGCCGCCGCCCGCGAACTGCGCTCCGCCGCCGCGGAAGCCGCCACCTGCGAACTGCGCACCGCCACCACGAAAGCCTCCGCCCGCGAAGTGCGCACCGCCGCCAAAGCCGCCACCACCGCGGAAGCCTCCACCACCAAAGCCTCCGCCACCGCCCATATGGCCGCCACCAAAGCCACCGCCGCGCGCGAGTGCAGGCGAGGCGGCTGTAAGTGCAACGGCAAGGCAGACACCCATGGTTGCTAATCTGGTCATGACTGTTCTCCTCGAGGATCAATCCGATCGCATAGGGAACAAAACAGGTCGCCGTCTTCAAGGTTCCGGGGTTAACTGGTTCTGATAGCTGCGCGAAACGTCGCATCACGCGCGGCGAGAGAGTTTCCGCCTGAACCAGGCTTTGCTCAAAGCAAAAAAAGACGGCCGGTGAGGCCGCCTTTTCTGTCGCGGTATCGCGTGCCGTTACTGGCAGAGATGCGTGAGACCGTCTTCGCCACGGAAGTAGGTCCCGGGCTGGCAGACATAACCGTTGTTGCCATAGTAGGTCGGGGCAGGCGCGTAGCCATCGTCGTAATCATAGGCGTAGGAATCACCGTAATACGGATAGCCGCCATAGTAACCGAGGCCACCGAGGGCTGCGCCGGCTACGACACCAGCCGCGATTCCGGGCCCGAAACCGCCGCGGCGGAAACCACCGCCGTGAAAGCCACCGCCGCGGAATCCGCCGGCTGCAAAGTGCGCCCCGCCACCACGAAATCCGCCGCCGCCGAAGTGTGCGCCGCCACCATGGAAGCCTCCGCCGCCCATATGGCCGCCGCCACCGGGACGCGCCATCGCCGGCGACGCCGCTGCAAGGGCAATCGCCAACGCGGCCGCGCCTATTGCTTTGAATTTCGTCATGACTGTCTCTCCTGATGATTAAGTCGAGGAGAAAACGGTCCGTGCTCGCGAATGTTCCTGACGTTACCGCGTTGTAACGCCGGAGTGACTGGCCGGTCACATTGACCGCGTGGTTGCCTCGCCATTCGCAATCGGAAATAGTCGCCCCAAAAGGGGAAACGCGCATGACGGAAAAGGTCGCACTTGTGATCGGGCCTACGGGTGCGACCGGCGGCCCGATTGCCGCCGCATTGGCACGCCGGCCCGGCTGGCGCGTTTACGGCCTGTCACGCCATGCGCCGACGCACGAAGTGCCGTTCATCCACCTCGCCGCAGACCTCGCCGATCCGGCCTCCTGCGGGCGTGCGTTGGCCTCGATCGAACCGGTAACGCATGCGTTCTTCGCTGCACGTGCGCCTTTCAGGGAAGGCGGCGTCGAGGACGTCGAGAGCAATGTCGCGATGCTGGCGACCGTGCTGGATGCGCTGGAGACGCGCGCCGACGCGCTCGAACATGTGCATCTGCTCGAAGGCACCAAATGGTACGGCATGCATATCGGCCGCTATCCGACGCCGGCGCGCGAAGACGACCCGCGGCACTTGCCGCCGAATTTCTATTACGATCAGCAGGACCTCTTGAGCGCGCGGGCGGCACAGGCGCGCTGGAGCTGGTCGGCGTCGCGGCCGTCTTATATCTGTGACTTCGCGCCGAGCCGGGCGCGCAACCTGATTACGGTGCTGGGCACCTATGCCGCGATCTGCCGGGAGCTCAACGTGCCCTTGGATTTTCCCGGCAGCATGGCCGGCTATTCCGCGCTGTCGGAATTGTCTGACGCGAACCTGCTCGCTGAAGCGATCGTTTTTCTCTCGACCAATGATTCCGGCAAGAACGCGGCCTTCAACATCACCAATGGCGACAGCTTTCGCTGGAGCAGGCTCTGGCCGCTGCTGGCGCAATGGTTCGATATGCCTTGCGGCGTGCCGCGGCCGATCAAGCTGGCGACCTGGATGGCCGACAAGGCCCCGGTCTGGGACCGGGTCGTGGCAAAGCACGGGCTGCAGCGGCGCCCGCTGGAGAGCCTGGCTTCGTGGGATTTCGCCGACTTCGTGTTTGTCAAGGACTGGGATCTCCTGTGCGACACCGGCCGGCTGCGCCGCGCCGGCTTCAACGCCAGCCTCGACACGATCGCGATGATTCGCGACCAGCTCAACCAATATCGCAACGCCAAACTGCTGCCCGGCTAGGCTCAAATCGGCGAAATCGCAAAAAACCCCTAGATTTTAGGGCTTCGCGGCCACAAAATCTGTGCAGATCGCAGGAAGTGCTGTTTTTCCCGGGAAATTTAACAATACTGTCCCGTGACACGAATCAACTAACAGGAGACGAAATGGCAGTACAAATGACCAAGTCGCAGCTGATCGAAAAGATCTCTGGCGAGACCGAAGTTGCGAAGAAGGACGTCAAGGGCGTTTTGGAAACGCTTGCGACCGTCGGCTACAAGGAATTGAAGAAGTCCGGCGTCTTCCTGGTTCCGGGATTTGCCAAGTTCGTCGTGATCAAGAAGCCGGCCACCAAGGCTCGGCAGGGCACCAATCCGTTCACCGGAGAGGCGATGACGTTCAAGGCCAAGCCGGCCCGCAAGATCGTCAGGGCGCGCCCGGTCAAGGCGGCCAAGGACGCCGTCTAAGTGTTGAAGGCCCCGCGAGGGGCCTTTGGCATAAGAGGGGACGGAGGGTCTCGATGGGTTGTCGCCTGTTTTCACTCTCCGTCATTTCACTCTCCGTCGCGGCGGCCTTGTTGGGGGCGCAGGCCGCTTTGGCTCAGGCGAGCACGCCTTGCGTCAACGACGCCCCCGATCCGTTTCAGCGCGGCGTGAGTTTCGCGCCGCTGCCCGATGGGCGCAGTTGGGGTTCGACGGCAGGTGTCACCGTCGCCCCTGACGGCACGATCTGGGCTTATGACCGTTGCGGCGCCAATAGCTGCGCCGGCTCGTCGCTGGATCCGATCATCGCCTTTTCGCCTGACGGCAAGGTGCTGCGCCATTTCGGCGGTGGCCTGCTGCAGATGCCCCATGGCCTTACCGTGGACACGTCCGGTAATGTCTGGGTGACTGACAATGCCGCCAAAGACGGCCGCGGCATGCAGGTCTTCAAATTCAGTCCCGAGGGCAAGATACTGATGACGCTGGGCAAGCCCGGCGGCGGCGAGGCGCCCGATGGTTTCTTCCAGCCCAACGCGGTCGCGATCGCGGCCAATGGCGACATCTTTGTCGGGCAAAACCACGCGGCGCATGGCGACAAGTCGCTGGTTCTGGTGTTTTCGCCCGAAGGCAAATTCATCAAATCGTTCGGCGGTAAGGGCAGCGGCGCAGCCGAGCTTGACGTACCGCACACGCTGGCCTTCGACGCGCAGGGCCGCCTGTTGGTCGGCGACCGCAACAACAACCGTATCGCGCTGTTCGATCGCGACGGCGGCTATCTCGGTGAATGGAAGCAATTCAGCCGGCCGAGCGGCATCGTCGTCACGCCGGATCAGATGATCTATGTCGGCGATTCCGAATCGCAGTCCCGCGATCCGGCGGCGTATGCCTATAATCCCGGATGTGAAAAAGGCATCCGTTTCGGCAAGCTCAGTGACGCCAAGGTGCTGGGGCTAATTCCCGATCAGCAGCCGATGTCGGTCTCAAGCACTGCCGAAGGCGTCGGCGTCGACAAAGACGGCAATGTATTCGGCGCCGAGGTCGGGCCAAAGGATCTCAAGAAGTATCTGAAGAAATAATCCGAAGACATAGTGTGACCGGGCGCTGCAGCCGCTAAGGTCGGTACACGCGGTGTGCCACTGTTGCGTTGCGACAAACAAAGAAAATCCGCCGGGGACAAAGGAAACAACAGATGATACCCGCGCCGCAGGTCGTCTCGCGCGATCTTTCGCCCGATGCGGCCGCCTCGGACGCCGTGCTGCAGAGCGCGATCAGGAAGGCTGCGCTACGCTTCGTGCCGCTGCTGACCATCGCCTATCTCTTCAACTATCTCGATCGCACCAGCCTCGGTATCGCGGCGCTGACCATGAACAAGCAACTGGGCTTGTCGGCCGGCGAGTTCGGGCTGGCGGCCGGGATCTTCTTCCTGGCCTATTCGACCTGCGAGATTCCGAGCAACCTCATGCTCTACCGGTTTGGTGCGCGGCGCTGGCTCGCCCGGATCATGATCAGTTGGGGCCTGGTGTCGGCGATGAACGCGCTGGTGATCGGGCCCAACAGTTTCTACGCGGTGCGGCTGTTGCTCGGCGTCGCCGAAGCCGGCTTCTTCCCGGGCGTAACGTTCTTTCTTGCGGCCTGGTTTCCGGCGCAATACCGCACGCGGATGCTGGCCTGGTTCCTGATCGGGATTCCGGCGTCGGCGCTGGTCGGAGGCCCGGTCTGCGGGATGCTGCTGCAGATGGACGGCATCTGGGGCCTCGCAGGCTGGCAGTGGCTGTTCATCATGGTCAGCATTCCCTGCATCCCGCTGGGCTTCCTGACGCTGTATTTGCTCGCCGACAATCCGGAGAGCGCGAGCTGGCTGACGCCACGGGAACGCAACGTGCTGCGCCATGTGCTCGCGACCGAAGTGCGCGAGCGCCCGCATTCCTCACTGCTGGCCGCGCTGAAAGACACCCGTGTACTGGTTTGCGCGGCGATCCAGTTCGGCTTCACGCTGGGGTCCTACGGCATCGGCATCTGGCTGCCGCTGATCCTGAAGGAATATCATTTGACCAATCTGGCGGTCGGCTGGATCTCGGCGATCCCATATCTGTTTGCCTCGATCGGCATGATCGTGTGGGCACGTTACGTCGACCGCACTGGCCATCGCCTGGTCAACCTCGCGATCGCTTGCCTGCTGGGCGGCGTGGGGCTGCTGGGGCCGATCCTGTCGGGGTCGCTGACGCTGGCGCTGATCGGGTTCACCGTGGCCCTAATCGGCGTCTCGGCCGCGCGGGCGGTGTTTTGGACGGTGCCGACCCGGTTCCTCACCGGCGTCGCGGCCGCGGGCGGATTGGCCTTCATCAACAGCATCGGAACGGTCGGCGGTTTTGCCGGACCGTCGTTGATGGGCTGGCTGAAGGAGTTTTCCGGCTCCTACGTGTTCGGGCTGTCAGCGGTCGCGGCGATCATGGTCGCCTCGATGCTGGCATCGCTGTCGCTGAAGCTCGTGGTGTCGAACGAGTAGCCGCGCGTCAGTTCTTCTGCCCATAGGTCAATAGCCCGCCTTTGCCCTTTGGCGGATGCGCGCGCAGCGCCTCTTCGTTCGGTTCGGTGCCCCAGCCGGGCCGGTTCGGCAGGATCAGATGGCCGTCCACAATCTCGGGCACATGGGTGAACAGCTCGTGGTCCCAGGAAAGCCGGTCGATGTCGGTCTCCATGATCCGCAGGTTCGGCACCGCGGCGCTGAAATGCGCGTTCATCATGGTGCAGAGGTGGCCGTAGAAATTATGCGGCGCGACGTTGACCTCGCAGGCCTCGGCGGCGGCCGCGATCTTCATCGATTGCCACACTCCGTTCCAGGGCGTGTCGATGATCGCGACGTCCATCGCCTGCTCGCGGAAATAGGGCAGGAATTCGCGCAGGCCGGTCAACGTCTCGCAGGATGAAATCGGGTGCGGGCTCTGGCGGCGGATATAGCCGAGCGCTTCAGGGCTGAAGCTGTCGATCTCGATCCAGAACATGTCGAGGTCGGCGATCTCGCGCAGGATCTTCAAGTAACCCTCGGTCTTGGCATTGAAATTGAGGTCGAGCAGGATATCGACATCCGGCCCGGCGCCGTCCCTGATCGCCTCCAGATGCATGCGCAGGTCGCGCAGGACGCGGCGGTCGACATTGATCTCGGGCTCGAACGGCACGCCGAAGCCGGGCCGCCAGCCCTGCGGCTTGCCGTCGGTATAGGTGAAGATATTGGTTTTCAGCGCGGTGAATTTCTTCTCGCACACTTCGCGTCCGATCGCCTTGACGCCGTCGAGATCGGTGATCGCGGGCTTGTACCAGGAGGGATGATTGATGCGCCAGGTCGCGCAATGCGACCAGTAGACCCGGATACGATCGCGGATCTTGCCGCCGAGCAATTCATAGCAGGGCACGCCGAGCACCTTGCCCTTGACGTCGAGCAGCGCGTTTTCGATCGCGCCCAGCGCCTGCGCGATCACGCCGCCGGTGGAGGGGCGGGTCGCCGCGAACAGCTCGGAATAGATCCGCTCATGCTGCATCGCATTTTGTCCGACCACGCGGGTCGACAGGCGTTCGATCGCGGCGCCGAGGCCGGGCGAGCCAAAACCCTCGTCGAATTCGCTGTAACCGACGATGCCGTCTTCGGTGGTGATCTTGACGAAATGATAGTTACGCCAGCCGGCGTCGCATGCCAGCGTTTCGACGCTGCGCACCTTGGTGTTCCCAGCCATGGTGTTCCCCTTTTATTTTATTCTTGCCGCCGCGCCGAGGCCCAGCTTCGTCGTCACTCGGCCGCGCGGGGATATCCCTCGAACAGAGGCCTTTCCGCCTCAGCCTCGTCCTCGCGCTTCTTGTGCACCATGCTGAACACAACCGGGACAAACATCAAGGTGGCAACCGTTGCAAATATCAGCCCGCCGATCACGGCGCGGCCCAACGGAGCGTTCTGTTCGCCGCCTTCGCCGAGCCCCAGCGCCATCGGCAGCATGCCGATGATCATGGCCAGCGCCGTCATCATCACCGGGCGGATGCGGACGAAGCCCGCTTCCAGCGCCGCGGCGATGGGGTCGCCCAGCTCGGCAAAGCGCTCGCGGGCGAAGCTGATGACCAGCACGCTGTTGGCGGTAGCGACGCCCATGCACATGATGGCGCCAGTCAGGGCCGGCACCGATAGCGTGGTGTGGGTGATGAACAGCATCCAGACGATGCCGGCCAAGGCCGCCGGCAGCGCGGTGATGATCACGAAGGGGTCGGACCACGACTGGAAGTTCACGACGATCAGCAGATAGATCAGCACCACAGCGCCGAGCAGTCCGAACAGCAGGCCCGAGAACGAACTCTCCATGGTCTGGACCTGGCCGACCAGCGCCACCGAGCTGCCCTTGGGCAATTCCTTGGAACTTTCGGCGATGGTCTTGCGGATATCAGCCGCCACCGATCCGAGATCGCGCCCTTGTGGCGTCGCGTAGATCTGCACCATCGACTGGATGTCATATTGCGACACCACCGCATTTGAGGTGGTCCGCTTGATGTCGGCGATGCCGCCGAGAATGACCGGGGATGGCGTACCGGTAGCCGCGGTCATCGGCAGGGTTTCCAGCGAACTCAGCGTATCCAGCTGATATTGCGGGGTCTGCATCACGATCGAATAAGACACGCCGTTATTCGGATCGAGGTAGTAGGTCGGCGCGACCTGCGAACTGCCGGCGAGGTTGACCACCATGCTGTTGGCGACATCGCGCTCGGTCAGTCCGACATATTGCGCGCGGGTACGATCGACATCGACATTGAAGGTGGGGCTGCGCGCCGATTGCTGGATGCGCGCATCGGCAACGCCGGGAATGCGCCGGACTTTCGCCAGCAATTTGTTGGTATAGCCGAAATTGCCGTCGAGATTGGCGCCGCGAACCTCGATGTCGATCGGCGCGGGGGCGCCGAAATTGAGGATCTGGTTGACGATGTCGGCGGGCAGGAACGCAAAGCTCAAGCCGGGGAATTGCGCCGGCAGTTTTTCCCGGAGCGCCTTGACGTAGCCTTCGGTTGGCTCGTGGCCTTCCCTGAGTTTGATCTGGATGTCACCGTCCTGCGGGCCGATCACGCCGGTGTTGTTATAGGTCATGTTGATGCCGCTGATCGGCATGCCGATATTGTCGGCCATGGTCTCGATCTCGCCGGCCGGAATCACCGTGCGAATGACCTTCTGGATGTCGGCAAACTGGTTGGCGGCGTCCTCGACGCGCGTGCCCACCTGGGTCCGCACATGCATCAGGATCTGGCCGGCATCGACCGAGGGGAAGAAGTTACGCCCGAGATAGGGCACCAGCGCAAACGATACGGCGACAAAGCTGATAAAGCCGATCACGAAGGTTGGCCGGTGCATCAGCGCCAGCCCGAGCAAATCGCGATAGCCGGAACGATACCGCTCGAAACCGGCCTCGAAGCCGCGCTGGAACCGCACCAGCGGATTGCGCGAAGCAGGCGCGTCGCCGTGATGCACGTGGGTGTGCAGCAAATATTTCGCCATCGTCGGCACCAGCGTGCGCGACAGGATGAACGACCAGACCATCGCGAACATCACCGCTTCGGCCATCGGTACGAACAGAAAGCGCGCGATGCCGGAGAGAAAGAACATCGGCACGAACACGATGCAGATACACAATAGCGAGACGAACGCCGGCACCACGATCTGGTTGGCGCCGTCGAGGATCGCCTGCTCGACCTCCTTGCCCTGCTCAAGGTGGTAATTGATGTTCTCGATGGTCACGGTAGCTTCGTCGACCAGGATGCCGACCGCGAGCGCGAGGCCGCCGAGCGTCATGATGTTGAGCGTCTCGCCGAT
Source organism: uncultured Alphaproteobacteria bacterium (assembly GCA_963738105.1). Classification (GTDB taxonomy): domain Bacteria; phylum Pseudomonadota; class Alphaproteobacteria; order Rhizobiales; family Xanthobacteraceae; genus Bradyrhizobium. The sequence continues at coordinate 309,449 of CAVTWC010000008.1, read as the reverse complement.
CGCCGCCAGCATGGTGATGGAGCCGAGCACGGCGAGCGGGATCGAGGTGGCGATGATGATGGTGGAGCGCCAGCTGCCCAGGAACAGCAGGATCATGACGCTGGTCAGCAGCGCGGCGATGATGCCTTCGCGGGCGACGCCGGTGATGGCGCCGCGAACGAACAGCGACTGGTCGCCGATGAAGCCGATCTTGAGCGCGTCGGGCAGCGAGGATTTGTATTCCTGAACCTTCTGCTTGATGCCGGCGATGATATCGAGTGTCGAGACCGAGCCGGCCTTCAGCACCATCATCAGCACCGAGCGGTTGCCGTCGACATGCACGATGTTGGTCTGCGGCGGGTTGCCGTCGCGGATGCTGGCGACGTCACGCACATAGACCATGGCGCCGTTGACGGTCTTGATCGGGAGATTGCCGAGCTCCTCGATCTTGACCGGGGAATTGTTGAGCTGGACGGTGTACTCGAAACTGCCGATTTTTTCGGTGCCGACCGGGGTGATCAGGTTCTGCGCCGCCAGCGTGTTGGCGACGTCTTGCCCCGACAGACCGCGCGCCTGCAAGGCCGACGGATCGAGGTCGATCTGGATCTGCCGCTGTTTGCCGCCATAGGGGTAGGGGATCGCGGCGCCGGGCACGGTGACCAGCGGCGTGCGCAATTGGTTGATGCCGATATCGGCGAGGTTCTGCTCGGTGAGGCCTTCGCCCGACAACGCGAGCTGGATGATCGGCACCGTAGAGGCGTTGTAGTTCAGGATCAGCGGCGGGGTCGCACCCGGTGGCAGTTGCTTGAGCAGCGTCTGCGAGATCGCAGTGACCTGGGCGTTGGCGGTGCGGATATCGACATTGGGCTGGAAGAAGATCTTGACGATGCCGAAGCCGTTATAGGAGTTGGCGACGATATGCTCGATGTCGTTGACCGTGGTGGTCAGCGTGCGCTCGAACGGCGTGGTGATACGGCCCGACATCTGGTCCGGCGGCAGACCGGTGTACTGCCAGACCACGCCGATAACGGGGATGCGAATGTCCGGAAAAATATCGGTCGGAGTTCGCAACGCGGCGAGCGGCCCGATGATCAGGATGAGCAGCGCGAGCACAACGAATGTGTACGGCCGGCTCAGGGCTATGCGGACGATACCATTCATGCGTAGTGCGCTTTTCGATCAATCGCTCGACAGCGGTCGCGGTGCAAAAATCAAGCCGTCAGCTTCTGGCACTGCACGCGCGTGTTTTCCAATCACTTAGTTCTCATCGAATTCGCGGGAATATTACGCGTCTGTAATATAGAGCCGTCAAACGGCTTCTTGAGCGTAGCAAATTAACGATGACAGCGATACCAGACCCCGTCATCACCCTGGAAATAGCCTGGGCGCCGGTCGTAAGAACGATAGCGTCGCGTGCAATAGATCACGCCAAATTGCGATCCGCCTGATGGCGTGAAGCCGAACAGGCCGGCGGCGCCGAGCCACGCGCTGCCCGGACGGGCGGCGAAATCGCCGGGAAAAAAACCGTTGTTCTGAAAATCTCGGGTGTCGTCACGATCGTCAAAGTGCCAGGCGGTAGGCGGCACATCGCGTCGTAAAAACGGTTCGTGCGTACCTTGAGCCAAGGCTTGTCGAGCTGAGGCCGATCCCGCACCGCCTGACGCGAGCGTAATCACCGCTGCCATCAAAATCGGCAATCTGCTCATGGTCCGTGCCATCATCTGCAACATGGCCGGTTCGTCCCCCAATCGCCCTTCCAGCCCTCCAGCTTGCCGCGCCGGAACTGCAGGTAGAGCCCATCCCTGCGATCGGACAACGCGCTGCCTTTGACGTTGGGCAGAGCCAGAAAGATTTCGTCACCGGGACGGCCCCTGACATACACCAGTGTCGTGCCCAGCACGGCGGAGACCTGGTCGACATTCATGCCGAACGCCAGCGGCGTGTTGTTGGCGGCCTGCGCCAGTGCGGGCGATACGGCTGGGCCCGGTAATGCAACGGCGCAGAGCGCCACGGCGAAGAATACAGGTTTGAGGAAACCGGGTTTGATGGCTGAGCGTCTCATTGTTGCGGCGTCTCCGCTGGCTGCACCGCCGCGAGCTTGCCATCCGGCGTCCAGCCGCCGCCCAGCGCCTGGAACAGGCTGGAGGCGGCCAAGAGCTTGGTCAGCCGCACCTGCGCCAGCGTGTTCTCGGCCGTTAGCAGCGTTTGCTGGGTCTGCAGCACGGTGATGAGGTTGACGGTGCCGGCGCGCAATTGTGTTTCCGAGACGTCGAAAGCCCGCTGCGAGTTTTTCACGGCTTCGATCTGCAGTCGCTCCTGCAGAGTGAATTGCGCCAACGCCACCAGAGCCTTCTCGACATCCGCAAATGCCGACAGCACCGCCTTGCGATAGGCCTGCAGGTTCTGCAGTTGCACGCCCTTGGCCTGCTTCAACTGGCTCTCGAGCAAATAGCCGTCGAACAGCGGCTGGGTCAGTCCGGCGGACAGCGTATAGAACCAAGCGCCCGGGCCGAACAGCGAGGCAAGCGCAGCACTTTGCACGCCCGTGCTCGCAGTCAACTGGATCTGCGGGAAGAAGGCCGCGCGCGCTGATTCCACGCTGAAGTTGGAGGAGGCGAGCACCGCCTCGGCCTGCCGGATGTCGGGCCGCTGATAGAGCAGTTCGGACGGCAGGCCGGGCGTGACCCTGGGCACGACGATCGAGGTCAGCGTGCCGCCGTTGACATTGAAGTTGGCCGGCGCCCGCGCCACCAGGAGCGCTAGTGCCGCGATGCTCTGCCGTAGCGTGACTTCAAGCGGCGGGATCGCGGCGCGCTCGGTGGAGACCAGCGCTTCCTGTTGCGACAGATCGAGCTGCGAAGCCGTGCCGCCGGCGAATTGCTGCTTGATCAGGGTCAGGATGCGTTCGGCGGCGGCCAGATTGCGGCGCGCGACGCGCAACTCATCCTGCGCGGCCAGTACCTGGAAGTAGGTGTTGGCCACGGTGACGATGGTCGACAGCGTCACCACTTCGCGATTGTAACGGGCGGCGGTGGCGCTTTCCTCGGCGGCGTAGAGCGTTGCGCGGTTCTTGCCCCAGAAGTCGATCATATAGCTCGCGGTGAGGCCGACATTGTATTGCGAGAAGCTCGAGCCGTGGCTCCCGACAGCAGCGCTACTGCCAATGCCGACACCGCTGTTGTTGCCAGTCTGCGATCCGAAACGCTCTTGCTCCGCGGTCGTAGTGCCCGTGATCGAGGGCAAGAGCGGTGAACCGGAGACGCCGACCTGCGCGTCGGCCTGGACGATCTGGGCCACCGCGACCGCAATATCGAGATTGAAGATCTGCGCATCTTCCATCAGCGAGGTCAGCTCTTTCGAGCGAAAGCCGCGCCACCAATCCAGCGCCGGTATCGCCGCGTCAGGCGCCCGCTTTGAGGCTTCGTGATAGGCGGCGGGAACCTCCAGATTGAGTTCAGGCCGTTCGGAGCCGAGGATGCAGCCGGACAGGCCCGGCGCCAGCACGAGGGCTGCGAGCGCAGGCGCGATGCGCATCCTGCCGCGCAATCGCGCGGACAAGGATTGGGACTGGCACGCGACGTCACTCATGGGGCACCGGCTCAAGCTTGCATTTCAATGGTCTGCGGCGTTGCCGCGTCCGCCCAAAACACCGCACTTCGATCCCGGCATCGCACAGGGCACGTTGAAGCGCTAGGTCTCGGATCGGGGTTGTTGTTGACATCTATTCGCCCGGTTGCAGCGTGGCGCCGGGCGCGCGCGGCGCCGGGGTGCGGCCACGGATCCGCTGGCTCCATAGCCGGAACCGGTCCATGTACAGATAGATCACCGGGGTGGTGTAGAGCGTCAGCACCTGGCTCAGGATCAGGCCGCCGACGATTGCGATGCCGAGCGGCTGGCGCAGCTCGCCGCCGTCGCCCATGCCGATCGCCAGCGGCAGCGCCCCGAGCAGCGCGGCCATCGTGGTCATCATGATCGGCCGGAAGCGCAGCAGGCAGGCCTCGTAGATCGCGTCATAGGAATTGAGCCCGCGTCCGCGCTCGGCCTCGAGCGCGAAGTCGATCATCATGATCGCGTTTTTCTTGACGATGCCGATCAGCAGAATGACGCCGATCAGCGCCATGATGCTGAATTCAGTGTGGAAGGCCATCAGGGCGAGCAGGGCGCCGACACCGGCCGACGGCAGCGTCGACAGGATCGTCAGCGGGTGCACGTAGCTCTCATAGAGCACGCCAAGCACGATATAGATCGTCACCAGCGCCGCCAGGATCAGGAACGGCTGGTTGGCGAGCGAATCCTGAAACGCCTTTGCCGTGCCCTGGAAGGTGCCGCGGATGGTGGCGGGCACGCCGATCCGGTTCATGGTGGCGTCGATGGTGCGAACGGCATCGCTGAGCGATCCGCCGGGCGGCAGATTGAACGAAATGGTATTGGCGACCAACAGCCCCTGGTGATTGACCGCCAGCGGCGTCGCGCCCTGCTTGAAGCTCGCGACCGCCGACAGCGGGATCATGGTTTCCTGATTGGTGGAGACCGCCGCACCAGTGGAGGCTACGCCCTTGCCGGTGGCGCCGATCGAGTTGGTGGCGGCATTGCGCGCCGCTTGCGCATTGGCGGAATTGTTGGAGACACCGGGGGCGACGATGGTCCCCGCCACCGCATTGGTGGCCTGCGAGCCGCCGACCGAGCCGCCGGACGTGCTGACATAGACGTCCTTGAGGGTTTCCGGGTTCTGCCAGAACCGCGGCGCCACTTCCATGATCACGTGATACTGGTTGCGCGCGACATAGATGGTCGAGACCTGGCGCTGCCCGAACGCGTCGTAGAGCGTGTTGTCGATCTGGCTGACGGTAACCCCGAGCCGCGCGGCGGCGTCGCGGTCGATCACCAGATCGGATTCGAGGCCTTTGTTCTGCTGGTCGCTGTTGACGTCGGTCAGCCCCGGCTGGCCCTGCAGCGCGGCCGCGATTTTCGGCGTCCATTCGTTGAGCTCTTCCAGCGTCGGGCCCTGCAGGGTGTACTGGTATTGCGCGTTGCTGGAGCGGCCGCCGACGCGGATGTCCTGCACGGCCTGCAGGAACAGCGTCGCGCCGGGCACAACCGCCATCTGGCGCCGCAGCCGGCCGATCACGCCGTCGACCGAGATGCCGCGTTCACTCATCGGACGCAGCGACACGAACATGAAACCGGAATTGGTCTGGCCGCCGCCGGTGAAGCCGACGACGGACTCGACCGCGGGATCCTTCTTGATGATATTGACGAACTGCGCCAGCTTCTGCTGCATCAACTGAAACGAGATGCTCTGGTCGGCCTGGATGCTGCCGACCATCCGCCCGGTGTCCTGCTGCGGGAAGAAGCCCTTCGGAATCACGTCGTACAGATAGAAATTGAGGCCGAACACGACCGCAAGGATCAGCATCATCGTGGCGGGGTGGCGGAGCGCTGCGGTCAAACTGCGCCGGTAGAGGTTCAGCATCCCCTCGAAGAAGCGTTCGCTGATCTGATAGATTCGGCCATGTCTCTGGCCGGTCTCGCCACGCAGTAGCACCGCGCACATCATCGGCGTGGTCGCCAGGGATACCGCGAGCGAGATCAGGATCGCGATCGAGATCGTCATCGCGAATTCACGGAACAGGCGGCCGATGATGCCACCCATCATCAGGATCGGAATGAATACGGCGATCAGCGAGATGCTCATCGACAGCACGGTGAAACCGACCTCGCCGGCGCCCTTGAGGGCGGCATCCATTGGTGACATGCCGTCTTCGATGTGGCGGGTGATGTTTTCGAGCACCACGATGGCGTCGTCGACGACGAAACCGGTCGCGACGGTCAAGGCCATCAGAGACAGATTGTCGAGGCTGTAGCCGATCAGGTACATCGCCGCGAAGGTCGCGACCAGCGAGACCGAGACCGCCACGACAGGGATTAAGGTGGCGCGCAGGTTCCGCAGAAATGCGAACACCACCACGATCACCAGCAGCACGGCCAGCACCAGGGTGCGCTCGACATCGCGCAGCGAGGTGCGGATGGTGGTGGAACGGTCGGCCGCCGTTCCGACTTCGATCGCGGGCGAAATCGACGCCTGCAATTGCGGCATCAGCGCCTTCACCCGGTCCACCGTGCTGATGATATTGGCGCCCGGTTGCCGGTACAGGATGATCAGAACCGCCGGCTTGCCGTTGGCGAGGCCGGAGTTGCGCAGGTTCTCGACGCCGTCGGTGACCTCGCCGACATCGGACAGATGCACCGCCGCGCCATTCCGGTAGGCGACGACAAGCGATTGGTAGTCGGCGGCCTTGTTGGCCTGGTCGTTGGCGTAAATCTGATATCGCTGCTCGCCGACGTCGATGCCGCCCTTCGGGCTGTGGGCGTTGGCGCTGGCCAGCGCCGCCCGCACGTCTTCGAGACCGATGCCGTATTTATAGATGGCCTGCGGAATCAGGTCGACGCGCACCGCGGGCAGCGAACTGCCGCTGACCCCGACTTCGCCGATGCCCTCGACCTGCGATAGCTTCTGCGCCAGCACCGTCGAGGCCGCGTCATAGAGATCGCCGCGTGACATCGTGTCCGAACTCAAGGTCAGGATCAGGATCGGGGCGTCGGCGGGATTGACCTTCTTGTAGGTCGGATTGGATCGCAGACTGGTCGGCAAATCGGCGCGCGCCGCGTTGATGGCGGCCTGCACGTCGCGCGCGGCGCCGTCGATATCGCGGTTCAGCCCGAACTGCAGCGTGATGCGCGTGCTTCCCACCGAGGAGGACGACGTCATCTCGGTGACGTCGGCGATTTGCCCAAGGTGGCGCTCGAGCGGACTTGCGACGGTGGTCGCGACATCCTGCGGGCTTGCGCCCGGCAGCGTCGCCTGCACCGAAATGGTCGGGAAATCCACCTGTGGCAATGGTGAGACCGGCAGCTTGAAGAACGCCACCGCACCCGCCGCCGCGAGCCCAAACGTCAGCAAGGTCGTTGCGACCGGCCGGCGAATGAAGGGGGTGGACAGGCTCATGGCTCAGTTCAATTCGTTGCAGGACCGGGCTCGCGGGTGCGGCCGGCGAAGCGCACCGCGAGACGATCGAACCAGAGATAGATCACGGGCGTCGTGAACAGCGTCAGCATCTGGCTGACCAGCAGGCCGCCGACGATGGAAATGCCGAGCGGGTGACGCAATTCGGAGCCTGCGCCGGTGCCGAGCATCAGCGGCAACGCGCCGAGCACCGCGGCCATGGTGGTCATCAGGATCGGCCGGAACCGCAGCAGGCAGGCCTGGTAGATCGCCTCGCGTGGCGGCTTGCCCTCGTTGCGCTCGGCATCGAGTGCGAAGTCGATCATCATGATCGCGTTTTTCTTGACGATACCGATCAGCAGGATGATGCCGATGATCGCCACGATGGTGAGATCGTTGCCGGCCGCCATCAGCGCCAGCAGCGCACCGATGCCGGCGGACGGCAAGGTCGAGAGGATCGTGATTGGATGGATGAAGCTCTCATAGAGCACGCCGAGCACGATATAGACCGTGACGATCGCCGCCAGGATCAGGAACAGCTGGTTCGACAGCGATGACTGGAACGCCAGCGCCGCGCCCTGGAAATTGGTGATGACGCCAATCGGCTGGCCGATGTCGATCTGGGCCTGCTTGATCGCTTCGACCGCATCGCCGAGTGCCGCGCCCGGCGCCAGGTTGAAGGAGACCGTGGCGGCGGGAAACTGCCCGAGATGGGCGACCTGCAGCGGCGCGGTCTCCTGCCGCATCTTGGCCATCACCGCCAGCGGTACCGGCGCGCCGCCCACCGAGGACGGCAGATAGATCGACTGCAGCGAGTCCAGCGAGGTCTGCAGGCTGGGATCGGCTTCGAGGATGACCCGGTACTGGTTCGAATTGGTAAAGATCGTCGATACGATGCGCTGGCCATAGGAATCGTACAGCGCGTTGTCGATGGTGGCGGGGGTGATGCCGAAGCGGGCGGCCTGGTCGCGGTCGATCTGCACAAAGAGTGAGAGACCGTAGGCGGAGATGTCGCTGGAAACGTCGGCGAACTGCGGAAGCTGATTGAGCTTGTCGACCAGTTTGGGCGCCCACTCGGCCAGTTGCGCCGGATCGGCGTCCTGCAGGATGAACTGGTATTGGGTACGGCTAACGGTGCCTTCGATGGTCAGGTCCTGGACCGGCTGCATGTACAACGTGATGCCGGTCAGCGATGCCGTCGAGTCCTTGATCCGCTGCATCACGGTGGTCACGCCGGACTTACGTTCGCTGTACGGCTTCAAATTGATCAGGATGCGGCCGCTGTTGAGCGTGGTGTTGGTACCGTCGACGCCAATGAACGACGACAGGCTCTCGACATCGGGGTCTTTCAGGATGGCGCTGGCGAGTTGCTGCTGCCGTTCCGCCATCGCCGCGTAGGAGACCGACTGCGGCGCCTCCGAGATCGCCTGGATCACGCCGGTGTCCTGCAGCGGGAAGAAGCCCTTGGGAATGATGATGTAGAGATAGGCCGTCAGCGCGAAGGTACCGAGCGCGATCAGCAACACGAAGGTCTGGCGATCGAGCACCCAGTTGAGCGCGTGGCCGTAGAGTTCGATGATCTTGTCGAAGCCTTGGCGGCTGGCGCGCTGGAACGCGTTCTCATGCGCTTCGGTTTCGGGCTTCAGCAGCTTGGCGCAGGCCATCGGCACCAGGGTCAGCGACACCACAGCCGAGATCAGGATCGTCACCGACAGCGTGATGGCGAATTCCCTGAACAGTCTTCCGACCACATCGCCCATGAACAGCAGCGGGATCAGCACCGCGATCAGCGACACCGTCAGCGAGATAATGGTGAAGCCGATCTGCTCGGAGCCTTTCAGCGCCGCCTGCAGCGGCTGCTCGCCCTCTTCGATGTAGCGAGAGATGTTTTCGATCACGACGATGGCGTCGTCGACCACGAAGCCGGTGGCGATGGTCAGCGCCATCAGCGAAAGATTGTTGAGGCTGAAGCCGAACAGGTACATCGCCCCCAGCGTGCCGACCAGCGACAGCGGCACCGACAGGCTCGGGATCAGCGTGGCGCGGGCGTTGCGCAGGAACACAAAGATCACGAGCACGACGAGGATGACGGCGAGCGATAGCTCGAATTCGACGTCCTCCACCGAGGCGCGGATGGTCACGGTGCGGTCGGTCAGGACGTTGAGGTCGATCGCGGAAGGCAGCGTGGCCTGCAATTGCGGCAACAGTGACTTGATGCCTTCGACCACCGCAATGACGTTGGCGCCGGGCTGGCGCTGGATGTTGAGAATGATCGCCGGGGTCTCGTTCATCCAGGCGCCGAGCTTGTCGTTCTGGGCGCCGTCGATGACGTTGCCGACATCGCTCAAGCGAACCGGCGAGCCGTTCTTGTAGGCGATGATCAGCGATCGGTAGTCGACCGCGTTCCGGATCTGGTCGTTGGCGTTGATGGTGTAGGCCCGCATCGCCCCGTCAAAATTGCCCTTGGGCGTGTTGACGTTGGCGTTGCCGAGCGTCGTGCGGAGATCGTCGATGTTCAGTCCGTAGGCGGCGAGTTTGCGGATGTCGGCCTGGATCCGCACCGCGGGCCGCTGGCCACCGGAAATGCTGACCAGGCCGACGCCCGGAAGTTGCGAGATCTTCTGCGCCAGCCGCGTGTCGACAAAGTCTTCCACCTGCGTCAGTGGCATGGTCTTCGAGGTCAGGCCGAGCGTCAGGATCGGCGCGTCGGCCGGATTGACCTTAGCGTAGATCGGCGGCGCCGGCAGATCGGACGGCAAGAGATTGCCGGCGGCGTTGATCGCGGCCTGCACTTCCTGCTCGGCGACATCGAGCGAAATGCTCAAGCCGAATTGCAGCGTGATGACGGACGCGCCGGCCGAACTGACCGAACTCATCTGGTTGAGGTTCGGCATCTGGCCGAACTGCACTTCCAGCGGTGCGGTCACCGACGACGTCATCACGTCGGGGCTGGCGCCGGGATAGAAGGTTTGCACCTGAATGGTCGGGTAATCGACTTCAGGGAGTGCCGCGACGGGAAGGAACCTGAATGCCAGCAGGCCGGACAGCATGATGGCGATCATCAGCAGCGTGGTCGCAACCGGCCGCAGAATGAACGGTTGCGACGGGCTCATTGCTTCGGTCCGCTGTCTTGCTTCTGCCCGTTATCCTGCTTCTGGCCGCCTTCCGAGCGGCGCTTCTTGCCGGCCTTTTCGCCGCCCGGAACGGCGGCGGGAGCGTTGGGATCGCCAGCCTCGGCGCGTACATTGATCTTGGCGCCATCGCGCAGCTTGTCGGCGCCATCGACCACGATCTTGTCGCCGGGCTGCAGTCCGCTGCGAACCTCGACGCGGTCGCCGTCGGTCACGCCGAGATCGATCTTGCGGACCGAAACGGTGTCGTCGGCGTTGACGAGATAGACGAACGTGCCGGGCACGCCGCGCTGCACGCCCGCCGTCGGCATCGTGGTGACGCCCTTGTGGGTGTCGAGCAACAGCTGGATGTTGACGAACTGGTTGGGATAGAGCGCTTCGGTCTCGTTCGGAAATTGCGCCCGCAGCTTGATCGTTCCGGTGGTCGGATCGATCTGGCTGTCAAAGGTCAGTAGCGCGCCATCGGCGATTTTCCTGGCGCCGCCGCGATCGAAGGCCGCCGCCTGCAGCACCGCGCCGCTCTGAAGCCGTTTCGAGATCGCCTGCAGATTATCCTCGGGCACCGTGAACAGCACGCTGATCGGCTTCAACTGCGTGATCACCACGATGCCGTTGGTATCGCCCGGGGTGACATAATTGCCCTGGTCGACCTGACGCAGCCCGACGCGGCCGTCGAGCGGCGACAGGATGTGGCAATATTGCAGGTTGACCTGGGCGGATTTCACCGCGGCGGTATCGGCTTCGATCGTGCCTTGATATTGCGCCACCAGCGCAATCTGCGTGTCGAGCGTCTGACGCGGCACCGCGTTCTGTGCGGCCAGACCCTGATAGCGGGCGAGGTCGACCTGCGCCCCCTTCAGCAACGCCTGGTCGCGCGCCAGATTGCCGTTGGCCTGGGCCAGCGTGGCTTCATAAGGCCGCGAGTTCGATTTCGGCGATCAGGTCGCCTTTCTTGACCTCGTCGCCTTCCTTGAAGGCGACCTTCTGCAGATAGCCGCTGATCTGGCTTCGGATCGTGACGGTCGCGAGCGAGGTCACGGTCCCGAGCGCATTGAGCGTGACGTTGATGTCGCCCTTGCCGACAGTCTCAGGCACGATCGACATCGGCGCCGCGTTGCGGCCGCCGCGTCCCGCCGGCTCCGGCGCGTTGGCTTGCTGGTGCTTGGTCCACCAGACGATGCCTGCGACGATCAGCAACAGCAGCAGACACGTCCCGACAAAGCGCCAGGCCGATCGAGGCTTGGGGCCCGGTTTGCCAAAGGGATTGGCTTCGCGCTGAGGTGTCGCTTCCTGAGGCGGTTTGATGGGTTGATTCATGAACGTTCCATCACCGAATTCTCGTCCATTGGCATGCCTCTTTGCTGCGTGACCGGTCGAGGCGCGAGGTCGCTCAAACAAGCCGTGACGGGCCGATCATTGTAGGCGTTTTGAGCAATATTCCGCAACTGCTCGGAGGCGGAAGAGCGCTTCCAACAGGCATTATCGCATTAATAATCGGAAAGAATTCTAGGCCTATGCGCTACTGCCCGCCAGCGAATCCGGGCATGATGCACCGACCTTTAACAGCTTCGTGCGACCCAAAAAGCACAGTTCCCGTCAGATCGCGTGACGGCAGTGGTTTTGAAGGTCATGCTCACGCAGCAAGATGCGGTTTATGATGATTCAGCGCGATCGAATCGGACGCGACCCGGCCCGATAACAGCAATAAAAAGGAGGATGGCATGGCACGCGCGAGCATAGGACGGCCTTACAAGGGCGTATTTCCGGTGGTGCCGACGGTGTTCGACGGCGACGGCCGGCTTGATCTCAATGGCCAGAAACGCGCCGTTGATTGCATGATCGATGCGGGTTCCCACGGCCTCTGCATTCTCGCCAATTTCTCCGAGCAATTCGTGCTGACTGATGCCGAGCGCGACCAGGTGCTCGACGCGGTGTTGCATCATGTCGCCGGCCGCGTCCCCGTGATTGTCACAACTACGCACTTTGCATCACATATCTGTGCCGAGCGCTCCAAGCGCGCGCAAGCGACGGGCGCCGCCATGGTGATGGTGATGCCGCCCTATCACGGCGCCACCATCCGGGTCGGCGAAACCGGTATCTACGAGTTCTACCGCACGGTTTCCGATGCGGTCTCGATCCCCATCATGATCCAGGATGCGCCAGTGGCGGGCACGCCGCTGTCGGCGCCGTTCCTGGCGCGGATGGCCCGCGAGCTCGAGAATGTCAGCTACTTCAAGATCGAGACGCCGCAAGCCGCAGCCAAGCTGCGCGAATTAATTGCGCTCGGCGGCGAGGCGATCGAAGGCCCGTGGGACGGCGAGGAAGCGATTACGCTGATGGCCGATCTCGATGCCGGCGCCACCGGCGCGATGACCGGTGGCGGCTATCCTGATGGTATCAGGCAAATCACCGACGCGTATTTCAGCGGCCGTCGCGAACAGGCGATCGAGGCCTATGAGCGCTGGCTGCCGCTGATCAACTACGAAAATCGCCAATGCGGTCTAATCGCCTGCAAGGCGCTGATGAAGGAGGGCGGGGTCATCAAGCACGAAACGGTGCGCCTGCCACTGCAGCCATTGCATCCGGCTGTCAGGGCCGGATTGATTGAGATCGCACGCCGCCTCGGTCCGCTGGTGCTTCGATGGGGCAAGTGAATTCTAAAGTGGACGCTGTTCGCATCGCCGTCATTGGCTTCGGCAAGATCGCAAGGGATCGGCACATTCCAGCGATATCGGAGACCTCTGGGATCGAACTCGTTGCGGTGGCCGACCCACATGCCTCGATGGACGGCGTCGCGCATTTCAAGACGCTCGGCGAGCTGCTCGCGGCCAAGCACCCCATCGATGCGGTGGCGCTGTGCACGCCGCCGCAAATGCGTCATGCGCTGGCCGCCGCCGCCTTGAAGGCCGGCAAGCATGTGCTCTTGGAAAAGCCTCCGGGCGCGACCGTCAGCGAGTTGACGCCACTGATCGCCGCGGCACGGCAAGGCGGGCGCACGCTGTTCGCGGCCTGGCATTCCCGTTTCGCGCCTGCCGTCGAACCTGCGCGGGCGCTGCTTGCAGAGTGCGAGATCAAGTCAGTCACCGTCGAATGGAAGGAAGACGTCACGGTCTGGCATCCCGGTCAGGCCTGGATCTGGCAGCCCGGCGGCTTCGGCGTGTTCGATCCCGGCATCAACGCGCTCTCGATCATGACGCGGATCCTGCCACGGCCGTTCTTTCTGACGCGCGCTGAACTATCGTTCCCGCGCAATCGGGCGGCGCCGATTGCGGCCGATCTGTCCTTTGCCGATGGGGCCGGCGCGCAAATCGAGGCGGCATTCGACTGGCGCCAAACCGGGCCGCAGACCTGGGAAATCCGGATCGAAACCGACGCCGGGCGGGTAATCGTGGCCTCCGGCGGCCGCCGCCTGATCCATGGCGAGCGAACGCTGGTCGACGCAGAGAAGCAGGAATATCCTGTCATCTACCAGCGTTTTCTCGAGCTGATCGCTAACGGGGTTTCCGATGTCGATCTGTCGCCGCTGGTGCACGTCGCCGACGCCTTCATGCTCGGCGAGCGCCGCGACGTCGAACCGTTCACGGAGTGAGCACGGCCATGCCGAAGGTCACGCGTGAGATTTTCGGTCATTTGCCGGATGGCGCGGCCGTCGAACGGATAAAACTGTTCGGCGACAACGGCTTTGAGGTGCGGCTGATCACGTTCGGCGCGGCGCTGCAGTCGATTTTCGTTCCCGACCGCAGCGGGCGTCTCGCTGATGTCGTGCTCGGCGGCGATAATCTCGAAGGCTATCTCGCTGTCAGGCGCTTTCTTGGTGCGACGATCGGACGTTATGCGAACCGGATCGCGAACGGCACGTTCGAGCTGGACGGCGCTCGTTTTCAACTTGCCCACCAATGACGGCGCGAATGCGCTGCATGGCGGGCTCGCCGGCTTCGATCGCCAGCGCTGGACGGTGATTGATATCGGCGAAAGTCCAAAGCCCTTTGTCACGCTGTCCTACGTCAGTGCAGACGGCGAGGAGGGCTATCCTGGCCGGCTGCAAACTGAAATCACCTACCGCCTGTCAGGTGGCATGGAGCTGTCGATTGAATTCGCCGCGACGACGGACCGTCCGACCATCGTCAATTTGACCAATCACAGCTTCTTCAATCTAGGCGGTGTCGAATCCGCCAATGGCATTCTCGATCATCGCCTGGTTATCGCAGCGGATAACTATTTGCCTGTCACGACCTCGGGCATTCCGCTGGCTGCGCCGCCGCGCGCGGTCGACGGAACGCCGTTTGATTTCCGCCAATCTTATCGCGTCGGTGCGCGGACTTGGTGACTCCGATGAACAGGTTGGGATCCGGGGCGGCTATGATCACAATTTCTGTTTGCGCGCGGGTGCTAGTGACCAGGCTGAATTTGCCGCCCGCCTCGAAGATCCGTCATCCGGCCGCGCGCTTGAGCTTTGGACCAACCAGCCCGGTGTGCAGTTCTATTCAGGTCAGTTCCTCGATGGCAGCGTGATCGGCAAATATGGCCGAGCTCATAAACGGTTCGATGCGTTGTGCCTGGAGCCGCAGAATTATCCTGACGCGCCCAATCGCCCCGACTTTCCCTCTGCACGGCTCGATCCCGGGCAGCGCTATCGCCACATCTCACGGTACTGTTTTTTCGCCGGGTGACAACGGCCCGGCGCAGGCCACCAGCAGCAATCCGAGCAGCGCCACGCCGGCGAGGAGGGCCCAGGCTTCGTTGGTGCTGAGTGCGAACGCGGCCCGCTCGACCATCGGCCGCAGATAGGCTTCGATCGCGGCGTCAGACATGCCGGGCGGCGGGTGGGTGAAGAGCTGCACATCAAGCCCGATCGCCTTGGCTGCGGTGACGTCGCCCGCGATCAGCCGGTCGCGCAACGTTTCGGCGTGGCCGCCGGTGCGGCCATACAGGATGGTGTCGATCAGCGCGATTCCGATCGCGCCGCCGAGATTGCGCATCAGATTGAACAATCCGCTGGCGTCAGGCACCTGCGCTGCAGTCAGTGCGCCGAGCGCGAGCCGCGTCGGCGGCAGCAGGCAGAACATGATGGCGATGCCGCGCAACACCTGTGGCCAGAACATCGCATCGAAATCCGCCGTGCGGTCCTGAAACGCACTGCAGCCGAGCCCGATCGCGAACAGAGCGAATCCCAGTGCCGACAGCCATCGCGGATCGCAGCGGCTTTCCAGCGCGCCGGCGATTGGTGCAGCTATCAGTTGCGAGACGCCGGTGACCAGCATGATGGTGCCGATCTCGAAGGCATCGTGGCGGCGCACGAAGGCGAGAAACACCGGCATCAGATAGACCGAGCCGAACAGTCCGACGCCGAGGCAGAAGCTCAGGCTGCACCCGATCGCAAACGAGCGCGTGCGCAGCGTGGACAGGTCGACGACGGGATGGACGGCCTTGAGCGTTCGCGTGGCAAAGAAGATCGTCGCGGCGGCGCTGAGCAGCAGTACGAGCAGACATAACGGCGATAGCCAGCCAAGTTGCGGGGCTTCTTTCAGGGCAATCTCCAGGCTCGCCAGCGCGATCGCCATCAGCACAAGCGAAATTCCGTCGAGCCCGGTGAGTTCGCGCCAATTGGGTTTGTCGCGCGGCAGCAGGAAGGGCGTGGCCGAGGCTGCGACAACGCCCGGGATCACGTTGATCAGGAACAGCCAGTGCCACGAATAGGTCTCGGTGATCCAGCCGCCAACTACGGGGCCGATGGTCGGCGCCAGCACCGCCATGATGCCGGCCATCGTGGTCGCGAGCGGATGCTGGGGCAGCGGAAACAACAGGAATACCGCGGAAAATACCGCGGGGATCAGCGTGCCGCCGGCAAAGCCCTGCAGCACGCGGAAGCTGACCAGCATCGCAAAGCCGTCGCTGAAGGCGCAGCCGATCGAGGCAACGGTAAAAACGGCCACCGCCGATACGAACAGCCATCGCAAGGTCAGGACGCGCGTCAACCAGCCGGTCAATGGAATGGCGACGATTTCCGCGATCAGATACGCGGTCTGGATCCAGCTGATCGCATTGGGCGAAATCGCCAGCGCGTGCTGGATCGACGGCAGGGATGTCGCAACCACCTGGATGTCGAGGATGGCCATGAACATGCCGAGGCACATCAGAATGAAGCCGAGCCAAATTGCGGCGCTGGCCCGGACCGGTTCGGTCGAGCGGCGCGCTCATGGCGCGGTTGTCTCGCGCGATGCCGCCAGCGCGCGATTTTCGGCCCGGATCCGGATCGCCAGCACCGCCGCATTCAGAGCCGTGAAGATCGCGGTGAGCCACGGCAGATCAAAAACCAGCGGCAGCACGGCGATCTCAGCGGTGACGACGGCATAATTGGGATGCGACAGATATAGATAGGGTCCGGCGGACACCAGCGTCTCTCCTGGGATGACGATGATCCGTGTCGTCCATCGGGCGCCCAGCGTCCAGAAAACCCAGCCGCGCAAGCCTTGCAGGACCAGATAGGCCGCAAGCGCAATGGCGTTCACGGGCTGGTCGCGGCCGAACAGCCATAGCGAGATCAGCCAGGCGGCATGGACCGCGACAACGAGCGGATAATGTCCTGCGGCGATCTCGACCGCCCCCCGCGCGATCAGCCGTTGCGTATTGCGCCGGGCGACCACCAGCTCGCCGGCCCGCTGCAGCGTGACCAGAGCGAGGATGATTTCGGCTGCGGTCAAGCGGCGTGCCGCAAGGTGACGCAGCTTGCGGTGAAGCCGGGCCCGAGCGCCGTCAACAGCGAGCGCGGCGGCAGGCCCGCTTCGCGCGCGCGCTCCAGCACGAACAACACCGTCGGCGCCGACATGTTGCCGCAGTCGGCAATCACATGCCGCTCATGGTCGAGCGTGCCTTGATGCAGCTCCAGCGCGGCCTCCAGCGCGGTGATGACCCGCGCGCCGCCGGGGTGACAGACGAAGCGGTCGATATCGGCCATCGTCAACTGCATGCCTTCGAGAATCCGTGTCACCGCTGGCTTGAGGTTCTCGGTGACGAAATCCGGAATGGTGCGCTGGAAGATTACGCCAAAACCTTCGGGATCGACATTCCAGCCCATGATGCCGAGCGTATCCGGCCAGAGATATTCGCCGGAATGCTCGATCCGTGTCGCGCCGCCGTCGCCGGCGCGCAGGATCAGCGCGGCGGCGCCGTCGCCGAACAGGCTGGTCGCGACGATATTGGCCTTGGTGAGCTCATCAAGCCGAAGCGCCAGCGAACAAAGCTCGACCGCGACCAGCAGCACGTTGGTGCCGGGCCGCGCTTGCGCCAGTCGCGCCGCGATAGACAGTCCTGAAACCCCACCGGCGCAGCCCAGCCCGAACACCGGCACGCGCGAGACGTCGGCGCGGAACCCCATCCGGCCCGCGACGCGCGCCTCCAGGCTCGGCGTCGCGATGCCGGTCGAGCAGACGGTGACGATGGTGTCGATCTCGCCGGCGGAGAGTTGCGCATTCGCCAGCGCCTTCTCGACCGCCTCGACGAACAGCGCCGCGGCGCCCTCGAGAAAGGCTTCGGTTCGCTCGGGCCAGCCGCGCGGTTGGAGATACCAGTCGAACGGCTTCACGCCATGGCGCTTGATGATGCCGGTATTGGCGAAAATGCTCGAAAGCGTTTCGAATTGCGGCAGCCGGGGCCCGAACACGTCCCACGCCGCGGCCAGCACGTCCTTTTGCAGGAATATGTTGGGAGGGACGGCCGTCGCAAGTGAAATCAAGGCAGCCGTGGGCATCGCGTGTTTCTCCGGTGGAGTGGCCATCGCTGTAGAAGACATTCCTGCGACGGAAATATTTCGACGACCCTCGGAAAATGATCGATCGAAGTGGGTCACTTAAAGGTGAACCTTGTCCACTTGTTGTCGCCCTGATTGTTGGCCTGCACCGATGGCGGCGGGGCCGCTCGTTTTCGCCCTTGCGACCGGCGTCATGCGTAGACGGCTCTAGCCGGACCGTGACCTCTTATGCTTTGATGCGGGAATAAGAACCGGGGAGACAATCGGCAAACCGCGCCAGCGGCGCACGCCGCAGGCCCTTCCGGCAAAACAAGAAAAGGGAGGACCTGTCTTGCAACAGCCCGGCCGTACCATGCTGGCCAAAATCTGGGATCAGCATGTCATCGCGCATATCAGCGACGATACCGATCTGCTCCATGTCGATCGCCATTTGCTGCACGATCTCGGCGGTTCGCGCGGGCTGCTCGACCTCAAGAGCCGGGGCCTGAAGGTCCACAATCCGGAACTGACCTTTGCGACGCCCGACCACGCGATTTCGACCGCGCATGGACGGGCCGGCACCAGCAAGATCGGCCTGGAATTGCTGGCGGCGTTGCGGGTCGAGACCTCGGCCAGCGGCATTCAATTGTTCGATGTCGATCAGCCCGGGCAGGGCATCGTCCATGTCATCGGGCCGGAACTGGGCCTGAGCCTTCCCGGCTGCGTGATCGTCTGCGGCGACAGCCACACCTGTACGCATGGCGGCCTCGGCGCGCTAGCCTTCGGCATCGGATCCAGTGAAGTGACGCATGTGCTGGCAACGCAGACGCTGATCCAGCGCCGGCCCAAGACGATGCGCGTCAAGTTCGAAGGCAAGCTGCAGCTCGGCGTCACCGCGAAGGATTTGATCCTGGCGCTGATCGGTCACGTCGGCGCCGCCGGCGGCACCGGCTACGCGGTTGAGTATGCCGGCAGCGCCATGCGCGACCTGCCAGTCGAGGGACGGATGACTGTCTGCAACCTCTCGATCGAACTCGGCGCCAAGATGGGCATGGTCGCGCCGGATGAGAAAACCTACGAATACATCAAGGGGCGTCCCTATGCGCCGCAGGGCGAGATGTGGGAGCGGGCGGTCCACGCCTGGCGGCAGTTGCAGAGCGATGCGGACGCCGTGTTCGACCGCGAAGTCGTCATCGATGTCGCCAAAATCAAGCCGCAGGTGACCTGGGGCATCAGCCCGGAACATGTCATCGGCGTCGATGGTCATATCCCCGATCCCGCAGATGTCGACGATCCGGCGCGCCGCGCAGCGCTGGAGACCGCGCTGGATTACATGGGGCTCAAGGCTGGCGCACCGATCGCGGGCACGCCGGTCGATTGGGTCTTCATCGGCTCCTGCACCAACAGCCGGCTCAGCGACTTGCGGGCTGCCGCCGAAGTCGCGCGCGGCCGCAAGGTGGCACCCGGCGTCCGCGCCTGGATCGTGCCGGGCTCGGAGAACGTCAAACGCGATGCCGTTGCCGAAGGGCTCGACAAGATCTTCATCGAGGCCGGCTTCGAATGGCGTGAGCCCGGCTGCTCGATGTGTCTGGCCGCGAATGGCGAAACCGTTGCGCCTGGCCAGCGTTCGGTCTCGACTTCCAATCGCAATTTCATCGGCCGCCAGGGGCCGCGGGCGCGCACCCATCTGGCAAGCCCGGCAAGTGCGGCGGCCGCCGCGATATCAGGCGCGATCGCCGACGTGCGGATGATGGAGCGCTGAGATGCCGAAACCCTTCGACAAACTGAGCGCGATCGCCGCACCGATCATGCGCACCAATATCGACACTGATGTGATTATCCGCATCGAGCGTCTGGTCGGTAACGGCATTCGCGGCACGCTCGGCAAATGGGCGTTCGGCTCGCTGCGTTATCTGCCAGACGGTTCGGAGAATCCCGAATTCATCCTCAACCGCGAGCCCTATCGCGAGGCGGAGATCCTGGTCACGGGGCCGAATTTCGGCTGCGGCTCGTCGCGCGAAGGCGCGGTGTGGGCGCTGCAGGAGCGCGGCATCCGCGCCGTGATCGGCTCGGGCTTCGGCGACATCTTCTTCGCCAATTGTTTCCAGAACGGGATTTTGCCGATCATCGTCGACAAGCCGATCGTCGATGGCCTCGCGGCGGAGGTCGAACTCACGCAGGGCGCGGGACGGATCGGCATCGATCTGGAGGCGCAGACCATCACCTCGCCGATGGGCAAAACCCATCGTTTCGAGATCGATCCGCGCCGCCGTGACGGGCTTCTCAAGGGATTGGACGAGGTCGCGCTGACGTTGCAGCGCGACGATAAAATCAGGGCATTCCAGGCGGCCGATCGCAATCAGCGGCCATGGATTCATTTTGCAGGGAAACAAGCATGAATACGCGATCCAACATGTTCAAGGTCGCCGTCGTCGGCGGCGAGGGTATCGGCCCCGAGGTGACGGCGCAGTCGCATCGCGTGCTCAACTGGTTCGTCGCCCATCGCGGCGTTCCCGTCACTTCGCGCGAGGCGCAATACGGCATCATTCCCTATCTCGCCACCGGCAAGGTGTTGCCGGAGGATACCGTCGAGGCGATGGAAGAGGCCGACGCGATCCTGTGGGGCGCGACCGGTGGTCCCGAGACCAAGGAAGTGCCGCCGGCCGCGCGCAAAGCGGGAAGTCTGCTGTCGATGCGCAGCAAATATGATCTCTATGCCAATCTGCGTCCGATCGTGGCCAGCCCGGCGCTGGCGGATTCGGCGCCGCTCAAGGCCGAGGTATTGCGCGACGTCGATTTCGTCATCATCCGCGAACTCACCAGCGGCATCTATTTCGGCGAACCGCGCGGCATCGAGATGCTGCCCGACGGCCAGCGCCGCGGCTTCAACACCGAGCAATACACCACCAACCAGGTCCGCCGTGTCGCACGCTCCGCCTTCGAACTGGCGCGCACGCGCAAGAACAAGGTCTGCTCGGTCGACAAGGCCAATGTGCTGGAGACCAGCGTGCTGTGGCGCGAGGAAGTGATCGCGCTGCACGCAGCCGAATTCTCCGATGTTGAGCTGACCCATATGTATGTCGATAACGCCGCGATGCAGATCGTGCGTGATCCCCGCCAGTTCGACGTAATGGTGACAGGCAATATCTTCGGCGACATCCTGTCGGATTGCGCGGCGATGGCGTCGGGCTCGCTCGGCATGTTGCCGTCGGCCTCGCTCGGGCCGGTCGATCAATACGGCCGCCGCAAGGCGCTCTACGAGCCCGTGCATGGCAGCGCGCCCGATATCGCAGGCAAAGGCATCGCCAATCCGCTGGGCTCGATCCTCAGCGTCGCGATGATGCTGCGCATGACGCTGAACCGGCCGGAGGATGCGGACCTCCTGGAGAAGGCCGTGGCTGCGGCCTTGGCATCCGGCGCCCGCACCGCGGATATCGCCGAAGCCGGCGCCAAGAAACTGTCGACTTCGCAGATGGGCGATGCGGTCCTCGCTGCGCTCGACAAGGTAGCGGGCAAGCAAAAGGAACTGACGTGATGGGGAAGTCTCTCGCCGCTGGCTTTACCCGGCGCTCGGCGCTGACGATCATTGCCGGTGGCGGCGTGGCGATGTCGGGAAGCCGCGCCTTTGCGGAGGCCAAGGAAGGTCGCGCGATCTATCCGGTAGCGGTGGCGGTCTATCAGTCGCAATTCATCGCGGACCGCGCCGGTTACTTCAAGGACGCCGGACTCGACTGCAAATTGATTCAAGGCGGCAGCGGGGTCAAGACCCGCGAGATCGTCGCGTCCTCACAGGGCGATGTTGGGATCGGCGACGTGACACACCCCATGCAACTCAGCAACCACGGGCGCGCGGGACGCATCTTGATGCCGACCGACACGCGCTCAAGCTCGGCGGTTTTCATCATCCGCAAGGATCTGAAGGACCAGGGCATCACGACGCTGGAAGCGCTGACGCAATGGAAACGGCCGGATGGCCGCAAGCCGATCATGTCGGTGTCATCGCTTGGCGGCACCAACCATGTCTGGGCGTCCTACTACATGGAAACGATGAATCTGGACGATAAGGTCACCTGGATCGGTACCGGCACCGTCGACACCATGATGGGCTCGCTAAAGACCAAACAGGTTGACGTGCTCGTCAATTCGCCGTCGGTGCTCAACGACGCACAGGAGCAAGGCTGGGGCGCACTTCTGTTCGACGGCACGGATGAAGCGATCTGGAATAAATATATTGGCGGGAAGGTGCCGGTGACTGCGCATTTCACCATCCAGTCGACCATCGACAAGGATCCGGCGAAAATGCAGGCCTATGTCACGGCGTTGTGGCGTGCGACGCAGTGGATCAAGGCGCATTCGCCTGACGAAATTTGCGACATGATCGAGCCCTATGTCGGCAGCACATCGCGCAAGGCCAATATCATCGAAATCACCGAACTGAAGAAAGTTGCCGACTACGATGGCACGATTGACGCCAAGGACTTTGCGCGTGGCGAAAAGGTCTGGTTCCGCGAGATGACCGGGATCAAGCCGCTTACCATCGCCGAGGTCGTCAGTCCCGGTTTTGTCGAGGCCGCGCGCAAGGCCTATCCGGGTTGAAGCACGATATGTCGGTGATGGCGCCGGAGGCAGAGCGGATCGACGTCCGGGGCTTGAGCAAGACGTTCCAGCTCGCGGGCACCGCGATCGAGGCGGTGCGCGACGTTTCGTTCAGCGTCCGCCGCGGCGAGTTCGTGGCGTTGCTGGGACCATCCGGCTCCGGCAAGAGCACGGTGCTGAACATGATCGCCACGTTGATCCGGCCGAGCGGCGGCCAGATCATGATCGACGGTGCGCCCGTGATGGCCGGCAAGGCGACATCAGGCGTCGGCTACGTGTTTCAGCGCGACACGCTGTTTCCCTGGCGTACGGTGGCCGACAATATCGGCTACGGCCTGCAACTCGCCGGGGTCGCGCAGGCGGAACGCAAGGAACGCGTCGCGGCCGGCGTGGCGCAAGCGGGCCTGCGCGGATTTGAAGACGCGTATCCCTCGGCCTTGTCGGGCGGCATGCGGCAGCGCGCCGCCTTGATGCGAACGCTGGTGGTGGAGCCGCAGATCTTGCTGATGGATGAGCCGTTCGGCGCGCTCGACACCCACACCAAGATCGATATGCATGATGTTCTCCTGCGGATCTGGGAGCGCGAGCAGCAGACGGTCTTGTTCGTGACCCACGATCTCGGCGAGGCGCTGACGCTCGCCGACCGGATCATTCTTTTTTCAGCGCGCCCGGGTCGGATCAAGGACATGTTCGAGGTCGATTTCGCGCGGCCGCGTGACGCGGTGAAGGTGCGCGAGACGCCGCGCTACGCCGAATTGTTCCAGCACATCTGGCATTCGCTCGGCGAGGAATTCGCCAAGGGAAGGCGGTAATGAGATTGGCGCGCCGGTCCACCAACGTATGGCTTTGGCAGGCGCTGATCTGCGTCGTCGTGCTGTCGATCTGGCAATGGGGCTATGACCTTCGCACCAGTCTGCCCTGGCTGGTGCCTGATATGCTCGATCCCTATTTCATTTCGAAGCCGTCGGACATTTTCCAGAACTTCCTGGTGCTGAGCTGCCTCAAATCCAAGCTCGGCGTATGGAACGGCTGGTTCAACGGCGATTTCACCAAGTGCATGGCGCGTACCGAGAACAATCTCTGGGTCGCGACATCGGTCACCCTGAAGAATACTTTCTTCGGTTTCCTTACTGGCGTCACCAGCGGCTTTGCTGGGGGCTTGATCCTTGGACGGTCGGACCGGCTCAGCGCGATCTTTCAGCCTTTCATCACGGCGGTGAATTCGATTCCCCGGATTGCGCTGGCGCCGATCATCGTGCTGGCGTTCGGCATCGGCGACACTTCCAAGATCGTGACGTCCTGGATCGTGGTGGTGTTTCTGGTGTTCTTCAACACCTTCGAGGGCGCGCGCTCGATCGACGAAGGCTTCATCAACGCGGCGCGGCTGTTGGGTGCCACCGAATGGCAGATCACCCGCACGGTGGTGATCCCCTCGACGATGGCCTGGGTGTTCGCCTCGTTGTCGCCGGCGATCTCATTTGCGCTGATCGGCGTCATCGTCGGCGAATTCATCGGCGCCGAACGCGGCATCGGGCGCCTGATCATGGAATTGGAGGCGCGAGGCGAGGCCTCCGGCATGATGGTGGCCGTGATCGTGCTGATGCTGGTCGGCGTCGTGCTGACGACCTTGATCCGGCGGCTGCAATCCTATCTGCTGCGCTGGCAGCAGCACAACATGGTTGAGTAGTGCGCCGATGAAGGCTAAATATTGCTCACGGGGTTTTGCTGAGCGCGTCTCGCGCAGATGCGCTAGTCAGCCCGACCGCAACACGGCGCGCGCTGCGCAGCTCTCGGTCCTTTGTCGCTCTACAATCTGTCATCTCACAAATTATCAATTTAGCTGAGGAGGTACGCCATGACGCATGCGATTTGTTTTCAAAAAACCGGTGGTCCTGAAGTTCTGGTCTGGGAAGAGGTCAAGGTCGGCAAGCCCGGTGCGGGCGAGGCGCGCATCCGCCACACTGCGGTGGGCTTGAACTTCGTCGACATCTATAATCGCGCTGGCGTTTATCCGGTTCCGTTGCCGAGCGGGCTGGGCTCCGAGGGCGCCGGCGTGGTCGAGGAAGTGGGTTCCGGCGTAACCGATCTGAAGCCTGGCGACCGCGTCGCCTATGGCAGTTCGCCGCTCGGCGCCTATGCCGAGGAGCGTTTGATCCCGGCCGATCGTTTGATCAAGCTACCTGAGGGCATCGATGACAAGACCGCGGCCGCGATGATGCTGAAGGGTCTCACCACGCAATATCTGATCCGCCAGACCTATCGCATCAAGGCCGGCGAGACGATCCTGCTGCACGCCGCAGCCGGCGGCGTCGGGCTGATCCTCAGCCAATGGGCCAAGCATCTCGGCGTCACCGTGATCGGCACCGTCGGCAGCGACGAGAAGGCGAAACTCGCGCAGGCGCATGGCTGCGCTCACACCATCAATTACGCGCGCGAGGATTTCGTGAAGCGGGTTGAAGAGCTCACCGGCGGCAAGAAAGTGCCTGTGGTGTACGATTCCGTTGGCAAGGACACGTTCATGAAATCGCTGGATTGCCTGGCGCCGCTTGGCTACCTCGTGCTGTTCGGCGCCTCTTCGGGCAACGTCGATCCGCTCAATCTCGGCCTGCTGGCGCAGAAGGGTTCGCTCTACGTCACCCGCCCGACGCTCAATACCTACGGCGCCAAGCGTGAAAATCTGGTGGCGATGGCGAAAGAGTTGTTCGAGGTGGTGCAGTCAGGTGCCGTCAAGATCGAGGTGAATCAGGTCTATCCGCTGAAGGAGGCTGCCAAGGCCCATGCCGATCTCGCCGCGCGCAAGACCACGGGCTCGACGGTATTGATGGTGTAAGGCCTTAGCGTTGATCCGCCGTCATTCCAAGACACGCATCTTTGCGTGGGCCCGGAATCCATACTCCGTGCATCGATGTTCAGTGCTGAACTTGGTCACAGGGGGGATGGATGCCGGGCTCGCGCAAAAAGCGCCCCGGAATGACGAGACCTCAACGCACCTGCGCCAAAACCCGCCTTGCAAAAGCGGCGCGGCGCTGATTGGTTGCGAGCCAACGAATAAACTGACGGTTGGATCGCCCCATGAATCTGCATCATCTGCTCAATGCCCGCCGTGCGGCGGGAAAACCGGTTCGGGTCGCGCTGATCGGCGCCGGCAAGTTCGGGTCAATGTTCCTGTCGCAGGTGCCGCACACGCCGGGGCTTGAAGTTCCCGTCATCGTCGATCTCGATCCGGAACGCGCGCGTGAAGCCTGCCGCACCGTCGGCTGGGACGCCGAGCGGATCGCAGCGACCAATTTTACCGCCGATGGCGCCAAGGCGACATCAGGCAATATCGAAGTGATCGTCGAGGCGACCGGCAATCCCGCGGTCGGCATTCGCCATGCCCGCGCCGCGATCGCAGCCGGCAAGCATATCGTGATGGTCAATGTCGAGGCCGACGTGCTGGCAGGACCCTTGCTCGCCGACGAAGCCCGCAAGGCGGGCGTGGTTTATTCGCTGGCCTATGGCGATCAGCCGGCGTTGACGGCCGAAATGGTCGACTGGGCCCGCGCCACCGGATTCCGCATCGTCGCGGCCGGCAAGGGAACAAAATACCTGCCGGCCTATCACGACGTGACGCCGGAAGGCGTCTGGGGCCATTACGGCCTGACCGCCGGCGAGGCGCAATCGGCCGGCATGAACCCGCAGATGTTCAACTCGTTCCTTGACGGCACCAAGTCCGCGATCGAAATGGCGGCAATCGCCAATTCCTGCGGGCTCGACGTGCCGACCGGCGGCTTGCTGTTTCCGCCCTGCGGCGTCGACGACCTGCCGCATATCATGCGACCGGTCGATAAAGGCGGCGTGCTGGAGAAATCCGGCGTGGTCGAGGTGGTCTCGTCGCTGGAGCGCGACGGCCGACCGGTGTTCCGCGATTTGCGCTGGGGCGTTTATGTGGTGCTGGAAGCGCCGAACGATTATGCCGCCGATTGCTTCAAGCAATATGGCCTCAAGACCGATGCGAGCGGGCGCTATGCCGCGATGTATAAGCCCTATCATTTGATTGGACTGGAGCTGAACATCTCGATTCTGTCGGCGGCACTGCGCAATGAGCCGACCGGCCAGCCGCATGGCTTCCGCGGCGACGCGGTGGCGGTCGCCAAGCGTAGCCTGCGTGCCGGCGAAATGCTTGACGGGGAGGGCGGCTATACCGTGTGGGGTAAACTGATGCCCGCTGCTGCGAGCCTCGCCGCCGGTGCGCTGCCAATCGGGTTGGCGCACAAGGTCAAGCTCAAGAACGACATCGCGCATGGGGCGGTGGTGCGCTGGAGTGACGTCGAGTTCGACGCCAACAACGACACCGTCAAAACGCGGCGGGCGATGGAAGAGAAGTTTCGCGGGAAAGCGTAATGGGTAGGGACGCCAGGTCCCTCACACACTCTCATGCTTGCGCAAATCACGGGCGTGACCGAAGCGGTTGGCGGCGATTTTCGGTAGCGCCGCCTCGGCCAAGATCTCGGCGGTGATATCGTCCGCGCTATGATCGGCGATCTCGTGAAAGAAGCTGATGCTGTTGTATTCGCCTGAGGCCACGCGCGAGATCACTTCGCGGCGGGTGACTTCGGGGTCGACGATGGCCTCGCGTCCGCGCCGGCCATAATCGATATCACCACGAAATACCGCATGGCGTCCAATATTTCCGAAAATCGAAGTCAACTGATAAATTCGGAAAAACAGAAACTGGTCAGGTTTCCGGGCCGCGCCTTCCAGCCTTCCGGAGAATCGCTTCGGCGCGCGGTCATGATGTGCCGCTCCTGGCAGGCTTGCGGCTTCGCGCCGTGGACTTG
The DNA here is from genome assembly GCA_963738105.1 of uncultured Alphaproteobacteria bacterium. Taxonomy (GTDB): domain Bacteria; phylum Pseudomonadota; class Alphaproteobacteria; order Rhizobiales; family Xanthobacteraceae; genus Bradyrhizobium. The sequence continues at coordinate 282,194 of CAVTWC010000008.1, read as the reverse complement.
GCCCGCAATCGCTCGATCTGGCCTCTCGGCAGGGTGACGCAGATCTCGCCGATCCATTCCAGCTTGACGCCATTGATCGGCTTGGCGTTGAAGCTCGTGAGGTTGACCACGGTCGCGGATTTGCCCCGCTCGATGGTCTTCAGGTAGCGCTCGCCGGTCTTGAGCCGCACCGCGGCCTCTTCGCCATAAAAGCTCGAAATCGGGTGGCGCTGCTCACGATAGACTACGATGATATCGCCACTCTCGTATTTTGGCAGCATGGAGTCGCCGGATACCTGGAAGGCGATGGTCTCCTCGGCGATCGGGAACGGCAGTTCGACCTCGCCGAGTCCTTCGGGCGGCACCTGCTCATGTTCCGGCTCGATGACAGCGCCGGCGCCGACCCGGCCCATGACCGGTACCGAGTTCAATTCGAGATAGTCGATGATCGGAGCGATCTCGGAGGCCTTGATCAGGCGTATTCCGGACAGGATCTCGGAGACCGCGCCCGGGCGAACGCCCATTGCGGTCGCCAGACCACCCTTGGTCTTGCCTGGCTTTTGCAACCCCCGCTCGATCAACCTGATGTCCAGCATACGCCATGTTTTCCGAATTTCAGAAGTTATAGCAATTCCGATTATCCGAAATCAAGCTTGACTTTAATTTCGGAATATCCGAAATTAACCCCAGCGCCGAGGCCGCCGACAAACACAGGAACAAAATCTATGGAACTGTTCAACTGGGCGCCCGAGCACTCGGGCGCGCTGCAGGAGTATCTTGCCCTCGGCATGACCTATTCGGAGATCGCGCGCGCCATCAACGCCAAATTCGGCACGCATTACTCCCGCAACGCCACCATCAGTCGCGCCAGGCGGATCGGGCTTGGCAGCCCCGCGCGGCGGCCCGAACTGACAACATTACCGCCCAAGGAACTGCAACGGAGCGAGCGTCTGCTGCGGCAGCGCTTTGCCGCGATGTCGAAATGGTTCGTGCCCGAGTTCGAGCGGGTGGAGACGCCGGCGCTGCGCTGCGTCGATATCGAGCCGCGCCGTCTGTCGCTGCTGGAGCTTGAAGGCCGCCATTGCCGTTACCCTTATGGCGGCGATGCCGACGGTGAAGCCATCACCTTCTGCGGGCACCCGCAGCGGGAGGATTCCAGCTACTGCACGGCGCATTTTCATCTGACGCGCGGGCCGGGGGCGATGCCGGAACGCACCGTCAGCAGCGCTCCGCCGCGAATCGTGGAGGCGGTATGAGCACGGCCGTTGCTGTCATGGTTGACAGGATGAAACCGCTGCCGCGTCGGCATTGCATTGCGTATCTGCGCGCGCTGATCCGGCAGCCAGCGCTCGACCCACGCCGGAGAGCGGAGCTGGCGGCCTTATTGTGCGCCGAACTGTGGCACCGCCGCCGAAGCGAGGGCACCGACATGAACCGTCCCAGGATGCCACTTTATGTCGGCTACCTCGGTGACACCGGCTATCTCACCACCACGCAGCACGGCGCCTATCTGCTGCTGATGATGCACTACTGCCGCATGGGCGAGCTGCCCGACGATCACCTGCAGCTCTCCAAGATCGCCAAGCTGCCGCTGCGAACCTGGTGTGATTTCTTCTACGACGGCTGGAAGCACAAGCGCATCGACGCCGAACTGGAGCGGATGATGCGGGTGTCCGCCAAACGGGTGATTGCCGGGCAAAACGGCGGCCTCGGTTCGGCGCTGGCGCGCATGAAGTTGGAAAACAGCGCACGCTCCAGATCCTTACCATTGCCTTCAATCCGAGCAATTGCTGCGCCGGCGTTGGCCCATGCTGCTGACCACTCACATTCACACTCACACCAGAGTCTTTCCAGCGCTGAGGCGAGTTCGGCCGAGTCTCCAAATTCGCAAGAACCGCCAGCGGCGGGACGTGCGCAGAAGCCCGCAATGGTCGTCAGTCCGTAGCTCGCGGCTTGCGTCGCCAGACGAGCGACGTGACGTTCAAACGACCTTCAGTCGATATCGATAAATTCATGCTTGCAAAGGAGTGATCCACATTGGCACGCGCAAAAACGCAACAAGCCAAACAACCCCGCGAAGGTTCACGATCGGCGATCGCGCGATCTGCTGCGCAATGCCGATGTTGCGGCCGTCGAGGTCGATGATCCCTTAGGGCTCGATCCTGGCGACAAGATCGTCTCGCTGCGCTCGCTCCGCAACGACGAATGCGCTCGCATCACCAGATCGACGAGGCGCAATATCAGCGCGGGCGTGCGTTCCAGAAGGAGTGGGAGAAGGCCGAGCGCGGACCGCAGGCGGTCGATCCCTCCCGCGAATATGTCGATGGCGGACAGGTTCGCGAGCCGATCACGGAAGGCCAGCGCAAGGCCGTGCCGCGCCTCAATCGCGTCGAGCGCGAGCTTGGCGCCGATGGTTCGGCGCTGGTGCATGTGACCCTGATACTGGGCATGACGATGGAGCAGATCAGCCAGCGGCGCGGCGTGCGCGGCCAACGCTGGCTGGATTATTTCGCACGGCGGCTTCGCGAGTGCCTGGATCGGCTGGCGCTGGTCTACGGCTTTGCGACGGAGAAGCGTTAGCGCGTCGCCCTTCCTCGATCGGGTTGTTTGGCCTATTTGTATCATCAGGCTTTCTGGAGAGCGTCCAATGAAAAGTTCCGTCTCTCTTTCCGGCCAATTGGAAAAGCGGGTCTCCGCCCACGCTCTTCACGTCGGGGATCGGATCAATACCACGGGTTTCGAGGGCGAGGCGCTCTCGGCCGTGCCGCTGGCCGTCACGATCGGAACGGGTGGCATCGCGGTCTTGTTCCGCTATGGCGTCGCGGTATTGATCGGGCTGTCGGCGGAAGAAGAGGTCGCACTTCTGGAGCGGTTGTCGTCCCGCATCGGAGGCAAGCTGGCACGCCCCGAGGAGGAAACCGCGACGATCGAAGTGGCGGGCGAGGCCGAGGATCAGGTATCCGCGGGAGGACCGATCCTGGTGCGGGATATGTCACCGGAGAGGCTGCTCGTGGTTTCCGATGTCCTGGCCAAGAGCGTTGTGCTCGCCAACGACGAACGCGAAGTGGCCAAGGTATTCGAAACCATCGAACCGGCGGCGCGAGAACTGGCCAGGCGTGGCAAAACCAAACGTGATCGCACCGGAATATTGAAGCTGATCGGAAATGCGCTGCTGGTACAGCACCGGATATCCGGCCGCGTGGCGATCGCAGAGAAGCCCGATGCGCTGTGGGACCGTCCCGATCTGGAGCGGCTCTACGCGCGTCTGGAGGACGAATACGAACTCAAGGAACGGGTCGATGCGCTTAACCGAAAACTTGCCGTCATCGCCGAAACCGCCAACACGCTCGCGGATATCATCGATACCAGACGCTCGCTTCGTCTCGAGATGATCATCGTGCTGTTGATCGCGTTCGAAATCGTCATTACGTTCTATCAGATATTCACCGGCCAAAGAGGCCATTGACGTTGTCGCGACGTCGCCAACGTCGCCAACGTTGGCACGGACACGCGCGATGATGCTGGCCTGCACAGCAGGGGATAAAAATGAAGCTACGACTGGGATTTAGCGTAGCGCTGGTCGCGGTGCTGTTTGGGGTCTGGCTGCTGTTGTCGAAGCCGACCTGCCTCGTCGGCTACAGGGCCTCGTTCGCCCCACCGTCCACATGGACCTGCGTTTCCGAATAGAATATCGATTGCCGTGAGGGACCGGGAGTCTGGAGGCGGCGGGTGGCGCGCGACCTCAAGCTGGGGTGATCTTGAAGCAACTATAATTAAAATGTTGTTCAATGCCTTTATGCAACCTTAGACCATATCCGTATATCTACGGGGCGCGGCTTAACGCAAATCTGGAGGATTAACGTGAAGCGTCTTTTTCTTGATTTCTTGTCCGATCAATCGGGTGCAACGGCGATCGAATACGGGCTGATCGCTGCAGGTATCGCGCTCGCGATCATCGCGGCCGTCAATGGTCTTGGTTCGAACCTGAACGACAAGTTCACGTCGATCAACAGCTCGTTGAAATAACTAATTCGCCGGCAACGTTCTCAAAGGAGCGCTTCGCCCTTTACGAAACATCAAGCATCGCGGCGCCCGCGCAAGACCATCTTGCGCGGGTTTTTTCGATCTGTTCGCGGCGATCGATCAGCCGGCTTGTTCCTCGATCTCGTCGTATCCGTTCAAGCGGTAAACGGCGACCGAGATCAGCCAGCTCAAGGCGAAAATCCCGACGATCAGATAACCCAGCGCGCCGAAATTATCGTTCAGTGCGCCGATGAAATCCCAGAATCCGCCGCCCAGGCCCAGTTTGCCGCCAAGCAGTCCGAGCGCTTCGACGCTGCCGATCAGAAGTGCGACGACAATCGAAACCAGCGTGATCGTCAGATTATAGTAGAGCTTGCGAATGGGTTTGATGAAAGCCCAGCCATAGGCGTTGACCATCAGCACCCCATCGGTGGTATCGACCAGCGACATGGCGGCGGTGAACAGGGCCGGAAACACCAGGATCGACCACACCGGCAGCCCCGCCGATCCCTGGCCGGCGGAAATCCCGAGCAGACCGATTTCGCTGGCGGTATCGAAGCCAAGACCGAACAGAAGTCCCAGCGGATACATGTGCCAGCTCTTGTTGATGATGCCAAACAGGGACCGCAGCATGCGCCCGAGCAGGCCGCGCTGGGCGAGCACCTCATGCAGATCGTCCTCGATCAGCCGGTCGCCGCGTTTGACCGCGGCGAACACACGATACACCGAGACCAGGATCACGATGTTCGCGGCCGAAATGCCGAGCAGGAACAGCGCCGAGACGCTGGTGCCGATCACGCCGCCGATTTCCCTGAAACCCTCGAATTTCGCCTGCAGCGTCGCCACCGACAGGGCGATCAGAACGGAAGCGATCACGACGATGGTCGAATGTCCCAGCGCGAAGAAAAAGCCGGCGTAAAGCGGCCGCTTTCCCTTCTGCATCAATTTGCGCGTGACATTGTCGATTGCTGCGATGTGATCGGGATCGACGCCATGGCGCAGTCCGAACGTGTAGGCTAGCGACGCGGTGCCAAGCAGAACCGGATATTCGCGGAATTCGACCAGCGCCCAGATCCACGCCAGCGCATTGATGATGGCCAGCACGACATAGATGCCGATGGTCTTGCTGCGCAGCCGAACCGGCTCGTCATCAAAGAAATCGGCGATGGCAGTCATGCGGCCTGCGTTCCACGGGACGTTGCCCCGGCAGCTCACATGGCCAGTATGACGTTGTCAATAATCCATCATACTTTGTGAAGATGGTGCCTCGAACGGCGCGCGCCGGCGGTCCATTAGTGGTCGAAGCCTACCTTGATAAAGAACGCCAGCAGGCTTCCGCCGGCGATGGCGAAAATCGCGCTGAAGACCAGCGGCGCGAACGAGCCTTGCCGGTTATCCGGCTCCAGTATGGCGGTGCAGGGGTGATCCGGATCGTAGTATACCGTGACCGGTTCGTCCGGCCTGTAGCGGCTTGCCGCGGTTTCGGCCTGTTCGCGCAAGCCGTAGACGGCTGCCCAGCCGAAATTGACCGATGTGCCGACATAATCGCGCGCGTTGACCCGGTAGTCGTAGCGTAGATCGACATGATAGCGGTGGATCTTTCGCCTGGTGGTGCTGCCCTTGTCGCTGTCGTCCTCGATCAGCTCCTCGATCACGGAAGCCGTCGTGATGGTGCCCGATACGCTCGGCCACTGCCTGCTGGCCCTGGCGAGCTGTTGAGTCCGCACAAAGGAAACCACGCCAAGGATCGCGACCAGAAGGGTCACGCCCGGCAGCGCAAATGCAAACAGCGGCACGCCATTATCGGTGTAGAGCACGCGGCCGGCGATCGCGTGCGCGGTCAGGACTAATGCGATCATACCGAAAATGACTGCGAAGACGATTATCCCAACGATATGCTGATCGGAAGCACGCCGTCGGCGGGCGCCAAAGAGGGGGTGAGGAGGTATGGCCTGGGAACCACCCTTGATTTCACGTGCCTTGGTCGCGGTGCGCGACGCTCGGGTTCAAGGCGATGTCGCCAGGTTCAGGAAAGCAAAGCGGCCTAACGCTACGCTGTCGGGCCGTCCTGTTGATTTAACGACATGCGGGCGGACCAAGAGGATGTCACCGCCTCCATGGACAGCGTCATCGTATGCGATATAATCCTGAAAAAATCGACTGCATGTGAGCGGGCAAATCTCCGCTCATCGAGAAAAGACTCTAGCGATTCTGTCTTCGCAAGCCGGGAACTTCAGAGACCGGATTCAGCAGATCGTTATAGCTTTCGATCGTACGGCGCCAATCATCGCCGCGCAATAGACGCTGAGGCCAATCATTGGATTGGCTCTCGCGGGGCAGGGCGTTGCCGATCGCCATCGTGCTGCACCCGCACAGTAAGCAGCGCCGACTATCGCGAGGATGTGAACCCACGGAAGGGCGGTCAGGACGTACGGAACGTAAGCTCACCTCACCCGTATCTTTGAGGATTGGCAGTGTTTCGGAGAGAATGATCATGTCCATCAGAGTTACCAGCGGCAGCCGAAGGCACGAAGCGAGCGAGGCTTCGGCGTGCAAGTCGACATGTGTGACGGCAGGCCGTCAAATTGATGGCTTTGCACGGCTACGATCGGGTGACGGCGGGCCCCGGTCTACAACCCGTTGTCAGCTCTACGGTTCTCGTCGGGAGCTTCTGGGGTGGTCACCTTTCGATGGGTCCGCAAGGTCTCTCGAAGAAGGGTCGTTTCCAGCAAGAGTTCAGCGGCAGCTTTACGTAGCTCTTCATTCTCGAGCAGAAGCGCCTCGGCTTCGCCGACATCTAGGGACGGTGCTTGGTCGTGGGCCACGGCAAAACCTCTTTTGGTCTGACCCGAGCCTACTACCGAAGAGCCGCATCACAACTACAAATGCGTTGCACCCCCCGCCCAAAATGTCAGCAATCTCAAAAATGCCTCAAAGTCAACAAAATACATTACTTTAGCCAAATAATTAGCATAATTGTCATTGTTCGGAAGCTGGTTAGATTCGGTACACCGGATGTGAAGTACTTCACCGGAACGATTATTTTACCGAGTAATAACCTTGGCTGAGCAAGATTTTCATACGAGTGTGAAGATGAAGCGACACGATACTCAAGAAATAACATCCATGCTTCGTCTTGCGGACGACATGATGCGAGATGGAAAATCTCAAAAGGACACATGCAAGTCGCTTGGCATCAGCGTGATGACACTCCATCGCTGGAGGAAGCTTGCTCCCTCGCTTGCTCCTTCGGTGGATGGACGGCAAGACTTGGTCGACGTGCAGGATTATAAGCCTGATGCCCGATATCACGGGCAGATCGATGATCTGAGGCTTGAGAATCAGCGGCTTAGGAGAATCGTGAGTGATCTTCTTCTAGAGAAAGTGAAAGTACAGGAAGCGCTCGACAAGACGCGGAGATAGGAGCGATTCTCGTGGATCGATCGATTCTTCTGCACCTGTGCGCGCAGATATCCACTCGCGAAGAATCTCGTTATCGAATGTGATTCTGCACGACATTTCTGTGGCCGGCCTATTTGCGGCAGTGGAAAGTTACTACTTCGCCCAAGTAAACGGCTTGCATTGTTCGCCGAGCTGCATGATGCGTGCGGCCAATAATATTTCGAGCGCTATTTTTTGGTTTCTTGGCACAGCCTTTTCCGCCGAATTCTAGTGGCCTGCACCAAATTATTTTTGGCCCCGTTATCGTCACAGACCTGTCTCGTTCTTGGGAGAACATGTTGCTGCGCCTCGACTACGGACGTCTGAAAGCGCTTCAACGGTGGAAGAGGGCCTCACATGGAACTGTTTTCAACAGAACGTGTTTAGAACGTTGCCTGCTGGGAGCAGACAACGTTCTTCAAGTAGCTCTCTTCAGTACGAAAGCAGAGGGTTTCGAATATCCTGCTTTGGTAAAAGTGGCCGTCGCACAACCATTAGCTGGATTGATGCGCAAGCCGGCCTACTAGGCGAACCCTAAACATTGAGTGTTGCATACGATGAGAGAAGTCGATTCAAATGATGCGCAGTTGGCCGCACTCAGCGAAATCAACCATTCGTTGCGGCAACAAGTCATCGAACTGGTTCTGAGCATTGCAGCCATGCGCGAAGACGTCGATCTACTCTCGGGGAAGATTTCCGAGGGAACAAGGACGGCGAATTGCGAACGGGCCAAGATGGCCCGCGCATTCGGTTCAATCAAGCCGACGAATATTATGAAAATGCGCGGTCAGCGGCGAAGCTAGCCACGGTCGAGGCCGATCGATTGGTTCATCGAGATCGAGAGGACCGGTCCGTCGAAAGCCAATCGTCAAAAACCAAATTGCTCGAACCGGTTTTCCTGCGCCCACGGCTGCGGAAGGGAAGTGATCACGCGTGGGAAGGCTCGCGTGCGACCTCGGTCCTAATCGCTGGGTATACTGACCGGGCGCGGTATTGCTTCGAGGACCAGATCGCAAAGACCTCGAATATCGAGGTCCGCCGGTTGGCCTGCCGCGAAATCGCAGACGGATTGTCCCGTTGTAAAGGATCTCACGAAAGCCGAGCGATTTGCGATCGGACTGCTGACCTTTTCGCCAAACGACTGTAATTCGTCGTAGAGTTGCTGACCCTCAAGCGTTCGCCGATCGACCCTGTTAGGAACGATAATTACGCTAACCGGCGCCCTTCGGTGATCACGGACGGCCGCGATGATCGCCAATGTCCGCTGGGTGGCTTCAAGGTCGAGGCCGGACGCCGTACATGGAACGAGAATTAGGTCCGCCACCGCGATAGACGCGCCCAGTTCGCGTGCACTGGGGGCGGTATCGATAACAAGACAACCGGCTCGAACCCCGCGGACGTAGTGTGCCCAATTGGCGACCGTTTCGGTCGCCAATCCAATCTCATAGACTGGAAAATGTAGATTTCCTGGCTCGGCCCATTGCGAAGCCGATCTCTGGGGGTCGCTGTCGATCAGGGCAATATCCCATCCACGCCTGCTGAGTTCCCCGGCCACCGCTACGGCCAATGTCGTCTTGCCGACGCCGCCTTTCCCCTGAGCAACAGTTATCGTTATCGGCATCGCTTAATCGTCTGACCTTGTTGCCATGCAAGATAACATATCTCGGTGGATTCTCTGCATTGCTCGCGGAGTATCACATCGAAATATTGGGTGGTTGATGGGCGCAAGTGGTTTTTCGATGGTGGACTCGATGCTAAAGGCTGCGTTTGAGCGCAAATTTTCCGAAACATTAAGATTCTGCCTCCGCGAACGTTTGACCCGATCGTTACGACGACGCTGATTTCCGAGTTGACTCTCGCGTCATCTGAATTAACATATTGAGCGTTAATGATATCAAAGTTATCATTCACACATCGTGCGGCGCGACTTCTCGCAGTGCACCAAAGCCAAAGTGGGACAGCATGACGATCTCCTATTTAACAGAGGCTCAGCTTCAATCCACCCTGTCCGGTAACGGTCATATAAATAACGCGGTAATCAACGGGGTGCTCAACCAGCTCGAGAAGGACGGCGTCTACAGTTCGGATCCAACCAAGGGTGGAGAGATCCAGGCTGGGCCGTATATCTCGAATGATACCGCCGTCTTCAGTCAAGTACTTGATATCACGTCCGCCGCGTCTGGAACTGTGATCAATACTAAGCCGGAATTGAAGGCGATCGTCGTTCAGACGGAAGCGCCCATCCAGACGTTCGTCACCGGAAGCACCGACGTGTACATAGGGCTCGGTTCGGGGAATGACAGCATCAGTCTTCTCGATAGCGGCAACGACACCGTGCTCGGCGGCGCCGGCAATGATGTGATCACAGGTGGTGCGGGAGCCGACCTGATCAAGGGCGGGCGGGGCGACGACAACATTCTTGGCGGCTCCGGCGCGAATACGATCATCGGCGGGGCGGGCGACAATTTCCTGCGGATTGGTGGCGCGCATCAGCTGGCTGAGGGGGGCGGGAATGGAAATAACACGATCGTCGATCTCGGCGGCTATGCTGGTGCTGGCACCAGCACACTGACGGCAGGGACGGGTAACGACACTATCACTGGATTTGGGGGTGATACCATCAACGGTGGTAACAGCGTTGCAGGCTCGACGGGTCATTCCATTCTTAATGGTGGCGATTCGTCAGACATCGAATCGCATAGCGCAGCTTCAACGTACAACGTCCTGAACTCGGGCAGCACTGGCGACAGTAACGGTAACAATCTGGTGGGTGGTGCCGGTGCCGACACTCTCAATGGCGGCAACGGGCACGACACGCTCACTGCAGGCTCTGGCGACCAACTGCTGATGGCTGGATCTGGCGCACATCAGTCGTTGACGGGCGGGGCCGGCAACGACGTGCTCAAGGATCTCTACAGCGGTGGCACTGATACCCTCACGGCGGGCGCCGGCACCGGCACACAGACCCTGTATGGTCAGCAGGGCGATACGTTTAACAGCGCCGCAGGTGCAGCCGGCAATAACGTGTTTTGGGTTCAGTCGGGCAGCGGTGCAGGTTCATCTCTCACCGGCGGTGCCGGCAACGATACCTTCAATATCCAGACGCATGCCGGGAACGATACGATTACCGGTGGCGGCGGCAACGATGCGGTCTCGTTTGCGGGCCGTTCGGTCGGCGATGTCGCTTCGCTCAACCAGATCGATCCAAACAACGCCAGCGCCGGATTCGAACTCACGTTCAATGGCGGCCAGTCGTTCGAGCTCCATGGAGTTTCGGAACTTCAGTTTGGAAATGACGGCCAGAACGTCATCCTGCCGAAGTAATAGCGATTCGCTTGAAATGCGCGAAGAGTCCCGGTCGTGCCGGGGCTCTTCCTTTTCGTGCGCCTTGCCATTTCTGGATGACAATCTGCGGGCTTCGGAGCCGATATCACGGCGTTCGTGAATGACTAACATATACCTTTGAGGTATGTTAACGAACCTGATGAAGAGTTGGGAATAGCAGATCGTCACCATTCGTTCGAATGTCCCGAACACAGACTGCGGCTACTCGAGGTTGGTATGAACGTTCAATCGATGATCCCGGCAGTTGAGCATAGCGAAGGACCTGTCCCGTCCGGACTTGAGTGTCTGATGATCGTCGCGCGGCAGCACGGACTTCATCTTACGACCACCCAGCTGATCCACGATAATCTGCTGACGGACCAGGAAGTTACGCTAGGCGAGCTTCTCAAATGCGCCAACTCCTCGGGCATGACGGCCAAAGCCGTCAAGCTCGATTGGAAGGGATTACAGCAGCTCAAGAAAGCGTTGCCTGCGATCGTCTGGCTCCGTGATGGCAGCAGCATGGTTTTGCTGCGCCTCGACGGAGATGAGAACAACATGCGCGTGGTCCTGCGGGATCCGAACGCAGCGGAAGACGCCCTTCTAATCATAGACCAGCTCCGCTTTGAGGATATCTGGTCGGGTGACGTCGTCCTGGTAAAGCGGAATTATGAAATTTCGGATGAGACGCAGCCGTTCAGCTTTGGCCTCGTCACGGCATTGTTGTTTCGCGAGCGCCGCATCGCGCGTGACGTTGCCATTTCCGCGATTATCCTGGGATTCCTGGGTTTGGCGCCAATCATGTTTTGGCGACTGCTCTCGGATAAGGTGATTTTCTACAAGGCCTTCAACACATTCTACGTGCTGTGCCTCGCGATGCTGCTCGTCATTGTGTTCGAATCTGCATTTTCCTTTCTGAGGCAGTTTCTCGTTCAGCGCCTGACGACACGGCTTGACGTCAAACTCTCGACCTACGTGTTCGAAAAAGTCCTCAATCTTCCGATCGATTATTTTGAGCAGACGGCCGTCGGCCTGATTTCCCGCGATATTCGCGAAGTATTCAAGATTCGCTCGTTCCTGACCGGGCAATTATTCGGAACTGTGCTCAACTCGACGACACTACTATTCTTCCTGCCGGTCATGTTCTTCTTCAGTCCGGTGATGACTTTCGTGGTGTTGGGGCTTTCCGGCCTGATTGTCGCATGGCTGCTTGTCATGTTGCCCGCCTATCGAAAAAAGCATGGTGCCGTTGTCGTCGCCGAGGGAGCGCAGGGCGCGTTTCTGATCCAGACCTTGAACGGAATTCGTACGATCAAGTCGCTGGCACTGGACACCCGGCAAAAGCACGGCTGGGATGTTCTGGTTGCGCGCGTCGCGAAAGCGCGGCTGGATGAGAGTATGATTGCAAATGCTATCCAGGCAGGCGTGCGGCCGCTGGAACGGCTCGCGGTCAGCGGATCATATGCGCTTGGTGTCTATCTGGCGCTATCGACCAATGATCCCGTCTATATTGGAGCGCTTTTTGCGTTCCTGCTGCTGTCGCAGAGGGTTTCCGGTCCGTTGATGCAAATGGCACAATTGATCAATCAGTATGACGAAGCACGGACAGCCGTGGCGATGGTTGCCAATCTGGTCAATCAGCCTGCCGAGGAAGGGCGTTCGGGACATGGCGTGCGCACGCCGCTACAAGGTAACGTACAATTCTCGGGCGTCACTTTCAAATACAAAGGAGCGGTGTCACCGGCGCTGAACAACCTCAGCTTCGAGGTGCCATTGGGCACCACGTTGGGGGTGATGGGAAAGAGCGGCTCGGGGAAAACCACGATCACCCGCCTGCTGCAGCGACTGCACTCCGACTATGAAGGTTTGATCAAGATCGATGGTATCGACGTGCGGGAATATGATGTCGATCATTTGCGTCGCAACATTGGCGTGGTGCTGCAGGAGAATTTCCTTTTCAGCGGTTCGATCAGGGAGAACATTGTCGCGGCGAAGCCAGATGCGACTTTTGACGATGTGGTGCGTGCCGCCCGACTGGCGGGCGCCGAAGAATTCATTGACAAGCTGCCACGCGGCTATGAGACGGTCATCTATGAAGGATCGCCCAACCTTTCCGGCGGACAGCGCCAGCGGCTGGCCATTGCGCGGGCATTGATCGTCGATCCGCCGATTCTCATTCTGGACGAGGCGACCAGCGCTCTTGATGCCGACAGCGAGGCTATTGTCAACGCCAACATATCCCGTATCGCGCACGGTCGTACGCTGATTATCATTTCGCATCGGTTGTCATCATTAGTGAAGGCGGATGCCATTCTTGTGCTCAACCGCGGTGTGATTGATGATATCGGCCGTCATGACGAGTTGCTCGAGCGCAACGACATTTACAGCGGGTTGTGGCACCAGCAGAACAGTCATGTCGGATCGCCGACCCAACGTCCGTATCGGAGTCCCGCTCTTGTCTCCTAATCAGGCATCGCTGGCGACGGTCCGCCAATTTCAGTCTGAAACCGACGCGATTCGTGAAGCGGCGGAGCCCCTCGTTGCGCGTGCGACGCTCTACGTTTTGACAGCCTTCCTGGCTTCTATCATCGCTGTCATGTGTCTGACGCGATTGGATCGCGTTATTTCTAGTGTCGGCGGAAAGATTGTACCGGTTGATCAGATCAGCGTGCTTCAGGCGCTTGATCCCTCGATCATCAAGACCATCGATGTCCGCGAGGGCGAGCAGGTTCAAGCCGGGCAGCTTCTGGCCACGCTGGATTCGACGTTCACCGTCGCCGACGTCAACCAGTATCGGTTGCAGATTGCCAGCCTCGAAGCTCAGGTCGCGCGTGATAAGGCCGAACTGGACCATACGCCGCTGGTTTTGAAGGATCAGCCGGATCCCGATTTAAAGAATTATGCCGCCTTGCAAAAGGCCCTGTATGACCAGCGCCAGGCACAATACGCCGCGCAAGTGACGAGCTACGATTCGAAAATCAGCCAGACCCGGGCGACCATTCAGAAGCTACAAAAGGACGACGATCGATACACCCAACGCGACGAGATTCAGCAGAAGATAGAAAACATGCGCACGACGCTTGCCGAGCACGGCACAGGGTCGCAACTGAACATGTTTCTAGCTCAGGACACGCGGCTGGAGCTGCTTCGGACCATTGATAACACTCATAACAGCCTACTTGAAGCGCAGCATCAGCTGGACTCTATCAAGGCAGACCGGAATGCATTCATCGAGCAGTGGAATGCGTCGTTAAGCCAGGATCTTGTCACGACCCAGAACTCGCTTGATAGCGCAACGTCGTCATATGACAAGGCGATAAAGCACCAGGATCTCGTTCGATGGACGGCGGCTGAACCCTCGGTCGTTCTGACATTGGCAAAGCTCTCGATTGGTTCGGTTCTCAAGCCCGGAGATCCATTTATTACCTTGATGCCGCTGGATACGAGGCTCGAAGCGGAGATCAAGATCGCTTCGCGGGACGTCGGGTTTATTCGGCCGGGCGATAATTGCTCCATGAAAGTCGATGCTTTCAACTCCGCGGAGCATGGCACAGCGCAGGGAAAGGTTCGGTGGGTCAGCGAGGGTGCATTTACCGCCGGCGACGATGGGCAACCGGTCGACGCCTACTATAAGGCGCGATGCTCGGTAGACGGGACGAACTTCAAGGACGTTCCAAAGAACTTCCGATTGATCCCGGGAATGACATTGACCGGAGATGTCAACGTCGGAACCCGCTCGGTCGGCATGTATCTGCTGGGCGGTATGCTTAAGGGCGTTCGGGAGGCAATGCGCGAACCATGACCGCATTGGCCTCATCACTGGTGCCGTGGGTTCAGAAGATTCGATTATCCACCTGGTCGCCGCCATCGGGGGATTTCGAGCAGGGGCTGGCTGCATACCAGCGCGGAAGGTTCATTGATGCGCTGAGGGCGTGGCGGCGTGCAGCGGAAACGGGGGATGCCGAGGCGTGCTATCGCATCGGCAGGCTGTATGCTAAGAACGAGGGAGTAGCCGGGAGTGCCCCAGACGTCGCTGCGTGGTATGAGCGCGCCGCGCAACTGGGCCACGTGGAGGCTCAGTTTCAGCTTGGTTTGATTTTCTACTATGGCGTCGATGCTCTGGTCGGTCCGAACCGCCCCGAGATGTGGCGACGTTCCTTGTCTTCGCGACAGGGTGACAGGGCCGCAAATCTCCTAGCGCTGGTATTTCCCCACGGAACGAGCGTTACCAAAAACCTCGACGCTGCGTTCGACTGGATGGCCGCGGCCGCGGCGGCCGGAAAGGCGGAGGCGCAGGCGTTCCTCGGCGACATGTACACGCACGGGCAGGGTTGCCAGTCCGATCTAGCCGCAGCACTGAGATGGTATTCGGCAGCCGCTGAACAGGGAAGTCCGTCAGGCGAGTTTGCTCTTGGCGATGTCTATTTTCAGGGCCGCGGCGCCGCTGTGGACGTTGAAGCGGCAGCTGCCTGGTATCGAAGGGCCGCAGAACAGGGACATGTCAGAGCGCAGGTTGCGCTGGCCTTCTTGAATCTAAAGGGCAACGGCGTGCCGGAAGATCACGCTGAGGCGGCTCGTCTGTTTTCGAGCGCGTCTGCACATGACGACGTCCTTGCGCTCTTCAATATCGGAAAAATGCGCCTGACCGGCGACGGTATCGCGAAAGACTTAGACAAGGCCGAAACAGCGTTACGCAAGTCGGCGAGGAAAGGCTATCTTCCGGCGATATTGGCCCTTGCCGAGTTCTATGCGCTCGGCGCCGGTAGCGAGCCCGACCTGAGAGAATCCGCGAACTGGTACTTGAAGGCGGCAGAACTGGACAATGTCCAGGCGCAATTTTTTACAGGGCGATTCTATGCGACCGGAACGGGCTTCTCACCGAACCTCCGCGAGGCTGCCAGATGGTTCGAACGTGCCGCCGTAAATGGCCATGCAACAGCGGCATTCAACATTGCCGTCTTCTATCTCAACGGCTCAGGCGTTAAAAAAGACCCCGTCGCGGCGATAACCTGGTTTGAGAAGGCGTCCGAGGCAGGAATCAGTGCAGCAGAAGTTCAGCTCGGTAGGCTCTACTCCGCCGGGAACGGCGTGCCGCGCGATCAAAAGCTTGCTCAAGAATGGCTCGAGAAGGCGACGCAGAGTGGTGATTCCGAAGCGAAAACGACCTACGCCCTGTTTTTGCTCCAGCACAAGCCGTCATTCGACAGTATCGAGAGCGCCAAGAACCTTCTCACGGCCGCTGCCGAAGCCGGGCACACGCAAGCCGCATTGCAACTGGGAAACTTCTTCTCCGGAAAGTTCAGCGGACCGATCGAACTTGCCCAGTCCGTCCGGTGGTTCACGCAGGCCGCGAACGCCGGCAGCGTCGAGGCCCAGTATGCTCTGGCCTTGATCTATTCCGATCCCAAGAATGCCGTCAGTAATGTTGAGTTGGCCGTTTCATGGTTCACGAGAGCTGCGAACGCCGGAAGCGGGGCAGCTCAATTCCAACTCGCGGTCCGGTTTTGTACTGGAAATGGTGTTCCAATGGATCACGCCAAGGGCGTCGCATGGTACGAAGCCGCGGCGCATCAGGGTCACCTCGTTGCTCAGTACAATCTCGCGGTGATGCTTTCGAAGGGGCAGGGTTGCAAGGTCGACCTTGAAAAGGCGTTTGACTGGCTCCTTCAGGCAGCGGAGCAAGGAATGCCCGAAGCGCAGGTCGCATTGGGCGATGCCCTCAGGGCCGGATCCGGCGTAACGAGTGACGTCGCTGCCGCGACAGGCTGGTATCAAAAGGCCGCGGAGCAGAAAAATAATGCGGCCATTCGGCGGCTTCAATTACTCGGAGGGTCAGGTTAGATCAATTCATCACGAAGCGAACATGAAATGACGTTCCCGAAACGTTGACGAAAATTGTGTCTGAGGAAGTGCATCAATGCAAAGGTAGGCGAAGCGATGTAAATTCAAGCACTCCAAGGCTGCATTACGTGCACTATCAAATGCAGCTTTCATATTGGTGGCAGTAAGAATGCGCTAAGCTGCTATCGCGAAGAGCGCTGGTCCAATTTGTTGATTGTGTGGAAATGGCTGACTTTCTTTCCAAGCTGGCAAACGGCGCAGGTCAAAGAGACCCCAAGGCAAAAAGCGGCGGCCTTGTCGAAAATCAATCCGCGGCGGATGTGACATCCGTCAAGAACAACGGCTCTGCAGCAGGCACGGAGATGCCTCCGCGATCCATTGAAATGATCTCAGCGGAGGCCGCGGGTCGTCTGTTGAAACAGATGGGCCTGTTCGATCAGGCCTATTATTCCAGCACTTATCCGGATGTCGCTGCGGTAGGCGCCGATCCGTTCGAGCATTTCTTCTTTCACGGTTACAAGGAAGGGCGGAGACCGAATCCGGTTTTCGATCCGGTATGGTACACGGCGACGTATCCGGATGTGGAGAAATCCGATCTGCAGCCATTGCTGCATTATGCCAAGCTCGGAGAGATCGAGGGCCGTCGTCCCGGTCCACATTTCCAACCGGCCTGGTATCGCGAACAATACGGCATCCCGACGGACGAGAGCCCGCTTGCGCATTATCTGAAGAACCGTCTGGGCCCGTTCAGCCCGATACCGGAATTTGATTCAAAATATTATCTGGCAACCTATGGGGATGTCGCCTCGGCGGGCGTCGATCCCTTTGAGCATTTTGTTTTTCACGGCTTCAAGGAGGGACGCAATCCCTCGGACAAATTCGATACTAAGTTCTATGTTCAGCGCTATTTCAAAGGAAGGACGGACCAGAATCCGCTGCTGCACTATCTCGAGCACCAGCACGAAGAAGGTATCTTTCCGGTCCCTCCCGAAAACGAAGCGACCATTCCCGCGGAGATCAAGCGCTTCGCCAAGCCAAGCGCGCTGTTCGAGGAGCAGCGACCGCTGCCGCATGGCGCCAAGCCACGCGCCAAGGTGCTTGCGTATTATCTCACGCAATTCCACGCCTTTCCGGAAAACGACAAATGGTGGGGCACCGGCTTTACCGAGTGGACCAACATCGCGCGCGGAGTACCCCGCTTCAAGGATCACTATCAGCCAAGAATCCCCCGGGACCTGGGCTTTTATTCGCTCGCCGAGATCGAGACGATAAGGAAGCAGGCGCAACTCGCCCAGGCCGCCGGCGTTCATGGCTTTGTGTATTACTACTACTGGTTCAACGGGAAGCGCTTGCTCGAACGGCCGCTCGAGCAGTTCCTGAAAGCCCGCGATATCAAAATGCCATTTTGCTTGATGTGGGCCAACGAAAACTGGACCCGGCGCTGGGACGGCATGGAGGGCGAGGTCCTGATCTCGCAGGATTACCTTTCCGACGATGATCAGGCTTTGCTGGAGGATTTCAACCGGCATTTCAAGGATCCGCGCTATATCCGCATTCAGGGGCGGCCGCTTCTGATGATCTATCGACCGAAGCTAATTCCGGACACCGCCAACGTTATCGCGAGGTGGCGTGCGATCTTCGAGAAGAGGTTTAGAGAAAATCCGATCATCATCATGAGCCAAAGCTTTGATGACTATGATCCGACGCAAAATGGCATGGATGGCGCGATCGAGTTTCCTCCGCATAAGCTGACCAAGCACGTACCGCTGGTGAATTCACAGGCCGTTATCCTGGACGATACGTTCTCCGGTCAGATCTATAGCTACGACGATGTCGCGAAGTATTCGATCGACGAGCCCTCGCCCGACTTTCCACTGATCAAGACGGTCGTTCCAAGTTGGGACAATGACGCGCGCCGGCAAGGCACCGGATTGGTTATTCAAGGCTCGACTCCGCAAAAATACGAGACATGGCTCTCGACATTGGTGGAGAAAGCGCAGAAGGAAGCGTTTTTTGGCGAGCCTATCGTCTGCATCAATGCCTGGAACGAATGGTGCGAGGGCGCCTATCTCGAACCGGATTTGCATTTCGGTTCAGCCTATCTGAACGCGACGGCGCGGGCGGTGACTGGACTGACCCGGGATTTGTCATCGCCAAAGATCCTTCTCGTCGGCCACGATGCATTTCCTAGTGGTGCGCAGCATCTGCTGCTCAACATCGGCAAGACGCTGCGCAGCGCTTTCAATATCGAGGTCGAGTACCTGTTGCTCGCCGGCGGCGTCATGATACCTGAGTATCACTCTGTCGCGCCACTCACCGTCCTCAAACAGCCCTCTGAGTTGGCCGCGAGTTTGCAGGTCTTCCGCGACAAGGGGTTCTCGGCTGCAATCGTCAACACGACGGCGAGCGGGCAGGCTGTAAAAATGCTGACTGATATGGGCATTCGGACGGTCTCGCTGGTTCATGAGCTGCCTCGTATTTTGCGCGAAAAGGGTCTGGAAAATGTTGCGCTTCTGGCGATCAAGCATGCGGATCGGGTGGTGTTCGCGTCCGACTTCGTCCGCGAAAAATTGGCACAATTGCTGCAGCTGGACGAGGCCGACGAACGTTTTCTGATCCGCCCACAGGGAAGCTACAAGCAGATTGCCGACGCGCCGGCGGAAGCAGCCATCCTCCGCAAGGAGCTGAGGCTAGAAGCGGACGACCACATGGTTCTCGGTGTGGGCTATGCCGACTTGCGCAAGGGATTCGATCTGTTCCTGCAGGTCTGGAATCTGGTGCGACAGACGAGTCCGGCCGTGCATTTCTGCTGGGCCGGAGGGATGGATCCAGCTCTGCTGGAATGGCTGGGACCGGAGATCAAGCGGGCCGAAGCAACCGGTCATTTTCATCTCGTCGGCTTCCGCTCGGAGATGCAGGCGCTGTATTCAGCCTCGAGTGTCTACGCTTTGACCTCGCGTGAAGATCCATTCCCGACCGTGGCGCTTGAGGCTCTCAGCGTTGGCGTGCCGGTGGTAGCATTTGAAGATTCCGGCGGCATTCCCGGTTTCCTCACCCGCGAAGAGGTCGGCCAGGTCGTGCCGTATTGTGACGCGACGGCAATGGCGCAGGCGATCGTCCGGTTGCTGCAAAAGCGCCCCACCGCGTCGGAGCGCGGCCGCATGGCGGAACTTATCGAACGCAACTTTTCATTTCCGGAATATGTGCGCGATCTGGTGCATCTAGCCGTGCCCAAACTGCCGACCATTTCGGTTGCGGTGCCGAACTACAACTACGCGCACTGTCTGCCGGAGCGACTTTACACGATCTTCGACCAGAATCACCCGGTCGAGGAAATCATCGTGCTGGATGATGCCTCCTCAGACGACAGTATTTCGGTGATCATGAAGTTGGCGGATGAGCGTCAGCGCGATCTGTCGCTCGTCATCAACGAAGAAAATTCCGGCTCGGTGTTCGCGCAATGGGCCAAAGCGGCCGAAATGGCAACAGGCGAATTTCTCTGGATCGCCGAGGCCGATGATCTGTCCGAGCCGACGTTCTTGTCGAGCCTGTTGACGCTGATGAAAAGCGATCCTTCGATTGGACTTGGATTCACCGATTCGAAGTCGATCGACGCCGACGGCTCGCATCTTTACGCCAGTTACAAGCCGTACTTCTCGACGATTGAACCTGGAGCGCTCTCGCGTACCGACGTTTTCGAAGGGCAGGACTTTGTCACGCGTTACCTGAGCGTGAAGAATACCATTCTCAATGTCAGTTCGGTTCTGTGGCGTCGGGACGTGCTACTGCGCGCGCTGCAAGCCTGTCGCGATGACCTGAAGCAGTACCGAATGGCAGGCGATTGGCGAATATATTTGGAGTGCCTTACGCTTCCCGGTGCCCGGATTGCCTATGTCGCTGATCCACTAAATGTGCATCGCCGCCATGCTGCAAGCGTGACGCATTCACTTAAGGCGCAAAAGCACATTGAGGAGATTGAGAACATTCACCGGTTCGCGGGCACGCGGTTCGGGCTGTCGAAACGTGAGCTCGATTTGCAATCCTCGTATCTTGCCGAAGTCTCGGCTCAATTGGTTGGTACTGCAATGAATACAGCGTCGTCGACAACGGTTGCCAAATCAATAGTGCGCTCAAAGGCCAAGGCTTGACCTCACCTGTGCACCGAATGCCAAGCAAGTTGGAGTTTCCTGATGTTCGTACCTTCGATTAAATCTCTGTCAAACAAGTTGAACTTCACTCGGTCGTCCCTTGATGCAGACGGAACTGTGCGTGTTCCCGGCGCAATGCTGAAGTTCCTACTTCAGATTGCATTGACTGCGGCCGAATTCAATGAAGGAGCGTACCTGAAAGAAAATCCGGATGTCGCGGAGGCGGTGGAGCGCGGCGACATCGAGAGCGCTTATTTGCACTACATTGGCTTCGGGTACTTCGAGGGGCGTCCGGGTGGCGGCCCAGAGGTTGATGAAGATTGGTATTTGAAAAAATATCCCGATGTGGCGAGCGGCATTCGAAACGCCCAGATCAATTCCGCTTCGCAACACTTTCATCGGGTTGGTGCGGCGGAAGGACGTAGCCCGAGTGCTGACCAACTGGATAGCGCAACGCAGTGGAAAAGAGCGCTGCGTCGCTGATCAGTTTAAACAAAATCTCTGGTGTCCGGTTTTAGAATAGTGGGATTAGTCGCCCGAATGATAGCCTTACGATAGGAAGTCAA
The DNA here is from genome assembly GCA_963738105.1 of uncultured Alphaproteobacteria bacterium. GTDB lineage: Bacteria > Pseudomonadota > Alphaproteobacteria > Rhizobiales > Xanthobacteraceae > Bradyrhizobium. The sequence continues at coordinate 260,872 of CAVTWC010000008.1, read as the reverse complement.
TGATACAGGCGATTTTCCAAAAGCACTTCTTTGGCGTTCTGGTTGCGCTGACGACGTTGGCGATTACGCGGGCTCAGGCAGACGACGGCGTACTGATCGGAGCGCTCCGCTGGGACAACTGGACGGCTCAAAGTACCGAACTTAAGGTCGTCGAGCAGGCAGAGTGGAAAAATCGCCTACCGTTTTTTGCGCAAAGGGGTGAGGATGGTAAGCTGGCAATTGCCGGCGATCTTGAAAACGTTCTTTCGGCGGAGGTCGCCTATGCCTATTCCGCGGGAATCGATTACTTTGTATTCGGATTTTATCCCGAAATAGCCGCCTGGGGACGAAACACGTCGGAATCTGTTTCACTTAACCGCGCGTTGGAAACCTATCTTCAATTGCCAGATAGGAGGGGAGTGCGCTTTGCCATCTCTCTTAATCAGAGCTTTCCGCAGCGCGACGTCGACGATATTTCCAAAAGCATCGCCTCGTTTGTTTCCGACAAGGACTATGTACGAACGTCCTCCGGCGTCGCGCCGATTTTTGTCTTCAGTAAGGGCTGGAGCGGTGTCTATGGCAGCGACGAAGCTGCAAAGCAGGTTGTTCAGCGGATAAAGGATAACGTCTATAAGCAATCTGGCGTTAAGCTGCTGTTCATTCTGGAATATCCGGACCCTGCGGTTGCCGCCGAGCAGGCCCGCAATTCCGGTATGGATATGACGACTGCCTATGCGACTTTTGCGCCGGATCACCCGGGGGCACATGATTTCAAGGATTGTGTCGCCAATAGTTCTGCGTATTGGCAGCGTTCCATGAAAGCCAATTTTCCTTTCATCCCAAACGTCACGCTCGGATGGGACCCGCGCCCCAGAGATTCGATCAGACTAAGCGAAGGAAAAGACGCGCAGGTCAAAACGTGGTGCGGTGCGGCTCATAAGGAAGATATTTCGAGCCTCGTTCGGTCTGCCATGCAACTCGCCGCGACGGGCGGCGCATCAGCGCCGTTCCGGAGCGTACTGGTCTACGCCTGGAACGAGTTTACGGAAGGGGGGTGGCTAGCACCGACCTGGACCGACGGGCTCGCTAACCTGGAGGCGTTCCGTGCGGCGACCGGTCGAAAGAGGACACTGGCGCGAGTTGATCTGACTTGGCCGGAAATGAGTATGGGCAGTCAATGTCCGGTCAGAACAGGTGATCGCCAACGCAATGAGGTCGTTCGTTCTTGCCCGAGCAAGATAAGTGCGACGGGCGCGCCTCCGTGGCCTTGTCCTCCCGGTACTGTTGCTTCGCCGGAGCGAGTGCGGGCTCCCACCGGTCTGGAAGCGTTATATTGGCCCGGTCTATGGACAGAACAAAGCTGCCGCGGCGGCTAGATGCGTCACGTTTGAACCATTCTTGGACCCTACCAGTAATCGGCTAATAGCACGATTGTTGTAGTTTTATGGAGCTGTGAAGTGGCGCTTCCGTTACGAAATTGGCACCACGATGTCGCGTCCAACGCCGCTTGCATTGCCGATCGAAAATCTCGTCTCAAGATTCTGCTAAAGACAAAGAACGATCGGTGGCTGCTTGAAGACTGGATCAAACATCACTCGGGAGTATGTGGAATCAGCTCGCTGATTGTCTTTGACAACGATTCGGACGATCAGAGCGTCATCGAAACTTACGAGAGACTGGCGCCCGAATTACTCGTCTTTAAGTTCTCCGGCCACCACAACAATTTGCATTTTCTTGACAAGAATCCGGAGCTCTATCGGGCTCTCGCGGAGTCGTGTGAGTTCTTCATCTTTCTGGATACTGACGAATTTATTCAATGGGTAGATGACGATGGGACTTACAATAGTCGGATTTTGGACAATCTGAGTGCGGGATTCGAAACCGGCGGCGATTTTGTCTGTGGGATTTGGCTGCCCAATGTTTCCTGGGATGCAACGCGGTACTGGGTCGGGGGCGATCAAAAGGTTTTGGAAGACGGTGTGCGATGGGGAAAGCCGTTGCTCAAATCGTCCGTGATAAACACGGCATTCATAAATCACAACATTCAGGCTCGCGAAGCGGGATTGACCGCAGCGTCATGCGGATCGCTTATCGTGCAGCATCGGCATCGCCTGTATCGCGAGCAGAGGATGATGTCCAACGTTAACAAGCTTCGGCAACGCCGTGTCATCGTGAAATTGGACGATAGCCTGGAAAGCATTCAGAACCTCATCAGCGAGGCGAGCGATCCGAATGTCGTTCTTTATTTGACCGAAATAATAAATCTGAGAAATGTTGACGGAAAAGAGAAGAAACACACGCAGGGTTTTGTCAAATTCGGGCCCGATGGTAATTTGGAGTTTCCCACCGAAACGGAGCGAAGCCGATTGATGTCTGCCGTGATATCACCGGAAACGATCATCGATCCGGGGCTGCGACCGTCGAGTTGAAAGGAGCCCTAGTCGACCTTGCTTTGCGATGGAGCGGAGTCGGTTCGGGGAGGATGTGTAAACACGCGTGGTGCGCACCGTTATAGTTTTGTCCTAATGGGAGAAACGTCATGTCGAACAAGACCAATTTGGATGCCTCTGCCAAAAAGATAGGGCATGCCTGGAAGGAGAGTGCGTACTACGCGGATGCAGAGAAGTGGACGAACATAATATTTTGGAATCCGGACACGGTTTTCAGAAAGATGTTCGACCAGCTGGACCTCACGACGGTGATTGAACTGGCCTGTGGTCGCGGTCGGCATGCCGAAAAGATTGCATCAAAATGCGGTTCGCTTGCTCTCGTTGATATTCATCAGGAGAATATCGACTTTTGCAGGAGCCGTTTGGGTCATTATCGGAACGTGTCTTTCGTCAAGAACAATGGCTATGAGTTAAGTAATGCGCCGGATAAATCCGTGACCGCGATCTATTGTTACGATGCAATGGTGCATTTCAGCCCAGATCTCGTTGAGAGCTATCTGATGGAAACCTCGCGCGTTCTTTCAAGGGACGGCATGGCCCTTTATCATCACTCCAATTACAACGCGCCTGATACCGTCAGCTATGGTTCCAATCCGCATGCGCGCAACCATATGACGCTCGAGTTGTTTTCGGAATACGCGCGCAATGCGGGGCTTTCGATTCTGGAAAGTCATGCGATCAGATGGGCGCAGGTCGATGACCTGGATCGGATCACGTTGCTACGAAAGATGTGATCGGAATCCACCTATGGAACCTCGCCGCGTTGACGTAGCTCTGTCATCGGGCATGGTGCTCCTTGTCCTGTAAGCTGGCGGCCTTGGGCCGTCTGCTTTCGGCGTCGGCCAGGGGGATAACGCCTGGGGATCCCAGCGCTATGTTGCTTACCAATAATCGTTCATTACTGAATGGAATGCCGCCAGCGCTTTGAGATGGTCGAAATGAGGTTTTTTTCGCAATACAAAAAGCGTACCTGCAGCAGAATCGATATCCGCAAACTCAAGCGATTTCTCGTAATTCTTTCTTACTTCGTAGCCATCGCGGAAATCGTGTATTGCAATCTTTGTTGTCGACGGCAGCGCAAACAGGCAGCTGAAAAAACAGGCCGTGCGAAATCGTCCGTCTATCAGAACAAGATCTGGAGTTTCATCGAGCTGGGCCCAAACCGACATAAAGTAATTGGGCCAAAGGTGCTGCTTTTCCTTTGAGCAGGGAATCCCCCATTCGCGCGTCGGACCGATGTCGATGAAAATCGGCTTAAAGTGTGCTTTCCTGTCCGGAAATTTTTCACCAATGGTATCCTCGACATTGGATATCCATTGTCGATCGGACTCGACGCTAACGACCGGCAATCCTCGTTCGATGGCGGCGATCGTACTGCCGCCCATACCAAACTCGAGATAATTAGTGGATGAGTCGAGCTGCAGCCTGAACAGATTTTTCTCTTCGAGGGACATCCGTAGGTCCATGTGTTTATATCCCTGTCTCGCTACGTCGGAACTGCTTGCGTTATGGATGTGGCGATGTTGCGGCGGCCACCGCCAAGCGGACTCGAGGTCGAGGAGAGTCACGCGTCTCACGTCGCGCAAAGGACGCGCGGATCCAATGTTTATCCGTCTTCTTGTACCGAACGGGACAATGCACACCGATTACTCGCTGGAGCGCGCCAAGCGTCATGACCTGGGCTCGCGGGAGCCAATTCGGTTCGTACGCAGTGGCCCACTCGATAGCGAATGCGCGCGTCAGCAGGCCGGGGCCGGTCGAAAGCCAGATCAGGTCCTGGTCGCCGCGGTTAACTGCCGTCACCGCCATTGACAGCGCTCGCTGTAACACAGGATGTTCCGCGGTAGCCGCGATAAAATTGTTTCCAATGGCCGCGAAATTATCCTGGTGCAACGCGAGCGTTGCGTCGTTGCGCAAGAAACTGCTGAGCGGCGTATCGCAACGGTCATCCGCGTCGGCATAGACACCACCACGCGCGGTCAGGTAGGCCAGACGGAAAATATCGGCTTTCTGGGCTGCCTGGCGGGCGAGGTTATACGCTTGTAGAACGGAAAGCGGGAACGCTTGCGCGAGAAAGCGACGGGCTTCCGGATCATTGAAACATGTCCAGCCATATTGCGGGTTCTTTTGCTGCCAGCTGGTCATCAGATCGACGACGTCAGGGGGGGGGTCGGCATCCCAGAACTGCACGATCTGCTGCGGTATCGGACTCATAAAGGAGCTCTCGACAGGTAGCGCGGACCCGGAAAATCGTCCAGTCCGCCGCAAGGCAATCGTGGTCGCGATAGCTGCCGACGTGCAGTCCGGGTGCACCTCGACGACGGACCGAAGGATTGGGAGCTGATCTGCGAGAGGCATCGCTCTGGCTTCCCGCAGCTTCGCGAGCGCCGATTGGTCTAGTTCGAAATCCTCGAGTAATTGCCCCACATGGCTTTGTGAAAGGTTGATCGACTGGCCCTTTGGCACCAGATAGGATTTGGACGATTTCGCAAATGTGGCCAATTCTGCTCTTGCAGTGCCGGTGTCCAGCTCCATCAGGGAAGCACGAGCCAAATCCATATGTGCCCAGCCGTCGGCCGGTGTCAGCCGAGTTGCTGCCTCGTAATGAGATCTCGCTCCCGGATAATCATATTGTGCCTCGGCGAGCTGTCCTCGTAACAGCGCGACGCGGGCGATTTCCGAAGCGCTTGTGGCATTCATTTTCGAAAGTAACGCTTCTGCGTTATCATAATGAGCGGTAGAGATTTCGATTTGAATACGATGAGTTGAAAGCCAGAAGCTGGACAGACCAGCCGTGTCGACCCGCTGCAATACGGCGCGCGCGCCTCGCAAATCGCGCTGCTTTCGAAGCAGGTCAACTTCGATTGCATCGATCTCCGGACATGATCGAAAGCGTTCGCGGGCCTGCCAGATCAGGGAAAGGGCTTCGTCGCTGTCGCCGGCATCGAAGGCGGCCCATGCAGCTTTCAGCCATGGCCAGATATTTTCCGGATGAGCTTCTCGTGCCGTTTGAAAGAAACTCTGCGCGCGTTTAACATCACCCTTAAGGGCCGCCAATTCGCCGAGCTGCAATAGCGAGCTGAGCTGGTGCGGCTCTAGCTGAAGTGCGGCTTTGAGCGAGCGTTCCGCTGGCTGTAGCTGCCCTAAAGCACGCTTCTCGATCGCCAGCTCGACAAGGTTCTGCGCGTTGCGCGGATTGATGCGCTGAACCTGGCTGAACACCTCATGAGCTTCTTCATGCCGACCTTGCCAGCGCAGTTGAATGCCGCGCTCTGCAAGCACGCTCTCATCGGCCGGGCATTTTGCGAGTACCGCATCGATAATGCGCGTGGCCTCGTCGATGCGACCGAGTTCGCGCAATCCGACGGCAACGTCCCTTGCGCGGCCGGAATTGCCAGGCTCAGCGTCGGCCGCAGCCGTAAAATATCGCAAGGCCGTCTCGTGATCCCCGCGCCGGCGATAGAGTTGGGCTAGGGCTGCAATGCGTGCCGGAGAGCTCGCGTCAAACGCTATTGCGCTTTCCAGAAGATCGATAGCTTCGTCGATGCGATGCTGAGTTTCAAAAAGGCTCGTCAGCCCGGTCATGACGCCGTTATCGTTTGGTCGCAGCGTGAGCGCGTGTTTCAGTACTGTTTCGGCTTGGTCGAGGGCTCCCAGTTGGCGGAGGCCATAGCTCAAGCCAGTCAAGGCAGGAATATTGTCGGGATCCCGATCGAGAGCCTTACGGAAATATCTTTCCGATTCCTCGCCATTTTTTAGATGCAGGTGAATATGGCCGGATTCGACCGCCGCATCGATGCATTGCGGGTCCGCGAGTTGGGCAGCATCGAATGCTGCCAGCGCTCCCGCAAAATCGTTCATTGCGCGTCTGGCTCGGCCTACACCTAGCAACGCTGAAGAAAATCCAGGTCTCGCTTCCAGAACTCGCTGGAACTCGATGATGGCGTCGTTGTACCGGCCGAGACGATGCAGGGATCGGCCCAAATCGAACCTAGCATCCAGATTGTTGGGCTCGATGTCGGCTGCTTTTGTGAAGTGTATGAGCGCTTGAGCGTGATCCTGTTTCTCACGCGCTATCGCGCCCAGCGCACGGAGTGCCCGAACGTTCCGGGAATCAATTTCCAATACCCGGAAAAATCTGACAATGGCGTCATCTGGCCGCCCGGCCTTCCAAAGGACATAAGCAAGGCAGTGCAGGGCACTGACGTTATCGGGGTGCTCGATAAGAACGGTGTTCAACAGATCTTCGGCCTCGTTGAGCCGGTTAGCCTCTCGCAAGGCATGACCAAGTTCGATTGTTATATTGGTATTCCTGGCATCGATTAAGATTGCTGCCTTGAATGCGTTGATCGCGGCATCAAGATCCTGCATTTTAAGCGAGAGTCGCGCTATTCCGATCGAATTCGTGGCGTTATCCGGTTCGAGAATAACGAGTTCGCGAAACATCTCCAAAGCTTCGGTCGTTCGACCAAGGGCGCAAAGGAGATTGGCGACCTCTCGCTTTACGGCGAGGAGAGGGCCATTTGTCTGATCGATGCTCTTCAGCGCGACCAGAGCGTCTTCGAAGCGTCCACCTGATTTAAGCGTGGCGGCAAGTCCGCTCAGTCCATCGGCGTGTTTGGGGTCGAGCGCCAGCAGACGACGAAACTGTGTCTCGGCATTTTCAAGCTGGTTGAGGTGCCGAAAGGTATGGCCAAGCCCAAGCAGCGCGGCCTTGCTGTTCGGGTCGTGGTCTAGCACCCGTTCAAATGTGTCGCGCGCATCCTGAATGTTTGCTGATCGCAGGTGGTCATACGCCTGAGCGATAGCTGCGACGCTATTGTCAGGATCGCATTCGGGTTTTGCCTGAACATTGGCCGACGGTGCCGAGGGGCTGTCAGCCTCGCGATCGTTGAAGCGCTGTTTGGTCCGTTCCACGTTTGACATCGGTCTGGTCGCCCGTCTTAGAACTGCAGGCCAGCAGGAGAATTCCTCGCATCCACTGGTCTGCAAAACCTACACTGCGGACAGCCATGATAACAGAAATGATACACTAACGATTATGTTATATTTTATGTTAAGCCTCGATTGACCATGCACTTTTTTTGTGTTCCCTTCGGATGCTGTATGGAAGGGGAGGTTTTAATGGCTAAACCATCTGAAACGTTCAATTTTGCCTACTCGTTATCGGTTTCAAATGGGACCTATACGCTAGTCGATGCAAACCCCACGGCCGCTGGCGTGGAACCTATCGCTACTGGCGTTAACATTACGGACAAAGACGGGTCGACAACTATCGATGGCTCCGATGCGGACCTCAAAGTCAAAAGTGTCGCCAGCGGATCTCTGCTTGGAGGCACCTATGAATTCGTCGCGACAGCAAAGATCGGAGGTCATGACGGGTTCATCGTCGAAGACCACAAAGGCGATTTCGTCTATATTACGAACTTCGCCTACACCGGCAATCTCAGCAACGGCCATGGTCAACTTAAGCATGTAGATCCGGGCGGCTCCGTCGCGATTTGCTTCATGGCGGGCACTTCAATAGCAACGCCTGATGGCGACATCGCCGTGGAAAAGCTTTCCCTTGGCCAATTGGTGAGGACGGCGGACGGTGGCTCAGCGCCGGTCCGCTGGATCGGGCGCCAGACCGTTTCGCGCTTGTTCACCGACGAATTGCACCTTCCCGTCTGCATCAGGGCGCATGCTATCGGGGATAACATGCCTTGCCGGGACCTTTTCGTGTCGCCCGGACACGCATTACTCGTTGACGGCGTTCTCGCGCAAGCAGGTGCTCTGGTCAACGGTGTGTCGATCGTGCGGGAGCGCGACGTGCCCGCGATCTTTACCTACTATCACGTCGAACTGGACGATCATTCGTTGATCCTGGCCGAAAACGTGCCTGCTGAGACTTTTGTTGATCACGTCGACCGAGCCAATTTCGACAATTGGGACGAATACGAGGCGCTCTATCCCGAAGGCCGGAACGTACCGGAGATGGAATATCCGCGTGCCAAGGCCTATCGCCAGGTACCGGGGGCAATCCGCGAGCGTTTGGCGGCTCGTGCTCAGGCGGTATTCGGCAAAATTGCTGTCAATGCGGCCTAATCGAAGGGAATGAAACATGAAAGCGGACATGCCTCGGCGCATGTCCGCTTTTTGTTGGTGGTCTCACGTGATGTTGGCCGAGGTGGCCGGCAAGGACACTCGGACGGTATTCATCGCACTCAGCAAGCGGGCGAAGAAGCGACCAAAGGAGCTGTACAAGTCTCTGAGCTGGGACCGGAACTTACAATCATCGTCGCTTTGTGTTGGCGATCAAAATCGACGTAGATTCTTAATTTTCTCGAAAGAGCCCGTGGCAGCGCGGATCGGAAGAGAACACCAATGGCCTACTGAGACAGTACTTACAAAAAGGCACCGCCCTGTCGGTGCACACGCAAGGCAATCTGAACAAAGTGGCTCGTCAGCTAAACGAACGACCACGTGAGACCTCGCAATTTAAAACCACAGCAGAGAAATCTAACGCCTTGTGTTGCGTCGATCGCCTGAGCCGGCAGTTTGAATTGATATCATACAGCCGGCGGCTTGGTGTCCGCGGCGGTTTCGTGGCTTCGCCTGGGCAATCCGTTCGCCGGTTCAATTCGGCCGGCCGATGCTTTCATATTTGAAACCGAGCGCCGACATATCCTCTGGACGGTAGATATTCCGGAGGTCAACGATCACCGGCGCGATCATGCTCGCCTTGATGCGTTCCAGATCCAGCGCACGAAATTGCCGCCATTCGGTCACGATCACCAACGCGTCGGTGCCGTGGGCACAAGCATAAGCGTCGTCGCAATATTCGATCCCGGACAGTTCTTTCTTTGCCTGTCCCATGCCGACGGGGTCGTAGGTTTTTACCTTGGCCCCAAAGTCCAGCAGGCCGGCGATCAGTGGAAGCGAGGGAGCCTCGCGCATGTCGTCAGTGTCGGGCTTGAAGGTCAGGCCCAGAACGGCAATCGTCTTGCCCCTGATGTCACCGCCCAAGACGTTAGCGACCTTGCGCGCCATGGCGCGTTTGCGATTGTCGTTAGCGGTCAGCGTGGCTTCCACGATCCGTAACTGCACTCCATAGTCGAGCGCGGTCTTAGCCAAAGCGCGGGTGTCTTTTGGGAAGCAGGAGCCGCCATAGCCCGCGCCGGCATGCAGGAATTTCGATCCGATGCGGTTGTCGAGCCCAATGCCGCGCGCGATCTCTTGCACATTCGCCCCCACCTGTTCCGCCAGGTCGGCCATCTCATTTATGAACGTAATCTTGGTTGCCAGAAAAGCATTGGCTGCGTACTTGATCAGTTCGGCGGTCCGGCGCTTCGTGTACATGATGGGCGCCTGATTGAGATAAAGCGGGCGGTAGATGTCGCCCAGGATCTTCCTGGCGCGTTCGTCTTCGGTACCGACCACGATACGGTCGGGGTGCTGGAAGTCCCTGATAGCCGCGCCCTCGCGCAGGAATTCCGGATTAGAGGCGACGGCAAAATCGGCGTTGCCGTTGGTTTCGCGAACGATACGTTCGACTTCATCACCGGTGCCGACCGGTACTGTCGATTTGGTGATGATGACCGTGAAGCCTCTCAGATGCACCGCTATTTCACGCGCTGCGGCGTGCACATAGCTCAGATCGGCATGACCATCGCCCCGACGGGAAGGCGTACCCACCGCAATGAAGACCGCATCTGCGTCGCCAACACCTCCGGCGAGGTCTGTTTCAAACTTCAATCGGCCGGAACTCATGCCGCCACGAACGAGCTGTTCGAGATCGGGTTCGAAGATCGGGATTTCACACCGCTTCAATGCCGCGATCTTGTCGGCGTCATTGTCGATGCAAGTAACATCGTGACCAAAATCGGCGAAGCAGGCTCCCGACACCAAGCCGACGTAGCCAGACCCAATCATCGCAATGCGCATGATGAATTACATCCATGATAATATTATGAGGATCGGCTGGTCGGATCGGTTACCCGACCTATTGGTTGAGACCGACGCGGCTCGCGGTATATCCGCGGTCGAGGATCGCTTGCCACCACGGCCGATGGTTGACATACCAGCGAACCGTTTTCTCGATTCCGGTTTCGAAACTTTCCTCGGCCCGCCAGCCGATTTCCTGCTCGAGCTTCGAGGCGTCGATGGCATAGCGTCGGTCGTGACCCGGTCGATCCCGTACGAACGAAATAAGATTTCGTCTCGTCCCATTGTTTCCCGGCGAGATTGCGTCGAGCAGGTCGCAGACGCTTTCGACGACCTGAAGGTTGGTTCGTTCGTTCCGGCCGCCGACGTTGTAGGTGTTGCCGACGATGCCGTATTCGAGAACCAGCGCCAAAGCCTTTGCATGGTCCTCGACGTAAAGCCAGTCCCGGATATTCTTGCCGTCGCCATAGACCGGCAGTGGGTCGCCGGCGAGGCCCTTTATGATCATGTGCGGGATCAGCTTTTCAGGGAAGTGGTAGGGCCCATAGTTGTTCGAGCAGTTAGTCACGAGCGTCGGCAGATCGTAGGTTTCACGCCAAGCGCGAACCAGGTGATCCGAGGAGGCCTTGCTGGCGGAATAGGGGGAGTTCGGTGCGTAGGGGGTCGTCTCGGTGAAGAACCCCTCGTCGCCCAGCGAGCCGAATACTTCATCCGTCGAGATGTGCAGGAAGCGAAACTTCGCGCGCTTCTCCGGAGATTGGCTGCGCCAATAGCGGAGAGATCTCCTGCAGAATCGTGAACGTGCCGACAATATTGGTCTGAATGAATTCTCCGGGACCGTCGATCGAGCGGTCGACATGGCTTTCCGCCGCGAGATTCATCACAGCGTCGGGCTTGTATTTCTCGAACAGCTTGCGAAGGACACCCGAGTCACAAATGCAGGCCCGCTCGAAGGCATAGCGTGGATTCCCAGCGGCGTCCGGCAAGGATTCCGGGCTCGAGGCATAAGTTAGCTTGTCAATATTGACGACGCGGGCATTGGTATCACGCAGCAAATAGCGCACGACTGCAGAGCCAATGAAGCCTGCCCCGCCAGTAACAAAAAGGGTAGATTCCCCGAAGCGCATCGCATTACCTTTCTTCGCAGGAATGGCTAGTTTTTGAACGAACGGTAGACCGAGTTCAGATATTCGCCGTAGCTGCTCTTGGCAGTCTTTGTCGCGGCTTTCTCGAACTGGTCCAGCGAGATGTAGCCCTGTCGAAGCGCTATCTCTTCGGGGCAGGCGATGCGTAACCCCTGACGTTGTTCCAGGATCTGCACAAAATGGCTAGCCTCGACCAGGGAAGAATGCGTGCCAGTGTCAAGCCAGGCAAAGCCGCGGCCCAGAACCTCAACGAAGAGGTCTCCGCGATCGAGATAAGCCTTGTTGACATCGGTGATTTCGATTTCTCCCCGAGCCGATGGCTTGATGTTCGCCGCAATATCAAGCACGTCGTTATCGTAAAAATAGAGACCGGTGACGGCAACATCCGATTTCGGGTGTCTTGGCTTCTCCTCGATCGAAATTGCGCGGCTGTTTCCGTCCAATTCGACCACGCCATATTGCTCAGGTGCACTTACGACATATCCAAAAACAGTGGCGCCAGTTTTTCGGGCTGAGGCCTTCGCCAATATCTCCGGTAGGCCGTGCCCGTAAAAAATATTATCACCCAGAACGAGCGCGACGGAATCCTCTCCGACAAAATCGCGACCCACAATAAAAGCGTCGGCCAGCCCCCGCGGGGTTTCCTGGCTCGCATAGGAAAACCGCAAGCCGATCTCAGAGCCGTCACCGAGCAACCGCTGAAACAACGGTTGATCCTGCGGGGTCGAAATGATTAGAATTTCGCGAATGCCGCCAAACATCAGTGTTGACAGCGGATAATAAATCATCGGTTTGTCGAACACCGGGAGAAGTTGCTTTGAGACTACAGTTGTCACCGGATAGAGACGAGAACCGGTGCCGCCAGCCAAAATAATGCCCTTCATAACCCCTCGCTGTTTACCAAACCAATGTTAACATATAACGTGCGATGCACAAGTTTGTTATGCAGCGCAATGTTAATATAGACTCAAGACGAACCTTTGAAAGCGGGTGAACAAATGAAGGTTGTTGCGACGGCGCTACCGGAGGTCGTGATCATCGAGCCCAAGCTGTTTGGCGACGAACGGGGGTTCTTCCTGGAGACATATCAACTTGACAGATACGTCGAGAATGGCATTGCCAGGCCTTTTGTGCAAGATAACCTTTCCCGGTCTCGTCACGGCGTACTTCGCGGACTGCACCTGCAAAACCCTTTAACGCAGGGCAAGCTCGTCAGCGTCCTGCGCGGCAGGGTGCTGGACGTTGCGGTTGATGTGCGCGTCGGCAGCCCGAACTTCGGCCGTCATGTTGCTGTAGAATTAAGCGAGGAAAATCGACGGCAATTATGGTTGCCGCGCGGGTTCGCGCACGGATTTGCTGTAATGTCCGAGACCGCAGATTTCTTCTACAAATGCGATAATCCTTATAGTCCGAAGGATGAGATTGTCGTGCGTTGGGACGATCCTGACATCGGCATCGCGTGGGGCATCGAGCAACCATCGCTGGCGCCACGCGATGCCGCGGCGCCGAGATTGGCCGATATCACAAATTTGCCGGTCTACGGACAAGTCTGATGCGTATCCTGTTGACGGGAACGAGCGGGCAGGTGGGACGGGCTTTGCGTCCGCTGCTTGAGAGTGAGAACGATCTTCTAACGCCCGGGCGCGGGGACTTCGATCTTGCCAATCCGGCGGTTCTCGCTGCGGCGCTGGATGGATTGAAGCCCGAATTGATCATCAATCCAGCCGCATATACTGCGGTGGACCGTGCCGAAGATGAAGCGGACTTGGCATTCCGTGTCAACGCAGAGGCGCCATCCGTTATCGCGGACTGGACTGCGCGGCATCATGTTCCGCTGATCCATTTCTCGACAGATTACATTTTCGATGGTTCCGGTGACAGGCCGTGGCGCGAGGATGCTCCAACGGGCCCGCTCTCCGTATATGGCGCCAGCAAACTGGCTGGCGAACAAGCAATTGCGGAAGCGGGCTGTCCTCATTTGATAGTGCGTACGTCATGGGTTTACGCGGCCAAAGGTACGAATTTCCTGAGAACGATTGCTCGGCTGGCCGGAGAACGCAAGGAGTTGCGGATTGTCGCCGACCAGATAGGTGCGCCAACATCGGCCAGGGTGATCGCGCAAGCTGTCGTGGCGATTTTGCGGGCCGAGACTGCCAGTCTCACAGGCGGATTTGCCAGGAGCGGAGGCGTTGTCAATATCGCCTGCGCCGGGCAAACGAGTTGGCAAGGTTTCGCGTCCGCGATCGTCACCGGCTTGAGAACTCGCGGCGTCAAACTCGAGGTCGAAAGCGTCGCTCCCATCCTGTCCAGCGATTACCCGACCAAAGCAAGGCGGCCCGGCAATTCGAGGCTTGACCTATCTCGACTTGAAGGTGTGTTTGGGGTTGTCACTCCGTCCTGGAACGAAGCCTTGGACGTTGAACTCGACGAATTCACGCGCTAGCTGCGCAAAGGAACCCTCACGCTGATGTCCTGCGGCTGACGACCCCATTTCGGCTAACAGCAATGCATGACGAGAGGACATCCGGCACGCCAATGGGGCGATCGGCGGACGATAATCTAGATGGAGGGCTCCATCAAATCGTAGCCGCACTCGGCGAGTTCGGATTGGATACGATCCTGATCGGCCTCCTCTGCAAAGGCCAGAGCGCAGATTTCAAAATGATTGTCGCGACGAACGTTGACGGTGGGAAAGCCAGCTTCGAGCAGCAGATTGCCCAGACGATCTGCCGTAAAGCCGGTGTTATGGGCCATGTAATGGCGCCCCCGCGATATGGAGGCCATGTGGCCGAAGAGCATATCTAGCGCGGTGATCGGTCCCGCCTGCGATACGTAAGCCACTTCGTCGGCGCCGTACTGCAGTAATTGCTGGGCGACGGATTCAAGGTCGGGACAGAAAATCAGCGCGAAACCGTCGGCCTTCAAGACACGTTTGAACTGAGCGAGCGCATTAGCCACCTCGTGCGCAAAGAGATGCTCGAGCGTGTGCGATGACCAGACTGCGTCAAAGCTGGCAGGCTCAAAAAGCAAATGCATATCCGTGATTGATCCAACAACTGTTGGCTCGACGATTGGATCGATGTCCAGACGGACTTCTTCCCATTCATCCGTGAGAAAGAGTGGCGCCATCCGGCGTGCGGCTTGGGGCCCGGAGCCGGCATTCAGAATACGTCGTTGAAGGCTTGTCACCTGCGTCCCTTCATCATTGGGAAAACCTCATTTACCCGGCGCTCTTCGGATTGTCTTCCGCTCCGGACTCACATTCCCGGAGGAACATCGGTCGGAACTGGTGGAGTGCACCAACGAGCATTTCGGGAACGTGGCGGCCAGGCCAGTGCGGAATAAGGAACCGGGTCCAACGATAGAACTGGATTGTAGTAGGGGTCATTCAGCAGCGCCTCCGACCATTTTGCCCGCAACATTTGTAGCTCCCGCTTGAATCGCGATCTTCGGTCGGGTTGATCGTCGCGGCCACGGCTCGCCGATTCCAAGTGCCAAAGCCTAGCGTGAGAAGTAAACACAATTCGTCTGTCGATGGCACGTAGTTTCAAACAGTAATCTACATCATTGAATGCGACGGAAAAATTGACTTCATCCATTCCACCAACTTCCAGGTAATCATCTCGCCGGGTCAGCATACACGCCGCAGTGACGGCGCTGCATTCACGAGCGATACGGAGTAGGTCGCCGGGTCCCGGGTCCCCGTCAATGCGGTCGTTGAACGCATGATGGGCCGCAAAACTAGCGCCGGTCACGACCCCGCCATGCTGGATTACGCCGCTTGGCCACAGCAACAATGCACCAACGGCACCGACATCCGGTTCCGCTATACGTCCCAGCATTTCCTCTAACCATTGATCGTCCATTGCTTCGACGTCGTTGTTGAGAAGGCAAAGATACTCGCTCGTCACGCTCTCGGCGGCGATGTTGTTCAAACGCGAAAAATTAAACGGACCATCAACGCGCAAAACACTAGCCGTATCGCTGACGATGCTATCCAAATAATCTAGCGTTTCCGGATCGGACGAATCATTGTCGATGACAAGCACGTCGGCAGAAGCCTTTTTTATTGCCGGCGCAATGCTCTCCAAACACCGTTTCAGCAGGGATACCCGATTTCGGGTCGGAATGATGACGGTTGTATGACCGGAGGGCCGCGGCCGGATAACGTGCACTGCCGGCAAGATTACACCGGCACTCACAATGACCCGTGCCTCAATGTTGCGCTCGGAGAGATGTTCACGCGTGGCTGCGCACAAGGCCTCGCACGCCCCGACCGTTCGGATCGGAGGGATCATGGCGAGTGCGCCGGGAAGATGGGCAACATGTGCGGAATCTGGAAACTCGCCGTCGAAAGGCGAATTGAATAACCGATAGAGATCCGATGCTCCCGACATCAGTGCCAGTTGTGCCGTCTCACGCCGCATAGCGAAGAAATACGCACAAAAACCCTGCTCCAGCATCCGCTCATAATCGAAAGCAGGAAGAGCCAGTGGCCATTTGCCGCCGTCGAGCGTCGCGAGATCCAGATCGCCGTAAACGATCGTTGTCCCTCTGGCTTGCATGAAAGTGCTCGCAATCCGCGCCAGCGCATCCGGTGCAAAGACCGTTTCCGTCAAGGCGAACACCACGAAATCGCAGTCGTGTCCTTCACTGTTCAGGAAGGACAGCGCTTCGGCCGGATCGAAGGTGGTCTGCTGTGTTCCGGCTTGCAGTGATACTGCGACCCAATCGTCGTGCGTCTGGTCATCGAGGCTAGGCAGCGTCCTGCCAACATTGCCCATGCCGACCAAGATAACGGCGCCTTTCGTTGAAACCGGGACAGGGGGAGCTATTGGAAAGCGTTCACACCAGCTTTCGTACCGCGACATCGGAAGAGATCTGGGCATGAGCTGATCGAACAGTTCGCCCCTCAGACGCTCGGCGTCGATGCCGCCGAGCTTCGCTACCATCCCAGCCAGGCCGTCCTCGAATGTCACGAACGGCAATGAAGTCTGACCGACTGTTTCGCCGTTCTCTTTGACAATTGTTAGTTGGTGAACGCGACCATCTGCAAAGCGATCCGGCAGGTGAAAATCGAAGGCGCGAACGGCGCGGCCTTGAGCTCCTCCGCGTCCTTCATGCGTCCATCCCAAAGCTTTGACGCGCGAAACGAGTGCGCCATCGACAAGAACATCTAGAACGGGCGCCGTTGCGCTTTCTCCACCAACCCAACCCACAAACCGTAGGCCACCGATCCACCGCGCCGATCCCGGGACTTCGAGGAGATCGGCGTTGATTTCGGCTCTCGTCAGGATGATGGGGAAGCCGACCTCGATGCCAAGATTGGACAGTCGCGCTTCGACGATCTCGGCATTGTGGATAAAATCGCTGTTGAAAGACATCGAAAATCCAAAACAGCCGTCGCCCAAGTGACGTTTCGAGAGCTCTTGAACAAATTCATTTGCGAATGCCGTCCTGGCTCGTGTGCCATCGATCAAAATATCAATGGTGAAAACGCGCGTGAGATCGTTCGGATCAACCACATATCCGCCGAAACTCGTCTCATCCAAACGGACAAACGAAGTCTCCAAGAGAGGTCGAGACCAAGATTCTGTCAGTGTCTGGCGAACTGTGTCCATAGCGATCTAGCGCCTCTCCATCCAGCCGAGAAGCGATTTCGCAATCTCCGCCGGATCGGAATAGGGGTCGATGGTCAGATCCGGTTCTCGCGATTGATATTGTCCATCCGACCAGTCGAAGCGTGCAACCGGCAAACCTGAGGCTACTGCTGACCGTTCGGATGGATGACCAAAAAGAGGCCTGCCGCTGCAAATTAAAAGCGCACCCAAGTCATATTGGTCAACAACGCGATTGAGCTCATCCGATGGGACGGCCCCGGTAACATGTGTATTTCCGGCTTTCATCAATCTCTGATCATCGATCGTTGAACCGATGACGACGATTTTCCAATCGGGGTGACGATCAAGGAAGGCGTGGGCCAGATTCTGAATCATTCCGAATTCGTCGGTCGATGTGCGAAAGACAAGAATTCCGAGCCGTTCAACGTGATGCTGTGATGGTGGTCGATCTGGAGATTCGATTTCATCAACTGCCCTGAAGTGAGCGCTAGGGAGGTAGCGAGATGCGAAAGCTTTAGCCATCGAACAAGGCGTCAAAATATGCTCTGCGCCTTCTGCGACCGTCCGCCATTGACGTTGCCACAGCCGAATTCTGGACGACGCATCTTCAGTGGAATTCGTATTCTCTAGATCGTCGCGGTTTTTCTTGTGGACGCGCGGTGAATGCTCCGCGGGGTAAAACAGGCCGGAATCCGCGATAAAGATATCGTACGGCGTTTCGCCATTAACAATGCGCCTAAGCAGCGATGAAGGTACGTTGGCCGGATCTAGGATTTCAAAGCGCGAAGGACGAATTGTGCTCAGGAATTGATCTAGAGCCGCTTGTTCGGACGCGTCGGAAATCGCGAACCGAAGATTTTGAGGCGCTCTGCCATTCGGATCAACAGGTCGCACAACAGGCCCCCCACTTCCTTGCGTAACTTCGAGCAACAGGACCTGTTGCTCTTGGGCGAGCAATGTACGACTGCGGGCCTGCGCAACCGCGTGAACAGCGCCGGTGCCGACGACGATTACGTTTGGACGATTACTACGAAAGGGAAGCGACCGTTCGATTGCTTCCCGCGCGGACCTAAGAGGATCGACAGCAATAAATGCCGAGCACTCGTTCCTATAGTTCGGGAATTTGCCATCGAGTACTTGTAGATTCCGTACAACCAGCGAGCGTTTTTCGGACTTGAACGAGCGCGATCCCTCGTGGCCGACATAGATCGAGGGCGCGCAAACACTGCGAAAGCCGAGTTCGCGAGCTCTGAGGCAGAGGTCAACGTCTTCAAGATAGCCCCGCTGATAGTGTTCAGAGAGATATCCTACGGCGTTTAGACAGGCTCGCGTGATATAGAGGCAGAATCCAATGCCACTAGGAATATCTACGGGACCAGCACGATTTGCCGAGGTCGCAATTCTGTCGAGGGCTACGATGTCGTCGTATGAGCCAAGCTCGTTGACATCATTCCCGACCGGAAAGCTCGAAAATTCACCATTGTTGGACAGTGGAACGACAGTGCCGATGTCGGTAGAGCTATGGGCTGTTGCGGCGAGGCGATCGACAAAACCAGGCGGGACGATGGTGTCAGAGTTCAGCAGGACGACATCGCCATCTGTGACGGCTTCTAGAGCACGATTGATGCTGCCTACAAAGCCCATGTTGCTTGAATTGATCAGCATTTCGACGCCGGGCTGCCGCGCGAAAGCATCAAGGTAGTTCCCGATACGGTTGTCCGGGGTCGCATCGTTGACAAGCAAGACCTTAAAGGTGCCGGACTGCATCGCCTTCAGGATGCTGTTCAGGCAAGCCCTGGTTGCGGAGAAATCAGCGTAGACGGGAATGATGACGGTTGGAATGAGTTCACTGCCGCCGGTGCGGATTCGCGCCAGATTTCTATCGGGATTGACGTTTCCCGGCGCACGAAGCGAGAAGATCGGATACCCATCAACCGAGACGAAGAACGATTGCGGGGCTGTTGAGGCCGGTCTGGCGACGGAAAAATTGGCGCCGCTGCGACTATCGTTGCTCAGGATATGAAATGGGTCTGCGTCGATAAAGAACGATACAACGTTGTCCTGAGTGACGATTGAAACTTCCGCGGCTGAATTCTTATCCCACACAACCCAACCTTCGACGCTTTCGTCCAACACCGTCATCGATGCGAATTTCGCCGGGGCCTGATGCTGGAGCGTGTCGATTGCCTTGCGAAGAACCTCGACGTCCCGCGCGTTTGTCAGTAGCGATCGCGCGGCAGTTGTCTTCCGTTCACCTTTCGACCAGGCGAGCATTCGGCGATTGGCCTGTGCATCATCCGGAGCAAGCTCCAGCACCTTCTCGAGATCCGCGACAGCGTAGGCTTCTCGCCTTATCCTAAATGATGCTTCCGCACGCAACAGATAACTGTTCGGCTGAGGCGCAGGGGCAATCCGGCAGCGACGGTCCGATAGCTCGAAGGCCCTGGCATAGTCGTTTCTTGCCAGAGCCTGCGCGGCTAGTAGTTCGAGGTCACGGTGATGCGGTTGATCGAAAATCAGGGCGTCGCCTTGTAAAACAGTCGCTGGAGCCAATCCTACTCCAATCACACACCAGTTGCGCGTCGGCGAATATCAATACTCGCCGTCACTTGGGCCGATACCGCTAACTACTGTTGATCGGATTACTCCGCGGGCTGTTTGACGCGGCTACGAAAGACTCGAACCCTTCCCGCAGAAGGGACCTTGGCAACTGAATGGGCAGGCACATTGCTGGCGAGCGTCTGCCGCGGAGCGAGAGCCGGGGATTTGACCGCCGAGCGTTTCTCGATCTGCTCGACGCTCAAACGGAGACCGACCAAGGGCTCCCGCCCAGTGGGGCCGGACAGGACGATACTCTTCCCGGACACTCGCATTGTTGGTGAGCTCAGGAAAATCGCGTCAGCGACCAATTGATAAGAACTTGCTAGTTCGCCCCAAAGTTCTAGAATAAGGCCGGTAAGGGGCATTGCTCGTCCACGTGTGCCGGCATATCCGCCGGCTTCCGTCATCTTCCCCGCTTGCGCACCTGACTTGACGGCGTATCGCAATTGCAAGCCGGCTTGTTTGGGCCATTCGATGGCAAGGCCTTCGATACGCGACGGCGCCGACGGGCCGGCGATCCATTGGTCGGCCGCAACGATCACGTCGCCGAGACCCGCGACGTGGCCAAGGACTCTCATGGAATGCAGATCAGGTTCGGACGGATCGGCCATCTCGGCCGCTTTGCCCTGCGTGATGGGTTCGATCTTGACAGCAGCGACGCGTGAGCCGTTGGGCTGCGCAGCAAGCACCTCAACGTGAAGCGTAGCCGTTGCGTTCGCTTGCACGACCAGCGACGTATTCGGATGCCAAAGTGTATTCGGATCGCAATCCGGATGGGTTGTGATCTGGATTTGGCGCTCGTAGCCCGGTGCCGGAGAAACCTTCACTTGTGGTGGTGAAGCCGTATCCTCGGCGCTCCTGTAGTGAACCAGGAACAGCCCACGATTGAGTTCAACTTCCTTGCGCTGGCCAGCATTGGTCTCGCGTGGCATGGAAACCCTCAATTTCTTTCAATGTTAAGGCGGCTCTTAACGGGGGTGATCTTAATTTTTGCTCGCGGAGCTATATCAAGTCTCACATGTAACATATTGTGTAACATAATGCGTAACTGTTCAATGTGAA
The DNA here is from genome assembly GCA_963738105.1 of uncultured Alphaproteobacteria bacterium. Taxonomy (GTDB): domain Bacteria; phylum Pseudomonadota; class Alphaproteobacteria; order Rhizobiales; family Xanthobacteraceae; genus Bradyrhizobium. The sequence continues at coordinate 240,088 of CAVTWC010000008.1, read as the reverse complement.
TTTCGCTAGGTTCATCGAATTCTGGGCTATGTTAAGGCAGGCTGTGGCGGGGGTGACGCGGGCAATCCGCGGCGGGTCTTCAATGAATGTGCTGTTTGTTCACAATAACTTTCCGGCTCAGTATCGCTATCTGGCGCGAGCGCTTTCCCGCGACAAGACCATCAATATGGTGGCGATTGGGTCGAGCACATCGCGTTCGGTTCCTGGCGTACAATTGCGAAAGTATGCGTTAGGCTCGTCGGATCTGGCGGGCACCCACCCTTTCGCGCGGCGCTTTGACCTCGAATGTCAGCGCGGCGAGCAGGTGCTTTACGCCCTGTCCTCATTGGTCGCGTCGGGCTTCGCACCGGATGTTATCCTGGCCCATCCGGGATGGGGAGAAACCTTGCCGTTACGCATCATGTTCCCGAAGGCGCGCCTCTTGGTTTACTGCGAATTTTTCTACGGCGATCAGGGTCGAGATGTTGATTTTGACCCTGAATTTCCGAAGGCCGGTTTGGACGGTCATATCGGGCTCAAGCTCAAAAACGCCACGACGCTATTGGCGCTGAACGACGCCAATTTCGGGGTGTCGCCGACCGAATGGCAGCGTTCGACATTTCCTGTCCAATATCAGGACAAGATTGCCACCATTCATGAGGGGGTGGATGTCGACCTGGTGCGGCCGGAACCATCAGCCATCTTTCGGCTGCCTTCTAGACAGGAACTCAGATGTGGCGATGAGGTGGTTACCTTCGTCGTCCGCAGCCTCGAGCCGCTCCGAGGCTACCATATGTTCATGCGCGCGTTGCCGCGAATTATGGCCGAGCGGCCGAACGCTCAGATCGTGGTCGTCGGCGGGGAGGGAGCCGCCTACGGCCTGCCTCCACCTCGCGGGAGCAACTGGAAGTCGGTCTTTCTCAACGAGGTGGAATCACGGATCGATCTCAGCCGGCTGCATTTCGTGGGTCACTTACCTTACACGGAATATCTCAAGTTGCTTCAGATATCGTCGGCACACGTCTACCTCACCTATCCTTTTGTTCTCTCGTGGTCCTTTCTTGAGGCGATGAGTGCTGGCTGCGTCGTGATCGGTTCGGATACGGCTCCAGTCCGTGAAATGATCGAGGATGGCGAAAATGGTCTGTTGGTCTCATTCTTCGATCCCGATGGAATTGCCGCTCGGGTTGTTGAAGCGCTGGAAAATCCGTCGAAATTTCTCCGAATGCGCGCAAATGCCCGCCGATATGTGATGGATAATTTCGATATGGAGCGCGTATGTTTGCCCAAAATGATCGAACTCATGAACGCGTCGGTCACGTCGCCTTTGGTTAGGCCAGGTGTTGCTGCTTTCTGGCCGGGGAAGGAACGCAAGACCGCGCCAGCCAGAGGCGCGGTTGAAGCCCCGAGATTGACTATACGGTCCCACGGAGCGCGGCCGGCACTTCCTGGCAGCACGCCTCATAACAAAACATGAGCAAGGGGTCACAGGGCCTTAGCGTTGTGACGTCATGATTGATGTCATTTGGTGGCTCGAACCTCGATAGCTAAAGGAAGCTGCTTTTCCCACGAGAGGGGCTGTAGCACTTCTGTCCTTTGTTCTGACGACGGGAAGCGCAGCGTCGACAGGCGCCGAAGACGTCGTGAGTGGCTAAGCCGGCCCCAATGTCATCCCTCCGGCATCCGGTTCACGCCGTCACGCTTATGGAATCTAGAACGGCCCGGCGCTAAAGTTGAGCGGCTGCACCACGTCATAGGCCGCCTTGGTCACGGGCACCGCGTAATTGATGGTCAGGGCGCCAAACGGCGAGCCCCAGGTCAGGCCGACACCGACCGACGAGCGCACGACGTTGGAATTGGCGAGTTGCAGCGATTGGGCCGAACCGGGGAATGTGGTGGGGCCGGCGTAGTGAAACACGCTGCCGGCATCGACGAACGCCGACGCCCGCAAGCCATATTCCTGCGGCACGCCGGGGATCGCGCTCTGCAACTCCGCCGTCGTCGCCCAATACATGCTACCGCCGACATTATCCATCGTGGTGCCCGGCGTGAGATCGCGCGGCCCGAATCCGTTGGGTGCAAATCCCCGCACCATGGTGGGACCGCCAAAGAAGCTGTCGATCAACGGCACCTGCTGGCCGCCATAGCCAGTGATATAACCGCCCTGGGCGCGTACCATGCCGACCAGATCGTTGTTGAGCGCCTGATAGTAACGCACATCCTCCGTCGTGCGCAGAAAGTTCACATCGCCACCGAGGCCCGCGAGGTCCTGCTTGAGTTGCGAGTTGATGCCGCTGGTCGGCATCTGGTTATTGTCGAGCGTGTTGTAGGTGACGGTGTCGCCGACGGCGGAAACCCATTGCGGCCCTGCAAGCGCAGCCTGCTGGATCGGCAGCGACGGCGTGGCCGCCAACGACGCCGGATCGAGCGTCACATTCTGCCGCGAGATCGAGTAGCGCAACTGCGTACCAATCTGCTCGTTGACCGGCAGGCCCAACGAGAAGGTCGCGCCATAGACGTCGCTGCCATAGGATTGATAGGTGCTGGAATCGGTCTGCTTGGCGAACAAGTCGACGCCGGCCGCAGCGCGGGTGCCGAGAAAATACGGCTCCGACGCCGAGAGTTCGGCGCTTTGCGCATATTGGCCGTAGCTCACGGAGGCCTTGACGGCCTGGCCGGTCCCCAAGAAATTGTTCTCGCCGACTTTGACCTGGGCCAGCAGCCCATCGGTGGTGGAATAGCCGCCGGCGATGTTGAAATCGCCGGTCGATTGCTCCGCGATCTCGACATCGAGCACCACGCGGTCCGACGCCGAACCCGGCTTCGTGGCAATCTTGACGGTCTTGAAATAGTTCAGGTTCTTCAGCCGCCGCTCCGCGCGATCGATCAGCGTCTTGTTGTAGGCGTCGCCCTCGGCGATATCGAATTCGCGCCGAATCACATAGCCGCGGGTTCGCATATTGCCGTGGATGTCGATGCGCTCGACATAGGTGCGCGGCCCCTGATCGATCACAAAGGTAATGTCGGTACGCCTGGCGCCGGGATCGCCGACAATGCGGGGCTTAGCCTGGGCGAAGGGAAAGCCGAGCTTTGCCATTTCCGTGGTGATGATATCGGTGGTCTTGTCGAGCGCGTTGCCGTCAAACACGGCGCCGGTCCGGATCAGCAACAGCCGGCGCAGCTTTTCGGAATCGAGGCCAGGGACGTTGCAGTCGATGTTGATCGCGCCGAAGTGATATAGCGGACCTTCATCGATCGAAAAGGTCAGCGTAAAACCCTTGGCCGCCGGATCGTATTCGGCGTTGGCGGCGGGCACGCTGGCATCCGCATAGCCTTTGCTCCGGTAGTACAGCTGCAATTGCTCGCGATCGGCCGCGACGCGATCGGGATCGTAGACGTCGCCGCCGGTCAGGAAACTCAGCATCGTGGTCGAAGAAGTCTTGATCACGGCGGCGAGCTGCCGGTTGCTGAAGGCCTGGTTGCCGACAAAATTGATCTGCCGCACGGTGGTCTTGGCGCCTTCGGTCACCTCATAGACGAGATCGACGCGATCGTTGCCGCGGTCGATGATCTCCGGTACCACGCCGACATCGTCGTGCCCGGCGTGCCGATAGGCCTCCATGATGCGGCCGACATCGGCCTGCACCAGTGCGCGCTGCAACGGTCCCCGCGCCTTGGACTCGACGACGGCCCTGAGCTGCTCGTCCTTGATCTTCCTGTTGCCTTCGAAGGCGACGCGGTCGAGCACTTTTGCCTCGGTCAGGTGCACCACCAGCCGGCCGCCGGCATGATCGATCGCAACGTTATCGAACAAATTGGTCGCGATCAGCGCTTTTAGCGCGGCGTCGAGCGCGGCCGCATCGTAGTGTCCGTCCGCTGCTGTGTGGAAATAGGACCGCACCGTCTCCGTGTCGATGCGGCGGTTGCCTTCGACGTTGATCGTCTCACTTGCGCGTCCCGGGGCAGCAACACTCAGCAACATTGTTAACAGCGCCGCTGCCATCAACGGCCGGCGGCGTCGCTCGGCCGGCACTACGGGTTCACGCATTACGTCCCGCCTGTCCCTTGTTCATCGGGCCGGGATGGAATTGCTTGCGCGGGGCGAAACAATGTCGGAGCCAAGGTGAGTTGCGGGCCAATCATTAACGTCGCCACAATTTCGACGCCAAGCCGAACCGGTCGAACTAAGATTCGTCGTAGTGCCGCTTCAAACGACCGTTAGCGCAATGCGCAAAGTTTGCGCTTGCAGGCTTGGCAAGTGCGAACGTGTCGTGGAGCATCACATGCGTACCGCTGTTGTCGTCACTGCCTTGTGTTTTCTGATTCCATCGGTCGCCTCGTCCGCGGGTGCTGCGATCTCACCGGAGATCGACCCGCGCACCTCGCTCAGCGTGGTCCAGCAATGGATCTATAATTATCGCGCCAAGCCGGACTACGCCCATGTGCCGGCGGCGGTGCGCGTGCTGTTTCACGCGCAGACCTTCAAGGAGCCGGAGACCGCCGGCATCTATCTCGGCTTCATCGCCGGCGCGATCGGCTCCAACCCCGCCAAGGCCGAGCAGCTCGTGACCAGCCTTTTCCCGGTGCCGCCGGAAGATGAATGGGTGCTCGTCCGCGCCATCGCTTATTCCGGATTGCCCGACTGGCGCTCTCTGTTGCGCAAGGTCGAATCGCGGATGCCCGGCCGCAAGGTGATGATCGACAGCTATCTCGCCGGCACGCTGCCGACGCTGACCGACATTCCGCTGGAAGAGACCAGGCCCGGCATGATGGACAAATTGCGCGGCGCCTTCACCCACAATCCGTTCGCCAAGGATGAGAAGAAGCTCGACACCAAGGTCACCTTCGCCAACAGCCAGGACCTGCTGGATACGCTGTGGGGCTATTATTTCGCGACGGGCTCCCATGTGCCGATCCAGCGTATCATCTCGATGCTGCCGTGGAGCAAGAGTCGCGACACCATCGACAAGCTGACGGTCGGCAGCATGGCGCGGTATACGCTGGCGAGTTACGCAGTACGGGACCAGGAGTTGCGCGACTATCTCCGCGGTGAACTGCCCCAGGCACCGGCGCCGGTGAAAGCGCCGCTCGGCGAGGTGATCGAGGCCGCCGACACCGTGCAGCTCGCCGCAGTCCGCAAGGACGCGCTCGCCGCGGTGGAAGAACTCAAGACCAAGGGCTCGGACTCCAGGCGCAACCTCGACTTCTGGGGCCAGGTCGGTGTCGGCGCGGTGGCGCTGGGCTGCGTTTCGGCCGCCGCACTGGGGCAGGTCGCAGTCGGCATTCCCTGCGTGATCGGCGGCTCGGCGTCGCAAGGGTTGCTATCGTTCTGGGAAAAGCAGCAGCAGTAATCTCAGCAGCAGACCGATCGGAATCGCGTTCCGGTCTCGAGGGGTGATGAGCGCAAGAAAAAACCGCCCGCGGCCTTCGAAGGGATCGAAAAGACCGCGAGCGGCGAGATCGCATCGTGAGGGAGATGCGATTAGCGGATTATTGAGCGTCAACCGGCTTGGCGTGATGGACTGCGCGCTTCGACTTCGCCTGGTAGGCAAGCGCATTCTTCGGATTGCTGGCTTCGGCCAGGAACGGATCGCGATAACAGCCATTGCCACCCTTGCCGGAAGCCGCCGCCTCGCATTGCTCCATGCTGGTATAGCCGCAGCCGCGCATTCCCGATGTGTCGGTATGGCAATAGTCGCCGGCCAAAGCCGGCGTCGACATCGAAAGGAATGCCACCGCCAATAATGCCGAGGCGGGCCCCGCTGCGATTCGTAGTACGTTCGTCATTTTCGTCTCTCTGGTTCGATACGAGGTTTTTGGTTTGAACCCCCGATCGACCAGATGGGATGGACGGGAACTACGCGCTATTGGCGCGTAAAAAAAACAAAAAAATTCCTCGGTTGTGTCGCTGAGCGACTGAAATAGGCAAGCGGCAACCGGTTTGAAGGATGATTATCATCCAAACGAATTGGCGAGATATTTTTGTCATCTATGCGATGAGAAAATATCGTCACGCACCGTGCGCCTTCATCACTTGCGAATGTGCCGCGCGCTCCCCAACTACACGCGGTAGCTCGTCTGTTGTAACGTGTCTTCTTCGCGCCGAACCTGCTGCCACTTCGCTCGAAAAATGCTACGAGCGAGAACGCAGAAAAAGAAAGGGGCCGAAGCCCCTTTCCTGACTGCCTTTTCTCAGTCGTTTCCTTCAATCCGTTTCTTACCACTGATTCCAGTGGTGCCAATGATGCCAGCCGCCGCCCAAGCCGCCGTAGTAACGCGCGTGCCAGCGGTGCCAGCCGCCGTATCCCCAGCCACCGTAGCGGTGATGCCAGCCGCCGCCATATCCCCAGCCGCCGTTGTAATACGGATGCCAGCGACGCCAGTAGTGTGGATGGTAGTAACCGTCACGGTCGTAACGGCGATGCCAGCAATGGCCCCATTCGTTGCAGAAGTAATTGGCCTGCTCGATGTTTGAAGCCTGGTTGGCTTGCCCGGGAACGGTCATTGGCATCGCGGATGCCGGCGCGGTAGCGAGGCCAACACCGCAAAGTGCGGCGAGACCAGCAAGTGCAGAAGCAAGTTTCATGATGTTCTCCTCCTAACGTCAGTTGGAGGCGGCCAGTTGAAATCCGGTTCGGTGTATTACCGAGGTTTAATACCGATGAACAAAATGAACTTCCGGCAATGAATTGCGGTCATGCGACGCCGGCTTGCGCGTGTATCGAAGCTGGGTTGGTACTTTCCAATTTGTAACCCGGATATTTCGAACGGCGTCTTTGCAGCCTCCCACCAATCTCCGCGGGACGATGGAGGCTTCAATGAGAACGATGTCATGGTCGCGCTATCACACCTTCACGCGCATCCCCACCCAACTGCGCCGTCGCACCGCCAAACGGATGCGGCATGCCGCCAAGGCCGGGCTGCAGAAGGCTGCGGCTCGGGGTGTGGTGGCCCAGCCTGAATCGGAGCGTCAAAGCGGGGATGCGACAGAGGGATTTCCGGCCAGAATTCGCCAATCCTTAACGCGGATTTTTCGAACCTGAAGGCTGCGCAACCCTACCGATATCTGACACACTCAAGGCCGGAATCGCTTACGCCATGGAAGCCATGAAAAACCTGCAGACAGCCCTGCCGTTCTGGGTTCGCGCCGTCCTCCTGGTAGGCGTGGTTTGTATCGTCGCGGGGGCGGGGCTGATCGCGTACCGATACTACAGCAAGCCGAGGACGCTGACGATCGCGGTAGGTTCGCTCGACGGCGAGGCCAAGCAGCTGGCGTCGCTGATCGCAAGCCGCCTTGCGACCACGGATGCACCGGTCCGGCTCAAGGTCATCAATACCGGCAGCGTACTCGATGCGGCCAAGGCGTTCGATGCGGGCAACGTCGATCTCGCGGTGGTCCGGGCCGACGTCGGCGATCTGCAGCAGGCCCGCGCCGTGGCGCTGACGGGGCATGGCGTGGTGATGATCGTGGCACCGCCGGGGTCCTCGATCACCAGCATTGCCAAATTGCGCGATCATACCGTCGGCGTGGTCGGCGGTGAGATCAACCACGGCGTCGTTGAAGTTCTGAAGAAGGAATATGACCTCGGCCACGCCAACGTCACCTTCAAGGACATCGCGCCAATGGATGCGCGCCGCGCCATTCAGGCCAGGGAGGTCAGCGCGCTATTGTTGGTGGCGCCGCTGACCGAGCGGTATCTGACCCTCGTGAAGGGCCTGTTCCGCGAAAGTCCCAATTCCGCCCCGGTGCTGATTCCGATCGATGCCGCCGGCGCGATCGCCGACACCAAAGGTCCCTATGAAAGCTTCGACATTCCCAAGGGCACGCTGCGGGGCGCGCCGCCGGTGCCGGATGACGACGTCACCACGCTGCGCGTCGGGTTTTACCTCGTCGCCAACCGGCATCTGAACGCCACCATGATCGGCGACTTCACCAAAAAATTGATGAGCGTGCGCCGCGACCTGATCGGCGAGCAGCCGCTGCTGGCCGGGATCGCCGCGCCCGACACCGATCCCGACGCATTCCTGGCGGTGCATCCGGGTGCCGCGGCATTCTATAACGGCACCCAGGAAAGCTTCATGGATCGTTACAGCAACGCGATCTATCTGACGCCGATGGTGTTGGGCGCGCTGGCCTCGATATTCGCCGCCGCCTGGCGCTTCCTCGGGGTTCGCCCGGTGGATGGCGCGCAAACGTCGCTGGATACGCTGTGCGGCCTGCCAGGGCGGGTGCGGAAAACCGACGACGAAGCCGAACTCGCCGCGATCGAGGAGGAAATCGACACTATCCTTCGCGCCCAATTGGCGAGATCTGCCGACAGCGAGGAGAGCGCATCGGAAACCCAGGCCCTGATCGCGGCTGCGCATCGGTTGGATAATCTGATTTATCGCCGCCGCATCGCGCTGGCGGGACGGACGCCGGCAGTTGAAAAGCCTGGATAGCTTCGGCATCCCTGGTTTTCGTCATCGCGTGTCGGCGCAGGCGCCCGTCAATGTCACAATGACGGCAAGTCGCGCGGTGAACGACGCTGGACGATTTTGTCTATCCGGGGTCGCCAGCGAAGGGCGAAGCGCTGCTGAAGTTCGAGTGGAACGGTGCGTCTCGACAAATTGCCGTAACGGCGATCCGGTTTTTCCGTCTTAAGCCGCCGGGCGCGGCGGGTTGACCAGCAGCACCATTGCGACAACGGCTGCGAGCGCGACGGCGGCCGCGCCCGCCAGATAGACGGTGCTGACGCCGTTGGCGCTTGCGATCGCACCTGCGGCCGGTCCGGTAACACCCAAGGAGATATCGAGGAAGGCGACAAAGGCGCCCATCGCGGCGCCGCGGCTTTGTGGGGGCGAACGGCGCACCGCCTCGACGCCGAAGCCGGGGAAGGCGAGCGAGAAACCAAATCCGGTCAGCGCGGCACCGGCATAAGCCATCAACACGTGATCGGCCTGCCAGATCAGCAACTGGCCCGCGGCCTCGATCAGCACGCACACCAAAGCCACCTTGGCGCCGCCGATCTGGTCCGGCAGATGTGCGAACAACAGCCGCGCGCCGATGAACGCGATGCCGAACGCGGTGAAGGCGAGCGAGGCGCTGCCCCAGTTCTTGGCCGCGAACAGCAATGCGACAAAGGTGGTGATGACACCGAGGCCGACGCTGCACAACAACAGGCCGAGGCCGGGCACCCATACCGTTCCCAGAACATTGTAGAACGGCAGGCGTCGCGCCGAAGAGACGGCGACAGGGCGCGCCGGCGCTACGACAGCCAGCGCCAGCAGCGGAATGAGGATGGTGCCGATCGCGATGCCGGCGAAACCGTGGGAGCCGTAGATCAGGGTGCCGAGCGGCGCGCCTGCGGAATAGGCGGCGTACATCGCGATCCCGACCCACGCCATCACCTTGCCGGCGTTTTGCGGTCCGACCAGGCTGATGCCCCAGCTCAGCGCGCCCGTGATGATCAGACTTTCGCCGCAGCCGAGCAGGACACGGCCGATCAGCAGCACGCCGAGCGATGTTGCCGGGGTCGCCGTGAAGGCCAGCGATCCGAGATAGGCCGTGCCTGACATGCCTGCGCTCGCGAGGCCCAGGACCATTGCGCGTTTCGAGCCGCTGACGTCAGCGAGCCCGCCGGCCCATGCCCGTGACAGCAGGGCGGCGGCGAATTGGGCGCCAACGGCGATGCCGACGACGACAGGGCTGAGGCCCAGCGTGTAGTGCAGGTGCAGCGGCAGCACAGGCAGCGGCAATCCGATGGTGAGGAAGCCGACGAACACCGCGAGCGTGATCGGCAGCATCTTCAGGAAGACGTTGTGTTCCGCAGGCGGCGGCGCGAGCGAAGGCGCCGGTGCCGGAGCAGGATCGGCCGAGCGCGCGGCGAAAGCGGAGGTGGTCATTTGTCTTGTTGTTTCTTTTGATGGTGCGGGTTTCCGATCGATGCACGCTGTGTGCCTGATCGGCCCGTCGTTTGAAATGGCCCTGGAATGTTCAGATCAATCCGGGGGAGAAGTTGTCGTGCGCTGGCATGATGCCCGCGAGCTTCAGCTGCGTTCGATCGCAACCGCGGCCGCATCGAGCGCCGCGGCGATGTCACGGATCTGCCGTTCGGTGAGAGGGCCGCGGGCTTCGCGCAACCGAAGCGCCAGCTTCAGGTTTTCCCTCGCGCGCATGATCTCCGGCGCGGGACCGCCGCTGTGCGCGGTATTGACCGACTGCATTCGTTGCAAGGCGTTGTCCACGGCGCTCTTGTTGGCGACAAGGTAGGCGGCGCCGTCAGCGGTGATGGCGTAGAGCTTCTTGCCGTCGCTCTCGGTCACGGTGGCTTGTCCGAGTTCTTCAAGCATGATCAGCGTCGGATAGATCACGCCGGGGCTCGGTGTGTAGGTGCCGGCGACCCGGTCCTCGATCTCCTTGATGATCTCGTAGCCGTGCCGCGGCCGTTCGGAAATCAGGGCCAGCACTACCAGGCGAAGCTCGCCATGGTCGAACAGGCGGCTGGAGCGCCGTCCGTGCCGGTCCCCGCCGCGTCCGTGATGCTCATGACCGCGGGGGGCGCGTCCGCGATGCTCGTGGCGAAAATCGCCGTCCTCGAATGATCCCCGGCGATGGTGCCCGCCGTGGCGGTCGTGGTCGCCGTGGCGACCGTAGTCTGAATGAAGACGTCTCATGGTGTCTCTTTCGATATAATTTCGATATATCTTACGGTTAGATATATCTAGACTAGATCGATATGGTTTTCAAGAAGACTTTCCATGCCCGAGAAATTGCAGGGATTTTCTTTTTGTTACAGTAACTTGTGGGCCGGTGAGCGAACCCGATCCGTGCTCTGCGGAGAATGTGGGTCTAATCCCCGCAAATGGTGCGGACATTAGTCTTGTGAGGCACACAAGCGCTGCATTACGAAAGGCATAGAGCGAAGATCATCGCACCGCGGCTCTTGCCGGGGCTCACCGACAGAAATCATAAGAAAAGGACGGGGGACCATGACCACCATACCGCAATTGCCGGAACGCACGCCGCGCGCCACGGGTGAACCGACGGCGCTCGACGGCTTGCTGGTGGTAGACTTCACGCGGGTGGTTGCGGGCCCCGCCTGCACCCAGACGCTGGCGGATTTCGGCGCCAAGGTCATCAAGATCGAAAACCCGGAAGGCGGCGACGATACGCGCGCCTATGAGCATGCCGAGATCGGCGGCGAGAGCGCGGCGTATCTGAGCCTCAACCGCAACAAAAGCGGCATCGCACTCGACTTCACCAAGCCCGAGGCGCTTGCGGTGGCACGCGAGTTGATCGCCAAGGCCGATGTGGTGGTGGAGAATTTTTCCGGCGGCGTGATGAAGAAGTTCGGCCTCGACTATGCGTCGGTGGCGCCGAGCAATCCGCGGCTGGTCTATTGTTCGATCTCGGCTTACGGCCGCAAGGGATCGTTTGCGTTGCGTCCGGGCTTCGATCCGATCACGCAGGCCGAAAGCGGCTTCATGTCGCTCAACGGCTTTGCCGATGGGGAGGCGGTACGCACCGGCCCGCCGATCATCGATCTCGCGACGGGCATGTCGGCGTGCAATGCCATCCTGCTGGCGCTGCTGGCGCGCGACCGGCTCGGCCGCGGCCAGCACGTCGAGGTCGCGCTGATCGACATTGCGGTGGCGATGACTACTTTTTATGGCATGGCCTATCTGATCAGCGGCAACAATCCGGGTCGCTTCGGCAATTCGCCGAACGGCTCGCCCAGCGTGGGCGTCTATCATGCCGCCGATGGTCCGTTCTACATCGCCTGCGCCAACGACCGGCTGTATCGCCGTCTGGTCGTGGATGTGCTGGAACGGCCCGACTTGATGACCGACGAGCGTTTCTCCAATCGCAGAGTGCGCTCGGCCAACAAGGAAAAGCTGCGCGAGATCATCGGTCAGGTGTTCGCGACTGATATTCGGGAAAACTGGATGGCCAAGATGAAGAAGGCCAATGTGCCGGTCGGCTATCTCCGCACCGTCGAGGAAGGGTTTAATGCGCCTGAAGTGCGCGACCGTCACCGTCTCAGCCTGATTCCGCATCCGACCGCGGGCAAGGTCCCGAACATCGAATCGCCGCTCAGCATGGGCCTGACCCCGATCGTCGATCCGGTCGCAGCACCGTTGCTCGGCCAGCACACCAACGACGTCCTACGCAAGACGCTTGGCTATGATGACAGCCAGATTGCAAAGCTGGCCGATGCGGGCGTATTCGGGAAAAAATCCGGCCATATGTGATGCCGGCGTGACCTCGGTCATCGCCGGTGTGACGTTTGTCATCGCCGGTGTGACCTCCGTCATCACGGGTGTAACGTCAGTCAACGCCAGCGTGGCCTTGTCGGCGCGAGGTTTTCAATTGCCAACTTGAAAAGTCGGCCGCAATCTCCCCGACAGTGCGGCCCTGGCGGCATCACTTCATGCCGTCCGGCCTGAACGTCGGAGGCCATGATGCCATCGATCACGATCGACAAGCGATTCCGCGGTCCGCCGAACTCCGGTAACGGCGGTTATGTTTGCGGGCTGATCGCGGGCCATATTGATGGAAGTGCCGAGATCACCCTGCGCGTGCCGCCGCCACGGAGCATCGGCTCGAGATCGTCGCCGGCGCCGGCGGCGCGGTGGAGTTGCGCGACGGCGAAACGATCGTCGCCACTGGCCGACCGGCGCAGATCGAGATCCCGGACATTCCCTCGGCAAGTTATTTCGAAGCCGAAGACGCGACCAGCCGCACGCCCCACCCCGATAGCCATCCGCTGCCGACCTGCTTTGTATGCGGACCGGGCCGCGCGCCTGGCGACGGTTTGGGTCTGTTCGCCGGCCCGCTGGCAGAGCGTGCCGGTCAGAAGCAGATTGGCGTATTCGCGGTGCCCTGGATTCCCGATGCCAGCCTGGTCGGCGATGATGGCCGCGTCGCCTCCGAGTTCGTGTGGGCCGCGCTGGATTGTCCCACGGGCTATGCCGGCGGCGCCGCGCGGCATTTGGGGTTGACCGGCACCGAGCCCATTCTGCTTGGGCGAATGTCCGCGCAGATCGATGCGCGCCCGACACCGGGCGATCGCTGCGTAGTGGTGGCGTGGCCGACCGGCCGGGCCGGCCGCAAGATATTTGCCGGCGGTGCATTGCTTGGCAAGGACGGCGAGGTTCTGGCGGTGGCTCAGGCCACCTGGCTGCAGGTCGATCCGCAGGTCCAGCGCGGCGAAAGATAGCGCAGAATTTATCCTGGTTCGATCGTTACGGCAGCGCGTAGGCGATCACGGAATTGCCGAGCCTGGTGCCGAGTTTGCCGTGGCCGCCGGAAGCGATCACGACGAACTGCTTGCCGTTGCGGCCGGCGAGGTAGGTCATCGGCATCGCCTGGCCGCCGGCGGGCAGGCGTCCTTTCCAGAGTTCCTGTCCCGTCTCGGTATCGAACGCGCGAAGATAGTTGTCCATCGCGGAGGCGATGAAGGTTAGTCCACCGGCGGTGACGATCGGACCGCCCAGATTGGGCGTGCCCGCGATCACATGGGCGGGGTCTTTCACTATGTCGGCGGTGGTGCCGAGCGGCACACGCCACTGGATCGATCCTTTGGCGAGATCGACCGCGACCAACTCGCCCCACGGCGGCGGGTTGCAGGGCAATCCCAGCGGCGAGTGAATCACCTCGCGGCTCATGCCGTAGGGCGTACCGTGTTGTGGCGACACTTCCGCCCGCAACGCGCCCTGCCGGGCGTCTTTTTCGATCGGCTGATACTGGTCGCGCGGGATCAGATGAACTTCCATCGGAAGGTTGTTGATGTTGGTGACGAAGATCTGCCGCTTCGGGTCGAATGCCCCGCTGCTCCAGTTCATGCCGCCGAGATTGCCGGGAAAGGCGACGGTCCCTTGCACGCTCGGTGGCGTAAAGATTCCATCGCTCCGCAATTTTTCCAGCCGTTGGCGGCAGGTCTCCCGCTCGTCGGGATTGATGCCCCAGGCGTCATTTGCGGTGAGCCGCTGCGCCGACAACGGAGGAGGCGCCAGCGGAAACGGCTGCGTTGGCGAGGCGTCCTCGCCGGTGCTGTCGCTTTTGGGGACCGCGCGCTCTTCGACACCGAACACCGGCTTTCCGGTCTCGCGATTCAGCACAAAGAGGTTGCCGGTCTTGTTGCCCTGGATCACGACCGGGGTTTCGCCGTTGTCTCGGCGCAGCACGCCGAGCACGGGCTGCGCGGCGGTATCGTAGTCCCAGAGATCGTGATGGACGAGTTGAAACCCCCACACCGGTTCGCCCGATGCTGCCGACAGCGCCACGACCGAGTTCGCCCATTTGTTGTCGCCCGGCCGCTTGAAGCCGTGATAATCGGGACTGGCGCTGCTGGTCGGCAGAAACACCAGGCCGCGGTCGGTATCGACCGAAATGGTCGACCACACGTTACCCGCGCCGGTCGGCCCCAGCGTCGCCCCGATCGGATGCCAGCTCCATCGCAGCGCGCCAGTTCTGGCATCAAACGCCCGCACCGCGCCATCGGGACTGTCGACCCGGTCGTTGTCGGCAATCGAGGAGCCGACGATCACGAGATCGCCGATGACGGCCGGCGCTGACGTTTCTTCGTACTCGCCGGGGCGCCTGATATTGGGGACACCCTGCTTGAGGTCGATCTGCCCGCCGATACCGAACCCGGCGCAGGGCTGGCCGGTCGAGGGATCCAGCGCAAATAGCCGCGCGTCGATCGTCGCAAGGAAGATGCGTTGATCGCAATTGCCGTTGTCGGCGGGACCGGACCAAAACGCCACGCCGCGGTTCACCAGGCCTTCGGAGTAATGCACATGCGGATCGACCTTCGGATCAAAACTCCATTTCCGTTCTCCGGTTTCCGGGTCGATCGCGAGGACGCGATTGAAGGGGGTAGTGAGAAACATCGTTCCGGCCACGACGATCGGCGTCGCCTCGAATTCGCTCTTGGGCCGGTCGTCGCTACCGTCGGAAACATCGCCAGTGTGAAGCTCCCATGCCGGCTTCAGTTCGGCGACATTGGCCTTGTTGATCTGGTCGAGCTGCGAGTAGCGGCTGCCTCCGGCGTCGCCGCCATAGAATGCCCAATCCCCGGCGGCCGATCGCGGCCCCTCGGCCGCGGCCAGCAAAGCAACGGCTGCCATCAGGAAGACAGCCGTGAGGATAGCCCTCCGCATCTGGACACTCCAGCGATGGGCCTCATTCAACCCGCGGATCGTCGCGAAGTCGAGGTGGTTGTCCTGCTTCCGGAGCGAAATCATCGGCGCGCTTGCGGCGCCGATATTTCGCACTGCAGCGTACGGGCAGCGTGCGCTACCATGACGACGGTGCGGGAAGCGATCGCAGCGCTCTCCAAGGTCTCGGCGTCGAAATAATCTGGCGTCGGGGTATCCTCACACGCGGTTTCGGCGCGATCGAAAAGTCAGTACATCCGAAACCCGTTGCAACGGCACCCGCTTCCCTTCGCCAAACGAAGGGAAGCCATCGCGTTTGTCGCGAGCTATCGGTCACCGCCGCTGACGTGATCGAGCAACATTTCGCGGCGGCGCTTTGTTCCCAGTGAAGGACCCGAAGTTGATATTTGGCATTTGGCCGGGACACCGGAGATACGCTATGCTCGTCACGGCGACGAGAACAAGCAGCCGGAAGTCACGCAGGGAGCGCAAGACGCAATCGAGGCGACGTCCATGATGACTTTACCGGAATTAGCGGTAGATGCCCTGGAGGAATTCCTTGGCTCCTATATGCGCCACCGCTTCGGCGCATCGAAGACCGATCTGATCGACATCGTGCCGAACGCTGCCCGCATTGCGCTGGAGTGCATCGGAAACAGCGATGCCCTTTATCACAACATCGAGCACACGATGCTCGTGACATTGGCGGGGCACGATATCTTCCGCGGCCGGGCGCTGTATAATCAGGTGACCGCCGACGACTACGCCCACACCATCATTGCTTGCCTTACTCACGACATCGGCTATGTGCGCGGCTTGCTGAGGGGCGACGATGCCGACGGCTTCGTGATCAATGCAACCGGCAAGAAAGTGGTGTTGCCGCGCGGTTCATCCGATGCCGCGCTGTCACCCTATCACGTCGATCGCTCGAAATTGTATGTCATGGAGCGGATCGAAGGCATTCCCATGCTCGACAAGGAGCGGCTCGCGCGTGCCATCGAAGGCACCAGATTTCCTCCGGGTGATTCCAGCATTAAGGAGGAAGCGGAGGCCTCGCTGCTCCGCGCCGCCGATTTTATCGGACAACTCGGCGACCCCAATTACATCAAGAAAGCCAATGCGCTCTATTACGAGTTCGAGGAGACGGGCATGAACCGTCAGTTGGGTTATGAATCGCCCGCCGACATCGTCGAGCGCTACCCGCAGTTTTACTGGAACAGCGTGGCCCCCCAGATCCAGACCGCCATCCGCTATCTCAACATGACCTCCAGCGGACGTCAGTGGATTGGCAATCTCTATGGCAATGTCTTCCGAGCCGAGCGCGAGATCGCGCTGTCCGGTCCGCAGAACTAGATCAGTTTAGTCCCCGAAGCGCGCCGATCATTCCCCATCCCCGGCAAAACTTGCCGAAAGCCGTCCCATCGTGGACGAGGATGATTGATTTATAAAGGAAATTTCGCCGACATTTCTTGGCTCGAGATTTGCTAACTCACATGCCGGGCTGAGTTGTGTGCGTGGGGCCAATCATCACGGGGATTGATCATGTCACACCATCATATGCTGACGCCGATTGTTTATACGCCGGAGGTCAAGCCGAAGAAGATCGCGCCGAAAAAGAGCCGCATCCAGATGCGTGCGGCCGGTTCCGTCGGGGAGACCGGCGAGACCGAGGAAACCTTTGAGGCGGCCGGCCCCAAATTGCCGCTGCAGAATTTCGCACCGATCGAAGGCGCCGAACAAAAGCCGCAACAGCCGCAGGGGCGCCTGAGCGAAAGCACGCTGAAAGTGATGCTGCAGGCGCAGGAGTTCGAGCGGGGCGGCTGAGCTCGGCGTGGTGCGTTGCTAGACGTGACGCAGCGCGTCGGTCGCTGCGTCGCAAGTTGCACGATTACCGCTAAGATTCGATCGTTTCAGACGCCAGACTTCGCGAACTTCGCCAACATGGCGTCGAACGCGGCCTTGATGCGGCGGACCGCCGGATCCTTGTAGGAAAACTCCGCGTTGTCGTCGTGTACCAGCATCGAGGCGTTGACCTCGAACACCAAGAGGTCACCATTGGTGTCGAGCGCACAATCGATACCGCAATATTCCAGACCGATGCGCTGCTGGATCTCGCGCAGCGCCTGATAGTGCCGCTCGTTGAAGACGCGGATCGGCTCATTCAGGAACGCGGCTTCTTCCTGCTGCATCCAGGCTTGATTGGCCATGTCGGTGTTGACGTGATGCACCTTCCACCCGTCGGCGATGGCGAGATGATAGGGCAGCACGTTGTCTTCGACAAAAATGAAACGGTATTTCCGGAAGAAACCGTCGACCGAGCGATAATCAGCGTATTCAATGAAGTAGCGGTCGGTATCCGCGGGCTTCGCCAGATAGGCCGCAAGCTCCTCGGTGGTGTCGATCTTATCGAAACCATCGCCGCCATGGGTCCCGACCGGCCGGGCCAGGATCGAGGCTGCCGACGGGAATGACTGGCGAATATCTTCAACGGAAAGCTCGGTGCCGACCGGCTGCCGCCGGATCTTCGGGACCCGGCATCCCTGAATGCCCGTCAGCAATTCGGCGACCATGTCACGCGTCGTACGCAGGATCTTGCGGGGGTCGTTGATGGTGGGTTTGGCGAGCCTTTCGACGAGATCGGCGGCCTGCGGCAGCATCGCGCCAGCCTGATCGACGTCGGAGATCAGATTGACGACGACATCGACGCCCTGCCTGAAGGTTTCGGCGTCGTAGGCCTTGTTCTCGAACACCGCGAGCGTGTCGGTGTCGTAATTGGCATGTTTGAAGAGATATTCGGTCGGCGTGTTGCCGCCGAACGGCGCGTACAGCGCCAGCACGCGGAAATCCGCCGGCGATTTGACCGCCGGCCGCCGGATCAAGGGCTGGATCTCGGCGGCCTGGGCGTAAGCCGTCTGTGCAGCCTTGTCGTCGCCCTGCCGCTGCCGGATGCCGCCGATCCAGTACAGGCTGTCGGAATCGCGCGGGTTGAGCGCAATGGCCTTTTCGAAACATTCGATCGCCGTCGGCACGTCCTCGAGCTCGTAATGCACCTTGCCGAACTGGTGGTGCAGCACGGCATTGCCGGGCTGTTCGCCGAGCAGTTCCTGCAATAGTGCCTTGGCGATGATGTATTGCTTGGTCGCGGTCAGTGCCTGAACCAGATTGGTTCGCGTCGCCCAATGCCGCGGATTCAGTTTCAGCGCCTCGATAAAATACGCGATGGCTTCCTGCGGCTTGCCGGTCTGCACCAGCACATTGCCGAGATTGCACCAGCACGGCGTCAAGGTGGGTACGAGGCGCAGCGCGGCTTTATAGTTGATGGTGGCCAGTTCGAGATTGCCTCCCACCATGCAGGCGTTGCCCAGTTTGGAATGAAGGTCGGCGACGGTCTCGATCGGTGTGCTGGCGGCCGGCTGAGCTTCGGCTGCGGCGAGACCGAGCTGGAAGGCGGCAACGGCCTCGTCGTTGCGGCCGGCGGCGTAATGGTCCTGGCCGATCCGCAGCCAGTGCACCGCGGACGAGCGGGCGGGCTCGGCGCCCGGAAGCGAGGGAGCCGAAGCGGATGCGGTCATGGATTTACGCCCTGTGTCGGTGAAGGTAACCGAACCATGAAGATTCTTGGTAAACAAAGTCTTGTCACGACCGTCATGCAGCTTTCACCCGGCCGGGAACCTGCTTCCTTCCATGTCGCGGCGGAAACGTCCGGACATACCTGATGGGGCAGGGCACAACGGCCTCACATTGCCGATACGCCGCCTTGCGAATCAGCAGATAGTGCGGCGCCTGACGTGCCAATCGAACCTGCTGACACCGTGACCGGACTGGAACCGAAAGCTGCCGCCCTGCCTGATACCCCCGAGCCGCGCGGCTGGGCGCCGCGGTTGGCGCAGGAAGCGCGGCTGCGCCAACTCGAGAATCTGCTGGCGCGGCCTGTGACTCATGACAATGCGGTCCTTGGTGATCCCATCGCGGCCGAGATCGAGCGTGCCGTGCTGCTGGGGGCGCTGGACCGGCGGCAGGAAGCCCAGCAGGCCTTCGTCGATATCCTGCGAAGGGCGCCGCAGAATTTCAGTGCGCTGAATGAATTCGGCACGCTGCTGACCAATATGGGCGCAATCGATGCCGCCTGCCGGGTCTATGCCGAGGCGATCCTGCACCATCCGGAAAATCCGATGGCGCGCGTCAACCTCGCCAATCTGTTGCTGCGCGCCAACCGGCACGTGGAGGCGCGCGAGCACTATGAAGCGGTGCTGCGCATCAATCCCGACCATGCCGAGGCGCATCAGGGATTGGGCGCGGTGCTGTCCGACCTCGGCGATCGTATGGCGGCGCGGCAGCATTTCCAGCGAGGCTTTCGCGATCACGCGATCTCGACGCTGGCCTATCGTGGCACCAAGCCGCCGGTGACATTGCTGCAACTGGTCTCATCGGGGGGCGGCAACATCCCGACGGCGGCGGTGCTCGACGATTGCACCTTTTTTACCTCGGTGATCGTCGCCGATTATCTCGATCCGAAGGCCGCGTTGCCACCGCATCAGCTGATCTTTAACGCCATCGGCGACGCCGACCTCTGCGAGCCTGCCCTTAAGGCAGCGGCGGCTTTGGTGGCGCGGACGACGGCGCCGGTCATCAACGATCCGCGCGCGGTCATGAAGACCGGCCGGATCGACAATGCGTTGCGGCTTGGCGCCTTGCGCGGCGTAGTGACTCCGAAAACAATAGCGGTCAGGCGCGAGGAGCTCGCTGGCGCCGGCGGCGTTGCTGCTGTCACCAACCTCGGCTTCGACTTTCCGCTGCTGCTGCGCTCGCCCGGCTATCATACCGGGCGCAATTTTATTTTTGTCCAGAGCCACTCCGAGCTTGCCGCGGCGGCTGCCGGACTTCCAGGCGACGATCTGTTGGTCATCGAATATCTCGATGCCAGAGGCAAAGACGGCAATGCGCGCAAATATCGCGTGATGATGATCGGCGGCGAGGTCTATCCGCTGCATCTGGCGATATCGCGAAACTGGAAGGTGCATTATTTCACCTCCGACATGGCCGACAAGCCGGACCATCGGTCGGAAGAGGCGGTGTTTCTCGACGATATGCAGTCAGCGCTCGGTGACGTCGCGATGACGGCGCTTGAGGGAATTCGCGACGCGCTCGGCCTCGACTATGCCGGGGTGGATTTTGGGCTGGCGCCAAACGGCGATCTGTTGCTGTTCGAGGCCAACGCCACCATGGTGATCGCGGTGCCTGATGGCGATGAACGTTGGGCCTATCGGCGCAACGGCATCGGCCGGATCATCGACGCCGTGGTCGCGATGATCATGCAAAAATCGACCGCAGCGCAGCGAAGCGGGATGTGAGCGCGCGAGCGCGAGCCAATCACAAAGCTGCTATTCACATCAGCATAACTGGCGGAACTTTCGTTTCGGCACCACATTTTCTCGGATGAAGAGATCGGAGGACAAACGAATGAAGTTCGCATTACTAGGCGTCGCGGCTATGGCGGTCAACGCGCTGGTGACGCCGGCGCAGGCCCAGGAAGTCATCACCAATCCCGGCAGGTGTGCCCAGTATTATCCCGACGCCAATTGCCAGAATCTGGGACCGGGCAACCCCTATACCGGCGGTGGCTATACGCCGGCCTATCCGAACGGATGGCGGGCCTCTCCGGGCGGATGGCAAAATGGTTATGCCTACATGGAACGCCCGCACTGGCGCCATCATCACCGCCGCCACCATCACTGACCGCTCATCGCAGCCGTCAGAAAACAGGCCCCGGATCGCACCGGGGCCCTTTTCATGTGAACCGCCGATCGCGACGCGAACGGCTCGGATCCATCACTTGCTCTCAGCGCCAGCGCCTGCGTCGGTGCTGCCCGGGGCGGCCGACTTGCTCTTGCTCATGCCCGTCGTGGTGCCCGACTTCTTATTGGACGACATCTTCTTTTTCTTCATCTTGGTGTCGGTGGCGGCCGGCGCGGCGCTGCTGTCGGTGGCTGCGCCTCCCGCCGGTGCCGGCGTTTGCGCCGAAGCCATAGTGGTGGCGCCAACGAATGAGGCCGCCACGAGGGCCACGAGTGCAAGTTTGGATCGCATGGATAGTTCTCCTTGACTGAGTGTTTGCGCGATTCAAAACCTGCGACAGCCGATAGCGTTCCCGCAGATGCTGCGGAACTTTCTTAAATATCGGTAATCAAATATTGACCTGCGTCAGCGCATCATTGCCTGAACAGATTGAAATGAGGCATTTCAGCAGCAGGCGTTTCGGCCGGATCGCTGTCGACGACGACATCGGACGCATCCCGCTCATGAATGATTCGGCGGACCGCAATGGCGGCCATTTCGAGTTCTCGCTGCCTGCGCTGTTCGGTCATCCTCTTGGTCTCGGCGCGTTTCTTCTCGGCAGCTCGCGCTTCGGCGGAGCGCGCCTTGTCGGCGTTGCCATTGGTCTTGGTATCATTAGTTTTGACATCATTGGTATCCGGCTTGGCCGTCGCCGCGGTTTCCTGAACGGCGACCTTACGGGCGGGTTCTGAGGCCTTGGCTTCTGGCGGCGCGACGGCCGGCTGTGCTGCGGGAGCCGCCGCCGGTGCAGACGTTTCCGCAGCTTGTCCCGTAGCCGGTGCTGGCGCCGCTATCGGCGCGGCCGCCGCGACAACTTCAGGTTTGACGTCGGTCGTTACCAGCAATGGCTTGCTATCCTGATTGGCCGCCACCCGCTGCAGGCGGTTGGGCGAATCGATATGCGAGGGATTGGCCAGGAAATAGCCGCCGGCCAGTCCGGTCGAGAGCACCGCGACCATGGAGCCGACGCCAGCCAGGAACGAGGTTGTGTTGAACGCCATATGCGCTTCCTCCGCTATCGATACACAGGAAACAGCAGGCGGCAAAAACCGTTCCGGCATAGCGGCGTGTAATTTGGTGAACGGGTTCCACGTCAGCGAGGAACTTACGACAGCTATCTATTCTTTTGTCTCGCCACAGCAGGTCCGGATGGCTTCTTCGACGCTGTGGAATGGCCGCTTGGTCTCGAGCAGCTGATCGATACCGAATTTTTCGATCGCTTCGCGGGCCCGATCCGATTCCAGCCGAGCGATCGCGAAAGCGACGCCGCCATCGCGGCAGGCGTTGATGGTGTCGCTCAGGATCTGCGCGGCAGTGAAGTCGATTTCGACAATGCCGGTCGCCTCCAGCACGATCAGGCGCAGCGGCGAGGCCGACGACTGCACCAGGCCGACGACATCGCTCCGGAAATGATAGGCATTGAGAAACGACAACGGCGCCTGAAATCCCGCGACCAGCACGTTGGGCACGGTTTCGCCGGAAATATGCGGATTGGATGGCCACCAGATCGTCGTGCCTGGCACCCGTTCATAGAGCGTGACGCGGGCGCGGGTCGTGCTCCAGATGCCATGCAGCAGCGACAGCGTGATCCCGATCCCGACACCCTGTTCGATCGGCATCACGATGATGGCGACGGCGGTTGCGGCCACCAGCAGCAATTCACCAATCGATTGCCGCGAGATCGCGATGATCTGGCCGACGCGGATAATCCGCATCGCGACGAACAGCAGCACGCCGCCAAGGGCTGCCTGCGGCACGTGATGCAGCAGCGAGCCGCCGAACGCGAGCAATCCCAGGATGATCGCGGCGGCGATCAGCACGGCGAGCTGCGATTTGCCGCCGGTCTCCACCACGATCGCGGTGCGCGGCGGGCTCGCATCGACCGGAAAGCCGCCGATCAGGCCCGAGAAGATACTGCCGACGCCGACGCCGACGAAATCCCGGTCGACATCCGGCGGCTGGTTTTTATCCGACACGAACGATCGCGTCGTCGCCGCCGTCTGCACCATGACGATCACCGCGATGATCAGCGCGAGCGGCACAAGCTGCAGCCATCGGGTGATGGCAATGTCCGGAAGGACCAGCTTCGGCAGCGTGCCCGGGATGTCGCCGAGCACCGCGACGCCGCGGCTTTCGAGGTTGAGGAATATCACGGCAGCGGCGGCCCCGATCAACCCGATCAGCGCGCCGGGAATGCGGACGTCGATCCGCTCGGCGACGGTCACCAGCGCCAGCACGGCAAGCCCAATCGCCAGCGTGAACAGATTGGCCTGCGGCAGTTGTTCGGCCAGCGTCGCCAGTCGCTGCAGCATCGGACCGCCGGGCGTCGGCAGCCCGAGAATGGCCGGCAGTTGCGAGATCAGGATGTGCAGGGAGATGCCGGCCAGAAATCCCACGGTCACGGGGATCGAGAGCAGGTCGGCGATCCAGCCGAGCCGGAAAATGCCGCCGATGACAAGCACAAGGCCGACCATCAATGCCAACGCGCCGGCGAGCGCGACATAATCCGGCGAGCCAGTGGTCGCCAGCAGCGCGAGACCGCCGGCAAAAATTGGCGTGATGGTGGAGTCGGCGCCGCTGGACAGGAAACGGTTGCTTCCGAACAGTGCAAAGGCCAGCGACCCCGCCAGAAATGCGAAGAAACCGATCTGCGGCGAAAACCCGCCGAGCCGCGCCGTCGCCAATTGCTCGGGAATCGCTATGGCGACCAGAGTCAGCCCGGCGACGAGGTCGTGTGAAAGAAACGAGGCGCTGTAGCGCTGTAGCGAGCATAGCACCGGCCAGCTATGGCGCGTCGCAACAGGATTTCTGACCGCGTGGGCCGCCGCCGCCGGAGAAGGAGGGGGGTCGATCATGATGCGCCGCCTCGGCAAGCCACAAAAAAGCCAGCGATCTTACCGGGAACCTGACTGGAAGTCCCCTGGCAAACGCAAGTTTTGGGCTATCGGAGTTCGGCGGAGGAGGGTGTTCTCGCGGGGGCGACGTAGGACCACGTCGCATCGCAAAGCCGTGCCCCTCACAGGGTGAGAGGCGTGCTCGCGACAATGCGGAAGTTATTGAACGGTTTCGTGTACGTCGTGAATGAGGGTTTTGGGTGCCGGCATGATCTCCGCCACCACATTGTAGGATATCTCGACATCGTTGGGCTTGTTCGGATCTGCCTTGAGGGAGCCGATATGAAGCGTGGCTCGCACCAGCCTGCCATCGTTCAACGTGATCTCGGTAACGCCGTGGCGCACGCTGGTGATTTTGGGTTCGGGGCGTGGCCCGATCTGGAACGAGAATGGCTTGAGGTAGCCTAGCTGCATGACGTCCACCTTCGATTGCGCCTGGTAGATACCAACCTGGAATGTTGCCGAATGGTTCCAACAGTCAGGATGAGCGCTTTCAGTGGCTTATCGATGGCCGCACGATTGATGCAGGAAAATGCAGCCCCAATTTTTCGTTACTGCCGGCTGCGCAAGCGGGGAGGGTCCGTGCCGATGTCTTCGAGCACAGCGTTGCGGTCGGCGACCGCGCGATGGAATTGCTCGAGCGCCAGATTGAAGGCCGAGAGGTCGCCCTCTTCGATCGCGCCATCATCGTAGGCATTGAGGGTTTCGCGAATGATGTTGTCGACTTCGGTCTGCATGCCGCGCAGTTCGTCGGCGGAATGGACGTCGCGGGCCTCGGCGGCCAGCGTCAGCACGCGGTCCCGCAAGGCGATGCTTTGGGCCTTCTCGTCCCGCTTCAGATAGCTGCGGAACCAGGCGCCGGCCGAGCCGAGGCCCGACAGCAGCAGCACCGCGCCCCAGATGTAGTCGCTGTATTTTTCCAGAAAGGTCCGCTCGGTGCCGTCGATATAGGCCGCGGCGCCGCGATGTGCCGGCAGGGCGGCGTCCTTGTCGGTGTCGGGTGGCGCGATATTGGCGGCGCCGGGTAATTGCCGCGCCAGCGCCTGCCGCACGCTGAACAGCTGGCGGGTGAATCCTCCGACCGCGGTCTCCGACAATGCGCGCCGTGCAACGATTAGATGATTGACGCTGACGGTCTCGACCTTGTCGTCGGGCCTTGCGGGAGATGAACTGAAAATGCTGCCGGGAATTTCCTCGGATTCATAAAGCGGATGCTTCGAGGCGATCGCCTCGGAGACGTCGATCGGCAGGAATTTCGGTTCGCCGCGCTCGCGGGCGGTGGCGGCGATCGCGTCCGCCGTGATCTTGCTGTCGAGCGGGCCCACCGACATATAGGCATCGATGCTGGCGTCGTGCGCCATCTCGTTGATCTTCTGGATCGCGAACTGCACCACCGTGACCTTATCGGCATCGATGCCGGACTCGCTCAGGATGACACGCAGCAGCGTCACATTGGCCTGCGTGGTTCCGATCACCGCGAGCCGATGCCCGGGCAGATCGTCAAGGCTCTTGATCTTGGGAACCGGCGTCTTTTTGGATCCTTTCGCCGGCAGCCCCGAAGGCGACCACAGCACCACGACGTTCTTGCGCAGGATCGCAACCGATTGGGCGTCGGCCGGCATATCGAGGTCGCCACGCGCCACAGCAAGGTCGGTCCTGTCGGCGCCAAGCAGCGACAGGCTCTCGGCCGGACCGGTGGTCGCGATCGGCGCCAGCCTGACCGCGCTGCGCTGCTGCGTAAAGGTTTGCGCCAGTGTTTGAATCAGCTTCTGATCGTCGCTGCCGGATGGGCCGACTGCGATACGCAGTACTTCCGGCCGCAACGCATAATAGAGCGCCCCCGCCGCGGCGACGAACACGAAGATCCCGGCAAACAGGATGAAGAACGAAAACCGCCTTTGCTTCTCGCGAAGCCGCGGCGCTCTGTTGAGCGTTCTGTTCAAGTCCCGATCCCGATTTCAAATCTTGGGTCAGTTGAGGTGGATCCATGGAGTCCTGGAATACCGTCGCTGCGGGTTTCTTTGGTGTAGTCGCCCCCCGGGCCATTGTCACCCGCGTCCAGCGCTAGATACCGTTTCTTTACCGAAACCGGACGCAAAATACAGCGGGGACGCCGCCGATGGAGTATGATAACCGTCAAATTTAGATCTGGAGGAAACTGCCATGGCTGAACCGAAAATCGAGGTCCCGGCGGAATTGCGCGATCTGGTCGAAAAGACTATCGATCAGACCGAAAAAGCGTTTGGAATGTTTTTCGATGCCGCGAACAAATCGGTGGCGTCGATGCCCAATTCTGGAACAGAGATTTCCAGGCAGGCGCTCACCTTTACTGAGCAGAACATGAAGGCTGCATTCGAGCATGCGCGCAAGCTGGTTCACGCCACGGATCTGCAGCAAGCCATGCAAATTCAATCGGAATTTCTAAGAAGCCAGTTCACCAACGCCGGCGAGCATATGCGACAGATCACCGGCGAGGTGATGGCGGCAGCGAAAGATGCCACAAAACGTCAGTCGTGATAAGTCTGCATGAATTGCTTGTAATTTAGCTTGCCGCACTTTTCGTTGCGTTGCTAATTTTTTTCGATGTGATACAAGCGCGCTTCTTGAAATGAGGAGCCGGTATGGCCAAGAAGAAAAAGTCCGTCAGGCGCGCGTGGACCCCATCC
The DNA here is from genome assembly GCA_963738105.1 of uncultured Alphaproteobacteria bacterium. GTDB lineage: Bacteria > Pseudomonadota > Alphaproteobacteria > Rhizobiales > Xanthobacteraceae > Bradyrhizobium. Next base: position 213,570 of record CAVTWC010000008.1, on the reverse strand, counting down.
GACGTGCGCGAATTGAAATCGCTGGCGAAGAAGAAAGTCGGTGTTGCCAAAATTTCCAAGGCGTTGAAGCGAACCGTTGGCGCAACCGCGGTCAAGGCGCATCAACTTGGGGTATCCCTCGACACCCGGGGATAAATTATTCCCCTGCTCACAAAAAGACTTGCAAGGATTTCGGTGCAGGACTTAAATCGCCTTGCGGGTCCTTGATGGGCCACCGGGCGTAACAACCTGCCGTTCGTCATCTTTCCTGCTGATCCCTGTCGGTTAAAGCCGGCAGGGATTTGCATTTGTGAAATCGGTAGTTGCGGACGGAGGATTTGGGCGATTGTGACCTTACGATGTCCTTAGATTATCTTCAAATCGTCATCCAACTCCGATTTATTTTTTAGGCCTGATCTCCGTGCAAACGTTTCGCGCCTGCCGCTAGGGAAAATCGGTTCCCACTGTTCCAGATCATGCTCTGGCAGAGGCGATTCGCCTGGCGCCCAGTAACTTACTGCTCTTTCCTTTGCCCCGACAATTCCACCACCTTGCGCCAGCGTTTGGTCTCGACATCAAGCATGGCGCCGAACTGCCTGGCGTCGCCGGTGAGGGCGATGGCGCCGAGCTCGCCTAGCCGCGCCTTGATCGTCGGGTCGGTCAGCGCGGTGTTGATCTGTTTGTTCAGAAGATCGACGATTTGCAGCGGCGTATCGTGGGGCGCGCCGACGCCGTAGAACGAGCTGGTCTCGAATCCCGGCAGGGTGTCGTTGATCGGAGGCACGTCCGGCAGCGCTTCCGATCGCTCCTTGGTGGTGACGCCGAGCGCGCGCAGCTTTCCGCCTTTCACGAACTCAAACGAGGAGGTGACGTTGTCGAACATGCCCTGGATATGTCCTGACATCACGTCGGTCAGGCCAGGGGCCGATCCGCGATAGGGCACGTGGGTGAACTGAATTCCGGCCATCGCCTTGAACAGCTCGCCGGACAGATGCAGTGAGGTCCCGATTCCGGATGAGGCGATGCTTAGTTTACCCGGATTGGCTTTGGCGAAGGCGATGAACTCCGCGACGGAGTGCACCGGTAACTCATTATTTACCACGAGCACCAGCGGAATCCGCGCCACGCCGGCAACCGGCAGGATGCCCGTGGCAAAATCATACGGCAGCCCGGGGTCGAACGAGGCGTTGATGGCGTTCGCAGTGCTGGTCAGCAGCAGCGTGTAGCCGTCCGGGGGCGAATTGATCACGTCCTGGGTGCCAATGTTGCTGCCGGCACCGGGCTTGTTCTCGACGATGAAGGGTTGGCCGAGCCGGTCGGCGAGAAACTGGCAGATCAGCCGCGACAACACATCGGTGGCGCCGCCCGCGGTGTAGGGCACGATCCATCGTACGGGCTGGCTGGGATAAGAAGGGGCCGCGCAGGCCGAAATCATCCATCGCGGAGCGAGCAGCGCCACTCCGGCGCCCATGGTCGAATGAAGGAACGCTCTTCTGGAGATCATTACCGCCTCTTCATCGCTGGACGGGCAACTATCGCAGAAACTTTGTTGCGCCACACGATGTTCTAGCCCGCATGGTAAAAGACGGTTGCGCAAATATTACCACGGCACTGCCGATATTCTGGCCAGCGCCCGGCTTGTCGATCATGCCGCCGCCATCGGTGTGCGGCTAAGGCGTAATGGGATGTCCGTCAGGCAAGGCCATCCCCTTTTCACCGGCTATCTTGCGCAACAGGTCCGGATGATCGGAGATAATTCCGTCCACTCCGATGTCGATCATCCGCGCAATGTCGTCTGGTTTGTTGACCGTCCACACCACGACCTTCAGACCGAGCCGATGGGATTCATCGATCAGGTCGGAATCAACGTCGCCAAAATTAGGTGACCAGATCGCACCGCCCGCGGCCTTGATCGTGCGCGGCAACGAGTGGCCGTAGTTGGCGGGGTTGAAGCCCGCGGTCCATGCCGTGGCCTTGTCCAACGCGGCGGTCGCGCCCAATCCCTTCTGCTGGGTCAGATAAACCGTCGGCACGCGCGGGGTCTGTTGCTGCACCAATTGCAGCGTCCGCCAGTCGAACGACTGAACCATGGCCCGGTCGGTCATTTTCTCTGTCTGCAATAGATCAAGCAGCGCAGTGACAAACTTCTGCGGATCGGGTGACTTGTCGGGATGATTGGGATCGATCTTGGTCTCGATGTTGAAACGGACCTCGCTGTCGCCCGATCGGCGCACGAGGTCGAAGAGCTCGATCAGCGTTGGAATTCGCGTTCCCGGCACGGCATGCTGGTCCGGAAATTGCGCGGCGTAGTCGCTGCCCGGTCGGATCTGGCCGACGTCGTATTTTCTGACGTCTTCGAGTTGCAACTGAACAAAGGGCGTGCCGGGTGGCGCGACATAGACGCCATCGGCGCCGCGGGCGAGGTCGGGGTTGAGCTTGCGTTCATGCGACAACACGATCGCGCCATCCTGGGTGACGCCGATATCCAGCTCCAGCGTGTTCACGCCCATCGACAGCGCGTTGGCAAAAGAGGGCAGCGTGTTCTCCGGAAACAGCGCCCGTCCGCCACGATGCGCCTCGATGTCTAAAGCCATAATGTCGAGAGCCATGGCCTCTCCGTTCATCAGAAAACCAAGGGCCATCGCGGCGCCCGCGACGCAACGAATAGCCGCCTGCATTGGCTTCCCCTGCGTTCGATCAAAATGCATGCTATCAGCATCCCTTGTAGTGCGTGGAACGATTCCACGCTTAGAGCATGATCCGGAAAAGTGGGAAGCGGTTTTCCCCGGGACAACGCGAAGCGTTTGCTCCGAGATCATGCGCAATAAAAAGATAGAGCGGGTGATGATTCGAAGATAAGTCATCCTGCTCCAGTGTATCAACGCACCGAAATGCAGCAACGGATCGACGGAACCGTCAGATGAGCACTCAATCCCTGCCAGGTTCCGCGGTCGGACCGAAATCGAAGCCCTTGATCGGGCGGGCGACGCTTGCCGTCACCATCGGCAACATGCTCGAATTCTACGATTTCATCACCTACAGCTTTTTCGCTGTTCAGATCGGCCACACCTTCTTCCCCGCCAATAGCCAGTTCGGCAGCCTGATGTTGTCATTGGCCACGTTCGGCGTCGGTTTCGTGACGCGGCCGATTGGCGGCATCGTGATCGGGCATTATTCAGACCGCGCCGGCCGCCGTCCGGCGATGATGTTGAGTTTTACGATGATGGGAACAGCCATCATCGTGCTGGCATTGACGCCGTCATACGAGACGATCGGCATCGCCGCACCCGTGATCGCCATCCTTGCACGCATGGTGCAGGGGTTTTCGCTGGGCGGCGAGGTGGGTCCCACCACGGCCTATCTGATGGAATTGGCGCCTCCGGGCCGCCGGGGCTTTGCCGTTTCCTGGCAGCCAGCGAGCCAGGAAATCGCCGCCACGGCGGGTGCGTTAGTCGGCGTCATCTTGTCGAAGGTACTGACGGATGCCGAGCTGCAATCTTACGGCTGGCGCATCGCCTTCCTGCTTGGTGCGGCCTGTCTGCCGTTCGGGCTGTGGCTGCGCTCGCGCTTGCCCGAAACGGTCGATCTGGCCGCGGTAGCGGCATCGGTGAAACAAGCCAGCGGCAAACGGTTCGGAACCATCCGCGCCAACGCGCGCATCATCACCCTTGGTCTGCTCATTCTGGCCAGCGGCACCATCACGACCTATGTCGGCCAGTACATGACGACCTATGCGGAAACGACACTGCACGTCACCACCGGGCTTGCTTTCGCGACCTCGGTCGCCAGCAACGCGTTCGGCATCGTCGGCGCGCTCTATGGCGGCTGGCTGGCCGATCGTGCCGGCCGCTGGCATGTGATGGTGTGGCCGCAATTGATAACGCTGCTGCTGACTTATCCGACCTTCCTGTGGATCGTGAATACCCAAAGCGCGTGGGCGCTGTTGGGCGGCTTCGGGCTGCTGTCGCTGATCGGCAGCATTCCCTACAGCGCGTTCTATGTGGCGCTGGCGGAAGGATTGCCCCAGAATATCCGCGGCGGTGCCTTTGCCACCATCTACGCCGTTGCGATCGCGACCTTCGGTGGCACCGCGCAACTGGTCGTGACCTGGCTGATCCACGTTACCGGCAACGCACTGGCGCCGGCCTGGTACCTGCTGTTTGCCACAGCCGTTGGGCTCATCGCCATGGTGATGATGCGCGAAACCGCGCCGGGCAAAGCCACGGTCTGACCGGACGCGCGCTGCTGTTAGGACTCTTTCCAAATGGGATGTGGCAGACAGTTTAGGTTCTGTCTTCCGGTTATCAGTGGAAAACCAGCCGCCGCAGCCGACGCCTTGAAGCGTCGCCCGCGACTTTGCCGCATATTTAAGAAAGCCGTCATGAATTAGCTAGGCGCAAGTTAAGGCAATGCAGGCCGGTATTGCGGCCAGGCCATATGATTTTCGTTCCGAGGGGGCGCGAGTGGGCAAGCGAATCATTTTGCTTTCCGATGGCACTGGCAATGCAGCGAGCAAGGTCTGGCGGTCCAATGTCTGGCGCTTGTTCGAGAGCCTCGATCTTACCGGCAAGAAGCAGGTCGCCTTTTACGACGACGGGGTGGGGACGTCCTCTTTCAAGCCGCTCGCGATCCTTGGTGGTGTCTTCGGCTACGGCCTGAAGCGCAACGTACTCGATATCTACAAATTCCTTTGCGCGAATTATGAATCAGCCGAGGATGAAATCTACGGCTTCGGTTTCAGCCGCGGGGCGTTCACCATCCGCGTCGTCATCGGGCTGGTGCTCGACCAGGGCCTCGTACGCGGCAACACCGACGCCGAATTATATGAGAATGCCAAGCTGGCCTATCGGGCCTATCGTGCCAATCTGTTTCATACCGTGTTCCGGCTCGAGGCGCCGTTCCGTTGGGCTCGCGACACGGTGCTGAGATTGTTCGGCCATCGTTATGACCAGACCCGCAACCGCACGGTTGAGAAGATCAAATTCCTGGGGCTCTGGGATACAGTGGCGGCCTACGGGCTGCCGATCGACGAGATGGCGCGCGGCGTAAGCAAATGGCTGTTTCCGCTCGAATTGCCCGATCGCAATTTCAACCACGGCATCGAGCAGGCCTGTCATGCTTTGTCGCTCGACGACGAGCGCACCACCTTCCATCCGGTGTTGTGGAACGAGAAGGGCGTTCCGCCTGGACAACTGCATCAGGTCTGGTTTGCCGGCGTTCACTCCAATGTCGGCGGTGGCTACCCCGACGACTCGCTCGCCCACATTCCGCTGTACTGGATCATGAAGAGCGCCGAAGCGACCGGCCTGAAATTCAAGACCGCCAGCAGCGCCGATCCGGACCAGCGCGCCGATCCCGACATGGTGGTGCTCCAGAAATGGCTTCGGGACAAGGACGGCAGGCTTTACGACTCGCGCAACGGGTTCGGGGGATACTACCGCTACGGTCCGCGCAAGATCGACGACCTCACCCATATGAAGCTTTCGCGACGCTCCGGCGACGAGGTGTCGATCGAGAGGGCGAAGATCCACGAGACCGCAATCAATCGCGCGAAAGCCGGCGCCCATCGCTATGCGCCGATCGGCATCCCCCGGACCTACGATCTCCTGACTGACGACGGTCTGGTCGATCAGTCGACGGTCGAGACCCCCGCGGCAGCCGTCGAGCGCTGCGCCAAGCAGGAAGACATCTGGAATGTGGTGTGGCGCCGCCGGGTGATCTATTTCGCGACGGTGTTTGCGTCGTTCTACCTTGCGCTCTATCCGTTCTTTCGCGTGGCGCCCGCTGAGGACGAGTTCACCACGCCGCTGAGTTTCGTCTCGCAAGCCATTCGGTTGCTTGGGCAGGTTCTGCCAGGCTTTTTCTCGTCGTGGATCGACGCCTATGCGCGCGCGCCCGGTCAATTCCTGTTCGTCGGTGGGCTGGTGGCCGGGCTGATCCTTGCCGGATCGATGCTCGGGCGCGTGATCGAAAGTCGCATGGAACTGGTATGGCGTCCGGCGGCAACCACGCCGCCGTCAACGCCGGCTTCGGTCTGGGTCCGCCGGGCCGCGGCGGCAGTCGGCCTCTATCTGTTGTTTTACTCGGTGCTGCCGCGTGAATTGCATCTGCCGAGGCCGGTGCATGGCTGGATCGCTCACTACGTGACGTTCTCGATCAGGGCGACGCTGGTGCTGATTCTGCTGTCGATGCTGCCGCCCGCTGCCGTACTCCATTTGCGGACGGCGCCGCCTTACCGCGCCTTTATCCGCAACATGAAGCTCAAATGGTTGCCGGCATTTTTCGCGATGTCGTTTGTCGGCATCGGGGCGTTGTTCGGCAGCCACGTCCTGTTCGACCTGGAGGAGACGGCGGGTTACGTCTGCCACGCCGATCCGAAGATCGCCGCCGACCGCAGGGCGACCTCCGATTACGGGGTCAGTCGCTGCCTCGGTCCGCAGGTCGCCACCTGTTCCTCGAGCGGCGCAGTGAGTTGCGGTTCGGGAGCGCCGGTTTTTTGCGGTGTGGGTACGACGCCAAGCTGTGAGTTCGCGCCGAAGGAAATATGCGACGCCGACAAGAACTCCGGCAAGTGCTTCGGAAATGCCGTATGCCGGACCGCACAAGCCTCGATCGTCGGCCCCGCGACCTGCGCTGCAAAATGCGAGGTCGAACCGCAGAAAGCGCAGTACAAGACGTTGGATATCAGCAAGATCTGCAACTCCACTCATATCGTGGTCGAGCAGGGCCAGCGCTACATCATCAAGGTCACGCCCAGCGACACCTGGACCAGCAATGGACGGCCTGTGTCGGCACGCGGCGTGCACCGCGGTGACCTGAGCTCACGCTGGGACAAGGTCATATCGGCCCTCACCTGGCCGCTCACGCGCAATCTGATGCAGCCCCGCTTCGTGGTGTTTGCGCGGGTCGGCGATACCGGCAATGACGAATATCTGCTGGAGCCGGACTCCTACAAGAAGGATCCGGTGATCGAGGTGCCGATCGTTCCCCGACGGAGCGGCGAGTTGTTCCTGTATGTCAACGAAGGGGTGCTGCCGTGGCCGTTGCCGCGGGATTTCTTCTATCGGGACAACAGGGGCACGGCGACCGTCGAGGTGCGCAACGTCAAATGAGAAGCCGGGCGATTGCCAGTTATTTGCCCTTGGTGTCGACCTTCTGTTTTTCGTCCTGGTTCATCTTGTTGACGACCGGATCATGGTTCGCCTCACCCGTCGTCTGGGTGGTGGTGGCCGGCGGGCTGGCATTGGGGATCGACGTCTGCTCCGCTGGCGTCTTGGCCGGTCGCGTTGCGGTAGCGCTCGGCGGCGAATTGGTCTGGGCGTAGGCCGGCGACAGGCTCAAAAGAAAGACGCTCGACAGTAGCGGTACCGCGAGCGTCATCCGTTGGGGCGTGTTGAATTTGAGGTTCATGAGGCGTGTTTTCATCGACCTGGCTCCTGTCAGATCGGTGAAAACGTATCTTGCGGTCTAATGTTCCTCCCTATTAAGGCTCCGCTTTTAGGTCTCCAGTTGCTTGCCGATCGGCAGCGCGCGGATGCGCTTGCCGGTGGCGGCGAAGATCGCGTTGATCAGCGCCGGCGCAAAGGGCGGCACGCCGGGCTCGCCGACGCCGCTGGGTGGTGTTTCAGGATCGACCGGCACGATGTAGACGTTGGTCACCAGCGGCGCCTCGTCCATCCGGATCACCTGGAAGTCGTCGAAGTTGTTCTGCTGCACCTTGCCGTCCTTGAAACTGATCTCGCCATATTTAGCGAGGCTCAGCCCCATGATCGCAGCGCCTTCGATCTGCGACTGGATGCGTTCTGGATTGACATAGGTGCCGCAGTCGATCGCGGTGTCGACCTGATGGACCGTGAGCTTGCCTTTGTCGCCGACGGAGACCTCGATGATCGTCGCGATGTAGCTGACGAAACTTCGATGCACGGCGATACCGAGCCCGTGTCCCTTCGGCACGCTGCGGCCCCAGCCGCCCTTGTCGGCGACGACTTCGACCACGCGCCGCAGCCGCGCGGTATCGATCGGATAGCTGTCATAGGGCTCGCCATAGTTCCAGGGGTCCTTCACCGAGGAGAGATTGACGATCCGCGGTGAGCCGATCAGCTCTAGCAGCATGTCCTTTTGATCGCGGCCGGTGGCATGAGCGAGTTCGCCGACCATCGACTGCACCGCAAAGGCACGGGGGATGTTGGACACCGAACGGAACCAGCCGATGCGGGTATGCGCGGCGGCTTCCGGATTTTCGCACTGAATGTTGGCGATCTCGAATGGCATGTCGATCAGGCCCATGCCGAGCTCGAACGGCGCTGCGTGCACCGCACCGGCCTCGAAGGTGGACGCGATGGATGGCGCCACGCTGCGGTGCCGCCACGCTATAACCTTGTTGTTGGCATCAAGGCCGGCCTCGATGCGTTCCACCGATACCGTGTGCAGGAAATCGTGGTGCACGTCGTCTTCCCGCGTCCACTGCACCTTGACCGGTGCGCCGAGCTCCTTGGAGAGCAGGGCGGCTTCCAGCGCGAAGTCGCATTTCGACTTGCGCCCGAAACCACCGCCGAGCAGCGTGACGTTCACGGTCACATTGTCTTCGGGAATTCCGAGCGTCTTGGCGACGTCCTCGCGGGTGCCGCCGGGGCTCTGCACCGGCGCCCAGATCTCGGCCTTGCCGTCCTTGACATTGGCCACCGCGACCGGCGGCTCCATGCTGACATGGGCGAGATGCGGCAGATAATATTCGCCGACCACCACCTTGGCGGCGCCCTTCAACGCGGTGTCGACGTCGCCTTCCTTGCGCACGATCAGGCCGGGCTTGCGCGCGGCTTCCTCGAGCTCGGTCCGATAGGCTGCTGACTTGTATTTGCCATTGGCGCCATCGTCCCACACCACCTTAAGCGCGTCGCGTCCCTTGATGGCCGCGCCGGTATTGCGCGCGATCACGGCAACCCCGCCGAGCGGCTGGAATTTGGACGGCCACGGCCAGCCCTTGACCTCCATCACCTTCTCGACGCCGGAGACTTTCATCGCTGCGCTGGAATCAAAGGACACCAGCTTGCCGCCGGTTACGGGCGGTCGCGCTATCACGGCGTATTTCATGCCGGGCAATCTGGTATCGCTGCCGTAATGGGCGGTGCCGACGGTGATGTCACGGAGATCGACGATGCTGACGTCGCCCTTGCCGAGGTAGCGGAAGTCTTTCGGGTCTTTCAGCTTCAGCCCATCGACCTTCGGCACCGTTTCCTTGGCGGCGTCCGCCGCGAGATCGCCGAATCCGAGCTTCTTGCCGCTGGCGGAGTGAACCACCTCATGGTTGACGGCCTTCACTTCCGTCGCCGGCACGTTCCAGCGCTTGGCGGCGGCGGCTTCCAGCATCACGCGTGCCGAAGCGCCGATCTCGCGCATCGGAATCAGATAATGCCGCGTGCTGCGCGAACCGTCGGTATCCTGGTTGCCGTATTTGACCTCGTCGCCGTGCGCCTGTTGCACCTTGACGCGCGACCAGTCGGCTTCCATCTCCTCGGCCACGATCAATGGCAGGCTGGTGCGGACGCCCGTTCCCATTTCCGAGCGGTGGGCCACGATGGTCACGGTTCCATCGGCTGCGATAGCCACGAACACCCGCGGATCGACCACCGTGCCATGCGGCATCGCGCCGGCGCCGGTCTGATAGGCCGCGAACGCCTGACGCGACGTCACCGGTGCTGCGAGCACCAGGCCGCCGGTGATGCCGAGGCTTTTGAGAATGGTGCGGCGAGACACTTTCTCGACCTTGACGCGCTTTTCCATGCCGCGAAGTTTGTCCGGATTGGTGAAGATGTTCATGATCACACCCCCGTCGAAGCAAGGTGGATGGCGTTTTCGATGCGCTGGTAGCAGCCGCAGCGGCAGATGTTACCGGCCATCGCCTCGCGGATCTGGTCGTGGCTGGGTTTGGGATTCTCCGCGAGCAGGGCGGCGGCCTGCATGATCTGGCCGGCCTGGCAGTAGCCGCACTGCGGGACATTGACCTGCCGCCAGGCTTTCTGCACCGGGTGATCGCCGGTGGGGTGGAGGCCTTCGATGGTGGTAACTTCGCGATCGGCCGCGTCGGATACCGAGGTGATGCAGGACCGTACGGCCTGCTTGTCGACCATCACCGTACACGCACCGCACAATGCCTGACCGCAACCGAATTTGGTGCCGGTCAATCCGACTTCGTCGCGGACAAACCAGAGTAGCGGAAGATCCGGGTCGCCGTCCCAGCTACGCACTTCGCCGTTAATCTTCACTTTGATCATGATCGTTCCTCGCTCTTCATAAGCTGCTGATGTCTTTCCGGTGCGAGCGAGAACATATTTCTCTAGCCGCTCGCTGCGGTTGTTTCAGTCCATGCACGGGTTCGCTCCCCGAGCGGCCGGCGATCGGCGACTGCAGACGTCATTTGACGATTTCCCTGAGTACCGTGTCCGGATGCCCCTCCCGTTGTTAGTTTGTTGTGCCCGATCAGTCGGACAGGACGGCCGCGCCCGCGAAGCTATCAGAACACGGGACGAACCGACTTCACAACGCCTTGTTTGGCAGTCGTGTGGGGCAAAAGCGGGGCTTCACGCTGGGGGTTTTCGGTCAACAGGCCTTACGTTGCCGTGACCCGGCTCGCGTTTGCAGCAAGGTGCTTTTAACTGTGCTGATTAACCCCTGATCGAGGTGGCGCGGCTATACAGGGCGCCCGGGATCGACGATTGGGCATTCGGCCATGAGCGCAGGCGTTATCGAGTTGCCAAAGCAAAGCCTGCCGCGACAGGGCAAGCCCTCGGCCGCCAAGAGCTGGTTGAAGGCGATCGAGCTGACCTCCCGGATTGAGACCAATCCGACCAGGCTATTCGCCGATATCGTCGAGGCTCATGCTGCGCGGCAACCGAAACGGCCCGGCCTGCTGTCGGACTCCGAGACATTCAGCTACGGCGCCCTTGCCGACCGGATCAATCGTTATGCGCGCTGGGCGCTCTCGGCCGGAATCAGATCAGGCGATACCGTTTGCCTGTTGGTGCCCAACCGTCCCGATTACATCGCGGCATGGCTCGGCATCAGCAAGATCGGCGGCGTTGCTGCGCTGATCAATACCAAACTGGTCGGGCAATCGCTGTCGCATTGCGTCAACGTCGCGGCGGCCGATCACGTCATCCTCGCGGCGGATCTGGTCGCCGTGTTCGAGACGGCCGCGCCCTATCTGAACCGTGTGCCGACGATTTGGATCCATGGGGGCGACGCCGATCCAGATGAGAGCCACATCGCGCTGGACGATATTCTGGATCGGTTGGACGGCAGTCCGCTGAGCGCGACCGAGCGGCCTGCCGTCACCATCAACGATCGCGCGTTGCTGATCTATACGTCGGGCACCACGGGCCTGCCGAAGGCCGCCAGTATCAGCCATCGGCGTATCCTGAACTGGGGTGGCTGGTTTGCCGGCCTGACCGGCGCATCGCCGGATGATCGCCTGTATGACTGCCTGCCGCTGTTCCACAGCGTCGGCGGCATCGTCGCTCCCTGCAGTATGCTGAGCGCCGGCGCCTCGGTGGTGATCTCGGACAAATTCTCCGTCGCCAATTTCTGGAGCGACATCGCGCGCTGGGACTGCACCCTGTTCCAGTATATCGGCGAGCTCTGCCGTTATCTGTTGAAGGCGCCCGCATCGGAATTCGAAACCAGCCACCGGGTTCGGCTGGTCTGCGGCAACGGGCTGCGTGGTGACATCTGGGAAGCCTTTCAGGCGCGCTTCGCCATTCCGCGAATCCTCGAATTCTATGCGGCGACCGAAGGCAATTTCTCGCTCTACAATGTCGAGGGCAAGCCCGGCGCGATCGGGCGGATCCCTGCGCTGCTGGCGCATCGTTTTCCAGCGGCGATCGTGCGGGTCGACCCTGAGCTCGGCACGCCGATACGGGACGCGGATGGTCTGTGCATCGCCTGCGCGCGCGGCGAAGTCGGCGAAGCCGTGGGACGGATCGGATTGGCCGATGAGGGCGGGGGCCGCTTCGAGGGCTACACCGACAAGGCTCAAACCGAGAAGAAGATCCTGCGCGATGTGCAGTCCAAGGGAGATGCCTGGTTTCGCACCGGCGATCTTATGCGGCTCGACGAGCTGGGCTACTTCCACTTCGTCGACCGGATCGGCGATACGTTCCGCTGGAAGGGTGAGAACGTTGCGACCTCAGAAGTGAACGAAGCGGTCTCCGATTGCCCTGGAGTTACCGAGGCCACGACCTATGGGGTGGAAATTCCGGGTGCCGATGGCCGCGCCGGCATGGCCGCGATCGTTATCGATAACCGCTTCGACCTGCACGAATTCGCCAAACATTTGTCACGCCGGCTGCCGGCCTACGCCTGTCCGGTGATGATCCGGATCTGCATGTCGCTGGATACCACCGAAACCTTCAAACAGAAGAAGCAGGAACTGGTGCGCGAGGGATTTGATCCGCATCGCGTCATTGATCCCTTGTTTTTCAGGGAACCAAAGTCGGGAGAATACCGGCCGATCGATGCGCCTGCGTATGCGCGCATTCTCGATGGCGCGATCCGGCTGTGAATTATCGCTGCTCGGCGCAGAGTGCGTCCCTGTCCGCAGAAGCGAGCATCGAACGGTGCTCCATCATGCAGCGCGTGTCTCGTTCTCATTTCTGATTGTTTCGGTTCAAGCTTGCAGTAAGTGGCGAGTTTCAGTTTACCAACGCGCGTGAAAGATCGCAGGACGACTGAGAGATTTCACTTTTGCGTTCTATGATGCGCCTTCACAATTTAACGAGAAGGCTAAACAATCCATGTCGGTAAGGTTAAGGATTATTTCGGCGATGCGGCAGGTCGCCGACGAGCAGAAAGTCACGCTGCCGCCGCTCGATGATGCGCTGTCGCTGCACGAAACAGGCTTCGATTCGCTCGGCTTTGCCATCCTGGTGGCGCGGCTCGAGGATGATCTTGGTGTCGATCCGTTTACCATTTCAGAGGACGCGACGTTTCCTCTCACCGTAGGCGACTTCATCAAGGCCTATGAAAATGTCCCCGCGTGAAACTTTCGCGCTCCGCGATTATCTCGGCCCGGATCTGACGGGCCGCACGATCTCGGATGCGCAACGGATTGTTTCGCTGACCGACATTCTCGAACAATCCTGCCTCGGAGATCGCCTCGGCGAACTCGTGGGGCGATCGGTGTTGATGGCGGTGTCAGACCAGTTGATCTCCGGCCTCGTCATGACCGAGATCGACGGCGTCGCCCGACGCATGCTGCTGTGTCCGCCCGATCTCAACACCGACCATCTGCAAAGCCTGATGCAGGATGCCGACATCGATGCCGTGGTCACCGACAATCCGGAGCGATGGACCGATAGCCACCTAAAGCTCGTGATTCATGCCGCGCCGCCCGCGCGCGCCGCGACGCAAATCAAGACCGAACGCGCGACGGAATGGCTGATGCTGACGTCGGGCACTTCGGGTGTACCGAAGATTGCCGCGCACACCCTGGACGCGCTGACCGGCGCGATCGTGGCCGATGGTCCGGCGCGGAACGCTGCAGTATGGGCAACCTTCTATGACATTCGCCGCTATGGCGGCCTTCAGATATTCTTGCGTGCCATCGTCGGCGGCGGTTCGATGGTGTTGTCGAGCCCGCACGAGGCGCTCGCCGACCACGTCGCGCGGTTGCAGGCGCGCGGCGTCACGCACATCTCGGGCACGCCATCGCATTGGCGCAAGCTGTTGATGAGCGGATCGGCCTCGAAGTTTTCCCCGCGCTACGTCCGGCTGTCCGGCGAGATTGCCGACCAGGCCGTGCTCGATGGCCTGTGTGCCGCATTCCCGGCAGCCTCGGTCGGCCACGCCTACGCGTCGACCGAAGCCGGCGTCGGCTTTGCGGTCAACGATGGCCGCGAGGGCTTTCCCGCCGATATCGTTGGCATCAACCGCGACGGCGTCGAAATGAAAGTCGAGGACGGCTCGCTGCTAATCCGCTCGCGGCGCACCGCGCATGCCTATATCGGCCGCAACGCGGCTGAGCTGACCGATCGCGACGGCTTCGTCGACACGGGCGACATGGTGGAACTGCGCCGCGATCGATACCATTTCGTTGGACGGCGCGGCGGCATCATTAATATCGGCGGTCTCAAGGTTCATCCGGAAGAGATCGAAGCGGTGGTCAACCGGCAGCCGGAAGTGCGGATGTCGCGCGCCAAGTCGCGCCGTAGTCCGATCACCGGCGGCATCGTGGTTGTGGATGTCATTCTGGCAGATGGCGCCGATGCTGGCCGAAGCGATGAAATTCGCGCCCGGATCCTGGCGGACTGCAAGGCATCGCTGGCGCCGCACAAGGTGCCCGCGGTGATCAAATTCGTGCCGTCGCTTGATATCACGGCGGCCGGAAAGCTGGCCCGGCACGATGCATAATGTTCTGGTCACTGGTGGCAGCCGCGGTATCGGGCTTGCCGTCGCGCGAAGGCTCGCAGCCGCGGGGTATAACGTCGTTGCCGTGGCGCGCCGCGAAAGCGACGAGCTAAAGGACGCGATCGGCGAAGCGGTGAAGCAGGGCCGAGGCGGCTTGCGATTCCGGGCGTTCGATCTCAGCGAGATCGATGCGATCCCCACCTTCGTCAAGGAACTGCGCGATGAATTCGGCGCAATCTACGGCCTGGTCAACAATGCCGGCGTCGGCACCGAGGGACTGCTTGCCACCATGCACAACAGCGAGATCGAGGCTTTGCTTCGTCTCAATGTGCTGTCTCCCGTCATTCTCACCAAATATGTGGTGCGGCACATGATGGCCGACGGCGCCGGCCGCATCATCAACATGTCCTCGATCATTGCGAGCACGGGCTATAACGGCCTGTCGGTCTACGGCGCGACCAAGGCGGCGGCGACCGGCTTCACCAAATCGCTGGCGCGCGAGGTTGGCAAGCTCGGCATTACCGTGAATGCGGTCGCGCCGGGTTTCATCGATACGGAACTGACCCAGAGCCTGTCACATGATCAGCGCAAGCGGATCGCCAGCCGTAGCGCGCTCCGGCGCCTGCCTGAAACCGACGACGTGGCGCGGATGGTCGAATACCTGCTGGGCGACGGAGGCCGTAATATTACGGGGTCGGTGCAGACGATTGACGCGGGAAACACCGCTTAACGGGCGTTACGTTGCCGCGGCCATCATTATCCCGTGATCGTCCTGAAAATGCGCGAAGGTCAGACGTTTTTGGCCGCAATCTAAAGCAATCGTTAACCATGCGCACGTTAGCCGTTATTTCCATTCTGGCGCTGATCGCGATTGCTGGAGCAGCTTACACTGACCAGCAATTCACGAGTCAGCAGATCACGCAAACAGCGGATTGAAACGAGCTGGTGGACCATCCGGGCGACCTCTCGCTTGGCTATGTTCAGGCAGTCTCGGGGGCGCGAGCATGCTTTCGGTGGATCAATTTCTGAGGCTGATCAGCGTTCCTGCCGTGGTGGCGGCCTTCCTGATCGCGTCACAGATTTCGGGCGGTGGGATTTTTCATGCCGCGCAGGCGCAGATATCGGACCGATAGCTGCCGATCGCTTGGAGCTGATGCGACTTCCGGCGACCAAAGCGTGAGGTTGAGGTGAGCGCCCTACATCGCCTTCAGAAAACTTTCGCCGCTGTCGCACGGCACGCATTGGTAAGTCAGTAGATCGAAGTTCTGGCTTCTCGGCTCGATGAGGGCAAGCCTCATCGGTTCACCGCATTTGATGCAGGGCATCTCGACGGTGGCCTGAAACCGCGTGCATGTCGGCGTTGGCCGGGGTGATCGTAGCATCCGTGTCCCTCGTAAGCTTCCAGGCGGTGACGCACATCAACGCTTACGGGAACCCTGAACCGAATCGTTTATGTCTGATTTGAGGCAGGATGGAAAGCGCGCCGGACCCGATTCCATACCCGGGCGAAACCGGAGCCCTTCGGCCCGTGCGTGAAGAGCGGCCGTTTCGTTCCAACGGAACCGCAAAATTCCCTTGAGTACGACCCGGCATAGTTTCGGAACATTCATTCCAGGGTCCGGTTGTCGAAGGTCAATTCAACGAACTGGAGGCTTGCAATGAAATTGGTTTTGGCTGTAATCGCGACTGCCGCGATGATTGGAACTGCGTTGCCGGTGAGAGCCGACGAAGTCGGCGTGCACGTCGGCCCGGTCGGCGCCGGTGTGACCGTGGGTGAGGACCATCGCGACCGCGAAGTGGTGCGCGAACGTGAGGTGGTACGCGAGCCCGAACACCGCGACCACGACACCGTCATCATCAAGAAGGGCGACCGCGACCGGGACATCGACCATGACCGCAGCAAGGTGATTGTCGATCACTGATCGTCGCGCACGATAAGAAGTGAATGGCAAAGGCCGCCCTCGAGGCGGCCTTTTTGCGTGCGACGGCGGGATTGGAACCAAGGATCAGAACGGGCGGGGTGTGTGCCGCGAGGGAGAGTATCCGTCAGTCCTTCAGCGTGAACCTCTTGCGCAGGTCCGTAGCGATCTTGTCGGCGAGCTCCTGGGCATTCTTGGTGTGCTTCGGCGCGGTGACGACCGTTGGGCGCCAACCGAGGATTGGATCCTTGCGCACCGATACGAAGACACCGCCGATCAGCAACCGCTGCAGAATCATGTCTTCGAGCTCGGCGTCGGTTTTCTCTTCCTTGCCCATCGCCTAACCTTCTGACGGCTTATCGAAAGCTACGCCGAACATAGTACCGCGTTTTGAAAATGCGATCACAAAGCCAGGATTTTTTCCCGAACGCGAAGCGCTGGATTCGATGGCGAAACCGTGGCTGGGCGTTCTCCCGCCACAATATGCGCGGTGCTCAATCCTGGGGATCGTCAGTATTTTGCCGGATCTACCGCTGGACGGCCGATCAGCGGTTCAACGCGACGGGCCTGAAGGCTGCAACCAGAGGACCTTCCAGTTTCCCCTGCATGCTTCGGATGACTTCGTAGGCCTGGTCCCTCGGCATCGGCGGCTTGTACCGCCGATCTTCGATCAGGGCTGCGAAGATATCCGAGATGGTCAGGATACGAACGACGTCGGATATGCTGGACGCGCAGAGGCCGTCGGGATAGCCGCTGCCGTCGAGAAGTTCGTGGTGGTGCCGCACGGCATCGAGGATCTCCGGCGAAATCCCGGCGGTACCCTTTAGAACGTCGTATCCGACCACCGGATGGGTCTCGATCATCGCGCGTTCCTCGGGGTCGAGACGCCCGGGCTTGTCGAGCACGGCAAGCGGAATTTTCGCCTTGCCGATGTCGTGGAACATCGCGGCCGAATGCAGCCGTTCGATATCGGCCCGCGGCAATCCAAGACTTAAGCCGAAGTCGACGGCTACTCCGGTGACGAGCAGACAATGCTGATACGTGCCCTCATGATGGCGGCGTACGGTGCCCAGCCAGTCAGACAGGCCGTGTTCGGAAATACTGTCGGCGATGCCGCTGGCAGCACTTCTGGCGACGGCCACGTCGATCGGATTGCCCTCCAGGACGGCAGAGAACATCGAAGCAAGCGTCACCGCTCCACCTGATGCCGCGCCCTGGGGACCATTTGCCTCGCTCGATGCCGGGGTATTCGCCGCCGTCGATTCCGCAATGGCAGCGAGAAGAGATCGCTGGGTTACGGGGTTGGCGAGGACATGCGTTGCGCCCAATGCATAGGCCTGAACCGCGTCGCGCCTTTCCTTTTGTTGCGTAACGAAGATCCGGCGCTTGGTATTTTTCAGCTTGCGCGAGATGTCCTTGAGTGCGGTGATGTTGTCGACATTACGGAGATCGGCCGCGACGATCGCGACGCTGCATTCCTTGTCTACGGTATCTGCACCACCGAGCGCGGTACACGTGACGGAATGCTGCGGCTCCAGCATCGAACGCAGATGGGAGGACTTTCCGGATTTATCGGCGATAATGTGGACCAGCATAATTCGATTGTTCTATTCGGTTCGATTTTTTATGGTTCAATGCAACACCCGAGCGCTAGCCGACTGTATCGGCAGATGCTCTTGCCTGCTGTTTTCTCGATTTCGCTGAAGACACTTTCAGAAATTCAACGCCGATCTGGTCGCCGTGCAATCGCACCATCCGGCAACGCCGATAGGCGAGGCCCGTAGAAGACAGCAGGAGAAAAAACTCCCGGAGGTCGAGCCCCTCGAGCGACCCTTCGACGGACAAGCGCGCGCCCGTTTGGGACACGTCGATCATCAAGCAGTTGCGGCGCCAGGTTCCGTCGATCCCCATCATGAAGACCGGGATTCCCCGTTCGAAGTCGACCCGCTCGCTTTTTCTTTCTCCGTAGGGCACGTTGCACTCCATGAACGAAGGGAATCCTGCCGCGCTAACGAGCGATGATGGCCAAACGCTCGAAAGCAATTTTCCGCCGGGAATTGCGTCGATAATTTCCAGAGCGAAGCCGGCAAGGCCGGGCGAACCCGATGGTCCGTCTGTCAGACAGAATCCGGGTTGGCGCGTTGCGGTGCGACGCGAATTCTAAGTTTTCGAAAAGGGTACGGTCATCGGCGTTCTGCACGATCGCGTTCCTCGAAATTAGTTCGCAGACTGCACTGCCTGCGTTACCGGTAAAATTGTATTGCTGAAAATTGCAATTTATTTGTAGGTCATAATCGGTACTTTTCGGTTAAGCCGCGTGGAACGGCCGCCACGATTAGGGAAATCGGGCTTGCTGCCGATTGTCGCAGGCTGCCGCCCGGCGTCGTCAAGCCGGAGCAGGCCCAACTCAGGAGCCGGATCGATCGGGATTGGAAGCGGGCGCGGCGGGATTGGCCGCGACGGGGGGCACAGCCGCGGCGGGCGCAGCCGCCGGGGTAGGCACAGGCGCCGGGGCAGGCGTAGCTGTTGTGGGGGACTGCGGTTTGGCGATCAGCAAATTGTCGGTGTTGTTTGGCGACAATTCGCTGGACGAGCTGTCGCTCAGGAAATGATCCAGCGCCTCCTGGATCTTCTCCTTCACTGAGTCCGGGCCGCGGTCGCTCATCTCGGTATGCTGGAACGGGGTCTTGATAATATTGATACCGTTCTTGATGGCCTGCGTCGCGTTCGGCAACACGCCCGGATCGGTCTTGAAATTCGGGTCGTTCGAGCGGAACGACAGGATCTTCATCTTGTCGCCGGTGACGAAGGGCACGCGCAGATTATCCAGCGTGACCACTTTCGAGACCATCTCGGGGTGCTGCTTGGCGAAGTACATCGAGATGTCGCCGCCGTTGGAATGGCCGACCATCGTCAAATGATCGAAGTCGGCGTCGGGCTGCCGCTTCCTTAGTTCACCCAACACGAACAGGATATTGGCTTCGCCTTTTTCGTAGACCCCGCGCCGGCCGACATAAGGCTCGCCCACTTTGGTGATCAAGGGCGGATCGCTCGGTAAATCTTGCTGGATGCTGGCAACCAGATATCCCCGTGTTGCAAGCACATTGGCGAGGAACGAATACTCGGTGTTCTTGACGGTGTTGCCGTTGCTGATGATCGCGACCGGCAATTTCCAGAAGCCGTCATCGGCCTTCCACTCGTAGTCGCGGCGCACCGCGAGATCGACGGACACGGGCCGCTGACGCGCGGCGTCGAGCAGATCGAGCGTCTCATGCCGAATGCCCCACTTGCTGATGGCGAAATACACGCCGACAGTCAGCAGACAGACGCTCGCCAGAACTGCTATACCCCGCTTCATCGTTTCCTCGATCACGTTTTATTCAACAGATGTACAACGCTTATTAGTCGAGTGTGGTCCTTGGGGCGAAATTAAATTTTGGGCAAATTTGCTGCTTTGCAGCACAATTATTGCTCGAATTCATGCCGTTCGAGCCGATTAGTGTCGCCGTTGGGGGCTATCTAGACTAATTACCTACCGGACATTACCGGCGTGTAATTGAGCTGCCGCAAGGTTTCCGAAACAGGTTCGCCAGGTCGCCGCACTTCCGCCCTCTGCTTTGGCCACGCCATTTGCAGGAGTGTAGCGATGCGAGCGGTCTATCTCGCCAGCGCCAGGAGACGGCGTAGAGCTCGGGATGGCGGCGATGTCCCTCCAGCATCAGTCGCCGTCCTGCTGGCGCACCCTGCGTGGCAAAGCGCGGCGCGCAGGGTGCGTGAGCTTTGATGCCCTGTCACGTATCGAGCAGTGATTGGGAAATTGCGCCGGTCTAGCGCCGGCGCGACACGGCGACGCCGAATAAAAACGCCACGAACAGGCTCGCCAGCGGCGCTTCCCTGGTGATCGCGCTGATGGTGGAGAGCGGCTGTCCCGGTTGCCGCGCGGCAGCAACGGCCTCGCTCAGACGCTCGACCGCGGCTCTCAGCGTGGTCGTAACTTCGGTGAGGGTGCGGGACACGTCGGCTGCCGTATCGATGGCGCGTTCGCCCATGCCCGGTTGCGGCGGCGTCGACGGTATCTCAAAGGTCATGCGGCGCTCGCTTTTCAAGAAATAACGAGGCCACCACCTTGGCTACCCGCGACAGGCGCCGCTTTGAACGGCGGGTCTTTCGACCTTTGGCTATCCGCGACAGGCGCTGGAGTGAACAGCGGGTGGCGGCCTCGAGGAGAGAATGCTGCGCCAACAATTTTGTTCCGCGCCTGCGGCTAATTTTGGAAGCGGTAGCGCTTTTGCGTCGGCGATTCGGCAAGGTTGGACGTTGAGCACATCAGGGGAATATGCCCAAATACCCATGTGCCGCGTTACCTGCTCGACAGGTTCAGGGATTACCAGGCGCAATCGCGGAGGGATCAATGGCAACCAATTCAACGACGTCTCCGGATCGTAGCGAGAGCGCGGAACGCGCCGTGTCGCGCCGCCAGATGCTTGGCCAGGGCGGTGTAGCGCTCGGCGGCGCCGTGATGAGCGCTGTCGCCGGCGGACAGGTCTCGGCGCAGACGCAGGCGTCCCCTTCCGGGAACGTGCCGCCGAACGTCCCCGAATGGATGAAAGCGCCCGGCGATCCCATGGGCAGCGAGCCCTACGGCACGCCGTCGCCGTTCGAGAAGAACGTCGTCAAGAATATCTCGAAGAACCTGCCGCAATATATCTCGGCATCGGGGCGCACGCCATTGCAGGATCTCGACGGCATCATCACGCCGAACGGGTTGTTCTACGAGCGTCATCATGGCGGCGTCCCGACGATCGATCCCGATCAGCATCGGCTGATGCTGCATGGCCTGGTCGATCGTCCGATGATCTTCACCATGGAAGACCTCCGCCGCTTTCCGTCGCAATCACGGATTCACTTCCTCGAATGCTCCGGCAATCCCGTCTACACCAAACCCTACGGCAAGACCGCGTCCGACCTGATGGGGTTGCTCAGCTGTGCGGAGTGGACCGGGGTCAGCCTGAAACTCGTGCTGGAAGAGGCCGGCCTGCGCCCGGAGGCCAAATGGCTGGTCGCTGAGGGCGCCGATGCCGCCGCGCTGACGCGCAGTATTCCCATCGAGAAATGCCTCGACGACGCCATGCTGGTCTACAGCCAGAACGGCGAGCGCCTGCGTCCGCAACAGGGCTATCCGTTGCGGCTGCTGCTGCCCGGCTTCGAGGGCAACATGAACGTGAAATGGCTGCGCCGTCTGAAGGCCGTCACCGAGCCGGCCTACTCGCGCGAGGAGACCTCGAAATACACCGATTTGATGCCGGACGGCGTGGCGCGGGAATTCACGTTCTACATGGAAGCGAAATCCATCATCACCCGGCCGTCGGGCGGACAGAAGCTCGGGCAAACCGGCTTCCATGAAATCACAGGCATCGCCTGGAGCGGCCATGGCAAGGTCAAGCGGGTCGATGTCTCGGTCGATGGCGGCAGGAACTGGCAGCAAGCGCAACTTCAGGAGCCGATACTGACGCGCGCGCTGACGCGTTTCCGGCTGCCGTGGCAATGGGACGGGCAGCCGGTCGTGATCCAGAGCCGCGCCATCGATGAAACCGATTACGTGCAGCCCACGTTCCAGGAACTGCTGGGGGTTCGCGGCGAGAACTCCTTCTACCACAACAACGCGATCCAGCCGTGGCGCATCGATGCGCAGGGACAGGTGACCAATGCCAATTCCTAAAGCCGCATTGGCTGTTGCCGCGCTGACGATAGTCGCATCGCCCGTGCGTGCCGAAACGCAGGGACATTACGGCATCGGGCGAACGGCGACGGACGCCGAAATCACCGGCTGGAATATCGACATCGGCCGCAACGGCGAAAACCTGCCGCCCGGCAGCGGCACCGTCAGCCAAGGCAGGGAAGTCTTCGCGCAGCAATGCGCGGCGTGCCATGGCGACAAAGGCGAGGGTGGCGTCGGCGAGCGCTTGGTCGGCGGGCAGGGCACGATCGCGACGCCGAAGCCGATCAAGACCGTCGGCAGCTTCTGGCCCTATGCGCCGACGCTGTTCGACTATATCCGCCGCGCGATGCCGCAGAACGCGCCGCAGTCACTCAGTAACGAGGACGTCTATGCGGTCTCGGCCTACATCCTCAACATGAACGGCCTGTTGCCCGCGGACGCGACGCTCGACGCCAAAACGCTTAGCGCGATCAAGATGCCGAACCGCGGTATGTTCACCGGCGATCCCAGGCCCGATGTAAAGAATCCGGCTTGCGAGAAAGGCTGCTGAACGAGTTCAGGGCGGGCCGCATCGAAGGCGCGCAAAGATCCTGCCTTTTTTATGGGCGGTCCTGCTCTCAGAAATAGCAGAAGGCGGAAGGATTCCGAACCGACGAACCCGGAAACAATAGCGATTCAATGGGTTGCGAGCGGCGCGACCGCTGGCATGAATCTTGATTAATTTTGTCAAGACTAAAAATTGGATGGGACACGTCGTCGACATTGTCGAACCCTGGCCAAACGTCAGGGGAGGCCGGTAAGCCATGGGGCCAGTCACCGCCAATATCCAGCCGATCGAGTTCGACCGTGCCGTCGGCTTCCGGCAAGCAGGCCATCGCTGTGATCGAGGCCGACGGATTCGGCCGGCACAAGCCCCCCGGAAATCGATCGCGGTACCCGGCATGCGGATGCCGCTTATCGTCGCCGGTTGCGATCAAGCCGGCCGCGCACGTTCACGCTGAAGGACCGAAAAAGTGGCTGGGTAAACCTACTGGCATCTCTTGCGACGAGGAGGAAGACGACCATGGGCTCTGGGACATACGCGCGCCAAAGGCTCGCGACTTTCGGGACCGCTCTTCTGGGGGCCGTGCTTCTCTATCTGGCATTCAGCGACATTGCATTCGCGCAGGATGCCGGGCCGCCGGCCTGCGGCGGCAAGGTCCTCGAGAATTGCACACCTAATTCCGGCGATACGGCGTGGATGCTCACCTCGGTCGCGCTGGTGTTGATGATGACGGTCCCAGGCCTTGGGCTGTTCTACGGCGGCATGGTGCGCAAGAAGAATGTCGGCGACACCGTGATGACCAGCTTTGCCGTCACCTGCCTGGTGACGATTCTTTTCGCGATCCTGACCTACAGCCTGGCGTTTCGCGCCGGCACACCCTTTATCGGCGGCCTCGATCGCATGTTCTTGAAGGATATCCTGAGCGATATCGGCAAGGGAGGTATCGGCAATCCCAATCCGCTCGCAGCGACGATTCCGGAAAGCGTATACATCTGCTTCCAGATGACGTTTGCGATCATTACGCCGGCGCTGATTGCCGGTGCGTTCGCCGAGCGCATGAAATTCTCGGCCATGCTGTGGTTTATCGGCCTGTGGGCGATCTTCGTCTATGCGCCGGTCGCGCATTGGGTCTGGGGGCCTGACGGAATCTTCTCGGCCGGCAACGATGCCGCGAGCGTGAAGGTGCTCGACTTCGCCGGCGGGACGGTCGTGCATATCAACGCGGGCGTCGCGGGGCTGATGTGCGCCATCATGCTCGGCAAGCGCGTCGAAACGGGGCCGGCGCACAACATGGTGCTGACCTTCATCGGCGCCGCGCTGCTGTGGGTCGGCTGGTTCGGCTTCAACGCCGGCTCCGCCGTCACCGCGGGGATGCAGGCCGGCATGGCGATGCTGGTCACCCAGATCGCAACAGCCGTCGCCGGTTTCACCTGGATGCTGGTGGAATGGGCGCTGAAGGGCAAGCCGACCGTCGTCGGCATCTGCTCGGGCGCGGTTGCCGGTCTTGTCGCCATTACACCGGCTTCCGGTTTCGTGGGACCCGTCGGGGCCTTTGTGATCGGAATCGCCGCGGGCGTCGTCTGCTACTGGGGATGTACCGGCTTGAAGCACATGTTCAGCTATGACGATGCACTGGATTGCTTCGGCATACACGCGATCGGCGGCATCGTCGGTGCGCTGCTGACCGGGGTATTCGCAGTCGAGCAGTATGGCGGGACCGCGGGTGTTCTGGAAGGCAATGTTGGTCAGTTCTTCAATCAGTGCATCGGCGTTGCCACGGTCTTCATTTATGACGCGATCGTCAGCCTGATTATCCTGTTCGTGGTCAAGATATTCGTCGGCCTGCGGGTATCGAACGAAACGGAGCGCCAGGGACTCGATCTCGCGCTGCATGGAGAAGCGGTACAGTAACCAACCATCAAGATCGTTCCGGCGCACGGGCATTTTGCAGCCGATGCTCCGGGCATGGGACGGAAGCCATCCAGGCAGCGGGGTGCCGAAGCCTCGACGTGTGCCTGAATGCAAGCGGATGCTTGAACGTTAAGGAGATGTCATGATGAGCGAACTCTTGGCACAAGGCGATTTGTTGATCGAGCGTGTCCCTGATATCGCGCCATCGGGAACGATCGAGGAAAATGCCGAAGGCGCGGTAATCGTGCTGGCGGAAGGCGAGGAAAGCGGCCACCGTCATGCGATATGCGAGCGCGCAACCATGTTTCGCGACGAAAGGCTGGCGCGCGACATTCCCGCGGGACTCTATATCGGGCATGTCCGGGTGAACTCGGCGTATGCGTGGGTGACGCACGACGAACATGCACCGATCACCTTGGCACGAGGAACCTACCGTGTTCGCCGCCAGCGTGAACTTGGACCTCGGG
Source organism: uncultured Alphaproteobacteria bacterium (assembly GCA_963738105.1). GTDB lineage: Bacteria > Pseudomonadota > Alphaproteobacteria > Rhizobiales > Xanthobacteraceae > Bradyrhizobium. The sequence continues at coordinate 188,631 of CAVTWC010000008.1, read as the reverse complement.
ATGCGCGTGTCCTTGCCGACTGAGTACCAGGCGCTTACGCCGCAGCAAACGGCTGTGCTCCGCGACTATCGCGCGCGTTGGAGCGCGATCGGCCGGTCAACCGCGCCAGCGGACCGCAGCTCCGCCGAGGAAGGCGTGCGGCTGGCTTACCACGCCGCCGGTCTCAAACCTCCGGTTCGCTTTGTGTGGTGCGAGAGCCCGGTCGCCCTTCATCATCTAGCGCGCCAGGCTTCGCGCAGCGACGGTCCCAACGTCAAATCCATGCTTATCCATCGGCTGCGACGGCAGGTTGCGGCACGGGTCGGAAGGCGGCTCCACAAGCGCGTGCAGGCGGCGGTCGAGAAGGCGGTGAACCCCGCCGACGCGCTGGTTGCGTCTGCTGATGCTGCGGTCATGCAACGCGCGCCCGACGAAAATCTGTCCTCGCTGGCGCGCGCCCGCCGGGGATATCCGATGTTCTGGAGCTTGCCGGCGCTGCTCGGCCGTCACGGTTTCCGCGACAGTGCCGCCGGTCAGCACGAGCTGTCGTGGCTTTCGAGCTACGATTATATCCGCAACGTGCTTGGCCTGCGCGCCGAGACCGAGCCTTTGCTCGGCCTTTGGCAAATGGCGGCGAGCCTCGGCTGGGTGCAGCCGCATCTGCACACCTGCTGGCTGGCGGAACGGCCCAATCTCCTGCGCGGCGATGCCGGCGGCCGGCTGCACAGCGCGAGCGGTCCCGCGTTACGATATCCGGACGGCTGGTCGGTGTGGGCCTGGAAAGATGTCGAGGTTCCATCAGATATCGTCGAGCAGCCGGACACGATCACGCTGGCGTCGATCGATGGCGAATCTAACGTTCAGGTTCGCCGCTGCATGATCGAGATCATGACGCCGCAGCGCTACGTCGCGCTCGGCGGCGCGGTTCGGGTCGCCGAGGACGAGACCGGAATTCTTTGGCGCAAAGCCTGGCTGGCATCCGATGCCTGGGCGGCCGTCGAGGTCATCAACGCGACACCCGAGCCCGATGGCACGCGCAAGCATTTCTTCCTTCAGGTTCCTGCGAACCTGCACACCGCCCGGGAGGCGGTTGCCTGGACCTATGGATTAAGGGCAAGTATCTACGCGAACCTTGTCGTCAGAACTTAATGACGGGTCGGGCTGCCGCCGGAAGTTGGCTTTCACCCGTACCGGCGAGCTAACTTCGATAGAAGCGCCACATCCTGAGGAACGTTCGGTGGATTTCGTCCGGCGGCCGGTCGAACGGTTCGAGGCTGACGCGCAGTATGCCCTTGTGATCCATGCGCCACGGCAAGCGCATCAGCAAGCGATGGACCGGCTGTTTGCGCCAGTCGGCCACAAGGGCGCTGCTGAGGGTCGTGTTGAGCGCAATCTGCAGCTCGTGCACGGTCATCGCGCGCTCGGCGATCTCGACGAGATCTATCCGTTCGATGGCTCGCCAGCGGAGCAGCCCGAAGGCCTGGATGAAGATGCCGTACTGGTTGGCGCCGATGGTGGGGCGCCCGGTCTCCAGCAAAGGGATGTTGTAATAGGTGAAGCTGGCCGCCGCCAGCGCCAGCGCCAGCCAATAGGCAGTGAGGGTGATCCATGCCGCCGTGAGAAATATCGCGGCCAGGGCGGCGGTCACATAGACGGGAAAATAGGCGTCGTCGCGCCCGTAAGCGACCGAGTAGCCACCGGCATTCCGTTCATCAAGATTTGCGCTCATGTGAGTTTTCTACCCGGCTATTTACGCTCCGGTGGAAGGCTGAAGACACATCGGACATCGGACATATCAAAATAATCAGACATGGACCCGATAGCGTCTGTTCGACTACTCTTGATCCCGTAACATCAAACCGGGATATTATTCGTGAGCAGAGCCGCAGCCATCGACGTCGTCAACCAGCATTTTCATTCCGGAGCGTTTCTCGGCGATCTCGGCCGCAGGGTAGCCTATCCGACGGAAAGCCAGAATGCGGGCAGGGAGGATGTGCTGCGTGCCTATCTCGAGGCGGAACTGCAGCCGGCGTTTTCGGAACTTGGATTTACCACGCGGCTGATCGAATCGCCTGATGGCAAGCATCCTTATCTGCTGGCGGAATACAAAGAGAGCGCCTCGGCGCCAACTGTTCTCACTTACGGGCATGGCGACGTCGTCGACGGCATGGTGGGCGAATGGCGAGACAATCTCGATCCCTGGAAGCTGACGCCGAAGGGCAACCGCGTCTACGGCCGCGGCTCGGCCGACAATAAAGGGCAGCATTCCATCAATCTGTCGGCGCTACGGGCCGTTCGTGAAGCGCGCGGCGGCAAGCTCGGCTTCAATGCCAAGGTGATCATCGAGATGGGCGAGGAGATTGGATCGCCGGACCTCGCAAAGGTCTGCGACTCCCTGCGCGATGAACTCGCGGCGGATGTGTTTGTCGGCTCCGATGGGCCGCGGCTGTCGGCGGAACGCCCGACCATCTTTCTCGGCTGCCGCGGTGGCCTGCGCATTCATCTCGATGTCGAGTTGCGCGACGGTGGCCATCACTCCGGCAATTGGGGTGGCGTGCTGGCGAACCCCGCGACCATCCTCGCCAATGCGATCAGTTCACTGGTCGACGGCCAGGGACACCTGCTGCTCGATGAAATGAAGCCGCCGCGGCTGTCGAACCAGATCAGGTCCATCCTCGCCGACGTCAAGGTCGAGCCGACGGCCGGTGAGCCCGCGCTATCGCCGCACTGGGGTGAAGACGGGCTTTCGCCGGCAGAGCGGCTCTATGCCTGGAACACGCTCGAGGTGCTCGCGATGTCCTCGGGCAATATCGAAAAGCCCGCCAATGCCATACCCGGCCGCGCCAACGCCGTGCTGCAGCTTCGCTACGTGGTCGGCACCGAGATCGACAAGGTTGTGCCTGCGATCCAGCGGCAGTTCGACAACAGCGGCTTCTCGATGGTCAAGGTGCGTGCGACGCAGAGCTTTGCTGCCTCGCGAACCGATCTTGGCAGCCCCTGGATCAAATGGGCGGCGGACTCGATCCGGCAGACCACCGGCAAGGAGCCCGCGGTGCTGCCGAATTTCGGCGGCTCGCTGCCCAATGACGTGTTCTCCGATGTGCTGGGATTGCCGACCATCTGGGTGCCGCACTCCTATCCCGGTTGCTCGCAGCACGCGCCCGATGAACACATCCTTCTCTCCGTCACGGAGGAAGCGCTGAACCTGATGGCCGGACTGTTCTGGGATCTGGGCGAGATGAAGCGGCCACTGTAACGGCGCGGGCAACGAACGCGTCAGGGGAGGAGATCGAGGATGGCGTTATCGGCACCCGCAGCTGCGCCGGCGGCTATCACGGCGCAGTCGCACAGCAAGCCGATCGCAAAGCTCGTGATCGCGACCTCGGTCGGCAACGCACTCGAATGGTACGATATCGCGGTCTACGGATATTTCGCGGTCTACATCTCGAAGGCATTTTTCCCCAACAGTGACCCCACCATTTCGCTGTTGCTGACGCTCGGCACTTTTGCGCTGTCGTTCCTGACGCGGCCGCTGGGTGGCGTGATCCTTGGCATCTATGCCGATCGGCATGGCCGCAAGGCCTCGCTGATGATCTCGATCCTGCTGATGACGCTGGGCACCCTGGTGATCACCTTCATGCCGGCCTACGAGACCATTGGCGTCGTCGCACCGATCGCAGTGCTGATTGCACGGCTGGTGCAGGGATTTTCCGCCGGCGGCGAATTCGGCAGCTCGACCGCGTTCCTGGTGGAGCATATGCCGGAGCGGCGGGGGTTCATCGCAAGCTGGCAATTTGCCAGCCAGGGATTGGCCAATCTGTTCGCGTCTGCATTCGGCGTCGGCCTCACGTTGTGGATGGCTCCTGCCGATCTGCAATCCTGGGGCTGGCGGGTTCCGTTCCTGTTCGGCGCGCTGGTGGGTCCTGCCGGTCTCTACATTCGCAACCATCTGGAGGACGCCACCGCGCCGCCGGCAAAAGGCGTCAAGTCGCCGATCGCGGAAGTCTTGCTGCACCAAAAGGTCCGCGTGCTCCTGGGCATCGGTGCGCTCGCGATCTCGACCGCGATCAACTACCTGATCCTGTACATGCCGACCTATGCCGTTAGAACGCTCAATCTCCCGGCATCGGTCGGGTTCTTCGCGACCTTCGTCGGTGGCATCGTCGTGACGTTTGTCACGCCGTTCGCCGGTATGGTCTCCGACCGGATCGGGCGCACCACGCACATGATCACCATCAATGTGCTGCTGTTGATCTCGATCTTCCCGGCGTTCCTGCTGCTGACGAAAATGCCGACCGCGACCATCATCATTGTCGCCGTGTTCTGGATCGCCACGCTGAAGTCGCTGTATTACGGGCCGCTCGCTGCACTGATGTCCGAACTGTTGCCGCAGTCCACGCGGGCCACCGGCCTTGGGCTGGGGTATAACGTCGGCGTGATGACGTTCGGCGGGATGGGTCCCGTCACCATGGCGTGGCTGGGCGGGTTTCCCGCAATCGGCGATCTCGCGCCGGGCTATTACCTCACCTCGATTGCTGTCATCAGCCTGTTCGCGCTGATCACGATCCGGCGAACGGCTGCCGACACGTGCGTTGCGCTATCCGCAAAAACCTAGTTCGGGACCTCCCGGACCACCGGGCCGCGCGGCGCCGGGGGAGCAACGGCTGCCGCCGGAGCTTGCTCCGGTGCGGCGGCCGGCTTGGCCGCCATCATGCGGCTTCCGATCGGCACATAAATAAACGCGGCGGCAAGCACCGCCACGGCGACGATCACACCGAGAATTGTGCCTTTTCGCTCCGGACTCATGTTTGGATCCCCTCCCAATCACTTTACCAGATTTTCGGGTTCGGGAACGACCTTGAATTCCGGCTATTGCCGATATCTATCAGCAGAGCAGGCGGTGCGGCAATCACGGGATCGGGCAGCCTTTCCATGTCGTGTCGACGTCGCAATGCAAGGCGATATTCAGGCGGGCGCCGATCCCTGCCCTACGCCTCGGACCTTTTGAGCCGGCCGCTGGTTGACTAACTCATTGAGATAACTGGTTGAGATAACTCTTGAGATCCGGCGGTACACATTGAGCGTCAATTCAGCAGCCGACATCGGCGTGGGGGCGAGGCCGTCGCGGAAGGGCAGCCTGCCGATCATGGCGCTTACCGCGCTTGGCATCGTATTCGGCGATATCGGTACGAGTCCGCTTTACACCTTCAAAACCATTCTCGGTGCCACCGCGACGCCCTCCGACTCGGCAACCGTATTGGGCGCGCTATCCCTGGTGCTGTGGACGCTCTTCATCATCACGACCGTCAAATATGTATCGTTTGCGATGCGCGTCGACAATGACGGCGAGGGCGGCATCCTGGCGCTGATGGCACTATTGGGCGTCAAGAAACAGCAGCGTCCGACCATCGTCGCCGTCGGGCTGTTCGGGGCCGCGCTGATCTATGGAGACGGCGCGATCACGCCGGCGATTTCGGTGCTGTCGGCGCTGGAAGGCCTCAATATGGCGACACCCGCGGTGCAGCCCTATATCCTTCCCGCCGCGGTCGCGATCCTGCTGGCGCTGTTTGCGATCCAGTCGCAGGGCACGGCCAGGATTGGTCACTTCTTCGGTCCGATCATGCTGCTGTGGTTCGTTGCGATCGCGGTGTTGGGCATTTCCGGGATCGCACACCATCCGGCGGTGTTCGCCGCGCTTAATCCTGTCTACGGCCTGTCCTATTTGTTCTCGCATGGCGCCACTGGCTTCCTGGTGCTGGGCGCGGTTTTTCTCTGCGTCACTGGCGCCGAGGCCTTGTATGCGGATATGGGACATTTCGGCCGCGGCCCGATCAAGCTCGCCTGGTTCGGAATCGTGTTTCCCAGCCTGATCCTGAATTATGCGGGGCAGGCTGCGCTGGTGCTCGAGGGGACACCGACCGACGGCAATATCTTCTTCCGGCTATGCCCGCCGATGCTGTTGATCCCGCTGATCGTGCTGGCGACCGTCGCGACCATCATCGCCAGCCAGTCGATCATCACCGGCGCATTCTCGATGACACGGCAGGCGATCCAGCTCGGCTGGCTGCCGAGGCTCCGGATCAAGCAGACGTCTTCGGAAGGCTACGGGCAGATCTATGTCGGCGTCGTCAACTGGCTCCTGATGATCGTGACGGTCGGGTTGACGATCGGCTTCGGCAAATCGGACAATCTTGCCGCTGCCTACGGCATCGCGGTTTCGCTGACGATGCTGATGACGTCGGCGCTGTTGTTCATCGCGATGCGCGACATATGGCAATGGAGCTTGCCGGCGGCAGGCACCGTTGCGGCCTGCTTCCTGGTCGTCGACAGCGCTTTCTTCCTGGCCAATTTGAGCAAGATCGCCGAGGGCGGCTATGTACCCTTGATCCTCGCCATTGTCGTCTACAGCGTGATGTGGATCTGGCATCGCGGATGGGCGGCGGTGATGGATCGGATTCATGAGGCCCTGATTCCCGTGTCGCAATTCATGCAGATCATTCAGGCGAAGAACATTCCGCGCGTGCCCGGCACCGCCGTGTTCCTGACCCGGACCGAGCGCGATGTGCCGCCGGTCATGCAGTGGCATGTCCGGCATAACCGCGCCTTGCACGAACATCTATTGGTGCTGCGCGTGGAAATCCTCTCGGTGCCCTGGGTGGTGTCCGGCGAGCGTATCAGGATCGAGGAGGTCGCCCCGAATTTCTGGCGCGCCGATGCCGTGTTCGGCTTCATGGAGCGCCCGCATATTCCGGAGCTGCTGACGACCAGCAGATCGCTGGGATGCACGATCGATCTCGACGATGTCACCTATTACGTCGGCCACGAGACCGTCATTCGCCGCGAGGATGGCATGGGCCTGCCCGCGTGGCAGGAAGCGTTCTTCGCGGTGATGGAACGCAACGCGATCCATGTCAGCGATTTCTTCAGCCTTCCCACCGATCAGGTCGTCGAGATCGGACGGCAGGTTTCGATTTAGCGGAACGCCGGCGTGGCGCGGTCTACGACGTGGCCTTGGCTGCATACACGCACAGCCCGCCGTGTATGCGGAATCGCTTGCTGTAGGGAGGTGGCCGCGTCACAGCCATCGATGACGTAGTCAATCCCGCTGCGGCTCGCGTAGTCGATCCGCTCGGGAAGTGAGCCGAGGCGGCCGACGTCGTCCATTCGGGATCGCCAGGTCTGATAATAGGACGGCGACCATAACACGGCAGCGCCGCGCCGGAAGTCGACCCAGGCGCGGCGATGGGACAGGAATTCGAACATCGGCGTGGGCGTCGGCAGTTCGGCAGCACCCGTGTTGGCCTCGATCGTCAAGGCGCGGCCGATCCAGTAGAGCAGCAGCGGATCAAGCAGCCACAGCAGCGCCGGCGAGCTATACATCGCGGTCACCGTGGGCGACGAGATATACAGCGAGAAAATCGTGATCGCATTCATGCCGCAGGCGCCTGCGAGCACCGCGACGATATTGAGATCGCTGATCCGGTAGTCGCGGTTGACTGGATCGGCAAGGCCCGCGCCATGCCGCATCGTCAATTCGCCATAACGCTTGATCAGCGCCAGTGAGGTGAAGACGAACAGCGAAAAGATCAGCAGCCATTCGGAGAGATGGACGTTGATGGCGATGGCGCCGCCAAGAATGCGCGTCGTGTACAATCCCGCCAGTGCGATGATGTCGACCAGCAGCATCTTTTTCAGATGCAGCGAATAGCCCACGGTGATCACGAGGTAGGCCACGATGGTCGCCAAGAATAGCCCGGAGATACCGGCCGCAGCAACCAGCGACGCCAGGGCAAGGCACGTGACGGCCGCCAGCGCCGACGTGATCGGCAGCCTGCCGGACGCAATGGCGCGATGGCGCTTCGTCGGATGATTGCTGTCTGCCGTGATGTCGAGAATATCGTTGAGCAGATAGGCGCTGGACGCGGCGGCCGAGAAGGCGAAAAACGCCAGCACTGCATTTCCGAGCGAGGCCAGATCGAACCGGTGCGATGTCAATAGCGGCACGAACATCAGCGTGTTCTTGCGTACTGTTAGACCCTCAACGCACCGAGCCAGTCCGGAACGACGCGCGATGCTCCGGGCTGCCGGGGCCGCCGGAGGCCCGGCGTAAAAAAGCCGTTTGTTTGTATAACCCTGCTCTCAGCCTCTCGGCGCTTTGCGCATCCACTGCTATACGCCTCAAAAGCGAAATGCGCGCGATCGCGCCCGTCGGCGTTTCTCACGTCGTGGCCGTGACCTTCGGCTTGCGCCACTGCTCCCGGTTTGGCGAGATCCGCAGGGCTGAACTAGACTTGAGGGTCAGGGTCAGGGTCAGGGTCAGGGTCAGAGTCAGGGAGCAGAGCCATGGCTGACAGCGAGATTGACGCGATCCGCACGTTGCTGACATCCAAGCCGCGGCCGGTCGGTTGGGCGCAGCGGCGCCAGCGCATCGAAGAGGTCGGCTCGGTCTGGCCGGTCGCGGATGATGTCATGCTTACGGCCGTCGATTGCGGCGGCGTACCGGGCGAATGGTCGCTCGTTCCCGGCAGCGACGCATCGCGTGTGCTGATGTACTTTCATGGCGGCGGCTATTGCTCCGGGTCGATCCTGAGCCACCGCCGGTTGGTCACCGAAGCCGGCCGCGCCATGCAGGTGCGCACCCTGGCCGTCGGTTATCGGCTCGCACCCGAGCATCCCTATCCCGCGGCGCATGAGGATGCGATGACGGCATGGCGCTTCCTGCGCGGCCAGGGCATTGCCGCCGCCGACATTGTCGTCGGCGGCGATAGCGCCGGCGGCAATCTGACCATCGCCCTGATCAACCAATTGCGGGCCGCGAATGAAGCGTTGCCAGCCTGCGCGTGGCTGCTGTCGCCGTGGACTGATCTGACGATGTCGGGCGCGACGCTCGACACCAAGGACGCCGTCGATCCGATCATCCACAAGGGCTATCTCGGCGAACTGGCGGACGCGTATGTGCCGGCGACCATCGATCGCGGGAATCCGCTTATTTCCCCGTTATTCTCTGATCTTCGTGGCTTTCCGCCGACCCTGGTCCAGGTCGGATCGGCCGAGGGGCTGCTCGCCGACGCTACGCGCTTTGCGGCAACTGCCGGGGCGGCTGATGTCGATGTCACCCTGGAAATCTGGCCGCATATGATCCACGCTTGGCCGATGTGGAATGCAAAGCTTGACGACGGGCGCCGCGCGCTGGCAAGAGCGGGGGAGTTCATCAATTCGCGTCGGCGAACGTCGTGAGCGCCGCTTGAGACTTTTCAGTTTGATTTCTGGCCGCGGGGAGCGGGCTGATTAATGATGCGGTCGTCGATCAGGAGCCAGATCCTCGGCATTGCCATCGGGCTGATCGTCCTGATGGTCATTGTCTCGGCATTGTCGACCGTGATGACACGGAGGGTCGCCCATCAGCTCGATGAGCTGACCTCGAAATATGTCGAGGCCAACAACCATCTGGCACGAATGCAGGCGCAGTCGCTCGATCGTTCGCTCGAGCTTCGCCGCATGGTGATCGCCAAGATGCAGTCGCCGCCGGATGATGCAGGCTTTGCCGAACGCAAGGAGCGCTATGAAGCGGCCGGTATCGCGATCGGCAAGGAGGCCAGCGCAGTTCACGTGCTGATCAATGCCATCATCGACGACACCACCACGGAGTCCGACAATGCGGCGCTGGGGCGGATCGACAGCCGGATCGAGGACACCAACAGGGACCTCTTGCATTATCTGGACGAGGAGCATGAACGCCTGTTTCCGCTGCTCGAAGCGAAAACGCAGGACTTCGCGGAGATCAGAAGGGGCCTTTCACGGATCGATGGCATTCGTGATGAACTCAACAAGCGGATCGATGGCATTCGTGCGGATATGATGGCGCAGGTTCGCGCCGATGCCACGGTGACGATGCGAGACCAGCGGCAGAATATCGCGATCTCGGCGCTGTTGACCGCGCTGGCGGCGATCCTCGGCCTGACGTTCTCGATGTTCGTCAGTTCCGGCATCACGCGGCCCGTCCGCCGCCTGCTGGACGGCACGCGCGCGGTGGAGGCGGGCCGTCTGGAAGGATCGATCGATGTGACGACGCGCGACGAAATCGGCCAGTTGACGACGGCCTTCAATGCGATGGTTGAGCAGTTGCGCCGGAACGAGAAGATGCGGGAGACGTTCGGCCGCTATGTCGATCCGCGCGTGCTGGAAACATTGGTCGACCGGCCGGCACTGGCCGCGACCGATGGCCAGCGCCGAGTTATGACGGTGTTATTCTGCGACATGAAGGGATTTACCAGCCTCAGCGAGGGCATGACCCCGCAGGGGCTGGTCAAGGTGATGAACCACTTTCTGTCGGCCATGTCGGAGCAGATCCGTAGCAATCACGGTGTAATCGACAAATATATCGGCGATGCGGTGATGGCCTATTGGGGGCCTCCGTTCACGGAAAATGGCGAGGACGCTCGGCTGGCATGTCTTGCCGCAGTCGGCATGGCCGGGCGTGTCGCGTCGCTGCGTACCGAATTGCCGGAATTGCTTGGTGTGCGGGCCGCCGGTGCCGAATGCGACATGCGCATCGGCATCGCGACCGGCGAGGTCCTGGTCGGCAGCATCGGCTCGGAATTCATGATGAGCTATACCGTCATGGGCGACGCGGTAAACCTGGCGTCGCGCCTCGAGGGCGCGAACAAGGTCTATGGCAGCCGATGCCTGATTTCCGAAGCGACGATGCGGGCGGCCGGCGATGAGATCGAGACCCGCGAACTCGATCGGCTGGTGGTTGCCGGTCAGAGCCATCCCGAAACGGTATTTGAGATCATGGTTGGCAAGGGCGATCTGACGCCGGCGCAGATAACGCTGCGCGATCGCTTTGCCGAAGGGTTGGCGGCCTATCGCGCATGCCGCTGGGACGAGGCGCGAGATGCGTTCCATGCCGCGCTGACCGCCGTTCCCAATGATGAGCCCTCGAAGATCTTCATCAAGCGCGTAGATCATTTTGCGGCAAGTCCACCCGCCGCAGCGTGGGATGGGGCCTGGCATTTCGATCATAAATAACTCGCGTTATCGCGGCAGCACATTCGCTAATTCGCGCCTGCGCGCATGCAGATTAGCATTTTGTCGGCCGGCGGCGCGCAAGTTCCCGGCAACTGGCGCGACGCGCGTTTTCAGTCCATCATGGGTTTCAAATAAAATGCCGCCGGGCCGTGCCACATTCACCGTGCCGGTCCGCAACAAGTCGGCCTAACAGGGGAAGCACCATGCGAGATCGAAACTGGTCGAGACGCGACGTATTGAAGATGTCCACCGCGCTTGCGGCCACCGTGCTGTTCGCGGAGCCGGTGCGGGCCGCCGCGCCGCCGCCGCCGTCGAGCGTAACGCCGGAATTGATCGAGGCCGCCAAGAAGGAAGGCAAGATCTCGTATTATTCGGCGCTGGAGCTCAATGTCGCGGAACAGCTGGGCAAGGCGTTCGAGGCCAAATACCCCGGGATATCGGTCCGGGTCGAGCGCTCCGGCGCCGAGCGGATCTATCAGCGCATCGCGCAAGAGCAGGGCAGCGGCATCAACGCTGTCGACGTCGCCAACAGCACCGACCCCGCGCATTATCTTGACTGGAAAGCCAAGGATTGGCTCGCGCCGTATCTCCCTGATGATGTCGCCAAATATTTCCCGGCGGATCAGTTCGACGCCGATGGGACTTACGCGACCTCGTGCGCCTGGATGGAAGCGATCGGCTACAATACCACTTTGGTGAAGCCCGAGGACGCGCCGAAGAGTTATGCTGATCTGCTCGATCCGAAATGGCAGGGCAAGATCGTCAAGGGACATCCCGGCTATTCCGGCGCAATCATGACCGCGACTTTCGTGCTGTCGCGGGATCTCGGCTGGACGTATTTCGAAAGCCTTGCCAAACAGAAGGTGATGCAGGTGCAGTCGGCCGCCGATCCGCCGAAAAAGCTGCTGCTGGGCGAGCGTGCGGTCATGGCCGACGGCAACGACTACAATTTGCTGCTCGCAAAGGACGCGGGCAAACCGGTTGAGGTGGTCTATGCCGCCGAGGGCTCGCCGCTGATCATCGTTCCCACTGCGGTATTCCGCAGCGCGCCGAACCCGAATGCCGCGCGGCTGTTCCAGAGTTTCTTCCTGAGCGCGGAAGGGCAACAAATGCTGGTCGATAATTATGGCCTTCGCTCGTTCCATTCGCAGGTCAAGGAGAAGCCTGGTCATCCGCCGCTTGCCTCTTTGAAGCTGCTCAAAGCCGATCCGGCCGCGGTGCTGGCGCAGAGCGAGGACATCAAGGCGCGCTACGCCAAGCTGTTCAAGGTGTGATCGAACGGCGGTAGACAACAAAAAGGCCCGCTCGATAGCGGGCCTTTCTGCTTGTGTCGGGCGAGCGCGTCAGATCGCGGCGCCGTAGTACGAATTGATCGACGCCGCGCTGGCGGGGTCGTTCCAATTCCAGGCGTTGTCATTGCCGTATTTCGGCGCGCCCTTGAGTTGGGTCTCGGTGATACCGGTTCGGTAGCCGCCGAGTTGAGTATCGTATTTCAGCGACTGCCAAGGCAGCGGATAATGGTCATCGCCGATGCCGAGAATGCCGCCAAAACTCAACACGGCGTATGAGACGCGGCCGCTCTTCTTGTCGATCATGACACGCTCGATCGATCCGATCTTGGTGTCGCCGGCGCCGTAGACCGCCGTTCCCTCCACCTTGTCGCTGCCGATCAGTGTGCCGGTTTCTCTTGTTTCCGTAACCATTGTCGTCCTCCTTGCATGAGTGCGAGCAACAGCGCGTGCGATGAATTGTTCCTGGAAAATCGAGCCAGGAGATCATAGGTCTTCGAGGAACTTTCGGCGTTGCCGTGATTTAGTTCGGCAGAGGAAACAACAAGGTCAGGCCGTTCCATGAATAGAGCGCATTCGATGTGGACGCTGCGCAGCCCCCTCGTGATCGCGATGGCGGTCGCGGCCGCCGGCGTGCTGGGCATGCTGCTGGTCGATCACGGTCCCTGGAATAAACCTCACTTGCAGACCGCGGAGGTTCACTACCCCTCGACCAAGGCCGCGGCCAGCGCGGTTGGTGCCACGGTCACCCCGACGGTGGAGAAGCCTGCGATCGAACCGGATGCACCCGGCCCGAAACCGGCGCAACCGGCAAACCCCGTTCCGCAATAAATTCCGGCTTGTCGTCGGCATCCCGACGTATCTCAGCGGATGCTGACGAATCCACCCCAGATTGCAGCGAGGATGGCACCGGCCAGCACATAAGCCGGGCTGTCGCAAAATGTGCTGCCGTATCGGCACATCTCGACGCCTGCGTTACCGATTTCATGATTGCCGGCGGCATAGAACAGACCAGCCAGTACTGCGAGCACTGCGGCCACGAAATACATCGGACATCCTCCTTCGGACCGGATTTGGTCGAACGAGGATGATGCCAGTTTTGAATTCGCACAGGCTTAACGGCCTGCCGCAAATTTAAAAAAATTGCTTTGAATGGACGATTGATCGTTTTGAGCGGGCCGCTGTGAGCCTGATCAGGACTAGAATACCGTCAGGATGACGGTACGTCAGGGCCGTCCTTGAGGGTCGAGCGGGCTTTTGTCAGAACGGAATTGAAGTAGGCATCTCGCTCGCGGTGGAAGCGGTGCTGATGTGCCTGAAAAGCAGCAACCCGGGTCTGGATTTCCTTGCGGATATCGCTCGGAGCCGGTGCTTCGGCCGCCGGCAGTTCCTGCTCGATTGGCATGGTATCGGCCAGTCTGGCTTCGGTAGCCATGATTTCAGCAGGCTTGACTTCGGCAGGCTTGACTTCGGGCGGCTTGGCTTCGGTAGATGTAGGTATGGAAGCGGTGACCTGGTCGATCGGGAGGGGCGGCGGCGATACCGGGGCCAGCACGGTAAAAGGATCTTCAAAGGGATCCTCGATCGGCGCCGGTTTGTTAAAAACAGAGCCCAGCACGGCCTTCGGCGTTCGTCCGGCGACGGATTGAACAAATGCCTTGGTCTGCGCAATTAAATCGTCGCGTTCCTTTTGCCACTTCATTGCACTGTCTCGCGGCCTAAAACGATTGCATCAAAATACGTCAGTTGAATCAAACTGTTCAATACCACATCAGATCTCAATTGTGGACGGAAAAGCAAGAGAGCTCGAATTGAGGTTACCGCCGCGCCGGTACACGTTACCTCCACGCTAGGCTGTGCATCGACTGCCGCACTGGTTGCGACCGGCGGTTCCATTGTGTACTGGTTCCCTCGGTTTTTCTCTGGAATCGCTTGCTTCCCCGACATGCGCGATCATCGAGTCATCCGAAGCCGCCACCTTCACAAGTTGCAGCGGCGGCATTTCCTTATCTTCGATATCCTGCCCGTTGTGGGCACCTTGGTCGCGCTCGGCCTGTTGTTTTATCGGCCGCTCGGCGCTGCCGACATCAGCCTGTTCTTCGCGATGTGGCTGCTGACCGGCTTAGGACTGACGGTCGGCTATCACCGCCTGTTCACGCATCGCGCGTTCTCGACCCGCACCGGTGTGAGTTGCGCCTTGATCATTCTGGGATCGATGGCGGGCCGTGGCTCGATGCTGTCGTGGGTCGCGATGCATCGGCGGCACCACGAACTCTCCGACCATGAAGGCGATCTTCATTCGCCCAATCTGCACGGCACCACGATACTCGGGCGCCTGACAGGTTTTCTGCATGCGCATCTGACCTGGATGATTGAGCATGATTATCCGAATGTCGCGCATTACGTGCCGGACCTGATAGCGGAGCGCGCGCTGGTCACGGTGAATCGTTACTACTACAGCTGGGTATTGCTGGGTCTTGCGATCCCGGCAGCGATCGGCGGGCTTGTGACCGCGAGTTGGTGGGGCGCGGTGACCGCGCTGTTGTGGGGCGGCATCGTGCGCATGTTCGTGGTCGAGCAGACGATGTCGGCGATCAATTCGGTGATGCACACCTTCGGCAGGCGCCCGTTCGCGACCCGTGGCGACAACAGCCGCAATCTCGGCGTGATGGCGCTGCTGGGATGGGGCGAGGGCTGGCACAATAACCATCACGCCTTTCCCTATTCAGCCGCATTCGGATTGCACTGGTACGAGGTCGATCCGGGATTCCTGCTGATCCGATTGCTGTCAGCGCTCGGGCTGGCGTGGGATGTCAAAGTCCCGAGCCCGGACAAGATTGCGCGCCGTCGCGCGCGTCAGGCATCCCCGCGCAACCCCTGATTGATCGCAAATCTCTCGACCACCCGACCTTGAACACGGGTAGCGGGAAGGCATTGGGCTGCGACACAAAGCGCTGCGGGTTCGGGCAACGGTAGACGCAGCGGCCGACAAGGCCTAGTGTTTCAGATCAATGCTGTTCAACGACTACCCGTTTCTGCTGGTGTTCCTGCCGGCAGCCATCCTGCTTTATCGCCTGGCTGATCCTCATCCGCGGTTGCGGATCGGTGTGCTGGTATTGCTGTCGTTTGTTTTCTACAGCTACTGGAACCCACCGTTCCTCGCGCTGCTGGTGCTGTCGATCCTGATCAACTGGCTGGCCGCGCGCGCGTTCGTCGCGAGCAAGCAGAAAATCATCGTTACGGCCGCTGTGATCGCGAACCTCGCGGTGCTCGGCGTTTTCAAGTACAGCAACTTCGTGAGCTACAATGTCGGCCTGATTCTGGGCCGGCCGATGCCGCATTTCGATATCGCGCTGCCGCTCGGCATCTCGTTCTTCACCTTCCATCACATCATGTATCTGGTCGATCTGCGGCGCGGCAAGGCGCCGTCTTATGCGCTCGACCGCTACGCGCTGTACATCGCGTTTTTCCCGCAGGCGATCGCCGGGCCGTTGGCGCGGTGGTCCGAGGTGATGCACCAGTTCGGCCAAAAGGTATATTCGCCGGGCTGGCAGCGCCAATTCGCGCTTGGAATCACCTTCATCGTGGTCGGGCTGATCGGAAAGATCGAGCTCGCCGATCGAATCGGCAACATCATCAATCCGATCTATGCCCAGGCCGCAGTCGGGCCAGTGCCTTTGGGGCAAGCGTGGCTGGCGCTCGCCTTCAATATTCAGATCCTGTTCGACTTCGCTGGCTATTCCGACATCGCGATCGGCCTTGGCTTGTTGTTCGGCGTGCAACTGCCGTTCAACTTCAACGCGCCGTTCCACTCGACCAACATTCAGGACTTCTGGCAGCGCTGGCACATGACGCTGATGCGCTTCCTCCGCGATTATGTGTTTCATCCGCTCGCCAATTCCCGCCTCGTGCCCCGGCGTTTTCTTCTGGTGCAGTATTTTGTTGCGATGCTCGTGACGATGGCCCTGTGCGGACTGTGGCATGGCGCGAACTGGACTTTCGTCTTGTGGGGTGTGCTGCATGGCGTTGCGTTGATCATTTGCTCGCTGTGGCGGCGCTATTGTCCGAGACTCCCGCAATTGGTCGGATGGGCATTGACCACGGGTTTTGCGCTGCTGACGGCCGTGATATTCCGGGCCGGCACATTGGATGCCGCGTTGCATATCTATCAGGGCCTTGGAACCTTGCCCGACCTCAGCCGTGTCAGGCATTTGTCACCGATCTTGATTGCCGGGCTGATGGCCTTCCTGGCGCCGGCGAGTCAGGACATCGTGGCATGGCTGACGCGGCGGCCCAGTATATGGACGGCGGTGCTATTGGGCGCCGCGCTGCTGGCGATGCTCATTCCGATCGGAGATCAGTTGGCCAATGACTTCCTCTATTTCCAGTTCTGACGTCCCCGTCGCGGAAACCGCCACGGAATGGCGGCGCTGGCTGGTGGCCTTTCTCCGCGTGCCGGTGATCGGCGCGTGCGTGATCCTGGCGTTCTTGATCGCGGTCGATCCCTATGACACCGGAAAATTCGGCTTGTTGCGCATTGACGGCGTCGATGACCAGAACACGGTCACTGCGATTCCGAGCCGTGCGCGCGATCTCCAGTTCGATTCCGCGGTGATCGGAAATTCGACGGTGCAGCGGCTTAACCCGGCGGAATTATCGCAGGCGACCGGCCTGCGTTTCGTCCAGCT
Organism: uncultured Alphaproteobacteria bacterium; assembly: GCA_963738105.1. Classification (GTDB taxonomy): domain Bacteria; phylum Pseudomonadota; class Alphaproteobacteria; order Rhizobiales; family Xanthobacteraceae; genus Bradyrhizobium. Next base: position 171,644 of record CAVTWC010000008.1, on the reverse strand, counting down.
CTACAAAATAGGCGCAACTCCGCGCGAGATACTCACAATCCTTGATCTGTTCATGCGCAAGCACCCGCACCCGAGCGCGCTGATCATCGGCGCCGATCCGTACTGGTGCTGGCATGGCCTGAAAGAGCCTGCGCAAGATCTGCCCTATTGGCTCTACGACCAGAGTTTTTTCGAATACGCCGTTCGGTTGATTTCGTGGCGGTCGATGGAACATGCGTTCCAGCGGATATCGATCGGTATGGGCTACCGCAAGCGTGCCATCGTGGACGGCTTCTTCAACTATGAGGAGATCTGGCCGCCGGGCCTTTTCCGTGACGCCGCCCGACCGATGGATCCGGCACCGGCGACGACCGCCGCGGAGCGCGACGTATTTCCCGCCATTGCGCGACTCGACGCCGCGATCAAAAAAATTCCGTCCGACGTTCCCATTGTTCTGTTCGTTCCGCCGACGCTCGCGACGACGCTTCCGCAGCCCGGCAGTGTCGAAGCGATCGAGCGGCAGGCGTGCAACGCCGCGCTGGAGCGGATCGTGGCCGGCCGGCCGAGCAGCCGATTTATCAACTATCGCGTCGATAATGCGCTGACCCGGAATCGCGATGACTTCGCCGACTTCATTCACTACCGCGGCGCGATCGCGGAAAAGATAACGCAAGGGATCATCGCGACACTGCGCCTTGGCCCCGCGGCCAAAATCGAGTTCTGATTAGCTGGCGTCCGCCGCCAGATCTTCGAAACGCCCCTCCAGCCATGATTGCCGGGTCAGACTGCGCTGGATCTTGCCGCTGGTGGTTTTCGGCAAGGTGCCCGGCCGGATCAGAATGATGTGTCGGGCAAACAATTCGTGCTGGTTGGTAACGCCTTCGCGGATCAGGCCTTTCATCTCGGTCGCATCGATCCGGTTGCGTTCGGTGCGCTCGATCTCCTGCACGACAACGAGTATTTCCTCGCCGCGATCGTCCGGCACCGAGAACGCTGCGCCGCAGTTTTCGCGAAGTGCGGGATGCGACGCCTGCACGGTGTGCTCGATATCCTGCGGATAATGATTGATGCCCCGGACAATGATGAGGTCCTTGATGCGGCCGGTGATGAACAATTCGTTCGACGGATCGAGAAAACCGAGGTCGCCGGTACGCAGCCACATCGCGCCATCGTCTTCGCCCGCGATCTGCGCGTGCAGCCCGGCTTGCGTGGCCTCGTCGTTGCGCCAATAGGCCCCCGCGACATTGGGCCCGCTGACCCAGATCTCGCCGACCAGATCGGCAGCAAGGCGCTTGTTGGTGTCGGGATCGACGATGGCGATGCGTTCGCCGGCCAGCGCGCGGCCGCAACCGACCAGGGTTTGTGCGTCGGCTGATGTCGCGGGAGCGCGGGCCCCGTGGGCCTGAAGTCCGGCGATGCTGACCTCGCGCGTGACGTGGCTTGCGCCGCGCGCACCGCCCGCGATCAGCAATGTTGCTTCCGCCATGCCATAGGCCGGGAAGGCGGCTTTGGGGTTGAAGCCGTGCGCAGCAAAAGTCTCGGTGAACCGCGCGATGGTGGCGGCGCGCACCGGTTCGGCGCCGTTCAACGCGACCTTCCATGAGGAAAGGTCGATGCCCTGCATCTGGTCGGCGCGATAGCGGCTGACGCAGAGGTCATAGCCGAAATTGGGACTGCAGCCGACCTCGGCGCGATAGGTATGGATCGCGCGCAGCCAGTTGAGCGGCCGCTGCATAAATGCGTTCGGCGCCATCAGCACGCAGAGGGCGCCGACGTAAAGCGCTTGCAACGCGTTCAGGATCAGCCCCATGTCGTGATAGAGCGGCACCCAATTGACATAGGTCGATTGCCTGGTGTTGCCGAGCGAGATCCGGATCATTTCCAGATTGGCCAGCAGATTGGCGTGGCTGACGGCAACGCCTTTGGGGTTCGATGTCGAGCCCGAGGTGTATTGCAGGAAGGCGATGCTATCCGTTGCCGGCGCAGGCCAATCGAGCGTGGCGGACTTCTTCGAGGCGAGTTCGACCGCCAGCCACGGCAGCCGGCGGCCCGGAAAGCGCCCGCGCAGGTCGTCACGGACAAGATGGGCGTGGCTGGTCAGCACGATCGCGGGATCGCAATCGGTGACGATCGCGGCACTGGAGTCGCGCGCGCTGAGCCGGCGCGGCGCCATCATCGGGACCGCGATCACGCCTGCGATCAGGCAGCCGAAAAAGGCGACGATGAATTCGAGGCCGGGCGGGAACACCAGCACGGCGCGATCGCCCGGTTGGGCCCGCTGCGTGAGCTGTGCCGCGAGCCCCTGCGCTGCGTCATGCAGTTCACGGAAGGTGAGAGCGGCTTCTTCGGTGCCGCGATCGCCGAGGAAAATGTAGGCCGGCTCATCCGGCTGGGTTTCCGCGCGCCGTGCGAGCAAGGTCACCAGCGAGGAAAAGGTCTCCATATCGGAATCGAGCTCGTACTGTGTAAGCGGCTGCAGGTCTAGGCGACTCGTGGTCTGCGCGACTTGTGATCTACGCGGCCGGGCGTGCCGCCTGCTTTTGCGCAAGATATCGGGAGAGGTCATTGACCGTCGGGTAATCGTAGAAGTCGTCGGGCGACAATTCCAGCCCAAGCTTCTCCTCAAGCTCCATCATGAGGTACACGACCATCGCTGAATCGAGCCCGAGGCGCGCGAACTTGGCGTCGACCGCGACGGTATTTTCGGGAATGCGCAGGATATTGGCCAGCGAAGCGACGCAAAAATCCGAAATTTGCTCTCGTGTCATCGGCACATCACCATCAGGAAAGTGCCTGCGACCATACGGACGCGCGGCCAATTGTCAATTTTCGTCGGCAGAGAATTTGCTGGCGAATTGCCGCATTTCGGGCGATTTCGAGGCGGTGCTGAAGGCTGTTCGAAACGGCCCTGTAAAAACGCACTGCAAAAGAAATTTGAAAAAGAACTTGCGTCGTCGGGCAAATCACCGGCCTATACACATCGTCGGAAACATCAGCCCGCGGCCCCAAAAAGGTCCGCGGATTTTTTCACTTCGCGATGACGTAGCCGTGTCGATGCGATCCGTCTTTCGAAAAAGAAATTGACACGACGGAAAAATCACCGGCTTATATCCATCGTCGCAAGAATTTTGCAGAACAAGAATTGAGCCCGCGCCGGGAAATCGGCGGCGGGCTTTTTCATTTTGACATTTCCAATCGGACGGCGGTGCGCATTTGCGGTGCCCGTATTATCCCTTGTCGGTGGAGCGTCCGCATCGCGCCGCCGTCCGACGTTTCGCCATGCACTTGCCAAAAACCATCACCGAAATCCGCTCACTGGCGCGAGCCCAAACCCGCACCGCGCTTAATGTCCTGGTCGGCGTCATGCGCAACAAGGGTGCGACGCCGGCGCGCGTATTTGCCGCCAACGCGATCCTCGATCTCGGCTGGGGCAAGGCCACCCAACCGCTGCAGAATGGCGACGAAGGTGCGCTTGAGCTGATCCATAGAATTGAGCGCGAAGCGGTGCTTCAGGTAATTTTCAACCGTTTCGTCATGGGATAGGCTCCGGCCGTTCCAAACTTGGCGCTGGCAGTCCCATCCTCCGAATAACCCCGGGCGAGGTAGAAACGCCGTGCGGTCTCGGTACTTTCGAGTTCGCAGGTCTCGTTGCCGCGCTCCCTCGCGCGATGTTCGAGTGCGGTCAGCAGCGCCGAGCTGACGCCGCGGAAACGCGCGTCGGGCGATACATAATTCAGGGTGATCTCTCCCGTGCCGGTGACATTTCCGACCGCGAGAATGTTGTTTCCTTCAACGGCCACAAGCAGCGAATTGTCAGGCTTGATCCATGTCTTGAATATTTCGGGCGTCTTGTTGTTCAGCCATCGCTGCAGAATGTCCGGATCGTTGTGATGATCGGCAGCGCATAGTTCTGCGATCGACCGCCGCATGGTCTGGCAGGCGGCCGGCGCATCTTCCGGTGTGGCATCCCGAATGATCATCATTCCATCCTTCACCAAGCCATGTCCGCTGGCAACGCAGAAGAAGCGGGGGTCCAAGGGTCGGCCGATGTACAGGATTCGCCAAATTGATGCGCAGGATGACGAAGTCCTCGATACGCTGGGAGAGCTTCATCGGCTTACATTTTTTGATGACGCGCCGATGCCGGAATTCGATCAGGGCGATTGGTGGCTGGCCCTGCAGAGGCCGTTTTGCGCGCGTGATTCCACCGACGCGTGCCGACAATCCTGGCTATTTTTCGCGTGTCAGTGTGTTGAGAAGGCACTGCGGCCATGGCCTGCAGTTGCGCATGATGCGTGCGATAGAGGCTCGGGCGCGCGCTTACGGATGGAGCCGCGTGGTTTCGGACACGACAGACAACATTGTCTCGGCGAACAATTTCATTCGCGCCGGGTACCGCCTCTATCAGCCGCAACATCCCTGGGCGTGGCCCAACACGCTCTATTGGCGGAAGTCGATCAAATGATGGATCGTGCCTTGCTGATGTAATCGGTCGAAGCGCTGCAGAGCATCGTTCGCAGTGCAGCATTTTCGTGCAAAACTTACTAAGGTAGCGCCCGGTGGCCTCGCGGCCATCGGGCTTTTTTGTGTTTTAAGGTTGCGCGTATTTTTAGCGGCATTGTCTCGCCCATTTCGATGGCTTATACGGCTGCGAGGGGGCATCACATGACATTATTGAACAAGGTTTTCACGACCCGAACGCTGCTGCAGATCATTTTCATCCTGACCTCGATGGTCATCATGAAAGCGGCCAGCCTGCATTATGGCTTCAGCTGGGCGTCCGCGCTGGCGGCGGGTTAATCGTCTAACTCGAACGGCCGGCTCGCTTGGCCTGTAAGCTCGGGCTGGGACCGTAGCTATTGGATCCGGCGTTGCCGGGCAGGCAGCAGATTTAACGAAGCCCTAGATCGAGAGCCCAAGGCCTGCGAGCTCAGGACGTATTGCAGCGCCATGCCCGCGCCTCCGGCCAACGCTGCCAGTTTCGTCAACGGGCCGAGCAGCGCTGGCAAGCCGCAAAACAGCGGCAGCCGCCACGCGCCTGGGCCTGAAGCGCTGTCGCTATCTTGCTGCACGGCAAACCGGTCGTCGCAAATCCTTCATACGCCGCCTATACTTGGGTCTTCCATTGGTGTTGAAATCCGCGTCTTGCGCAATATTCCCTCGTTGAAACCGGAGCTATCTCCATGAAGGTTGTCCGTTTTGTATTGGCCTTGCTTGCGCTGTCGCTGTTGGCGCCATTGCAATCCGCCGAGGCCGCCGACGTGGTCTGCTACAATTGTCCGCCAGAATGGGCGGATTGGGCCTCCATGCTCAAGGCGATCAAGACCGACCTCAACTATGATATCCCGCACGACAACAAGAATTCGGGTCAGGCGCTGGCGCAGATCCTGGCGGAAAAAAGCAACCCGGTCGGCGATATCGGCTATTTCGGTGTCACCTTTGGCATGAAGGCCAAGGCCCAGGATGCACTGGAGCCTTACAAACCGGCGCATTGGAACGACGTTCCTGCCGGACTGAAGGATCCAGACGGCTACTGGACCACGATTTATTCCGGCACGCTCGGCCTGTTCGTCAACAAGGACGCGCTGGGCGGCAAGCCGGTGCCGGCCTGTTGGAAGGACCTGTTGAAGCCGGACTACCGCGGCATGGTGGGCTATCTCGATCCGTCCTCGGCCGCGGTCGGATATGTCGGCGCGGTCGCGATCAATTTGGCGCTGGGCGGCTCGGCCAGCAATTTCGACCCCGCGCTGAATTTCTTCAAGGAGCTAAAGAAAAACGATCCGATCGTTCCCAAGCAAACATCTTATGCACGGGTGGTGTCCGGCGAAATGCCGATCCTGCTGGACTATGATTTCAATGCCTATCGCGCCAAATATTCCGAAAAGGGCAACTTTGAATTCGTGATCCCGTGCGAAGGTTCGGTGGTGTTTCCCTATGTCGTGGGCCTCGTCAAGAACGCCCCGGACAAGGAGAAGGCCAAGAAGGTGATCGACTATCTTTTGTCCGACAAGGGACAGGCGATCTGGACCAATGCCTATCTGCGCCCTGCGCGGCCGATCGAATTGCCGGGAGCGGTCAAGGCGAAATTCCTGCCTGACAGCGACTATGCCCGCGCCAAGGCGGTCGATTGGGGCGAGATGGAAAACGTGCAAAAAGCCTTCGTCGACCGCTATCTCGCCGAGGTGCGCTGATGCAATATGGTGCCTTCCATGCGGGGGGCACCATCGTTTTATGCGACACAAATCATTTCTATGGCTGTGCCTGCTGCCGCTGGCCGTGGTGACCACGGCCTTCTTTCTGTTGCCGATGGCGCGGTTGGTGGTGGTCGGCGCTGAAGGCCCGCAAGGGCTGGCCGGATATCTTGCCATTTTAACCGAACCGCGTTACCGCGCGACCCTGATCAACACCGTTCTGCTGGCGGCTGCGACCACGATCACGACGCTCGTCATCGCGACGATCGCGGGAATGTTTCTGCAACGTCACCGCTTTCCGGGACGTGCGGTGCTGATTGCGATGCTGACCTTTCCGCTGGCCTTTCCCGGCGTGGTCGTCGGCTTCCTGATTATCCTGCTGGCCGGGCGCCAGGGCCTGATCGGCGATCTTTCCAACCGCATATTCGGCGAAAAGATCGTCTTCGCTTATTCGATCTATGGGCTGTTTTTGGGCTACCTCTATTTTTCGATCCCACGCGTCATTCTCACGATCATGGCCGCGGTGCAGAAGCTGGACACAGGCCTCGAAGAAGCCGCGCGCTCGCTGGGCGCCAGCCCCTGGGCGGTGCAGCGCGATGTCGTGCTGCCTGCGCTCGGGCCGGCCTTCGTTGCCTCCGGCGCCATCGCCTTTGCGACCGCGATGGGCGCGTTCGGAACGGCGTTCACGCTGGCAACTAACATCGATGTGCTGCCGATGCTGATCTATACCGAATTCACGCTGGCGGCGAACTTTGCCACCTCGGCCGCGCTATCGGTGGGACTCGGATTCATCGCCTGGGCCATTTTGGCGCTGGCACGTTCCTTCAGCGGCGGTGCCGTCGCCGCGGCTGGATAAGACCATGCGTGACCGCCTGATCTTCACCGGCCAACTGTTATTTACGCTGATCGTTGCGGCATTCTTGGTCGTGCCCGCTGTTCTGTCGATTTCCGCCGGCGTCACCGTGAACTACTTTCGCGGCATTTCCTCCGGCGTGACCCTGCAATGGGTTTTCCAGGTCTGGGACCTCTATGCCGGCACCATCCTGCTCTCGTTCGTGATCGCATTCGCCACATTGGCCGTCACGCTGGTGGTCGGCGTTCCCGCGGCCTATGCGTTGCACACCCATGGCGGACGGTTGTCGCGCATTATCGAGGAAGTCATCACGCTGCCGATCGCGATTCCGGGGCTTGCGATCGCGCTGGCCTTGATCCTGACCTATGGCGGCTTCGGCGAGTTTCGTCGTTCATGGCTCTTCATCCTTACGGGTCATGTCATCTTCACGATGCCGTTCATGGTGCGCTCGGTGCTGGCGGTATTCTCCACCGTCGACATCAAGACGCTCGATGAAGGGGCCGCATCACTCGGCGCTTCGCCGGCACGACGGTTCCTCGATGTGATCGTACCCAACGCGCTGCCGGGTATCCTGGCCGGCGCCCTGATGGTGGTCACCCTGTCGCTCGGCGAATTCAACCTGACCTGGATGCTGCATACGCCGCTGACCAAGACGCTGCCGATCGGGCTTGCCGACAGCTACGCATCGATGCGGCTGGAAGTGGCCTCGGCCTACACGCTGATTTTCTTCGTCATGATAATCCCACTGCTGGTTGCGATGCAGATGTTTGCGGACAAGGAGCAGGGGAGATGACGGTGACCGCAGGGCACGGCGCGTCGGTGCGTATCGAGGCATGCGGCAAGACATTTGCCGACGGTACGCGCGCGCTTGAACCTGCCACGCTCGACATCGCGCGCGGCGAAACGCTGGTGCTGCTCGGTCCATCCGGCTGCGGAAAAACCACCATGCTGCGGATCATCGCCGGGCTCGAATTGCCTGATGCCGGCGGCAAGGTGCTGTTCGACGATAAGGATATGACCTCGGTTCCGATCGAGAAGCGCAATGTCGGCATGGTGTTTCAGTCCTATGCGCTGTTTCCCAATATGACGGTAGCGGACAATATCGGCTATGGCCTTAAAATCCGCGGCGTTGGCAAACAGGAGCGAGCCTCGCGCGTTGCGGAGCTGGTAGTGCTGACCAATATCACCGGGCTCGAAAATCGCCGCATCTCCCAGCTTTCCGGCGGTCAGCGCCAACGGGTGGCATTGGCGCGCGCAGTCGCGATCCGGCCGGGTATCCTGCTGCTCGACGAGCCGCTGACCGCGCTCGATGCCGCATTGCGCGACCGTCTGCGCGGTGAACTGAATTGGTTGCTTCGGGCGCTCGGCATCACCACGATCTATGTCACGCACGATCAAGCCGAAGCGATGGAACTCGGCGACCGGGTCGTGGTGATGCAGAAGGGCGTGATTGCCCAGATCGGCACGCCGCGCGAGATCTACTTTGAACCGAGGAGCCGCTTCGTGGCCGAATTCATTGGTGCGGCGAACATCCTCGAAGCGCCGCTCGAAAACGGGCAGCTGCTGCTGCCCGGCGGCCGGCAACCGATCGGCGGCGATGCAAGCCTGACCGCGGCGGTTGCGATGATCCGTCCCGAAACGATCGGAATCGTCGAAGCGGGAAGCGCGCCATTGTCGGGAACCATCGACAGCGTCAGCTTCATCGGCGACCGTCAACGCATGATCATTGCCGGGGCGTCCAATAAATTTCTCACGGTCGATGCACCAAACACAATTAAGGCCAAGGCCGGTGAAAGGGTCGGGCTCTTGATCGCGCCGGACGCCGTGCGTCTGCTGCCGCCGGGAAACTAGAGAAACTCGATGTCATCAAAGCCGGTTCGTATTGCGCAGATTTCCGATCTTCATATCAAGCCGCCGGGGGCGCTGGCTTATGGCCGCGTCGATACCGCCAAAGCGCTCGAGCGGTGCGTTGCGGTTCTGAATGAATTCAGGCCTGCGCCCGACTTCGTGGTGATTTCTGGCGATCTCGCTGATACCCCGGCGTCGGAGGAATACGACTATCTCAAGCGCCTGCTGGCGCCGCTCAATCTGCCGTTTGCCGGCATTCCCGGCAATCATGACTTACGGGAGCTGATGCGCGCGGCATTTCCACGGGCGGACTATGCCATCGCATCGGGACCGCTCAACCAGCGCATCGAGATCGCCGGGCTCGATCTGGTGCTGCTCGATTCCAGCGTGCCGGGCAAGCCCTATGGCGAACTCGAGGCGTCAACCCTGCAATGGCTGGAGACGACGCTGGCGGCGTCCTCCGACCGGCCGACGCTGTTATTCCTGCATCATCCGCCGTTCAGGACCGGCATCTGGCATATGGACCGTCAGAACCTGCTCAACGCCGGCGATCTTGCCCCGATCGTGCGGCGTCATCCGTCGGTGCAGCTCATCGCCACCGGCCACGTTCATCGCGCCACCTTCACGATGTTTGCGGGCGTACCGACCACGATCTGCCCCGCGCCTAACCATGCCGTCGATCTCGATCTGGACCAATTGCGAGAGCCGTCGTTCAAGGTCGAACCGCCGTCATTTCACCTCCATACCTGGTTTCCCGGGGAGGGTTTTGGCAGCGTCGTCACCCATCAGGTTCCGATCGGCGAGTTCGATGGCCCGCACCCGTTTTTCGGACCGGACGGGAAGTTGCTGTAACCGATCGTCGCCGCTCGACGAGCGGCGACGTGCCTTAGGCCTCCTTCAGTCCAAACAGCCGCGCGGCGTTGCCGCCCAAGATGGCCGCCTTCTGCTTGTCGGTCAGGGTGGTGGTGGCGAAGACGTGGTCCACTGGATGTTGTTCCCAGGGGATCGGATGGTCGGTGCCAAGCATGATCTGGCTGGCGCCGACTTGCGCCACCAGGTGCCGCAGGCCTTCCGCGGTGAACACCATCGCGTCAAAATAAAGCTGGTTCAGATATTCCGAGGGCTTCTTTTTCAAGGTGATGTTGGGATTGCAGTTTTGCGGCGACACGAAACAGGCATGGTCGTCGCGCGCCGCGTAGGAGCCGAGATAGCCGCCGCCATGGGCGGCCAGGATCTTCAGGCCGGGAAAGCGATCCAGCGTTCCCTCGAAGATCAGGTGCTGCAGGGCGATTGTGGTGTCGAGCGGGTTGCCGATTGTATTCGACAGCCAGCCATTGCCTTTGAAACGCTGGGCCAATTGCGGCGTGCTCTGTGGATGGATGAAGAGTACCGCGCCGAGCTCTTCGGCCTTGGCCCAGACGGGATGAAATTTCTCGTCGGAGAAATCCGTGCCCATGACGCTGCCGCCGATGGCGGCACCGCGCAAACCCTGCTTCTTGACTGCGTTTTCAAGCTGCTGAACCGCGAGATCGGGAAATTGCAGGCTCAGCGAGGCAAAGGCTGCAAAGCGGTCCGGCCGCGATGCGCAGAGCTCGGCCAGCTTGTCGTTGTTGACCTTGACGATCGCGGCTGCGGTGTCGCGATCCTTTCCGTACCAGAACGGGTTGATCGAAAGCACCTCCATGTCGATTGCCATCGCATCCATCTCCTTGAGACGCTGTTCGATGACAATGAAATGCTCCGGTACACCCTTGACCGGCGGCAGCACCTTGGCGGCTTCATCGCCCATCAGATTGATGGCTTCGTGGAAATAGCAGTGCGCGTGCGTGTCGACCGTCATGACCCGCTTGCCGCCGACCTTGACCGGCAGACGCGCCGGTCCCGGCTGGGCGCGGGCGGCATCCAGCATGCCGCAACTGCAGAACGCGATTCCCGTTGCGGCCGCGCCCTTCAAGAAATTCCTGCGGGTGGTCATTTGTTCTCTCCCCAATGCTGGCCGGTCGCTCGGGGCGCCGGCCCGTTTTTCAATTGTTCTTTCGGTACATTGCCAAGGCGGAACGGATAGAGCAATCATGCCAGGCAAGGATTACGGCCGGTTGGCCCGGAAACGTGATCGGCTCGGTGAGGGAGAAATTGGTATGCGTCTGCTGAAATCGTTCGTCCCGGCGCTTGCGCTGCTCGTTGGTTCCAGCGCGATGGCGCAGTCGGTCTATCCAGACCGGCCGATTCGGATGATCGTTCCGCTGGCCGCCGCCAGCGCGGTGGATGTTGCGGCCCGGATCGTGACGCAGAAGATGGCCGAGAACATGGGCCAGCAGATCGTGATCATCAACCAGCCGGGCGCCGCAGGGCTGATCGGCGCCGAGCAGGTCGCGAAAGCGGCGCCAGACGGCTACACGATCGGCGGCTTCAACGACAGCGTCATGACCATGGTGCCCAACCTGTATGCCAACATGCGCTGGGATATCCTCAAGGATTTCGAGCCGGTGTCGCTGGTCGCAACCGTGGAATGGGGACTGATCGCGAGCAACCAGTCCGGCTACAAGACCGCCGCGGACCTGATCGCCGCCGCGAAGGCCGCACCCGGCAAGATCAATTACGGCTCGGGCGGCCCCGGCAGCCCGCAACATCTGGCGATGGCGATATTTGCCTCCGATTCCGGGATTTCGCTGACCCACGTGCCCTATAAGGGCGCCACGCAGGCTGCGACCGACGTCGCGGGCGGCCAGATTCCAGTTGCCTTTCAGGGCCTCGGTACGGTCGCGGCACTGGTGCGCGGCGGGCAGGTCAAGCTGCTCGGCGTTTCCACCGAGAAGCGGCTACCGCAATTCCCTGACGTACCGACGATTTCGGAGTCCGGGCTGCCCGGGTTCCTGTTCAATTCCTGGTTCGCGATCCTGACGCCGGCCGGTACGCCAAAGGACATCGTCGCCAGGCTGAATGCTGAAGTCCTGAAGGCGCTGGCCGATCCCGAGGTACGCCGCAAGCTGGATGAGGTAGGCTTGGCGCCGCGCGGCAGCTCGGCTGAGGAGCTTGGCGCCATGACGCGCGATCAGCTCGCCAAATATGCCCGGGTGATCAAGCAAATGGGCATCGCCATTGAGTGAAACGGCCTGAATCGGGCCACTGACCGCCCTTCGGTCTAACGGTAAAGGGCTGTTACCCAAGGGGTGGTAATTGATGTGGAATCAACCGGGGGGCGAAGTTTTTATCGATAAGCTGTTGAAGCATTTCGGATAATTCAGCGATTCCTTGCTGCAGCCATGATGCGGGCGTATAACCCTTGCGGCTGATAGAGGATGCCAGTCGGCCATTGAGCGTGATCCCTCCGATGGCGGACAACGCAAATCGTCAGATGGTTATGACCAGCGCGCCCCAGGACAAGAATGTTGCGCCTCGGTCGGTGGCGCGCAGTACGCTGTCGATCTTGCGCAATCATCCTATTTTTTGCGATCTGGAGCCCGAGGCGCTCGACCAGCTCTGCCGTTACGCCAAGCATTCGACGCTGAAGCGGGGGGCCACGATCTTTTCTAAGGGCGATCCCGGCAACAGCCTGTTTGCGGTGATCAGCGGTACGGTCAAGATCAGCATTTCCTCGCCCGATGGCCGCAACGCGATTTTGAATCTGATTGGCGCCGGCCAGATCTTCGGAGAGATGTCGGTGCTCGACGGGCAGGTGCGGTCGGCTGATGCCACGGCGAATACCAATTGCGAGATTTTCGCAATCGACCGCCGCGAGTTCCTTCCCTTTATGCGCAGCCAGCCTGAGCTCGCGATGAAATTCATCGAGCTGTTGTGCACCCGGCTGCGCTGGACCAGCGATCAGGTCGAACAGGTCATCCTGCAGAACCTGCCGGGCCGGCTTGCCGGCGCGCTGATCCGCTTGACCGAGAAGGACAAGCTGGCGCCGGAGGGCCGTACCATCGCCATTACGCAGCAGGAGCTCAGCGAAATGGTCGGGATGACCCGCGAAAGCATCAACAAGCAGTTGCGGGTCTGGGCGGGACGTAACTGGGTCCGGCTCGAGCACGGGGCCATCGTCGTCCTCGACACCGGCCCGCTTCAGGCCTTGGCCGAAGCCGGATCCGAACACGACGGCGACTAAGGCCGGCACGTCGCTCCTGCGGGCCGATTCCTGCACATCCTCGAAATTTTTATCGCCGCAAGTGTGAGGCAGCTTACATTCGTTGGCGCCAGCTTGGGCTAATTCACGGCTGGGTGGAGATCCGCACCGTGGAGGCATCCATGCATGGTTCTCTCAATCGTTCAGACGAAAACCAGAACCGTACCGACCGGAACTGGAGTATCGGACTTTTTGCGTTGCCCGTGCTTGTCATGATCGCGCTGGTCGCGCTGGCGATCATCAAGCCGGTTGCGTCGGTCTGGATATCGCAAGCCGCGCAGGCGGAGTTCGTTGGACCAGACGCGCCTGAGGTGGCTCCGACGAAGCTTGCTCAACCGGCGACGCAGATCCGAACGGTCAAAGCCTATTGACCTGCTGTTCGGCTGCTTCGCCTGACCGGCCTTCACTTTAGCGGTACGGTCAGGCGCAACCCGTTTACCGGATTTGCCGTCGCTACGGCGACGTCGTTATCTTGAACTTCAGCCGTCGATGATCGCGACTGCCCGGGTCCACCCGGCAGAGGCACGCTCGATCTTGACCGGAAAGCACGACACCATGAAGCCTGTCGACGGCAGCAGTTCCAGGTTGTGCAGCTTCTCGATATGGCAGTAGCCGATATGGCGTCCGGCCTTGTGGCCTTCCCAAATCAGGCTCGCGTCCCTGGTCTCGGCGAATTTCTTCGCGGTGTAAACGAACGGGGCGTCCCAACTCCAGCCATCGATGCCGGTCAGCCGCACGCCGCGCTCCAGCAGATACATGGTTGCTTCATAGCCCATCCCGCAGCCTGAATTGACGTAATCCTGCCGGCCATATTTGGCGCCGGCGCTGGTATTGACCACGACGATCTCCAGCGGCGAAAGCGTGTGGCCGATGCGCTTGAGTTCGGCTTCCACATCCTTGGCGGTAGCGACATAGCCGTCGGGGAAGTGGCGGAAGTCCAGTTTCACCGCGGGCTGCAGGCACCATTCCAGCGGCACCTCATCGATGGTCCATGACCGCTCGCCGCGATTCATCGTCGGGTGATAATGGTAGGGCGCATCGAGATGGGTGCCGTTATGGGTTGAGAGATTGACTGTCTCCATCGCCCAGCCCTGTCCGTCCGGCAGATCTTCCGCCTTCAGCCCCTCAAAGAAGCCCAGCATCCGCGGCAGGCTCTTCTGGTGATCGTTGTATTCGATCACCGGATGGATGCCCGGCGGATCGGCGGGGACGTCGTTTTGCAGCGGTACGGAAATATCGATCAGTTTTCGCGCCATGGCGCTGCCTCCGATGTTGGTGGTCCAGCTAAAACGGATCCGCTCAGACCGGTTTGATGCCGGCCTTGGCGATGATGTCACGCCATTTCGGCACTTCGTCGTCGATGCGTTTTTTCATGCCGTCGGGGCCGTTGGCGATGACCTCGAAGCCGTTGTCGGCCAATTGCTTGGTGATTGCCGGCCGCTTCAGGATCTCGATCGACTTTTTTGCCAGCAGGTCGATCACGGCGGGTGGTGTTTTGGCAGGCGCCAAAAATCCCTGGAAAGTGTCGGAGATGAAATCCTTGTAGCCGAGTTCGATCATCGTCGGCACGTTGGGCAGATCGAACCAGCGGTGCTCGCCGGTAACGGCGAGTGCCTTGAGCGCGCCGGATTCGATATGTGGGTGAGCAGGGGGCAGGGCCGCGAATGCCACCTGTGTGGTGCCGCTCAAAACGGCCTGGATCGCGGGTCCTGCGCCCGAGAAGGGCACATGCGTGATCTGAATTCCAGCGATGATCTTGAACAATTCGGCGGATAGCTGCGGTGTGGTGCCGACACCGGGACTCGCATAGTTCAACTCATCCGGATGCGCTTTGGCGTAGGCGATCAGGTCGGCAACCGAATTCACGGCGAGTTTGGGATTGACCAGGATGACGTTAGGCGAGGTGCCAAGCTCGGCGATGGGCACGAAATCCTTGTAGGCATCGTAGGGGACAGATGTGTAGAGCCCGGGATTGACGACATAGGCGCTCGAAGTGACCAGCAATGTGTAGCCGTCCGGCTCGGCATGGGCGGCGTAGCCGATCCCTATGTTTCCGCCCGCGCCGGCCTTGTTCTCGACGATGAGCGAGCCGCCAATCGCATCGCCGAGCGGACCGGTCAGGATGCGCGCCATGATGTCGGTCGGGCCTGATAGGGCGAACGGCACGATGATCTTGATCGGACGTTCGGGATAGCCTGCGGCCTTAGCCTGGCTCGATCCGAAGCCGGCGGTGGCAGCTGATCCCAACAGAAGACCGGCGCTACGCAAAACCGTGCGGCGCGACGGCTGTGATTTTTGCTCGGTCATGGTGTTTCCTCCCTAAATGTCTTCGCCCGCTTTTGCGGGGCGGCCTTTGGCGCTCATCCTTTGAAGGCGGCGATATCTACATGTCGAATACGGCGACCGCCCGGATCGGTGAGGCCGTGCCTTCGCGCCACTTCATCGGCAGGCCGATGAAGGTGAACTGGCCCTTGCCGAGCAGCGTCTCCAGATTGCACAGGCTTTCGATGTGGGTGATGTCGAGGTCGAGACAGGCCTTGTGAACCAGCGAGTTGACCTTGCCGTCGGGGCCCGGCCGCATCGAGTCGATACCGAAATGCACGACGCCCTGCTTTGCCAGCCATTCGGTGGCTTCGACATTCACGCCGCAATTATCGGTCGAATATTCCTTGCGCGGAAAGGTACGCTCGTGATGCCCGGTGCAGAGCAGGACGGTACCGCCCCTGGGCACGGGTACACCGGCCTTCTTCACCGCGGCCTCGAGCTCGGATGATGAAATTTCCGCGCGCGGCGCGATGTGCCGCAGGTCGATGCAGATGCCGGGAACGATGCACTTCTCCAGCGGATATTGATCAATCGATATGCCGCTCTTGCCGAAATGCCGGGGCGCGTCGATATGGGTGCCGGCGTGGTCGACCATCGAGATGAACATCGAGGACAGTCCATGCACATTGCCGGACTCGACGAATGAATCCTCGTGGTTCTTCCAGACGCCATGGATCGTCGGGGGGTGACCGGGATAGCTGGGGGTGCGGTGGTAGAGTTCTCGGCTGAGGTCGACGATCTTCACAATGATTGCCTTTTCTTATGCGGGAATAACCCGGGCGGTTTCTTGCAAGTGGTTTCTTGGCAGGTGGGGTTTTGACAGATTGTTGGTGGACGCGCCATGCTGGCGTTTTCCCGGCTTTTCTGCAAGGCAGCCGAAGCTGGTGGCGTGTGATGGCGCGCGCCCCTGCAGGGCCTTCGCAGGATCAGCGCGACAGCAGATTGGTCTTGGCGAGGTCGAGGACCTCGTCGCCGCGGCCGCTCATGACGGCGCGAAGCACCCACAGGCTAAAGCCCTTGACCTGTTCGGCGGTGATGGTGGGCGGCATCGACAGTTCCTGCGTCGCGGTCACGACGTCGAGCACCGCCGGGCCGTCATGGGCCAGCACCTCGCGGATGGCGTTGGGCAGTTCGCCGGGGTCATCGACCCGCACCGCATGGATGCCCATGGCGCGGGCCATGGCGGCAAAATCCGGATTTTGCAGATCGGTTCCGGTTTCGACGAAACCCGAGGCCTTCATTTCCAGCGCCACAAAACCCAGTACGCCGTTGTTGAAGATCACGACCTTCACCGGCAGTTTCATCTGCGTGAGCGTGATGAGATCGCCCATCAGCATGGCAAATCCACCATCGCCGGACATCGAGATCACCTGCCGGCCCGGCTGAGCCGCCTGCACTCCGATCGCGTGTGCCATGGCGTTGGCCATCGAGCCGTGCACCCAGGATCCCACCATGCGCCGGCGCCCATTCATGGCGAGATAGCGCGCGGCCCAGATCGTGGGCGTGCCGACATCGGCCGTAAAGACAGCGTCGCCGGATGCTTGTTCGCTGAGCAGACGCGCGAGGTATTGCGGGTGGATCGGCTTGTTGCCGGGCGTGCCTTCCGCGAGTTCGTCCAATCCCGCGCGCGCCCTCTTGTAATGGGCGCGGCTGGCGTCGAGATGCTTGCTGTCGGTCTTCGCCTTGAGCTTCGGCAGCAGTGCCTCGATGGTCGTGCCGACGTCACCGACAAGGCCGAGGTCGAGCTTGCAGCGGCGGCCCAGATTCTCCGGCCGGATGTCGACCTGGGCGATTTTGGCGTCGGTCGGCAGAAACTGCTTGTAGGGAAAATCGGTCCCCAGCATCAGCAGCACGTCGCACGCATGCATCGCGGCGTAGCCGGAAGAGAAGCCGATAAAGCCGGTCATGCCGACGTCATAGGGATTGTCGTACTCGACATATTCCTTGCCGCCGAGCGCATGCACCATCGGGCTCTTGAGCGCCTCGGCGAGTCGCATCAGGCTGTCATGGGCGCCGGCGCAGCCGCGGCCGCAGAACAGCGTGATGTTTTTGGCGCCATTCAATAGCTCCGCCAACGCCGTCAATTCCGGTTCGGCCGGCCGAACGATCGGCGCCGCCGGCAGCAGTCCGGCATTGGGAGAGATGCCACGCTTGGGCGATGACTTCAGCGCGACATCGCCGGGCAGCACGATGACCGCAACCCCGCGCTTTCCAACCGCCGCACGAATGGCGTTTTCCAGCACGTAAGGAAGCTGCGCGGTGTCGGCCACCAGTTCGCAATAATGACTGCATTCCCGGAACAGTTCCTGCGGGTGGGTTTCCTGGAAGTAGCCGCCGCCGATTTCACCGGAGGGAATTTGCGCGGCGATCGCCAGGACCGGTGTGCGGCTGCGGTGGGCATCGAACAGGCCATTGATCAAATGCAGATTGCCCGGGCCGCACGACCCCGCGCAAACTGCGAGTTCACCGGTGATCTGGGCTTCACCGGCTGCGGCGAAGGCGGCCACTTCCTCGTGCCGGACGTGGACCCAATCGATCGTCTTTCGCTTGCGCAGCGCCTCGGTCAGGCCGTTCAGGCTGTCACCGACGACGCCGAAGATGCGCTTTACCCCGGCCTGGATCAGTGTTTCCGCGATGAGGTCGGCGACGTTCTCGATCCGCATGGTGGCTCATCCTTCTTGCGTTCCGCGGAAGTTCGCTTCCGCAATATCAAAGCATGATGTTGGACGCCATGCGGTCGCGCAAGTCCGAACCCATCAAACATTCGCGTTCGTCAGGGCTTGACGGCAATGCCTTGCCGTTCAGCGCAGCACGTGCTGCGGCAGCCACAGCGAAATCGCCGGCAGATAGGTGACGAGCATCAGGACGGCGAACATCACGGCGTAGAACGGCCAGATTGCCGCATCACCTGTTCGATCGTCACCTTGCCGACCGCGCATCCGATGAACAGGATCGACCCGACCGGCGGATGGCACAATCCGATGCCGAGATTGAGCAGCATGATCATGCCGAAATGAACCGCGCCGCGAGCTATGTCAGCGGCAGCACGTTGTTTGTCGACGGAGGCTGGACCGGAATCGATGGTCCGCCGACCGGCCTGACGCAACTGAGCAAATAGGCGCGGCTAGTCGCGGCCGCTGAGAAAGCCGGCCGCGGTGCGCAACGCCTGCTGATCGGCGCCAATCAGCAAATCGATCAACGCCTGCGCTTCGCGCGGATGGGTGGCCTGGGTCGTGACCGCGGCCGTGTACATGGTCGCGAGGTCGCATCCTCTAGGCAGTGCGCCAGACAGCACCACGCCTTGCGTGCTGATGATCTCGGTCGACTGGGTACAGCCGATCGGTTTTGCAGCGTCCGATGCCGCCATATGGCGCATCGCGGTGGCGCCATTCGGATAAATCTTCAGCCGCGCGGCGACTTCATCCGCGATCCCCAATTGCTCCAGCACTTTCGCGACATGAATTCCGGCCGTCGAGGCCTTGGTGTCCGGCACGAAGATCGCATCCGCCGCGAGGAATGCGGCGCGCAGTGTCGCCGCGTCGGTAACCTTGACCTGCGGGTCGCGCGATCGCACCGCCAGCGCGGTCTCGACCAGGCCGACATCGGCGATCGAGGCCGCAACCGCCAATTTTTCGTCCGCCAGCTTGGCGACCAGTGCTGCGGTCAGGATGATGATGTCGGTGGGGGTGCCGTTTCGCAGTTTGTCCGCCATCGCGCCGACCGCGCCGAACTCGCCGCCGATATCGAGGCTGGTCAGCGCCTTGAGTTTCGGTGCCAGACTTCCGACCAGACCCTGGGCGGCGCCGCCGCTGAGAATGTTGAGCGAATTCATGAGGTCAATTCCATGGCCGCGATCAGACTATCGCGCGTGATCGGCAGATGACGCACCCGTACCTCGAGCGCATCGAATACGGCGTTGGCGATCGCAGCGGTGACTGGGCCGTGGGCGGCTTCGCCGGCGCCGAGCGGCTCTAAATCTGGCCGCGATATGATTTCGACTTGCACGTCCGGCACCTCGCTAAAGCGTAGAATGGGATAATTCGACCACGTGTTGCTGGTGATGCGCTGTCTGTCAAAACGCACGCGTTCTTTCAACACCCAACTGGTCGCCTGGATCGCACCGCCTTCGATCTGGTTGACGACGCCATCCGGATTGATGACCTCGCCGACATCGACCGCGATGGTCAGCCGCTTGACGATGATATCCTCCGCGCCCTCGATCTCGGCGACAACGGCGCAATAGGCGCCGGTGTTCTTGTAGCGGGCAAAGCCGATGCCGCGGCCATGGCCGGCTTTTCTTGCGGCTTTCCAGTTGGCGCGCGCGGCGACGGTGCGCACGACGTCCTGCGCCCTGGGATCGCTGAGATACCGCAGTCGTAAATCGACCGGATCTTCGCCACGCTCGGCGGCGAGCTCGTCGAGAAACGACTCGATCGCGAACACATTGCCATGCGCACCAAGGGTCCGTAGCGCAGAAGTCCGGATCGGCATCGTTAGCAGGCGATGGCAATCGATATGCCAGGACGGGAAATTATACAGCGGGATCGAGTTGCGATCCGCGCCGCCGCCACTGGCCTGTGGCGGGTTGGTCGAGATGTAGCGCGGAAACGGCTCGGCCAGTTCGGTGGCCGCAAGCAGCGCCGACGAATTGGCGCGTCCCGGCCGCGCGGTGTGACCATTGCTCCAGACGCTATGCCGCCATGCGACGATCTGACCTGACAAATCCAGATCGGCTTCGATCTCGATCGCCATCGCCGCGCCGAACGGCGCCTGCGACATCTCGTCGGCGCGCGTCCACTGCACGCGCACCGGCCGGCCGCCGGCGGCTTTGGCGAGCAGCACCGCGTCGAGCGCGACGTCGTCGGCGGCGTTGTGTCCGTAGCAGCCGGCGCCTTCCATATGTTCGACGGTGATGTTCTCAAGCGGCAATTTCAGAACCAGCGCGAGGTCGCTGCGCAGAAAATAGACGCCCTGGCTGTGGGTCCAGACACGGACGCGGTCGCCATCCCATTGCGCCATGGCGCAGGAGGGCGCGATCGATCCGTGCGCGATATAGGGGCGGGTATATTGCCGGCGAACGGTTTGGTGCTTTTGACCGGGTTGCCGTGCGGCCTTGAGGTCGATGACAACGGATTCCACGGGCTGCGCCTTGAGCCATTCGGCCAGCCCGTCTTCGTCGGGAAGCGTCTCGCCCGGCGACCAGGAGGCGCCCTTGCGCAAGGCGGTGAGCGCCAATTCGGCACCGGCCTCGGTCTCACTGACGACGCCGGCAAAATTTCCATCGCGCGCGATCGCGACCAGGCCAGCGACGGCGCGCGCCTCGTCTTCGGACAGCGCGGACAGTTTGGCGCCGGACAGTTCCGGGCGTAGCACGCGGCCATGCAGCATGCCGGGCAGTGCGGTGTCGTGGATGAAGCGCGGATGCGCAAAGACCTTGTCGGGGAGGTCGACGCGCTGAATTGAGTTTCCCGCCAGCGTTCGTTGCGTGGACGATTTTGGCGTCGCACCCGGCGTCGTGTCGCGATCCAGCGAGATATCGTCGGCCAGTTCCCAATAGCTGGTCCGCGCATTGCCGGGCCCCGTCAGGGTGCCGTCCTTGATATCGAGCGCGCCGATATCGACACCCAGCCGATCCGAGGCGGCACGCAGAAAGATCTGCCGCACTTCCGCGCAGACGTGCCGCAACGCACGGCCGGAATGCTGGACGGAAAGGCTGCCTGACGTGACGCCCTCATTGGGACTTCCGGCCGTCGACGCGCGGATCATCCTGATACGGCCAATATCGACATCGAGTTCGTCGGCCGCGATTTGCGCCAGCGCCGTTACGATGCCTTGCCCGATCTCGACCTTTCCCGGCGAGATTATCACGTGGCCTTCCGGAGAGAAGCGCACCCATGAAGCAAGCTTCGGGTTAGCGGCAAGGCTGACCGGCAGCTTTGGCGGCGGCGAGGGGGCTGGCTCGGTCATCGCGCTGCCATCTCGGCCGCCGCGCGCAGCACGGCCCGCACGATCCGGTTATGCGATCCGCAGCGGCACAGATTGCGGTCCAGGGCCGCCTTCACGTCGGCGCTGTCAGGCGTCGGATTTTGCTTCAACAGCGCCGCCGCGCTGATCAGGATGCCCGGGATGCAATAGCCGCATTGCATGGCCTGCTCGGCAATGAAGGCGCGTTGCAGCGGATGCGGGGCCTGCTCGGTGCCGAGGCCTTCGATCGTCGTGACGTCCTTATCGGCAATCGACCACAGCGGCGTGTCGCAGGACGCCACCGCGTGGTCGCCGATCATGACGTTGCAGGCGCCGCATTCATTGGCGCCGCATCCGAAATGCGGGCCGGCCAACCCCAGCCGCCCGCGCAACACCGACAGCAGCGACATGTCAGGGTCGGCATCGACGTCGGTCTCAACGCCATTGAGGCGAAATCGGATGCCGGGCATGAGATTGACGCTCTATTGCGGCTTGTCGGCGAATTGCTTGACGACATTACCCCATTTCACGATGTCGCCACGCAGATATTTGTCGAACTCTTCCGGCGTCATCGACATCGGAAGTGCGCCTTGATCGGCCCACAGCTTGATCACCTCGGGCCGCTTGGTCACGGCATTCACGGCGGCATTGAGCTTGTCGATGATCGGTTTTGGCGTGCCCGCAGGCGCCATCAGGCCGAGCCAGATCGTCGCTTCATAGCCGGGAACGCCAGCCTCCGTCACCGTCGGCACATCGGGCAGCACGGCGGAGCGCGCTTTGCCGGTGGTGGCGAGGGCTCGCACCTGGCCCGCGGTGACATTGGGCGCCATCGTCGTCACCGCGTCGATCATCATCTGGACCTGGCCGCCGATGACGCCGCTGCGCGCATCGCCGCTGTTGCGATAGGGCACGTGGACGACATCAATGCCGGCCATCGATTTAAACAGCTCACCGGCCATGTGATAGGGCGTGCCCTGACCGGAGGAAGCGAAGTTCAGCTTGCCCGGCTGCGCTTTTGCCAGCGCGATGAATTCCTGCAACGTCTTGGCCTGAACCTGCGGGTTCACGACGATGACGAGATCCGAATAATTGATAGGCGCGATCGGGGCGAGATCACGCATCAACTCATACTTGCGCGACGGCACCAGCGATTTATTGGCGGTTTGCGTGTTCGACATCAGCAACAAGGTGTAGCCGTCCGGCGCCGACTTCACGACTTCGAGCGTGCCGATGACGCCACCGGCGCCGGTGTGGTTTTCGACCACGAACGGCTGGCCGAAGCTCTGCTGCAGGCTGTTGCCGATCAGGCGTGCCGTCACGTCGGCAGGCCCCCCGGCGCCGAAGGGAACGATGATCCTGACCGGCCGCGTCGGGTAATCCTGCGCCCGGCATTGCGGTGCAAGAAGGGTCGCCATCGCGAGCAGTCCTGCCGCAAGCGCGAAGGCAAGCCTTGAGCGCGTGCTTGGCCGCGTCCCTGGGCGCGTCATCTCCATCTCCCTGTTGCCGGTCTTGTTCTGTGGCGCGGATTGGTGCCTAAATCCGACGGTCAAGTCTAGCGGTTCCGGCCATAAACTTTCGACGATAGACTGTGGTATGGCAGCAGGAATAAAACACAACACCCGGTGTACCAAATCGCCGGGAACAGGCGGGCGGAACGAGTCAATGAAAAATTCAAGAAAAAGCTCAGGGAAAATCCCAAGGATTTCTCGCCGCGACGCTTTGTCGGGATCCGTCGCATGGCTGGCGGGTGCGGCGCTCTCGACCCGCGTCATGGCGGAAGCGCCGCCGGCGGAACCGATAACGCCTGATCTGATCGCAGCCGCCAGGAAAGAAGGCCAGGTCATCTATTACACCTCGACCGACCTGCCGGTGGCCGAGGGGCTCGCCAAGGCATTCGAAGCGAAATATCCGGGCATTGCAGTGCGTGTCGAGCGCACCGGCGCGGAGCGTGTGTTCCAGCGCATCGGCCAGGAATATTCCAGCAACATCCACGCGGTTGACGTGGTGAATTCGTCCGATGCCGCGCATTTCATTGTCTGGAAGCGCGACGGCATCCTGGCGCCCTATGTGCCCGAAGATGTCGCCAAATTCTATCCGGCCGAGCACAAGGATGCTGACGGGCAATTCGCGAGCTTCCGCATCTGGCTCAGCATCATCGCCTACAACACCAATCTGGTGAAACCGGATGAAGCGCCGAAGAGCTTTGCGGATTTGCTCGACCCGAAATGGAAGGGCAAGATCGTTAAGGCGCATCCGGGCTATAGCGGCACCATCATGACCGCGACCTATCAAATGCAACGCGATCTCGGCTGGAGCTATTTCGAGCAGCTCGCCAAGCAGAACATCATGCAGGTGCAGTCGTCGGCCGATCCGCCGAAGAAGCTCGAGCTTGGCGAACGCGCTATCATGGCCGACGGCAACGAGTACAATATTTTCCAGATGCGGGAGGCCGGCCGTCCGGTCGAACCGGTCTATGCCAGCGAAGGCTCGCCGCTGATCATCGGCCCCAATGGCATCTTCAAGGGATCGCCGAATCCGAACGCGGCAAAGTTGTTCCAGTCGTTCTGCTTCAGCCGCGATGCGCAGCAGCTCATCATCGATACCGGTGGCCTGCGGTCGGCGCATCCGGAAACCAAAGAAAAGCCGGGGCGCACGCCATTCAAGGATATCAAGACCATGAAGGACGATGCGGCCGCCGTCGAAAAAGAGGGCGCAGCGATCAAGGCCCGCTACAGCAAGATCTTCCACGTTTGATCGCCTGATCCCGCCAAAAGCTGAACTCCTGGAAAGCCGGACCAACATGACATGGGGATTGCCGAAGACATCCGTCGCGGAAACGCTGGCTCAGAAGATTGTTGCACTAAGACCGGGCGCCTTGCCTGACGTGACCGCGCGCAAATGCGAGGATCTGCTGATCGACGTCACCGGACTGTGCGTCACCGCGCGCAACGAGGATTATGCCAAAAGCGCGCTGGCGGGCTGGGACGATGATGGTCCGTGCACGGTGATCGGTCATCAGCGCACGTTGACGGCCTCAGGTGCGGCCTTTATCAACGGCACCGCAGCACACGGCGAGGATTTCGACGACACTTTCGAGGGCGGCCCGGTGCATGCCGGCGCGGTGATCGTGCCCGCGGTGCTGGCGGCCTGCGAGCGCCATAATGCGGACGGCGGCAAGGCACTGATCGGGATCGCGGTCGGCACCGAAGTGCTTTGCCGATTGAGCCTGGTGGTGCCGAAGGCGGTGCACAAGGCCGGCTTTCATCCCACCGCGATCTTTGGTGCGATGGGCGCTGCGGCCGGCGTCGGCGCAGCACTCGGACTGAACGCCACGCAAATCGTCGATGCGCTCGGCATTGCCGGGAGCATGGCGGGCGGCATCATCGAATATCTCGCCGAAGGTGCGTGGACCAAACGGCTGCACGCGGGGTGGGCGGCGCAATCGGGAATTCGGGCAGCACTGCTGGCGCAAAAGGGATTCGTCGGTCCGCGCACGGTGTTCGAGGGCGTGCATGGGCTATTCCACGGCTTCGCCCACACCACCAAGGGCGACTATGACGCGCTGACCGGCGATTTCGGCAGCCGCTGGGTTACCGATACCCTGGCGTTCAAGCCCTATCCATGCGGGACGATGGCGCAGCCTTATATCGATTGCGCCCGTCGTCTCGGTGCGCGCGGGATCAAGCCGGAGGATGTCGCCGAAATCGTGTGCGAGGCAGCGGAGGGAACGGTGCACCGGCTGTGGGAGCCGCTCGCCGACAAACAGCGCCCGCGCAACGGCTATGCCGCCAAATTCGCCACGCCGTATTTGCTGGCGACGGGTTTTGTTCATGGCGGCGTCGGCCTGAGCGCCTTCACGCAAGCAGCGATCAGTGATGCGCGCGTGCTGGCGCTGGCGGCGAAAGTGAAATTCGTGATCGACCCGGACAATCCCTATCCGGCCAATTACACCGGCCACATCAAGGCGACGATGAAGGACGGCAGCGTGATCGAGGAGCGGCAGCCTTATTTGCGCGGCGGCGCGCAGGAGCCGCTGACCCGACAGGACGTCACCGACAAATTCGTGCTCAACGCCGAGCATGGCGGCTGGAACAAGACCCAAAGCGATGCGGCGTTGAAGCTGCTGGCCGGGCTGTATCGGGGCAAGATGGATCTGAGACCGTTGCGAAACTAAAACGCGCATCGGCGTGGGCTGACCGCCGAGACCGATCGCACCCTATTGGCTGAGGAAACCGATGTCAGAGCTGATCCTGCATCACTACGCGATGTCGCCCTTCTCCGAGAAGGTGCGGCTGCTCATGGGGCTCAAGCAGTTGAACTGGCGTTCGGTGTTGATCCCGCCGGTTATGCCAAAACCTGACGTGATCGCGCTGACCGGTGGCTATCGCAAAACACCGGTGCTGCAGATCGGCGCCGATATCTACTGCGACAGCGCGCTGATTGCCCGCGTGCTCGAAGCACGCCAGCCAACGCCGACGCTGTATCCGGCCGATATTCCGCTGGCGGTGCCGTTGGGGCAGTGGGCCGATAACCATCTGTTCCTGGAGTCGGTGGTGTGGGCGATGCAGCCGGCGGGCGCGCCGGCCGTGCTGGCGGGCGTATCGCTGGACCAAATGAAGATCTTTGCTGCAGACCGCGCGGCGATGCGGGGCACGCTGCCACGCCCGACGTTGTCTGATGGCACGGCGCAGTTGAGGATTCACCTCTCGGCGCTCGACGCGCAACTGGCGCAGGGAGGGCCGTGGCTATTTGGCCCGACGCCTTGCATCGCCGATTTCTCGGCGGCGCATTGCCTTTGGTTCATCCGGCTTGCCAAGCCGGTGGCCGCGATGCTCGACAATTATCCGGCGGTAAGTAGCTGGCTCGACCGGACCTTGGCGATCGGCCATCACACCCACCAGGAGATGAGCGGTGCAGAGGCTGTCGCGGTTGCGGCGGCTGCCACCGCCCGTGCGCCGGTGACGGTTGCTGCCGGTCAAGGCTTCGAGCTGAACCAGGCCGTCACTGTCGCCGCCACTGACTACGGCACCGATCCGGTGGCGGGCACGCTGGTCGGCCTGTCGGACACCGAATCCGTGGTCCGGCGTGTCGACCCGCGCGCCGGCACCGTGCATGTTCATTTTCCTCGCTTCGGCTTCCAGATCAAGAAGAGCACCTCGGCCTAGAAGGTCTAGTGTCGGGGAAATTCAAAAGCGGGACGTGAGATAGAGGGCGCATGACCAACAAAGAACTCGACGGCAAGGTCGCAATCGTCACGGGCGCGGGACGCAACATCGGCCGCGCGATTGCACTGGCGTTGGCCGAAAGTGGCACGGCGGTCGTGGTCAATGTCCGCAGCAATCGTGCCGAGGCTGAGGCCGTTGCGCGCGAGATCGAGGCCGCAGGTTCCAGGGCGCTGGTCCATATCGGCGACGTCGCCGATGCATCATCGGTGCAGGCGATGGCGGATGCCGCCATGAAGGCGTTCGGCCGCACCGATATCCTGGTCAACAACGCCGCGCTACGGCGGGAAAAATCATTCGCCGACATGAGCTATGCCGAGTGGCGCGAGATCATGGATGTCACGCTCGACGGCACCTTTCACTGCGTAAAGGCCTGCCTGCCGGCGCTGCGGCAATCCGGCGCGGGCACCATCGTCAATATCGGCGGCCTCAGCGCCCATACCGGCGCCCGGGATCGTGCCCATGTGGTGACCGCCAAGGCGGGGATCGTCGGCTTCACCCGTGCGTTGGCGCATGATCTGGCCGCCGACGGCATTACCGTCAATTGCGTGGTTCCGGGGCTGATCGGGACGCCGCGTCCCAAGGACAAGCCCGAACCGGCGCATCATCTGACCCATCAGACCATTACCGGCGCGCGCGGCCGGCCGGAAGATGTCGCTGCCGCCGTGCTGTTCCTGTGCGGCCCCGGCGCGCGCTATCTCAACGGCCAGGCCATCCACGCGAATGGCGGCGCCTATCTCGGGGGATAGCGCATGCCCTGTACGCAGTTTTGCGCAGGGATTGCCGGATAAAGGCGCTCGGCAGCCACAGTTTCTGTGGTAATTATTTCGTCATGAACCAGCTTGCCAAGATCGACATCCGACACTCCACCTGTCCGCACGATTGCCCATCGGCCTGTGCGCTAGACATCGAGGTGATCGATAATTCGACCATCGGCCGTGTCAGGGGCTCCAAGCTGCAGACCTACACGGCGGGCGTCGTCTGCGCCAAGGTCGCGCGTTACGCCGAACGCATCCACCATCCGGAACGGCTGATGTACCCGCAATTCCGGGTCGGCCCCAAGGGCTCCGGCAAGTTCGCGCGCATCTCGTGGGATGACGCGCTGGATGAAGTCGCCGGCCGGTTCAATCAGGCCGAGCGCGAGTTCGGGTCCGAATCGGTGTGGCCTTATTATTATGCCGGCACCATGGGCCTCGTGATGAAGGACGGCATCAACCGTCTCACCCACGTGAAGAAATATTCCCGCTTCTACGGCACGATCTGTTCGACGATCGCGCGGGTGGGATTTGCCGCCGGCACCGGCCGGATTTCAGGCGTCGATCCGCGCGAAATGGGCGTTTCTGATTTGGTCGTGATCTGGGGCACCAACCCCGTCAACACCCAGGTCAACGTGATGACGCATGCGTCCCGTGCCCGCAAGGAACGCGGTGCGAGGATCGCGGCGATCGATATCTACAACAACGACACCATGAAGCAGGCCGACATCAAAATCCTGCTGCGGCCCGGCACCGACGGCGCGTTCGCCTGCGGCGTGATGCATGTGCTGTTCCGCGAAGGCTATGCCGATCGCGATTATCTCGAGCGCTACACCGATTGCCCCAACGAACTTGAAGCGCATCTGGCAACGCGAACCCCGGAATGGGCTTCCGCGATCTCGGGCGTGCCGGTGGCGGAGATTGAGGCTTTTGCCCGCGCGGTCGGACAAACCAAACGCACCTTCTTCCGTCTCGGCTATGGTTTTACCCGCAGCCGCAACGGTGCCGCGCAGATGCACGCGGCACTTTCCATTCCGGCCGTTACCGGCGCCTGG
Source organism: uncultured Alphaproteobacteria bacterium (assembly GCA_963738105.1). Lineage (GTDB taxonomy): Bacteria > Pseudomonadota > Alphaproteobacteria > Rhizobiales > Xanthobacteraceae > Bradyrhizobium. Next base: position 143,329 of record CAVTWC010000008.1, on the reverse strand, counting down.
CAATACGAAGGCGGCGGTGCGTTTTTCAACAACTACGCGCTCTGGAAGTTCAACGAGTTGGTCATCGAGGCCCATGAGGCGATCGATCCGTCGATCCGCGTGCTCGATCAGTCCAAGATCGGACGCATCCTGACCGGCGACCCGGTGGCGCTGAAGGGCGGCCCGCCGGTGAAGGCGATGCTGATCCAGAACACCAATCCGATGACGGTAGCACCGGAGCAGGCGCTGGTGCGGCAAGGTTTTGCGCGCCCGGATCTGTTCACGGTGGTGCACGAGCAGTTCATGACCGAGACCGCGCAGATGGCGGACCTGGTGCTGCCGGCGACGATGTTCATGGAGCACGATGATCTCTATTACGGCGGCGGCCACCAGCACATTTCGGTCGGCGCCAAGCTGATCGAGCCGCCCGGCGAATGCCGCTCCAACCACGAAGTGTTCGCCGGTCTTGCCCGCCGCCTCAAGGCCGAGCATCCGGGCTTCGAGATGTCGGCGCGCGAACTGATCGACGTGACCTTGAAGAAGAGCGGCCGCGGCAGCATCGAGGAGCTGCAGGCCGATCTGTGGCGCGATCTGCAGCCGGACTTCCGCACCTCGCATTATCTCGACGGCTTTGCGCACGCCGACAAGAAATTCCACTTCAAGGCCGACTGGGCCCACGTGCCGCTCGGCAATGCCGGCATGATGGGCGCATGGGACCAGATGCCGACGCTGCCCGATCACTGGGCGGTCATCGAGGAAGCCGATCAAGCGCATCCGTTCCGGCTCGCGACCAGCCCGTCGCGCAGTTTCCTCAACACCAGTTTCAACGAAACGCCGTCGTCGCAGGCCCGTGAGGGTGCGCCGAGCGTGATGATCCATCCGCTCGACGCCGCGTCGCTCGATATCGCCGAGGGCGATGCCGTGACGCTCGGCAATCTGCGCGGCGAGACCACGCTGATCGCAAAATTGTTCGACGGGGTGCGGCGCGGTGTGCTGATTGCGGAATCGGTTCATCCGAACAAGACCCATATAGGCGGCCGCGGCATCAACATGTTGACCGGCGCCGAAGCTGTCGCGCCCGTCGGCGGTGCTGCGTTCCACGACAACAAGGTCTGGGTCAAGAAGGCGGTTCCTGCGATTCCGACGCCTTGATGCGCCGCTGAATTCAGCCTTGCAGTTGGCTGCCTTCCTGCGGCTAATATCCGTCTGGTGTAATCAAGCGGAAGAGCAGGGTCATGACCGACAACAGCGTTCTCTTCGAGAAGCGCGGACAGGCGTTCTGGATCACGATCAACCGGCCGGAGAAGCGCAACGCGCTCAACGCCGACGTGATTGCTGGCCTTGCCCGAGGGTATCGCGAGGCCCATGACGACAAGGATGTTCGCGTCATCGTGCTGACCGGCGCGGGCGACAAGGCATTCTGCGCCGGCGCCGATTTGCAAAGCAGCGGCGCAGCCTTTGCGATGGATTTCTCAAAGCCGAACGCCGACTACGCCGATCTGTTGCGGCTGTCGCAAGCCGCCACCAAGCCGGCGATCGCGCGCGTCGGCGGCGTCTGCATGGCCGGCGGCATGGGGCTGTTGTGCATGACCGACATGGCGGTCGCGGCCGACCACGTGATGTTCGGCCTGCCGGAAGTAAAGGTTGGCGTGTTCCCGATGCAGGTGCTGAGCCTGCTGCAATCGATCGCGCCGCGGCGACTCATCAATGAATGGGCGCTGACCGGCGAGCCGTTCGATGCCCACGCGGCACAGGCCGCGGGACTTCTGAACTATGTGGTGCCATCAACTGAGCTCGACGCCAAGATCGATTGGCTGATCGGCCGCCTCGTCGACAAATCCCCGACCGCGATCCGGCGTGGCAAATACGCCATGCGCGCGATCGCCTCGATGTCGTTCGATGAAAGCATCGCCTACACCGAGAGCCAGATCGCGCGTGCTGGCGATGACCGAAGACGCCAAGGAAGGCCTCAAGGCCTTTGCCGAGAAGCGCAAGCCGGTTTGGCCGGGGAAGTAAGCGGCGACTAACGCCAACCTCGCGTCGTCCCGGCGAAGGCCGGGACCCATACGCCGTGTCGTCTCGTTTTTGAGATGGAACCAAAGTCCTTGGCAACAACAAATGCCAGGGGTTGATGGTGTGGCCGGCCCCTATTCGCCGGGACGACGCTGTCGCAAATGTGTCGCAGTGATCTGCGAGCGATAACTATCCCGGATTCGCCTTCAATCCCGCCGCCTCGATCCCCGCAATCGCGCAGATCTCGTCATTGTCAGACGTGTCGCCGCTGACGCCGATGGCGCCGAGCAATACGGCGCCGTCCTGGATCAACACGCCGCCGGGCACCGGTACCAGGCGTCCCTGCGCAATCGTGTTCACCGCGCTGATGAAATAAGCCTGTTCCTGTGCGCGCTGGAACAGCGCCCGCGAACCCATGCCCATGGCGAGCGCGCCATAGGCCTTGCCATGCGCGATCTCGGCGCGCATCAGGCTGGTGCCGTCCTGCGCTGCGGTGACTTTGACGCAGCCGCGGGCATCGAGGATGGTGATGACGAGCGGCTTCAGTTTTTTCTCGACGCCTTTGGCGAGCGCGGCATCGAGAATCTTGCGGGCGGTGTCGAGGGTCAGTTCAGCCATTTGCGGGTTCCTTTGCTGAGGACGAGGGATAGGGGACGGAGCGGGCGCTGTCGAGGCTCATCGCCAGCACGCGGGCGACGTGCAGCGCGCCGCGGCCCGCGCCATCCTTGATCTGGTGCCGGCAGGAGGTGCCATCGGCCACGATCAGCGCGGTGGCTTCCGCACGCCGCACCGCCGGAAGCAATGACAGCTCGGCCATCTCCATCGAGGTCTGATAGGTGTCGGCGCCGTAGCCGAACGCGCCGGCCATGCCGCAACAACTGGAACTCGATGGTCTCGACCTTCAGATCGGGCACCAGCCGCAGGATCTTCTCGACCGGCTTGAATGCCCCGAAGGATTTCTGGTGGCAGTGTCCGTGCACCAGGGCCTTTTCCGCGATGGGGCCGAGCGGCAATTGCAGGCGGCCGGCTTCGGCCTCTCGCACCAGAAATTCCTCGAACAACAGCGCATGCGCGCCGATGTTTTTGGCGGTGTCATCCGAGCGCAGCGACAGCAGCTCGTCGCGCAGGGTCAAGAGGCAGCTCGGCTCGAGACCGACAATAGGCACGCCGCGCGCGGCAAACGGTGCATAGGTCTTGACCAGCCGATCGAGCTCAATGCGTGCGTTGTCGACAAGGCCCGCCGAGAGGAAGGTTCGCCCGCAACATAGCGCACGCCCGTTATCCGCGGGCTTTGGCAGGTGGACGCGGTATCCGGCTTCGACCAGCACGCGCAGCGCGGCGTCGAGATTTTCGCGCTCATAGGCGCGATTGAAGGTGTCGGCGAACAGCACGACTTCGCGGCCATCGGCGGGCCCGACGGCCTCGGTGTTGGCGTTGAACACATCGCGCCGGAATTCTGGCAGCGCACGCCTGGCACTGATGCCGGCGAATTTCTCCAGCAGCGCGCGCAATAGCGGGCTGCGGTTGCGCAAGTTGGCGAGCGGCGCAAAAATCGCTGCCAGCGCGGCGTAATGCGGCAAATAGCCCACCAGCCGATCCCGCAACGACAGCCCGTGCTTTTCGACCCGCGCGGCCAGCACTTCGATCTTCATCTTCGCCATATCGACGCCGGTCGGGCATTCATGGCGGCAGGCCTTGCAGGATACGCACAGTTTCAGCGTGTCCATCATCTCGTCGGAGGACAACGCGTCCGGTCCGAGCTGGCCCGAGATGGCGAGCCGCAAGGTGTTGGCACGGCCGCGCGTCACATCCTTTTCGTTGCGGGTCGCACGATAGGACGGACACATCACGCCGCCTTCGAGCTTGCGGCAGGCGCCGTTGTTGTTGCACATCTCGACCGCGCCCTGGAAGCCGCCGCCGGCGCCCGGATAGGCCGACCAGTCGAGTTGCGTCTTCAAGTCGGCGACGCGATAGCCCGGGGCAAAGCGAAACAGCTCGCGATCGTCCATTTTCGGCGGATCGACGATCTTGCCCGGATTGAGCAGATTATCCGGATCGAAGCGGTGTTTCACTTCGCGGAAATCTGCAGTGATGCGCGATCCGAACATCGCCTCGTGAAACTCCGAGCGCACCAGGCCATCGCCGTGTTCGCCGGAATGCGAACCCTTGTATTCCCGCACCATCTCGAAGGTTTCCTCGGCGATGGCGCGCATCGCCTTGACGTCCTTTTCGAGCCGCAGATTCAGCACGGGACGCACATGCAGGCAGCCTTCGGAGGCATGCGCATACATGGTGCCGCTGGTGCCGTGCTTGGCGAAGATCGCGCTGAGCCGCTGGGTGTAGTCGGCCAGATGCGGCAGCGGCACCGCGCAGTCCTCGACGAACGAGACCGGCTTGCCCTCCTGCTTCATCGACATCATCACGTTGAGGCCGGAGGTGCGGAAATCCGAAATCGCAGTCTGGGTCGCGGGCTCGACCACATCGACCACGCCGCCCCATTTGCGCTGTGGATTTTTCCAGCCGAAGCCCAGATCCGACATCAGTTCGGAAAGCTGTTTCAGCTTCTGCAGATTGTCCGCCTGATCCTCTTCGGCGAATTCGACGATCAGCAGCGCGTCGGGATCGCCCTTCACGGTGGCATCGATCACCGGGCGGAACATCGCGATGTCCCGTCCGAGCGCGATCATGGTGCGATCAACCAATTCCACCGCGATCGGGCGCAGCTTGACCAGATGCTGGGCGGCGTCCATCGCCTCATAGAAGCTGCCGAAATGGCAGATGCCGAGCACCTTGTTGCGGATGAGCGGCCACAGCTTCAGTTCGACTTGCGTGGTGAAGGCGAGGGTGCCTTCGGAGCCGACCAAAAGATGCGCCATGTTGTTAGCGGCGTTGCGCGGCACCAGCGCATCGAGATTGTAGCCGCCGACGCGGCGCTGCACTTTCGGAAACCGCTCGGCGATTTCGACGGCTTCGCGTTCGCCGAGCGCGAGCATGTCGCGAAACAGCTCGCGTCCGGTGTCGTTGAGGTTCATGCCGGCGAGATCGCGCGGCGCTTCGCCGAAATGAAGCCTGGTGCCGTCGGCCAGCGCCGCATCCAGCGCGATCGTGTTGTCGCGCATGGTGCCGTAGCGCAGCGAGCGTCCGCCGCAGGAATTGTTGCCGGCCATGCCGCCGATGGTGGCGCGCGAGGCGGTGGAGACGTCGACCGGAAACCACAGGCCATGCGGCTTGAGCTGCCGGTTGAGGTCGTCGAGCACGATGCCCGGCTCGACCACGCAGGTGCGGTTCTCGACATCCAGCGAGATGATGCGGTTGAGGTGCTTTGAGAAATCGATGACGATGCCGTCATTGACGGTCTGGCCGCATTGCGAGGTGCCGCCGCCGCGCGGCGTCACGATCCGGCCCTGGTCGCGGCAGATCGCCAGCGCCCGCAACGCCTCATCCACGGTCTTGGGGACGACCACGCCTGCGGGCACGATCTGGTAGAACGAGGCGTCGGTCGCATAGCGGCCGCGACTGAAGGAATCGAACAGCACGTCGCCCGTGATTTCGCGGGCGAGCCGGTCCTTCAGTGTCGTCAGGCCGTCGCCGGATGCCTGCCTCAGGCCACTACCGTCTTGCATTGTTGGCTCATACTTCGAACGCGTGAGAAATGCAGCTTGTTTTGGATTGCTCAAAATTTTGAATGCAAAATTTCGGTCCCGACGACGGTCTAAGCCGTCAAACCGGCTCCGACACGGCTGGCGCGCCGGCCGTCAGATGTTCGACCGCTGCGGTTCGTTTGTTGCGCAGATGGGCGAACAGGATGTCGCTGAGTTCGCTGCCGGCGCGGCGGCGCAGCGCGTCCAGGATGGTCTCGTGTTCGCGCATCGCTTCGCCCCAGCGCTCGCGCTTGCGGGCGAAATTGGCGGAGTAACGCACCCGGCGGATCCGTCCCGCGAAGTTGGCGTAGGCGGTCATCAGCGTCGTGTTGCGCGAGGCTTCGACGATCTTCTGGTGGATCAGCTGGTTGACGTGAAAATAGCCGTGCATGTCGCGGTGCAGATAGAAGCCGTACATCTCGTAATGCAGCCGCTCGATCTCCGCGATCTCTGAATCCGTAATGTTTTCACAGGCCAGCCGCCCGGCGAGGCCTTCCAGCCCGCCCATGATGTCGAACAGCTCGGCAATGTCCTGCTCGCTCAACTGCCGCACCCGCGCGCCGCGGTTCGGCAACAGCTCGACCAGCCCTTCGGCGGCCAGCACCTTCAACGCTTCGCGCAGCGGCGTGCGCGAGATGCCCAGCATCTCGCATAATTGCCGCTCGGGAACGCGGCCGCCGTCGGGAATGTTGCCCTCAACGATGTGGTCGCGCAGCCGGGTCAGGATTTCGTCGTGCAGCGACAGGTCTTCGCGGGCGGGGTCGGCGACCGCCGCCGAGACAGTTTCACTGGGAATCATCGGTTTCATGGCCGGAACATAATCCGCGAACAAGGCGCCGTCGATAAAGTATTGAACACAAATTTAGGGTTGATGCCAGACTAAAATGAATGCAAAACTGTCCGAGAAGCGCAATTTCGATCCAAAAATCAGGCGAGGACATCATGACACAGCATCAGGGACGCCATTTTCTGCAGATTCCCGGCCCGAGCCCGGTGCCGGATCGGGTGCTCCGCGCCATGGACATGCCGGTCATCGACCATCGCAGCGCCGAATTCGGCGAACTCGGCAAGGCGGTGTTCGCTGGCTGCCAGAAGATCTTCCAGACCAAGGGTCCGGTGATCATTTTTCCGTCGTCGGGGACCGGCGCCTGGGAGGCCGCGATCGTCAACACGCTGTCGCCGGGCGACAAGGTGCTGATGGTCGAGACCGGCCATTTCGCCACGCTCTGGCAGCAGATGGCGAAACGCTGGGGCATTGAGGTCGATTTCATGCCGGGTGACTGGCGCCGCGGCGCCGATCCCGCCGCGATCGAAGCGAAGCTCGCCGCCGATACCAAGCACGCCATCAAGGCCGTGATGGTGGTTCACAACGAGACCTCCACCGGCGTCACCAGCCGGGTCGGCGCGATCCGCGCTGCGATCGACAAGACGGGTCATCCCGCTTTGTTGCTGGTCGATACCATCTCATCGCTCGGCTCGGTCGATTACCGGCATGACGAATGGAAAGTCGACGTGACCGTCTCCTGTTCGCAGAAAGGCTTCATGCTGCCGCCGGGGCTCGGCTTCAATGCCATCTCCGAGAAAGCCCGCGCTGCCGCCAAAACCAACAAGATGCCGCGCTCCTATTGGGATTGGGAAGAGATGATGAAGCCCAACGTCAACGGCTTCTTCCCCTACACGCCCGCGACCAATCTGCTGTACGGCCTGCGCGAGGCGATCGCGATGTTGCTGGAGGAGGGGCTCGATCAGGTGTTTGCCCGCCACAAGCGTCTGGCTGCCGCGACTCGCGCCGCGGTGACGCATTGGGGCCTCGAAGTGCTCGTGCCAGGAGCCGGATGAATATTCGCCTGTTCTGACCGCGGTGCTGATGCCGCCGGGGCACGATGCCGACCAATTCCGCAAGACCGTGCTCGACAATTACAACATGTCGCTCGGCTCCGGCCTGAGCAAGCTCGCTGGAAAAGTGTTTCGCATCGGTCACCTCGGCGAGTGCAATGCGCTGACCTTGATGGGCGCGTTGTCGGGCGTCGAGATGGGACTGTCGGCGGCGGGCGTGCCGCATCGCGCCGGTGGCGTCGATGCCGCGATGAAGACGCTGGAAGATCCGAGCGGTTCGAACGCGCCGTCGCATCTGCAGGTGGTCAAGAACTGAGTGGTCAAGAACTGATCGGCACGGAGACGACCGGCGCTTCATTTCCGGCCCTGACTGGACGAATGCCTGCCGCGGTGTAAAACAGCGGCAAGCTTCAAAAGCATCATAAGGTCAGGGCGGAAAACATGATCAGAGCTTCGGGCGCGGCTGTTGCCGCGCTGGCGTTCCTTGCAGCCGGTGAAACCAACGCGCAGCCCTTCGCCGATCCGCGTTCCCAACAAAGCGATGCGTTCGGTGCAAGCGCGTTCACATCGCTGCCGCGCGATCCCGCCTGCTTCAGCGATAGACTGACGTCGACCGGCGGACCGGCGCCGCAAAATCCGCATACGCTGGCGGTGCGCTGGACCGGATTTTCCAATTTCGAACTCGCCTATCAAGGCAAGATCATTCTGCTCGACGCCTATTTCGATCGCGGCCGGGATTATCCGCCGCTGGGATTTGCCGCTGCCGACGTCAAGAAAGCCGACGCCATCATCATCGGGCACGGCCATTACGATCACATGTCGGACGCAGCCTCCGTCGGCATCCGGACCGGCGCGCCCCTGGTCGGCGCTGCCCTGACCACCGACGTGCTGAAATCCGAGCAGGTGCCGCCGTCGCAGATCAAGACCGTGACCGGCAAGGGCGGTGAACTCCTGCACTTCGACGGTTTCACCGTGCAGCCGATCCTGGCGCGGCATGGCCAGCCCGACAAGCACGTCGTCCAGGTGATGGAGGGCGCCTACAATTCGCTGCTGCCGAAGCCGGATCCGGAAGCCGAGGCCGAGGAGAAGGCGATCGCGGCGCGCGGCACCTTTGATCCCCGAATCCTCACCGAAGGCACCATCGCCTATCTGATCACGCTCGATGACGGGTTCCGGATCATGTACCGCGACAGCGGCGGCCACGTTACCGACGAGGAGAAGGCGGCGATGGAAAAGCTCAGCGGTGTCGACCTCGCGCTGGTTGGTCTGTCCGCCGACATCCTCAACGTCCCGACCGAGCAGCAGGCGCTCGAGCATGTCAGGCTGTACAAGCCCGACGTCTTCATGCCCGCCCATCACGACGGCGCGCTCCAGGGCCACATGCCGCTGTGGCGGGCGACGGAACCGGTGTTCCAGGCCCTCAAGGACGCCGATCCGGGCCTGGTAACGGTGTCGCGCGGCTACCGCGAGCCGGTCTGCTTCAATACCGAAATCAACATCGCCGGCGGCCGCAAGCGGTAGCCTGACGGGCCGCCCGGCGCCCGAACCCGCGGGCCGGGCAGGCCAGGGGGCCGTTTGGGCCCGGGCTCCGGAGCGGTTAATCCCCCTATCTTATGCATTGACGGCATCTCCCGGGCGGGGGACAAGCGCGCCGAATAATGGTATGCGGGCGCCTCGCGAGCCGAGACTTCAACCCCATATCTCCCTGCGAACACTTGCTAAACCAAGACCTGTCACACCAGCGACCTGCTAGCCAGACTTTACAAACCAGACCCTGCCCGGGAAGGACGACGCCAGATGACCTTGCACACTGGAAGGCATTTTCTCCAGATTCCAGGACCCACCAACGTACCCGACCGGGTGCTGCGGGCCATGGACATGCCGACCCTGGATCATCGCGGCGCTGAATTCGCGGAACTCGGTCATAACGTGCTGGCGGGTATCAAGCGCATCTTCCGCACCGAGCAGCCGGTCATCATCTATCCGTCGTCGGGCACCGGCGCCTGGGAAGCGGCGATCGTCAACACGCTGTCGCCCGGCGACAAGGTGCTGATGGCCGAGACCGGCCAGTTCGCGGTGCTGTGGCGCGGCATTGCCGAAAAATTCAAGCTCGAGGTCGAGTTCCTGCCGACCGATTGGCGCCGTGGCGCCGATGTCGAGCAGATCGAAGCGAAACTTGCCGCCGATCGCCTGCACAAGATCAAGGCCGTGATGGTCGTGCACAACGAGACCTCGACCAGCTGCGTCACCCATCCGCTGGAAGTCCGCAAGGCGCTTAACCGCACCAATCACCCGGCGCTGCTGATGGTCGACACCATCTCCGGCCTCGCTTCGCTGGAATATGAGCACGACGCCTGGGGCATCGATATCTCGGTCGGCGGTTCGCAAAAGGGCATGATGCTGCCGCCGGGCCTGAGCTTCAATGCGGTCTCGGAAAAGGCCCTCGCCGCGTCGAAGGCGAACAGCGGCATGCGGTCCTATTGGGACTGGCACGACATGATCGCGATCAACAAGCAGGGCACCTTCCCCTACACGCCGGCCACCAATCTCTTGTACGCGCTGAAGGAAGCCATCGCGATGCTCGAGGAAGAAGGCCTCGACAACGTGTTCAAGCGCCATCTGCGTCATGGTGCGGCGACCCGCGCGGCCGTGAAGGTCTGGGGTCTTGATCTCGTCTGCCTCGACCCGCATTGCTATTCGCCGGCGCTGACCGCCGTGATGGTGCCGGACGGCCATGACGCCGATGCGTTCCGCAAGGTGGTGCTGGACAATTTCGACATGTCGCTCGGGACGGGTCTCGGCAACATCAAGGGCAAGGCGTTCCGCATAGGCCATATCGGTCATTTCAACGACCTGATGCTGATGGGAACCTTGGCCGGCGTCGAAATGGGACTCGACCTCGCCAATATGCCGCATCGCTCTGGCGGCGTGCTGGCGGCGATGGACGTGCTGAAAGGCCGCGACGTGGTGGCGATGCCGAAAGCCGCTGTTGCCTGAAAGACCGCGCCTGATCAATTCGAAACCGCACCAACAGAAAGAGCGTGTCATGAACGCCCCGGTACCTTCAACTGAAGATCTGCTCTACTCCGTCGAAGACGGCATCGCCCGGATCACGTTCAACCGCCCGCAGGCGCGCAACGCGTTGACCTTTGCGATGTACGAGCAGATGGCGGCGATCTGCGAGACCGCCAACAACGATCGCTCGATCAAGGCCATGATCCTGACCGGGACCGGCGACAAGGCGTTCGCCTCGGGCACCGACATCTCGCAATTCCGTGCCTTCAAGTCGGCGCAGGATGCGCTGGAATACGAGGCCCGGATCGATCGCGTGCTCGGCGCGCTGGAAACCTGCCGGGTGCCGACCATCGCCGCGATCGCCGGCGCCTGCACCGGCGGCGGCGCCGGCATCGCCGCCTGCTGCGATATCCGAATCGGCACCGAAGCGACCCGGATCGGTTTTCCGATCGCGCGCACGCTCGGCAATTGCCTGTCGATGTCCAACATCTCCCGCCTGGTGTCGCTGATCGGACCGGCCCGCACCAAGGATCTGATTTTCAAGGCACGGCTGGTGGAAGCGCCCGAGGCGCTGGCGCTCGGTCTGCTCAGCGAAGTGGTGCCCGACGTTGCGACCCTGCAAAAGCGCGCCGATGAGACCGCGAAATTGATCGCCGGCCACGCCCCGATCACCCTCGAAGTGACCAAGGAGGCGGTGCGCCGCATCCGCCGCACGCTGTCGCGCGACGAAGGCGAGGACCTGATCCTGCGCGCTTACATGAGCGAGGATTTTCGCGAAGGCATGGACGCCTTCCTCAACAAGCGCGCGCCGAGCTTCAAGGGCAAATAACGCAAGTTAGCGGCACGCCGGATGACGGGCTTCGATCCCAGGGATAGAAACTTCGAGGCTCGGGTCCGGAACAGTTTTGCGCGCCAGACCGCGATGGCGACGCTCGGCATCGAAATCACCGGCCTGAAGGCGGGCGAGGTCGAATTGAAGATGCCGTACGCCGCCGCCTACGCGCAGCAGCACGGCTTTATCCATGCCGGCATCATCACCACGGCGCTCGATTCGGCCTGCGGCTATGCGGCCTTTTCGCTGATGCCCGAGGACGCGGCGGTGCTCACGGTCGAATTCAAGACCAACCTGATCGCGCCGGCCCGTGGCGATCATTTCCTGTTTCGCGCCCGCGTGGTCAAACCCGGCCGCACCATCACCGTGTGCGAGGCGCAGGCCTTTGCTGTGGAGGGCGGCAAGGAAAAACTGGTCGCCACCATGACCGGCACCTTGATGGCCCTGTTCGGCCGCGAGGACATCGCGCATTAGGCGTGATGGGCCTTGTGATTGCGCCGGTCCGTCCAGGTGCTTCAGGCCACCGCTCTCCGGCGGGGAGAGGTCGATTTACCTGCGGCGATGCGGAGCATCGTTCGGAGCAAATCGGGTGAGGGCGCTTAACGAGAGGCTGTAACCCCTCTTCCAACCGAAGTCGGATATATCCGACTTGGTGTATTGCAGAAGACAGTCATAACGAAGCCGTCACGCAATCGAGTCGTGGTTAAGCTGCGAGGTCAGGTCGTTGATGACAGAGTCAACAAAGCCGTTCTGATAGGCCGAGATGCCGGCGAACTGGATCGGGCCACCCGCCTGCACCAGCATTCCCCCGCCGGAGACGGTGGCATCGCTGCTGCCGTCATGGGATTTGTTTTGCAGCTGGCTGAACGCGTCCTTGAGCTGCGCGGTGGTCGCATCACTGGCTTCGCCGTTCGCCTGCATGGCTGACAGTAGCGACTGGTAGGCGGTTGCGAGATCGCCGCCGTTGCCCGTTTCCGACACGGCCGAAAACGTGCCGTTGGTTTTGCCTGCGTAGTTTTGAAAGGTCAGCGTATCCGTCGTCGTGCCATCGCTGTTGGTCGCGGTGTTCAGCGCCAGTTCAAATGCGTTGCCGTACGCGCCCGTGGTGAGCATGTTCGGGTCATTCGGATTCTGCTTCTTGTTGGCGCCGAGGCTCTTGTCGGAGCCCGCGGTGTAGTTTGGCGGGACGGTGTAGCTGACGCTCGTCATGTCTCGTGCTCTGTCTTCCAATATCGGTTCAGGAAGTCAGCAAATCGCGTGCCACAGCAACGCATTGATGGTGGGACTGATTTTTACGGGTTTTCGGAGTTCGACGCGCGAGAACGCCCTCCGTGACTGGTCATAATCTTCCCGATCCGAAAACAGGCAGGGCAAAATTTGCCGGGAATTACCGGGCTGCCACCGTAATCCCCGCACATCTCGTTTTAGCCGCGCGCGCCCAGTTCAGCCGGCCAATTTGACTTCAACGCACGTGCGTCGCCTTTGAGGGCCGACCTTATCTTTTCGATGGCGGCTTCCAGATGAGGCATGTCACGCGAAGTAGGGTAATTCCACCCACCAAAACAAAACGCGCAACAGGCCACGGCCTCGGTCAAATCGTTCCGATCGAAGAAGCCGAAGTTACTCTGCGTCAACTTAAACATGAGCCTTTCGAGCGACTGATTTTTTGTGTTTGTTTCTTTGTGGCCGCCGTAGACGAAAGTAACAGCGTAACGAAGTTCTTGTAGTTCCTCGCGCGACATATAAAGCGAGTTGATGCAATACAGCCCCCTCAATCCCTCCCCAGGGAATTTTCAAATAGAAGTTGTGTATTAGCGTGTGCTGCCCAATGTTGCCACCAAAATTAGAACGAAAAATCGGACCGCTCCACAGTTTGGAATTGGAGTACCTCATTCGCATCGCCTGAGGCGCAACCAAACCGTGGTTAGAAGGAATACGGTGACAGGGCACTGAACGTAGATTGCGATGATTGGTAAACGGTATCAGTGACTGACAGTGCACGGTCACCGTAAGGGCACTTACGTTGATGGCCGCGCGCTAGGAAGGCGCGGTTCCGGTCTGAGCAGGATCAGTAAGCGCGAGGCGAAGGGTCGCGTGGTCGATCCGCGCGAAGCGTTGATCTATGTCAACGAAAAAGCTGGGAAACGCCGAAGGCTGTCGGCGGGTGCTGGTCGCGTTGGCGCAGCATCATTTGCTGAAGCCATCGCATGCACGGCACTCCAAACGTCAGGAGGACGCCCATGTTTCGTTATGCTTTGATCGGCCTGGCCGCAGTCGTTCTTTTCGGCGCGAGCCTGGTTCCGGACGACGCGTTCGCTCGCCGTGGTGGAGGCGGCGGTTTCCGTGGCGGCGGCTTCCACGGCGGTGGAGGCTTCCACGGCGGTGGCGCGCGAGCCGCTCACTTCCGGGGCGGGGCTGCGTATGGCGGGCGATACGCAGGTCGCGCGGTGGCCGCCCGAGGGGTTTATCGTGGCGCGGCCTATCGCGGTGCTTATAGAGGTGCGGCCTATGGTGCCTATAGAGGTGCGGCCTACGGTGCGGCAGCGGTCGGAGCCGCGGCGGTAGGGGCTGCGGCGGTAGGGGCCTACGGCTACAACAACTACTACAACAATTACTACAACTACGGCTGTACCCGCGACATCTACGGAGCTGTGGTTTGCCCAAATCAGTATCAGTATTGACGCGCCGTATACGGGCGGCGGTCCGATTCGTTCTCACCGCCGTCCGTTCGCAGATTTGACGCTCCTCGATCCAGCAGGCCAGGCAGCCAGCTGGTCGGGGGCTACTACACGCGGCGCTTGTGCAAGTGCGCTCAGAGCGAAAACAGCGCGATCAACAACGCCAGATCAGAAATAAATACAGCAAAGAGCAAAGCAACGATGTGGAGGTCGTCCGCGTCTCCGCCTCGGTCAAGGCGGGACCTCAAATCAGTGAGTGCCCTTCGCCACCGCATGCGAGCGACAGTCGGTGTCGCAGACACTCCCGCTCTCGGCTGGGATTGGTGTACTATATCACTCATAACCCCACCTCCCGGCGTGCGAACATAGTTCCACGCCGGGCGGTCGGCCAGTGCAGTTTGTGCCAACGGCCGTGAAAAAGTCAGTGCCTATGACCATTCGTCGGTGTCGGCGGGCGCTCGAAGCGCGATTGATCCAGCTCCGGGCCAGCTGGGAGAGATGAAACTGACCGCGCTGTACGTTGCGGATGCACTTCTCGCCGGTGAGCGCGCCGCGCGTCTTTATTCCGAGACAGCGAGGAAGACTGTCAACCGGAAATCCAATAGGATTGTCGTGATCGTTTCATTCTGCGCAGCGTCGATACCCGCAACGATATCGACGTCGTTTTGAACTGGCTTTTCCATCAAACAACGAAGGTGGGGATTACCATGGCTGAAACCACCAAACTCTCCGTAGAGAAAGCGCTCGAAAAGCTGCGCGCCGGCGATGCGCCGCAATCGAAGAATGCACGGCGCGATGAGAAAATGGACGTCCTCGACGAGGAGATCAAGCGCATGAAAGCGCAGAGGCTGCGGCTCGATCGGAAACGGAAAAAGGGAGATTGAGCCTTACGCGGGTCATTCGTCCGCCTGCGTGTGTCGGCGTCGCTCGCAGGTTGACCGACGCCGACCACTACAAAAAATCTGCGAGCCGGCCGATGAGTTCAGATCCATGTCGACGCGATGACAGGGGGTACGACTGCGTCGCCTTCTTTTTCGCTGCATGGTCGAGACATTCGGCAATCCCATGCATCATCGAAAACCGAGATGCGACGCGGAGTGATCATCAGTGGAAGTTCGATCAACTCGTTCGTCCTTGGCGACCTGTGATGAGGCCGTAGAGAACGAGCAGGATTACTGCGCCGACCACAGCACCAATGAAACCCACAGATTCTCCTGCCCTGTACCACCCGACCGACTGACCCAAATAGGTCGCAACGAACGCGCCTACAATTCCCAAAATGGTCGTCAAAATAAATCCCTTCGGCTCATTGTTGTCGCCAGGCATAATGAATTTGGCAACCAGTCCAACGATAAAGCCAATGATAATTGTCCAAAGGATGCTCATCGTATTGCTCCAGGTCCTGAACAGGCACTCGGCATGATGAACATCCTGACGAGGCTCTATCTGAGCAGTCTTGATATAGATCAATAGCTCAGATCAGAGCCGGTAGCTCAAATCAGGGCCGGTAGAGAGCAAGGCGCAACTCTGTTCGGCCGGGCGCAGATTGCGCGGAAGTGCTCGACAAAAGCCTCGTATGGCCGAACCGGAGACGGCCGAACTGCAGCCGTAGAGCTGTCCATGGACATTAAGCGTGAGCGAAATATAGCGGCGTTTGCCGCCGTCGTGCTGTCAAGCCTCTCACTTGGCGACTGCGCGACTGCAACGGCAGGCTCATCGTTGATGAACGCCCGGGCTCAGGCTACGCCTCCGAAACCAAACATTTTTGACCCGCCGCCGCAGCGCGCACCAGCGATGACACCAGACGAACGCTTGAAACTTCAGAAGGACCTGACCGCTGCGCGTGATCGCCGCGCGCCGACGCCAAAGCCGGATCTCACCCACCGACCCCGGCCGCCCAACCCGCGAAGCCCCAAATAGCGAAAGCTGGCCTGCGCGGTCACCCGGTGCGCGCTCCTTCCTGCTCGCCACACACTGCCGCAGTAATCCGTAGCAACCAGTAAAGCCCGCCGTGCTTTAATGGTTGCTACGAGCTTCCGGCAGGGCCGGGGAATGCGTAGTGTGGAAACGGCGAAGATTGGAATAGTTTCGTGCACTGTCACCGTAATCGGTAATTCACAACGTAATTCGCATAATTCGGGAGAAGTGGTGACAATCGCTTTAAAAATGGGGCTTCATGTCTGGACTGATGACGATTTCCTTTTCACTTTTGGTCGTGGCGGCTGGCGTCAGCGTTGCCCTTCAGCAAGTGCTGAATGCAAACTTGCGGATGGAGCTGGGATCCGCGTGGTGGGCGGGCCTGATCAGCTATCTCGTCGGCTCGCTCGCGATGCTGGTGGGCGTTGTGCTGTCGGGTGACCTGTGGCTATCAGGAGCGGCGGCTGCGCGCAGCTCGTGGGTCTCCTGGACCGGCGGTCTATTTGGCGCGATGTTCATCGGGGTCGCAATATTGATGGTACCGCGGCTTGGCGCAGCGAGCGTTTTGGCCCTTATCGTTCTGGGGCAGATGCTCGGCTCGCTGACGTTTGACCATTTCGGTCTTCTTGGCATACCACAGCACGCGGCCACGCCAATGCGCTTGGCGGGCGCAGCCTGTTTGCTCCTCGGGGTCATCCTCATCCGCTGGTGAAATTCAGGTGCCGCCGGCAACTGGTTCGGCGGCGCCGTGCTTAGTTAAGCGCGCTGTCACCGTAATTCGCGAGCGCATCCCAGGGGACCTCTCAATCTTAAACCTGATGATCGCGGATCACGCGGCATCAACGACTTTGACTTCCGACGATAACCTACCCATCATCGGGACTCGCGGGGCAGTGCGAGTCTATTGCGACCCGATGGCGTCGTGCTCCGTCGGCTAAAGCAGTCGGCAAATCGGTTCCTGAAGATTGAGCCAACGAGCGTTTGCTTCGATGTCAGAGGCTTCAGATATTCCTTTTGGGCGTGTGCTGGATCCGATGGAACGGATCTCGGAGACCTTGTTCGGCCTGATCATGGCGCTCACCTTCATCTGCAGCCTCGGTGTTGCAACGGTGGGCAACATCAAGATTCAAACGATGCTGATCGGTGCGCTCGGCTGCAACCTGGCCTGGGGCATCGTTGATGGCGGTCTTTTCCTGTTGGCTCGTATCAATGGCCGGGGAGCCAATATCCTGACGCTGCGCGCAATTCGGCAGGCGCCGGATCCTGCAACAGCGCGACGCGCCATCGCCGACGCGTTGCCGCCAGAATTAGTGTCGGTCTTGCCTCCAGAGCAACTGGAATTGATGCGACAAAAATTGCAACAATTGCCTGAGCCGCGCGGGCGTCCGAAGCTCACGAAGCGCGACTGGATCGGAGCACTGGGTCTTTGCTTGCTGAGCTTTATTTCGACCTTTCCGGTTGTAATCCCGTTCATATTCCTGAGCGACGCCAAATTAGCGCTGCGCGTCTCCTACGCCGTCGCCATCGTGATGCTTTTCTGCTGTGGTTACGCGTTCGGACACCATAGCGGACTTCGGCCCTGGGCTGCGGGTCTGTCGATGGTGGCCTTTGGTAGTGCGCTGGTCGGCGTCGCAGTTGCGCTTGGAGGATAGAACAGTGCGGCAGAATGGCGCTTCAACGGTTTGGCCGGAAAGCAGGGCCTCGATTGCTGCGTTGCTTGGTTTGTGGCTTGCGACGATAGCCGGCGGGTTGGCGCATGCCGAGAGCCCCGAGGTCAGCCCGGGCGGCGCGATCGGCCTTGGCAATCGCGGCTGGTCCGCTACCGATACGAACCACGCCACGTCTGCGAATGAACTGGATTTCAGCGCCCGCGCGGGGGCTGCATCTGACTACATTTATCGTGGGACGACGCTGTCCGATCACGGGCCCGCGGCCGGCGCCGCCGTTGAAGCAACATATGGCGCCCTATACGCGGGCGCCACGGTGGCCACCGTCAAGCTGCCGACCGAACCGGCCGCCGAGTTCACGGCGGCCGGCGGAATCCGTCGAAAGATCGCGACTATCGATTTCGATCTCGGCGTAACCTATTTCGGCTATCCCGGAGAGAGGCTTCCCGGCGTGAACGGCGGCATCAATTATTGGGAGGCGGCCATCCGCGGCGATAAGAGCATCGGCGAGTCGATCCGCATCGCCGGCGGCTACGCCTATTCCCCCAATGTCTCGAACACCGGCGCCTGGAGCCAATACGTGGCGGCCGGGCTAGGCTTCGACGTGCCAAGTCGTCTGCTCCCGCAGAATCTCGGTGTCTCCTTCACGGCGGCTGCCGGCTATTCCTGGTTCGGTAACCAGGCTCCGGATCTCGGCGGCTTCCCGTTACCGGCCTATCTAAATTGGCAGGCGGGCGTCACCTTCACCCACAAGAAGCTCAACCTCGATCTGCGATATTACGGCACCAACCTGTCGAAGGAGAACTGCTTTGTCTTTACCGGCGATCCAAACGCGCGGCCGGGTGGCCGCGTCGATCTCGTGACCAATCCGGCTGGCCTGACCTCGAACTGGTGTGGTGCAACGGTCGTTGCCAAGGCCTGGTTTGCGTTTTGATCGGGCGCGAAGTGCTGGGTCGGACGCTTGAGTTAGGCTGCGCTCGGCTGCCTGTCCCGTCGAGGTGACGATGGCGCGGTCGTGATCGCCGACTTTATTTCGGAAGGCATTCCACATTAAAAGCAATGATGATCTGCCCTGGGTCAGCCTTACCTATGGCTTTCAAGTCCTCCAAACCTCCTTTTAGCCTGTCTCCCGCCTTCTTTAAGCTGCCCTCAAGCGTCGACTTGGCCGCCCTGCATCGCTCTTCATTCGAGAATTCCTGAAACACCACGGTTGGGAGGAGCCTCCATTCCGCCCTGTCGTTTGTAGCGGCCGGACTAACTGAGTAGGAGAAGACGTACATCAGGATCCACATCGCTTTGCCCCACTTGATGCACCGCAGCCTGCGCCCCTGACGCCATCGTCGATGAGATGGTTGCGCCTCGCTTGCTTGGCGTCTGGCTGATGATGTTCCCCGCCTCATCAGCAAGCCCTTGATCTAGATCAACGCGTGGCGATGGCGATGGCGTGCTGCCCGAGAGGGTCCGTCAACCGAAGCGGCCTTTGCTTTTCCGATTTGGCGATGTCCGCCAAGTGCTCAAAGCTCATAGCTTGAGGGCCCGCCTCGCTTTAGTTGCGATGCAGTGGCGCGATATTTGGTCCAGCGTTCCTGTCCAGCAAGATGAACAGGCTGATCAACAAAACCCACAATGGAAATACGAGCAAGCTCCAATCGAAATAGGAACTTCCGATCAGGAGCACGACCGCGATGACGTATCCCCCGATCGCGAGCCAACGCGGCGTCAGACCCGTGTAGAGAGCAATGGTCGAGGTCGTGATCATGAAGACCGCCGCCGTCTTTACCAGGTAAATGTTGATCATCACGTAGGCCAAGCCGCGTCCGAAATGAAACGCAGCGGAGTGCATGAGCGCGTTGGGTGCGGCGCGAAATGCGATAACGATCGCGCCAACGACTGCGGCGGCAACGAACAGCATGGCCAGCAGTAAAAATCCGCTGCCCAGGAACACTGTCGCGAAAAACTGATCCTCGCGGTCCCCAAGTCTGTCACGAATCACTCCCACGAACCAAAGAAAGGCTATCCCGGCGAACGGCACAAGGTTCATGGCAAGCGCCACATAGCTGGTATCCCCGACGAGCCAGGCGCCTTCCTCGAAAGGATCAGACGGCACCGAAAGTCGCATGAGCCCGAACGCAGCGACCCACAGCACAGAAAATATGATGCCCGCGAAGGCTGCGGCCCTTGGGGTTCTTAGGTAGGCGTCCGTCAAACTCGGTTGGCTCGACATCGCGAGACTCCCGCCTGCTGGCTCCCGCATTATGACCTTGTGCCAATTGGCGACATGCCGCTCAATCCGAAAACGCGGCTATGCTGGCCGCGGTATCGACCATCGATTGCTGATTGTTTGTAATGAAGCCGCTGCTGGGGCGGTCGAGATCAAGAATCAGAAGGATAACTGTCGTGACGAGCAATCCCGTGATGTATAACGGCAACCGGGTACGCTTCGTATCGCGTCCGCTTGCGTAACCTGCAAATCCGGCCACAACGGCGGCAATACCAAAGAGCCCCAACGATACAACGTTCGGAACCCTGTTGCGGAGGGCCGCCAATCGCTTCGCCTGGTCGTCGATCATTTCATTAAGTGCCTGGATGAAGAGCCCGGTGGGGACCATGCCGCTGTCCTTTACGATCAGCGCCTTGACCTGGAGCCAGAGTGCCTCTTGGATACCATTCGACCGGTCGACAGCCACGCTTAGCTCCGCAAGCGACTGCCCGCTCTGAATGATGTTGAGACGAAGCTGAATATACTCCCGCAGCAACTTGAGGGTTTCTGTCCGGTGTGGATCGGGCAACAGCCGAGCGCGTAAAGCAGTTGTGCCGATTGCATTGGCCTCATTCAATACGGCTTCACGCCGCGCCTCAAAGCGCGACAAGGCCATGGCGAAGGTGAAGCCGATAATGAGAGCCAGCAGGCCCAGCATGCCACTCTCCAACGTCGAAATATTGGCGCCACCTCGACCCTCATTTCGCATTCCGAGCTGCCAGCCCAATTCGCTGACCGCGAGGATTACTGCCAGGCCGACCAGGAATATCGTCAGAAGGGAATAGCCGTACAAATTGATCATGATGACAACGTGTGCGCACCCGATATCGGGAAGGACAGCCTACCAAGCATGGCAAATCCTACGCACGCCGCGGCTGCGACGTTGATCTGCATCAATATACATGTCGTCTTGGTCAAATTGATTCGCAGCTGCTTTGTCGCCTAGGCCGCGGAGGCAACTACGGGTCTCCTAGCGATCAATGTGCGTCGGTCGTGAATCAAGCTCTCCAGCCGGTGGGCTGCCACGTTCAGTGTGGCATCATCCACCGCGCTCTCGTCTCCGGCGGCGGATTTGGCGCGCTCCGCCTTTAGAATGCGGTCGATTTCCTCCTCGATATCCGACAGCTCAGCCTCAGCTTCGACTTTCCGGATCCGCCGCGCCAGTGCATAGAGAGAATCCAGCGGGCCTTCGGTCGCGCGGTTGCCGAGGCCCAGGAATTTCCACGCCGCCGCAAATATGGTGACAGCACCACCCAGCAACATCGGCGTCAAATAGATCCAGTTGCCGTACTCATCCATGAAGCTCTGCGTGGTGCTGTTATAGACGGCTGCCGCTCCAGGGTGCAGCGGAAGGTAGGCATCCTGGTCGGTGCTGGGCGCGGTGATCTGCGCAAAAATCGGCTGCTCGCGCAGAAGATTCCTGCGCACGCGCATAATTGCCTCCGTGAGGCGGGTTACCAGGTCAGTGCCGAGCTTCTTGTGCGCAACCAGGTATAGCGAGGTCCTCAAGGTTGTCAGATCGTCGTCCGGAACCGGCGGCGATCCCCGCAGCGTGCCCTTCGGGAGGTCGAAACTTTCAAAGGCACGCTCGGTCTCTGCAATTGCTGCCGCGGACTCGATGGGGATCAGTACCGGGACCTTTTTATGGTCGAGCTGAAAAAATCCGCGAACGAGCGAGAGGTATTTTTCGGCAAGCGGGATCGTGACAAGCAGGGCACTGACCTGTTTTGACTGAACGGCTTGCCGGACATCCGCCAACGCAAGGTTCTTGAACGCAACTTTTGCGCTCGCCAGATCATATTCCTTGGTCAACGCGTCGACAACTTTCGCGTTCGTCACTCCGCCGACCACGCCGACCGTGCGTCCCTTCAGCTTGTCCATGCTGTCGATGGACGATCCTGGCGGCGCGATGATCAGTACGACCATATGGCTGACGACGACAACGGCTTGCGCCTGCGACAAGTCACCGACATCGCCGCGAACCACGGCGAGATCAACCTTACCCGCGGAGAAGGCGTTAGCTGCCTCAAGCGCGGTGCCGCTGTCGATAACCTTGAGCCGCACCGGCGCGTTCGTCGAAACGAGCTCGCCTGCTATTGCTGACATTGCCTTGGCAGCCTCGCCGTCGATCGAGCCGACCGCCACGGTCAGCGTTACCGGGCGAGTGTAGTACCGATAGCCGAGGAGACCTGCGCCTGCCGCAAAGACGACGACGCCGATAAGCAGAAAAAAGCGAAGCCAGAGGGGCAATTTTATCGACATCATGCTCGTCACTCCAGACGCGTCGGCCGATGGACATCCGTTACCGTGACAGTGCACTAAACTTATCTCTCGACCACACTTCTGGAAAGAAGGGATCTCGATTTACAGGTGATTTTAAATAGTTAAGTGCACTGTCACCATAATTTCACGAGGTAGGTGAGTGAATGCCACGCGAGCGTCTTGATAAGCGTGATGCTACTCATTTAATCGGCATGACACTGTTCGAGATGTCGTGCAGAAGATATCGCCGCGTTTCGCGCTTAAATTCTAAGCGTCTCTTCCGCGATAGAGCTTGATCGAGATCAAAAATTCCGGTTCAGCGCTCGCAAAAGCATGCGACATTGTAAAGCATGCGACATTGTGATGTCGCAAGAAGCTGCGGAAGTTACTTATCCAGCTCAGCTCGCCTAGATGGAATTAAGCCGGCAACTCACGCTGCGTTTGCCCCAGGAACTTGAGAAAGCCCTTCTTTGGAGGGCAGATGAGCGCGTGCACAGTCTCGAGGTGCGTCCAAGGCAGTCTGAAATATCGCGGCGATTCATTGGTAGCGCCATGACAACTGCTCCAGTGAGCCGATGATCCATCTCAAGGAAAAATGCCGCTCCGAATAGTTGAGTAGCTGTCCTAGGGCAACAACTGTACATGTTTTGCCACTGCCTCACGGACGCGATCCATCAGATAGCTTCCTATCCAGGGCTTCTCGACGACCAAAACCGCAATTGCTGCGGCTCGGTGGCGCACGTGTTCGGTCGGATTCCCTGTGATGAGAATAGCCGGGATCGAAACTCCCCGACCGCGCAGTGCGCTGACTAGTTCCAGTCCATTCATCGCGGGCATGTGGTAGTCAACGACTAAGCACCCAAGCGCAGGCAGGCTCGCTTCGTTGAGCAAGTCGTGGCCATTGGAAAACGCGCGCACCTCGAAGCCCTCACTCGTCATCATGTTTTTGAGGGAATCCCGCACGCTCTCGTCGTCATCAACGACGAGGATGACTTGCTCGGCAATCTTCGGTGCAGGCTGAGTCATCAATAAATCCCCTTCGCTGTTGGGCGGAGATAGGAGTTTAAATCACGAAAGTTCGGCGGCCGATTTGATCTAGGACAAGACTGATCCATGCAAGGCAGGCGTGTGGGGACCGCCCTCCGAAAGCAATGCGGTATCGGCGCGTATGCCGACAAGGCTGAAGTCGGAATGGGTCCAGGCTGTGCGAAAACTGGCCGCTGCTGTGGTTCTCTTGCCGAATCGACGGGGGAAGTGATGCAGGGTTTCGTTCTGGGGGCGGATCGCCAGCAGCCGACGCTGTTGCCGGAGTGCCTTGAGGATCGGGTTGACGAAAGCAATTCCATTCGCGCGGTCGATGTGTTCGCGGAAGCGCTGGAAACTCCGCGACCTCGCGTTCGATGGCGACCGGTCGGCCAGCGTACCATCCTTCCGAATTACGGTGACAGTGCTGGACTGCACCCCTTAGGTGAGACACGATAATTCCGGTGACAGGTTCATTTTGAGGATGACCTGTGGCAACAAAGGCGAAGAGCCGTCAGTATCCGACGGCGTACAAGGTGAAGGCGATCAAGCGTGTTGAGCGGGGCGAAGGCGTCCTGCCCGTAGCTCGTGAGCTTGGGATATCGCGCAAGCTTCTGCATGACTGGATCAAGGCGTGGAAGGTTCATGGGCCTGAGGGATTGAACCGTAAACCTGGACCCAAGCCCGGCCCTCGAAAGCTCAAGCCGGTGCTGACGTACGACGATAAGCGGTCCGCGCTCGCGCAGGCGAAGGCCCGCATTGTCGAGCTCGAACGGCTGGTGGGTCGTCAGCAGATGGACATCGATTTTTTTCGGAAAGCCTTGCGCGCATTGGGGCGGCCGGTCGTGCAAGGCAAGAACGTATCCGCATCGTCGAAATCATCAAAGCCATGACAACGGAGGCAACCGCTTCTCAAGCCGACGTACAACGCCTGTGCCGCCTCGCGAGCCTGCCGCGGGCGACCTATTATCGGCACCTCACCAGGCGCGACAGCAAGGCGGTAGAGTGCGAGCTGCGTGACCTGATCCAGCGCATTTGCCTCAAACATATTTTCTATGGCTATCGACGCGTGACAGCGACCCTCAGGCGCCAAGGTATGATCGTAAACGCCAAGAAGGTTCAAAGGCTTATGCGTGAGGATAATCTGCTCGCGCAGCGCAAAACGCCGTTCCTGAAGCCGCCTTCGGAGCGGCCATCGGGCTTTCTTGTCGTCCCCAACCTCACACGCGGGCTGGTGCCATCCGCGCCCGATCAGATCTGGGTCGCCGACATCACCTATGTCCATCTCGCCAAGGCCTTCGCCTATCTCGCCGTCGTCCTCGATGCGTTCTCGCGCAGGGCCGTCGGCTGGGCGTTCGATGACACGCTCGATGCTTCGCTTGCCATTGCCGCACTGGAGAAGGCTATCGCCGCGCGGGGGCCGGCGCGTGGCAGTCTAATCCATCACTCCGATCGCGGCGTGCAATACGCCTCCATCGCTTACCGCCAGCGGCTTGCCGATCGCGACATCGCCGTCAGCATGAGCCGGCCGGGAAACCCCTTCGACAACGCCAAGGCTGAAAGCTTCATGAAGACGCTCAAGGCCGAACAGGTCAACGGCAAGGCATTTACCGACATCGGCGACGCTCGTCGCCAGATCGATAGGTTCATCGCCGAAGTCTACAACAAGGAGCGGCTGCACTCCGCGCTCGGATACCAATCGCCCCTTGAGTTCGAAACCGCGTTCGCGCAAAACAAGCTACGGTAACGCATCGTGGCAAACCCACTGTCACCGGAATTATCGTGTCTCACCTAAGGGGTGCAGTCCAGTGCACTTAACTCATGCTTGAACCAATTAGACCGGTGCGTTTTTTCCTCGATATCCCCCTCGACCTCATTTTCGACCGTGGTGACTACCGTGTGCTTGCTACCTTTGCACACGGGCCGCGGGTGCAACGGGCACCCGGCATTCCCCGCGCCCTTGCTTAACGGTCGCGCCGCGCCTTCTTGGGTCGCGCCGCGCCCTTCTCCGGGCGAAAGATTACAGCCAAAGCTCGGGCGCATCGTGCCGCGGGGCGCTGGCGTGCGTCTGTGCCTGCGATGTCATGCGAAAGTAATAGGCACGGTGGCTGGAGTTGGCCGGAAGTCGGCTGTATAAGCCAATCGCGCGCAACAAGCGCCGCCGGCGTCGGCCGGCCTGATGAAGACAAAAGCGTCGTCAAGACCAAGGGGAAGAAACAGGTGCGAAATATCATCAAGGCGACGGCCGCATTGGCGGTCATGCTGGCCGGCGCGCCTGCGCTTGCAGCCGGCTGGGAACCGACCAAGCCGGTTGAGATCGTGGTCGCGGCCGGCGCCGGCGGCGCCTCCGACCAGATGGCGCGCATGATGCAGGCCGCCATCCAGAAGAACAACCTGATGAAGCAGCCGATGGTGGTGTCGCTGAAAGGCGGGGCGTCCGGCGCCGAAGCCCTGATGTACATGAAATCGAGCGAAGGCGATCCCAACAAGGTGCTGATCGCCTATTCGCTGATCTACATGCTGCCGCTGTCTGCAAAGATCCCGTTCGACTGGCATGAACTCACGCCGGTATCGGTGGTCGCGCTCGATCAGTTCGTACTGTGGGACAATGTGGCCGGTCCGAAGACCGTGAAGGAATTCATCGCCGCGGCGAAGACCGCGAGCTCGCCGTTCAAGATGGGCGGCACCGGTTCGAAGCGCGAAGATCACGTGCTGACGATGTTCGTTGAGCAGAAGACCGGTGCGAAGTTCTCCTATCTGCCATACAAGTCCGGCGGCGAGGCCGCGACGCAACTGGTCGGCAATCACACCGAGTCCAACGTCAACAACCCGTCCGAAAATCTCGAAGTCTGGCGCGCCGGCCAGGTGCGCCCGCTCTGCGTGTTCGACAAGGAGCGGATCTCCTACAAGGCCAAGGTGACCGAGACCGAATCCTGGAACGACATTCCGACCTGCAAGGAAGCCGGCCTCGATGTGCAATATCTGATGCTGCGCGCCATGTTCCTGCCGGGCAAGGTGACGCCGGAGCAGCAGGCATTCTATGTCGACCTGTTCCAGAAGGTGACGCAGACGCCGGAATACAAGGACTACATGGAAAAGCAGGCGCTGAAGCCGATCTTCCTCACCGGCAAGGACATGCTGCAATTCCTCGAGGAAGACGACGCGCTCAACAAGCAGCTGATGACCGAAGCGGGATTCGTCGCGAAGTAAGAATAAGGGGGCATCGTCAGCTCCATGGTTAGGAAACAAACTGACACATCCCGGCGAACCGCCATGCGCGCGTTCGCCGGGGGCGTCTCGGCGGCGCTCGGTTTGCGCATATCGGAAGCGGGCGCCTCAGAGAAAATGACGCGGCAGCAGGCCCAGTATCAGGACACGCCGAACGGCATCTATAGCTGCGGCATGTGCACGCTGTTCGAGCGCCCGAACGCCTGCAAGGTGGTCGAGGGCGTAATCAGCAACGACGGCTGGTGCAAGGCGTTCGCGCTCGCCGATTGAAGGCTGGACGCTGCTGATCTGTTCACCGCCGTGGTATTCCCCGAGAAGATGCCTCGGTCGCATTTGCGGCAGGTGTGTTGTCGCTTGATCCGTCCTAGTCCTCCGCGCGGAAACAAGAAATTTCGAAGGAGGAGACATGGCCGAGATCGTCACCGGAGCACGCGCGGCACCTATTGTAGAGGTCGGCGCGGCTTCGCCCCACAAGGTATTTTGGGCGACGTGGTTCGGCTGGATGCTCGATGGCTTCGACTCCTCGATGTACGCCTACATTCTGGTCGGCGCGCTGACCGAGTTGCTGCCCGCCAGCGGCATCGAAGCGAGTCGCGCCAATATCGGCCTGTATGGCGGCTTGCTGTTCTCGATCTTCATGCTGGGTTGGGCATGTTCGATGGTATGGGGCTGGGCCGCCGATCGCTACGGCCGGGTCCGGATCATGTGCTGGACCGTGCTGGTCTATTCGGTGTTCACCGCCTTGTGCGGCCTCTCCACCGGGGTGGTGATGTTCGCGCTGTTCCGGTTCGTCGCTGGCTTCGGCATCGGCGGCGAATGGGCCGCGGGCACGCCGTTGCTGCATGAATCCGTGCCGGAAAACACCCGCGTCCGTCTGGCCGGCTGGCTGCATACGGCAACGCCGACCGGATTGTTCCTGGCGGCGCTGGTCACCTTGAGCGTCGGAAGCCTGCTTGGCTGGCGCGGCATGTTCTTCCTCGGCATCCTGCCGGCGCTGTTGATCGCGTACCTGCGCAGCAATATTCCCGAGCCCAAGCGGGCCAGGTCGGCCGATGCGCCAAAACCTTCGTTCGCCGCGCTGTTTGCCAAGGGGCAGGCGCGCACCACCTGGGCGGCGGCGCTGATGATGGCCTGCATCATCTTCGGCCTGTGGTCCTCGAATTTCTGGGCCCCGACCGTGGTCGCGACCAAGCTGGCCGCCAGCGGCGCGACGCCCGCCCATGCGCAACAGATGGGTGCGGTGGCCGGCCTCATCACCAATGTCGGCACCCTGATCGGGTGCCTCTTGGTGCCGTGGATCACCGGCCTGTTTGGCAGCCGGCGCTGGACTGCGGTGCTGTTCTTCGTCGGCTCGCTGCTGTCGGTAGTCGTGAGCTACGAGGTCGCGATCGAGCATTTCGATAATCTGACGTTCTTCCTGATGCTGCTGCCGATCCTGGGCTTCTTCACCAACGGCGTGTTCGGCCTGTTCACGATCTGGCTGCCGGAGATGTTTCCATCCGCACTGCGCGGCGCTGGTTCCGGCTTTGCGTTCAGCATGGGGCGCGTGCTCGGCGCGGCCGGTCCGACTTTGATCGGCGCGCTGGCGGCGACCACCGGAAGCTACCCGCTGGCAATCTCGCTGTTGTCGCTGATCTATATCGTCGGCCTGCCGTTCATCGCGCTGGCGCCGGAAACCGCCAATCAGCCGCTCGCGAAATGATTCAATCGGAACCGATCACGCGCTAATCGAACGGCGACATCACGGGAGGACCGCCGACCCGGGTCCGCCGGATGCGCCGCAGCGTCATCGGCGAGCCGTCGGAATCGAACCGCAATTCAAATTTCTTGCCGTTCTTTTCGGTCGCGCTGCAGGAGATGTTGGAGACCTGTTGCGACGAAAGACTGCCAACCAGCCGGCAGGAGCCGGTCGATACCTCGACCAGCGGCACCGGCAGGCCATCGACCTTCGGGCGGTCCTTGGATTTGAGCTGCATCTCGTCGATCGGCAGTTCGTACAGATCGTCTTGCGGCCGGACCCCGCGGTTGCCGGAGAACGTGATGATGTGGCTGTCGTCGTCGGGATCGTCGAGCGCGATGGTGAAATTGGCCCGGCCTTCCTCGGTCTGGAAGAAGGCGACGGCCCGGCAGGCGAAATCGCGGCCTGCGACTTTCAGCGTCGGGCACTTGCCGGACATCAGCGCGAAAACGATGGTTTCCGCTTCAGCCTTCGGTTCGTCGGAGACCAACATCAGCGGCACCGAATCGCTGCTGCGGGCCGGCGCAGCGACCGACGCGGTTGCCAATAGCGTCATGGCCACAAGCGGCAGGAGATGCGGACCATGTCTTCCTGCCCGGTCCAGAATTGGCTTAAAAAGCATCATTCCCGTTTGTTTTCTCCAGTTCGAGATGTCAGCCTCCGTCCGTTCGGTCCCGACGGCGAAAACGCACCGCGCAAAGAATCCGGGCCAGCCTAGGGCAAGGATTATGCCCGCGATGTGTCGGCAGGTCGAATCGTGAGGGTATCACTCCGAAGCCGGGCCATATCCCGCGATTACGTCGCATCGCGGATCTGAGGGACCATCGATAGGCGGGTAGGTGAGATACCCTCACATCGGTCACAGACAGTTGGGCTTCGAAAGATAGACGGTTCTTCTGAAAATTCGTTCACGGTGGTAGCGAAGATACTGCCATGCCTCGTACCAGCGGGAGGGCGCTTTCGAAGCGCCCCGGCGACGTCCATCGTACTGTGAATGTGCTGGCTGCGGGCGGGCACGCTTCCGGGCTTTCATGACGGCATCGCCTCCGGCAGCGCGTCTCCTGGAACCGCAGCAGGCTGAATGGCTGAGGTTCGTCAGAGCGGCATTTACGGTGCCGGCGACCGTTCTGCTGGCTCCGATAGGCGGGGCGACCCAATCGCCCGCCATTGCTTTTGCGCGGGCGTCCATAAACTCTGGAGACCATGGCAACCCCGGCAGCGGAATCTGCTTCCGTCCGGGCATCCGCAGATAGAAGCGGGGCTTCCGCGTGTGGTCGACAAACCCATGGGTATATTTCGGGTTTCTGCGCCTCACCGCAAATCGTCCCACTCGTTTCTTGTTGTCACCGACGGAGATCAACCGGCGGCGGTTAAGCACGCACCGCCGGCGGCTCGGGCGGTAATTTTCCACAATCCAGGCGGTGCTGGCGTCTTGTTTCGGCACCGCTGGGGTCCAGGATTACACTGCGACTCACTGGGAGAGCACGTCATGCGCAACAGGAAAGCGGCGGGAGTAGATGCCGATGTTGAGGCTCGGATAGCTCAAATCGAGCAGATGACGTTAGATCAGATCGCGGCGTTTCAGCGCAGGATACTGACCGAGATCACCACGGGAAGAATCGCGCCTAGAGAAGCCAGCGCCTTAGATCGCGCTCTCAGAAAACGGCTGAAAGCGATTGAGCAGGAACTGCGCGAGAGCGGCTGAGGCCGTGACAAGAGTCGGGCGCGAGGCTTCGGTCCCGCGCCCGTAACCCCCGATTAACCGAACGGGCCCATAATTTGCTCGACCTTTTCTGGGTGGGGTCCGTGTTGAGTGCGTAACGAGAAGCCGTCGCTGAAAACTGCACAGCGGCGGCTTTTTTGCGCCTGTGAACGGGTGCGCAGCAAGCCAATGCGGCCGCTCGCGGATCTCGGTAATCTCGGCCTGTGGACATGCTGTGAATTTGCTGCGGATAACACGGCCGACGGAACCAACGACGTATTGATGCGTTCAAGGTTATCGCCGCGCAGTCACTTGGCCTTTATCGGTGATGAGAACGCCCGGTAGCGCTCCCGCCTTCCTCTAATGGAAAGGAGCGCCCCATGCAGCAGCAACGGCGTTTCAACCCGACTGCTCCACCACTAGACCAGCGCCTAATCGAAGAAGCGCAACGCCTCCGGAAAGAGGCAAAAGGTACCCATCCAGGAATCGAACGCGATCGACTTATCCGACGAGCCCGGCAAGCGGAGACGGCTGCCCGCATAAGTGAATGGCTGACGACCCCCCGTCTGCAGGTCCCGCGGTAATGCCAGAGTATCGCGCTTACGCGGTCGGCGATGACGGTCACTTCAGTGGGTACGAGCCACTCGAGTGCGCCAATGATGAAGAGGCCATCAAGAAGGCCAGGATTCTTTTGCAACGCCACGGCGTAGAGCTTTGGAGCGGACCCAGGCTGGTAAGCTCGATCCCCAAACAGTCAGCCAGAGCCGTCACCCATGAGGTTATCGAAGGCCGCATGGTTCCGAAACCCGCATAGCCGACCGAAATTTGATTGAAACAAAATAACCCTGCCACCGTCATAAGATAGCAGGTGGCCGGTGCTGCCCGCCTGCCTGAGGCGGGTGACCATGTGTGAGCGGTGCGATGAGATTGACAAGAAGATCGAGCATTACCGGCTCATAGCGTCCCACACCACGGATCAGCCGCTACTTGATGGGATTAAGGAATTGATTGAGCGGATGCGGGATCAGAAGGCCGGACTTCATCCGGAGCAAGAGCCGTAAGGTAGCCCCCGTTGGCGCCTTTTTCAGGCGAACAGATCCGCGCCGGCCTGTGTGCACTTCACGTAGGTCCCGGATTCGTGCATTGGGCCGCTCCGTAAAATGGCGGTGCCGGAATTGAATAATTGCCACTCGAAAAGATCATGAATGGTTCAGCTTCCATCCGTTATCTTGCACGCATTGTGCAGCACCTTTTGTTTAAAGTGATGGTGGTGGGCTCGGGCCTCTTAACGGTGGCAATATTCGCTATCGCTTTGTTCGTACCGGCAATGGACCGGCGCCGATCATGGGACTGGGTACAGATCGCGGGGTACGCCACGCTGATCGGCATAGCGACGCTTGCGGTCGTCATTGTTTGGGCTTCCTTGGCTTGACCACGACGCACGATCTCTTTACGGCGTAGGGTCGGGCAGCGGCGAACTTCATGGCGGCGTCGAATCCGGTCGCAGCGATCGACCGTCATCCGATGCTGTGGTTCTGGCCGTGCAGCGTTCGGCGATCACCCGTCAGCTTCTCCACGTAATCGTCGATGGCTTTGGTGAGATCGTGGTGCGGTACGCCGGCCTTCTTGTTGAAGATCAGGTAATGCCGGAGGCGCCGAAGCTCCTCGAGATCGGCGGCAACGGCTTGAGCGTGCCATTCCTTGTGGCGCTCCTGGTCCCGCTGTTGCCGGAATGCCTTGGCCGCGGCTCGGTTCTCGGTCTTTGTCATCCCCGCAACGAAAGCTTTTTCGCGATCGAGACGCAAATCTTCAATACCTTGGGGCTCGGAGGGACGTCGAGCCACCGGCGGTCGCGGGTGGGGAGAAGTCAGCGGATCGACAGGCGCGGGCTCAGGCACGCGCCCTCAATCTATTGCAGCGAGGAACAATTTTTGATTCGCGCCTCCGCCGCGCTGGGTGCAGTCTGTGAAAACCGGGGTGGGAGTACTTCATAAGCATTGAATTTTAAGCCCGGCTATGGCCGCTGGATTATTTCCGGCGGCCTTTTCATTCCCGGCCGCCCCAGACCGCGCAGCGCTGACCAGCCAATGCGCTGGCGCCGATCGGCCGGTCCATTTAGCCCGCAACTCCCGGACTCACCGTCGGGCTTCCTAGAGTCAGGAAGAGCACATCGTCAGCTCGCGTCCGACTTCGGTCTCGTGTTCGGTAATCTACGCGTGCGAATGTTGCCTGCGGCGATGGCGCCGGTCCCTGGGCTCATTCTGAATAACCCAGTTGAATAGGCGAGCTCTCAGGCCGGGTCGCGACTTACGAGTTGCGAGGGCAGCGAACAAAGCGGCGTTTAGGCCTAGCCAACAAACGCCGATGGTGCTGAGGACCGACATGCGCTGCCTCCAAGTCCCTCCTGGCGAGACAACGATTAACGAGGACTAAAGTTCGCCCATCCCGCAGTGCGGCGACGGCTTCATTTCATTGGGGACAATTTCGGTTACTCATACCACGTTTGCAGCAGCGTAATTAACGGGCCCGCCGGTCTGACGAATGTCCGATTATTGAGTGCGAGGCAAACCGGAAGTGAGCGGCGCACCGCCACACTGACGCGAATGACCCCACAACGGTCGTCACTTGGCGAAAATTCTGCAAATTCCAATTTTCTTCAGTAGCAGGGCGCTCTTACGGGCGCCCCCTCATCGCCGCGCCGTTCCTGCCAAACATGCTAAAGCACCTCAGCGCGAATCTCGACAACACCCTTATCCCTAATTCCCAAATTGCGCGCGGCCCCGAGCGAAAGGTCGAGGACGCGGCCACGAATGTTTGGTCCGCGGTCTGTAATGCGAACAACCATTGACTTATTGGTGGCAGGAACCGTGACGCGAACATTCGTGCCAAACGGCAGGCTTCGATGGGCGGCTGTTGGCAGATCACGGTCGAACGAGGAACCACTCGCTGTTTTACCTGTCCGATAGGAATAAAATGAAGCCTTTCCCGAAAAAACGCGAGGACCGGTGTTCGAGTCTTCTGAGTTTTGAATCGGCGTATCTGAGCTAGGAGGCTGCGCTCGCGGTTCCTGCTTCGTTTGATCTGGTGGCGCGGGAGCTGGATCTGCGTGTGCCTTCGGGATAATTGACCATCTGTCCTCAAAGTCTTGCGCTGCAGCAGGGTTCACATGACATCCTAACGAAGCAGACACGGTCGCAATTGCAACGAGCTTAGAAAAAGTACGCATGAATACCTCACAAAAAATCCAAATGCCCACACTAAACAATGCGCACTTAAGAGGCGTTGTTCCGGCAAATTGAAGTAGGTGCATTGCCCTACGAGCAGACCCCGGTTGGAACTTTCCGGAATCCGGCTCAGGCAGGCCGGATGTCCGTTAATTGGTGCGGTTCGGCAATAGCGAGCCGTCCGCCAAACCAGCGCGATTGACCCGTAAGCGACATCAGTGCTTCGGTTTGTCATTCCCGCGTCGCCTGCCAACCAGCCATGGGTCGCACAGGGCGCGCTACCCACCGTAGTCTCAACCTCTCCGACTTCTCGCCCGAGACGTTGCAAGCCGTGGAGCGCATGGTGGAGCGTTCGCGCGGTTGGGTGCGGACCGGCCGCATGACAATGCACCAGGGTGAAGTGGTCAAGCTGCTCAGGCGGACGTGCAAGGTGCTGTTTCCTCGCATGCAGATAGAGTACACGCTTTACAGCCTGCGGCATCAGTTCATTGCCAATATGAGGACCATCTATTCCCGCGAGGAGGTCGCGGCGATGGCTGACGACGGCTTGACAGACACCCAAGTTGGTCACTACGCCAAGCGGCGCGCCTCTTGGGCTGGCCTCCAGATCACCGAGGTTCCGAGACCGGTGCAAGAGCAGGTCGTGCGGGCGAAGAGGCGCCACGAGTATTTCGACGAGCGGCGCGCCATTAAGGCGCTGAAGGAGGCCGCACGTGAGCCTGCCGAGTGAGCCGCCACCAACTTGGAGTTCGACTGCGGCTGTCCGAAGGCCACGCATTCCAGCCTTCGGCCGGGCTCGCCGGGAAACGCGAGAATGGGCTGAATGGTGGATTTTCGCACGTTCGATTTCGTCTCCAGACTGCACGTCGGCAATCTCCGGGCGCGAATTCGCAAAGGTCTCCGGCTGCGTCCGCGTATCGCAGGATTTCAAATTCTTATCGCCCGCGTCTGTTGGCAAGATTAACCATATTTTTATGGGGACCGTTATTGCAGCTGGCATCTTGCCGCGATCAGCCGCATATGTGGTTTGTCGTCGCAAGCAATGCGAGGCGGCCGCCGATGGTGTTGGAAGCACCAACGACGGCCTGACCACAACCGACTTCAGAGGAGTCAGCCATGGCTAAGGCCATCTATAACGCCAATTCGGCATTTCTGCCCCCATCTCCCTCGTTGCCTACGGTCCGCCCTCATTTGATCGAGGCGGCCGGCTCATGCGCCTTGAAGTTCGGCCTTGCGGCCGCGTCCCCGCTCGCCGTCGGCGTTTTGCCGAGCCCGCTTGCTGCCTAGGCCCGATCGCAAGGCTCGATAGCGCACCGATTGGGCGACGCCACGAGCGATCCGGCAGGTCCCGCACGTTCGCCCGCGCTCCGGATCCTTTGCATCGGATTCCGGGGGGATCTTCCCGACGCCGCTCGCGGTCTCCGACTTGTCGGATCCGGCACAACCGCGGTCAATCGGTTCGCGCTATCGGCCTTGCGATCTCTTGAAAAAAGAGAGATCGCTCAATGTCGTCCATTTCCGGCCTGCCTTCGTTGCAGGCCTGCACGTCCAAAATCTATCGCCCGGCCGGAGGCGTCAGCGGTCTCCGCCTGATCCAGAACGGCGCAAGCCGAATCGCGGTCTGGGCCTTCCCGATGGCCGAGGCCACCAGCATTGCATTGCCGCGCGCTGTGAACGCCATCGCCTATGTGCTGTTGGGCCACGACACGGCGTATTTTGGTGAAAGCAAAAACGGTTTGGCTCGCGTGGTCGATCACCTCGCCGACCCGACGAAGGCGTTCGCCCGCGAAGCTTACGTCGTGACGGGATATCCTGAACCCTGGCCCGATAAGCTGCCCGCGATCTACCTTCAATATCGCCTTTGGTCGATCGCACAGGCGGCAGGTCATCTGAACATTGCCAATGTTCAGCGCCCCCAGACGCCGGTGGCGGCCAACGAGGACCGCGGTCTTTTGGAGCGCTATGTCGAGGACGCGCGTCTGCTGCTGCGTGACGGCGGCTGCCATGCCCTGGATTCAAACTTTGCCAGCCAACGCCGCCTGGCACCGCCGGTCGAGCAGGACGAGGATACGATCGTGCCGGAAGACATGGTCCCGATCAGGATTGATGTCATCGCCATGCCGCCGATTGGCGGCGAACTCGAACTGGACTACATGGGGCTATGGGCACGCGGCTACCCTTCCGAAGGCGGCTTCGTCGTCCTGCCTGGCGCTGAGTTCCGCACTGCCGTGAACGCGAGCGCGCAGGAAATCATCAAGACGCGCCGCGCCCAGTTGAATGATGCCGGCGCCCTGGTCGAGATCGCGGGCGTCGGCGACCGTTCACGCCTGCTCGTCGCGCTCTGGTTTCCGTCCCCGGCCATCGCAGCCAAGGTCGTCACCGGAGCGCATATCGGCTCGCGGGTGTGGGTACCGAGGCGCTATCCCAAACCGATTCTGATTGCGAACTGAGAGGTCATGACGATGTCTCGTTCGACCGACACACCCGATATCAAGCTCGATCAATATGACGCGGGGGGCAAGCCTGGTTACACGCGCCCCTCGACGGACATCGTCTGGCCGTACTGCGCGGACGACGGTCCAGCGCTCGCCTGGTGGCGGATGCTGCCGGCTCACCTGTTCTGCGACGCCGAACGTCTCGATTTGCGCGAAACGTTGGAACGTTTAGCGGTGATCGACGGCGGCAAGGATTTTACTGCAGCGCTGCAGGGGGATCCGGCGGCTGCCATCGCCGTCGCGCTGACCTTCATGCCGATCCGCGAAGTATCGTTCAAGGTCGATATTGCCATGACCGTCCTGCTCCGCTGCGCACTCGACGACGCCCCCGCAGCTGCCCTCGTGCTGTCGCATGTCCTCGGCCGGGCGGAATGGGAAGGCACACTTGCGACCGACCTCGCTACTTCCTGGCTGACCCGTCATTTGTGCTTTCCGCAAGACCTTTGCCGGCGCGCCCAGATACAGGCCATGCTGTCCGCGGCGTTTCCCCTCGAGGACGCCTGACATGAAATCCAGATATTTTCTGATCTGCACGTCGATGTGTTCCCGGTCAAGCCGATCACAATTGCAACGGACGTCGATCTCGTGGTCGCCGCCGGCGACACTTGCGAAGGCGTCCTGCGCGCGTTCGAGCACCTGCGCCGGATCGTGCCGATAAGTGTTCCTGTCGTAATGGTGATGGGTAACCATGAGTTCTATCGCCGCTTCATTTTCAACGAGCTCGCTCTCGCCCGATCACAGGCTTCCGCGTTCAATATCCATCTGCTGGATAACGATACCGTCATTCTAGGCGGTGTTCGCTTCACCGGCGGTACCCTTTGGTCTGACTATCAGATCTTTGGACAGGCAAGGCAGGTTGCAGCAATGGGCGCCAGCGCTCGCGGATTGAATGATCACCGCTTGATCGGTTGGCAAAAAAAGCCGTGGTTGCGATTCCGGCCCCAGGAAGCCGCGCAGCTGCATCAAGAATCCAAAGCCTATCTTGTCGAAACTCTAAGCACCGCATGGGACGGTCCTACCGTCGTCGTAAGCCACCACGCGGTCTCCTGGTCATCGGTCGATCCAGGCCTTCGTTCAGACCTTCTCACCGCGGCCTATGTGTCCGACCTTTCTTCACTGATCGAAGCCACCCGGCCAGACCTGTGGGTTCACGGGCATGTTCACAGGTCATCAGACTATCGGATCGGCCAGACCCGCATTCTCTGCAACCCGCACGGCTATGGCAACGAAAATGCCCGCTTCGACGGCGCGCTGGTAGTGGAGATCGGAGTATGAGCGGACAGGACGAAGACGCCGATGACCTCGACCTGCCGATACCTGATCACGATAACCTCTCGCGAGGAGCCGCCGCGGATTCCGCGGATGCCGGCGAATGGCTGAAGGGGCTACCACGTGAGGCGCACTCATAAGTCGGCTTCACATGCTCGCGGCCGCGGCGCGGCCTCTCGCCGAGGTGCTGGTCGACGCCCTGCGATCGGGTAGGAGCTTGTCGCGCGGTCGAACAACAACCTTGCCCGATGTGGACGATATTGGCCCGGATCAATTCTCGCTGCAATTCGACGATGAGGGCAGGGACAGGCACGCGAACGAGTCAATCCGAGGCCTTCACCCTGACGAAGCAGCCGCAGCGGTACTGCTTGGTCTCGCATTCGAGCATTCACGCGATGTACTCGCTCAGCTGCGGGATCCCGCTATGGTGGCTGTCATCGAAGTCCCACACTTCGATCTCGTCGAACCCATCGTGGGTCTCTTGCGCAAACATGTGCTCGGTCTGGAAACGCCGGTGATCGATGGCGACGGCTTGGACAAGCACACGACCCCGGCCCCAGATGGCACGGTGCTGATTTTCAAGCGCGCGGACGAGCCAACCCTCCGGAAGGCTTTGCCCCGCGGGGTCGAATTTGCCGCCGCGGTGCAGTTGCGCTGCGCAATTGTCGGCATCACTTCCGACATCAGCCAACTGCCAAGAGAGCTCATCAGCCTCGCCGAGCATCGCATCGTCGTGCCGCCGCTGGATGGCACTGCTATTGCAGCCGTCATTGAAGCGGTAGCCGGCAAGCACCCTGGTGCAATCGATGAGCATTTTGCCCGCCGTGCCACGCTGGAAATGTTGTCTATTGCCGTGCGTGCCGATCTCGGAGCCGAGCGCTCGATGGCACGCCTGCGCCGTCTGGTTGGCGCCCAGGCCGTGAAGGAAATTGGCCCTTTTCTCTCCGAGATGCATGGGCTTGGGCCAGCCAAACAGTTTGGCCTTGAGCTCGCAGCGGACCTCCGCGCTTACATCGCCGGCGCGCTGCCGTGGAGCGCTTGCCCGCGTGGGCTTTTGGTGTCGGGCCCGCCAGGAACGGGAAAGACCTTCTACGCGCGGGCCCTATCCGCCGAGGCGGGGGTGCATTTTATCGCCACCAGCTATTCCGAGTGGCAAAGCCACAGAGACGGACACCTCGGAAATGTGACGGCCGCAATTCGCAAGACCTTCGCGGACGCAAGCGCAAATAAGCCGTGCATCGTTTTCATCGACGAGATCGAACTCGCTGCCGACGCGCGGTAGCGGAGATCGTAACGATCTCTGGTGGACTCCAGTCGTAAATACTTTGCTCGAACAGTTAGATGGCTTCGAAAAGAGAGAAGGGGTCGTCGTTATCTCAGCCTGTAACGATCCGTCGAAGCTGGACCCCGCGCTGATCCGCGCTGGTCGCCTGGACCATCATATCGCTATCCCGCTTCCCGATGTGCCAGCGCTGATCGGCATTTTCCAAATGCATCTCGGCGCGGATCTTGTCGGCGTCGACCTTCGTGCTGCAGCACTCGCCGCGCGCGGGCACACTGGTGCCGATGTCGAGCGCTGGGTCCGCGTCGCGAGGCGTGCTGCGCGCGCGGCAGGCCGCATGATCACTTTGGAGGACCTGCTTGACGCCGTACGCGAGGGCCAGCCCGAGTGGCCTGCTGACGTGCGCCGCCGGATTGCCGCTCATGAGGCAGGCCACGCCATTGCTCTTCTTGCCGTCGGCGTCGGTGAACCCAGAGCGCTGTCCATCGGAGGGGCCGGCGGCCTCGCCGAAAGCGACCCCGGCGAAATGAAGCCAGAAACGCGGGCGCACATGGAGAAGGTTTTGGTCGCACTCCTTGGCGGTCGCGCCGCCGAAGAGCTGACTTTTGCGGGTGAGGTGACCGCGGGCGCCGGTGGCGACGCTGAACGTGGCGATCTGAGCCGCGCCACGCATCTGGCGATGCGGCTGGAAACCGACTATGGATTCGGCAGCCTTGGCCTGGTCTGTCTCTCGGGCGGTCTCACCAGTCGCGACCTCCTGATGTTTGACCCCCTCCGCACCGCGGTTGGGTCCACCATAGACCGCGCCTATGCCACCGCGCTGGACGTGCTTGGTCAGAACCGGCTCGCCTTGGATGCACTCGCCGAGGCCCTGTTCATCTCTGGCTATCTCGACCGCGCCGAGATCGAAGCGGTGCTCGCGCAGACGCCACTTCGTTCGCGCCCAGCCGGCGATGTCTCATTGCAGGCTCATCCTCGGCATCCGGACCCCACGCACGGCGAAACCGCCGTCGATGTCGCCGGACCGCCATCTTTGATCTCGTCGAAGACCAGCACCCTGTGAAGTCGACATTTGAAACGACGGGCCCGCTATGGGCGTTGCATCAGGTTTGCGCGGCTGAAATTTCGTGGGAAGTAAACTGCGATTTACTGCCCTTAGGGGCTGCTCGAAGAACGTGATTAATGACCTTAGCTGACTGCAGATCAGCCGTCTTATGACTTTGAAGGTTCAACTCCTTCTTCCCACACCATATTGAAAACGCTGAGGAATATTCAGGATTCCTCAGCGGCTTTTATTGGACCAAAAAAGGGTGGGTCACAACTGGGTCGCAAAACGATGAAAGTCGCTGCGTAAGATTTTCTCAGAGATTACTGGCCGGCTTCACGCGCCGGCTGCGAATGTAGCCCCGAGACGCGTTAGCGTTGACGTCCCACAGCGCCGGCAGTCGCGGGAGGATCTGCCGGCTAGAATATTGAATGTCGTCATCGCATACTGCGGCAATGGCAAAAACTGTTCCTGAATTTGACCCTCAGAAGCTACAAAGCGGTCGCTGGTTCGTTTCGGTGAAGACCGGAAACGGCCCGGACTCGCACATCGGAGACTTTGAGACCGAAGCGGAAGCGAAAAACTGGATTGCGACCAAAGCAAAATATTGGCCCGGCAAGCCTGCTGCGCCGAAGTGACCTCCCTCGGGATGATGGCCGGTGGCCCGAGAGAGGAGCCCTGCCGCCTTGCCGAGTCTCCGCCCGAAACCTTTAAGGGCCACACCAGCCTTCCGGGAACGGAATGAAAGGCCAAGTCAGATGGTTATCGTTCGCAGCGATCGGCGGGCTCTTCACGCCTGGGAGAAGATTTGTTCGAGGGCTCAATTTGCCAGGTCAGTGACACCCGCAACACCATCGCAACGCCAACCCCTTAAGCCATTGTTTTGATTAGACCTGAAACAGATTTCTACTCCGGTTCGGGGAAGAGCCGAGGCCGTGGGCTGTCGTGCCAGGGCCCAAGCACCACGGAGAGAGGCTAGCACGGTCACGTTTCGTCCCGGCGCGCTCTTCTGGATTAACCCGTTCGGATACGTTGATCATCGGGAGAGTACGTCGGCCAAACAGTGGAAGAGGCATATGTCAGCGCAGGCTTTACGGCCTCGACCAAGGCCAGCACGCTGGCGATCAAGCCTCAACGCGTTGCTCAAAGAGCGCCAAAGGAACGGGGCCCTCCAACGATTCCTCTGGGCGGCTTCCTGTCGAAAGGACGCATGGACATTGCATTGGCTCGGCTTCGTGAGACTTACCAGATAATGCTTGGTTGAAAGGTCTACTGGCTGCCGTCACCGCGTGCTGATGCAGCACCAGGGTTCGAAATCGGCAACGCGGTTCTCGGCTATGAATGATTAGGTAGCGGGACGGCGTGCCCTTCAAGCGAGCAGGTCGGCCAACACACCATAAAGGAACTGTTATAGGAGCGGTCTCTTCTGATGCAGGTAGCTGGGGTTAAACTGAGCCATCTCAATGAGGCGTTCCCAGTTTCTGATGTGAAGCACACCTCTTTGAAATTCCATCGTTCGCGATTTGCGGAGATCCTGCAAGGCGCGGTTCACGGTGGCGATAGACATTCCGAGCGTCTCTCCCAGTTGCACAAGACTGATCGGCGCCGCGAAAGTATTTCCTTTCGCCAGGCCAGATGCGCGTGCCCGATAGAACAGTTCGCAAAACAGGTGGCCCATGCGCGCCGGCCTCGTTCTCGCACTGTTATTGGTTATCGCTTCACGAAAGATCGCGGCATCGATCAATGTTTCCCGCCATATGGCAAAGCCGACCGAAGGCTGGCGCTTGAACATGGCGAGGAGCTCTGGGTGTGGAACTGACGCAATTCGGGCAGGCCCGATCGCGCATACCGCATGATCCATTTTTTCGATGAAGAGAGCTTGGGAGTCCGGCATGTCGCCGGTCAGATGAAACGAAAGATACTGGCGCGCTCCGTTCCGG
This sequence comes from uncultured Alphaproteobacteria bacterium, assembly GCA_963738105.1. Taxonomy (GTDB): domain Bacteria; phylum Pseudomonadota; class Alphaproteobacteria; order Rhizobiales; family Xanthobacteraceae; genus Bradyrhizobium. Next base: position 102,283 of record CAVTWC010000008.1, on the reverse strand, counting down.
AGCAAATGATATCGAGCAACCATTCCCGAGAGGACGACCGCAGAGACGTCGGGATCGTCACCTTGCCGAATGAGATCCTCATTCGGTTCCAGATCCCGGACGCTATAGCTAAGCGAATTGATGGCAGCCAGGTCCTCCGCGCTCAGGCGCGAATGTTCCTTCAGTTTACGAATGAGCAATTGAAGTGCTTTTGCCAGGTTGTGCTCCAAGTAATTGGTCAAACGTATCAGATGATACGTCATTGATTTTCGGCGGCGGGTACGATCCGGAACAATGCTTCTCGGCACCCTGTTCCCGTCAGCTGGCGCAAGTCGCCGAGACCACCTGCAAAGGGCCGCTGAAGCCGGCGATGCTTGCTACCAGGAGGGGTGATCGAAGTCGAAGTCCCCAGAATGTTTGATCGGAGATACCCATGGATAAAAGCCGCTGCCCCAAATGCAAGAAGCGATTGATCAAAATGACCAACAGAACGAGTGGAATAAGCCTGCTCTGCCTGAAGTGCGACAACGTCGATCCGATGAAAACCGATGCAGTCAAGTGGGCCAACAGCAGTCTTGCCAGTTCCAGGCGTGTGGAACCCTCGCAATGAAGGCGTCTTGGGTAAGCTCCCGTTAGTTTGAAATTGAAGGAACGCAAGGGGCTCCGCTTTGTTGGCCCGACAATCCCACTCTTATCGAGGTCATGCGATGTATCATCATGTAAAAAAGCTAATGTTTACGGTCCGAGTCGACGAGCCCGATCCTCGCTTCGGCAATATGCTCCTCGAGCAATTCGGCGGCGCGAACGGTGAGCTGGCTGCCGCCATGCAATATTCCATTCAGGGCCTTAATTGCGAGGATCCTGATCGCAAGGATCTCCTGATGGACATCGGCACCGAGGAGCTTAGTCATCTCGAAGTCGTAGGCTGCCTGGCGCGCCTGCATTTGAAACCTTCGAAGTTCGACCGGCAGGCGGCCGAAGCTGATCCCCTCATCGCGATTGCAGGTGGCGGGGGTGTCAATCTCTTCAATTCGCAGGGAAACGCCTGGACCGCGGACTATCTGAAGGTCACCGGTGAACTTGACGTCGATCTGCGAAGTAACATTGCTGCAGAGGCGCGGGCGAAGATCGTGTACGAGCGCCTTATCAACTTTTGCGATGACTCAGGTACGAAGGACGCGCTGCAGTTCCTGATGACCCGAGAAATCACTCATATGAAGGCCTTCTCGGCGGCGCTTGAAAGTATGAAGAAGCCAGCTTTCAGTATCGGTCGTATTGCCCCGACGCCTGGTCTCGTGGATCAGTTCTTCAACAATTCAACCGGCGCCGGTGATAATGGTGAAATTGATACGCGCGGCCCGTGGAATCAGGGGGATGACTGGGTATTTACCGAATCTCCCGCACTTCAGGCCAGCGATCCAGGCGCTCGCACCCTCCATCGTCACGGAAAGTTCGCCGCCGGAAGCAATCGTTGGGCTGGATGAACTGCTGATTGACGAACTCCGCGACATCCTGCATGCGGAGAAGCAGTTGACAAAAGCACTGCCCAAGATGGCGGAGGCGGCCCGGTTCGACCAGCTACGCGAACTGTTCGAGGTCCATCTCGCCGAGACGGAAGCCCAAGTCGAGCGTTTGAACGAATGTTTTGAACTGCTTGGCAAGACGCCTCGCGCGAAAGCCTGCAAAGGCATGCAGGGTATCGTCGAGGAAGGCCAGGAGGTGATAGAGGAGGGGGTAAAGAAAGACGACGCTGCCGCCGATCTCGCCTTGATTGGGGCCGCCCAGAGGGTCGAGCACTATGAGATATCTGGGTACACGACCGCTCGCAATCTTGCACAGCAACTTCGCCACAGCGGTGTGGTAGCGCTTCTTTCGAAGTCGCTCGCGGAAGAGGAGAACGCCGATCAGTTGCTTAACCAGGTAGCCCGTTCGCTGATGTCGGTTGCCAAAATGCCTGCGGCGATTGAACAGTCCGGTGAGGTTGAGCCGGCGGCGGAGTAGTTGCACTCCCATTGAATAGGAAGCTGCCCCTCCGTTGTTTCGCTGTTATGCTCAGAAGAAAGCCGCCGGCTCCAATAAGGAGCCGGCGGCTGTTGTTAAAAGGTGGGCTGACCTACCGAAGGGCTCCGCCATACTGCTGGCGCTCTTTCTGAACTTGATCGGCGTTGTAGGGCGGGCTTGAGGGATCATATCCACTCCAGCCGGTTTTCTTCCAGGCCGAGCTCCGATCACGGAGATCGATGGAAGACTGATTGAGAATATTTTCAAGCCGTGCTCGGTCCGCGTCTGGAACGCGAGCTGAAACAAGCGTCCCACCGCGCCGAACACCTTCAGCGTAAAGCGGGGCGTCTTCCTTCGACACACCGGCTTCTGTCAGCGCACCAACAATGCCGCCGGTAGCCGCTCCTGCGGCGGCGCCGACTGCCGTTGCCGCAAGCCAGCCGGCCGCGACGACAGGGCCGAGGCCTGGAATCGCCAGGAGGCCCAGGCCGGCCAGCAAACCGGCCGCGCCGCCCACACCTGCGCCAATTCCAGCGCCGGTCCCAGCACCCTCCGCCCGGTCATCCACGCCGTCGTGGTCGCGATCGACCTTCTTTCCGCTATTGTACCAATTGTCCGAATTGTTGGCGACGATGCTGATGTCGGAGTGAGAGACGCCAGCCGCCTCCAGGGCGCTAACCGCCTTCTGAGCGTCAGCGTACCTGTCGTAAAGCCGAGAAATTGTAACGGTCATTGTGATTGTTCCTATTACTTGGCGGTGTTGACGTTGCCTTGAAAGTCGACGCTCACCGGTGAGGGAGTGCCGCCCTGGCTGGCTTTGCCTCGCCAGACGCCGTTGTCGTCCTTCTTCAGGTCGGTGACGTTGCTAAAGCCGGCACCTTCGATCTTTGATTTGGCCTGACCCTCCGTAAAGCTGTTACGGCCTGCAACCGGTGCATTCGAATTATTCTGGCCCGAACTGTTAACCGCATTGTTGCCGGGACCGGATTGGGCCGGTGGCGTCTGCGCCGCGGCAGCGGTTGCCGCGAGTAGTGCGGTGCATATGATGATTATCGATCGCTTCATTTTTGTCGTTCTCCATTGGGTGACGTGGCGTCGTCTAACCTGTCGCTGCGCGATATGTTCCGGACTGCGACGATCGCAACTTGCTCGCAATATTCGTGACAGGGAGGACGGGCATAGAAGAAGCAGCGCTGTTGGCCGGCTGTCAGACGGCCGCAGGAGTCTCTCACTCTTAGATACTGCCGATTATGTCGATGAGTCGGTGGGAGTAGCGGGCCGGTCTGCTCGGTCCCATCGGTTTCGATTTCCGGCGCGGGCGGGGCCGTTTGTCGCATGGGCGGCACCATTTTACGGCTCGATTCCAATTTCTTTCTCCGCAGCGATCACCCCAAAGAACCGGCCACAGCTTGCCCCAAGCCGGGGCCGTTTCGCATGTGCGATCCGCAAGGTCGGCGGTACGAAGAGGTGCCTATTGCTGGGCCTTTGAGGTCGGCGCCGTGCAAAGCATCGACGGAATTTCTGCCGCTAAGCGCGGGAAGAAAGAGCGCTGTTAGATGCAGGGCGCACTACGGCGGTTATCCCGCCTTCAGAAGAAGGATTTTCAGCGACCTGTGTGGTCGAGGAACTATGCTAGATGGATTTTGGACAGATTTGCCGTGTGGGCTCCGTGGCGGTGGTGTTAATCGCGACGGCTTTCTCTGAACTGCGACATCATGGTGCCCCTTCAGGCATGATCGGCCGTCTGTCGGAGGAACCGGAGGCAACCGTTTAGGTTACCTGTCGTGAAAACAAGGATGGTTGCATGGACAAAGATAGAATAGTCGGCTCGGCGAAAGATATCGGCGGTAAGCTCGAGGGCGCGGTTGGTGATGCGACCGGCGACGTTAAGACGCAGGCTTCAGGATTTGCGCGGGAGGCGACTGGTACGGCGCAGGATCTTTACGGACAGGCTAAGGATGCCGCACGCAGTGTCGGCGACGCCGCGACCAACTATGCCAAAGATGCTTACGAGAACAGCGAGACACTCCGAGCGAGTTCAGAAGCCGTTGCACAAAAGGTGCAGCAAAATCCGCTGGGATCGCTGCTCATCGCGAGCTGTATCGGTTTTGCGCTTGCGCTGCTGATGATACGCCCGTCCGCGCCGGCCGCGGCCACGGCTGCGCGACTACCGCTAACTGCATGCGCCTGGTCGCAAGAGGTCTCAAAGGTTAAGAGGGAGCGAGATGCCGTGAGCATAGCGAGCGTAACATAACGGCGAAGGGAAACGGCTCTGGCGTGTGGCATCATCGCTGCGCTCCCGGATCTCCCAGCCGGGCGGCCGCATTGACCGCCGCGCGACCGCGGCCGCAGCGACGCCGACCTGGAGAACACTTAGCGCGGAACGCTCGCCACTCATAGCGGCTGTTGCACCGCGGTCGCGGCTCAGCTCGCAGAGCTTCTTTCGCAACCAGGAGTGCGCGGTGGCGGGGACACTAGGGCCATTCAGCCCGCGATCGTTGCGCCCGGTTGTCAGCTCGCCGGAGCGATCCGCTACGCACTGTCACGACGAGAAGGGTTGGCCCTCTTCGTCGGTGGCGGCGAAGAGCTACTGGAAGCCCCGCGGCCATCGGCGTTGCCGTTTGTGGCTTGAATGCGCTCTTGCGCTTCTTGCGCAGTATGGGTGGCATCCTCCACAGCCCCTTGCGTGATGCGCATGAGGCGCTGCGTTTCCTCCTCATATTGGGAAAGAGCTTTTTCCCAAAATTGCATATATGCGCGTTGCATGCTGGGCAACCCCCTGCATTGACCAAGCGTCTGCAGCAGCTGGGAATCCTCACTGAGCCGCGCCTGGACGAATTCGGTCCACTCCTTGCCAAGAGCTTGCAAGGTTGTGCTCAACTTCGAATTTTGATTGACAAGCCCTGCGAAATTAAAATACGGCACGAAATTGGGCAGCTTGCCGGAATAGTTGTCGCTGTTTGCTTGTTGCGCCATCTTTTTGGCCTTTGCTTTCCGAGAGGAAAAGGAGAAACGAATGTCGCGACGATCTTCTTACGTGTTCGAGTGCTACGCAACGCCTTCTGCAGTTTCTTAGTGCGTGCTATCAGCGATAGTTTTGACGATTTGCTTTTGCTTCGTGTGGGAAGTCCTGCGGTTCGTCGTCGGCTCTGTCTCGTGCGAGGACAAATCGTCGTTTTGGATTCGGTTCAAAGTCATTCTAAATTTAATGTAATTAGGGCAACCGTCCTGACGAATTTCGGAGGGGACGTTGGCGGCCTCCAGCAACGACCTTTGAGATAGCGAGCGGCTCAGGCTGAATGTCGAAGCGAGCTTCAATGATCCTTGAAGAAAAGATCAAGCTTCACAGGTTCGCCGGTATGGCGTTCGTCTTTCTGAGTAAGCGAACATGCGCACTGCGGCAAAGTGTATCATCGTCTCGTTCGAAAAACTCTGATTGTTTCACTAGCCCGGAAGACGTTTCATCAATAATGCTGCTTTAGAACGAATTGTTCAAACTATCGGCGCTTAAAATTACTGCCACGCCGTTTTGCACAGACACGAAGGCGCCGGCCTCCTACAAGACGCAGGTTTTTAACATCGGCGGCCAACAGCGATACAAGTAGTAGCCCGCCCATCGCAACTACGCGGCCAGACAAAACATTCCTTGAGCTTGAGGAAGTCCGGGAGGGCGGAAATGCCTTGGAGCAAAGTTCTCAGCTTTACGGACCCATTTCCTTATCAGGCGGCCATTCGAGCCGCGGACGTTGAGCTTTATCCTACTGCGAAAGGAAAGTTCCATTCCGAGTTGACGCAGATCAACCTGCATCGGCTCTGGATGCAACGCTTCCACGAAAAGCTACCGCAAGTCTATGCTAGTAAAATTAAGCCCGGCCGCAAAGTCATAGGCTTTCTCACCGGTGAGCAACCGGCGGTGCAGCATTGCGGAATCGACCTTTCGCCGCATGATATCGTCATCTGCAATCATGATGTGATGCACCAACGCACCCAGGGCAACTGTCGCTTTGGAGCGATGTCCCTGGCGTCAGATGATTTTGATGCCGCGTGCATAGCGATATGCGGTCACGAATTTTCGGGATCGCCGCGGGAGCATCGCGTTCGGCCAAATCCCGCCCTCACGTCGCGCCTCTTAAACCTTCATGAGATGGTCGGCAAGCTCGCCGAAGCCGCTCCGGATATCATCACGCTGCCCGAGGTGGGCCGCTCGCTGGAGCAGGCGCTTATCCATCTGATGATCAGGTGCCTGACCGAAGGCGCGGCCTCGGGAATGACCGCCGGAGGACGCCGCCACGATGCGATCGTCGCGCGCTTCGAGGACTTTTTGGAAGCGAATTCCGGCACGCCGCTGTATTTGACGGAAATATGCGCGGGGATCGGCGTGGCGGAGCGAACACTCCGAGCCGCCTGCGAGGAACATCTGGGAATGGGCCCGATCCGCTACCTCAGCCTGCGTAGAATGCATCTTGTCCGCCGCGCACTCTTGCGGGCAGATCCATTGACGGCAACCGTCACCCGATTGGCCACCGATCATGGCTTTTGGGAGTTGGGGCGTTTCGCGGTCGCCTACCGAGCATTGTTTGACGAGTCACCTTCGGAATCGTTGCGGCGTCCGCCCGACGATCTACGGATACCTCGAAACCGTCCGTCATCTCTCGCGAGGCCGATCCTGCATAGTTGAAGGCCGAAGCGTCGATTGCGTAACGGTCTATCGCTTCCAGCGAAGGTCCGGGTGGAAATCCATGCAAGTCCACGCACAATAATGTATCGCCCTAATAATTTGTTTTCCGAAGTCGCATAGCAAGGCCAGAGCCCATCCCTCATTCTGCGCGCCTAGCTGTTGCGGTTCGCAATAGCATTTCGCGTCGAATGAGATGAAGCGGATGAAGGGGAACGGCACAGCCACGTTTGCCAATCCGGACGATTACCAGGCCGGTTTCGAAGACGCGAGTGTCAATCTCATCGTCACTGGCGGTGGTGATTTCAACGCGCGGCTGACGTGGTTGAGCTTGCGCCGTCTCCGTGTCCTTCGTGCTACCGAAAACTTACCACGGATTGCTTTTGTCTCGTTGTCGCCGGTGCGAGTGTTCGTTTCGTTTCCAACAAGCGACGGGCCATCCCTGACATACAGCCGAGTTCGATTGCGGTTCGGCGACGTCGTGTTCCACAGCCGCGGCGAGCGAACGCATCAGCGGGCCGATGGAGTAAGCCAATGGGGCCTTATCTCGCTGCCGCCGGAGCAACTCGCCGCCTGCAGCAAGGCCCTGACCGGATCGGAAATAACCGCCCCATCTATCGGTCGCGTGCTGCGACCGTCGCGAAGTGCCGCAGCGCGCTTGCTGCGGCTTCATTCGCGGGCTTGCCGTCTCGCCGAGACGAGACATACATTGATCGCGAATCCGGAAGTCGCGCGAGCGCTGGAGCAGGAATTGCTTCACGCGCTTGTCAATTGCCTGACGGCCGCGGATGCCGACAGCCATCCAAAGACCAGGCAGCACCACGCCGATATCATGGTCCGGTTCGAGGATGCGTTGACCGCGCATCGTGGCTCACGGCTGAACATGCCGGCGCTTTGCGCGAAAGTCGGCGTAGCGGAACGAGCCTTGCGCGTTTGCTGTACCGAATTCCTGGGCATGAGTCCGAGCCGGTATCGTTTGCTGCGGCAATTGAACATGGCGCGCTCCGCATTGCGGCGTGCCGACCCGGCAACTGCAACCGTCGCTGAGATTGCGCGAAATCCATCAATTCCTGGAGCTGGGACGGTTCGCCGTGACCTACCGCACCATCTTTGGGGAAATGCCATCGTCCACACTGCGACGCTCGCTGATCAAAACGCCTTAACCGACTTTTCAGCCGAATTCGCATAGCGCACAGAAATCAGTCGGCGCAAATTCATCACATCGATAGCGAAGCGGACAACCCTCGGCCGTGGCCGAGGGAGCGAGGGGTGTTGCACGCTCCACAACACTCAACCGAGAACGGTGCCCATAGTCGATCAAAAATTTGCAATGGAAGGTCTTGAACATGAAGATCAGTCGAAGGATAGGAACTCTGCTGGTTTCAAGTGCTGCCTTGGCAACATTGAGCCTGCCCGCATTGAACTTGCCCGCGTTCGCACAGGCGGCTGCCACTAAACCCAACATTGTCTTCATCATGGGCGATGACATCGGTTGGATGCAGCCGAGCATCTACCATCAAGGACTGATGGTCGGCGAGACACCCAACATCGACCGTATCGGGCGAGAGGGTGCGAAGTTCACGACTTACTACGCGGAGCAAAGCTGCACGGCCGGGCGCACCGCTTTCTTCACCGGCATGACGCCGCTGCGTGCCGGCATGATCCCGCCGCAATTGCCCGGCAGCCCGTCCTATCTGCAGCCCGGCACCCCGGCGCTCGCCAAGTTTATGCTCGACCAAGGCTATACCACCGGCGAGTTCGGCAAGAACCATCTGGGCGACCACTCGGCGGCGCTGCCAACCGCGCACGGGTTCCAGGAATTTTGGGGTTATCTCTACCACCTCGACGCGATGCAGGGCGTGAGCTTCCCCGACATCAACTCGTCCCCGACCGAGCAGGCCATTGTGCCGCCGTGCAAGAACACGCCGGTGAACGGCCTGACCGAGGTCCCAGGCTCGGTGGATCAGAAGACGACCCTTTGCATGATGCCGCCGCGGCCAGTGCTTTCCTGCAAGTCTCCCGACGGCACCGAGCAGAACCAGACCTGCAGCGACCAAGGGCCGCTGACGTTGAAGCGTTCCGAAACCGTGGATGAGGAAATCTCGGGCAAGGTCATCGACTTCCTTGACCGCAACGACCCCAAGAAGACCAACAAGCCGTTCTTCGTGTGGTACAATCCGGCACGCATGCACATCACCACCAAGCTGTCGGACAAGTACATGGGGATGGTAGGTACGCCCGGCGGCAAGGACTGGGGCGTCAACGAAGCCGGCATGAAGCAGATGGACGACAACATCGGCTATGTGATCAAAAAACTGGAAGACATGGGTCAACTCGACAACACAATTCTCGTCTTTACCACCGACAACGGCGCCGAAGTGATCACCTATCCCGACGGCGGCAACACTCCCTTCAAGGGCGGCAAGCTGACCACCTGGGAAGGTGGCATGCGCGCTCCGGCAGTGATCCGCTGGCCGGGCCACATCAAGCCGGGCACAGTCCTGAACGACATCTTCGCGTCTTACGACTGGATGCCAACGTTTGTTGAAATCGCCGGCGGGCCCAAGGGCAACGACCTCAACAAGCAGATCATGGAAGGCAAGTATCCCGGCATCGTCAAGACCAAGCTCCAAGGGGTCAACCAGCTCGACTATCTGACCGGCAAGTCGGAGAAATCGGCACGCGATACGTTCTTTTACTACGGCGGTGCGGTGCCATCAGCAGTGCGCTACAAGAACTGGAAGATCTACTTCGCGATGGCATCCGAGGCCGCGACCGGTGGTTTGATGGGGGTCCATACCTTCCATTGGCCTTTGGTCGACAACATCAGGCGAGATCCATTCGAGGGGTCCGTCGGCTTCGAACCGAAAACCCTCCTGGGTCAGGGCGGCGCACTTGCCGGTCCTGTTACCGCCTACATCTACGACTGGAACATCATTCCCATCGGGCAGGCACTGTGGCTGCAGGAACTTAAATCCTATGGGCCATACCCGGCGCTACAGTCCCCGGCGTCGTACAGCCTGGCCCAGGTTCTCGTGGAGGTGAAGGAACAAATGGCGAGGACTCGCGGCAATGGAGACTAGGATATAGCGAGCCAGATTGCTTGGCGAGGCGACTGTAGTGGGCGGCCCAAGAGCCGCCCCCATAGTCCAATCGAGTAGTTCATCCTGTGCGCTAAAATGCGACGCACGCTGACCATGCCTTGAGTTCAATTCCGGGGAGTGAAAAATGCGCTTGATCCGAGCTCTTTGCCTGGGGGGGGGGTGGCATCCCTCGTTTGCCCAATCGCTTACGCGCAGCAACCGCAAAAACCGAACATCCTCGTCATCATGGCCGACGACATCGGCTACTGGAACATCAGCGCCTATAACCGAGGCATGATGGGCTATCGCACGCCCAACATCGATCGCATCGCCAACGAGGGCGCCATCTTCACCGACTATTACGGCCAGCAATCCTGCACAGCGGGCCGCGCCGCATTCATCACCGGGCAGAGTCCGCTGCGAACCGGCCTGCTGAAAGTTGGCTTGCCGGCTGCAAAAGAAGGTCTATCGGAGAAAGACCCGACCATCGCCGATCTTCTCAAGCCGCAGGGCTATGCGACCGGACAATTCGGTAAGAACCATCTCGGCGATCGCAATGAATTCCTGCCGACGGTACATGGCTTCGACGAATTTTTCGGGAATCTTTATCATCTCAATGCGGAGGACGAGCCGGAAAATCCGGACTATCCGAAGAGTCCGTCGTTCAAAGCTCAGTTCGGCCCGCGCGGTGTGATGAAGTGCGTTGCAGTTTCCACCGATACGCCCGGCGACGACCCCCGTTTCGGCACTTGGGGCAAGCAGAAGTGCGAGGACACCGGGCCGCTCACGAAAAAGCGCATGGAAACCATCGACGAGGAATTTTTGAATGCCTCGACCGATTTCATCGATCGTGCCAACCGCGATAAGAAGCCGTTTTTTGTTTGGTTCAATCCGAGCCGCATGCACATCTGGACTCGGCTGAAGGCCGAATCTCAGGACAAGACCGGTTTGGGCATCTACCCCGACGGCATGGTCGAGCATGACGGGCAGGTCGGACAGCTGCTCAAGAAACTCGACGACCTCGGTATCGCGAACAATACGATCGTCATCTACACGACGGACAACGGTGCCGAGACGTTTTCCTGGCCGGACGGCGGCACAACACCGTTCAGAGGGGAGAAGAACACCAACTGGGAGGGCGGATATCGCGTTCCGGCGATGATACGCTGGCCAGGACTGGTGCCGCAGAGAACTGAGATCAATGACATATTCTCCGCGGAGGATTGGGCCACAACGTTGGTTGCGGCCGCAGGCGAACCCGACATCAAAAACAAGCTGCTGCAAGGCTACGAGGCCGCCGGCCGAACTTTCAAGGTTCACCTCGACGGCTACGACCAGAGAGATCTTCTCAGCCGCAATGGCCCGGACAAGCGCCGCGAATTCTTCTACTGGACCGATGACGGCAACCTTGCTGGCCTTCGCTACGACCAATGGAAGGCTGTGTTCCTGGAGCAGAAGGCGGAGGGCTTCAGCGTGTGGCAGCAGCCGATGGTTCAATTGCGCTTACCGATGTTATTCAACCTGCGTTCCGATCCGTTCGAGCGCGCGCAGCACGAGGCCGGGGATTACGTGCGCTGGTTTGTCGAGCACGCATTCGTGGTGGTGCCGGCGCAGGGCATTGTCGGGGAGCACCTGATGAGCTTTCAAGCGTTTCCACCACGACAAAAGCCTGGCTCTTTCTCGGTCGAGCAGGTGATGGAGAAACTGAGGCAGCCGCCAGCCAATAACTAAAGCCACCGTAAGGGAGATGAGATGACCGACCACAATGCGTGCTACCTCTGCAGTGCAGCATCTGGTGGGTTTCCTCCTCCAGGACTGCGATCGTCGGTCTTACGCTCGTTGCCTTGCACGGCACCACCAGGAGACGAACGCCAAATACGGTATCGTCATTTCTGCCGAAATCGCATAGCGATGGATCCCACTCGGCAGCGTGAAAAGGATGAAGCCCGCAGGCTGCCTGCGTAACGAGCCGGAGGTCATGATGAATTTCGCGATCAGGAAAGCATCGACCGGAGACGAGAAATTGTTGTCACGTCCAGAGCATGACGGGATGGTGTACGTGCCCGGCGGAACCTATCGTATGGGTTCGGATCAGCACTATCCGGAGGAAGCGCCGGTCCATCGCGTCACGGTGGACGGGTTCTGGATCGACCGGACGCCGGTCACCAACCGCCAATTCCGCGAGTTCATCGACGCAACCGGATACGTCACCTTCGCTGAATTGACACCCAATGCCAAGGACTATCCTGGTGCCTTGCCGCACATGCTCAAGGCCGGTTCACTGGTATTCACCCCGCCGAAGGAAGCGGTGGATTTGCGGCACTGGGGCGAATGGTGGCGATTTGAGTTTGGTGCCAACTGGCGCCGGCCCTATGGCCGACACAGTAATATTCGCGGGCTAGATGATCATCCGGTCGTGCACGTCGCCTATCGTGACGTCGAAGCCTATGCGCAATGGGCAGGCAAGGAAATTCCGACTGAGGCGGAATGGGAGTACGCTGCGCGCGGCGGGCTCGACGGCGCAGAATTCGCATGGGGCGATGAGCAGTTTCCCGGCGGCAAGCACATGGCCAACAACTGGCAAGGCGATTTTCCAGTTCAGAACCTTGCGGCCGATGGCTTCGAGCGCACGTCGCCGGTCACCGCGTTTCCAGCTAACGGCTACGGCCTACAAGACATGATCGGCAATGTCTGGGAATGGACCGCCGATTGGTATTCGTCAAAGCACGACGCCGATGCGCCGAAAGCCTGCTGCATTCCAGAGAACCCACGGGGTGCACGCGAGGAGGGCAGCTACGACCCTCGAACCACCAACGTCAAGATTCCCCGAAAAGTGCTCAAGGGTGGGTCGCATCTTTGCGCTCCCAACTACTGTCGCCGCTATCGTCCGGCCGCGCGTCACGCCGAGCCGACCGATACGTCTGCAAGCCACGTCGGCTTCAGATGCGTCAATAGGAGGAGGATCGTGTCTGGTTGAAAACGGTTTCGCTCAATCGGTAACGTTTGCGATCAACGTCACGGTAGGATGTCCGTTGTTGGCACTTTGAGACGTGCCGGTGTCCACTCGGCATGTCTGCTTCTGTGAAGGGTTTCGGATGACGGCCCATCGCGACGGTTCGGCTTGCACCGGGGCCGTCGTCCGAAAGCCTCCAGTGAAGGAACGCGCGGGAGATGAAGTGGCGATGGTGATGCCGGGCTATGGCGATTTGATCGCGGTGTTGGCGGGGGACGCAAGGCGCGAGAGCATGGCGGTGAGTTGAAGGCGGACGCTGGTGGGTCTCGGGCTCTCTTTAGCACCGATGAGCATGGCTTTCGGGACCAGTTGCGCTGTGGGACGCGCTGACGGGCATCTGTCCGGTCGAGCGTCGCCCTGGCCGGGTTGTGACCAGCGAGAAACGCGCTTGACGATGCGGGTGAGTGATGTGGCGGCCGCGCTCATGAGGTGTCGATTCTGATTGCGACGAGAGGTGTCGTCGGGCGGTGGCGTGGTTGGCAGCCGGCCTCGAAGGTCTCGATCACGAACATGCGGCCGCCACAGCAGGGGCAAGGCTTTGCGAGTGGCTGCGCCGCCGCCGGATCGATCTCGACCGCCGCTTCGGCCGCGGGCGTTGCCAGTCCCAGGAGTTCACGCGCCCGTGCGATTGTCTCGGCGCGGTTTGCGCTGGCGAACAAGCCGTAGTGGCGGATGCGGTGGAAGCCTTTGGGCAGCACGTGAATGAGGAAGCGGCGGATGAACTCGCCGACGTCGAGCGTCATCGTCGTATATCGGCCGGGGCCTTCGATCCTGTAGTTCTTGACCTTGAACGTGACGCTCCGCTGGTCGACTGCGATCAGACGGCTGTTCGAGATGGCGACGCGGTGGGTGTAGCGCGACAGATAGGTGAGCACGGCCTTTGGGCCCGCGAACGGGCGCTTGGCGTAAACGAACCAGCGCTTCTTGCCGAGCGGGGCCAGGAACGCCGCGAACGTATTGGCATCGGCCAGATGCGCATGTGAGCCCAGGAACTGCAGCCTTCCCGCCTCGTGTGCGGCCAGAAGCTTCTCCAGCATCAAGCGCCGAAACAGCTTCGACAGAACGCGCACGGGCAGCAGGAAGTCTGACTTGCATGAGATCCAGCGGCTGTCGTCCATCGAGAGCCCGCCGCCCGGCACGATCATGTGGACGTGTGGATGGTGGGTCATTGCCGAGCCCCAGCTGTGCAACACCGAGGTGATGCCGATGCGAGCTCCGAGGTGCTTCGGGTCGGCCGCGATGGTGAGCATCGTCTCCGACGAGGCCTTGAACAGCAGATCGTAGATCACGGCCTTGTTCTGGTAGGCGATGTCGCCAATCGCCGAGGGCAGCGTGAAGACGACGTGAAAATAGGGAATCGGCAGCAGTTCGGCCTCGCGCGCCGCCATCCATTGGCGTGCTGCCGCGCCCTGACACTTCGGGCAGTGCCGGTTGCGGCAGCTGTTGTAGGCGATCGTGGTGTGGGCGCAGTCCTCGCAACGCGCGACGTGACCGCCCAGCGCCGCCGTGCGGCAGTTCTCGATGGCGCTCATCACCTTGAGTTGGAGCAGGCTCACGTGACCGCGGTTGGCATGACGCCACGCGGCCCCGTGGTCGCGGAAGACGTCCGCGACCTCCAGATCTGGACGGGCCATGTGGGCCCGTTACGCTGGCGGCTCGTCCTTCTTCTTCGGCACCAGCGGCGTGAGCCTGTCCAGAGGGCTCATGACCTCGCGGATGATGTTGGTGGCCACCTGGGTGTAGCGCGCCGTGGTGTCGAGCTTGGAATGCCCGAGCAAAACCTGGATCACACGAATATCGATGTTCCGCTCGAGCAGGTGCGTGGCGAAGCTGTGTCTGAGCGTGTGCGGCGCCACCCATGCGGGCAGCTGAGCCCGCTCGGCGGCCATGTGGCAGACCCGATTGAGCTGTCGCGTGGTCATCGGGGTGATGCGATCGCGGCCAGGGAACATCCACACCTGGGGATGGGCGATGCGCCACCAGTCGCGCAGCAGCTCCAACAACCGCGGTGACAGCATCGCATGGCGATCCTTGCGGCCTTTACCCTGCTCCACGCGGAGCGTCATGCGCTTGAAATCAATATCGCAGACCTTCAGTGCGACGACCTCCATGGCGCGCAGGCCGGCGCCGTAGGCAACGCTGAGCGCCGCCTTGTGCTTCGGCCCGGGTGCGGCCTCCAGCAAGCGCAACACCTCCTCGGGCGAGAGCACGCGCGGCAGCTTGCGCGGTTCGTAGACGAACACGAGATGTCGTGTCGTCTCCGGCCGGTCGAGTGTCACCTTGAAGAAGAACCGGAGCGCGGTCACGGTCGCGTTGACGCTCGGTGGTTGCATACTGGTCTCGGTCAGATGCAGCTGGAACGCGCGCAGCTCTTCCGCCGTCGCGGTGTCGGGAGAACGTCCGAGGAAGGTCGCGAGCCTCTTGACGGCACGGATATACTCGCGTTGCGTATCGGGCACGAACCTGCGCATGTTCATGTCTTCGAGCATGCGTTGGCGCAGCGGGCTGATGGGCTTCTCGCTCATTGGGGGCTCCTGTCTTGAGGTTGGAGTGCTTGAACCCCTCAATCCTCAAGACGGAGCGCCCGCCCGTCACGTGCGCTCGCTCAGATAGTTATGATGGTAGACGTAATACCCCGACCGACCAGCAAGCGCCCTCCCGCGGTAGCGGGTTCGTTCGTTGTGGGAAGACCGGAAGCGAGCGGTTGTGGGTCAAAACGACGCGAATGACCCAACTGAGACATCGGCTGACAACGATCCATGTCTGAGGCGGACCACTGCGATTGCCCAAGTGCTTCGATCGAAGCGTGTGATGCCGGCGTCAGTTCTGGACCGGTGCGACCGGTACGTAAGGCGCGACCGGGCCGGGGTCAGTGAGCGGGGGCGCGCTGACCGGCGGCACCTCGGTACTGTCGGTTTCGTCGACGAACTTGTCGAGCATGGCCTGGATCGACGCCTTAGCCTCCTCCGCTCCGGTATCACGCATGTCATTATGCTTGAAGGTGGTTTGCACAACCGTAATCCCCGCCTTCTCGTTCACATCTTCGCTCGGAATAACGCCGGTGTCGGTCTTGAACTGCGGATCCTTCGAACGGAACGAAAGAATCTTGAATTTTCCCGAGGTGACGAAGGGAACGCGCAGATTGTCGAGGGCCACGACCTTCTTGACCAGTTCGGGATGCAACTTAGCGAAATACATCGAGATGTCGGCGCCAGCTGAATGTCCCACCACGGTCAGATGGTCACAATCCGCGTTCGGCTGGACCGTCTTCATCTGCTCGACGGCAAAGCGGATGTTGGCAACCCCGCGCAGGTACTGCGGTTGACGGCCGACATAAAGCTCGCCGACTTTCGTCACCATCGGTGAATCGGTCGGCAAATCATGCTGGACGCTGATCGCGATGTAGCCGCGCGCAGCGAACAGGTTGGCGAGAAAAGAGTACTCGGTAAACTTGACGGTATTGCCGTGGTTGAGGACCGCCACCGGCAGTTTGATCATGCCGGCATTGGCTTGCATTTCCTTATCGCGCCGCACCGCAATGTTGACTTCGACCGGACGGTTGTCTCGGCTCGCGTCGTAGAATGTCAGGGTCTCGTGACGGATCGCCCATTTGGCCACCGTAAAATAGCCGACGATGAACAGCGCGCCGACAGAAACCAGAACGGTAATTCCACGCTTCATTTTCGTCCTCGGACCATCGACCTCAATATGGTGGTGGAGTGATGACCGGCGCAACCATGAGGTCGCGGACATGCAGAGCAACTGCGCGATTACAAAATGATCACCACTCGCATTCGCCCTAGATTTAAGTCAACGCGCGGAATTGTTAAAAGTTCACCTTTTTAGCCTTGGCGTACAAGTATGGCGGCCGCGTCGATGAGATGATCAATTGATAAGGTTCTTGCGGCGGTGCACAAGTCCGTTCATGGCACGAAACGGACCAGCCGGCCCGCTCTGATGATGCCCGTTCATCGGGGTAGACGGACTCTCCGCGAATGGCTCTCCACTTCCGACCTTGACCCAACTGCGACATGGGCGGCTCAAGACTTTCGCACCGCAAAACCATTGTTCGTGATATCGTCCCCTCCGTTGCATGGACATGACCTCCACTGGGGGCTCGCATGGCAACCTGCATCCGGCGGCGAGAATTCATATTCACACTCGGCGGCATGGCAGCGTCGTGGCCGCTATCGGCGCGTGCGCAGCAGCCGACGATGCCCGTGGTTGGTTTCCTCCACCCGGGTTCGCTCGCCATGAATAAGCGGAACGTGGCTGCGTTCTATCAGGGTCTCGCGGAAGCCGGCTACACCGATGGACGGAACGTGAGGGTGGAATTTCGCTGGGCGGATAACCAACTTGGTCGGCTGCGGATGCTGGCTGCCGATCTTGTCGCCTCGCAGGTTGCAGTGATCGTTGCAGCCGGCGCAATCGGCGCACCCCTTGCGGCGAAAGGGGCAACGACAACGATCCCCATTGTTCTGGTAGGCGTCGGCGATCCTATCAAACGCGGCCTTGTTGCAAGCCTTAATAGGCCGAGTGGCAACGTTACAGGGTTGACCCTTGTTGACACGGGGCTTCCGGGCAAGCGGCTCGACCTCGTAGGCCAGATGGTTCCGGAAGCAAAGGTGATTGCCTACCTTGGCAGTCCTTCAAACTCCCCGGTGTTCGAAGAACAGACAAGCGAGATACGTCAAGCGGCGCAGGCGCTCGGGCGTGAAATTATTGTGGTCGAAGGTCGCAGCGACTTCGACTTTGAGATCGCCTTTGACACCCTTGTGCAACGTGGGGCCGGGGCACTCGTCGTTGACAATACTCCATGGGCTGCCGAGCGACGCCATACGATTTTGACACTGGCCGCTCGCCATAAAGTACCAGCAATGTATCCTTTCTCGGTTTTCGTCTTTGAGGGCGGCCTGATGAGCTATGGTGTCGGCCGAGGTGTCTTTCGTCAGGTGGCCGCCGACTATGTCGGGAAAATTCTCAAGGGTGTCAAACCGAGCGACTTGCCAATCCAACAGCCGACCAAGTTTGAGTTGGTGATTAATCTAAAGACCGCTCGCGCACTCGGCATTGACGTGCCGCCGACGCTGCTCGGGCTTGCCGACGAGGTGATCGAATAGGCGAGCCGATGTCCCGACCATCGGCTTCAAACTGCTGTATGGCTTCGTGATTGTACGGCTTGATCGTAGAGGCCTCGTCTGGATTAACGTCACAACCAACCCGACGGCGGAGTGGATCGCACGGCAGATCACCGAGGCCTTTCCTTGGGACGGGGTTCACGGTTATATGGTCCGGGACCGCGATTGGATCTACGGCGCCATTGTCAAACGCCGATTGCGAGCCATGGGCATTCGGGACAAACCGATCGCACCAGCCTCGCCCTGGCAGAATGGCTTTGCTGAACGGCTGATCGGATCGATCCGTCGCGAGTGTCTCGATCACGCAATCATCTATGGCGAGACGCATTTGCGCTGCGTCCTGACATCCTACGCTGACTATTACAACCGTTTTAGAACGCATCGGTCCTTGAACAAGGATGCTCCGGTCTCTCGCTCGGTACAGCGCACCGGTGTCATTCGTTCAAGCGCCATTCTGGGCGGCCTTCATCACCACTATGGTCGGATTTAAGTTTTCGGTACGTACAGGGTGCGACGTGGTGTAGTCGCTGATCGTTTTCAGGACGGACGCGTGTTCCTCGCCGGCGACGCGGCGCATACACATCACTTCGGCCCGAATTGCGCGGTGCGCCTGTTCGGCTCGCGGGCCGACGACGCCCGGCGCGGCGGGGACATTGATCTGCATGTGCAGGTCGACGACGACGTTTCGACGATGGCTTGCCGGGTTCGCTACCTTTCCGATTTGGAGGCAGCCTTGGGCGAGCGGAAGGTCGATCTGGTCGTGGAAGGCCCCGCGCGCAAGAACGGTTACATCGACCGCGTAGCTCGGGAATCCGGAGTGCTTCTGTGAGTCCGGCCGAGTCCGCGGTGGAGTCGTTACACAGCGCGCTGGTCGATGCCCATCAAGCCGCTGCGGACGTTGCGACCGCGGCAGGAGTATTGGTCGCTGATTACGAGGTCACTCCCACTGAATACGCGGGGTCTCGAAGCCCGCGAACTTGATCGTTGAACGCTCTGGCTTCACGATCTGCGTCGCAATCGACTTTGGAATACCACTTACTGGGATCTTTCTTCTTACCCGACCGGTCGAAAATCCTGTTGTTGATTTTTCTTGTTAAAAGCGCCGGCTCGAACAAATCCTCTATTGCTGCTTCCGTACCCGTTTTTGGAACTGGGACCACGTAGAGATTGTCGAACACGTGGTAGAACGGATCGATTCCGCCCACCGGTTTCCCGATCACGGCCGCTAAATGCCTGAACAAGCCGTTTGAACCTGAATCATTGTCCACGATCATGATCACAGGCTGGCTTGTGCCGTGCCTGAAGCCGGACAACCTCCTTCGATATGTTGCTAAGAGCTTGTTCAATTCGCCCGTGCCACCGGACAAATCCTGAAACGTCGCCGAGGCATCCCTGTAATTAAAGAAGTCTACGTTCAGGCCGACTTTAGGGTCGGGGTGAATGAACTCTGGATATTTGGCACTGAGACTGCCTATCGGAGTCGACTTCGGAACGGTCACGCGATCCGAAATGCGTTGGAGAGATTAGTATCGATTATCTCGAACCCACAAATCCGGGGGGCACTGCAATTCATGATTCCGGGAGCGATGGAAAATATCCATCAAGGTGATGCCCAGAGTAGACTTCAGGCCCGGTTAATCGCGTTCGTTCTACCAGCGTCCTAAGGGGCAGCGACGGATGAGCGAGTCATGACGAGGAGTGATTTCGACCCGCTTGCGGTGGTTGTTGCCTGGTTGGATGCTTGTAGAGCGCGCCGTTTAGATGAGCTTCTAGATTTTTACGACACGGCGGCCACGCTCGAATGCGGCTGCGACGGTCCATACATCCATCGCGGGAGAGCGGATATAGCCCGCTATTGGTCTAGTCGCCTTGAGGCAGCAGTTCCCGATGCTTTCCGGCTGACCAACATTCTACCAGGTGATGAGCCGGACAACGCGGTCCTCGACTATACGGACTACACCGGCAACGGTTGGCAACGGCCCTGCGCTCGGGTCACAGTTCCGACCGCCTCTAAATCAAACCCGGAACGGTGATGACAGGCCCATTGACTGCAGAAGCAATCTACCTGCGGCTCGGCAGTCTTGATCGCCGACACGCCGATCTGAAGGCCGACCCGACAGCCTAAACATATCGGTGGATCGCGCAGGGCTTGGCGCTGATCATAGCGGGTAAGTTGGTAGGCACGGCGAGCATGATTGCGTTTAGAGTGGCGTCGCAAAATCTGCAAAGTCCGCTGCGCGACCAGAACACGGGGACGATCTTGGCCGTCGCGCATCAGGCACTTGCGAGGGCAGAGCTCCGTGCGCCGTCGAATTGCGGGGAGCGTTCATCGCCGCTGGCCACGGCTTCGATGCGTTCGCTGCGGTTGGCAAGGCGCTGGGCACCGCGACTGCGGACGTGTTCATCGTCGACCCGTATGCCGACGCCAAGTTGCTCACTGACTAGGCTCCGCTCGCGCCTGAGACTGTCTCGGTTCGGGCCTTGACCGAAGCAACGCGTCGCTGAAGCCAGTGACGGAACACCGGCGACAGCAGATGAAGCAACCACTTGAGGCGCGGATCGCCCGCACCGCGCACCCTGCATGATCGATTGATCTTGATCGACGGCAAGACTGCCTTTGTGCTCGGGCCGTCATTCAAGGACTTGGCGACACGCACGCACACCAGTCTCGTCCGCATACCGCCGGGGCGCGGGAAGCTCAAGATTGAAGCCTACCAACTGATGTGGTCATCGGCGACACCGCTCTGACACAGGGCAAGAGCAGGGCGAGGGGCGAGGGACGGCATCACGTCATCGCGCCACACATCGACGATCGACCACGACGCCAGCGGCCAGCACGCGCCAGCAGTCGGCGGCCGGGACGCCGCACATGCTGCGCAGCCCCACCCGCCTCGGAAAAACTATTTATCACCCCTTGGCAGTCTCGGCTGGCGCGATGTTGCCGTTGCGCAAAGCGAAAGCTTTTTCATGTTATTTCTCCGAAGCAAGTTAACGGTGGATGGTTTCGCTATGGAACGCTATGGAAATGGTGAAGCGATTGACCTGCAAAAAGAAAACATTTTCTCGAATTGCATCAACCCCACGCGAGGTCGGAAGGGCACACCATCGCGGGGCGCCGTATCTCAGCACGCGCTTGGTCTGCGTAAGCCTTGAGTGCGTCACACGTAACTCTCGCTAGTTCTTCGAACGACGTCCTGCGATGTGACCCATCTCTGTCGAGAGATCGAAAGCCTCGACAGATATCTGGTCAGCGAGTTCCCGGAGTTTCGCTGTCGTCAGGCTGCCCATTACCCGTTCGACGTGCTGGTTCGCGATTGCCCAGTACTCCACCGCTTTCGCCAGCTTCGCTCTTCCCTCGCTGGTGAGAGCAGCATGTTTCGTACGCGCATCTTCGGGGTCCTGACGAAGTTCGACCAGGCCGTCGCGTATCAAAGGTGTCATTGCGTGGGTGATTCCGGAAACCCGCAGCGCCAGTTCGGCCGCGAGATCCTGCAGCGTCGGCCCGAGCTTGCCGCCCGGCTTGGACGGGCCTGTCATCGCATCGATCTGCGACAGCAGGCTTAGCTGCGTTCCGCGCAAGCCGATGGGCGCCAGTGCCTCGTCGTACAGCTGTCCCAGCCGCCTCGAGGCGCGGCGCAGCGCCGTGTTGGTACAAGCAACCTGCTCCGCGATCGCCATCGCTGCGTTGCTGTAAGTCTTTTCCGCCTTGTTCGTCTTGCCAGCCATTTCAGTTAGATGGCCTCTTCCCGGCGACCTAGCAAGTCCCACCGATATCCAGACCCGCTTGAGCTGATTCCGCATGCGAAGCCAAGGGCTGTTGATCGAACGCAGGCTTCACAAAAATTGGCGGCCGGGTCTTGCACATGCAGATTGGATGACCAAATGCTTGAGTACTCAAACAATAAGGTTTACCCCATGACAACCCATTCATCCCATAAGCCTGTCGCCGTCGTGACGGGCGCTTCCGCCGGCATCGGGGCCGTGTACGCACGGCGCCTGGCAGCCCGCGGGTTCGACCTCATTCTCGTCGCTCGCAGGGCGGATCGGCTTGCCGCACTTTCGAAGGAGGTGCAGGACAAACACGGCACCCAGGTAGAAGTTGTCGCGGCCGACCTCACGGCTTCCGCCGATCTCGCACGCTTGGAGAAACTGGCGGCGGCCGACAAGCGCATCACCATGCTCGTCAACAACGCCGGAAACGCGAAGCTGGCTCCTCTGGCGCGAACCTCGACCGAGGATGCCGCTTCGATGATCGCCTTGAACATCACGGCCTTGACGCGGCTCACTCAAGCGGTGCTTCCAGGCTTTCTGACGAGGAATTCCGGCTCGATCATCAACGTCGCTTCCGTGCTTTCGCTGCACTCGCTACCGATCAGTAGCGTCTATAGCGGCACTAAGGGCTACGTTCTCAACTTCAGCCGTGGGCTGCAGGCCGAACTGGCCGGAACCGGCGTAAAGGTCCAGCTTGTCCTTCCGGCGACCACATCGACAGAACTGTGGGACATCGCGGGCATTCCTCTCTCACAGTTGAATCAGTCGTCGATCATGACCGCCGAAAACATGGTCGATGCGTCGCTGGCCGGATACGACCAGGGCGAGTTGGTCACACTTCCCTCCGTCGAGGACGGGCACCTGTGGGCCGCTTACGATGCCGCGCGTGGCAATCTGTTCGCAGCGACGCAGACCGGAGAACCGGCATCCCGCTACGGCGTGAGCTGACGGATAATGCCACCGGCTGTTCAAGCGATCGATTCAGATGATCGCCGGGGCGGCAGCACCCATTCTGCCGACAACGACGCCGGCGCACTTCCGGAACAGCAAAGGCGAAAGGCGCCCTATGACCCGCGCAACATCAGACACTTCCGACGTGTCCCGGAATCCACTCGTGCGGCTCGCGGTCGGCACCCCTTTCATGGTGGCGACCCCCGCATCGGCACAGGGCATCGACTTAAATTCATCCCCGGTCACGGCAGCGTCGTCGGTCGCGAGGCCATCGCGGCTCAGCGCGACATGATCGTGGACGTCGTCGATCGCGTCAAAAAGATGATCTCCGAAGACAAGACGCGCGATGAGGTTCTGACGGCCAGGCTGACCGCTTCCTACGATGCAAGGGTGCCGGACGGCCTCGACCAGTTACCTCGCGGCACCGCCGCGACGGCCGATCGGTTCGTCGATGCGGTGTACTCCGAACTCAAGCCGAAGCGCTGATCCCTGGATATACTGGCTGTCTACTGCCCCGTCGGCTTGCGGATGCTATTGCTTTCAAAACAGGAATAAAACCACGAACTCATATATCGTTGAAATTATTATGTACTTTATGATCTTATCGCTTTGGCGATCGAACGATCGCACGTGCAGCTTTGTGTCTCAGAATTTGAATAGGGCCGTCTACGGCGACACGAGCCAGGAATAGTTGGATGAAACGGCGTTAGCTGAGCGTCAAAATCTGAAACAAGACCGTTAGCGAGAACGTCAACCTGTCAAAGCATACGTTTATGAACGGCCGCTATTGGCGGATTGTGTTGAAAAACTCTCCTGTTGAAGTGGAAGGAGTTCGCTGATTCATTCCGGCTTGTGGGTGGGAGACCGGAAGCGATGATGGGTCCGCGGCAAGTTGATCAGGCGGCGCTGTTCTACGAGTTCTCACTTGAGCGACACGTTCCGGCCACCCACTTGCTGAGGTCGATCGAGCGCTTTGTCGATTTGTCAGACGTTCGGAGCCACTTGGCGCCATTTTACAGCTCTACTGGTCGGCCTTCGATTGATCCCGAGTTGCTTGTCCGGATGTTGCTGGTTGGCTACTGCTACGGCATTCGTTCCGAACGGCGGTTGTGCGAGGAGGTTCACCTGAACCTCGCTTACCGCTGGTTCTGTCGGCTCGGCCTCGACGGCGAGGTGCCGGACCACTCGACGTTCTCCAAGAATAGGCATGGCCGCTTCCGCGATTGCGATCTGCTACGAAAGCTGTTCGAGACCGTGGTCCGGCGCTGCATGACAGAAGGGTTGGTCGAGGGGGCCGCTTTTGCGGTCGATGCCAGCCTGATTGCCGCCGATGCCAACAAGCAGCGTTCTGCTGCTGGGTCTGACGATGTTGACTGGGAGGCCATCGCCAGCACACGCCGATCCGTCCGCGAATATCTCGACACCCTAGATGAGGCTGCTTGGGGCGCGGCGAGCGAGACGGTACCGAAGTTTATTTCCAAGTCGGATCCGGCCGCACAATGGACCGGCGCTCACAAAGGGCATGCCTTCTTTGCCTACGCCGACAATTACCTGATCGACCTGAAGGCCGCGATCATCATCGATGTCGAGGCGACGCGAGCTATCCGGCAGGCCGAGGTCGGTGCGGCACGTACAATGATTGAACGCACCGAAGAGCGCCTCGGGCTCTGTCCCGAACGCCTGGCCGCCGACAGTGCTTACGGTTCAGCCGAGATGCTGGGGTGGCTCGTTAACGAGCATGCGATCGAGCCGCACATTCCGGTGTTCGATAAGTCGGCCCGCGACGATGGGACGTTCTCCCGCGAAGACTTCGCCTACGATCAGGAACGCGATCTTTACGTCTGTCCAGCCGATAAGGTGCTGAGCTCTACCGGGACTCTGATGAATGACGGGGCAACACTGCTCTACCGCGCCAGCAAACATGACTGCGATGCTTGCGAACTGAAGCCGCGGTGCTGCCCGAAAATGCCTTCCCGCAAGGTCCCGCGTTCAATCCACGAAAAGGCCCGAGACGTTGCGCGCGATATCGCGAAGACCGACGCCTATGTCAGGTCGCGCCGCGAACGTAAGAAGATCGAAATGCTGTTCGCGCACCTGAAGCGCATCCTGCGCCTCGACCGGCTCAGGCTGAGAGGTCCATGTGGCGCTCGAGACGAGTTCCTCCTGGCTGCCACCGCCCAGAACCTTCGAAAGCTGGCAAAGCTGATCCTGCCGCCTGCTCTGAAGCCCGCTTGAGCACGAGGAAAGCCCGCGCGCCTCGCTCTTCGATCTATCTAATCGCTAGTGCGCGGACTTCTTCAACACAATCGGCGCAAAGCGGTCATTCGATTGGACTGCGATCGCCGCGACGCCGTCGCCATCATATTTATGAACATGATTGATAAGTCCATGCAGCTTTAGCCGACTAATCACATGACAACCGCTCATCTATGACTGGCCTGAACAGGGCGGGGACTTCGACTCGTGCAAACGCCTTGGAAAGCGCGCTGCGTCCAGGAGTTAGCTCATGAAACAGTTACTTGGCATCGCATTGCTTGCACTACTGATGTCGCCGACCCGTGCAGAGGAGACCGCCGCCATGACCGGATCTGGGCCGACGCTATCGCAACAAGACGTGGAGAAGGTGGCGCCGGCGCTGCCGGCCTATGCCAAAAACCGCCTGCTCGACGACGTATGGAAGCGCCCGGGCCTGGCGCCGCGCGACCGCAGCATCGTTACCTTGGCGGCGCTGATTGCGCGCAATCAGACCATCGAGCTGGCGCATCATGTCGATCTTGCGCTCGATAACGGCGTGAAACCCCACGAGATTTCGGAGATCATCACTCACCTGGCGTTTTACGCCGGTTGGGGCAATGCCATGTCGGCGGTCGCGGTCGTCAAGGGCGTCTTTGCCGCGCGCAAGGTCGGTGCCGATCAGTTGCCGGCTGTGTCGGCGACGCTACTGCCGATCAACGAGGCTTCCGAGTCGCAGCGGGAAAAGTCCGTCCGGGAACAGTTCGGTTCGGCGTTCCCCGGTGTGGTGCAATATACCACGGACGTGCTGTTTCGCGATTTGTGGCTGCGTCCTGACCTCAGCTCGAGGGACCGGAGCCTTGTCACCGTCAGCGCGCTGATCGCCAACGGGCAGACGGCGCAACTCACGCCGCACCTCAACCGTGCGATGGACAATGGCCTGACCCAGACGGAGGCTTCGGAGGCGATCACCCAACTGGCTTTCTATGTGGGCTGGCCGAATGTGTTTTCGGCCATGCCGGTCGCCAAGGATGTTTTCGCAAAGCGCCCGCATTAGGCGGCGCGCTCGCAGACCGGGGAGGGCAGTCCGCACTAACATATCCTTCGAAAACAAGGTTGCGCTCGTCACCGGCGCGGGATCGGGATTGGGCTTGGCGACGGCAAAGGCATTCGCTGCGGCAGGCGCGAAGGTCGCATTGGCTGATGCCAACGCGGAAGCCGCGCGCGCGGCCGCCGATCGGCTTGCCGGGCTGGGGCACCAGGCGCTCGCAGTTTCATGCGATGTGGCCGATGATGCCCAGGTCGAGGCAATGGTAGCGCGCACGGTCTCTCACTTCGGAAGGCTCGATGCCGCCTACAACAACGCGGGTATCCAGAATACGCCCTCGGAAGCCGCGGATTCCACCCGGGAAGACTTCGATCGGGTGGTGTCGGTCAATCTCCGTGGCGTGTGGAGTTGCATGAAGTTCGAGCTGCGCCAGATGCTCAAACAGGGCGGCGGCGCGATCGTCAATTGCTCTTCCATCGGTGGCCTGGTGGCGGGGCCCAAGCGCGGAAGCTACCAGGCTTCTAAGCACGGCGTGTTGGGGCTTACGAGCGCCGCGCTCGACTATGCGGGCGCGGGGTATCCGCATCAATGCGGTGTGTCCGGGCATCATCCACACCGGCATGCTCGATACGATGATGGCCACGCAGGCCGACGCGCTTAATGCGATGTTGCAGAACGTTCCGATCGGACGGCTCGGCCGGCCCGAAGAAATCGCGAGTGCCGTGCTCTGGCTTTGCAGTTCGGAAGCGAGCTTCATGATCGGTCACGCGCTCGCCGTCGATGGCGGCTATACCATCCGCTGAAGCCGCGATTATAACCGTTCAGCCGCGATGCCGCAGGGCCTCGACCAGGATCGCAAACGCCGCGGAAGGTTGGCGGCGGCTCGGATAATAAAGATGATAACCGGGGTAGGCAGGGCACCAGTCCTCGAGCACCCGCTTGAGGCGGCCCTTGGCGATGTGCGGCTGCACGAGGCCTTCCGGCAGATACGCCATGCCGAGGCCGTTAAGCGCCGCGAAGAGCATTTGGGTAGTGGTATTGAAAAACAATTGCCCGTCGACCCGAACCTTCAGCTCGCGGGATCCCCTGGTAAACTCCCAGGCGTATAATCCGCCATGCGTCGCCAGGCGCAGGTTGATGCAATTGTGTTCCACCAGATCCTGCGGCCTCCTGGGCTCCGCCCGGTTGCGGAAGTAGGAGGGGGCTGCAACAACCGCCATGCGCGCATCGGGCCCGATCCGCACGGAAATCATATCCTTGGCGACCTGCTCGCCGTCCCGCACGCCGGCGTCGAAACGCTGGGCGACGATATCGGTCAGTCCGTAGTCGCTCAGGATCTCGACCTTGATATCCGGATATTTACGCAGGACCGCCGCCAACTTTGGCAGCAGAACGGCGTTGGTGGCGTATTCCGTCGCCGTGATACGGATGGTTCCGGACGGTTGCTCGCTGAGTTCGCTCAACGCCGCCAGTTCCGACTGAATCTCTTCAATTCTCGGTCCGACAGTGCGGATTAACCGCTCCCCGCGGCCGTTGCGGATACGCTACGTGTCGTACGGGTCAGCAGCCGCAGCTTGAGGCGCGTTTCCAGTTCCTTGACGGTGTAGCTCAGCGCGGATTGCGATACGCCGAGTTTAGCAGCCGCTTTCGTGAAGCTGCCTTCGCGCGCCACGGCCAAGAAAGCGATGAGGTCGTCGAGATTGCTGCGCTGCATTTATCAATCCAGCTTCTAAGTGCATGCCGATTATACGGTCTAGTTCGATGGGCTGCACGCGCTAAATCTAGCACGTGACGCAGCGATCGACGTTCGGCCCGGGAGCCGAGCCGACCTTTCAATGGCAGGAACGATGCTTTGGAAACGCAGCATTTTGACGCGACGGCGGTTGCTCGCACGCGCTGCCGGACTGGCATCGCTGGCCTTGGGTCCGGGGCTTTCAGCGGTCGCCGCGCGGCTTGATTCATCAACGGGAAGGAATGGAACCATGGATATCAAACGCAACGGCTCGCGGCCCTCCGGCAAAGGCCCCGAAGCGTGGTTTAGCGGCACAGTCCGCGTCGATCCGCTGTTTCAGGCCGGGGAGCCCACGCGCGTCAGCGGCGGCCAGGTCACTTTCGAGCCCGGTGCCCGCACCATGTGGCACACCCATCCGCTCGGACAGACGCTGATCGTCACGTCGGGCCTCGGCTGGGTGCAAAGCGAAGGCGGACCGGTGGAAGAAATTCGCCCTGGCGACGTCGTCTGGTTCCCGCCCGGCGAGAAGCATTGGCACGGGGCGACGGCGCATACCGCGATGACCCACATCGCCGTTACCGAAGTCCCTGAACGGCAGCAATGTCGACTGGATGGAAAAGGTGAGCGACGAGCAATACCGCAAATAGTCGGGAGAGCGACAATGCAGACGCGCAAACTTGGACGGTCCGGCCTCGAGGTCTCGGCGATTGGCTTCGGCTGCATGGGGCTCAACTATCATCGCGGCCCCGCGCCGGACCGTGGCGGGATGATCGCACTGGTGCGCGCGGCGGCAGAACGAGGCGTCACCTTATTCGATACCGCGGAGGTGTACGGCCCCTTTACCAATGAGGCGCTTGTGGGCGAGGCCCTGCAGCCGTTCCGCCATGGCGTGGTGATTGCCACCAAGTTCGGCCACGACCTCGGTCCCGGCGGGCGCGAGGACGGGCTCGACAGCCGACCGCAGCGCATTCGCGACGCGGTCGAGGGTTCGTTGAGGCGGCTCAGGGTCGATGCGATCGATCTTCTGTACCAGCACCGCGTCGACCCGAACGTGCCGATCGAAGACGTCGCCGGCGCGGTGAGGGATTTCATCGGCCAGGGCAAGGTAAGACACTTTGGATTGAGCGAGGCGGGCGCTTCCACCATCCGGCGCGCGCATGCGGTCCAGCCGCTTGCGGCGATCCAGAGTGAATATTCGATCTGGTGGCGCGAGGTCGAGGCGGAGGTGTTGCCGGTTTGCGAAGAACTGGGCATCGGCTTCGTACCCTTCAGTCCGCTTGGACGCGGATATCTGACCGGCAACATCGATGAGACCACCTCGTTCGGCGGCAACGACAATCGCGGTGGCCTGCCGCGTTTCACGGCCGAAGCGCGCAAGGCCAATCGGCCGATCGTCGATCTCCTGACGCGCATCGGCACCGAGAAGAATGCAACCCCGGCACAAGTTGCGCTGGGCTGGTTGTTGGCGCGCAAGTCGTGGATCGTGCCGATCCCCGGCACCACCAGGCTGAACCGTCTCGACGAGAATATCGGCGCGGCCGCGATTGGCCTCACGTCCGACGAAGCGCGAGAACTCGAGGTTGCCGCATCCCGGATAACCATCCACGGCGACCGTTACGGGCAGGCGGACGCAGCGCGAACCCAGCGCTGACGCTTCCTGCTTATCAATCAAGAAGGATCCGCTACATGAATATTACATTTGCAGGAAAAGTTGCGCTCGTGACTGGCGCGGCATCTGGACTTGGCCTTGCCACCGCGAAGGCTTTCGCGGAATCGGGTGCGTCGGTTGCGCTCGCGGACTGCAACGAGGACGCCGTGAAGGCGGCGGCCGATGGCCTCAAGGGCCATGAGGTGATCGCGATACGCTGCGACGTGGCGGACGACGCGGCGGTCGAAGCCATGGTCCTCCGGACGGTCAAAACCTTCGGCAGGCTCGACGTCGCCTATAACAATGCTGGCGTCCAGAACGTTCTGGCAGAGACCGCCGATACGACCCGCGACGATTACGACCGCGTCATGGCGATTAATCTTCGTGGCGAATGGAGCTGCATGAAATTCGAACTACAGCAGATGCGCAAGCAGGGAAACGGTGCGATCGTCAATTGCTCGTCGCTCGGTGGCCTGGTCGGCGGCGCGGAGCGAGGCATCTATCACGCTGCCAAGCACGGTGTGCTTGGTTTCACCAAAAGCGCAGCACTTGAATATGCGGCACGCGGCATCCGCGTCAACGCCATCTGCCCGGGACTTATTCAGACGCCGATGTCCGAGCAAATGGTCGCCGAGGGCCAAGCCGCCGCCCTCAAAGCCATGGAAAAGAGTATTCCGATGGGGCGCGTCGGTCGCCCTAAGGAGGTTGCAAATGCGGTCCTGTGGCTCTGCAGCGACGCTGCCAGCTACGTGACTGGCCAGTCCATCTCGGTGGATGGCGGGTTTATTATGCGCTGAAAGAGATGACTGATTCTGGCGCGAAATCCGTTCGCCAATGCGGTTACAAACCGGGCACCACGCGATAACCGATCTCAATAGGTAATCTTGGCAACCGCCCGCAGTTCGTCCGGCGTGGTCGTGCGGAAGCCGAAGAATTCCAGATAGGCGGGTATTTGCTCGAACAGCATGTCAGTGCCGATCTGGATTTCACAGCCGCGCGCCCTTTGCCGCCGCCAAGAACGGCGTGATTTCCTGCTTCATGACGACTTCGCCGACGAAGGTCGAGGGGGCAATCCGGTCGACGTCCATCGGCAACGGGTCGCCTTGCTTCATTCCGAGCGGGGTCGCGTTGACGACAACGTCAAACCCTGCCGGATCCTTTGAGCCGACCTCAATCTTCAGCGCCGGATAATCGGAAAGACGCCTCAGTACGCGGCAGGCCAGTCGTTAAGGTAAGGCGGACGAACCCTCGGCCCCAGACGCTCGGTGCCTTCGACGAGGGTAAGTCGTCTACATAGTCGGGAAAACCGTTTGCTGCGGCGTGATTGTGACGTGCATTGAAAAAGCCGCAGGCATTGTCGCGCTGCGGCCACCGGGCTCAATATATTTACGTGTTGAAATTGTTCTTTCCGCCAACCCCGGTTGATTTAATCCTGCACGTAGTTCGGTGTATGGGTGAGCCTTAGTTGCGGTTCCTAATAAGGAACAACGCGACCGTTGCAGAAGAGGCACAGGATGGCCGTGTCACCGGCATAGAAACGCAAGAATCCGAGCCGGTGTACGGCTCGGGTTCTAGCGAGAAAGATGACGGACGGCACGTACTGCTACGCGGTGGCCCATCAAGGACCCGCGCCCCTAGGAGAATTTCAGAGTTCGTCATTAGGCAAGTCCATTTTGTGGGCAGTACGTCCGCGCGGTTTGCACGAACCTAAACTATCCGCGCGCATCGAGGCTCACGCCTAGCATGTGGGGCCTTGACTGCGGTCCCCCTCAAGTGAGCGTGATAGGTGACGTGGTTCACACGTGGAAATCGCGAGTTGATTTAAACGCGGCGCGCACCCGGTTTCCGGAGGAACGTCGATGCCATTGTTCAATAGCCAGAATCAAAACGCGCGCAGCGGCCGTCAGCTGGGAATAGTCGCCATGGCGTTGCTCCAGCTTCTCGTCTTGTTTGCGATTGGGGCTGCGGTCATTCGTTATCTGGAATGGTCATCAGACGCTGCTCGGGCGGAATTTACGAGAGCGATCGGGGCGATGTCTGATCCACTTCGGTCCAGCGAACCTTCAATTCCGAGTCAGGTCGCCAAGAAGCGAACCGGTTGCAACCGGAGGGGTTGAGCTAATGGGGCCGGGCTGTTGCTGATCTTGGGCCCAACGCGCAGTGGGCGGATTACAGTGGCTGCTGCTAGCAGAGGCGGCCCACTCCGCGAAAGCCAAACCGGAGAAATGATGACTTCGGTTTCTTCGCACGCAGCACAATAATAGGTGCGCAGGTGAAAACCCGGCTCCTCCGTTTCGATCTTGGTCAATATCAACGGCCTGCCGCACCTGGAGCAGGGCGGTCGAAGATTTTCGACGAACTTCAAATCGAGCGGGTCCATAGCATGGACAACCTAGCGCCTTCAGTGCCGAAATAGTGAGTCAATTCCTTTGGCGCTCGGGCCGTTTCTTTGTGCAAATTGAGCATGAACCAGCGACCAATCCCGAAATTGTTGTGCCGCAGAACAACGGAGGTTCGCATGTCGCACTGGCGAAAACGAAATCCGCCCGCGTCTCAGTTCAACGCCTACCTTTCGGGCTGGGCAATAGCGTTCACGGCTCTAGTCGGGACGCTCATTTTATTGTCACTGCATCAGTACGCATAAGGAAAGAGGCTGCCAACTGCGGCGAGCTTGTTTCCGTCTTTATTCGGAATGACTACTTCGAAAGGCTGCGGCAACTACGCCCGAGATCAGATTCTATCTGTCGGCGCATTTGTCATCGCCAAACGAAGCCGATACGGACGCGAAATGATAGCCATCTTTGCCTGCGCGACGGCAAGGCCATTCTGTCAAAACCAGAACTAAGCCAGTAGCCATTTTGTCGCTGCGAAGGTGACCCAGCCGATCGCCCCGAGCCAGCAGG
Organism: uncultured Alphaproteobacteria bacterium; assembly: GCA_963738105.1. Classification (GTDB taxonomy): domain Bacteria; phylum Pseudomonadota; class Alphaproteobacteria; order Rhizobiales; family Xanthobacteraceae; genus Bradyrhizobium. Next base: position 70,109 of record CAVTWC010000008.1, on the reverse strand, counting down.
CCATGGCCGCAATCACTGCAGTCAAGAAGCCTATGGAGAAAAGCCGCTGCTCCCGTGTTGGTGGTTGGACGCCATACTCCCGGCTGGTCAGGGATTCGCTTAGATCCGTCATCCAGTCTGCCTCTGTGCCGCGCCGAAATGGGTCCTTGATGCCAGCGAATTGGTTTTGAACGTTATCGAAACAGCCGAACGTTGCTTGGTCACAAAAGAAAATTCCATACAGCAGAAGGAGTAGTCCTTCAGGCCATCATCGCTGCGCGTCCGGGTCTGCCAGCCGCACCCTCGTTGACGGCCGCGCGGCCGCGCAGTTGTTCCGGTGACAATTGCATCACGTCAACGTGCTATCAGCTGGTTTCTCAGCCCATCCCCACCAACCAACGATCGAATGTGTCCTTCGCCATCACAGGTCTTCCGCAGGCCTTTGAAGAACGGGTGACGCACCTTGCCCTCGACAGACGTCGCCCGGTATTCGACCTCCATCGAGATGGCGAGCGCGGGTTCGATAAAGCCGGGGAAGGGCGCCCTGATGCCGATTGCCGCAGCTTTTTCCGTTGGAAGGCCACAGCTCAGACCAAGCGCAAGGGCAACGGAAGCGGTAGCTGGATATCGTGGTATCGGCCTTCGTAGCGCTCGACGAAGTCTTCCAGATAGAACGGGACGTCGCGCTGCTGCAGATCGCAACGGCGGCGCAGCTCGTGGGCTACATCGCCTGAGACGTCCTCGGACCACTTTTCTGCGGCGTTGAAGCCGACGACGCGGACCGGGTTCTGATATTGCCCCTCCAGCATGTCCATGATGACGGCTTCGAGGTCGGCGCGTTCGACGTTCGTTTCCCGGTAGGCCCGGCCGCGACGACCAAAATCATCCAACACGAGGTAGACATTCTGATCGTGGTCGTCAGGAACGATCGAAGGCGTCCAGCTGGACCTACGCATTACTAGTACTCCACACGCCGTCAGACCGCGGATTCAAGCTCGATCGGGGTAATTCGTTCCGAGCAGAGGGAACCAGCGGAAGGTATTGGGATTTCTATCCCATTACCGAGTTAGGAGTTTGCAGTTATGTCGCGCTATTTTTTTGATATCAAAAACGGTCATCGCCTAATCGATCCGGCTGGCCTGGATTGCCGAGACGACGACGAAGCTATACGCAGCGCCGAGATGATTGCCCGCCGGGTCGCCGACGATGCGCATCCGGATGCCGCCCGACACATCTCGGTTCTGAATGCCGACCGACTAGAAATTGGCAAAGTACCCGTGGGTGGCAACAGCAAGGGATGATCAGCGTGGCAGTCAACAAACCAGTCGGCGACAACGCCCGAAAGGGCGCAGTGAGAAAGCGGTCTCAGGTCAAGACCAAGCTGGGGGACGCAGCGGCCTGGACCAAGCGCAATAAAAAGGGCGGCGAGTTCATGGCGGTGAAAAAGCCGGCCAAAAAGAAAAAGGCAGCGAAAAAGTTTAAGGGCGTCCGGCGGGAGAAATAAAGCGGTCAGCGCCATGCACTGGATGCCCATTGCGGCTGGCGTCATCTTGGGTGTCGTCAGTTTCTTATTATGGCTGCGGACGAAACTGAAGGACTGAAGCGACGTCGCCCGGCGGTGATAACCGCCGGCCGAACAATATATCGCGGAACGAATGCCTCCACGCCCGTTTGGGAAAAATCGACCTCATGGGAGAATCTCACATGCGCCTTGTACTCGCCGCGCTCTGCATGTCCGCTTCCGCCTCGATGGCGTGCGCTCAGACCGAGCCCAACCTAGATCGATTAAGTGGCTCTCAGCCCATCCACGGGAGTGCAGGCTCCCCTGACGAAGACAAAGGGCAACCTTCCCCGCAGGGTCCTACCGGCCCACTCACGACCGGTAGTGGCGGTACGACGGCCGCCAGTCCCCAGGGCGGTACTCCGCCAAACATGCAGCCCGTGCCCGAAGGTTCAAAGACCAGCCCCGATCAGAAGTAGAGCGCCAGGGTGGATAAGATAGGCGGGCGAATTAGCCAAAACGCCCACGCCCCGTCCGAGGATCTCCGGCAAGGATGTTGATATATCGCATAGTGCGGGAATGGCAAAAACAGAGCCTAAGTTTGAGCCCAAGCTGACAAGGAGTGGCCGTTGGTTCGTTTGCGTAAGAACAGGAAACGGACCGGACTCTCATGTCGGAGACTTTGAGACTGAAGCAGAAGCGAAAGACTGGATTGCGACCAAAGCGAAATATTGGCCAGGCAAGCCTGCTGCGCCGACGCGACCTCCGTTGAGATGATGGCAACAAGCCAGCGGCGGCTTTTTCAATTACCATTACGGCACGTTAACAGCGGGCAAGGGCTCGGTTTGCCTTAATATGACGTGGGGGCGCCTCGCTTTAACCACGGCAGAAATCGACGTAGTTGCCACTAGAGTGACGGTCACGAACATGATCCATCGCATCATAAAATCCCGCCATAATGATTTACGGTGTCCAACATGATCGACCCCGTTGTTTGATCACCGGAAGGCTAGGGCGCCTTTGTTTCGGGACCTTTTCGTCGGCCTCGTAAATTGGTTTCGTGGCGCCTTGATTGCCCGGGTGCTTCCGGCGACCAGCCGCGCGCCCGCCCGTCTTGGCGCATTTTCTGCCACGAAGTTCGCATACTTTCGATTCGGCCGCACCGAAGGCTTGCAGCTAGCGGTCTGGTTGGGGGGCCCGGCGCGTGTCGTCCGGCAGTCGTCGCGCGTCGGGCCGCTTCCAGCGTGACCACGCTAACAACTGTTCGGCGGAACTGTGGTCGTCGAAGCGAGTGCCGCCGTTCTTGTTGACCTCGGTCTTCGTGAGTGGCGATGCGGGCCTTCCCCGGCGTGATGGTTCTCGCATACCCCGCAAAGAACACACTTCATCGGTCGGCTGCGTTTCTGGAAGGCGGAGGCGCAAGTTCGCCGCCGAGCCATCGCTTGCCATCGTCGAGTGGATCATCGGCGTCGCAGCGTACGCAGGTGTAAAGGGCGCCCAGCAGAGACGGGGTTCGCTTCATAGGGCCACGACATTTTGGACATTCGTCCGACGGCAACAAGCGCGGCATGGTAGGCTCACGGGCAGATGATAGAGCCAGGATTGTGCCTCTGAACATCGCTGGGAGCGAGTGGATTATTTGCCGTCCCAGCCGGAACCATTTCAAATTTACATGAACATATAACCGCACCGGCCTGGGTAAACTTCACGGTGGTCCCGGATTCGTGCATTTCGGGCCAAGCCGAAGGGCTTCCGGATCGACTTTGTGGCCATCGATGTCACGGATGGTCACTTGTTCGCTGTTCCCCATGCTATCGAAGATCACTAATGCATCCTCCGCAGTGGCGGCAACGACAATCAACGAACCTTTTTCTGACCTGATACGGCATCTCGGTATCCCCTAGTGCCAACGGTAAGGTCCTCAAAACAAACAGGCAAGGTTGTAGCCAAAGAGCAGCCTTGCGTCGGCGCGTCGACCAACTCAGTGCCGCCAGCCGTCCTGGTCGATCTCGATCCTGAAGCCTTCCGGCGGCCGCGGCGGATGGTCGTTATCGCACGGGTTGCAGGCCAAGCATGGCATGCCGGCGGCGCCACAATCGCACGCCAGCTTGCCTGCCCACGGCCGATCGGCATGGTCTTCGCAGACCCATCCGACATCATGGCAGATGGTGCATTTCATCGATCAGACTATCCTCAAGGGCAGCGAGAGCTGGGACCGATCGATAGCGTCATACCGATCGACAAAGTCCTGCAGCGCCGATGGCACATCGCGCTGTTGCAGGTCACATCGCTTGCGGATCTCGATGGCCGCGTCGGCGGACATGTCTCGCGCCCAGCCCTCTGCTGAATTCAGGGCAATCACGCCGATCGGGTTCTTGTATTCGCCTGCGAGAAGGTCGGTGATCACGGTTTCCCAATCGGTCGATCCGTAGTCCGCCTCCCGCCAGACCCGGCCGAGACTGAAATCGTCGATCACCAGATAGACATCGTGATCATCGCCTCTCGGCACGATCGAGGGTGTCCAATTGGACTTACGCATTACGGAAACTCCAACGCTACACGAACGCCAACTCAAGCATAGTTAGGGTGATGCGTTCATGAGTTGCCGAAGCCCCTGCAGTGGCTATCCGGTACTGGCCCGTTTCGAGTTGTGTACACTTTTGGACATAACTCCCTTGTCCGACGTGCTAGATGGTCGCACCACGGCTCCGCCTTAGGCTTTTATCAACGAATGAGAATGTCGTTGCTCCCGCCTGAGCCAGGGATGCACCACATGTCGGAATATCGTGCCTATACCGTAGGCCTGGATGGGCATTTTACCGGCTTCGAAGGCATGACTTGCGAAGATGACGCAAAAGCCATCGAGAACTCCAAACGGCTCGTTGATGGTCACGACGTCGAGCTTTGGAACGGCGCGCGCCTCGTCATCCGGCTCCAGCACACATCGGACGAATTTCGCGCCTTGGACCGCCAGCTAGATGAGTCCCTGCGCATGTCAAAAGGTGAAAAGATGCCACTACTTCGGCGCGATTGCACAAGCTGACAAACGATCTGATGCTGGAAAGGAATTTCAGCAAAAGCGCGACCCAGGCGTATGTCTGTGCGCCTGACGACAGGTTTAAGAAGTACCGCTGGATGAGCAGGGTTCGTCGCATTAATCCCAAAGCGCTCTGTGCACGCAATTGCGATTAGTCATCCCGCGCGATGTTTGCTTGAATCTTGAGCGGCGGGGAGCTCACCGGAAACCTCGAAGGAGTTCTGGCAAATGGCATCTCAAATCGTCATGGATCGCAGCGGCGATACCCGACATCAGTTCGACGCTGCGGACCCTGAAGCGCTTGCCAAGGCCGAAGCACGCTTTCGTTCGCTGGCCAAGAGGGGTTTCACGGCGGCGGTACGGACGTCATCTGGCGACGTCGCTCTAATAAGGAGGTTTGACCCAACAGCCGAAGAAACCGTGTTCTATCCCCGCTTGGCTGGCGGCTAGCCTAGACTCTTGTTCAGCCAGCTCTCATTCCGTAGAACGTTGGTGGAAGGGAAGTCGCGTATTCGTGCCTTGTGCGTGCATGTACGTGCTCTTCTGCACGACGACAGCGAGGCTCGTGGCCTTCAGTTGCTTAGGGAGTGGCTGTCTCCTGATCAGCTGGCACAATTTAACGCCGACGGATATTTTGACGTCATCGGCTCTGACACTGGCAGGAGGTACCGGATCCACTATGGCTCATCAATGAACATCGACGAGTTGGATGACCGCGGTCGGCCCCGATTTTGCTATTGTGTTATTACCGCCGCTCGACTTGTGCCTGGCGACATCGTACTCGCCCAAAAGATCGCCTTGGAGACGGATGAGCGGGCTGTTTTGGCGTTGGCGAATAGGTTTTCGCCCAGAATAAGGCCGCCAAGTTCACTAATTTAGCGACATCGGGTGACATAAGATCCTGAAGATCAGAGGAACTGCCTGCGGTCATCGGGTTACAAAACGTGCTCATCACCGACGATTTTGCACTTAATCTTGCTTGAGTCGGCGACCGAACAGAGTTTATTTTTCCGACGTGTTGTAGAGGATATCCGTCGGGAGATTTTCGGGATGGCAGAGTATCGAGCCTTTCCCAGGAATCGACGGCATTTCATCGGATTCGAAGTGCTTTGCGACAGCGATGAGGAGGCCATAGCTGAAGCCAAGCGCCTGGTTGATCGCCACGGCATCGTCGAGCTTTGGTGCGCGGATCGTTTGGTGGCCACACTTCCACGCGAAGCGCCGTAAATGACGGTGGCCGGCGATGGACCATAAAGGCATTCAGTATCAGATCGTGCCAAAGACCGGGCGCTTGCCAACTAAGGACGTCGGAGACAACCCCATTACGCTCAATATTGTCGAGCCCAAACCATTGGAGTTCGGCCAGGATGCAACTCGCTATTCGACTCTGCGATTGCAGCATTTTAGTAGCTGCGACGATTTGGTTGGTAGCTGCGACGATCCGGGCGACTCGGCTCTCCCGCGTCTCGGCAACCGCGACACAGCCAGATGGTCGCTCTTTAAATCTCGAATACTCCCGAACCGGCAGCCGCGTGCGTCACCGCTGTTGGTCGCGTTGCAGATCGGGCAGGCGTGCCCGGTGCCGCCGCAAGGGCAGGCCCGCGCGGGCTTTCCTATGGCGTGTTCGTGTGCCGCTCGCAGACCCAGCCGCAGTCCTCGCAGAGAGAGTGTTTCATCAACCATACTCGACGCTGCAAACTCCGGTCAAACCAGACAGTGTAGTCTGTTCCGCAGCCGGAACACAGCGCTGTTTTGATGGCGCCGGGGCGCCGGCTCTCAGGATTATGGGAAGCTGACCTGAGTAAAAATCGCAGCCAACGTACCACCGCTGAATATAAAGTTCGCATCGGGGGCGGGCACCTTTGGGAGGAGAGGTGATGCCGGATTACCGCGCTTTTTTCGTCGAACCTGGTGAGGAGTTTATCGGCTACAGGGGTTTTGTTTGCGCGGACGATGCTGAAGCCATCGAAAAAGCCAAGGGAATTTTCCAAGGCCCCACCATTGAACTTTGGTGCGGTTCTCGGCTCATCACCCGGATTACCGGTGAAGAGGAAAAATAAGGTCGGCCTTTGTCGGCGGCTCGTTCACGCAAACATTTCCGCGCCGGCCTGGGTGAACCTCACGAAGTGCCGACCTGTGCAGTTCAAGCCAGCCATGCTCGATCGCCAGTTTGAGCCCGGCGCTGTATTCAGACGGCGTTGCCTTGTGCTCAAACAACATCGGCCCGTTGATCAACTCGATGTAGATCCGGCCGTCCTGGACGGCTTCGACCGAATTTGCGATCTCCATCAACTTGCGGGCGGCGACTTCCGGGTCGGCGTAGGGGCGGGCAGCGGCGAATTTCATGGCAGGATCGAATGCGGTTGTGACCGCGAACAATCTAACAGTCTGCTGAAGAACCCAAAGAATTGAGCGTTTGTTCTGCCGCGGGTCCCATTGTTGGGATGATTTGGTCGAGAGTTTGAAGCGCTTTGGTGGTCTGGACGCCAGGTTGGCTATGCTGCAACCAGTTTGGGGATGCGGATCAGGTTATAGGCGATCAGATTGAGCATGAAGTCGGCAGCGACCCCAGCGATGCCGCGATGTTTGGTCTTGCGCATGGTGCCGTGCTGCTTGCCCCAACCGAAGATGCACTCAGTCATCGCCCGGCGCGATTGCGACATGCCATACCCCGGATGCCGCGTGGTTCGTTCATCGATGGCGCTGTTGCGGGTCTTGCCGGTTTTGGTGACGGCCTGGTTCTGCGTCACATGCGGTGTCACGTTGATGGCGCGAAGATTGGCGACATGATCGGCCGTATCGTACGCTTTGTCCTCACCGGCTGTGATGCGGCGGCCGGCAGCTTTGCTTTTAGCCTTCAGCATGATCTCCGAGGCTCGGCGCTCGGCGGTGCCATTGGCGTGCGTGACCATGCCGGCCACCGCCAAGCCATGCCGGTTCTCCATGGTGGCGTGGCCCATATAGCAAAGCTTCGCCTCCCGCCCGGCGGCTTTGCGGTAAAGCCGGCTGTCGGGGTCGCTGGTACTGGCATGGGTATCGTTCTTGCGCTTCTGGCCGTGGAAGTCCGCGCCGTCATCATCGTCACCGCTGCCGTCCCTGGGACGAAAGCTCTTCTGTGAAGCCCAGGCTTCGATCAGCGTTCCGTCCACCGAGAAATGCTCGTCCGACAGCAGAGGCTTGACCTGCGGATGGTTCAGAAGCTTGCTCATGAACTTCGTAAACACCTCGCCGTTCTGCAGCCGGTCCCGGTTCTTGGTGAAGGTGGTCGGGTCCCAGACCGGGTCATCAGGCGAAAGCCCCACGAACCAGCGGTACAGAAGATTATAGTCCAGTTGCTCCATCAACTGGCGTTCCGACCGAATGCCGTAGAACACCTGCAGCAGCAACGCGCTCAGCAATTGCTCCGGAGGGATCGAGGGCCGTCCTTCGCTCGCGTAAAGCCTGCCAAGGCTACGGTTCAGCTCACTCAAAACATCGCGGACAAGCTCCCGGATCTTCCTCAGCGGGTGGGTCGCAGGCACCCGCGCTTCCGGCGAGATGTACGAAAACAACCCGCCCTGATCCGTAAAAGCGCCCCGCATGCGAGCCCCCGACAATTCATGATATATAACTAAATCATCAACCGTCGGCCTTTGCGAGGCCTTTTTCAGCAAACTGCTAAAGCCGCTTCTTGCGTGCTAAAAGCCTTTATCGAACGCCGATCCGAACTACGTAGGCTCGCTGGTAAACCCACTTTTCGGGCAGAAACGGAATGAGGCGGCTTCCGAACGGGAGGCGCATCGCCGCAGCCGCCAAGGTCGCACCGAGGCCGGCCTTGCGATAGGCATTAAGGTTTTGGCTTTCGACGAGCGTCAGCCCGTGCCGGGCAAAGGTCTGTCGCAGACCACCGTCTGTGAAGTATGTTCGGTGCTCGTTTGATCCGATGATCGGCCCCGAGATGATGAATATCTTGCCGGCTGCCTCGCTAGCTATGAGCTTCCGGAAAAAGGCCTCCCGCTCATCGGGCGCAAGGTAATAGATGCATTCGATTGCAGCGATGACATCATAGCCAGCGAATCCGACGTTTAAAAAATCCGAGGTCTGAAAAGAGGCATTCGGCAGGGAAAGGACCGTCGCGCGCGAGATTGCCGTGGGACTGATATCAATACCGTGAACGCTGGCGGCATTTCGGAAGACTGAGGCTGTAAGGTGGCCTTCGCCGCACCCCAACTCAAGGACGCTTTTTCCAGATACGTAGGGGGCGATGACCTGAGACAACGCCCGATCGCGGCGAGATGCATTGCTAATTCCCCAAGGATCGGGGGACTTGTAATAAGAATCGAAATCTTCGGCGGTTCGCAAAACGCCCTCCTTTCCGTCAGCAAACGCCCTTGTTGAAGTTGATCACTTCGATCCAGTCTGGCCGCGGATCAACCCATCCGACGCTGCCACTTTTCGCACATTTCAGGCGCGCGCAGATGCCGTGCCACGGCCAATCAGGAAGGCTATCTAGTCACCGGAGGTCGCGGGTGTCCAGATCAGGGATGGCTAGTCCGCAGTCCCAGCGCCAGCCGCATTTGGCCCGCACTGGTGATCGCCGGGCCGGTCGGAGTTTCTTTGGTGTAGCCGAGTTCAAGCAATCGATCGCTCAAGCCTTTAGCTATCGATTGGTTTCCACCTTCATCGACCTGCTCCAGAGCATCGAATTCAGCAGCAGTGAGAAATTCATCCAGACGCGCCATGGACCAAATATGCGCATTGGCCTCCTCCTTTTCCGGTCCGGACCTCAGTACAATTGAACCGGGCCGCCTTTCGTTATATTTTGGCCAGCCTCAACCGCCGAGTTGGCCCGGGTTAGCTTTCAAAGCTTGGACGCCCCGCACGGCCCGCCAATCCCGGAGTCTATGTCTGTGCGCCTGACGACAGGTTCAAGAAGTTCGGCTGGATGAGCGGGATGCGTCCATTAATCCCAAAGCGCTCTGTGCGCGCAATTGCGATTAGTCATCCCGTGTGATGTTTGCTTAAATCTTGGGCGGCGGGGAGCTCACCCGAAACCTCGAAGGAGTTCTGGCAAATGGCATCTCAAATCGTCATGGATCGCAGCGGATATCAGTCGCTCCGACACTCCATAACATCCGATGGACGAAAAGTATCTCCGTCACGAGTTCGGGCAAGCCGGCGTCACGCAGGTCTTTCAAAAAACCTTGGCTGTGAGGCCGCGCTGGTAGGTAGGACAGCAAATTGCCGGACCCCGAATTGCCCCAGCACACGCAGAGTGCCGCCAGACGTTCCTCGAGATCTAATGACGCCGTTTCTCCCGCTGGGGTCCGGCCAATCTCGATGGCAACGGTCATATTCCGACTCAAATGTCACTCTGGAAAGCAGCTCTATTAATCTGCTCGCATCGGGTCGAGCGCGGTAATCCAAGGGAAGCGTGGAAAGTAAATAACTTGTATTTTGCCGGCGATTCGCAGCACCTAGGTTCTCGAATGATGATGGAAGTCTCGTGAAGAAAAGCAAGAATGTCAGCGCCCGCGGTGCGACTAGGAAAAGCGCGACCAAGAAAGGAAAATCCGCGAGTTCTGCGATCTCGACGTCCTCGCCTCTCGGCATGTTGGCGCTCTATCTGCGCGAGCAGTGGAAAAAGTCCGGTCGCGATGGGTTGGTGTTTCTCGCTGAAGACGAATACAGGGCCGAGCGCCTCGGCGGCATCGTCCATGCACTCGATCCATCGCTCGATGTTCTTGTATTCCCCAGATTGAATACGTTGCCATTCGATGGGCTGGAACCGTCGCGCGAGATCGCCGGCAGGCGGAGTTCAGTCTTGCGCCGTCTAGCCAGAAGAAAGAAGCCCATCTTGCTCGTCTCGACGGCAGAGGCGATCATGGAGCGGCTGCCTTTGCCGGCGAGTTGGTCGCGCATTAGCCTAAGCCTCAAGGTGCTAGCCTCGTATGCCGAGCAGGACCTCGAGGGCCGCATTGAGGAATTGGGCTACGATCTCGACGAAGAGGCAGAATATCCGGGCACCGCGCTCTTTCACGGCAAGACATTCGAGATCTTCCCGGCTGGCGCTCTCGGGCCGTACCGGATCGAGCATTCCGGCGGTGCGATCCGCAGAATTGTTGCCGTCGACCCGAATGAGCATGACGTCATATCCGATTTTAGGGAATTGATTATCGATCCGATGTCGGAACGCCTCGCGCTGGGCGGCGACCGGGCGCAGCGGGCTACCTTCCCGAACTATTGCGATCGCGCACGATGGATCGTGGATGCAAAAGTTCCGGCCCACGCTGACAGCTGGCTGAGTACGATCGAGGAGGCGGCCGGCCGCAGGGATTCGGAACGCGAGTATCTCGGGCGAGCGGACTGGAAGAAACTGAAGAAGCGCATGAGTGTGCTGCCTGCCAGGGCGGCGTTTGTGGCCACGCCGGACTTCTCGAAGGTTGCGGCGCCGAGGAAAGCGCTTCGCGCGTTCGTGGCCAGTGCGGAACGCGCCGGATCTCGTTTGCTCTTCGTCGCCGCGGTCGAAGACGATTTGCGCGCGATGGAGCGCATGAGTGGAGTCAGGGCGGAGCGTTTCGCCACTTGGGACGAGGCGGCAGAGGCCAGAAGACGCGAGGGCGCCCTCTTGGCTGACTTCGACGCGGGCTTTTTCGCTCCCGGCAAAAAGCAGACCTTGGTTGTGACCGCGTCTGACGTGCTCGGTAGCCGTGCCCATCATCCGCAACCGATGGCCAAAGCCTGGACAGTCGCCTTTAATCACCCGGATATTCCCGAGCGCGGCGCGGCCGTCGTCCATCTGCAGCGTGGCCTTGCCTTGCTTGATCGTTTGCAGACCCTCGATATGGGCAACGGTACAAACCGCGAGATGATCAGGCTCGAATTCGCCGGCGATGATGCTGCGCTTGTTCCGCCTGCCGATCTCGCCTTGATCTGGCCCTACGCTGTAGAGCCCGGTAAGCTCACGTTAGACAAGGCCGATGGCAGCACGTGGTGGAGCAGGCGTGGCGGGGCCGAGCAGGAAATCGAAGCGGCGGCCAAACAGCTTGCGAAACATATCGCCCAACGACGGCGCCGGCGTGCCCCCAAGCTGGTCGCTCCGGGGGCGGCCTATGAAAGATTCGTCGCGCGCTTTCCGTATTTCACGACGGTTGATCAGGCCAAGGCGATCCGGGACGTGCTGGACGATCTGGCGGCTGGTCACCCGATGGACCGGGTGGTCTGCGGTGATGTGGGCTTCGGCAAGACTGAGGTAGCCGTGCGGGCGGCGGCGGCTGTTGTGCTGTCAGGAAAACAGGTCGCTGTTGCGGTTCCGACCACCGTCCTTGCCAGACAGCATGTTGAGACATTTCGCAGTCGGTTCGGCCCGCTCGGAATTGAAGTGGCGAATTTGTCGCGGGCAGCAACGGCAGCGGAGATACGAGTTTCGAAGGAAAAACTCCGCCGCGGCAAACTGAAAGTCGTTGTCGGCACACAGGCTCTCGCCTCGACCGACGTGAAATTTGCCGACCTTGGCCTGGTCATCATCGACGAGGAGCAGCATTTTGGTGCGGGGGAGAAGGCGAAGCTTTCAGGCCTTGCCAAGGGCGTTCATACCCTGTGGATGAGCGCCACGCCGATCCCGCGCACGCTGGCGGCGGGTCTTGCGGGATTCCGGGACCTCAGCGTTATTGCCACGCCGCCGGTGCATCGGCTGCCGATCGTCACCAGGGTTGCTCCGCTGTCGGACGCCGCGATCGCCGCGGCTTTGCTGCGCGAGCAGCGACGCCACGGGCAGAGCTTTCTGATCTGCCCCCGTATCCAGGATCTGGAGCCGATGCTGGCAAGGGTGAAGTCGACGGCGCCGGACCTTCGCATCGTATGTCTCCATGGCCGGTTGCCTGCCGAGGATATCGACGATCGAATGATGAGCTTCGTCGAAGGTGAGGCGGACGTGCTGCTGGCGACCAATATCGTGGAGAGCGGTCTCGATATTCCCCGCGCGAACACCATCGTCGTCTGCTGGCCGGAGAAGTTCGGTCTATCGCAACTTCATCAGCTAAGGGGGCGCGTCGGACGAGGCGGCACGCGCGCTTTCGCGTACTTGTTAAACGAGTTCGAACTCGGAACAATCCGAGAAGCGTTTGGCTGTGCTCGAACAGTTCAGTAAGCCCGGCGCCGGCTTTGCCATCAGCGAGCGTGATCTGGATCTCCGGGGCGCCGGAGACCTGTTCTCCGAACAGCAGTCTGGCCATCTGCAGGTATTCGGGCCGATGCTCTATAGCCATCTTCTCAAGCGGGCGTCGGAGAAGGACGCTGACGGTGGCGCCGAGCTGTGGGTGCCCGATCTGAACCTGCCGATCGCCGACATGCTGCCCGCGGACTACGTACAGTCGGACGCTGTTCGCCTGGAAATCTACGGCCGTATCGCCAGATGCCGTACCGAGGATGATCTCGAGGATTTGGAGGACGAAACCGCACGTCGTTTCGGCAGGCTGCCGCCAGAAGCGCGCGAGTTTTTCGCGGCCGCAAGGCTCAGGCTAGATTGCAAGCGGCGCGGCATTATGAGGCTCGACGTCGGCCCCGAGGCTGTTGCGGCGACGTTCCTCCCTGGTCGGCTTCGCAAGTCGAGAGCGAAGTCGCTGGAGCGCGAAGGCGATCGCGTGGTCTATATCGGTAATTGCAATGCGAAGGCGTTCGAACGAATAAGCGACTTCTTCGAATTGCTCGAGGAGTAGTTGGCTAGAGCTCCTATAACATTAGATGGCCGAAAATCAGCCGACAAGCTGGTGCTGGTCGCGCCAACACAGCGGCAGGAGCCTCGGGATTTGACGGAGTCTGACGGTTGGTTCGCCATTGATAACCGGCTCCATTATTGTTGGAGCGAGAAATGCGAGGCGGAGACCCTGTCGGATAAGGCCGTCCGTTCATTTTATTGGTCAGCGTTATTCCATATTGAATCAAGCGTCAGAGTGACGGTGGAAGCGGTGAGGCGAGGGCGCTACGAAACGCCTAGAGCGGCAGAAATTGCTTCTGCGGCGCTACGAATTTTCTTACAATAACCGTTGAGTTCTGTATCAGGAATTTCTGAGCTAAATGCAACGAGGCAGATGCCTCGCTGTGCACTTTGGCCAATTGAGGAAACGGGCGCGGCCAGGGCAGTGTTCATCAAATAGTATTCCCCACGAGATACGACCACGCCGTCTTTGCGAATTGTTTCAAGGTCGGCGAAGAAATTGTGACGATCGCTGATCGTCAAGCGATTGAAAGCGGGCAATCCCCAACGTGCCACATATGCTTCTGCTTCGTGTTCTGTCCGAGACGCCAGTACAGCTCGCATAAAAACAGGTGCCGTGGCAGGAAAATGCTGTCCGACGTCAATCGTAACCTTCACGTCTCGTGGGCTTTCGACCTTCGCGACGATTAAGAATTCATCCGTGGGGAGCTGTTCATAGGCGACACACGTAAATCCCGTTTGTCGCACTAAAGCTTCCATATGTACGATGCCGACGCTCGGAAACTTCCTGCGAAGGCCAGCCTTGGTGCCCAAGCCGATTAGCCCGACACCCAGAGAATAGCACTTCGAAGAGGGATTGTATTCCAAGAGGCTACCGGACGTTAACGCCCTTAGTATGTTGCTGCACGTACTTTTGTTTATCTCAAGCTGTCGTGCGATATTTGATACAGTAGCGTCGTCGGCATTTCAACCTAATCATCCCCCTCGCAGCGTGCCAGGCGGGGCGGTCTAATCCTGTGATGCTGGACGAGGGTTACCTTTTCACCTTCCAACTATTGGGGCCGTTTGGCGGTTCGAACGTATCCTCGGACCTGCTCCTTGTAGCCCCCACGCGTGAGATCGCGCACGCGCACGGCAGTCCAACCAAGCTGGGCCATCAAGGTAGCAAGGTGACGGTATGCGCCGGTCGTCCGTTGACGCTGGGACACCTCTAGCAGGTCAAGCAACGTTTGTGTGCTGATACGCTCCAGCCCATCGAAGCCTGTTGTGCCGCGCACGCGCTCGAGGCGCAGGCGCCAGGGGTCTGACGTCTGGGCCTCAAGATCGGCTTCGGCGGCTTTTAGCCTTGCTAGGAATGGCATCGCTATCTTACCAGCGAGGTTCAGTGTTCTGTTCGGCAGTAGCCAACGTCAAGCAGCGCGACGCACGGTATGACGTCGATACTCCTCCATGATCTCGTCATACTCTTTAGGCGGAAGCGCCGTTTCAATCCCCTCTTTGAGCCTGACGCTGCCTGCACGACGGATCCAGCGTTCCGGCCTCAACCTCTGCGTCGTTTTAATTGGCACGCACTTCGACACTTTGCCGTATCAACTTGGATCGAAGCCAAGTTCCCTCCTAAAACGGTGCAGACATTCGCCGGCTATGCCTCGCTGCAGGTTACTATGGACCGCTATGGGCAGCTGTTTCCTAGCGAGGATCATAAAAAGGCGATGGACGAGATTGCCAAAGGTCTGTTCGACTGACTTTCAAACAGGCGCTTGAACTTGGCGGACATGTCCGCAAGGGCGAGAAAGGCAGCCTTGTCGTTTACGCATCCAGCATCACCCGTAGCGAGACCGATGAAGCGAGCGGCGAAGAAACCGAACGCAATATTCCGTTTATGAAAGGCTACACCATCTTTAACGTCGAGCAGGTGGAAGGCTTGCAGGCGCAATATTACGCGCCCGCGCAGCAGCGCGTCGAGACCGTAGAGCGCATTGCGCGCGCGGATGCATTCTTCGCGGCGACGCAAGTCGATATCCGCAGCGGCGGCAACATGGCGTATTACAGCGCAGGCACGGATCATGTGCAGATGCCACCGTTAGAATGTTTTCGCGATGCGGAGTCCTATTACGCGACGCTTGCGCACGAGATGACCCGCTGGACAAAGCACCCGAAACGTCTTGACCGGGATTTTGGCCGCAAGCGTTTCGGCGATCAGGGATACGCTATGGAAGAACTGGTTGCGGAGCTCGGCGCCGCCTTCCTGTCGGCGGATCTTGATCTGACGCCGGAGGTCCGGGAGGATCATGCGGCTTATATTGATTGCTGGCTGAAGGTGCTGAAGGACGACCGGCGCGATCTTCACCGCGGCATCGCACGCGCAGCGCGCGGGGGATTTCCTGAATACGCTCCAGCCGTGTAACGCCGCGCAAAAGGTAGCCGCGTAGGCGAGGCGATTGGCGCGAGTTTGTATCAGCACAAAGGTCCGAACTGGCAGGCGGAACGGCGCGGTATTTATGAGCGTTGGCTCCCCCGCAAGGAGAGCCGCCATGAAGCGCGCGAAATCAGCGAAAAGACAAATTATCCTGCCGATGGAGGCGAAGATCGTCCCGGCCCTTCCCGCAGGCGCGAACTGGCTGTACGAGCCCAAATGGGACGGGTTCAGGTGCCTTGCGCTTAAAGACGGCAAGACGGTCAGCCTGCAAGGTAAATCCGGCAAGCCGCTCGAGCGCTATTTTCCCGAGGTAAGAGAGGCGATCGCTTCGATTGACGTTAAGAGACTGGCTGTTGACGGAGAGATCCTTATTAGGATTGACGGCAAGCTGTCATTTGATGCGCTGCAGATGCGTCTCCACCCGGCAGAAAGCCGGATCAGAAAGCTCTCAATCGAAACCCCCGCCATATTCACCGCGTTCGATACGCTTCTCAGCGAAACCGGAAAAGATATCAGCGCCGAGCCCTTCGAGCGAAGGCGGAAGGCGCTTGTCAGTATCTCAGCCGAGTTCAAGGAACCGCAGGTGAGCCTAACGAAGCAAACGGCAAGCCTCAAAACCGCGCAAGGCTGGCTTGATAATGGATTTGCGGGGACCGACGGCGTTATCGCGAAGCAAACCGATCTCGACTACCGTTTCGGCGAACGCGCGGTGTTCAAGGTAAAACGAATGCGCACCGCGGACTGCGTCGTTGGAGGATTTCGCTATGCGCAGGGAAGTGAGCTCGTCGGCTCACTTTTGCTCGGTCTGTACAACGACAAGGGCATGCTCGACCATGTCGGCTTCACGTCGGCATTTGCGAAGGGAGACAAAAAAGCGTTGACCACGAGGCTCGAAAACCTGATCGGGCCGCCGGGGTTCACTGGTGACGCTCCAGGCGGACCAAGCCGGTGGGCGACGGAGCGTTCAGCCGAGTGGCAGCCCCTCAAAACCAAGCTTGTAGTGGAAGTCAGTTTCGATCACGTCACGGGTGGAAGGTTTCGGCATGGGACGCGGCTGCTGCGCTGGCGCCCGGATAAGGCACCAAAACAGTGCACGATGGAGCAGATCAGCTGACCGATTGCGCATTGGTCGTCTACTGCTTCGCGTCCTCGTCCTCTCGCTCTCTCAGGTCTTGCGCTAACTATTATCGTTTCGCTCGCAAGCTCATCAGGGCCGCCATCCTCGATGTCTTCGACATCCAACTTCTTAATGGGCACTCCCTCTAAAAGTTCCACAGCGCGGGAACTTCCCCCTGACATGCTCATTATTGCGGCAGATGGCGCGCGGCGCCGCAGGCCAGGGAGCAAGTATATGATTGATACCGTTGTGGTTGCACCGGGAGGGTCTGCCGGCTCGCCGGCAGCAGGTGTTTCCTGGCCCTCCATTATTGCGGGCGCGATCACCGCGTGCGCGATGACACTTGTGCTGCTCGCCTTTGGCACCGGCCTTGGCCTTAGCTCAATCTCTCCCTGGCCGGGTTCGGGCATTTCAGCCACCACATTCAAGAT
Organism: uncultured Alphaproteobacteria bacterium; assembly: GCA_963738105.1. Lineage (GTDB taxonomy): Bacteria > Pseudomonadota > Alphaproteobacteria > Rhizobiales > Xanthobacteraceae > Bradyrhizobium. Next base: position 52,930 of record CAVTWC010000008.1, on the reverse strand, counting down.
CACGACCGGAATTTACCTCATCGTCATCGCCATGATCTCATCGTCGATCGGCGGCTATCTTGCCGGCCGGCTGCGGAGCGCATGGGACGGCGTGCATGCGGACGAAGTGTACTTCCGCGATACGGCGCATGGATTCATCGCCTGGGCTCTCGCGTCAGTCATCGGCGCGGCCGTGCTTGCCAGCCCGGCGACAAGCCTTATCGGCGGAACCGCCGCCGGAGTAAGCCAGGGAGCCGTGACGAGCGCCGCCCAATCGAGCGGGCCGATGGACGGATATGTCGACACACTGCTGCGAGGCGATCCTGCTGCGCAGAACGCGGGCGCTAACCCCGCCGATGCGCGCGGCGAAGTCGTTCGCCTCTTTACGCGGAGTTTTCGCAATGGCGGTGAACTCAAAGGCCCGGACCGCGATTATACTGCAAAGGTCGTGGCCGCCCGCACGGGCCTCAGCCAGCAGGACGCCGAGAAGCGGGTCAACGACGTCGTAACGCAGATCAAGGCTGATGCCGATGCCGCGCGCAAAGCCACTGCTGCGCTCGCCTTCTGGATAACAGCTTCACTTCTTCTTGGCGCGTTTTGCGCCAGCCTTGCAGCCACCGAAGGCGGCGGCCTTCGCGATGGCACATGGAAGCGCCGCCGGTAAAAGAAAGGAAACATCATGCCGATTCTTCTTTGGCTTCTTGGAATTCCGATCCCGCTGATCATTCTGATCCTGCTGTTGCGGTAGTGGACAAAGGGACGTCAGCGGCGCATCCTGCACCGCCGACTTGCAAGGTCCGCTTTTTCCGCGCTGAACGACGCGGACTCTCTTACGTGCCGTGCTTCACGATGAGACTGCCGTCCTTCTTTCCGCCGAGACGAATAAAATCGTAGGGCGTCGCGTGAAAGCGCGAATGGATATGCGCCTGCGTCAACGGACATGTTCAGAGGAGAACAAATGCCATGGCTGACAAATTCGATCCGGCACCAACCGACAAACACGCAGACACGCCGAAAGAGCGTTCGGCCGCCGACAAGAAGGATGACGAGCTGAAGAATGGTTTGAAAGACAGCTTCCCGGCGTCCGATCCGCCAAGCAATACCCAGCCGTCTAAAACGGGCGGCGACGCCGGCTAGGGAGGAGTCACCTTATGGGCATCGCGAAATACGAGATTTTCGGCACCGAAGGCACATGGCGGGTACGCCATGACGGCAAGGCGGAGAATGAATACGCCACGAAGGAAGCCGCGTTCGAGGCCGCAATCGCAGCAGCTTCGCTTGCGCTCCGGGAAGGCCATGAGGTGACAGTAACCGCGCCCGCGAGCCAGACCACGACCGGAGCGCCCGCCAAGTAGGATTCTTGCTAATAGTCTGAAAAGATCAGATCCCTGCCGCCCGCAGGGCCTCGGCCTCGGCCCCTGACAGGGCGCCACCGCGCTCCGATGCCGGAGGCCAGGGCGGCAACGGCGGCAAGCCAAGTACCTCACGCACGGGACCAAACGAGCGCCTGTGGGCTGCGCAGGCGCCGAGCCTCGAAAGGGCGTCGTAATGCGCGCGCACGGGATAACCCTTGTGGTCGGCGAATCCGTAGCCGGGATGACGCGTGTCGAGCGTCCGCATCAGCGCATCGCGCGAGACCTTCGCCAAAATGGAAGCTGCCGCGATGCTTGCAGATTTGGCGTCGCCCTTGATAATCGCCTGCTGTGGGATCGCTATCTCTTTCAAACGTTTCGCGTCGATCAGGAGATGCTGCGGCGTAACTCCCAGCCCTTCCACAGCCCGCCGCATCGCAAGGATGCCGGCCCAGTAGATGTTGATGGTGTCGATCTCTTCGACCTCGACAAACGCGACGGACCAGGCCACCGCCTTTTCCTTGATCTCAATCGCGAGAGTCTCCCGCGCACTCGCGTCCAGCTTTTTTGAATCGTCGATACCGGTGATGCGCGTGCCGGGCTTCAGGATGACCGCGGCAGCGGATACCGGCCCCGCAAGCGGAGACATTCCAGCCTCGTCGACGCCCGCGACCGCATCCTGCCCCTGATCCCAGAGAAGCGTTTCAAAGCGCAACATCTTGCGAAGCCGCTGTCCTTCGGACCGGTTTTCAAAGCGGCGCTTTTCCACCGATGCGAGGATCGCCCGCGCGCCCGCGCGCGTGTCGGCGCGCAGGACTTCCTCGAGGCCCGCCTCGAGCGGCCTGCCTTCGACGACGTAGCGCTGACGTAGTTCGTCCAGTGAATACCGGGTCATGTCGGAGATGTCGCCAAGCTTTGTGGCGAATATCTGAAATTCAATGTCAGCGAACAATAAACACGGGGAAGCGGCGCAGGGAAGCCAGAAACTCAGACCCCCCAAACGTTTCGGACGCATCCTGCCTGCCGCAGGGAGCTATTGCTCTATCTCCTGAGCCCGGCCCGGATGGTCTTCGACGGCGGCCTGGCCCTGGGCGGAGAGCTCATAGAGGTCGCCGTTCTTGATGACGTAACCATCGATGACAAGCTGCTGCACGAGGCCGTGGCGGTCGTCGCTGAAAGCGACCGACTGGCCGATATCGCAGAGAACGGCTATCTGCTCATCGCTCAGCATCTTACTTCTCAGCGGTGCCGGGTTCGGCCATCTTGCGATGCTGCTTCGCCAGGACTTCATTCGGCACGACGTTCGCGACTGCAGACTGGATCTTGTTCTTCATTCCCGTCACAACATCGCTCTCGCCCTTCAGCATGGCCTTATAACCGCTTCGCGCCACCATTGCCGCATCGTCCTTTTCTTCTGAGCCCAACTTTGTATCAAGCATGCCGGCCCGACGGAAAAATTCGGTTTCGGTCGCGCCGGGCATAAGGCAGGTCACCGTGACATTCGTGTCACTCAGCTCCTCGCGCAGCGCGAAGGAAAGCGAGTTGAGATACGCCTTCGTGGCGTTGTAGACGGCCTGGAAGCTGCCGGGCGTAAAGGCCGGCCGCAACGCCAATGAGGGGCGCGTTCTGATCACGGGCTCCAATGCTCGCAATACAACACCCGCCGCAAAGTGTGCACTGGCTGTCCCGTGGCCTGATCGCCAACGTCAGGTCGATCATTGGGGTCTGATTGCAGGTCCGGCACTGGACTTCGAGTTGGTCGCATCCGCCGTAAATAGCATCGGCGATCAGAGGGGAGGGCGCATCGTCGCCGCCGATGAACTGCAGCGCCGACGAGGCCTGACAGTCGAGCCGGTGCGCCTCGGCGAGGCCGGTAGGTCCAAGATAGGAGTTGATGCCCGAGGACTTGTCAGCCCTCGGGCGGTCTCCAAATTTAGAGGGGCTTTTTCAGCGCGTCGGCGGTGTCATCGACCGCTTTTTTGGTGGCGTTCTTCGCATCCCCAACGGCTTTTTGCGCGTCGCCCTTAGCTTCCTGCGCTGCGCCGTCTTCCTTCATCTTGTCCGAACCGACCGCACTGCCAATGCCCTGCTTGGCCTTGCCGATTGTTTCGTTCGCTACGCCGGCCGCCTTGTCTGATGTTCCGCTCATGCTTTTGGTGCTCCGACTTGAGGGTGAAGCAGGACTAAGCAAAGCGTAGCACTTTCGTTCCGACGCCTTCACAGCTTCGCGTGCATCAACTCGGCCGCGCGGCGTCTATCTGACAGCCTTGAGCGGCGGAAACCCCTATTGGAACAAAAAATATGCGCCAGCGACAAGCAGCACAAAAAGATTACGGCGAGCGCCGGCATCGCACATATCTGGAGCCTGATACGCAGGGAATATCCGCCGAAGCCCGGCGGCGCGCAAACCGAACTTGTCGCAGGACCGGGCGCAGGGGGTGTGTAAGCGCCTATGGCGCCCAGACCAATGGGGATGCGACAGAGCGCGTCGACAATTATGCGCCGTGGCGTTGTTGGCGAAGGCTGCCATAGCGTAGCAAACGTCATCCGGCACGTCCATGAATCAGCATCGCAAGCAACATTCCGACGTCGAGCAGCAGTTGCAGCGACGCCAGAAAGATGATTCCGCCGAACGCCCGATGGAACAGGAGACGATTCAGGCGAGAATACCAAGCCCGATGAGAGCCGGCTCCAGAGATGATACCGCGACGCTACGAGCAGGAGCGAGCCGCCGCGGCTTTTACCAGGAACGGATGATGCCGCGGCCGGCAGAAACGGGTGTCGGCCAAGTAGGGCAGAATATCAGATGGAAAATAGGTTCTCTCCGGAACGCCCGACTGGGAAAGGGTACGGCTCGCCGCGTTAATGGAGTTCGCGATGCTCGACGCGGTAGCGCGGCAGCACCATCACGATCCCAATGTCGCGTTTCAGGATATCGGCGGCGATGATTGAGATGTGCAGGGCGAACTTGTCCTCCATCTCGGACGCGCAGTCTTCGCAGCGCGCGTAGGCAAAAAGAATGTCGCCATCTACTTCCTCGAACTCGACGCCGGCGAAAAGGCAGTCGAACGTAGCCGATCCGACCGCGGCGGCCATCCGGGCGGTGATCGCCAGCGATTGAATTTGAGAAATCAACATTTCAGTCTCATGCGGCGGGGTCGCCTAAACCTATGCCTGAAACTTTGCGGCACAAGGCGATCAGCAGATTTTGCCGCTCGATATCGCTGGTGGCCGGGTCCGGATCTCTGCGCCTCTGATGGAAGAAGTATTGCCCGGAAACCATCGCCGCGGAATGGCGGCCCCCAAGCGCAACATGAATGCGTACAACTTGCGCGCTGATGAAAGATGATCGGCCGGAGCATACCGTAACGGGGCGCGCCGAACGTCGAAGTGGCAATTCCCGCAGTCCACGACAGATTTAATATTGCCCCATCTCAAGAGTGCGCCGCATTGAGGGCACCGCTCGAGTAAAGCTTCCCCGGCGTCCAGATCGCAATCGTGTGCATTCAATTGCCAGGCGAGACGGTGAAAGGGCGTATCGCCATCATTAATCAGAACTCCGGGGGCGAGCCAGCGCACCTCCAGGTTCACCCAGTCGAACGGCACCTCACGCTTATAGACAAGGCATCCAATGGTCCCCGGTAAGACTCCACGAAGTCCTTACATCATCGAGATTAAAGCCTCCTAGTTCCGAAAGATAATCGATTGCGTTCCTGTCGGTTGGCAAGGACGGGAGGCCGGCGGCATGCCCCAATCCAAATCGCAGGAGTTCGTCCGGGGTGACGAGCGCACGTGGTGCTAGCCGAATTGCGAGCGATTGAATTGACTTGCCGGCACCCGGCTCGATTGACTTCAACAGCCGCCGCGATGTGGTCATCTCCTGCAAATGCTGAGATCGAAGCTGGCCTGGCGCTCCTTCCACGGATTGTGCGGTGCAATTCTTGTCGCGATCCCTCTTTTTGAGGGAGGCCTCCGTAGATCTGGGCCACCTCGTGGCGCGCCGTTTTTGGCCAGCTGTCGCAGCAAACCCTGACGGCCAGCGCAGCTGGTCGGGCATCGCCTCGTGCGGCACCTGGAGCCGATAGTGCCGCTTTATCTCAGTCTGAAAGGTTTTCCAGTCCTCCCGCGCCGGATTGTTCTTGTAAATGCCGGCCACATCGACGGACACTAGTGACGCCGAAAACGATGCCACGAGCGTCCGTGCCCCTTCCTCGACGTCATAACCCTCAACAAGATCTGGGGTCCATTGGAGCAACGTCCTGCCGACAAGCCGTGCCCACGGCCCGCTATATTTTGCGCCCTTCCAGCCGGACTTGGTAAGACGATAGTGAAGCACTGATCCGACGAAGCGGCGCTGGACGAGGGCGGGCCGCGGTCCGTCGCCCTTCATGGTCTGGCGGCCGGGCACGCCCTTCTGACGCGACCGCGGCGGCAACATCCGGCCAAGGACTTGCTCGATCCCTCGCAAGTGGATCTTCAACAGTTCGGAGAAGGGCGCTTCCCCGCCTTTGACCGCCAGCGCCCTCAACACAACGAATTCGCCGTAAGTGGCACCGTTCTCCATTTTCATGTTGAGAGCACCTTCCAAAACGTCAATCGTTCATGCCCGCAAATGCTCGATAAACTCGACGACCGTGAGCTTCGAATGCGTGGGGGGTCCTCCGGAATGACTTGCCGGGGCGGGCGAGGGATAACCGTACGTGCGGCCGACCAGGATCGAAGCTCCTCACCAAGCCCGGCAGTTCACACCCTTTAGGTAGCCGAGCATATTCTGAAGCCGGAAGGAGAAGCGAAACGTGGCGCTCATCGGCGTTCGCGGCGTTCGACCGTCGCCAGAGCGCCATAGGCGACCGGCAGGGCCCAGCCCTGATAATGCCGACCGCAGACGCTTACGCAAGCGGACCGGCCGGATCCGCCGAGCAGTGCAGGAATGGTGTGAACGGAATGCAGGAATGTGGTGAGCGCTACAGTTGGGGATGGCGGCGGAGGGGCGGTTTTCGGATCGAAAAAATAAAAGGAGGCGCGATTGCGTATATGATACTGATTCCATTCCCAATGGCGTATTAGGAAACCACGTGGCTAAAGCCAAAAAGATGTTGCAGCGTTCCACCACCCCGGCTGACAAGGCGCTCGGCGAGAAGATCCGTACCCGACGGGTTGCGACGGGCATCAGCCAAGACGAGCTCGGCAAGGCGCTGGGCGTCTCGTTCCAGCAGGTCCAGAAATACGAGAAGGGCGTCAACCGGGTAAGCGCGGTCCGCCTCCAACAGATCGCCGAGGCGCTCGACGAGAGCGTTTCTTACTTCCAGACCGACGGCGTCATCGTCAGCAAGGCCGGCCAGGAGATCCAGACCCTGATGACCGATCCCCTGAACTTGCGGATATGTCGGGCGCTGACCGCAATCGACAATCAGGCGATGCGGTTCCAGTTTGTCCGGCTGCTCGAAAGCGTCAGCGGCGTCAACGCCGAGTAGCGACCCACCGCCATCCCACCCCAACTCCCCGGTCCGCGCGCGTGAGGCGTGCCCTGTCCTCGACGGGGTGGCGATGGCTCGCGCGCCTGCATTGGTTTGCCCGCGCCGCAAGGTCCTATGGAAGAAGTCCCGCGTCGGCGCGAATCTCCTGGGTGCGGTCGGAGAGGAAACCCAAAAAGTCCACCATGGCTTTCGCGTGGTCCGGATTGTGCGGGTCCTGTCGAGAGAAGAACCCCAATCTGCCGCAGATCACGTCGCCGACGAGCCAGGCCCCACTGCGGTTGACCGAATTCCAGAGGCAGCAGCTCCGCACCATGCTGGCGCCGACGACGCGCTTCTAAGTGATGCCTAAATCGGTCCAGGTCGGCTCATCGCTGGCGTCGGCGGTTGCGATCTTCTACCTCCTGACGCATCTCGGCCTTGGTCCGACCAGGAGGTCGCCGGTGGACGAAGGCCTATTTTAATCCGATGCTGAACGAGCCGCGTAACAAGGTGCTGGCTTGGATCAAGCGAACGCCGAAGCCGCTTTCATGACGGGCGCAAGCTAGGGGGCGACATGGATCCGGCCGATTCCAATTTTGAAGCAAACGTGAGCTACTACGGTGAAGACCTTGCTGCTAGAGAATCGCCGTCTTCTGATCCGGCCGATGAGGCCGGGTTGCAGACCGATTTGTTTCGAGAGCCACATCAAGTCGAACGAATGCCCGGCGTTGGCGACGATCTTAAAGCTTTGAGAAATCGATCACAACCGAGATCCGGCAAGAGGCTCGCTCGGAGAGGCTCGATGTTGTGCCGTTGGCCTGCGCCATCCGGATCTGCGCGAACCGGAAGTCCGCTTAACTGTCGAACTATACTAGTAGCTCATCATAGTGATTAATGACTGGTTGATTTTGAGCCAATTTAGGATGGGCAGGGGTTTCGGAACAACGAGGATTTGGATGGTTCGGGGGAGGCCGGGGCGAGGCCTCATGAGCCAGTTCGTACGCCCGTCACGATCATCTGGTGGAACTGGGGCGGACTGATATGAAAGTGGCGCTGCATATCGGCCTGGGCGGGGCGAGCATCGGAATATGTGCGAGTAGGGGTAGGTAAAAGCGAACTGACCTCGCTTCTCGGTGAAGCCTTGAGCGCTGAGGCTGCGAAGCGCAAGCTCACGGGCAAGGAGGGGGACGACGGCTTTGCGCAAACGTCGATGGCCCGAAATTTTTCCGAAATCCAAGGATTCGGTGCAACAACTACTAGACGAGTTGCAACGTCTACTTGGCGTTTGCACGATGCCGGGTGCGGTCGGCGTGCGCGTCAAGTAGACGTTGCAACGGGTAAAGTAGGTGTTGCAAAACGTACCATGTAACAGGGGGCCGAGAAAAAAATGACGCCTACTCACCTCCCGCCGACGTCCGGTCGGGCACTTTGTCGCTGGTCGATTGTTTCGGGCGGGGTGGCGAGCACCAGAGTTCGCCGCGCGCGACGGAGGGCGACGTTGAGCCGGCGATGGCAGATGACTAAGGGACGGTCGGCCGCGTAGCTAATTCGACGTCGGCGTATCCGAGCAGGTCGCCCAAAGCACGCAGCCGGCCCCGGCGTTCCTGCGCAAGAAAAGCTGCCAGCTGACCAAGAAGATCAGCCTTCAGCGCGTCACGTAGTTGCCGCGCCAGCACTTCCAGGTTTTGGCGATCATCCATCAGGACCCGGATTTCCGAGTGAGCTGCCTTGCGGGCAGCGCTCGCGATCCACGACTTCAGTTGTTCCATGCCCGGGGCTTGTCCGGCATGCACCTCTTCGGTCACGCGCTTGACCAACTCTGCCGCAACCGCAGCTGTCGAGAGCAGTTTGCAGCGCGCGATACCTAATTTTGCAGCAACCTCTTGGCCGTGCGCAGCGGCAAATGCGGCGATCGTTACGTAGCGCCGTTTCTAGCTCAAGCCCGCACATTTTCACGAAGGATTCGTACGATCCATGGCGCACGATAGTTCGGGCACGCTGCAGATCCTCTCCAATTCGTATCGCTTCGCGCACGACGGCAGCATGCGTGCGGCTCACTCCGAGTCTGATCAATTCCAACTCCAAGCGGTCCCTCCCGGAGTATTCCGAAAAGTCAAAGCAAGGAGCAATATCTTGAGCCGTCTTGGTCATGCGATACCTCGGATCGAAACTGAAGGACTTCGATACACTCGGTACACACGCCAACGATTACGCATATTTGGGCAGCTTTGCCTTTAAAGCTAGATCGATTTGAGCAAATCCAAAATTATTTGGCTTTTTGGTCGACACGCGGCGCTGCTCGCATAGCTTTCCAACCGATGCGCCGAGAACGATCGTGGCAATTGCCTCGACCGAGCGATCGGCCGCGCCCTGGAGCGCCGTGCGAGCCCCGTAGGCGCGCCGCGTGAGCCTGGCCCGACATTTTTTCATTTTGCGCGCTCCGTCCACCACTGAGCCCGCATCGCGTTTTTGCAAGGGGTCTCCGAATCCTGGAAATCCGAATGCGACGGGGGTCATCAATTGAAGCTGAAGCGGCGAAACGGCGGCAACACCTTGCCGCTGTGGGTGTCAACGGTTTTGGGAGCATCATCCGCGAATGGCCGGTGGAGGGCGCCGAGCGCGCTGAGCTCTGACGTTGCTACTGATTCCAGCTTTGATGAAGGCCTGATCTTCCGAGCATAGAATAGTAGACGCAGAGCGCCTTCGTCTTTTGTTTTCGGGCTCGCAAGCCCTCTCGCCTTTTAGTGAAAATCAAGGGTGACCAAGGTCGGCGCGTTCTCGGGTAGGCGCCACGTCCCAAAATGAGGCCGCCAGTTCAGAGTTTCCGGTGAATTTGAAATAGCCGAGCGCTGATTCACGTGTGCGCCGCAGGAACTCGGGCTTCCGACAGGCACGAAGATTGCTGAAATCTCAGGTTGGTGAGCAAGGAGCAGAGCCCGAGCCGTTGGTAATGGACGGCACGATCCATCAACTTACCGGTGGAAATAACCGGCGAGGTCTGCGCCGCCACATTTGTGGAAATCTTGACCGCTTCACCCCGAAGCCGGGCCATATCCCGCGATGCGGCTGAGCACGTTGTCGATCTCGGCCTTCGACAGCAGGGGCGGTGTCCCGATCTGCAGGCAGCCGTGATATTGCCGCGCCAGGGTTTCGACCTCGACCGCGAGCCACATTGCCTTGGCCAGCGACGGTCCGACCGCGATCATGCCGTGATGCGCCAGCAGACAGGCGGAGCGGTCCTCCAGCGCCTTGACTGCATGATGCGACAGCTCCTGCGTGCCATAGGTGGCGTAGGGAGCGCAACGGATGGTGTCGCCGCCGGCGCAGGCAATCATGTAGTGCACCGGCGGAATCTCGAGACCCATGATCGCCAGCATGGTCGAATAAGGCGGGTGGGCGTGAACCACCGCATTCACCTCGGGGCGCGCTTTCAGGATATCGAGATGGAAGCGCCATTCGCTCGACGGCCGCTGCCGGGGATCGAATGAGCCGTCGAGGTCCATGAAAACGATCTGTTCGGGCTGCATCGCCTCATAGGGCACGCTGGTCGGGGTAATCAGCAGGCCGGCCTCATGGCGCAGGCTGATATTGCCCGATGTCCCCTGGTTGATGCCGAGCTGGTTCATGCGCAGGCAGGCATCGATGATGGATTGGCACTTTTCCGTGAGACCCGTTGATGACATCGAGCTTCCCTGACTACGTCCTGTGCGACGGTCGCTGCCGCCGTCCGAGAACAGCGGTTGCTTATCGCGCCGCAATATAGTCGAACATTTCGGGCGTTTTGGGAACGGGCTCGATTGGCTGAATCAAACTGGAAGATTTCATGGCAAAGGCTGTGCTTGGCATTATCGGGGGCTCTGGCATCTACGACCTGCCGGGGCTGGAAAACGTCCGCGACGAGGTGATCGAAAGCCCCTGGGGCGAGCCATCGGCGCCGGTTCGTCATGGCACCATCGCCGGGCTGCCGATCGTGTTCATGCCGCGCCATGACCGGGGACACCGGCTGTCGCCCTCCGACATCAACTACCGCGCCAATATCGACGTGCTGAAGCGGGCCGGGGTCACCGACCTCGTCGCGCTCTCGGCCTGCGGTTCGTTCAAGGAGGAGTTGCCGCCCGGCAGCTTTGTGCTGGTGGATCAATTCGTCGATCGCACCTACAAGCGCGAGAGTTCGTTCTTCGGCAAAGGCTGCGTCGCACATGTGTCGATGGCCCACCCGGTGTCGCCGCGGCTGCGCATCCATCTGGCGGCGGCGGCTGATTCCGAGGGCATCGCGGTTGCGCACGGCGGCACCTATGTCTGCATGGAAGGCCCGCAATTTTCCAGCCTGGCCGAAAGCCTGACCTACAAGGCGCAGGGCTATTCGGTGATCGGAATGACCAACATGCCCGAGGCCAAGCTCGCCCGCGAAGCGGAGATCTGTTACGCCAGCGTGGCGATGGTCACCGATTTCGATTGCTGGCATCCCGATCATGACGCCGTGACGGTTCAGGACATCATTCGCGTGCTGAATTCAAACGCCGAGAAGGCACGGACGCTGGTGGCGCGGCTTGCGATCGATTTTCCGCGCGACCACGAGCCATGCCCGGTCGGTTCCGATCGCGCGCTGGATACCGCGCTGATCACCGCGCCCGAGGCGCGCGATCCGGAACTGTTGAAGAAACTCGACGCGGTAGCGGGACGGGTATTGCGCGCATGAAAGTCGATGGCCGCCATTTCCGCAGTATCTGGCTGGAGCCGGACGGCTGGTCGGTCGGCGCCATCGACCAGCGGCGGTTGCCGCACGAATTCATCGTGGCGCACCTCACCGATCTGGAAGCCGCGGCAGAGGCGATCAGCACCATGCTGGTGCGCGGCGCGCCGCTGATCGGCGCCACGGCGGCCTATGGCATAGCGCTGGCGATGCGGGCCGACAGCTCGGACGCGGCACTGGCGCGGGCCTACCAGCGGCTGATCGTGACGCGGCCGACCGCCATCAATCTGAAATGGGCGCTCGACGAGATGCAGCTGACGCTGGCGCCGCTGCCGCCCTCGGCGCGCGGCGAGGCCGCCTATGCCCGCGCCCAGGGGATCGCCGAGCAGGATGTCGCGATCAACCGGGAGATTGCCCGGCATGGTCTGGCGCTGATCGAGGCCATCGGCGCCAACAAGCAGCCAAGCGAGCCCATCAACATCCTGACGCATTGCAATGCGGGATGGCTGGCGACGGTGGATTGGGGCACCGCGACCGCACCGATCTACCTGGCGCATGATCGTGGCCTCAAGGTGCACGTCTGGGTTGATGAGACCAGGCCGCGTAATCAGGGTGCCTCACTCACGGCCTGGGAACTCGGCCATCACGGCGTCCCGCATACGGTCATTGCGGACAATACCGGCGGCCATCTGATGCAGCATGGCATGGTCGATCTGGCCATCGTCGGCACCGACCGGGTCACGGCCGATGGCGACGTCTGCAACAAGATCGGCACCTATTTGAAGGCGCTCGCCGCGCACGATAATCGCGTCCCATTCTATGTTGCACTGCCGTCGCCGACGATCGACTTCAGTATTCAACGATGGACTGCGACAGATTCCGATCGAGCAGCGCGCCGCGGACGAGGTCGCGACCATGACCGGCCGCACCGCTGACGGAAGAATTGAGACGGTACGCGTGGTGCCGGATGGATCGCCGGTCGCCAATTACGCATTCGACGTGACGCCGTCACGGCTGGTGACGGGCTTGATCACCGAGCGTGGCGTGCTAAAGGCCGACCGCAATGCACTGTCTCGAGCATTCCCCGAACGAATTGCGCATCGCTGAGACCTCTTCAATTGCAGATTGGTTGACGCGGGCGATATCGACGCTGTATCCCCTTACCGGACTGCAATTATCACTCGATAACTAATCCCGAAGCCAATTATCCGAAGTCACGCGAAACGTGGCCGCCCACCGGAAACGCCTGATCGATGTCCAATTCTGAAATTGAAATCGTCGTCGACGATCCGACCGCGCCGGAGCCGGATTTGCCGGCGGTGACCGACAGCCGTATCGGCCGAAGCCGTGGTCTGCGTGCTGCTGCTGGGGCTCGCGGCGCTGCTTGGCTACGACAATTGGCGCACCGGCATCGGCTGGGATTCGACCGGCCCGCAAGCGGGATATTTTCCGTTTTATCTCTCCGTCATTCTCGGCGGCGCCAGCCTCTACGGTCTCGTCACCGTGCTGCTGACCCGCAAGGAGGATGCGGAAACCTTCGTCACCCGCGCGCAGCTTCGCCGGGTCATGGCGGTGTTCGTTCCGACCTTCCTGTTCTGTCTTGCGACGCAATACCTCGGAATATATGTCGCCAGTTTCGTGCTGATCGCGGGCTTCATGCGGCTGATCGGAAAGATCGCATGGTGGAAGTCGCTGCTCACCGCCTTCATTTTCACCGCGCTGATGTTCGTGACCTTCGACATCGCGTTTGACGTCATCATGCCGAAGGGCCCGCTCGAAGCGGCCTTCGGCTACTGATCCCGGAATTAGGACAAGTCCTCGATGGAAGCCTTCGGGTTACTGCTGCACGGTTTTGCCGTCCTGATGACGTGGAAGATCATCGCGCTGATGCTGGTCGGTCTGGTGCTCGGCATTTTTGTCGGCGTGCTGCCGGGCCTCGGCGGTCCCAATGGTGTCGCGATCCTGCTGCCGCTGACCTTCACGATGGATCCGACCTCGGCGATCGTGATGCTGTCGAGCATTTACTGGGGCGCGCTGTTTGGCGGCGCCATCACGTCGATCCTGTTCAACATCCCAGGCGAAGCGTGGTCGGTCGCGACCACGTTCGACGGCTATCCGATGGCGCAGCAGGGCAGGGCGGCGGAAGCGCTCACCGCGGCGTTCACATCCTCTTTCATCGGCTCGCTGGTTGCGGTGCTGCTGATCACCTTCCTGGCGCCGCTGATCTCGTCCTTCGCGCTGAAGTTCGGCCCACCGGAGTTTTTCTCGGTCTATCTCCTGACCTTCTGTTCGTTTGTCGGCCTCGGCCGCGAATCCAAGCACAAGACCGTCATCTCGATGGCGCTCGGGTTGCTGCTCGCCGGCGTCGGCATGGACACGGTGTCGGGACAGCTGCGCATGACGTTCGGCTCCAGCGATCTGTTGCGCGGCATCAATTTCCTGGTCGCGGTGATCGGCCTGTTCGGCATCAGCGAAATCCTGTTGACGATGGAAGAGCGGCTGGCGCTGCGCGGGCACGCCGCTGCCATCAGCCTGCGCGTGGTGCTGAACGTCTGGAAGGACCTGCCGAAATACTGGGTCACGCTGCTGCGCTCGTCGTTTATCGGCTGCTGGCTCGGCATCACCCCCGGCGGTGCGATCGCCGCATCCTTCATGGGCTACAACCTCGCCAAGCGCTTTTCCAAGGATCCCGAAAGCTTCGGCAAGGGCCGCATCGAGGGCGTGTTCGCGCCGGAGACGGCGGCGCATGCCTCCGGCACGGCGGCGCTATTGCCGATGTTGGCGCTCGGCATTCCCGGCTCCGGCACCGCGGCGATTCTGCTTGGCGGCTTGATGGTGTGGGGCCTCAACCCCGGCCCGCTATTGTTCGTCGAGCACAAGGATTTCGTCTGGGGCCTGATCGCCTCGATGTATCTCGGCAACATCGTCGGCCTCGTGCTGGTGCTGACGACGGTGCCGATCTTCGCCTCGATCCTGCGGGTGCCGTTCGCGGCCGTTGCGCCGATGATCGTGGTGTCCTGCGCGATCGGCGCCTATGCGATCCAGAACGCGATGTTCGATATCTGGCTGATGCTCGGCTTCGGCGTCGTCGGCTATGTCTTCAAGAAGATCGGCATCCCGCTCGCGCCGTTCACCTTGGCATTGGTGCTCGGCAGCCGCGCCGAGGATGCGTTCCGGCTGTCGATGATCGGCTCCGGCGGCGATCTCGGGGTGTTCTGGTCGAATGGTCTGGTCGGATCGATCACGACCCTGTCCTTCATCCTGCTGTTCTGGTCGGTGATCGACAAGGCGTTCGCGGGCATCGGACGGTTGTGGCGGCCGGCGAAGACGGCCGGCTAGGCAGCCCGATCGCGATGTGAGATTCCCCGCCCTGACTTCGTGGCCGCGACTCAGTGGCGCGATCTGCTTAGGTCGATGTACGATACTGGCTTCGCTGTTTGGCGGAACGGGTGCGCCCGCTGCAGATCTCCCGGCCCGGTTCACGCCAAGACGCTGGTCATGATGGATAACCTCTACAACTGAATTTTATAGAGGCGGCAACGGCGGGTCTAACTGAGGCAGAGCGGGAGCCACGGTAGAGCCGGGTATGCTGTTCCTACCAGATCGCCCATAACGGCGTGGTGGCCTCGGCGGTGGCGAAACGGGATATGGCCGCTCGACCGCTCCGGCGTGCGGGGGCTTTTTCTGTTTCCGATGTTGTGAGCGATGCCCCGGGCTAGACAACTTTGATCCTTCCTCAGTTCCGCGATCGCGCCGGCGCTGAAACCGATTCCACGAGCACTTCCTGGCTTCACGCCACCCGGGTCTTTATTTTGAGGGGCACCAGGCGCCCGCTCGCAAGCGCGGCATGCCCGCTCGATGCGCCCGCCTCGTGATATTCAGCGTCCTCGTTGACTTCCCAAATGTCGAAAAGGCGTTCGCCCGCCAGGATGTTGCGCGCCGTCAGCATCGCGGTCATCATGGCGTGATCCTGATTGTTGTATTTGTGCATCCCGTTGCGGCCGATCAGATGCAGGCTTGGATAGCTTTGCTCGAGGTCGCGCCGAATCGTCGCGATGTGCTCGCGATAGCCGTCATCATAGACCGGATAGGCCTTGGGCTGACGAACCACGCAGCCGTCGACCACGTCGGCGGCCGAGACCAGACCGACCTTGGCGACCTCTTGGGTGGCTAGTGCGATAAGCTCCTGGTCGGACATCGTCCACAGGCCGTCGTCCTCGAAGCAGAAATATTCCAATCCCAGGCAGCCCATCCCGGCCGGCGCCATCTCAGGCGACCAAGAACCGAAATTCTGCACGCGGCCGACCTTCACGCTGGGGTCATGGATATAGATCCAGTTGTCTTCGAACAAGTCCGACTTGTTGATCATGAGCGCGACGGTGAGGAAGTCGCGATAGCGTAACTGACGCGAATGCAACAGCGAGATCGGTTTTGGCGAAATTTTCTGCACCAGTTCGCGCACCGGCGCGGAACTTACGACGTGGCGCGCCGTATAGCTTTCGTGTTCCCCTTCCACGGTCGTGACCTCGATGCGCCAGAGCTTCCGGACCGTGTCATAGGTGAGCTCGGCCAGTTCCCGGCCCATCAGGATGCGGCCGCCACGCTCCGTAACTTTGGCCGCCGCGGCCTCCCACATCATGCCGGGACCCTTGCGGGGGTACTGGAATGTCTCGATCAGGCTCTTGACGACATCGCCGCCGACCGCCTCGGCTTTTGATTTGCGTCGGAACGAACGCGTCAGCGCGTTCATGACCGCGACGCGGAGGTCCAGGCCTTTGATCCGCTGCGCCGCCCAGTCGGCGGAAATTTCGTCGCACGACATGCCCCACACCTTTTCGGTGTAGGTTTTGAAAAAGATCTGGAATAGCCGTTCGCCGAACCGGTTGCGCACCCAGTCATGGAAGCTGCGCGGTGCCGCGATCGGGAAGGCCTTGGCCAACGCATAGGACAGCATGCATGCGGCGCTGGTGAAAATCCCGAGATTGCGCAGCGCTTGAAACGCGCTCAGCGGATAAGAATAGAACTTCCCACCATAAAAGATGCGCGATAGCCGCGGTCGCGTGATGAAGTCATCCGGCAAAATCTCATGCCAGAGATCGACGACTTCCTTGGCCTTGGAGAAGAAGCGATGGCCGCCGATATCGAACAAGAAGCTACCGTGCCGCACGGTGCGGCTGATGCCGCCAACATAATGCGGGTCCTTCTCGATCACGATGACCGACGGCGTTTCCTTGGTCAGGCAGTAAGCGGCCGTCAGGCCCGCAGGGCCGGCACCGATCACGAAAATTTCTACATCAGCGGTCATGCGCGGTGCGATTCCTGAGATTTTCGGATCGCATTTGCGCAGAGCTTTGTTAACGCCCGCCTTATCGTCGCGTGCAAAAAAAGCGTTAATGAATATCAACGCGGTGCCGCCCTCGCACAATTTCAGGTAGAGGGGGCTTCCGCCAGAACCGATACCTCTTTGGTGCCGTAGGACAGATAGGTCAGGCGCCAACGCCGCTCTTGCGAGATCTCCAGCAACGCCTTGAATCCGCCGGTTCTCCAATCGGGAAAGCCAAAATAATCGTCAAAATGCAGGATAAGACCATGCTCGACGTAGTCGGCGCATAATCGGAGCACATCGACCGTTGCGGCGTAAGTGTCGCAATCCACGTGTACCAGCAGCGGGATATCGGAGCTGGGATTTTCCGCTTTCCAGCGCGACGCCGACTCCTCAAACCATCCTTTCACCAAGCGGACGTTAGGCCGAACCTTTGGCAGTTTGCCGCCGAGATCGAAGGTCTTTGCAGGAGCCATGCCGCTCCACTGTTCCTGCAAGCCTTCGAAACTATCGAAGCCGACGAACTGCAGCGCTGGAAATCTTCGGGCCTGATAATTAATCATGCCGGCCTTGTAGACCCCAAACTCCAACACGCGATTGCGGGAAGGAAATCGTCTCTTGGCTTCCTCGATGGAGAGCCCCAGGCCTTCAAATCGATCCAGGAAGGAATACGCGCCCTTCATGTTTTCTTTTGCGTAGTTAAAGGAATCCATCACGGCATCGCGGCGCATCAGCATCGGGACTGACTCAGGCAGCGTTCGTTCAGCGACATAACGCGCGAACGAAGCAACCACGTTGGAAATCCAGACCTCTGCGCGAGTGCCGATCCGCGTCATATTGGATTTACCTTCAACATTTTGCCCGGTCGAGGGCGCGACCGATCTCGAAGAGATCAGGTGGATCAGATAGGTCGGAAGCGTTTCAAACCTTTGCTTACGGCTCTATAATAGCTGCTTTAATTTTCGCGTAGGACGCCTGAGCCACGGCAATAATTTCATAGGAATTGCTTAACAGGTGAAGTGCACACTGGTGCGATGACTGTCCCCGATCAATTCTACACGTTTTCGCGCGATCAAGAAAATGCGGTCCGAGCGACGGCCAATTGGCGGCTGGGCGCTTTCGTGCTGCTTGCTGTTTATCGTCTCCGCGCTTGGAACCATTCACAGAGACATAAACCGGGGCTTCGATGAGGTGGCGCACGTATCTTATGTCGCGTATCTCCAGCACTCCGGCGATACGTGGCCGGCGTTTGCGAAGCTGCCGATGCTCGACCCGTCAAGCTTCCGCTTCACCGACGAGGCCAACTATCTCAATCACCCGTCGCCATATTACTTGCTGTTAGCCTGGCTGGGTCCTGACCTTGAAGGCCATCCCCAGGCGATCCTCGTTCATCGCCTGATCAACGTAGCACTTGACGCCATCGGATTTGCAGCGCTGATTTCGATTGGGCTCGCCGCGGGGCTGCAACGATCCGCGTTCTGCGCGTATGTCGTTCCGATTGCCTGCATCCCGGTCCTGACGCTCCTTGCCGGCTCCGTCAGCAACGACAACGCGGCCTTCGCCGGCGGCGCAATCGCTATGTTGGGCGCCTATCAACTCCTGGTCAGCGGTAGCCGGACCTGGCTGTTGGTCGCACTCGGCGGCGTCCTGGTGGCTTCGTGGGCGAAGTTCACCGCGCTGCTGTTGGCGGGCGGACTGGTCGGCGGCGTCTTGCTGTGGCTGCTTTGGCGTGGCCGTTTGCCATCCGGGTGGATCGCGCCGATCGCGCTCGCTGCGCTCTTGGCCAGCGCTCCCTATATCGCATTTATCATGCAGTATGGCAGCCCGACTCCGATGACCGCGGGCGAACTCACCAAGGTCAGGACGGAAGCGGCGCAGTTCGGCTGGGCTCGCGCCGAGCGTTTGGCGCCTCTTGCCTATGTCGTCCATTTTATCACGGAATTTGTCCTCGAGTGGATACCGCCGTGGAAGCCGCTCAGCGCACTCTATTGCGCGCTGGTGATCCCGATCATATCGGCGCTCTGCGCTTGTGCCGGAGCCGTGGTGGCGATCCGGCGGATCGTTTCTGGCAAAGCAGCTCCGCTCGATGTTGTGATTGCTTGCGGCGCACTGGCATTTGCGGGCACGTTCGCGATCCATGTCGTCTTCGGCTACAGGCTCCATGTGGAATTCGGCTGGCTGAGTTCCGCGTACCCGCGTTACTATTTGCCGCTGGCAGCTATCTTTCCGCTCGCCGGTCTGGCGTTGCTCGGCGAGATCAGATCGTCGTTCGCCCGCGCCGTCCTGCTTGTGTTGCTGATTGCGGGTCCTGTGGTGTTCCGCCTGCTGCTCGAGCCAATCGCATAGCGGCGCGGGCGGGGGCATTCGCAGCCCGCTTCCAGAGAAGACGTGCCCCGCCTCGCACGCAGGATCGTCTGCGCCTGATCGCCTCGATGCATCTCGCTAACATCGTCGGCCCATATGGTGCCGACGACGGCGCCGATCTTCGCCTCGATCCTGCCGTTGCCGTTCGCAGCCGGAGCGGGACGGTTTTGGGGCGAGCCGGCGTCGGTGGGCTACACCACCTTGGCTTTTCTCAGTTCCGCGATCTCGCCGGCACTGAAGCCGAATTCGGCGAGCACTTCCTCGGTCTGCTCGCCGAATTCCGGCGGCCGCGCCACCATCTTGCTCGGCGTGCGCGAAAGCTTGAAGGGCTGGCCGACCAGGCGGATATGGCGGTTCTCGGCGTTCGGCACGTCCTGCGCGATGCCGAGATGCTTGACCTGCTCGTCGTCGAACATCTGGTCGATCGAATAGATCGGCCCGCAGGGCACGCCGGCGGCGTTCAGCTCGGTGACCCAGGTATCCGTCGATTTCTTTTCGGTGAGCTTGTTGATCTCCGCATTGAGCGCCTTGCGGTTCTTGGAGCGATCCGGGGCGGTGGCGTATTCGGGGCGTTTCGGAAGGTCGGGCGCGCCCAGCGCCTGCGCGCAACGCTCCCAGATCTTTCCCCCCGCGGTGGCGATGTTGATATAGCCGTCGGAGGTCTTGAACACGCCGGTGGGAATGCTGGTCGGATGGTCGTTGCCGACCTGCTTGGCCACATCCTTTTCCATCAGCCAGCGCGAGGCCTGGAAATCCAGCATGAAGATCTGGGCCTGCAGCAGCGAGGTCTGCACCCACTGTCCCTCGCCGGAGACGTCGCGTTCCAGCAGCGCCGTCAGGATGCCCATCGCGCAGAACAGCCCGGCGGTGAGATCGGCGACGGGAATGCCGACCCGCATCGGGCCCTCGCCGGGGGCGCCGGTGATCGACATCAGCCCGCCCATGCCCTGCGCGATCTGATCGAAGCCCGGGCGCTTGTGGTAGGGGCCGTCCTGGCCGAAGCCGGAGATGCTGCCATAGACGATGGCGGGATTGATCTGGCGCACGCTCTCATAATCGATGCCGAGCTTGGCCTTGACGTCGGGACGGAAGTTCTCGACCACCACGTCGGCCTTCTTCACCAGGCGTTTGAAGGTATCGAGGCCCCTGGGGTCCTTGAGGTTGAGCGTCATCGCCCGCTTGTTGCGGTGCAAATTCTGGAAATCGGAACCGCTGCGCGCGCCACCGAGCTGCTCGCCGCCGGCGTCTTCCAGCAGGGCGTCGATCTTGATGACATTGGCACCCCAATCCGCGAGCTGGCGCACGCAGGTGGGTCCGGAGCGGACCCGGGTCAGATCGAGCACGGTAAAGCGGGACAGGGCCTGTGAGGCGTGCGGGATGGGCATTCAGAAACTCCAGTATGGATCAAGGCTTAAAGCGCGTCGCGTTTGGGGCCGCACCATCGCCGAAAGCAGGGGTCTTGTCATGTGCTTGAACGCATGTCGGGTAGGCGGCAATCGGCGTCCCGGTTTGGACATCCCGGAAACGGCTGGTCTCGTGCCGGAATTTGGAATTGGAGCCGAGCCAGGCCGCGCAAACCGAACTCACCACGTTAGCGCGCGACCGCCGTGATCGGCACCTGGACGTACACGCCGCAAGCCTCCCAGTAGCCAGCAACCCCCTCAGAAGGATATCGAGCCATGGAAGCCACGATTTACAACAGCGCACCGGTGAAACCGCAATCATGCCGCAGATGCTGGCGACCGAACGGAACGCGCCTGAACCGCGACTGGTCGTTCACGCCGCCGCGCCGCGGGACTGGGAGAAGCAGACGCCGTTATATCGCGCCACGCAGGATCTGCGACCGGCCACACGCGACCGGTACCGGTCGGAATTGCCGTTCTCCGAGACCGGCAATTCGTGGCAATATGGCTCGAAGCCGGTCGAAGGGCGAAGTGGTATCCACCGGCGAATGGCCGCACTCGTCGATGCAGCCGATCAATTTTGCTGCGAAGCAGGTGCACGAGTTTTTCACGACGCGCCCGCGATCGCACCTCGCGCGGGCGCCATAAATTGGCGATCGTATTCGCCTCGCCGACGGCATGGGCAACGCGACGCCGAACTTTCATCGACTTGAGCAACGGGCGTAACACCGACGAGGGCAATTGTCCCATGAGCATCGCGCGCCCGGTGCAGGGCTACAAGGGCTTGGTGGAAACCTGCCGGCAGCGCGCGGCTGAGCTCGCAATCTCGCGGCAGGAGATTGACCGGCTGGCAGGACTGCCGGTCGGTTATAGCGGGAAGCTGCTGGGCAACCCCGACGTCCCGCAAAAGCCGAAACGGATATGGCCGATCGGCCTCGAGGCCATGCTCGGCGTACTCGGCCTACAGGCGATCATCATCGAGGATCCTGTTGCGACTGCGCGCACGCCGCTCGAGTAGGGGTCTTTCCACATCGTCGACCGGTTCGCCAAGATTGCTTTTGTTGCGACGTCGGCAGAAATGGTTCGCTGATAAGCGACGGCTGGGGACGGATCGTCCTGTGTGACGCAACCGCCCAACGCAGCGCAAAGCGCCACGATCCCCAAAATACGCATTTGTGAAATCCCCCAGACCCGTTTCCATCCAATCGCAACCGCAGGGCGAGGGCAAGGGCGGACTCGCTTGGACTAATGGCTATTAGCCTGCGAAGCGGTGTATAAATCTCTGGCATGAAGAAACCGAAGGCAAATCCCGCTGAAACCAAGTGCCAGGATTACGACGGCAAGAGCGTTTTGGCCGCCGTGCAGCCGTCACCCGGCCGTAAAATCTATGGGCCGCGCTGTGCGAAGTGCGATGGTTCAGGGCAAATCAAGCGGTAAGACACGTAAACCGGGACTGGGACGCGCATGACTAAGTTCATCGCCATCGCTGTCGACGCCTTCGGCACAGTGATAACCCGGTACGATTTAGCCGCCAGTGAGGCAGAAGCGGCGGAGCAAGAGGCCAGGCAGTACCTGGTGCGGCATCGCATTATCGAGGTCTGGTCAGACGACCATCGGCGGGTCGCGCGGATCGTTGCGCCCCCGTAGTTCACCGGAGTGCCAGCAGAAACAGGACCAAGTACGCTGCCCCCGGAATGCCCTGGAGAGCCGGAAGCGGATCTGATGCCATGGGACGCCACCACTTCGTGATCATCATCGCGGCCATAATACTGACGGCCTTTGCGGCGGTCGGCCTGGCGATGAATGCCCGGAAAATTCACGCGCTCCGCACGACTGCGTCCGCCTCGTTCAGGTCCTCCATGGCGCGGAGCGGCGGCCGCTCATGGTGGCTGACCACGCGACATCCCCGGGCGGCGTCGAAAAAGCCCTTTTAGGCGGTGCGGGGCGATCAAGCCTGATTAGCCGGGCAGGCAACACGGTTTTTTGGGTAATGTTCAACGATTTGCTGGGAGCCAGCGCGCCCAACTCAAACTCGCGCACGGGTTGCGCATATTCCTTGACATCTGCTGATAGTGGCAGACACTCTTGACACGGCCATGGTGGATAACAGGGAGTAGGGCAATGAGAGCTTACTCGATTGTCGGACTGCTGTTTGCAGCAGTGGTGTTGGCGACGATTCCGGTCTCGCCACAGGTGACATCGCGCGGCGTGGAGTTAAGCGTTGATCAAGCGCAGGCCTACACGTACCGGCGCGCCCGCGTGACTGCGCGTCGTGTCGGCCGTCGCGATTACCGCCATACGCGTCGCGCCGTGCGGCGTGGTGTCTATTAACGGAGCGCGATGGGCAACGCCTGTCCGCTAAGTGCCCAATTCCTAACTCATGCAGGTGTGCGCCTCGCCGCAACTGCTGCTGGCCTTGCTATCGCTGCGGTGGGCTCGGATCTGAAAGCCCGTATCTTGCCGCGCGTTCAGCAGCGAGTTTACGATAGGCCTCCGCCTGTTTTTCGAATTGCGCTCTAACTTCTCGATTGTTTTCTGGCGCCGCCATGCGTTCAAAAGAGCGCGCGTGCTCCACGTATTCGGTAAGCAGTTTCATTGCGATTTCCCCGGTAGCCCCATAACGCGCTGGAGGCTCACTAGTTCCGGGTCCGGAGCGCTCGACGGGGATCAAAAGAGGGTCAGCGGGCAGCGGGATAAATTCGTTCCGCACGCGAAAGCTGGCACCGTGAATTTGGCAAAAAAAACGGCCTCAGTGCTGGAGCGCGCGGCCGCGACAACAGGCCCTGGAGCTTGAACTCGCAAGCCTTCCCGGACAATTCCGGGCCGATCGCTCCGCGCTCACATCTCACTCAGCGCCGTGACAAGCGCGCTGACGAGCACGAGCAGGGAAATGATCATGATGATGCCGAAGTAGATCTTGTGCATGGACGATGAACAGACGATGCTGTCGGCTGTTCCTCGCCGCAGGGCGGTTTTCATCCCAGGATTACCGGGAGTCCCGGCAGGGGACGATCAGCCACCGCCCGCGAGCGCTCCGCGCTAATACTCACCGGTCCTGCCGGACGCTCGGGAATGGCACCACCTCGCCATCCGCCGCCTTGATCATCACCTCGGCCATCGCCCTTGGGTCGAAGTTGAGATTGGAGAGCACCTCTGCCACGCCCTGGCGTTGCAGCTCCTTGATCATCTCGTCCATCACCCTCATCAGGCGCGCCTTCTTCGCGCTCTCATCTGTCATGGTGCCGAGCGCTCCACGTTTCCACCAGCTCACGCACGTTCACCTCCTTCCGACCGGTTCTCACCGGGCCGCAGGCCTAGTCCGCTGAAAGGCCGCCGTTTACAAACTCCACGCTACACAACGCCAATTCAAACCAGGCACGGTGATTTCGTTCCGACGCTACCGCCGAAGCGGGGTCGTTTCCCGTTAAAAAGCTTCCATGACGCGGGTCATCGCCGGGTGATTGGGGTTCTTCACCTTGACCCAATTAGGCGACCGGCCCGGCCTGTAGGCGCGGCCGCGATGCTTCGATACTAGCCCCTCGAGCTTGAACTCGCAGGCCTTCCTGAACAGATCCGGACCGATCTCGCCCTGTTCGAACGGCGCCACGAGGATGCCTTCCGGCCGGCGCGCGAGCAGCCGTGCGAGGTTGGTCTTTCGCTTTGACAGCGGCAGCTGGCGAAGATCGTCGCCGTCGACTATCAGCGCGTCGAAGGCGTAAAGCTGCACTTCGGCATCAAACCTCCGGCTCTGCAATCCGTCGAAATCGCTGATGCCGTCGACGCCGAGCAGCACCGCCTCGCCATCGATCACGAACGAACTCGATCGGTTTTTCAGCGCCGCCTCGACGATCAGCGGATAGCGGTCGGTCCAGTCGTGGCCGTTGCGGGTGAACAGCCGCACGCGCTTGCCCTCGCGCTGCACGATCAGGCGGTAGCCGTCGTGCTTGATCTCGTGAATCCAATCGGGACCGGCCGGGACCGCGGCGCCGCGGGTCGGGACGCAAGGTTCAAACGGTCGCTTGGGCATGGACTTTAGATAGGCTCGAAGGGCCGTTTCTGCAGGCATTTGTTACTAAAAACGTGACTCGACTTCCCTGGTCCGAGCGAGCCTTATGGATCTGGAGCTTCATCTCCGGGAGGTTTGTCATGGATAACTTCATTCACCGCGAGAACATGGCCCTCTTTAAGAAACGTCTCGCTGAAGCTCATGACGCGGCTCAGCATGAGATACTCCTAAAATTGCAAGCTGAAGAACAGGCCAAGGAGCCAGCCGCGGAAATGGGTATTGGCCTGGCGGCGGGAAAGTAGCCAGATCGCCTAATGCGAAGTTGCTGGCCGGCAGGCCAAGGTACCCAACCTTCGGAGTTTATATGGCAAAGGCGCTCTTAGAGGCGATCCGGCGCCGGGTGCACGATTTGTGGGAAGCCGGCTTTTGGCTCGCAATCTTGGCGTGTTTGTCGTTGGCCGTTTGGCAATATTATCGGATGCTGTCTAACGCAGACCCTGGTTAAGGGCGTTTAGGACAGGTCATTTGTCCCGCCTTTGCGCAAACATCCCGGCGACGATGAACGCGGACAGGCAGGCGGCCATTCCCAAGGAGTCATAACGGATGGCCATTCGCGGGATGCCCAGCACCGTGTGGGCTAGATAGGCTGCCCCGAGAGCGACAACGCCCGCGCCGATGAAAGCGGAACTTTTCAAACCAAGACTTTTCATTTCCCGAATATGCGCCCGGAGTCGGTCCTTTTCCAGTGCGGAACCCTGCCACAATTATTAAGCTGCCTGGAGGTAGCCATATGGCGGCCTCTTTCACGCAAACAGCTCCGCGCCGGCCTGGGTGAACCTAACGTACGTGCCGGACCTGTGCAGTTCGAGCCAGCCGCGCTCGATCGCCAGCTTGAGCCCGGCGCTGTACTCTGCCGCCGTTGCCTTGTGTTCGAACAGCATCGGGCCGTTGATCAGCTCGATGAAGATGCGGCCGTCTTGGACGGCCTCAAATGAATTGGCGATCTCGATCAGCTTGCGCGCGGCAGCTTCCGGGTCGGCGTAGGGGCGGTCGGCGGCGAATTGCATGACGGCGGGATAGCATCCGGTTGCGATGTCGCCCAGTCTAAGGCCGCTTTTTCACCGCCCTGACCGGCGGGTTTTCTTTACCCCAAATAAACGGCCCCAGTCGGCGACGACCAGGGCCGCAGCTTATACCCGCCAAGCGAGGGGATTGAGGAATGTCCCCAATAGTGAGTTTGACGAATCATTTCCGGAGGTGGTCGAAGTTCGAGACCCCCACCATCCTTTGTACGGCCGCTCATTTCGAGTGATCAGGAAGATCGGCCAGCGAGGCCGAGGCATTCCCGCTTCGTATGAAGTTGAGTTTCGCACGGGAAGCAGTCTCCTAATTCAGGCAACCGCAATCGAATATTATGGACAAGAAGCAAATCAGATTAAGCTGAGTATGGAGGCTCTACTCGAGCTTTTATCGACAGCGGATTGTCCCGACGCACATGAGCATGGATCCAGCCGATCTTTGGTCGACGCTGACGCCCGCGCTCCGACGCCAGATCGTCGAAGACGTCGCCGCGATTTTGGCGGAGATCCCTCATGAAGTCCGAGTTGGTCACACCAAGCCACTTGGCGCGCAAAGCCGTAGTCTACATCCGGCAGTCGACGCCCCACCAGGTCGTAAGCAATCAGGAGAGCCTGCGCCTTCAATACGCGCTTCGCAGGCGCGCCCGCGAACTCGGATGGCGTGAGGCGGCCATCGACGTGATTGATACCGATCTCGGGTTGAGCGGCGCCTCTACAGCGCATCGTAACGGCTTCAAAGAACTCGTTGGCCGTGTTGGCCTGAGTGAAGTGGGGCTCATCCTGTCGATCGACGTGACTCGCTTGGCGCGCAATTGTACCGACTGGTATCCGCTCCTGGATATCTGTGGTCTGCGTGGCTGCCTGATCGCCGACCGCGATGGTGTCTATGATCCGGGCACTCCCAACGGACGGTTGCTTCTCGGGCTGAAAGGTTCGATCTCCGAGCTTGAGTTACATACGATCCGCAGCCGACTGACCGCCGGCCTGCTGGCTAAAGCTGAACGCGGCGAACTTGCGGTTATGCTGCCAATCGGGCTGATGCGGGACCCGAGCGGCGTGGTCGTTAAGGATCCCGACATGGCCGTGCAAGGGCGGCTCGGTCTCGTCTTCCAGCTGTTCCTGCAACTGCGCAGCGTTGCCAAGGTCATGCGGGCGTTGAACGAGCGTGACCTCGAACTGCCACGTCGTGATCGGCATGGCGATTTGTGTTGGACGCGCGCGACGCTGGCTGCGGTGGCTGCCGTCTTGAAGAACCCCGCATACGCGGGTGCCTTCGTCTATGGACGAACCCGCTTCCAGCCGCCGAAGCGGGAGGGCGCCCTGCCGCAAAAGGCTCCGCGGCCGATTGAGGAGTGGCGGATCGTCGTCAAAGATCGATATCCTGCCTATATCGACTGGCCAATTTATGAAAAAATCCGAGCCGTCATCAGAGATAACCGAGCCGAATACATGCGCATCAAAACCCGAGGCGCGCCTCGCGATGGCGAGCTTCTGCTCCACGGCATCGCCTGGTGCGCACGATGTGGCCATAAGATGTACGTCCGCTACAAGGGGGGCGGCGAGTATGTATGCAATCACCTGCGTACCCAGGAAGGCCAGCCGACCTGCCAACACATCCGGGCCGACCGTATCGATGCGGCCGTTGCCGATGCATTCCTAACTGCACTGGCGCCGGCCGAACTCGATGCCTTGTCGCACTCCCGCCGGGTCCAGCAGCAGATGAACAATGCGTTACGTTCCAGCGCAGAACGGGAGCTCGAGCGCAAGCGGTACACGGCGGCGCTCGCCGAACGGCAGTTCAACCGAGCTGATCCAGATAATCGCCTGGTCGCCTCAGAACTCGAGCGCCGCTGGGAAGCGGCGCTAACCGACGTGCGCGCCGCCGAAGAGGCGCTTGCCCGACAGACGCCCTCCAAAGCCATCGCACAAGTGGCCATAAGCAAGGAGCTCGACAACAAGGTCATCAGCCTCACCGGCCGCTTGCCGCAGATATGGGCTGACGAGACTATCTCGGATGCGCATCGTAAGGCGTTGTTGCGATGCCTCATCGAAAAGGTCGCGCTCGACCGCGGTGAGCACGACTTGGCCCGGGCCAGGATCGTCTGGCGAGGAGGCGCCGTGACGGAGCTCGAGGTGAGGATGAGCGTCAACTCCGTCACCAGATTGACGCGAGGCACAGAGATGCGGGCGCGCCTGCTGGCGCTTGCCCGCGACGGCGTCCCAGACGACGAGATCGCCGCAATCCTTACTCAGGAAGGCCACCGCTCTCCTCATTGCACCGATAAGGTGCTGCCCATCACCGTTGGGCGGCTCCGTCGTGCCGCTGCCATCAAGGTGACTACCCAGCGCAACCGATGGGTGCATGCCAACTCACTCCTCAGCCCGCCCGAACTGGCCCGAACGCTTAAGATCCCGGTGAACTGGCTCTATGTGCAGATCCGAAGTAAGCGTTTGCTGATTGAGCGCCAGTCAAGCGGCGCCTATCTCTTCCCGAATACACCATCCATTCTTAACGCTGTCCGAGACCTTCGAAACCACGTCATTGCGCAACTTGATCTAAGAATTTGTCAGCCTAACAAGGAGGGGCATCAACATGGGTGATCGAGACAGGGGATGGATTGGCAGGCCCATAAGCAAGGCCCCGCCGGATGAATCGTTCCTAGACCCTAACCTTGGCACGCCCTGGGCAGACAGATTAGTACCGGGGGAGTGCATTATCCGGACCCATCACAGCGCCGCCAGCATTCATCCGAGTTCCACTGTGCTTTTGGGCATTTCGATGCGTCGTCATGACCGATAGGCGGGCGCTTGGACAGAGTCCAGTTTGGCAGCCAGATATGGCGAGGTGTCTGACACTTCGAAAAAGATGACAATCTGCCTGCACGGCTCGCACTGAAATACGCGGCCATTCGCCCAAGGATCAACCCCACGGATTGCCCATGGGCGGGTGATCGGCAGAGAGGCCCCCCGGCAAGCCGACGCGAATGACCCCGAAACAGACATTCCGACTACGCCTCGCTTATGATGGCCGAACTCAGACAGGATGCTCCAATGGCGGCGAGAGAGTGGTTGCCCGAGGCTGCGCGTTTGGCGGCGATTGACCACAAACTAAAAGCAGGGGAGCCGCTATTCCGGCTGGGCGACAAGACCTTGGGCCTATGTGAGGTCGTTGCAGGCCGTGTTCGCTTGGCGCGCGTTGATCGCTCGGGACGCGAAATTGTGTTGCACGTTGCCGGGCCCGGCGAAGCGCTTGCGGAGGCTTCGTTGTTTTCGCCTCAATATCATTGTGATGCAATAGCCAACACCGATGCGATAGTGCGCATATACCCCAAGCGCGAGATGCTAGCCGTCTTCAAAGATAACCCGAAAGCTGCTCGGGCCTTCACTGAAACGCTTGCTCAGCAAGTGATGAACCTTCGCACTCGCGTCGAGCAACGTAACATTCGTTCGGCACGCGAGCGCGTGCGCCATTTCTTAATGCTTAACGTGGGCTCTGATCGCCGTACCGTCAAACTACGCGGAACATTAAAGGATCTTGCCGCCGAAATCGGCCTCACGCACGAAGTTCTTTATCGCACACTGGCCACACTTGAACGGTCCGGCGAGATTACTCGCAAAGGTGAAAAGATCGTTCTTTCAACTCGCATATGATCAGGATCATATCTGCCTTGCGAATTAACTGGTACGAATGCAACGGGGCGCAAGTGAAAAGAGGCTCCAATGTCGAGATTTCCTTGGAAGACAGCGCTTGCCGTTTTGGCCCTGGTAGCCGGTACGGCGTACGCTTTTGCACAAATGTCGTCGGATGGCCCAATGGGCACGCATGGTCGGATGCAACGAGGCGACATGATGAGCCAGATGCATCGTCAGATGATGCAGGGCCAAAGCGGAATGGGAATGCACGGCGGTATGGGCGGTCACGGTGAAATGCATGGTCAGCAATCTGCCGCGACCGGCACACCGACCATGCCTGGGCAAGATGCCTTCGGGACGATCCAAGAGATCGTTCAAATTCTACAGTCCGATCCAAAGACAGACTGGTCAAAGGTCAACATTGACGCATTAAGACAGCACCTCATCGACATGAATGAGGTAACGCTGCACGCCGCTGCCGTCCAACGAATGATTGACAATGGTATCGAGATCACCGTGACAGGCGAAGGTCGCACGCGTGATGCGATCAGGCGCATGGTTCCGGCACACGTAAGCCAGTTGCACGAAATCGGTTGGAGCGCAAAGAGCGAAGACGTGCCAAATGGCGTAAAACTTACGGTCTTGGCAAGCGAAGCGCAACCGCTAGCTAAGTTAAAGGCGCTCGGCTTTATGGGCATCATGGTTCAAGGCGGACACCACCAGCCGCATCACCTTATGATGGCGATGGGCCAGTTCGGTACGCACTGACTTAGCTGAAAGATGTCTAATTGGCCGCCCGAATGGCGGCCTTTTTTGGTTGTATGTCGGCAGCGACGCGCCGGATGCTTTGAGTGCGTTGTGATGAGCAGGGCGGGTTGACGATTTCGCCAGCATATTGCGGACGTGAAGTCGACGTAGTGCTGACTTAGAGAGTGTTGATGCACAGATTGTGCGAGACCGAGTCACAAAACCCCAAAGGACCTGCCCCATGAATCCGACCCCCGATCAGGGCTTTCTCGCGGCTTGCGAACGCATCCACCGCGAATTGGATAACCACGCGCGATCACTCAACACTGAGGGATTGCTTGCTCTTTATGCGCGAGATGCCGTTCTCGAAACGCCGCTGGTGCCAGCGATCCTCGAAGGGCACACTGGCATCCTGCGTGGCCACGGGGAAATCCGGCCGTTTTTCGAGGAGGGTGCGCGTCGACGGCCGAACGAACTTGTGCGCTGGTATCGAACGGGCAACTGGCTGAGCGATGGCAAGCGGGTTTTGATTTGGGAATATCCAAGGCAAGCGCCGGATGGCGATCAAATTGAACTGCTCGAAGTCATGGAAATCGAGCATGATTTGATACAACACCATCGCATCTACTGGGGCTGGTTTGGCGTCAACCAGCTCACGCAAAACGCGGTACGTAAGGCGACGGCTTCGGGGTCGGAAGGGCGAGCGGCGATTTCATACGCACTCGGTTAGCTTTGTCGGTTTGACGGCTGCCGGTGCGTCGGGGTGTGAATGCTATGACGATGCCGTCGGATCGCGCTCGAACATGCTCGCCAGCGGCACCTTTAAGGTTTTGCAGATATCGAACAAGCGAGACGCACTCACGCGGTTCGTGCCGCTCTCGTATTTCTGAATTTGTTGAAACGAAACGCCCAATTTCTCGCCCAAGGCCACCTGGCTCCAGCCTAACGTAACCCGGTGAGCGCGGATTTGGGTGGCGATGAAGGCGTCGATCGCCGTGGCAGCGCGCGGATTCCGTTTTTTCACTTTTTTCATAGGCACAACTACAGCTAGTTTTCCTTGCAAGGCAAGAGGGCTTCAAACTAAGTTACGGTGCTACTCAGTTTTTAAGGGCAGGGCAGAACATGGCAACTGGAACGGTGAAGTGGTTTAATGTGACCAAGGGCTACGGCTTCATTCAGCCCGACGGCAGCAGCGGGAAAGACGTATTCGTCCACATCTCGGCTGTTGAGAAGGCCGGCCTAAGCGACTTGCGCGAAGGTGCTAAGGTGTCGTTCGACATCGTCGCGAACCGGGGCAAGGAGAGCGCAGAAAACCTGCGGGTCTCGTGAGACCGGCCTCCGGACGCTTTTGGCGATGGTGGTCGCGCGCTAGGCCGGGCTAGCGATTTTGACCGGCACGTTCACGGTATCCGACGACAGCCGCGCTTCGAGTGTGGCGATCGTCACTTTTAGATTGTCTCGCCTCTCCGCGAACTGCCTGGCCAGGATCGGATAGCGGCCGTCGGTTCGGTCGCGGAACCGCGTGCGCTCCTCTCGGCACTGACGCTGCTGTCTAAAATTTCGACTATGCGCAGCATGTCGGCGATCATAGCCCCGATAGTCGCCGCTTCCCGCATTGCGGCTGGGTCGATCTCAAAATGGCGCTTGTGTTTCATTACGGTGCTCTCGCTGATCGGATTTGGCACGACTGCGCGGCCGAGGTGTGCGTTCCTGACATCATCGCAAAGGGCATGCCAGCGGGGGAGGCCCTCAACGTCGCGCCGCGCGCACAAGCGCGGTCGCCGCTAAAAGCACTCCCACCGTCATGAGACCGGCCGCCACAATGCCCGCCGGAGTGAGGCGACCGCTGCCCTTCAGGTTGATATTATTGCCGATCCGCAGGTCGAAACCCGCTCGCATCTCCTCGGGGTGCGTGATCGGCGCCTCTGCAGTGTCGGTCATGGCGTTCTTCCATCGGTGCGTCGGATCCGTCGCGGCCAGTTGGTCGGCCCGCAACCGACGCGATTAACCCCTAGGTGGCCACGGCGGTGGTGGCCATGGGGGTGGTGGACACGGCGGTCACCACTAGAATCAAGGCGACGGCCTTCCCGATCGCACTTTTACGCCATCTAGAAGGCGAGCTATCGGGTCACTTAGCGTAGCCCTGAGAGCGCAGCCACGCGACCTTGCGGTCGCCATTCATCCATTCGTCAACATCGGCCTTGCTCTTGAAACCAGCGATTTCTCTTGGTTCGGCGCCTGGGTACTCAGCGACGACAGTCCAGTCGTCATCAGAGTTACAAATCGGTCTGAAGGTCACTTTTGTTTTTGCCATGGGGCACTATGAAGGCAATGCCCTCAAAAGAGAACCCGCCTTCTGGCGGGCCTGCGAGGTTTAAAGTATTCTGAGAGAGCGAGCGCCACGATGCCACATAGCCGGGCGACCAATTTGACGTGATCATGCGTTCCGGAGGAGAACAGGTGAGGGCGGTCATGGAGCGTCGCCGCGGCAAAAACTCCGTTTGAAGAACAGACAGCCTCACACCTCAACGGATGCCTAACCTCTCCGGGATTGGAGCCGCCCAAGTGAGCGTGTACCGCGCTTACGTCATCGGGAAAGACTTGCGCTTCTCTAGCTATAGAACATTTGTGTGCGCCAACGATGCGCACGCTATTGTTTGGGCAACGCAGCTAGCTGACGGCCATGACGTTGAGCTATGGTCCGAGACCCGCTTCGTGATCCGGATCCACCACGGGGCCGAAAAAAGGCCGCCTCTTCCGCGTACTCCCAATAGAACTCTTCCGCGCACTCCCAAAAGAAAACGGCCCCATCTCGCGGGATGCTGAGGCCGATTCCAAGATTGCCTAACCGCCGGGGCTGATTCTGCCGGTCATGCTGAATGCTAAATCCCTTTCCAAATAAATCGCTCCGAGAAGCCGATCGGCGTTGCATTAGGCCCTCGGAAGGCCTCGCTGCTCTTTGGGGCGCGGTACTAGTTCGCGGGGTCACGAGTGGCTCGAGCACGCTAAAGCGCATTCCCCAAATGCCCAGAGCTTCTGCAATTCTCGACTTTAAATCAGGTTCGCCGCGCTGGACGAGTGCGGCCATATGGTCGTTTAGGTGCCAAAGCATATTCTGCTCGGTCACGGAATCATTCGGACTGCCCAGAAAGCCGGAAAGGTCGGGCAAACAACCTGAAACAGCGCCCGCGATTAGGCGATACACCAGCGGACGTTCCTCCTCCGGAATCGCGATATCGATCGATGAATCTAGAGAAATCTGCATCGCCTTGCGATGCCCGCGCGTCACCTTCCATCCTCTGATGCCGTTTACGTATTCAGTGAGAATGACACGGGCAGTGAACCACTTCGGAAATAGCTCCTCACATTCAGTCATGACAGCATCCGATCGGATTGAGTGAAACGACTATATGATTTGCGATTCGCACATTCCCTTTATTGACCGATCCCGCCAGCCGTCCTTATCGACCTCAGTCCGGAAGCCACCGGGCCTCCGCGGACGAGCCCTAAAATCCACAGCAAGAAAAGTTCGCGGGCCCGATGCAAGGCAAATGCGAACCGGTTCACAATCTGCCAAATCGTCGCGGCTCCCCTCTGGGTGAATAGGTGAATTGACTCGCTATTCCGAAGGTAAAGGCGTTGCCTAACCGTACCATGGACCCGCTCGATTTTAAGTTCGTCGAAAATCTTCGGCCGCCCTGCTCCAGGTGCGGCAGGCCGTTGATATTAACTAAGGTCGAAACGGACGAACCGGGCTTTGATCTGCGGACCTATTATTGTGCCGCGTGTGAAGACACCGAAGTCATCATCGCTGCCATTTAAGCTCCAAAGAACGCAATGAAACTGCAGCCGGTAAATCCGTCCATGGACAGCAGATAGCGGCGTTTGCCGCCGTCGTGCTGTTAAGTCTCTCACTTGGCGACCGCGCGACTGCAAGCTCACCGCTTATGGACGCCCGGGCTCAGGCGACGCTTTTGACGTGCCGCCGTCGCGCGCACCCGCGATGACACCAGACGAACGCTTGAAACTTCAGAACGACCTGACCGCTGCGCGTGATCGCCACACGCTGACCCCAAAGCCAGACTTAACCCGCCGACCGCGGCCGCCCAACCCGCGAAGCCCCAAATAGCGAAAGCCTTCTCAGTCGGCGACCCGTCCCTTGCCAAGGCATACCCTGCATTGCGGAGGGTAAATTCGCACGGTGGGCTTTGGTGGTTTAACCGCCTCCACATGCCCGGTACCATTGCAAGCCGGGCGGGGTTTTTCATGTGGTTTAATGCGCGGCTTTCTCATTTGGTGCGGCTGATCCAGGGCCAGTCAGAACATCAAGACGACGCCGGTAGAAGTACAGAAATCCGCTCGCCGAAACGATGACAATTACACCCCCCAAAAGCCACGCCATCTTTGCCTGATCGTCTATAGAACTACGCCGCCGGCCGGAATGTGCTCGACCGACAGCTCAGCCGCGGTTGGGCCCGGACAATTCCGGTGGCGGGACCAGAGCGCATCAGGGGGTGGCAGCGCAACAACACTCGTGCGTTAAGCTTGATGGACGTGCCGCGGGTTAATTCTGGAACTGAGAGCCTTTCAGCCATATAAAATCGAAGGCGATTGGGGGACCCGCTGCCGGCGGCTAGATCCAATCCCGCGTGACATTGACCGCGAAAGCCAAGGGTAGGGCGACACATACGCCGACGAAGCCATACAGCGCCCCAAAAACTATTTCGCCGACAAGGGTCGAGCTGACCTCAATAACCGGACTCCATCACCGACGCTCTCGATCAGGCGCTTCTGGGGCAATGCCGACGTTTATGCCTGGCTCAATTCGGGAGCCCGGGAGCAGGCAGCGTTCCGTGTGATCGACCCCAGGGCACGACACCGCGCCAGCAAATCGCCGATGACCGCCGCTCACTACCGCGCTAAGACGGAGTCTCGTGGCCAGCCAGGTCCTAGCTGACCACGGCGGCGCTGGCGTGCCAGCTATCCCACGGCGGCTTAGGCCGCGTCGGAAAATCGATTTGCAACCGGCGTAGACAGGCGAAGTGAAAAACGCCTGGTCGAGATCCGTCGGCCACATCGGGTGCTCGTCACGCGCGGCGCGCCCGCGCGGTTTGGCCGTGAAGTGGCCGCGGAACGGATTGTCGAGGCCGCGCGGGATTTTTGCGTGCAGCGCCAGGTGATTCCAATATTCGATAAGATTGATCACATGCTTGTTAGCAGTCGTCGTGCTGGTCAGGCGAAGTTTCGCTTTGGCTGCATCGTCGAGTTTTTGTACTGCCGCAAGCACTTGTTTGGTCGTCAACTTGTTCCACTTCTTGCCGTGGAAGTGGTCGAAGGGGAGCTTTAGGTACTCGCGGCGGAAGCGGCCGACGACGCTGCCGTCGATCATGGCCAATGGCAGTTCGCCGATGAGCGCTTTGAAAAGTCGAGGCGAGGCTTCCGCGCCGTCCGCTGTATCGCGCTTCCATTTGCGGTCGCTCTTTTTGGTGGCGACGAATTCGTCCCAATGAGCGAAGAAGGGAAAATTCGGCAGGATCGGTCTTTCCACCGACGCTTGCACTTGCTTTGGAATCGCGGCGATGGTCTCCCGCATTTCGTCGAGCAGCGTTGCGTGGCCACGCAATATCATTCGAGCATAGAAACGCCCGTCAGCGGTTTCACGATCGACAGGTACGTTTATGGCGCGGCCGACGGCGTTGACGATCCCGTCAAAGGCATCGAAGCCGGGGCCGTCGGGGCCGAGCGCGCGTGCGATTTTTGCCTTTTGCTCGCCGGCAAACATGCGCTCGGTAACGCGCATCAGCCCTTCGAGCTCGACGGCGTCCTGCCGATCCATCCCTTTGATCTCGTCCGGCTCCAGGAACGCAAACCCGTCGGTTTCCGCGAGGTGGGTTTCCCGACGCCACAGGCAGGCGTCGATCCATTGCCGCACCAGTCCTTCCGCCTCGCTTTTGGTCTTGGACGGGGTAAACCGGCTCATAAGGCTCTCCAGGCCCAGCCTGAGGATGCGGGCCCGGTGCAGGGCGCACCGGTAGTCACGCGTTTTTAGGCTCACAATAAGCTCGCCCGAGATATGGCAGGCGGCAAGCGCCGCAGGCCATCGGAAGCGAAAAAACCATGTATGACCCCGCCGCCGCAGGTACCGACCGGACGCCATTCGAGCCTCGTTGTGGACCATTGTTGTGGACCACCGCGGCTTCTCGAAAAGGCTGCGGGTTAGAAGTCTTTGATCTGCGACGGGAAATTCGAGTTCTGGCTGGGGAACTAGGAACCGGAGCCGATGGCGGATCGGGCGAACTATCGACATCCCCCCACTGGGCTGATAGCCCGCTGCGGATGCCGGAGGGGATTTCAGCGTTGAACGAGGAGCCTGCGCGCGACACCGAAGGGGCCTCGCCGAGCGCTTTGGGGCCAGGCCGCGGGCGAAGGCTGTTTTCGGGCTGGTCGGCAAATCTGCTCCAGATGGTTTTGGGCGTCACCCAGCAGGTCGCGCTGGTTCCGGTGTTTTTGCATTACTGGACAAGCGACGTGCTGGCCGCCTGGCTTGCGCTTTATGCCGCCGGTAATCTCATTCTGATCGCCGACGCCGGCCTGCAATTCCGCGCGATCAACCGATTCCTCGGCTTCAAATCCAGTGTCGATTGCGATGGCCGCACCGTCAGTTTCTATGCCGCGATGCTGCGGATCTATTTTGGCCTCGCCGTTCTGCTCGTCGTACTGCTGTTGATCGGTACGCTGTTGCTTTCGCCGTCCGCGGTGTTGGGATTTCAGGCCATTCCACATTTTGATGCCGCGTTTGCCGCGATGACGACGGGAGCGTTGCTGAGCCTGCCGGGCAATCTCGTCTCCGGGCTCTATCGTGCGCGTGGACTCTATGGCCGTGCGGTGCGGCTGCAGAGCTGGGGCATGCTGCTGGCACAGCTCGGCCAACTGGCCGCGATCATCGCCACCGGAAGCCTGTTGGTTGTTACCATTGTCTACGCCGCGGTGCAGGTGCTGCTGATGGTGTATTTGCTGGCGCTCGATGCTCCAGGCCTGATGCCGGCCTTGCGCAGGGCATCGCGTGCGCATTCATGGCGCTGGATCGCCGGCCAGTTTGGCGCGGCGGCGCCGTTTGCCGTGGCCGGTGCGACCGAACTGGCGTTACTCAATCTGCCGGTATTGCTGGTCAGCGCGCTTGTTTTCGATCGCGTGGCGGTGGCGCAATGGGGACTGACGCGGGTGGCTGCGGGATTGGTGCGCATGCTCTGCGTTCAGGTGACGCTTCCGCTGGCGGCCGAGCTTGGCCACGACTACGCGGTTGGCCTGAAAGAACCCTTGCGCAATCTCTATGCGCGCGGGTCGGTCTTTGTCACCCTGCTTGCGAGCCTCGTGGTCTCCGGCCTGTTGCCGTTCTGGCCGGATTTCTTCGCGCTGTGGACCCACGGCAGCGTGCCCTATAATCCGCTGCTGACGATCACCCTGTTGATTGGAGCCAGCGCGGTCGCGCCGGCGATCCTGGCGCTGAACTACGCCAATTACAGCAATCGGGGAGACCTTCTGGTGCGAACCAAGGGGCTTCAGCTTGCGGTGTTCCTGTTGCTGTCGGTGATCCTGATCCCGCCGATGGGTCCGCTCGGAGCGGCTGCCGCGGTGGTGGCCAGTGATCTCCTGATTCAGTTCGGGCTGCTCGGATTGATCATCATCGGACAGACGCTGCGGCGGCCGTTGCGGCATGTCGTGTTCCTGGCGGCGCTGATGGTGCTCGTGACATCGGCGGGCTGGGCCCTCGGAATTGCGATCCGGTCGCTGGTGCCGGGCACGGGGCTGACGGCCTTTGTGGTCGAATGCGCGCTCTGGCTGGTGGTCGTGCTCGCGGTCGCGAGCCCGCTGGCCAACGCACGCCTGCGCGCACGCCTGGATGCGAGCCTGCCGAAATGATGAAATCACACGGCATGCCGGCAAGCCCGGTTCGGGCCAGCCGGCTTGACCGCGGTGGAATTCGCCGGTTCAGTCCCCGCCACTTGCCGATCATTGTCAGGATACCGGGCCTGTGAGGCTGTTCCAGAACGCCAGATATTACCCCTCGCTGCGTCCGAGGATTCGCGAACTGGCCAAGGGCCGTTCCACGTTTGCCGGCCAGATCGACGCGTTCCTGAATTTCAGGGAGTTGGCGGCGCATCTGCTGCTGCCGGTCGATCAGCGGGCCGAATGGGCATTTTTCACCAACGGCGATGACGCCGACGTTCAGAAGCTCTGGGCGCGCGAACAGGGGCTGCCGTCAAACGCATCGCTGAGCGATATCCTGAAAGCGCAGATCGAAGCGCATCGTGCCGACGTATTTTACAATCTCGATGCGACGGGCTGGGATGCAGACTTCATCAAGAGCCTTCCGGGCTGCGTCAAGAAAGTCATCGCCTGGCATGCCGCACCGCTTCAGAACGTCAAGTTCGCCGCCTACGATCTCGTCGTCTGCAATTTTCCATCGATCCTTGCGGCGATCGAGCAGCAGGGATGCCGCACCGCGTATTTCTTTCCGGCCTATGACCCCGCGCTCGAGCCGTTCGCGGCACGCCAGGACCGGCCCGGTCGACGTGTTGTTCGTCGGCGGTTATTCGCGCCATCACCGGCGGCGGGCAGCGATCCTGGAAGCGGTGGCGCAATTGGCCGGCGAGTACAACGTCGTCTATCATCTCGACCGGTCCCGGCTGTGCCGGCTGGCGGAGTCACCGCTCGGACGCTTCCTGCCGCTGGCGAAGCACCGCCGGCCTTCCGCGATCAGGGCCGTCACCCAGGAGCCCAGATTTGGGCGGGACTATTATGAACTGCTTTCGGCCGCCAAAATCGT
Organism: uncultured Alphaproteobacteria bacterium; assembly: GCA_963738105.1. Classification (GTDB taxonomy): domain Bacteria; phylum Pseudomonadota; class Alphaproteobacteria; order Rhizobiales; family Xanthobacteraceae; genus Bradyrhizobium. The sequence goes on along the minus strand of CAVTWC010000008.1, from coordinate 14,068 downwards.
GCTGAACGGCTCGATCGATATGGCGGGTTCGGATCGGGGCAACATGCGCTGCTTCGAGGCGCTGGGCGGCGGCGCGCTGTTGCTGTCGGACGAAGGCAACTATCCTGATGGCATGCAGGATGGCCAAACCATGGCGACCTATGGATCGCCGGAACAGGCCGTCAGCCAGGTCAAGACCCTGCTGCAGGGCCCTGAGCGAAGATTAGGCCTCGCGCGTGCGGGCCATGAAATGGTATCGACACGCTACTCGAAGCAAGTTCAATGGAAGCGCTTCGAGGCGCTCGTTGCCCAGATATAACAGGCCCGTAATGTCAGACAACTTCATCCCGATTTCGAAGCCCTTCATCGGCGCGCGAGAAAAGGAACTCGTGCTCGAGGCGCTCGATTCCGGATGGGTTTCATCGATCGGGAAATATATCGACGAGTTCGAAGCGAACTTTGCGCGTTATTGCGGGACCGAATACGCGCTCGCGGTCAGCAACGGCACGACCGGCCTTCATCTGGCGCTCGCCGCACTGGGGCTGCAACCGGGCGATGAGGTGATCATTCCCGATCTGACATTCGTCGCGACCGCCAATGCGGTTGCCTATACCGGGGCGACGCCGGTGCTGGCCGATATCGATCCCGACACGCTTTGCATCGATCCCGCATCGGTCAAATCGCTGATCTCGGCAAAAACCAGGGCGATCATTCCGGTTCATCTCTACGGTCATCCCGCCGATATGGACGCCTTGACGGAAATCGGCTGCCGCCCATGGCGTCGATATCATCGAGGATGCGGCCGAGGCGCACGGCGCCGAATACAAGGGCCGCAGGGTGGGCGGGCTCGCCAAATGCGGCGTCTTCAGCTTTTACGGCAACAAGGTCATCACGACAGGCGAAGGTGGCATGCTGACCACCAACGACCGCGAATTCCACGCCCGCGCCAAGCGGCTGCGCGACCATGCCATGAGCCCGCAGCGGCGGTATTTCCACGAGGAGCGCGGATTCAATTATCGCATCACCAATCTGCAAGCAGCCCTTGGTGTCGCGCAGCTCGAGCGCATCGATGATTTCCTCGATCGCCGGACCGAGATCATGAGCTGGTACAATGCGGCGATCGTCACCACCGATCGTATCAGGCTCAACCGGGTCAAGAACTGGGCCAAGAGCGCGTTCTGGATGGTGTGTCTCGAGGTCGATGGATTCGATGAGACGCGCCGGGATGAGTTCATGCAGGCGCTGAAGAAGCGCGGCATCGACAGCCGCCCGTATTTTTGCACGATGTCCTCGATGCCGATGTATCGGCAGCCGGAACTGCCGATCTCGGCCCGCAAGGCGCAGAGTGGGCTCAATCTGCCGTCTTATTACGAGCTGACGAAAAATGATGTGCAGCGGATCGGCGCCGATGTGAACGCGATCCTGAAGGAAATGCGCCTGGCATGAGCGGGGCGCCGGCCGGCTTGAGCGTTCGGACGGAGTGGCGAACTTGACGATCAAGCTCGGCGTTCTCGCGCTCGCCGGTCCGGACAATGGCGGCACGTATCAATATACGCTGTCGATGCTGCAGGCCCTGCAGCATACCAGCGGGTTTGAAATCACGCTGTATGGCGATCCGCAGAACCAGGATTTCATCGCGCTCGGTTATCCGATCTCGCGCTTCACCGAGACCCGCGCGCAGCAATTGACGGCGCTGGCCGCCCACAAAATGCACATCGGGTTGGCCGATCCGTTTGCCCGCGAGGATATCCTGCTGGCGCCGATCTACTCGCCGGCGTTGCTGCATACCTCGAAGCCGTTCGCCTACACGCTGCACGATCTGCAGGAAAATTATTACCCGGAAAATTTCTCGAGGTGGCAACGGGTCTGGCGACATCAGATTCACGCCGGGTTGTTGGCCCGTGCCGGGCGCGTGATCTGCGAGTCAGAGCATGTGAAGGGCGACATCGTTGGTTCTTTTGGCGTGCCTCAGTCGCGCATCGCTGTGATCACGGCACCTCCGTTGCGGCAGCTGGTGGCCGACGAAACCGCTGCATACCTGCAGGCGACGCGAGCGCGGTTGCAGTTGCCGGAAAAGTTCCTGTTCTATCCGGCTCAATTCTGGGTCCACAAGAATCATCTGCGCCTGATCGAGGCCTTTCGCGAGGCCGTGACGGAAATGCCTGACCTGAAGCTGGTCCTGACCGGCAAAAAGCGCGACGAATATGAAACCGTGATGGGCGCGGTCGGCAAGCTCGGCCTGAGCGGTCATGTCATTCATCTCGGATATGTGGCGCAGGAGGACCTGCAGGCCATTTACCGGCTGGCGACGGCGCTGGTGATGCCGTCGCTGTTCGAAAGCGTCAGTATTCCGATCTACGAGGCCTTTCAGGTCGGCACGCCGGTGGCGGCTTCCGGCATTCTCGCCATGCCCGAACAGGTGGGCGATGCCGGAGTGCTGTTCGATCCAACATCGGTTGCTTCGATCAGGCAGGCGATCCTGCAAATCGCTGGCGACCCCGAGGCGGCACGCCTGCTGGGACAAAAGGGAAAGCAGAAGATGCAGGCGATGACGTCAGAGCGCTATGGCGCTCAATTACAGGACATGCTGCTCGGCTTGCGATGACGGCGTTCAGAACTCGAATGCGAATTCCGGCAACCGCGGGTGGTTCGGGTTGTCGAGGCCGGGTACCGGGTACTTCAGCGAGGACGGCGAGGGAGGCGAACTGAAGAATCGCTTGTTGAGGAATGTGAGTTCCGGCGCGTTCGGGAAGTGAAACGGCGTCGTTCCGCCCATGTTATTGCCGTGAATATGGACGATGTAGAAGTCCTGCTTGATCTTTTCGATCAGGGAGTTGAACAGGCCCGACAGGATATCGATGTCGTGGAATTCGATCGCCATCGCGGTGATGTCGCGGGAATGCCGCAGCAGGTCGTCGAGAACGCGATATTCGCTGCCTTCGATATCCATCTTCACGAAGACAGAGCTGTGCGCCGGCAGGCGGCCGAAAGCATCGTCGATCGTGGCGCTGTTGTTCTGCCGGTCGTACCATACCCGTTGCCTGAAGTGGATTTTGTCGGCGCGGAAAAACAGGAGATAGTCGATCCAGGTAAGCGCCTTGCGAAATGCGCTGGCGCGAAGCAGCACGATGCCACGCAGCAACTGGCCGACCGAATACTGGAATGCGGTTCGCAGCGAGACCGTGTGATCGTAGCAATGGACAATGGCGGTTGCGTTGCGCGATTTGAAATCGCGCTCAAACGTCCAGTCATGGGACAGGCCGAACGAGAGCAGCGCACCGGAGGCCTGCACCGCCTCTAGCGGAACCACATATCCGCCGTCATGGGTGTTGCCGACGCGCGCGAGCGAGGCGCAAGCGACGGGATGAAGATCCGAGAGCTGAACCGGGTCGCCGATCCCGGATCTGACTTCCACATCGGAGCTGGCCGGGCTCATTTCGGCTCCTCATGCTCGCTACCGAAAATGCTGCCTGGCATGAAAATACTGCGCGGCATAATGTACCAAAGCAGAAATATAACGGCGGCACCGTGAGTCAGCAACGTCGTCGTCAGTGGCACGTTCAGGAGTTGCTGCGGCAGCATCGCGCCGGAGATCATGATGAAACGGCTGGGCAGGCCGGCGGAAGCGCGATTGCCGAGCGCGATCACAAATCCACATGCGAGAGCCGTCAGCGGCGCGAAAATTAGTCCTACCGATGCGACACCCTCGGTCGCGAACAGCGAAGCGTTGAGATTGCCATATCCGTAGGCGTCCTGCATCACGCCAGAGAGCTGTTGATGGTACGGACAATGCATCAGCGATGTCAGGAAAGATATTTGGCAAAAGTGAGTGAGGGGATGATAGGAGAAAAATTCATTGTAAAGGTCCAGCGCGCTTGATGGGGTTGCTACCATTCTGATGTTGACGAGGTTGAAAAAGGCGCGGGCATAGTCGACGTATGGGGCACGAATCGTCACGTACAGCACCAATCCGATCAGCATCGGCAGAAAAAGCGACAGGACGACCGTTGTTCTGGCCTGAAAGATCTTCGAGATGATGAAAAGCGCGATGATCCACGCCGGCGCAAAAAAAGCGAACTTGCTCAGGGTGATCGGATAATAAAACAGCATGAGCAGCAAGGTAGCCGCGGCCCACCATTGGCGATTGAGCGCCAGGTAGCTGGCAAAGGCGAACGGCAGCAGCGCGGTGGACGTGATGCTGACCAAATAGCGGGACACGGTCGGCAGTTCGATCTCATCGCGAAATTCGTAGATATGCGCGAGAGAGGTTAGCCGGAAATTGTAGGTGGAGGCGACCGCGATGGTCGCCGCGGACAGCGCCAGCATGCACAGCAGGACGCGTTCCAGCGCCTGAGGCGACAGCTCGAACACCCGCTTGAGCGGAGCTCCGATCAACAACGCGGGCGCCGCAAACATCAGGAATGAGACCGCCGCCGAGACGCCGGCCGTCGGGTGATCGTAATTGTGTTTCGTGAACACATCGATCCACAGGAAGCCGAGGATCATGGTGTAAAAATAGAAAGCGACAAAGTAGCCAAAGCTGAAACGAGCCGAAGCCAGCAGCAATGAAATCGACGAGAAGGCAGCGGCGACCACGATCCGCGTAGAACAGCCGGTCACCATCGTAGTAGATATAATGCTGATATCCCGCGACCTGGACCAGCGATGCGCAGCAAACGACGCTGTGCAGGATGATCAGGAGCAGCAGCGCGCGATTCGATCGGATTCTCAGACGGCCACTTTCGATGAGACCCTGAAGCGCAGTCGTCATGGATAGGCCGGGCGAGCGATCAAGAGCACCATCCGCCCGATCAGGCCAGCTCAAGCGAGTGCTTGAAATAGGCGATCGTCTCCTTCAGGCCGTCGGCAAGCGCGACCTTCGGTTCCCAGTTCAGAATGGCTTTGGCCTTGGAAAGATCGGGCTGGCGCTGCCGCGGATCGTCTTGCGGCAGCGGCTTGTGGATCAGCTTCGACCTGGAACCGGTGAAGCTGATGACTTTTTCCGCCAGCTCCAGAATCGTGAACTCCGAATTGTTGCCGAGATTGATCGGCCCGGTGCAGGCTTCTTCCGTCAGCATCAGCCGGGTGATCGCCTCGACGAGGTCGTCGACATAGCAGAACGAGCGGGTCTGTCCGCCATCGCCGAACACGGTGATCGGATCGCCCTTCAGCGCCTGAACGATAAAGGAGGACACCACGCGGCCGTCGCCGGGCTGCATCCGCGGGCCGTAGGTGTTGAAGATGCGCGCCACCTTGATCGGCAGCTGGTGCTGGCGCCAGTAATCGAAGAACAGGGTTTCGGCGCAGCGCTTGCCTTCGTCGTAGCAGGAGCGGATTCCGATCGGATTGACATTGCCCCAATATTCTTCCGGCTGCGGATGCACCAGCGGGTCGCCATAGACCTCGCTGGTCGAGGCCTGGAAAATGCGGGCGCCCAGCCGCTTGGCGAGGCCGAGCATGTTGATCGCGCCGTGAACGCTGGTCTTGGTGGTTTGCACGGGATCGCGCTGGTAGTGGATCGGAGAGGCCGGGCAGGCCAGGTTGAAGATCGCATCGACCTCGACATAGAGCGGAAACGTCACGTCGTGGCGCATCGCCTCGAACAGGGGATTGGACAACAGATGCGCGATGTTGCGCCGGCTGCCGGTGAAATAATTGTCGACGGAGATCACCTCGGCCCCTTCGGCCAGCAACCGCTCGCACAGATGGGAGCCAATGAAGCCCGCGCCGCCCGTGACCAGAATCCGGCTGTCCTTGTAGTTTTGTTCGAGTGACATCGCTGCTTCCAAACTCTTAAAGTCGATCAATCGGATTTCGGTTCGGCGGGAAGTGGCCGCGAGTGGTATCGGCTATAGCCGGGATCGCCAACACCTAATCGGAACGCGGGTAGTTCGAGGTATCATATAACCGTTATCATGCCAAGGCAGTGCAGATGCGGCCGGTTTGTTTCAAATGCGACTGCATTCACGACGATCGCGCAGCCTCAGAATTCCCGCCGTTTCAACCAGGCGCGCGCCCCCCAATGCGCGAAGCACCAGGCCGATTTGAGCAGCGAGAGCCGTTCGACATTACGGTAGATGTGCCAGACCCAGCCGGCCGAGCGCATCGGGCGGCTCGAGACCGAAACGCCGCGGACGCGATACCGCGCCAGATCCTCGTTCAGCCCCCAGGCGACGTGTCCGGGCTTGAGGATGCTGAGCCAGAGGCAAAAATCGTCATACCCCTCGTTCTTCATGGCGATGGGGCCGGAGATATCGCGGTCGACCAGCGCGGTCAGCGTCGCGATCGAGGTGTTCTTGAGCAACTGATCATAGCTGAGCGAAGCCGGCACCGCGATCAGCCGGCCGGTGACCGAGCCGTTTTCATTGATCCGGCGAAACGCGGTGTAGCTGAGTGCTGCGCGATGCTCGCGCGCGAACGCGACCTGCCGTTCGAGCTTGGCCGGCAGCCAGAGGTCGTCGCTGTCGAGAAACGCCAGGAAACGCCCCTGGGCCTGCTCGATCGCGGCCTGACGCGCCAGCGCCGGGCCGCCATTGCGGGGTTGGCGGATCAGTTTTACCCGCGGGTCCTTGGCCGCGTAGCTTTCGATCACGGCGGCGGTGTTGTCGGTCGAGCAATCGTCGGCGATCAAAAGTTCCCAGTCGCCGAGCGTCTGGGCCTGCACCGACTCGATCGTTTCGCCGATCAGGCGCTCGACATTCCATGAGGGGGTGATGATCGAAACCAGCGGCATGCCAAAATTCTCTCACACGGCGACGGTGGGCCCCGCGACGGCCGACAGCAGCGATGTCGCGAAGGTGTCGAGCTGTTGCGGATTCTCGATATAGAGTTCGCCGGGAAATGATTTGCGCCACGCGGTCTCGAAATAGGGCGCGGCCTTGGCCGGATCGAAACTCTGCGAGCGCAGTGCCTCGCGCAGGCGCTGCGGGACATCGCTCAGTCGATCCACGGCGAATACCAGCGGGCAGGATCGATAGAACGCGTCGCCCATCACCACCACGGGCTTGCCGAGCAGCACGGCTTCGGCGCCCGATTTGCTGTTGACCGAGACGATGGCGTCGGCCCGGCCAAGCACGCCGTAATTATTGGTCTGCGGCGGCAACAGCACGAAATTGTCGAAGCGTTGCGCGAGCGCAAACAGCCGGCTCGCGGGAATCGCGCCGATCTGGGCCGGGTGCTCCTTCACGACCAGTTGGTGGGTATCGGGGATCGTGCGCAGCAGGAAATCGATGGTCGCGACCTGATCGAGATATTCCGGCGAGCGCAAGGTCAGCGCCATGTCGGCCGGAACGTGCAGGGGGTAATAGACGAACGGGGTTTCCGGCATCGGGCGATATAGTTTTTTCAGCCTGGTGGCGCCGACCGCCATCGCGGCATGCACCCGCGCATGCCGGAGATTGTGGCCAAATTCCTGATGCTTGCCGAGCGCGAACTGATCCCAGAGCTTTTCGGCGAGGCGCCGGGCGTTGCGGGCGTTGGCGACTTTCTTGAATGCCGCGGAATATTGATGGCGATCTTTTTGCGGAATGACGATCGCGCGCTGGCGCAGGGTGTCGTCGAGATAGCCGCGCACCTCGGCGGAAACCGGATCGGCCGGCATTGCCATCGTATCCGGGGCGGCAAAGCTGTCCGGCGTATAATAAAGCCGGCCGCGAAAGAACGAAGGCTCGATAAACCAGTTGCGGATGCCGCGTTTCTTCGCCGCATAAAAGCAGGCGATGACCGACAGAAAACCACCGAGTTCCTGGACCACGACCGCGCGCTGTCCGCGCGCGGCCAATTGGTCGAGCACGGTTTCCATCGCATTGGTGTAGATCATGAAGCGACGGCGCAGCGCCGCGGTGTCGTGAATTCCAAAGGTCACGCGCTCATGGCTGAACAGGAAGTTCGTGCCGTCGAGACCGTAGCTCGCCACGCGCGCATGGAAGGCGCGCTCGTCCTCGACCGGAGACGCCGCCGGCAAGCCCGGTCCGGAACATGTTGGTGACGGGAATGTTTTGCGCCGTCGCCATCTCCGCGCTGCGGTCGTCGAACGCCAGCAAGTGCACGTCGCGACCGGCGTTGCGCAGCCGCTGCGCCACCGGAATCCAGAACCGCGTCTGGTATTCGGCAAGCGTCGTGATCAGGATCAGTATTGTCGTCCAGTATGGTCATGCTTTAGCCGAACAGCACCTTGCTTCAGCCCTTGGGCTGGCCGATAAACCTGCCAACTTCGGCAATCCCTGGATTGATTTGATGAGCCTCATAAAGCGGGTTGTAATCCGTGTGGACGCTTCCGTCGAGATGGGTATGGGTCATCTTATGCGATGCATGAGCCTTGCAAACGCCCTGGCGGAAGAAGGTACGGAAGCATTTTTTCTGCTTCGCAGCCATGCTGCGGCGTTGACAGGCATGATCGAAGCCGACGGGCATGCGGTTCGGTTGCTGCCCGATCCGCCGCATGATAATGGCGATGCGCCGGGCGCTGCGCTTACGCGCTGGCTGCCGACAACGTGGCAGCAGGACGCCGAGCCAGACCTTGGAAGCAATCGGTCAGATCGGGACGCCGGATTGGCTGATCGTCGATCACTACGCGCTGGACGCTCAGGTGGGAACGTCTGCAGCGCCAGCAGGTCCCACGCATTCTCGCGATTGATGACCTCGCCGATCGGCCGCATGATTGCGATATTCTTCTCGATCAGAATTTCGTTCAAGATCCGGAAACACGCTATCAGCGTCATTTGCCGGCGGCGTCCCAGCAACTGCTCGGCCCGCGCTACGCCTTGCTGCGTCGCGAATTTGCCGAGCAACGCAAGTCCCTGACCGGACGCAGCGGGGAGGTGCGCCGCATAACTGTATGTTACGGAGGGTCAGATCCCTCTAATGAAACCGCCAGGGCTTTGGCCGCGATCAAGGGGTTGGGCCGCGAGTCGCTCGCTGTAGATGTCGTCGTCGGCGCCAGCAATCCACACGCCGAGTTGATTTCCGAACTGTGTCTGGAACTGCCCCATGCGCAACTGCATCGCGACGTGCGCAACATGGCTGAGTTGCTCAGAGGCGCGGATCTCGCGCTCGGCGCAGGCGGCGGAATGAGTTGGGAGCGCTGCTGCCTCGGGCTGCCCACGATTGCAGTTGACATTGCCGACAATCAGATCGGCGCGTTGACCGGGCTCGCCAGGATTGGCGCACTGGTGTATTTGGGCTCGGCCGCATCCGTCACCCAGGAAGAGACAATAGGGGCCATCCAGTCGCTCCTGAACGATCCTGCCCGGACCAGGCAGATGGGCGAGATCGCGCAGAAATTGGTCGACGGTCAAGGTTCCCATCGCGTGCTCGCGGCGATGAAGGTGGCGCGGGGCTAGCGGGTGCACCTGTCGCGGTGAGCGAAGCTGCCATCGGAGCGAGCACCGGCAAATTGGCTGCGGGCGGCGAAACGCCTCGCCTTTGACCCGTGAGCCCGGCTAGGCCCTTTGATTTAGAGGCCCTTAATTTGATGGTTTCGCTCGCAATTTCTATGCTAATGGCTGTGTCGCAGTTGCGCTAATTCGTGGTTTTTCCGGAAGCTTCAGTGACGGTAGTGATGAAGATATCGGTTCTTTGTTCAGACACGTCACACCCGGTCTATCCCCACCTGCGGAGTTGGGTAAAAAGTGCCGGGGCGCGTCACGCGGTCGAACTGGTGCAACGGAAGGCCGAACTGACCGGAGGGGATATTCTCTTTCTCATTTCCTGTCATGAAATCATCTCCAGCCAGGACCGCCAGAAATATGCAGCGAACCTTGTCATTCACGCGAGCGATCTTCCGGAGGGACGGGGATGGTCGCCGCACATCTGGCAAATCCTCGAGGGAAGGCAGGACATTGTGGTGTCGCTGATCGAGGCGCAGGACGGGGTGGATACCGGTCCCATTTGGGCACAGCGGCATCTCGTGCTTGAAGGTCATGAATTGCACGAAGAAATCAACAACCGCCTTTTCGCGATAGAACTTGAACTGATGGACCATGCGCTTGAGCTATTTGGGCATGCAACGCCGGTGCCTCAGGAGGGCCGTGCGCCGAGTTATTACCCGCGGCGCAAGCCTGAAAACTCTCGCCTGGATCCCGACCGATCGATCGCGGAGCAATTCGACTTGTTGCGCGTGGCCGATCCGCAACGCTTCCCTGCTTTTTTCGATCTGCGTGGCCATCGATATCTAATTCATGTTGAAAAAGCTGGAGCTGCCGATGAGTGAGACAATAACCATCGCGGGCCGTTCGATCGGTCGGTCGCACCGGCCATTTATCATCGCCGAGATGTCGGGCAATCACAACCAGTCGCTCGACCGCGCGCTGGCGATCGTCGATGCCGCCGCGAAGTCCGGCGCGCATGCGTTGAAATTGCAGACCTACACCGCCGATACCATGACGCTCAATCTCAACAGGGATGAGTTTCTTCATCGGCGATCCCGACAGCCTCTGGAGCGGCAAATCGCTCTACAAGCTTTATCAGGAGGCCTACACGCCGTGGGAATGGCACGGCCCGATCTTCGAGCGCGCCGCGATCACTCGGGATGATCCCGTTTTCCACGCCGTTCGACGCGACGGCGGTCGATTTTCTGGAGCAGCTCGGCGTGCCCTGTTACAAGATCGCCTCGTTCGAGAACACCGACCTGCCGCTCATTCGGCAAGTCGCAGCCACCGGCAAGCCGATGATCATCTCGACGGGCATGGCGACGGTTGCCGATATCGACGAAGCCGTTCGCGCGGCAAGAGAGGCCGGCTGCAGGGATCTGGTGCTGCTCAAATGCACCAGCACCTATCCGGCGGCGCCGGTGGACACCAATCTTTTGACGATCCCGCACATGCGCGGCGCTGTTTGGTTGCGAGGTCGGATTGTCGGACCACACGTTCGGGCATCGGGGCAGGCATTGCCAGCATCGCGCTCGGCGCAAGCGTTATCGAGAAGCATTTTACCCTGTCGCGCGCCGATGGCGGGGTTGAATTCGACGTTCTCGATGGAGCCATCCGAGATGGCATCGCTGGTTGTCGAGACCGAGCGGGCCTGGACCGCGCTCGGAGAGGTTCACTACGGATTGACCGAGAAAGAGCAGAAATCGCAGATATTCCGTCGCTCGTTGTATGTCGCGGAGGATATGGCTGCGGGCGACGCGCTCACGGAAAGCAATTTGAGAATCATTCGTCCAGGTCTCGGTTTGCCGCCCAAATATTTCGAGACCCTGATCGGCAGGCGGGTCGGCCGTGCGGTGCGCCGGGGCACGCCGATGAGCTGGGAATTGCTGACATCGGCCGATGATGATCATGCCGTCGGCACAGAGCTTGCCGCGGGGCGCTCGTGCCTGACAAGCCGCATGTCTGCCTGATTGTCGACAACCCCCTTCGCGATCTTGAGGGGTTGGTGTTGCTCGCTCGGCAACTCGCCGCCAGAGGGGCGGAGGTCACCCTTGTTCCGATGTATGAGCAGGGATTTGACGTACCCGCGCTACGTCCGGATCTGGTGCTGGTGAACTACACCCGGCCCAACAACGCCGATCTCATCAAGTCGTACAAGCGGGCCGGAATCCTGGTCGGTGTGCTCGACACCGAGGGTATCGGCGGCAAGAATGCCGATCAGTTTGCTGAAATGGTCAAAAGTGTCGGCTGCACCGATCTCGTCGATCTCTATTGCGTCTGGGGCCAGGCGCAACATGCGGCCTTCCTGCGGCACGGCACGGTGCCGGAAAACCTTCTCCACGCCACGGGTTGTCCCCGCTACGATTTCTGCGCAGCGCCCTGGCGCGCGGCACTTCCGAAACCGTCCGTCACTTCCGGTTACGTGCTGATCAACACCAATTTTCCCACCGTCAATCCGCGCTTTTTGAGCAGTTCTGCCGACGAGCAGGAGCCGATGGTGCAGGCGGGCTTTTCGCGGGAGTTTGCTCGCCAGTTTATCACTGATGCCGGGCAGGCCTATCGTTCGGTGCTCGACATATCGATCAGGCTTGCAAGGCATTTTACCGATGTCACGTTTGTGTTGCGTCCGCACCCATTCGAGAACATCCATGCCTATGATGCGCTGGCCGAACTGCCGAATGCGCATGTGCGGCAGGACGGCACGTCGCTTGAATGGATCGCGGATGCGCGTTTGCTGATTTATCAGAACTGCTCGACGGCCATTGAAGCGGCCATGCTCAAGGTCGAGCCCTTGAGCATGGAATGGTTCAATACGTCCGCATTGCGCCTGCAGGCCGCGACCGGCGTAAGCCGCAGCGCTGCTTCCGAAGCCGATCTGATGGAGCTGGTGCGGCAGGGGCTTGACGGAAAATTATCGCCGCCGGATCAGACGACCGAGGAGTTTCGCCGGCAGATCATGGGCGATCTCTTCACCGCGGTCGATGGCGCCAGCTCGCTTCGCGTCATCGATGCGATTCTCCAGACCATCAGTGCCGCAAGAGGCGGGAAATCGAATGCGGTTGCGCTTCCGCGGCCGTCCGCTCGCGGTCTGTGGCGGAGACGGCTAGGCGCACCCTCGGCTACAAGGCAAGCGCGGCTTTGCGCCGCAGCTACGGTTCCCCGGAAAACGAACGGCGTCGGCTTGGCAAGGCGTTCGCGCCGGACCTGGTGAATTCGGTGTTACGACGCGTCAGCGCCGCGGCAGGGGACGGCCGGAATTTTGTGGCTCACCGGGCTACGGGCGGATCACGCCGGATATCGCGCGCGGTGAGCGGAGCAAGCCTGCAACTGATGGAGGCGAACTGATCGTGCTTCGCGGTTTCTTGCAGAACACGGCTATCTCGGCGGTCGCCTATGCCGTGGCGGGCGTGCTCGGCCTGTTTGCGGTCGGCGTCATCGCAAGGTCGTATGGGGTAGCGGTGCTTGGCCTGATTGTGCTCACGCGCTCGTTCCTGCCGACCGGATTTTTCGCGTTGATCGACCTCGGTGTCTCCAATCCGACCACTCAATTTGTCGCGCGGGGCCGCGTCGGCGACTGGACCGTGGCGAACGAAAAATATCGCTGCTGACGATGATCGCGGCCGCCATAGGTGTGGCTTCCTCGATCCTGCTCTGGGTTGCGGCAGCACCCCTTGCGGCGATTTTCAAGGTGGCGCCCGATCAGGCTGATGCGTTCATTGCCATCCTGAAGGTCACGGCTCCCTTGCTCCCGATCACCTTCCTCGGTCTGGTCGCGGAAGGCGCCCTCAAGGGCTTCGAGCAATATGGCTGGTTGCGGCTGACCGAGGTTGGCGGCAACGCCTTATATGTCGTGGCCGTCTACGCGCTGATCTGGCAGGGAGCGCCATTCGAGACGATCGCCTATCCGTATCTCGCGATGACGTTTGCTAAATACATGGTGTTGGCGGTCGTGCTCTATTGCGCCGCGCACGCCACGCCTCTGCGGTTCCGCCGATGGACCGCTTCCAGCCGTCGGGATGTCGTGCACCGCTGTTGGCTGATGTTCCACAACCGGATCGCGGGCTTTTTCCAGCAGGTTTTCGCTCCTCTGGCGATCGGCACGCTCTATGGCCCCGCGGAGGTCGGTATGTACGACCTGATTACGCGGCTGCCGCGGTTCCTGAAGGCGACGATGGCCCCGCTCCACTCCGCAATCCTCCCCCTTTCAACCCATATCGAAGAGAGTTCGGACACACGCCGCCTGCAAATACTCGGCACAAACACCTTGTCCGCCGACGGCCCTGTCGTTCCCATCCTTGTCGTCGTCGCCTTGTTCTCGGAACAGATATTGACGGTGTGGGTGGGACCGCGAGACATGCGATCAATGGCCCTGCTTGGCGCTGTCGATGTTCATTCCGGCTATCACGGTGATGCTGGGCGCGGGACAAACAGCGTTGATGGTGAGGTCCGACTTTCTCCGCCTCAATACAAAGCTGCTCTATTTGCAGGTTGCGACACAATACCTGGTAACCGGGCTCACTCTGGTTTGGCTTCGCGAGCGGGCGTTTATTCTGGGTTGGGTTATTTTCTATGTCGTATTTGTGCCGGTAACTGCCCATCGGATGCTGTCGTACATGAACCTTCCGAATTCGCTGTTCTGGGAACAACTGGCAAGCACACGCTCGTCGCGGCGATCCTTGCGGTCATCGTGACGGGCTGCAAGATGTTTCTTGATCCCGGTG